>JBGTOA010000056.1:0-16547 GCA_041742785.1 Pyrinomonadaceae bacterium | reverse complement strand
ACCGAAGAGGACTTTGAAAATCCAGACATTTTTTGGTACTGGTGCAGTTTGAATTTAACGCCGAAGGCGTTGGCTGGGGTAAATAAACCACCATTCTTTAAAACATCTGAAGGAGTTCGGATGACACAGGCCTAACGCTTTCAGCGTTTTTTTGACATTCTTTACATTTCTTTTCCCAGGGTTGAAGCAACCCTGGGCTGAAATTGGCCAACGCCTTCGGCGTACTTAGTTCACACCGGTTCAGTTCAAGCTGAACCAGTACGGATTTTTTTGGCGCGAACCCGGTATGGCCGTGTTGTTTTTAAAGCTGGGAGCCTCTTGCGGAACTACTACTGGGGGGCCTTTAGCGGGTTAATAGGGAAAAAAAACGCCGTGCGAAGTTCCCCCTTTTGCGGGAACAATCGTGCGGCGCCTTTTATTTGGGGATAGAAACTCTTGTTCGACGACTATTTCTTGGGAAGAACTGTATCCTTCATGGCCTTGCCGACGCGGAACTTCAGCGTCGTTTTAGCCGGAATTTGAATAGTTTCGCCGGTTGCGGGGTTCCTGCCTTCCCGCGCTTTTCTTTCAGATTTCACGAGCTTGCCGAATCCGGGAAGGCCGAATTCTCCGTTGGTTCCCACTTCGCGAGTAGCCAGATTGGAGAGTTCCTCAAAGAATTCTTTAACTTGCGCTCGTTTGAGTCCCGTTTTCTCGGCAAAATAATTTATTACTTCCGACTGAGTCATGCGCTTCTTGCCTGTCGCGGTCGCCATAGTCTGGTGTGACACCTCCAGTAGAACTTTCGAATTTAAAAACTGTGCGGACAGTCATATATCACACTCAGGCGGCAAAGTCTCGAACAAATACAAGCTTTTTGGGCATTTTTACCAAGAACACGACGCCGAAACACTCTCCAAACACCTCTTAAACACCCAGCTACAGTTTCAGCCGGATCAGATGTACGAGTTTCGACCAGAACGGCGATTCCGCCTTATGGAGTGTGTTGGTTAGACCGATATCCGAACAGGCTCACGCTTCGTAAAAAAGAGGTCCGGTAGTTGCCGGCTGAAGGCCGATCATGAAGGAGGTCGCGTTTATCCTGAAGAAAAGTTCGATTGGGCCTTCGTAAGCCTGGCAGGATTGGTGGGCAGCTATTTTCGCGGGGCGAAATAACCGATTCTCGTAGTCGCCTTCAAAGCGGGACTGGTCACTTCAACTTTGACGCGGCGAAAACTTCCGTCGCGCTCCTTATTCAAAGGCAGGTAGTAAACACCGTACTGTTGTCGCAGCTCATCGGCAACTTCTGCATAAACCGATTCGAGAGCTTCAAACGTTTGGGGCTTGTACAACCGACCCCCGGTCGCCGCTGTCAGCTGCGCGAGTTTCTCTTCACTCTGATCCAGCACCCGTAGTCCTTCCCGCAGACCATCAATCTGAATTTGATTGAACCGCATCGCCGACTGTGTGCCGCTGTTAAGCGTATCGAGTTCGGCTCGTTTGGTCGCCCGGGAGATCTCGGTGTTGCTGACCACATAAACAGTGACCTGAGCACGGAGCAGACCTTGCAGCGCGCCTTCCAGAGACGAGTTGCCGCGACCACTGTCGATGCCGTCTGAGAGTACGATGACTGCGCGGCGTGATTTCGTGGTTGTGAATTGCTCACGAGCGGCCAGGAGCAGCGCATCGTTGAAACGCGTAAACATCCCCGGCTCTATTCTGCCGAGCGCGCGGCGCAACTGGAAACGACTCTGTGTCCAATCCTGCAGGAGCTCAATGCGGTCGTCGAATTTGATCAGGCTGATGCGGTCCTCGGCTGCGAGCCGCCCGGCAAAGCCTTCCGCGGCACGACGAAAGTCGTCGAGGTTGGATGCGACTGACGAAGAGGCATCGACCATCAGCACTACATCCACCGGCACTTTGCGGATCGCGATATCGCTCAGTGGTTGCGGGCGGTTGTCCTCGAAAACACGGAAGTCGTTGCGCGTGAGATCCGCCACCAGCCGGCCGTTTGCATCGCGCACCGTTACCGGCAACATGATCTCGGTAGTGCTGACGGAGATTACATCGCCCGGATTGATCTCTTCGGGCTTCGGTGGCGGCGTTGGAGCTGGAGAGGGATAAGGCGGCGGTTCCCCGAGTGCTTCGAGAGCTGTGGGTGTGGGAGTGGCTTTAGCTGCTGCCTTGGAGGATTGCGTGCGGGCCGCGGGCTTTCGCGAGCGAGATTTATTCTGAGCGCCGGCGTCGAACTCATCGAGCGCAAAGCAGCATGTCAGAATGAAACCGGCGACGACGCAAACGAAAACCGTTTGTCTGAGTTGCCAATGAACGACTCGCATGTGCGGATTGGTATTCATCGGAAGTTAGCTGCGAACAGTAGCCTATGTTTTCTTTTAGAGTTCGCCGGCTCAGTTAGTGGAGTCATCTCCCATCGCGGCTTTCATTGCGGTGACTATTTTATCGCTGACGCGGCGTTTGCGCAGGTCATCAAGCTTCGACGGTGTGAGGTCAAAACCCACCGGCGATTGCTCAATTCTGCGAATGATGGTGCCCTCGGAAAATCCCGCTTCTACCAACTCGGCTATGGAATCGTTTGTTAAGGTGGGTGTCTTCTCGAGTTTTGCAGGGGCCCCAGCTTCACTCGGGGGACGCAGGATTCTCACCGTAGCACTTCCAACTGTTTGCGTATCCTGGTCGACTGAACCAGTTGCACCACGGCTTCGCGATTTACCCTTTACGCCACCGCTTGAGCCAAAAATGTCGGTGCTGCCATCTGCCGGATTGTTCTTGCCGGTTGGGTTGTCAGTCGAGTTGCCACGCGAACCGACGCTGTTATCAGGAGGGAGGTCGTCACTCCAGATGTCAAAGTTGGCATCCAGCCCTTCCTGGCGAGCCAGCATTGCGACAATGATTTTTTCAGTGACCCCGCTTCGTTTGAGCTCAATCATGCGATCCGCGGAGAGATCGAACTGCGGAATCCGCGAGTTGATGATTGAGATGATCGTCTTCTCTTTAAAGCCGGCCCGGGCAAGTTTCACGACGGCGGCATTGGTCAGGGCAGTCTCCTGTCGGGCGGCTTGGGCATGCAGCATCGGGGTGACGCCGAGAATGAGACAGATGTAGAAAATTAAGGACAAGAACGACTTCATGGCGTCACCTAATTTCGCAATTCGTTTTCTTCGAGACCGCGACTTCCCAAAGCATAGCGCTTGCCAAACTTTTCACGTAATCGCGAGTCTCTGGTGCGCGGGCGGCGTTTCGGTCGTACTTCATAACGGCGCCTGCGCCTGCATTATAGCTCGCCAAACGAGTTTGCCGTCACGCCTAAGAGTGCCCATCGGGTCTGCAAACCGAAACTGCGAGCCGATCTCAATAAAGCAAAAAACTAATATACGCGTCAACAACCAGCGTGCCGTTGGATTTTGATCAATTCATCCAGTCGGGGGTTGCCGCAGTGTTATTGCAATATTTCGTGAAGGTCGAATATTTTATCGTCTGACTATCGACGAAGCTTCAGCCGATCCACTGTATAAGGTCCCGCTCGTTCACCCTCGTCGCGTTCATACCACTTATCTAGATCTGTGAGATTATCTGTGGGGGCCACGACGGCGTAGCCAAGTAGAGGCGTGACAGCCTCTGCGTAACTAAAACCGGAACGGGGTGTCAAAAGGAAATGAGTTTGGCCACCGTGGAGTCAATTCATAAAAATGAGCACTCATTCCGGTAATATCTCTCGCGCCGTGCTTGGCACCCCGCAGGCCTTCCTCTTGCTTGCCGTAGTCTGCGCCTTCGTCGGAGCGGCCAATATTGGCAAGGGCAACCTCCTGGCCCGTTCTGATTTTCCGGCCTTTTACAACGCTGGATTAATCCTTCGTGAGTATGGACGAGACCGACTCTACGATAAGGAGTTGCAGCGCAAGCTCGACGGTCAGGTGGTTGCTAATAGAGGCGAGCGCAATGAGCTGTTGTTCGCGTATACACCCTTCTTCGCCGTCCTCTTCTACCCCTTATCGATTTTGCCGATTAATGTTGCTTTCGCTGTATGGTCGCTGATTTCTGTCGCGCTATTTTGCGCTGGGTTTCTTCTGGCATGGAGAGCGGCCGGACTGCCGGATGAGAATCGTCTAGGCGCGCTCTTAATCTCACTTAGCTTTCTTCCATTTGTTTCCTACTGTCTGTTAGCGGGCCAAAGTTCTGGTTTCGGATTTTTTTTCCTGGCCTTGGCTGTGTACCTTGAGGTCAAAAAAAGACTGGGTTTAAGCGGAGTGGTCCTGTCGCTATTGCTATACAAACCAACCTTGCTGCCGTTGATGATGCTGATGGTCGTAATCACTCAGCGATGGAGAGTGTTGGCGGGGTTCTGTGTCGGGGCCTTAGCTTTGGGGTCGATCTCGCTTCTCCTCGTCGGGTTTAGGGGTGCGCAGGCTTACGTGGATATGCTTCATTACTTCTCCGAGAGCAAAGCAGCGGGCAAGCATCCGCTGTGGCTGGATGTCGACATTTATTCGTCGTTCCTGGCTCTTATCGGAGGTCCCGCGGCCAATTGGCTTGCGCTTACTCTTACCGCGCTCGCGGTTCCCTTTATCATTCTCGCGTGGCGGCGGCGACCTTTAGAGGCATGGGGATTGAACACGCTTTGGACTCTCGTGTTAAGCCCTTACGTCGTGATTTATGATGCAACGTTCGCAGTGCTTGCCGTAGTCCTCACAGCGGGATGGCGGTTGCCCATTCCCGTAACGCTGCGCATTCTCATTACGTTGCTCTATGTCACGCCGTGGGTCACGAGGCAAATGGCGAAAACATACAACTTTCAAGTCTTAACAGTGGCCCTTATTTCCTTTGGAATCTACCAGCTTTATTTCCTTCTAAGAAAACCTACCCACGTCGCCGCCGCATGAGAAGCCAGCCGATGCCGGCCAGGATAATGAGGACCGCCACCACAGTCATCCAGTTTAGCTGCATAACCTAAATTCCTCTCTAACCGAAAAGTGGGAAGAACTCCCTCGCTGAAACACTTTACGTGCCACTCACGTGAAAAGTGACTAACCAGCAGCGCGGAATTGCGAACGCGAAGGCCAAGGTTTAATACGTTGCCGTTTCTCCTACAAGATCTCTCAACACGGCCCGTTTTTGTGTTCCTCAAAACGGCGGCGTCAACTCCGTTCGTTCGCGGACTCAGTGAAAGTCTCTTCAGGTGGGATTCCGCCACAAGTGCTCGCCTGCGAGCAGTTCCAACTCGTTGAACCGGTACCCGGCATGACGATGGATCTTCCCGACCAAGGACTCGGCAGTGCCTCTAACTTGAAGCGCTGGTAACACTTCTGCTCACGTGCAAACTTTATTTGTACTTTCCTCGTCGAGCGCCATCGACGAGGCACACCCTTTGCCCTAGACCATCCCGCACTCGAAATGTTGCCGTGATCGGCAGGATGCGATCTCTCAGGACTCCTGAGATGACGCCTGCGCTTCTTGTGCATTCATGTGGGCCCACGCGAACGTGCGGATCGGCGGGTACACAAAATCCAAACTCAATTGCAACCTAAGGAGAGACAAACAATGATTAAGAACTTCATCAACGATGAATCCGGTATTGAGACTCTGGAGTACGCGATCATCGCCGCGATCGTAGCTGCCGTTGCCGTGCTTATCTACGGTTCGGGCTGGGGGCAGCAAGTAAAGGACAAGTTGCAGGACGCCGCTGAAGTTGACACAAGCGCAACGCTCTAGTTCTCGCTTATGACTGGGCGAGCTCGCGCGATTTTTGAGAGGCGCGGGCTCGCCGCTTCTCTTTGGCCAGGACTCGGGAAGATGTCGAATTAACAAAAGCCCAGGCAATTAACAGAAACTAACGGAAGCGAGATGCTCAAATTGGCACCCCAGAATCTTGCCGTCGCGCTTTTGCTCGTTCCCATGGCGATCTCGATCGCTTATATGGACGTGCGCTACCGCCGGATCCCCAACAAGCTTGTATTGGTGATATTCATCGGCGGACTGACACTCAACACTTTTTTCGGCGGAGGCCGCGGATTGCTAACGAGTCTCGGAGGCTTTGGCATTGCTTTCGGCCTGATGTTTTTCCTTCATGCGTTCGGCACGATGGGCGCGGGTGACGTCAAGCTCTTTGCCGCGGTTGGCGCATTGTTCGGAAGTTCGCTCGTAGTGCCAACCATAATCGTGGTGGCGTTGACGGGCGGCGTTCTCGCGCTTTTGAAGATGATTTATGCGGGCCGTGTCGGCGTGACGATGTTTGGAGTACTGCAGTTTTTCTACGGATTGCTCCCCGGCCAGAGGGTACCGCGGTTCGAAATACCTGCTGATCGCCGTTCTGCTCTTCCGTACGGCGTGGCCATTTGCGGCGGCAGTCTTATTGCCTTCTTTCTTTTTCACAAATAAGGGCCTCAAAGCCTTAATGCGACCTCTGTAAGGGAGATTTAAAGTCATGCGAAATAAGCGTCTCATCATCGCACTCACTGGCGCCGTACTCTGCGGGTTGATTGGAGTCATGTTGGTTACCCGCTATCTGTCCAGTGTCCAGGCTTACACCAAGAACTTAGGCAACGTAGTAGTTGCGAAGAAGGAGATCCAGCTTGGGGAGAAAATTACGGCGGAGCATCTCGCGCTCGCGGCGATTCCGAACGGCTCCGCCCCTGAAGGCGTTTTTCGCAAAGTTGATGACGTTGTCGGGCGAGTTGTAATCACGCCTATCGGCGTGCGCGAGACCATTACAACTATTAAGCTCGCGCCTTCAGGCGTGGGCGCGGGGCTATCGGCGGTGATTCCGGAAGGCTATCGCGCTATGACGGTCAAAGTCGACGACGTGGTGGGTGTCTCGGGTTTCATCATGCCGGGCTCATTCGTTGACGTCGTCGCTCTAATTATGCCGGCGGGACAGCAAGGAGGTGACGGCCGGGGCCCCATCTCCAAGATCGTTTTACAGAACATCAAAGTCCTCGCGAGTGGGCCAAAGATAGATTCGCCCGACAACCAACGCGAACCAACCAGCGTGAAGGCCGTGACGCTTCAGGTTACGCCTGAGCAGGCAGAAAAGCTGGTCCTTGCCGCCAACGAAGGCAAGCTGCAACTGGTAATGCGCAACTACGGAGATCAGGAAGATACCAAAACGCAGGGGGCCAACAAGGGCTCGCTCTTATCCGGAGACACGTATACGCCGCAACCTGAGCCGAAGCAGGAAGCAACCGACCAACCTAAGCCGTCGCGTGTTAAACCGCCGGTCAGGCGCATCGTCCAGGTGGCGAAGACCGAAAAGCCGGCAGCGCAACCGGTGGCCCGGAACTCGGTTGAGTTGATTGAGGGCTCCAAGAGGCGTGAGGTCGAAATACCCTAGACCGCAGCCCCAAGCCAAATTAGCGGCGGGAAGCAAATCGCACCCGTCAACGCACAATTAGTTTTCAACCAGCTTGAAGGAGTCAAAATGATCATGCAGTCCCGTCCTTCCATTCGCCACTTTCTCGCCGTCCTCGGAGCAGTCTTGCTCTGTTCGTTACAGGTTGCGGCCCAGGATCAGAATACTGAGGCCACATTTTCGACGGGCACCAAAGAAGCAATACCCGTTAACGTGCTGGTGGGCCAGTCAAAGGTGATCAGTTTCGACCAACCAATCGAACGCTTTTCGGTCTCCAATCCGGAGATCGCCGAGGCTGTGCTGGTAGCCGCTAACCAGGTCGTGGTCAATGGAAAAAGCTTTGGCCAGATCAACTTTATCGCGTGGGAGAAAGGCACCTCGCGTTTTGTAGTCTTTGATGTTTACGTTCGCACCAATCTCTCGCTTATCGATTCGCAGATTCGCGCCCTCTTTCCCAAAGAGGATATTCGTCTGAGCCAGGCTAATGGATCGGTCGTCATGTCGGGGAAGGTAAGCGATCTGAAATTGGCGGCGCAGGCAGATGCCGTGATTCAGGCTGCGGGCTTTAAGACGGTCAACCTGCTCGAATCACCCGTTAAAGACCTAAGGCAGGTGCAACTCATGGTGCGTGTTGCGGAGGTCAGCAGAAACCGGATGCGCGAGCTGGGCACCTCGTATGCTTACCAGGGTTCGCCAGGCGCAGGCGGGTATATGAATAGTGGATCAGGGCCCAGCGGGCTGAGCGAAGTAATTGGCGGAGCCATGAGCGGAACGCTCGCCAGCTCGTTGAATCTGTTTGTGATGGGCGGGAACACCCTGACAATGCTTCGCGCGTTGCAAAGCCAGGGTGCGCTGCGTGCCCTCGCCGAACCGAACCTGATTGCGATGGATGGTCAGCAAGCCAGCTTCCTTGCGGGCGGTGAATATCCGGTGCCGATCGTGCAGGGCTCCGGCGGCAATTCAACGGTCACGATCCAGTTCAAGGAGTATGGCGTCCGTCTTAACTTCAAACCGACCATCATCGATGAGGATCACATTCGCCTGGAATTGGAGCCTGAAGTCTCAACGCTCGACTTTGCTAATGGTGTGAAGTTCGACGGTTTTGTTATTCCCGGTTTGCGAACTCGACGCGCCAAGACGGGCGTAGAACTTCGCGACGGCCAGAGTTTCGCGCTTGCGGGCCTGCTCGACAATAGCGAAACGCAAACCCTCTCGAAGGTGCCGGGTCTCGGCGACATCCCGATTCTGGGAAACCTCTTCCGCTCAAAGCAGTTCCAGAAGCAGGAGAGTGAGTTGATGTTCATCGTCACGGCGCAGATGGTTAAACCCGTCAACCGCGACGATCTGCCGGCCCTGCCAAATGTCGAGAACCTGAAAAAGGGCTCGCTGCTGGGGATTGATCGAAAGAACGACGGGATAGAGGGGCCAAGCGGCTTTAGTACTGCCCCATCGGGCACCAGGGCCGAGACCGAAACAACAGCCCCAAATCAGGTACCGACAAAAGGCGAGGGAATATCCACTTTGCCGGCAACCGTTGGCGCGAACACTTCAACCACTCCAGTCTCGGTAGTGCAGGTGTCCGCGCCTGCGCCTGAGGCGAAAGTGGTTCCAACACCATAGGTCCGATTCGTTTGATCTGACGAACTTCAGCGGGTCAGATTTCGAGAGGTTCTTGAAAATGGCCAACTGAAGTTCGTCGGGCCAATGCAGGAGGTTAAGTTCAATGTCGATCGTAAATGGACAGATAAATCGACACCGAAACAGTGAGCGCGGGTCAGTGATTGTGATGGCGGCGATCTCAATGACCATACTCTTGCTCATGGTAGGCCTGTGCATTGACATTTCCCGAATCTACCTAACCCGTGCTGAGCTACAAAATGCGGCTGATGCAGCAGCCCTAACCGCCGCCCGGGAATTAAACGGTGGATCGAACGGAGTCGCCAGTGCGGTCGCGAAGGCGAATGCGATCGTAAATACCCAGGGACTGAAGACGAAATCAAGTGTGACGGTTCAATCAGTAGAGTTTGCCGCCAACCTTGACGACGACCCGTATATGAACGCGGCAACTGCCGAAACCATCGCCAATGCTCCCACAGTTCGTTTTGTGCGCGTCACGACGCAGACAACAACGACGAACATCCTCTTCGGTCTAAAGGCGCTTGGCGCAACCCACGTCGAGAGCAGGCGTGCTGTTGCCGGAGCCTCGGTCGAAGTGAGCGGCGTTTGCGACTTCTTTCCGGCTGCGGTCGCGCTGACGAACGACCCTAACCCGGGCGATTTGATGACACTCAGATTTGCGCAAGGCACTGGAAACTCCGCCACCCTCGTGGATCGAGACTTCATCATTCTGGAGGTACCAAATATTAACGGCAACGGCACGGTTGAGACGGCGGTGCTTGCCGCCGGCTTGCGCACTTTCTGCAAAAACCTCGGTGACAACATCAAGATGACACCCAGTTCCAATCCGAATAATGGTCCGCGAAACTCGGGTGACGGAATGAACACACGGTTTGGCGTTTACGCGAATGGTTACGGAAATCAGCTACAACCTGGCCCTTTCCCCTCCGACACCAACGTGCTGGAAAACATTCCCCACAGCCAATATTTGAATGGGAGTCCGGCAGGCAATGAGAGACGCGAATTGGTGATGCCCATCATCAGGCCGGGAACGTACCCGGCCTATACGACGAACATCATCGACTGGGGCGTGTTTTTCTTACGGGCGAAAGTTCCTACTCCCAACGGTAATTGTTCAGCCACTCCAGGTTGCGGCTCGATGCCTGTTGAGTATGTCCGGAAAGCCGAAATCGGTAGCGCCTTTGGAGAACCAGCGTGTGGCTCGGGCCTGACCACTTCAGTGCTGTACAGATAGAGATTGCTAGTCAGGGACTAAGATGTTGACAATTGTGAAGAACAAATTGGCGCGGTTACTGAAATGCGAAGACGGCTCGTCGATCATTGAGTTGGCGATCGTTTTTCCTATCCTGCTGGTCCTGTTTGTAGGGTGTGCAGAGTTGGGGCGGTTGTTTTATACCTACACAACGCTCGCCAAGGCCACAAAGGTTGGAGCGCGGTACCTTTCGACCTCCCGCGATGTAACTTCACCTGATGGTCCCACGGTTGCGGCGGCGAAGCTAAAGGCAAAGAGCCTTGTGGTCTGCGGCTACACGGACTGCAGTAACAGGACGCCGATCGTACCTGGTTTGACCGTCGCTCAAGTGAACATCCCGCCGATGATCGTTACGAATCCAACGCTCAGGTACTGGGAAATTGAGATCCAGAACTTCAACTATCAGCCTGGTGTTTTCAACCTTGAGCTAATGACCGCGCAGCAAACATCAACTTTCTATTTTTCATTGGCCCCGAAAACGAGAATGCGCTACATGCGATAGCGCAACGAGCCGGAACTTTAGACGATGAAGAAGCAACGAAATAACAGGTGTGAAGGCGGCACGGCCACGGTGGAATTTGTTATCACGGCCGCGTTCTTTTTCATGATGACCGTGTCGGTCGTTTCTAGTGGACACATGTTTTTCACCCATAACGCGCTGGTTGAGTCCACCCGTCGTGGAGCTCGTTATGCGGCAAATCAATGCGAGCAGGGGGTAGTTGGCTGCCCCGATTCCGGCACCAGCCTAACCAGGATTAAGAACGTGGTTTTGTATGGCTCGCCTACGGCTGGGTCAACATCGCTTGTTTACAACCTTCAGCCTGCAAACATCACTGTCGAATACAGTGTCAACACTGCGCCTGCGGGCCAACCGCCAACTGATTTCGGGATTGGGCGAGGAACCGTCTCCGTGAAAATCGTTAATTACGACTACACCTTCGCTCTGGCGGGAGCAAGCGTTCGGATGCCTGGATACCAGACAACCGTAGCTGGTGAGAGCGCCGGGTATCTACCCGGTATTACATGTCCCCTCATAGACTGAGGATAAAACTAAACACGAGTATTACGATGCAACCACTGACATTCATAACACTGGGAAACACGCAATCTTCTGACGAACTAAGGGTCGCACTAGTCGGCACTGGACGGGCACGTCTGCTGGCGGGTTGTGAAAAGCTAAATGAGACTTTTGAGGAGGTCCTTCGGCTACGACCCTCGGCCGCCATCATTACTGTTGGGCTGGATGACTCCGAAAGAGAGTTTGCGCTAATTAAGGAGCTTGTGAAAGCTTGTCCTCAAACCGCGATTGTTACCGCAGCCCGTGACGCGTCGCCAGCTTTGATACTTGGTAGCATGCGTGCGGGCGCGCGTGAGTTTTTGCAACTTCCCATCATGGCCGATGAATTTCGGACCGTGATGGAACGTGTTTCTGAGTTCTGCGCGACCGTGGAAAGCTCAGCGAGGAACGGACGTACCATTGCAATTTTTTCAGGCAAGGGAGGTGCAGGTGTATCGTTCTTTAGCACCAATCTCGCGGCCGCGATGGACGTTTCAACACTGCTTGTAGATCTCAACTTACAATCTGGAGATGCAGCGTCCTTTCTGGGGCTGGATACCAAGTATTCTCTGATCGATTTCGTCCGGAATCGAGCGCGTCTGGACGACGCATTGATTAATAGTTTCGTCACTCCTCACTCAGCGAGATTGTCGCTACTGGCTGCTCCCATTGAGGCCCATGATGCCGAAGACATCCAACCTCACGACGTATCGGAAGCGCTCCATCTTCTGGGCCAACGTTACGATTGCATGGTGCTCGATCTTCAGCACACATTCGATCCCATCACGGTAGCTGCGCTTGATCTGGCCGACGACATACTGGTTCTTTTGACGCTGGATATTCCAGGCATCCGAAGCGCAAAACGTGCACTCAAGATTTTTGAACGCTTGGGGTATCCGCGCCAGAAAATTCGCCTGGTTATTAATCGCTGGAGCAAAAACATTGACGTCGAACTAAAGAAGGTGGAAGCACACCTGGATGAGCAGCTCATCGGATTTGTACCCAACGATTATCGCAAGGTGATGGAATCAATAAATCTCGGTAAACCGCTCGTTCAGGCGGATCCCGGCTCGAAGATAACAACCGAGATTAGGCGGATCGCAAACATGGTTGTGGATAAGGACCAACCGTTTCCTCCTCAGAAGCGGAAACGATCTCTCAGTACTTTACTTGGTCGTCAGAGTGGTACCACTTCGCTGGAACTGGCCACCGTTCCGGAGACAGCGTAATGCGGTCGCATTGACACTAGACGCTGCAGCAATTCGCGGTTCGCAGTTTTTCTGAAATGAACTGATTCAAGGAAGGTGTAGGGAACAAGCATGGCTCTCAGAGAGCGATATATCAAAGATGTAAACGCCGACGGCACGGCTCCGTCTCCTGACGAAGTAATTTACGGAAACCGAACATTTCAGGAGATGAAATCGCGTCTTCACAACGCGATCATTGCCAGGCTGGATCTCAACAAGTTCAACGCTCTCTCGCTCGATCGCGTCAGGTCTGAAGTTTCGCGATTGGCAGAGGACCTGCTGCTTGCGGAAAACGCCCCACTCTCAATCATCGAGCGCGACCGACTGGTTAGTGAAGTTCATTACGAACTTTTTGGTCTTGGCCCACTGGAGCCGCTACTTGCTGACCCAACCATTTCCGACATTCTCGTCAACTCCTACGCAAATATTTACATTGAACGACGAGGCAAGCTGGAAAAAACAGCGATCAGCTTCAAGGATGACGAGCACTTAATGCGTGTAATCGAGCGGATCGTCTCCACGGTTGGCCGGCGCATCGATGAAGCCCAACCGATGGTGGACGCTCGGCTTCCAGATGGTTCACGAGTCAACGCGATTATTCCCCCACTGGCCATCGACGGGCCGACCCTCTCCATTCGCCGGTTTGGAACCGATCCCTTAAAAATGGCTGCGTTAATTGCGAATGGTGCACTCACCGCAGAGATTGCGCTGCTATTTGAGATGTGCGTCCGAGCGCGCCTAAACGTCATCATCTCAGGCGGTACGGGCGCCGGAAAGACAACGCTGCTGAACGCCCTATCGGCTTACATCCCTGCGGATGAACGGATCGTCACGATAGAGGACTCTGCGGAACTACAAATGCAACAGCCGCACGTCGTAAGACTGGAAACTCGGCCACCAAACATCGAGGGTCGTGGTGAGGTCACGCAGCGTGATCTGGTCCGCAATACATTGCGCATGCGCCCGGATCGTATTGTCATCGGTGAGGTTCGCGGGGGCGAGGCCATCGACATGCTTCAGGCGATGAACACGGGCCACGACGGTTCTCTAACTACTATTCACGCGAATTCGCCTCGCGATTCGCTGGGTCGACTGGAAACGATGATCCAGATGACGGGAATGAGGTTGTCAGACCGAGCGATGCGCCAACAGATAGCCTCGGCGGTTAACTTGATAATTCAAGTGGCAAGATTGACCGATGGCACGCGGAGGATCACTTCTATTTCTGAAATCACCGGCATGGAAGGTGAAATGATTACGATGCAGGAGATCTTCCTTTTCGAACGAACAGGCGTCGATCCTAGCGGCAAGGTTATGGGCCGTTTTCGGACGACTGGCATTCGCCCGCGCTTTGCCGAGCGGCTGAAGCAGTACGGCATGCTGCTTCCTAACTTCTTCTGAGGTAGTTTTATGTTGCTTTCAACCATTGTATTTCTGTTCTTCCTGTTTCTTACCTACGCGCTGTTTTTGCTCGCCTCACGCAAATCGGATGCGCGCCGCGAGCGACTTGAGAAACGCGTTGCCGAAGCGCTGGAAGTAACATTCGGGTCTCCTGACGAGGTGTTTGAAATCTCTCGCGACGATTCGATCGGGGGAACCAAGACGATTAACCGTCTGCTTGCCCCACTCGATTTCGTTAAGAAGCTTGACAGGACAATCAAGCAGGCAGACTTGGGGATCACCGTCAGCCGGTTGCTGGTTTTTTGTTTAGTCGCAGGGTTAATGGCGGCGGCCGCGGCCTCTACCATGGTCAACTATCTGTTCGCTTTGGTGGCTTTCGCGATCGCAGCGGCATTGCCAATTGTTCACGTCGTCTGGAAGCGCGACAGGCGGTTGCGAAAGTTTAATGCGCAGTTGCCGGATACTCTGGATCTTTTAAGTCGCTCGCTCGCCGTTGGGCATGCCTTCTCGGAGTCGCTTTATCAGGTCGCGTCAGAAATGCCCGACCCGATCGCGACTGAGTTTCGGATGACGTTCGAAGAACAGAAGTTGGGCCTTTCAATCAAAGCTGCTTTGGATCGCCTAACCGAGCGCGTGCCTCTGGCCGACCTTCGTCTTTGCGTCACTGCGATGCACATTCAACGTGAAACGGGCGGGAACCTGGCCGAGATCCTTGAGAAAGTCGCTCAAACCATTAGAGAGCGTTTCAAGCTCATGGAAGACTTTCGCACGATGACAACAAGCGCCCGTGGATCGGCTTGGATATTGTGCGCTCTGCCTTTCGGTATTGTCATAGTCCTCACCGTCATCAATCCGGATTACATGAGCGTTTTGATAGATGATCCACGTGGGCACTATGCAATTGGATTGGCGGTTATCATGCAGCTTCTGGGCATGCTCTTTATTAAACGGATTTTGAGTATCAAGGTTTGAGGGTCGCTGCCAGAAAGAAAAGGCATTTGAGTCATTAAGGAGATCCGAGCATATGTTGATTTTAATTGTTGCCTTAACTTTCGCCTGTCTGGCCCTCACGGTGATGAGCCTCTATTGGCTCGTGGTTCGTCCTGCCGGCGCCATTGACTCCCGTCTGGAGAGTATGGATCCGTCTCTGGCACTCGTGGAAAACAATCCCCTTACAGTGATGGCTGAACGTGTTGCCGAACCAATTAGCCGCATTGCACCGATTTCTGCAATTGAGGCTCTCAAATTGCAGAAGCAGATGCTTCAGGCAGGGTACAACTCGCGGGACGCGGCTATGGCTTTTCGTGCAGTGCAATTGACTCTCATTGTCGCCATTCCAACACTGGTCGCGACGGTGTGCTTCCTTTTTAATAGACCACTAAACAACTTTCTTGTTTGGGGGTTGATTGGCGCTGCGTTAGGTTTTTACCTTCCCAAGCTCGTTTTGAATCGGAAGATTGCCAATCGACAAATGCGTATCACCTGGGCCTTAGCAGACGCGTTGGATCTGATGGTAATTGCAGTAGAGGCTGGCTTGGGCCTCAACGCCGCTCTGAATAGGGTTGGCGAAGAACTAAAACTGCTTCATCCGGACATGCATTACGAGTTGGAGATGGTAAACCTCGAAATCCGTGTCGGCCTCAGCCGCGAAGATGCTTTACGCAATCTGGCAGAACGAACAGGGGTTGATGACATCCGCAGCTTCGTTGCGTTGCTCATACAAGCCGACCGTTTTGGTTCCTCGATCGGCAGAGCGGTACGTGTATTTGCTGACTCCTTAAGAACCAAACGCCGCCAACGCGCAGAGCAAGCATCTCAGAAGGCCGCACTCAAGCTCATTTTGCCGCTCACAGGCCTGCTCTTCCCGGTGATCATTCTGATCATCCTTACGCCTGCCATACTTAATTTGATCGACCTCTTCGCTAAATGAGCGTGAGAAGGAGTAGTCAGATGCTTGAACATTTTCGATACCGAGCCCGCAACGGAGCGCGAAACTCAATCATTAGAAGAAGCTTAATCGTCTTGTTGATGGCCGTTGCGATGACTATTACGAGCGAGCCGCTGCAAACAGTCCACAGCGTGCTGCTCTCTTCAGCGGAGAGGGCGTCACTTGATGCGTCGGCGCTGGAAACGATGAGCGCTGAGCCATCGGAGGGGCAAGGTAACGGTTTCGTTCGGGCGCTGAAATCACCATTCAAAGCCTTCGGCAAGTTATTCGGTCGCAAGAAGAAGGATGACAGCCGGCTCCAGCGCATCTCGAACGACGACATTAAGAAATTTGAGAGTGTACCCGGTCAGCAAACTAATAAGAGCTCCTTCGCCACAGCGAGTCTGCCCGCAGCACCAGTTGCCGATCACCGCACTGCTGCGGCCCTCCATTTGGAAAAAGGGCGGGAGCTACTCAATGGCGGCAACCTCAATGAAGCAATTGGGGAACTCTCTTTAGCAGCATCGCTCGATCCGAAGTCGGGAGAGGCAAGCAGTCTCCTCGGTGTAGCGTATGAGAGCAAGGGTCTTCGTGACCTGGCTCTTAAGTCTCTCAAAGCCGCAATCAACGCAGAGAAAGACGACCCTCAACACCTTAATAATCTCGGGTATCTGCTTTATCGA
>JBGTOA010000051.1:0-15236 GCA_041742785.1 Pyrinomonadaceae bacterium | reverse complement strand
GAAAACACCCTGTGCCAACCAGGCTTCGCCGACGAACTGTCCAAACAAGTCTGGCTGGATCTTCTGGCACAAAATGGATACATGGATGAGACGGTTTTAATTGCACTGAACCCGCCGGACAGCATGCTTCCCGAAGCGCATCCCGCCCTTTACGATCTCCAAGGCAGACGGCTCCGGAGCACCATGCACGAAGATGCCGCGGCCGTTTTGCGTAAGGGCATCGAGGTCTGCCCGGCAGGAGCGGACTGGGATTCCCACCGCAGCGCGCTGAAGCTCCAGCTTGTCGATCTTCTAACCGCCGAGGACCAAGTCGTAGAGGCGCGAACCTTGTTCGACAGCATTCCGCAGACTGAGCTTTCCGAACAGCAGAAGAAAACTCATGCACGCCTGGCGGAAATGCTGGTCCCATCCGCGGAATCGCGCTGAGGATCCACAAGCAGGGTCCGTAAGTGATGATCGATGATCGTCATGCGACTCGGGCAAATCGAGTGGAGAACCCGGATACGCGGCGGAGGTTTTCAAGGCGTATGGCGAAACGAGTGATATCCAGATACTGCCCGCCCCCCAGAGAACCCTACCTAAAGAATGCTTAGCAGCTTGCAATTGCATGTTGCCGACCGCACCCAACTGCAATATTTCAGGTGAAAACCCAGATTTGGGGACGATGCATCCTTTATACAGGCGTAGCCGTCAATTCCCGGAGGGCGAGATCAATCCGATCCATCTCGTGTTCCAGAAGGGCAAAGCACCGGTCGAGGTTCTGGTAGTTTTGTTCGAGGGCTAGAGCTTCAATTTGGCGGGTCAGACAGATGGCCTCCTTTGCACCGAAGGCTCCCAGCGAGCCTACGAGGGTATGCGCGCAGCGGGCGAGATCGTCACCATTGGAAGTGGCTACCGCAGCCCGGATTCTCTCGAACAGCGGCGGGGTCTGCTTTTGGAAGAGGACGACTATCTCTTGCAGGGTTTCATCGTCTCCGAAGTAGTCGAGAAGCTCTTTACGGGTTAGAATCGGCAGCGGCGCTTCGCCATCCAGTCGGAGGCTGTTTTTTATTTCGGTAGGAGTCAATGAGGGTGACGGAATTCCACTGGCAGGATTCGCTAGAATATTGGGACTTGTTTCACCAATGAGTTCAAGCAATGAAATCAAAGCGTCTTGCTGCACGGGTTTGGAAAGATAATGATCCATCCCTGCAGCCAGACAGCGCTCCCGATCACCGGCCATGGCGTGCGCAGTCATCGCGACAATGGGTGTGTGCCTGCTCATTTCAATTTCTGTTCCGCGTATGTGGCGGGTCGCTTCAAAGCCGTCCATTTCCGGCATTTGCACGTCCATGATGATGACATCGAACATCCCGTGCGCGGCAGCCTGCACCGCTTCGCATCCATTGGCCGCGAGGGTGAGCACATGGCCGCGTTTCTTAAGGATTCCCGAGATCACGGCGCGGTTGGTTGCGTTGTCCTCCGCAATGAGGATGCGCAGGCCATCCGTTTTCGCCATTTTGGTATCATTGTTCCGAAGCGATCGTGCTGACGGAACTTCGACAAGCGAAACTGGAGAGGAGCTTGATGAGCCAGTTTCCAAACGGGCGCTTCCGAGTGCAATGAGGATCGCGTCCCTGAGTTCGGACTGGCTGACCGGCTTGAGGAGGTAACTCGCAACTCCCAACTCGCCGCAGCGGGCGGCGGCACCCGTCGGCATGGCCGACGAAAGCATCATGACCGTGGCACCCGAGAGCTCTCTATGTCCGCGGATTTTCTCCGCCACCATGAAGCCATCCATCTCGGGCATCATGCCGTCAAGGATGACGAGTGGAAAAGGCGTGCCTGCATGGGCGGCGGCGTGCATTTCGGTGAGAGCAGCCGCGCCGGAAGCGACGACGACAGGCTGCATGCGCCAGTGCGTGAGCATTTCCTGCAGAATGCGGCGATTGACCGGATGATCGTCGACTACCAGCACGCGAAGTCCTTCAAGCTCGCGCGTGTCCGCTTGGCGCACATCGGGTGCTGGCGTGTCCCGAACTGGGAGCTGCACGGTAAAATGGAAGGTGGACCCGGCACCCTTGGTGCTTTCGACCCAGATCCGCCCGCTCATGTGCTGGACGATCTGTGAAACGATCGCCAGCCCAAGACCGGTGCCGCCGTAGTGGCGCGTCGTTGAGCCGTCGGCCTGCGCAAAGGCCTCGAAAATGGCGCTTTGTTTTTCCGGCGAGATGCCCACGCCGGTATCGCTCACCGTGAAATGCAGGCAGGTCGCGTCGTCGGTTTGCGACTCGACCGTGACACGCAGCATGACATCGCCGCTGTCGGTGAACTTGATCGCGTTGTCGGTTAGATTGATGAGAATCTGACGCAGTCGCGTCGGGTCGCCGATGAGGTGATCCGGCACGTCTGCAGCGATGTCGGCAGTGAGTTCAAGCCCTTTTTTGTCGGCGCGGATTCCTAGCAGTTTGAGCATCTCGCCGATGCACTCCCGGAGGCTGAAGCTCACTCTTTCAAGCTCCAATTTGCCCGCTTCGATCTTGGAGAAATCCAGAATTTCATTGATCAGGTGGAGCAGGGCGTGCGCGGAGGATTGCGCCATTCAGAGATACTCGCGCTGCTCGCGATCCAGCTCCGTGTCCAGAACAAGCTCGGTCATGCCGATGATGCCATTCATCGGCGTGCGGATTTCATGGCTCATGTTTGCAAGAAACTCTGATTTTAGGCGCGCCGATTCCAGCGCGGCGTCCCGAGTCACGCTAAGCTCAGTTTGGAACTGCTTCCGTTCCGTCACATCGGTGAATGCTGCGAGCGCATAAGCGATGGCACCGCGGGCGTCGTAGATTGGAGCACCCCAGACTTCCAGGGGAATCACACCGTTAGGACGATGGATCTCCATGTCATCGACAACTACTCTCTCGCCCTGCAATGCGCGAACGATGGGCTTGCGTTCGTCCGGATAAGCTCGCTGAGTTCCTGCTTCGTAAGCTTCATAGACCGCTCCCGGAACTTCGGTTGTTCCGTCGGGTAAAAGGCCGGAGCCCATGATTTCCTTGGCTAACTGATTGGCAAAATAGGGTTTGCCCTTGGCATCTATGACAAAGACGCCCACGGGCATCGCATCCATCAACTGGAACAAACGTCTCTCGCTCTCCCTGATCGAGGCTTCCGCGCGCTTGTGTTCGGTGATATCTCGCGCCGTTCCTTGTACACCGACCGGTACGCCGTTTTCATAGATCAGCCTGCTGTTTACCTCGACCTGTACTCGCTCGCCATCTCTCTTGACCAGCTCCATTTCGTATTGCGTGTGAATCGGCGCATCCAGCCTGTGATCGATACGATCCTGAACGGGCTGAATGAGGTCGATGGGCACAAAATCGGCAAAACGCTTACCGAGAATGTCTTCGCGGGAGTATCCGACAAGCAGCTCAGCGGCACGATTCACGGAGAGATAAACACCACTGGGATCGTGGACATACATCGCGTCTTTTGCATTCTCAAACAGTTCGCGGTGGTGCTCTTCGCTGACTCGCAGCGCCTCTTCAGTTCGTTTCCGACTGATCGCCAGCGCAATTTGCGCGGCTACTGAGATCATGAACTCCACGTCGCGTTGAGAGTAGGCTTCACTGTCGGTGTAATGCTGGACCACCAGCACACCAATGCGCTCCAGCGGAGTGTACAGAGGGACTCCCAACCACGAAGCCGGTGGTGTGCCAAGTGCATCGATCTCGCCCTTAGCCTGCAGGCTGGCGAAGAGTTCAGCGGTCATCAAGGTTGGTTTACCGGTCCTGAACACATAAGCCGTGCGACCGCGTCCGAGGGCTAGCGGCGGCGGCGTTTGATCAAACTCATCGACGAAGAATTCCATGTGAAACATATCGGTCTTCTTGTCGAAGAGCGCGACGAAACAGTTTGTGGCAGGAAGGATCCTGGCCAATGCTCTGTGGGCCAGCGCAAGCAGTTCGTCGAGATTTGAAGTGGTGTTTACCCCCTGAATAATCTCAAACAGTACCTGGCGCTCCGCTTCGGCTTGCTTGCGTTCATTAATCTCGACCAGCAGTTCATCATTTGTTCGGGCAAGTTCCGCCGTCCGTGCGACGACGTGTTCTTCCGATTCTTCCCGAGCACGCAGCAGCGCATTTTCGGCTTTCTTGAGGTCGTCGATATCCGTACAGACGCCGTACCACTTCACAACTTTTTGAGCGTCGTCGCGTACCGCGGTGGCTCGACAGAGATGCCAGCGATACTCGCCAAGGGCGTTCCTGAGACGATGCTCAAAGTTGAAATCCTGTTCACTTGCGATTGCGCTTTGCCAGCGTTCTTTACCGATTTGCAGATCGTCAATATGGATTTGGGACAGCCATCCCCAAACCGCAACTCTGTTCGAGCGTCATCCCGGTGTAGTCCAGCCATTTTTGGTTGTAGTAGTTCGATTCGCCTTCTGCACTAGTCGTCCACACGATTTGCGGCATCGCATCGGCCAGTTGCCGGTATTGCTGCTCACTTTGTTGGGCTCCGGCAAAAGCTCGTTGCAACGACTCCTCCGCCTGTTTCCGAGCTATCACATCCCTGGCAACGCCGCGCGTTATCGCAAGCGCCATCATGAATGCCGAAAAAATCGCCAACAGAATCAGAACCAAAGAAAGTGCGCGTCCTGTGATAGCGTTCATCGCTAGCCTTGACGACCCGGTCGAACTGAGTAATTTGATGCGTAACATACGCCTTCCAAGTCGTCTGATAAGTTGCCAGTCGGGGAAGCGTTTCACGGATCAACGCGGCCCTGGAATCATCGAACTGATCTCCCTGTATAAGCTGCGCCACAGCAAGGCTATAGCTCGCCGTATACTCCGTTCGCTTTTTCCCGATCTGTGCGATCAGTTCTCTCTCTGTGTCAGAGTCGCTTGCAGTCTCGATTTGTCGAAGCAGATTCGTGACGCGGTCGGTGTTCGCGTCATGTGCCGCCAGCAGTGAGCCGGCTTTCAGTTTATTTCCGGCAAGGGACAGCTCTCCTGTCAGCGAGTAGTTGTCTATTAAGTAGCCGAGCGCCTGTCGTGACAACTGAACCTTGTTCCAGCGTGCAAGAACGAGCGTCTCCATGTCGGAATGTATGCGGCTCATTTGCTCAAGGCCGAGCCATGCCAGTCCGACGAGGAGCGCGATCAGGAAACTGAAAACGACACCAAGCTTCAGTCCGATGTTTTGCTGCTTCATAGGATGCTTAAAAGACTCGAGCTTCCGACCACCGAGAGGCGGGAACTGCGGCTAGTGGGGCAAATGTCGTCGGCGTTCCGCAGGATACCTTAGGTCAAACGCCGCACTCATGGCCTTGTGAGCTTCACAACGCGTGTGAATCACTGAAGCATTCGCACCGGCTGTGCCAGAGTTTTTGATCTCCGAGGGCTTGGCAGGAAACATCGGCGGCTCTAGAATTGTGCCAAAAGGCGTCTCCAGGCGACCCACTGCATCCGGATGATCGCGACCAAAGCGTCTCTGCCTTTTCTTCAGCCCTTCAAGCACGCCAGCCATTCCATATGGAATTCCGTATGAAGTCTGCAGCTTCCGGAGTATATCGGTGGCTGCTGAATAGTGCCGTTCCGACATTCTCCGATAAGGGCGACTTCAGTGGTTACGTGGGAACCTGCGTCGATATCACCCACCGGAGGGAGGCTGAAGAACAAAGTAAGTTCCAGGCACGCGCCCTATCTCAAGTGAGCGATGCCGTGGTGGCCCTCGATAACGAATGGCGGATTAGTTATTGGAATGCAGCGGCAGAGCGGCTCTATGGATACTTGACAGCGACGTGCTCAAAGCCCTTTACGTAAATCCCGCTTACGAGCGAATTTGGGGTCGGCCTGGTGATCATCTTTATCAGCGGATTCGATCATTCGTTCAGAGCGTACATCCCGAAGACCGGCAGAAAGCTGCTTCGATGATCAACCAGCAGGTGTTGGGTTCATATCAGGTCCACGAATTTCGAATAGTCAGGCCTGACGGCTTCATCAGATGGATCAAGAACCGCTCTTTTCCGATCAAGAATGCGGAAGGCAAAATCTATCGGTTGGCTTGAGTTGCAGAGGACATCACAGAGCGGAAGCTTGTGGAGGACGCTATTAAGCAGCAGAAGGAACTTCTGCAAACGATCTTTGACAACGTTCCGGTTGCACTCAACCTGTTCGATGAGCAAGGAAATATCAAGCTTGTCAACCCGGCCTGGGAACGCATTTTTGGCTGGACTTACGAAGAGATCACGAAAGAGGGCTTCGACATCATCAAGGAGGCCTATCCCGATCCTGACTACCGTAAGGAAGTTGTGCGGTTCCTGCTGGACTCGAAAAATGAATGGGCCGACTTTAGGACGAGAGTGAAGGATGGGCGAGTTATCGATACCAGTTGGGCCGTGGCGCGACTCTCAGACGGAACTCAAATAGGCATTGGTCAGGACGTAACGGATCGAAAGCAGGCTCAGCGATCGCTGCAGGAATTTTCGCGCCGACTCATTAAAGCTCAGGAAGAAGAACGGCAACGGATAGCACACGAATTACACGATGAGATCGGTCAAATGCTCACCGCGGTCAGGCTGAACCTTCAGGCGGTTCAGCGAGCATGTGACACTCCCGCTTGCTCGCCATATATCGAAGACAATATAAGAGTTGTAGACGACGCCCTGAAACTGGTTCGCGATCTCTCTTTCGACCTTCGTCCTTCTTTGCTGGACGATCTTGGCTTGATTGCCGCGCTGCGATGGTATGTAGAGAGGTACGCGCAGAGAAGTGGGTTACGTGCTGAAGTAGCTGCTGACGCTCCCGAATTGGAACGGCGATTACCTCGCGAGATTGAAACAGCAGCGTTTCGCATCGTGCAGGAGGCCCTGGCTAATGTTGTTCGTCATGCGCAGGCGAAGCGAGTGCTGGTCGAGCTAAAACCCGTCAGTAGCGAACTCCTTCTCAGAATCAAGGACGACGGTGTTGGTTTCAACTATCTCGCACTGAAAAAGAACGCAGTGCCACTGGCCACCGTGGGTCTACGCGGCATGGAAGAACGAGTCAAGGCGGTTGGTGGTTGTCTCGAGATTGAATCCGAGCGGGCGCGTGGTACCGAGATTCGGGTGCGGTTGCCGGTTTCCCAGTCTTTCTAGAGAGCATGGATGGCAGAGAGACGGTTGGGCGGTTTACTGAACATTTCAAGGGTTTGTTGCTCCTGGATCCGGGGCCCTTAAGGTTTTTCCTGATTGCCCGGTTCAAGGTATTGGGGTAAGTTCACACCCTCTCGTTTCGCCTATGCACACGTGAGGCTTACTTGCACAGACACTCTCACGGAACTTCTCCTCCCGGTGAATAGCGTGGAGGTTGCCGTTGTCATTGCCTGACCGATTTGGGGACCCAACACCTCGCAATCGAATGACACGCCCCGATGAACAAAAAGCCTATCCGTGTTTTGCTCGCCGATGACCACGCTCTGGTGAGAGCTGGCATCAGGGCACTTCTGGAAAAGACCGCAATAAACATTCAAGTTGTTGCCGAGGCAGGAGATGGTGCGGAAGCGCTTGCTGTAATAGAAGCGCATCAGCCTGATGCCGTACTGCTCGATATTACAATGCCGGGGCTGAGTGGTCTTGAGGTTCTGGAGAAGATCAAACAGAACTTCAGCGGCATTCGCGTAATCATACTCACAATTCACGACAATCCGGCTTACGCGGTGAGAGCCCTGCGCGCTGGCGCACACGGATATCTTCCGAAAAAGGCCGCGAGCGACGAATTGGTTGAGGCGTTAGAGGTCGTAATGCAAGGCGATACGTATCTTTCGCCGGAGATCTCAAAAGACTCCGTCGGAGACTATCAGGAAGCGATTGGTGAAGACGCTTCTCCCGGGGAACTAACACCGCGCCAGATCGATGTGTTGCGCATGATCGCAGAGGGCTACAACACTAAGGAGATTGCTCGCGGCCTTAATATCAGTGCCAAGACTGTCGAAACGCACCGAGCTTTGCTCATGGAGTGCATTCACGACGTAGCCGGGCTGGTTCGCTATGCAATAAAAAAAGGTTTGGTGAAGATCGCCCTGGCCGGAGCCGTCCTTCCAACACTGCACCTGCTTTAGCTTCAAGCGTAACCTGACACAGCTCTCAAGCCTCCTCATTCGTATCTCATGATCCCTGCACACCGCCAAGCCCGGTGAGAGTCGGCTTCGATCAGAAATTTGCGCCGTCAGTCAACGGCTTTGGAACAGATTTACTGGTACCACCTTCAGTTCCAAAGGAGGCGAAATTTCTATAGCTGCTGCGGCGGAAGCGCTCAGAATCCCAAATAAAACACTGTGTAACGCCAGGGTCTCGAGGTTAACAATGCCCGATAGTCTATGTAATCTAATAGTGTTATAGTGTCGCCTGCAATCCGCGACAAGGCTTTGATCGAAAAGTTAGTCCTCTGTTGCCATTCGCACAATCTAATCCAATATTTGCTGCACTCGAAACGGGGGAGAGCGGATGAGAATTTTACTCTACAATCCTGACAACGGCGTAACGCGTAATTTTATGCCGCACCTCTGGATGTTTCTTCTGAAATCACTGACGCCTCCAGAACACGAAGTATTGCTCATCGATGGGAATGCCAAGCCGTTAAGCGAGGCGGAACTCGTCCAGTATGTACGTGACCAGAAGATAGATCTGGTGGGTATCGGCGCTATGACGCGCATGGTTGCCAAGGCCTACCGCGTCGCTGATGCGATTCGCGCTATCGGAGTCAAGGTCGTCATGGGAGGACCGCACGTGACGGAACTCCCGGCTGAAGCGCTCGGACAAGATGGTGGCCCAAGACACGCTGATGCGGTGGCGCTTGGCGAAGCGGATGAAACCTGGCCCAGAATCCTCGAAGACGCGTCCAAGGGTCAATTAATGGAGATCTACGAACCCGTCGACGAGGCCGGAAAAGAACGAAAGCCCGCGTTGCAGCCGTATCCAATCATTCCCTGGGACACAATCGACCTCGATCAGTTCAATCTTATCCCCAAGTTTCTGCGTCCGTTGACCGAGCGTCATGGATTTGGTTGGAAGTTTTTCAACACCATCCCGGTTGAGTCAGGCCGCGGCTGTCCTTACGGATGTGAGTTCTGCACGGTAACGGGATTCTTTGGCGACTCGATTCGCTTTCGCACCAATCAGAGTGTTGTCGATGAGTTGTTGTTGCTGAAGAAAAGGTCTGAAGAGGATCGGCGTCAGATTACGATCTTCTTCATCGATGACAACTTTGCGATCAACATCAAGCGTACCAAATCCCTCCTGAGGGATATTATCGCCGCCAAAGCCCAACTTCCCTGGATCGCCCAGATCAGTGCCAACCTCCTGCGCGATGAAGAGCTGGTTGACCTGATTGCAGAGTCAGGCGGGAGATGGGTGTTCATCGGCATGGAATCGATCGATCCGGCGAATCTCGCTGACGTAAATAAGAGCTTCAACAAACCCGGCGAGTATGCTGCGGTTCTCAATCGTCTCGCGAAGCGAAATATCTACTGCATTACTTCCTTCATCTTTGGTCTGGATAATGATACGCCCGGAGTGGCGGAGCGCACGCTGGAGCAGATCGCTTCGTGGCCGCCGGTGATGCCCGTGTTCAGTCCCCTTGTTCCGTTACCTGGCACGCCCCTGTACAACCGCCTGGGAGCAGAGGGTCGACTCACGCGGCCCAAACACTGGATTCAATTCGCGCATAACAAGATGGCACATACGCCGCTGAAGATGACGATTCCAGAAGCGCAAATTGAGCTCGATAAAGCATGGAGCATCTCTTACAGTCCGGAAAACAATGAACGGATGGTGGATACGCTCCGTGACCAACGCTTCGACGATCGGATGATTCATTTTGTGATGCGCATGTTTTTCCGCGGGATCTACTTTCCGCAGATGAATAAGCGATCGTGGGTAAAACTCATCGCTCAGAATCGCCGCCCGATTCTGAAGCTCGCGAAAGATGGCGTGGGCCTCTACCGGGCATCGAAGCGCAAGAAGGCCGCTCAGGCTGCCGCTTGAGATCACCTCCCGAAAGCAATCACCACGAATCAGATTTCACCGGTGTTTGCTCGAGCGGTACGCTCAGATTCGAATTCCGTGTGCTTAATTTCGCCGAGATGGGAATGGTATTCGCGCGACCGGCGTTATTGACCCTGAACAATCGGACATCGCCGCATCGCGTCAGCCATAACTGAGTGGGACGCAGTAGTTTTACAAACAAACAACAAACTCTCTGCTGAACTAAGGGCGCTGCGGCGCCCTTTTTCGCAATGCCATTCGTGGCACGCTCTTTTTAGCTCGGCGCACCGGTATGCCCAACGATCTCCTCAAAAAAAGCGAGTTTCTCTCGGTAGGCGCGATGGTGGTGTTGACCATCTTTCTGCGGCAGAGAGGATCTCCTGAATCTAAACCGGTCGACAGCCCTCACGACCACACTGGACCGGAATAAACCTGGCCGACAAGGTTTGGTACTGAAGCTGCGTTGCTCTTTTAAAGAAATGTCAAAACAGCGGCCAAAGAATCCCTGGTGGCTGGAGCGCGGTACTGAAATCTGTCCGTCCTGCAAACATCTGTATCTATACGAGACGGAATTTCGCTGCGTGGATTGCGATGGGCCGAGGTGCCAAGACTGCATTCAGGTTAGCGCCTCGCAAACAGTCATTGCGTTGAGTTGCTCGGATTGTACTGCCGCGGAGGAGGTTTTCTAAAATACATGGCTGCGCGAGCTATCTGGAAGGGCGAGCTGAAATTTGGCTCCCGGAAGATGCCGCTGAAGCTCTATTCGGCAGTTTCGGATCGCACCGTTCGTTTTCATATTCTCGACGACCGGAAGCTTGCCCGAGTTAAGCAGCACATGGTCGAGCCTGAAAGCGGCGAAGAAGTGCCGAACGAAGAGATCCGAAAGGGTTATGAAATCGAACCGGGGAAATTCGTGATCGTGACAGATGAAGATCTTGAAACTTTAAGACCGGAACCCTCGCGCGACATCGAGATCAGCGAATTTGTGTCATCAGAGAAGATTAGCCAGCAGTACTACGAACGACCTTACTACCTCGCGCCCGACGGCAATCAGAAAGACTACTTTGCGCTCGCCGAGGCCTTGAGCAGACAGAACCAGGAGGGTATTGCGCATTGGGTGATGCGCAACAAAAGCTACACCGGAGCGCTTTCGGCGCAAGACGGGTATCTCGTTCTGTCGACCTTGCGGAATGCCGACGAGGTGATCTCCGCCGAGGAACTTCCCAAGCCGGCGGGACGCGCGCCCACTCAAAAAGAAGTGAACATGGCCAAACACCTGGTGAGCATGCTGGAAGGCGATTTCAATCCGGCGGAATACAAGGACGAGTACCGGGACCGGGTCATGGAGTTTATCGAGAAGAAAGCCAAAGGCCGCGCCCCTAAACTGCGCGCGGTTAAGGCCAGGCGAGCAACGACTTCACTCGACAGTGTGTTGGCAAAGAGCATTGAGGCATTGAAGAAGAAGGGGAAACGCGCTGCCTAAGAGAACGCAAAAGAAACAGCAGTGGGACGAGGACGATGGCGGCGTTCGTCCTTTCTGGTCGGGCACCATCACGTTTGGGTTAGTCAGCGTTCCGGTCAACCTCTACCCGGCAACCAGGACCAACCGGACTGCCTTGCGGATGCTTGGACCGGACGGTCAGCCGCTGTCGCGCCGCTATTTTGCGGAGCAGACGGGGCGTGATCTGGATGCGGACGAACTCGTGCGAGGGTTTGAGATCGACAAAGGCAAACATGTAGTTGTCACCGACGAAGAGCTGGATCGACTTGCTCCGGAAAAAACTCGTGACATAGATCTCAAACGCTTTGTAAAAGCAGAGTCGATACCCCCGCTTTACTTCGAACGCGGCTATTTTTTGACCCCTGCTGCAAATTCGGAGAAGGCCTACAAGTTGCTCGCTAAGGCTATGGAAGACAACGGAGACGCCGGTATTGCTTCGTTCGTGATGAGAGGCAAAGAGCACCTGGTTGGGATCTTTTCAGACAACGGTATCCTCCGCGCGCAAACAATGCGCTTTCCGGATGAGTTGAGATCACCTGACGACATTGGTTTGCCGAAAAAGAAGAAGGTCGCTCCTGCGAGCGTGCGCAAATTTGAAACTCTCATAAAGAAGAAATCCAAGAGGGATTTCTCGCCGGCTGAAGATGAAGAAACCGAACGGCTCCTGAAACTGGTAAAGGAAACAGGCCAAACGCGCTAACGTTGTGAAAACGAAAGCTGAAGAACCTGAAAAGAGCAACGTTATTGATCTGATGGCAGTACTTAAGAAGAGTCTGAAGGGAAAGGCCCGGTAGTTCAGGGGCTGCATTTTTGAATCACAAATATTTTTCCAGGGGGTACTGAAACAAACATGTCTGCGAACACTCAACACATCAATGGCAATGCAGCTCGCAACACCCGTTGGCTAACCTTAGTCGCCGGCGGTGTCGGCTTGGGAGCAACGCTCTTATTCTTGTTTGCGAGCGGCCGACTGGGAGCTGTGCGGACGAAGGGACAAGCACGACGAAATCGACTGTCTAACCAGCCGGTAGACGATCGTGGTACGGGCCAGGAGCAAGCGGCGCAAATACTTAGCAAGCTACGCGACCGTGGTTTTGATGCGAGCGACGAAAAACTCGCGCTTGCGCTTGGAAGACCAACGGGGGAAGTGGAAGCCTGGGAAGCGGGCAAGGCCATTATTGACGACGACGTGGTAATGAAGGCAAGAGGCATCGCGCTTCAGCGCGGCATCGCAGTTGAATAATTGCGCGTTGAAGATCCTGGATGGTTCAAATCGTATTCCGTCTCACATCCGGCGGCTGAGCCGAATACCCTAGAGTCCAAGCGAGGCTGTCAGAGAGTGCCCAGAACGTGGTTCGCTGGTCCTTGCCCGGCGCGGCGATTCTTTTGCCGGTGGCTTTCTTCTTTTCAGTCCTGCCGCCGAAGGCAATCGAGCCGAACGAGCTAATCTACCTTGCTTACTTTGGAGCCATCGTTCTGGCAATCGGGTTGGTGATGCCGGGGATCGGGCTGATGATGAGAGTCAACCGTTAGCGCCGGCTGCGCCCGCGAGACCTACTGTTAAAGTCGCCAACAACACAGCTTCCATTGACACGGCCCGGAAGCATCCTCTAGCTTCGAGGCAATCGAATGCAATCTAAAATTATTCAACTCACGGGCCTCGCATTCACGATCGCGTACGCCGTGTTCATTGTCTGGCTCTACGCCACCGAACCTCGAACCCTTAAGGAGGTGGCGACCAGCGCTGAAGTTGCTGCCGGCACTTACCAGGTCAACGAGGAAAAGTTTAATTCCGCGCTTGATCTCTTCCGGCGGGAACAGTTTCGAGCGGCTCGTGATGAATGGCTGCGCGCAGACCCCGCGCAAGGTGATGCGCGAACACAGTTTTATGTCGCTTATTCCTTTTACCGCGAGGGCTGGGGCCGTCTTTATTACGACAAGCAGTTGTACGCGCAAGGTTTGGAGGCAATTAATCGAGCCATCGCTCTGGCATCAGCCAGCCCGCTTGCCGTGGACGATCCGAACTTGCGCATGCACAGCGCTGCGGAGTTGAAGGCGGAATTAGAGCAGGGTATCGAACGCAGCTGGAGCGACGTCAATCCACTTAAGGTTCTAGGCACGAGGAAGTAAGAGTAATTGCCATTAATGTCCGACATGCTTCAGCTTGTCGTTACGATTATCTACACTCAACATGATACTACCGGTAACCTCGGACATTGAGTGTTGCCAATCTTGACGACAAGCTGAAGCTTGTCGGACATTTGGTTGTGCTGAGAACCAGGTGATTCTGCAAGAAGATGACTGCTAATAATCGTTCCCGGAATCGCGCGCTGGTGGAATATGTCGTGCTGCCAATGCTCTTTCTGACGGTTACGCTGCTGGGCGGGCTGCGCGTGGATGCCGAGAACCGAACCTTCATTTTCGTCGCTCCGCCTCTGGTCACGCTTTTGCTCGGGGTGCTGTTGATGCTTCTCCTCGTACGCGGCCGCCTGATCAAGCTTCATCAATGGGTCGGGAACGACCTTCCGCCTCTGACGAATGTTGTCCATATCTGGATGCTCATCACACTCTTTTTTGCCTCGGCTCAGGCTTTCAATTCTGTACTGCCCGAACGCGGCTTGCTTCACTGGTTGTTCTCGTTCTTTTTCCTGTGGACGCTCTGGAACAATCAGTTCTCGTCGTTTGACCCGCGCAGGCTTTTGCGAAGCCTCGCGATACTGTTCGGGACAGCTTTCGTTCTCAAGCACATGTTGCTGGCGAGTCTGTACAGTTCGGAAGGTGGATGGCTGAAAAGTTTAGCCGGGACGTTGCTGCAGGGTGTCTCGCTTGGCACGCTTGACGCACCAAACTTTGCCCCGGCCACAGGCTACATTTCTTTCGTTACACTTGCGCTTTACGTTGGCGGCTTGATCCTGCTGGCATTCGCATGGAAGGACGAAACCGATCTCGTTGTTCATACCGTCATCGAGGAATATCGACAACTACCTGCTATCGAACGGCTGGCCGTGCGGGACGCAATTCTGGATGATCAGCCCGAGACGAGTACAAGGGCAAAACCGTAACCTGTACGTCGCCATGAGTGCACTCCTTGCCGGTCCAGACGAAAGACCGTCCGGTGACAGGACTGGGTAGCCCTCGTTGGCGGGCGTATTTAGCTGCGAACTGGAGCCGGGGATCGATTCTGCGTTAACCATCCGGGCGCGCGTTCCGCCGGCCCAAAACCACTTGGCACACCACTGGGTGAGCGCAAATTCCAGGTACGTGCGTATTGCTGGCGCGATCCGGAGACTGGTAAACGGATTAAGTTCACTCAGGTGTTCTAAAGTACCAAGCCCAGGCTGACGAGCGCCCAGTGCCGGGAAAGCGCGGCCGCGTCGGGCTGCTCACCAATCAGCACATTCCCAAGCCGGATCATCACCAGTGAGTACACACCCGCCCAGCACGATCTTTCCCGCTTCAACCTCTATCCTCTCCTCCCCGGAGAAGTCGTACTGGTTGAGTTTGAATTGAACCGATGTGAAATAAGTACGCCGAAGGCGTTGGCCAATTTCAGCCCAGGGTTGCTTCAACCCTGGGAAAAGAAATGTAAAGAACGTCAAAAAAACGCTGAAAGCGTTAGGCCTGTGTCATCCGAACTCCTTCAGAGTTTTAAAGAATGGTGGTTTATTTACCCCAGGGTTGAAGCAACCCTGGGCTGAAATTAGCCAAAGCCTTCGGCGTAAATTCAAACTGCAC
>JBGTOA010000040.1:0-47079 GCA_041742785.1 Pyrinomonadaceae bacterium | reverse complement strand
TGTTTCCCCCATTTCGATTCACCTAGCGTCTTCGCGGCGATTCTTGATGACAAAAAAGGTGGACGCTTTCAGATCACGTCCACTCATGAAGATGTCCATTACAAGCAATTGTACTGGCCTGATACGAATGTCCTGGTCACCCGCTTTCTTTGTCACGACGGCGTGGGAGAACTTCAGGACTTCATGCCTGTGGGTGTTGCCGCGACGCGAGACGGTTCCAATCAATTGATCCGCCGTGTGCGCGTCTCTCGCGGACAGATGCAATTCCGCATTATCTGTGAGCCGGCCTTCGATTACGCCCGCGGTAGCCACGACGTGACACTCACCGCCGATGGGGCAGTTTTCCGTACCGAGCGTCTCACCCTGGGGCTGACGAGTTCCGTCTCGCTGGACCGCGTTGGTCGCGCGGTGCAGGCAACATTCGATTTGAACGAGGGAGAAACGGCCACCTTCGTTCTGCGGCACCTGGAGGGTTGTGACGATTGTGGCTGTGCTCCCACAGCGGAAGAGAGCCACGAGCTTTTCGAGCAGACCGTAGGATTCTGGCGACGCTGGCTTTCGCAGTGCAACTACAAAGGCCGCTGGCGAGAAATGGTTCACCGGTCGGCGCTGACTTTAAAGCTGCTCACGTTCGAGCCTACCGGCGCGATGGTCGCAGCGCCGACATGCAGTCTGCCCGAGTCGATCGGTGGCGCGCGAAACTGGGACTATCGCTATACCTGGATTCGTGACGCCGCGTTCACTCTTTACGGCTTGCTCCGTTTGGGTTTCACCTCGGAGGCAGCAGCATTTGTCGGCTGGCTGGATGCGCGATATCGCGAGCCGGAGGAGGATGGGCCACTGCAGATTGTTTACGGCATCGACGGGCGGCACGAACTCCCCGAGTTCACGCTCGATCATTTGGAGGGATATTGTGGCTCAAGACCCGTACGGATCGGCAACGGGGCTTACAACCAACTGCAACTGGACATCTACGGCGAGTTGCTCGACTCGGTCTACCTGTACAACAAGTATGGCTCACCGATCTCGTACGATTCGTGGACCCGCTTGCGCGCCCTGCTCGATTGGCTGTGTGACAACTGGCACCGCAAGGATGAAGGCATTTGGGAAATGCGTGGCGGCCGACAACACTTCGTCTACTCGAAATTGATGTCGTGGGTCGCGATGGACCGCGGGCTGCGTTTGGCCGTCAAACGGTCGTTTCCTGCTGATGAGGCGCGGTGGCGCGCCGTGCGAAACGAGATCTATGAAGAGATCCTTGCGCGCGGCTGGTGCGATGAGCGCGAGGCGTTTGTCCAATCGTACGGCAGTGAGTGCCTGGATGCGTCCGCGTTGATAATGCCTCTGGTGTTCTTTCTTGCGCCGAACGATCCCAGGATGCTCAAGACAATCGAGGCCATCAATCGACGGCCAGCGGCTGGCGGGTTGGTTTCCGATGGGCTGGTCTACCGCTACGACGCTGATCAATCGAACGACGGCGTAGGCGGCGAGGAAGGCACTTTCAATATGTGCAGCTTCTGGCTTGTGGAAGCACTGACGCGCGCCGGCCACGTCGATCCGGACAAACTGATGGAAGCGCGTCAGCTGTTCGAACGCATGCTTGGACATGCCAATCATCTGGGGCTCTACGCGGAAGAAACGGGACGCAGCGGCCAAGCGCTGGGCAACTTCCCCCAGGCTTTCACGCACCTCGCGCTGATCAGCGCCGCCTTTAACCTGGATCGGAGTCTAGGTCGCGAGTGAGTTGACAAAGCGATCAACGAACAACCGCCGAATGAGACTTTTCAGAAAAGAAGACGCTGACGAAACTGCTGAATCTACGAAATCTGAAATGAGGACGCGATGAATAATTCCCAGTCGGATGCTTTGGTCTTTTTTGGCGCCACGGGCGATCTGGCTTTCAAGAAAATATTCCCAGCGTTACAGGCCATGGCCAAACGAGGTCACCTGGATGTGCCGGTCATTGGCGTAGGCCGATCTGACTGGACCGCCGACCAGTTCAGGGCGCGGGCCCGCGACAGTCTGGAAAAGCACGGGGGAGTCGATCCCACCGCGTTTAAAAAGCTTTGTGCCCTGCTGCGCTATGTGAGCGTCGACTATTCTGCTCCGAAAACGTTTCAGGCCCTGCGTAAAGAACTGGGCGGAGCCAGGCGGCCAGCACATTACCTGGCGATCCCGCCTCAAATGTTCGAAACGGTTGTGGAGCAACTGGAGAAGTCCAGTTGCGCTAGAGGGGCGCGCGTGCTTGTTGAAAAACCCTTCGGCCGCGACTTGGCCTCCGCCCGGGATCTCAATCGGATCCTGCTCAAAACCTTTGATGAGTCGGCGATCTTCCGTATTGACCATTTTCTCGGGAAGCGGCCAGTGAACAACCTGCACTTTTTCCGCTTTGCGAATGCATTTCTGGAGCCGATCTGGAATCACCACTACATCGAGAGCGTGCAGGTCACGTTGGCAGAAGAGTTCGGTGTCCAGGGCCGAGGCGGCTTTTACGAAGAAACGGGCGCCATCCGCGACGTGATACAGAACCACTTGTTCCAAGTGCTGACCAATCTGGCAATGGAGCCGACAATCAGCACCGATGGCGAGTCGATTCGGAATGAAAAGGTCGCAGTCCTCAAGGCCATCCCTCCGCTGCGCGAGAAAGACGTCGTTCGCGGCCAGTTTCGTGGCTATCGACAGGAGAAGGACGTTGCGGCGGATTCCCATGTAGAGACCTATGCTGCCATGCGACTGGAGATTGAAAGCGATCGCTGGCAAGGCGTTCCCTTCTTTCTCCGAGCAGGGAAATGTCTGCCCAGTACCAGCACTGAGGTCGTGGTCCGGCTCCGCCGGCCTCCGAGCCTGTATCAAGACCTCGATCTCAAGCCAAACGCGTTGCGATTGCGGATCAGTCCCGAGATCCTATTCGCGCTTAGCATGAATGTGCTTGGCCCTCATGAGAAGAGGCCGGGGGTGTCGGTAGAGATGGTGGCTTGCCGCCAACAGGGCGCCGATGAGCCCTCGGCTTACGAACGTGTGCTGAGAGACGCCATGCAGGGAGACGCCGCCCTGTTCGCCCGGCAGGACTATGCGGAAGAGGCGTGGCGCATCGTCGATCCAGTGTTAAAGGCGAACACGCCGCTCCACCAATACGAGCGGAATACATGGGGACCGAGTGAAGTCAACGAGCACGTCTCACCCGCGGGAGGCTGGGTTAATCCGATCCTAACTAACGATTACGACGAGGAGCCGTGTTCATGAAGATGGAGGTCTCTGGTGATACTGATGCTGCGATGAGCGAGGAAACGTTGGACAAACTCCAACGGGATACCTTCGGATATTTTCTGAAAGAGACTAATACGGCCAACGGGATGGTTCCGGATAACACGCGCCAGAACTCACACGCGAGCGTCGCTGCCATCGGGTTTGCTCTAACCGCCTATACGATCGGTGTCGAGCGCGGATTTATCTCACGCGCCGAAGCGATCGAGCGCACCCTAACGACCCTTCGATTCTTCAGACATAGTAAACAAAGCGAGGGAGCGAATGCGACTGGCTACAAAGGCTTCTACTACCACTTTCTTTACATGGATAGCGGGCGTCGCGCGTGGCAATCGGAACTTTCAACTATAGATTCAACTTATGTGCTTGCCGGAGCGCTGACCGCTGCTTCTTACTTCAATGGTGACACTCGTGAAGAGCGCGAAATACGTTCGCTCGCTGAAGAACTCTATGCCAGAGCCGACTGGCAATGGGCGCTCAACGCTGGAGAAACCGTCTCGATGGGTTGGAAGCCGGAATGCGGATTTCTGCCGTACCGCTGGGAAGGTTACAACGAGGCGCTGATCCTTTATGTGTTAGCGCTCGCTTCGCCTACGCATCCAATCGCTGCCGAGTGCTACAAGGCCCAAACACAGACTTACTGCTGGAAGGAACTCTACGGCCAGGAGTTTCTCTATGCTGGTCCACTCTTCATTCATCAGCTCTCGCACATGTGGATCGACTTTCGCGGCATTCAGGACGAGTTCATGCGAGAGAAAGGGATTGATTACTTCGAAAACAGCCGCCGCGCCACTTATGTTCAGCAACAATACGGCATCCGAAATCCGTTGGATTACAAAGGGTACGGTGAGCATTGCTGGGGCATTACCGCGAGCGATGGTCCTGGTCCAACCTGCCTGGAGATCGATGGCATCGAGCGCTGCTTTTTCGACTATACAGCGCGCGGCATCCCGTACGGTCCGGACGATGGCACCATCGCGCCATGGGCAGCAGTTGCATCGCTACCTTTCGCGCCCGAGATAGTCTTGCCGGCGCTGCAGCACTTCGGTGATGTATACCCCGAAGTAACTAGCAAGTACGGCTTCAAGTGCAGTTTGAATCCGACTTTCGAGGGCGAGAATCCAGGACAGAGTGGCTGGATTTCCAAAGGTTATTACGGGCTCGATCAAGGACCAATAGTGATGATGATCGAGAACCACCGCACGGGATTTCTGTGGGAGCTGATGAAGAAATGCCCCTTTATTATCGAGGGTCTCCGCAAGGCGGGATTCACGGGTGGCTGGCTGTGATTAAGCCGAGAGTCACGCTTCCATTGTGACAACCATGCGTTACATTCACGCCACCGATCAGGGAAAGCGTGGAGCGATCACTGTCTTGTCAGAGTATCGCAAGCAGCGACGTCACAAGTTTGTCACAAAAGAAAAACGGCAGGCTGTTCAACCTGCCGCAAGTCATTGAAAGTAATGGTGAGCCGAGCAGGGCTCGAACCTGCGACCCGCTGATTAAGAGTGCGTTCACAGACACTCCAGCAGGTTACGGCTCTTACGATTTATTAACATTTGTCACAGGTTGCAGCCGCCAGCGAGTCTATCTGTTACTGCCCAGTATCTCCAGTTTGTCTGTGTTCTTGTCACAAGTTTGTCTCAACTGTCTGCCCCTGAACAAACAACGTATTTTAAGTCCTAATTCGCGCACTTCACCAAGTCTCACCAAACACGATAAACCAATACTTAGCAGAATGGTTAGCCGTCAAAGTCAGCTACATTCAGTTAGGTTCAAGATGGAATCACGTCATTTTCACGTCATCGGCCAACGGATTCTCATCCGTTTCGGCCGTACTTGCCTCATGCTAGTCGCATGGTCACGTAACGTGCTGTTTGGCCGTCAAAGGAAACGACATCAGACTTGCCGAATCTTTCCCTCATCTTGATCGAGGGCGCGAGCCCATCTTCTCAGCGAGATGGAAGTCCAACCACCTCACCGGTGTGACAGAGACCTAATTCACAGACGAGCTCCCTCACAGCGCCTGACGTAATGGTTCATGTGCTCCAGAAAAGCTTCTGCCCTACGCTGTCCAAAGCGGCCCTCCATTCGCCGGTCTGCCACCGGACATGTCATCTGCTTCCCATCGCAAGATGTTATGCAAAGATTTTAATTGACTTTTGCAAACACTCGCACTAATGTGCGCGCGAAATGTTGCAATCGAGGCTGAATCCTCCGAGCCTGCTGAGTTGCTCTCTCGCCAAATCCAGCCTCTCCGAAAAATCTAAGCCTGTATAAGTTTCTTCATCGCGCGCTCCAAGAGTAACGCGCCGACAAGAAGGACATTTCAATCACTCTAACGAAGGAGCAGGGTATGATCAGAGCTACCGCATTACTAGCTGTCATCTGTTTTCTCATGGCCGTCTCGAGTCTTAGCCCACCTGTTGCGGCATTCGTATCAACCGACTCAATAATCATCGAACCTGAATGTGAAGGCAACGCATGTCCGGTCGTGACCGTGACTTGGGAAAACGAAGGGCAGCGGTTCAGTGTCAAGAATGACTCTGATCGACCAGTGAAGGTTGAGGTTTCTACCTTTGCGGGTACGAGCAGCGTAAGTGTTCCGCCTCGCAAAACAGGGTATCTGTGCCCAGTTTATCGATCGCAATGGCAACACGCTTAGTTACAGTGCGAGTGCGACGAGTCGGCAATGGACTGATACTCAGGGCCGGGTTCTGGATGTTCCACTGGCTGCAACACCGAGCGCGACTACCTACACTTACAACCTACCCTCGACCACCAGCACTCCGGCCTCCTACAGTGTGCGCTGGAGCACGCTTCAAAATGCGTTGACGAACCCCAACGATGAATTGCACTACAAGACTAATATGACTTTTAATCTCGGTGAGACCTGGAACCCGCGTTCGCCAGGATTGTTCATCGGGGATGGCGCAAGCCGCCTTTATGACGGACCGGGATTTCCCGTTTCGGAAAAATTTAACCCCATCGTGCTGGCCGAAATCATACTGCCCAATGGCCAGCATTACCTGTTCACGTACAATGTTTTTGCCGAGATCACGAAGGTTGTATATCCGACCGGGGCGTACGAGCGGTTCGATCATGCAGCAGTACCGGGGGCGAGCTTTTTAGAAACGCCGTACGATCAGGGTAATCGGGGAGTGGTTGACCGATGGCTGAGCCCAACGGGAGCAAGCGCGGATGAAGTTCACTGGCACTATGCGGCTGCCAAAAGCAATTTTGTACTAACCGTCAGCACCACCGCTCCTGACAACACGGTCAGTCAACAGCTGATAAAGGCTGAAACTTCTCAAGGCTATGACAAGTTTGGGTTTTCGTGGGCAGAGTTGGGTGGCCTTTGAAGAACGTCTATTCGAGCCAACTCCTCCGATCGGCGGTGGCGGAATGCTGAGACGAAAACTCAACCAGTGGACAACTTCGGGACCAACTTCAGGAGGTTGGGCCACCGCGGCCCGCAACCCGCGAGTGACAAAGCAGGTAAACATCCTGCTGGATACGGGAACCAGTAATGCACTCACTTCAACAACAACAACGTCTCACGACGATGATCTGAATGTAGTCGCTACGAATCATTACGACTTCACCTCAATATCTCAAAGCAGCGCGCAAACGTTGCCAATCGCTTCGATTTCCGCAGGCTCGCTGCTTCGGACTGACGAAGCAACGTATCTAGTGAATGACACGGGCATTAACCCAACGACACGCGCCGCTTATCGCGATCAAAACCTGCTGCGACTGGTGACGTCAACGCGGGTGAAACTCGGTTCCACCCTCGTCGCGCAAACGCAGATAAGTTATGACGAGACGGATACCTATCCGCTATTGACGTACGGCGGCACGATTGGCGGCTGGAACGATCCGGCAACCAATCTGCGTGGACTACCGACGACCACTGGCGTTTGGTTGAACATTACCAACAGCTATCTGCAATCACATGCTCAGTATGATCAATTCGGAAACGTGAGAAACATTTGGGACGCGAAAGGCAATCAGTCTCAGATGACTTACTCCAGTGCCTATTCCTACGCCTATCCAACTGCTGCCGTTAGCGCCATACCGGATCCAACCGGCCAACATGGGTCAACGACCGCTCTGAGCACCAGTGCGGAATACAACGCGAACACGGGGTTGATGACATCGCTAACTGACACCAACGGCCAAACTACCAACTATGCTTACGACGCAATCAATCGGCCCGCGACGATTACACGACCGAGCGGTGGAGGATCCACCAGCTATGCTTACGGTGACGTGCCCGGCGATCTCTATGTGAGAACTCAAACATCGCTCGATACCGCCCGAGTGATAGAGGCTTACGAGTATTACGATAAATTAGGCAGACCGTGCCGCTCGTTCCTAAACGAAGGCAGCGCCTACCTCACAACGGATACCCAGTACGATCTAATGGGCAGAGCGTGGCGGACGTCGAATCCTTATCGCACTACCAGTCTAACTGGCGTTGTCAATCCGGGGGATGACTGGACGACGAGTACTTACGACTATCTGGGGCGCGTTACCGCTGTGACGACACCGGACAACGCTTCGGTGAAGACTGCCTATAGCGGTAATCGAGTTCTAGTCGCGGATCAAAACTCCTCTGATGACCTGCGGCGAAAGCGAATCAGTGAGACCAATGCCTTGGGCAGATTGGCGGTTGTTTGGGAGATAACGTCTACAGATGGATACACAGAGGACGTATCTTTTCCAAATTGGCCGAGTGTAACGAAAGGCTATAAGACCACCTATGAATATGACCCGTTGGACAACCTTACTCAAGTTTCCCAGGGTGGTCAGAGCCGCACATTCGCATACGACTCGCTGAAGAGACTGACCTCGGCGACGCAAGCCGAAAGCGGCACTGTCAGTTACCAGTACGATAATAACGGCAATCTTTTGGTCAAGACAGATGCGCGATGGGTTTCGGCGCATTACACATACGATGCCCTGAATCGGTTGCAGCGGCGTTGGTACAACGGCTCTAGTCTTTTGACCGATGAAATACACAACACTCCGGCTTTGCCGGCCGGAGTCGGTGCGAGCGATGAAGTTAAGTATTTCTACGACTCTGCGACGCTTCCATCCGGCGCGCCTAGTGCGCCGGAATTTAGCCGCGGGTATTCAACAGGTCGTCTGGTTGCAGTTACGTATGGCGGTGGCAGTAACGGTGATTATTACGAATACGATGCGCCGGGCCGCATTGAGCTGAAGATTCAACGGACCGGAGGAGTGAACTATAGAGTCGATCCTGCCTACAATCTCGCTGGTCACGTCACCTCGCTGACCTATCCATCGAATCGCACAGTCACAAATACTTATGATAATGCCGGCCGCCTATCGAGTTTCACCGGGTACCTGGGTGATGGAACGCTGCGAACTTATGCGACGGGCCTCAGCTATTCGTCGTTTGGAGGCTTGACGCAGGAAGAATTCGGCACGAACACGCCGCTTTACCATAAGAAGCACTACAACATTCGCGGACAGCTCTATGACGTGCGGGTGAGCACTGCATCGCTCGCCGCGGATGAATGGAACTGGAATCGCGGCGCAGTAGTCCTTTACTACGGCGGCGCGGATTGGGGTCAGAGCAGCGCAGCCAACAACGGGAACGTCACCATGCAACAGCATTGGGTGCCATTGACTGAATCCGTCTCGAATTATGTCTATACGCAGCAGAGCTATAGTTACGATGCGCTCGATCGCCTGAGTGCGGTTAGCGAATTACACGGGGAACCCTCCGGACCAACTCCCACCGATTTCGTTCAGGCCTACCGCTACGATCGTTGGGGCAATCGCACAATTGACTACAACGCCACCACACCCGGCATACCCCGTCCGGAGTTCGACACGACTGCTTTGCCATCCACTAATCGCCTCTATGCTCCGGGAGACACGGCTCTGCCGATGGATCAGAGACAGATGCGGTATGACGGGGCCGGAAATCTGAAACATGACGCCTACACTGGGCAAGGAATACGCGTTTATGACGCGGAAAACAAAATCGTCGAAGCGGCGGGTAACGGACAGTTGCAGTACTACAGTTACGACGGCGACGGCCGCCGCGTGAAACGCAAAGTCGATCAAGTTGAGAACTACCAGGTGTACGGCCTCGGCGGTGAATTGCTGGCGGAGTACAAGTCGAACGGAACCCAGTTGTCGAAGGAATACGGTTATCGCAATGGCGAGTTGCTGATCACGGCGACGATAACAACGGGTTCAGGTGGAAGCGCTTTCAGTTTCAGCGACGATCCTTTGGTTGTCGGTACGACAGCGGTCAAGGCAGCGCACTTTACCGAACTAAGGACCGCGATTGATCAAGCCCGCGTCCATGCGGGATTGTCAGCGGCGAGTTGGGGTGAACCAATCACGGCGGGAGTCACCACGATCAAGGCATCGCATGTAACTGAACTCCGCACGCGATTGGATGAAGCTCGAACGGCGTTGGGACTTTCGACAGGTGGATATACAGACCCGGGACTGGCTAATGGATACGACATTAAGGCGACTCATATCTCTCAGCTGCGGACGAAAGCGAATGAAGCGCTTACGACTGGCGGCGGAACCAGTCTCGATCTGCGATGGCTCGTTTCAGATCATCTAGGCACGCCGCGCATGATCCTCGATCAGACTGGAACGTTGGCGAATGTGAGTCGGCTTGATTATCTACCGTTTGGTGAAGAGGTGCCGTCGAACTTCAGAACGGGGATACCGGGCTACACGGCGAGTGACGGCGTACGGCAGAAGTTCACTTCGAAAGAACGCGATAATGAAACGGGATTGGATTACTTCGGAGCGAGATATTACGCCAGCACCCAAGGCCGTTTCACTTCTCCCGACCCATTACTCTCAAGTGGGAGGCCCATCCATCCACAAAGCTGGAACCGCTACAGTTACGTAATAAACCACCCACTATCGTTGATCGATCCGGACGGATTGGACTGGGGGGTTGCAACTTGGTACGACAAAGAGAAGAGACAGTGGATCATTGACTATCACTACTTTACTGGTGAAGTCGGCAGTTGGAACGGTCACGAATATAGCCCGGTCAACTTCGGAAACGACTCGACACGCACGTTGGATCTCTCGGATGGCAGGACTGTAGTCATTTCCAACGACCCAGATGCGCTTGGCGGCGCGTACATGCGCGACATTACAGCTCGTCCGCAAGCGGAGCAAGAACCTGTGCTACCTCCTTCTTGGATGGATCATGTGCCAGTATTGGCGAGAGGCCGACAGTTTCTCTTTAATTACAACACGCAGAATTTCGAAGGAGCGACCGTTGATTTCATAGTGCTTTCCGCTGAACTCGGCACTATCAGTGTCGCAGGTCCCGCGACGGTCGCGAGATCTTTAGCGACCAGGTCTGGTCAGGCGATTTTTTATTCCGGAAGAGGAACAATGCAACTTGCCACCCAAGCTGCAAGAACCGAAGGTGGTAAGCTCATAACCGATACGGCTGGTGGTGCTGCTCTCAAGTTTCTGACGAAACCGTTGCCGGAAAGGCTAGCCGGCCCTATTTGGAATTGGGGTTCAAAGCATTTTGCGCAAGGGGCTTCTGGATCGGTGAGAGCCTTCATAAGAGAGCCCCTACGAAATAACAGCACGTGGGCGCAGGTTGAGTATCCGATTTTGCGAGTCAACCCTTTCGTTAGAATCACTCCACGGTGAGTGGGCTGAATCTTGCAAATGGAGCACGCATTGACGTACGAAGTCAAAATTGTAAGGGAGGGACGTGGCGGTTGGGCTTATTACAAAGAAGCCGGCATTTCACTTCCGTTTGATTGGGACGTAACCAGCGACGGCTTTGAGGTGTACGTTCCAACAACAGATGAATGGCAGGAGTTCTGCAGGCAAAACAACGCCGTTCAATTCATGAGCCGACGAGATGAAATACTAGAAAGGCTGGCTGAAGGGGTCCGAATAAAAAAAGCTAAGAAAGCGAAAGTCGTAATCGATGATAACGGGATCATTTTTTCGTTCGAAGGCGACTGGCTTCATTCACTAATAAGCCGGATCCTTCGTGTATAGCTTCGTTCGTCTTAAGCGTTAACTCGCTTGAGCCAGGCCTGCGATTCTGCAATCTGAATGTGAGCCGGCATGATTATCTATCGTTCGGTGAAGAAGTGCCGGCGAATTTCCGAACCGGCGTTCCAGGTTATGGTGGAAGCGACAACGAAAATAAAAAAACCGGAAACTGAAACTGGGGTCAGGCCTGCAATTCTGCAATTTTTCTCCTGCTGGCAAGAACTGAAAAACTGAAAAGACAAAACTGAAAGACAAAACTGGGGTCCGGCCTTCGATTCTTCGATTCGCAGTGCGTGCAAGGTTCGTCTCACAACAAATCAAGTTGTTCTCCCTCATCATTAAAGCGGCGCGGCAAAGTTGTGGCGTTGACGCAGTTGGCTACTCACACTATCCGCCTCCGATGGTCCTAAATCGGGGAGGGTTACATAGACGATGCCAGCAATGTCACCGTTTAATGCCACGTTCCGCAGCTTGTTTTGTCTTTCTTAGGTCGCTGAGAATCTCCTTTCCGAACAATGAGGCGGTGCCACGCTGATCCCGAATTTGTAACGCTAAAGCCAAGAGATAACAGGGTTCGGTTGGCTCATGCTAGCTGCGAGGGATCATTCAGGTTCCAATGGATGACGTGATGACGCGAGAGTTGGAAATGTGAGTTCTCCCTCGATGTTTGTTGGAGGAATTGAAGTGTTCCAACGGACAATAACTCCGTTGGGTTTTCCGCGAAGCACTGTCGTGCACCGTGTAAGTTATTGAAAACAATTGGTGCCGAGGGTGGGACTCGAACCCACACGACCTTACGGTCAACGGATTTTAAGTCCGTAAGACTCGGTCATCGGCGCTACGTATCATGCCACTGGAGCACGGCGCGATGGCGACGATAGCTCGTGTCAAATTGTTGGGATCCACAAATCTCGATACGCGAGGCGCATGGTCCCCAGGCAAAGCGAACACAATCCAGAACTTTTTGGTCAGGACTTGAGCGAAGAAGCTGAAATGTTTCGAGTGGTTTCTTACGTGAGGCAACGGGTGGTGTGGACAAAATAAAATCTGCTGTATACTGACAATTCTTCGAACGCCGTATCCTAAAGTTCTAAGATATTTTCGGTGATAGACCTATCGGAGCTTGATCAATGACCTCCTCCGACCGCGTGCTCATTTTGACCCCGGTCAAGAATGCCGCACATCAGTTAGACACTTATTTGCGTGGAGTTTTGAGCCTTACGTATCCGCGCCATCTTACCTCACTGGCGTTCCTCGAGAGTGATAGTACCGATGGCACGTGCGATTTACTTGCTGTGCAAATTGGCGTCCTCAACACGACGTTCCGCGGAGCCACGCTTCATAAGAAAGACTTTGGCTATCACCTTCCTCCGGGCCAACCAAGGTACGCTGCTCAGCTGCAGTTAGAACGTCGTTCAGTTTTGGCGAAATCCCGAAATCATCTTCTGTTTCGTGCCCTGGATGATGAGGATTGGGTTCTCTGGTTGGACGTCGACGTTATCGAGTATCCGCCCGACATCCTCGAGCGGCTGCTCGCCACGGGAAAGGATATTGTCCAGCCCAATTGCGTCTACGAATATGGCGGGCATAGCTTCGACCTGAATGCCTGGCGCGAGCGGGGCGTGCTTCACCTCCATGACTTACGCGCGGAGGGTGACCTGGTTCGGCTGCACAGCGTCGGCGGGACAATGTTGCTGGTTAAAGCCGATGTGCACCGCGATGGTCTCATATTTCCGTGCTTTCCTTATGGTCTTGCTAACCCAAAGATCAGGACGGATAACTATTGGTTGGGCGAGATCGAGACCGAGGGTTTGGGAATCATGGCCATGGATCTGGGTGTCGAATGCTGGGGCATGCCAAATCTGGAGATTAAGCACCACCATTCCTAGCTGAAATTCATGATCAACGCTTTCTGCTTCTATTTTGGGGACGATGGTTGGTCTCGCTACGCCCGGAGCTTCTTCTCGGCTTGGCAAAGGCAAGATGCTGTAAGAATCATCTCATGGGACGAACCCAGAAATGAGTCAGATTCGGCAAGTGCGCCCCGGTGGACCCCGCCCAGCACAACCGACCCCGGTATTGGATTAGGACCTATCGAACGAATGATGTCGGTAGTTGGTTCCCGGCGGATCGCTTACGTATTCTGGGAAACTACAACTATGCCGCCGGATAAAGTTTCGATTCTTCGAGCTATGGACGAGGTCTGGACCCCGTCCAGCTGGGGCCGTCAGCTATTGATAGACAACGGTATCGATGCGGACAAGGTGGGAGTGGTGCCGGCAGGTATCGATGTTGAGAGTTTCAAGCCTCAGACGATACCGGATGGCAAGCCTCGCCCCTTTCGGTTTCTTTGTGTCGGAAAGTGGGAAAAGCGCAAGGGTACAGAAGATCTGATCAACGCATTCTGCGATTCCTTCCGAGCTGAAGAACCGGTGGAGCTGGTGCTGCACTGCTTTAATCCATACCTGCCAGGGTTCGATCTTGAAGATAGCATCAGGCGCGTCCGCCGAAGCAATGCTCCTGCCATTACAGCAAGTCACCCCACCGGGCAGGCCAGAATGATTCGTCTCTACAATAGTTGCGACGCCTTTGTCTTGCCGACCAGGGCCGAGGGATGGGGACTGCCGATCACCGAAGCAATGGCTTGTGGGCTTCCCGTGATTGTCACTGAGTACAGCGCTCCACTTGATTATCTGGAGCGAGATTTCGCGTACTTGATACCGGTAGAAAAGTTGGTTTCGGCGCACGACCCGTATTTTTTTTCTTCCAATTCCTTCGGACAATGGGCGCTGCCGGATGTCCAAAGCTTGCGCAAGATAATGCGCCATGTCTTCGAGAATCCGGCTGAGGCTAGAGAGAAAGGCCGCCTCGCGCGGGCCGAGGTTTGTCGTCGATGGACCTGGGACCGCGCAACCACGACGGCGCGGCACCTGCTATCACTTTCCGCATGAATCTCTCCGGAGCAAAGTCTGACTCAGACGAGATCGCCAAATATCAGGCGATGCTTGATGGCGTAATGGCGGCCCCCGCAGCCTATCCAGAGGGAAGATTTAGCGGGCGGGGAATCGTCATTTGCGGCGGCGGAGAAGTCTACTTCACCTGCGCCTGGATATGCATCAGCATGCTTCGCCGGCTCGGTTGTGCTCTCCCAATTGAGCTCTGGTATCGCGGGCGGGCGGAAATGACGCCGTCGATGAAGACTCTCATGGAAAGGGAGGGCATCGTCTGTGTCGACGCCTACGAAAGAGCGCGCCAAGATCCCATGCGTAGGTTGGATTCATGGGAACTGAAGTCGTTCGCTATCATTTACAGCCGTTTCGAAGAAGTCCTCTATCTGGATGCCGATAATGTCGCGGTGCAGAATCCGGACTTTCTCTTCTCCTGCGCTCAGTATTTGGAAACCGGCGCGGTCTTCTGGCCCGACCGCTACGTCGGCCCGGGCTCTGGTCGAGAGTGGCTGTTGCGTCAGGCATGGGAGATCTGCCGTGTGCCTTACCGGCCCGAGCCCGAAATAGAAGCCGGCCAATTGCTAATTAACAAATGCAGGTGTTGGTTGCCGCTACTACTCGCTTTGCACATGAACGCGCACTCCGACTTTTACTATGCCTACTTCTACGGAGACAAAGACACTTTTCATTTGGCTTGGCGGAAGGCCCAGTCTCCGTTCACTTTAGTACCTCACGCAATCAGAAACCTGGGCGACTCGGACGTGATCGTGCAACACGACTTCAATGGTCGCGTTTTGTTCCAACACCGTAATGGCGACAAGTGGAGCGTTGTTCGCGAGCCCAAGCAGATTTCGGGATTCATGCAAGAGGAAACGTGCCGGCAACTGCTCGCGGAACTGAGAGCGCGATGGCGCCCTCCGGTGCGGCATTTACCCGCCGAGTTCACCAGTGTCGAGAGAGCCGCATACGACGAAATCTGTTCGTTGAACTTGTTTGAGTACCAGTTGGAAGAAACTCGGAGCCGGGTTCTGGAGTTACGGCCAGACTTTACCATCGGCCAAGGCGCCGCCCTGATGGAGGTTGCCTGGATGATCGAAGAAGACAAGGATGGTGAGCCTGTGCTGGCAATTCGCAACGCCAAAGGCCCCACCTGTTTTCTTCGTCAAGCACCAGGTGGAACATGGGTTGGGCGTTGGCTCGTCTATGACCGCAAGCGCGTGAAGATGCAGCGCCTGGTCCTCAATCAGTAGAATGCCGGGTGATTGGCTCCAACAAGCTCCAAGACTTGTCTGGTTTATCTCCTCGTTGGGAAGCCAGGGCCATCTCCTGAATTCACTTCGTACCTTCTCGGTCGTATTCAAAGAATTTCACTAACTCCCAATCAATCGTGGTGTTTACGAGTTCCCAAAGCTCCCCGCTAAGTTGATGGAGAAATCTCTTCTCGTGATAAAAGCCCGGGTTGAATTGCTGCTGATAAATGAGAGGAGGCGAGTTGTCCCAGAAGGGTGGGCCAACGGTGCGTAGCGGCAGCGCCAGCGGGCTTGCGGGCTGCTCTAATCCGAACTTGGAAGCTAACAGTGCGAGGGTCTTCTCCGGGGCTGTCAACAAGTCTTCGTAGCGAACTATGAAGCTGCGCGCCGGAAACCTCTGGCAATGATCCAGCCAGGCGCGATGCCTGGAATTGAATTCCCAACAGGCTAATTCTAAACCCGCCGCATACTCTGTTCGCATCTGCACCTGGCCGCCTGCCTGAATCATCCATCCACAATATCTGGCGTAGCTGGTGGCCCAGGCATAGGGATGTTTGACAGAAAACACGAAGCCCAGGAGTCCCTCTGCAAATGATTTGGCCAGGTCTTCCGATAACGATCTCATATGTTGCAGTTGGCCAGGATCGCCAGGGTTGGTACTTTCGGCCGGAGCTGCAAATGTGGCCCGGGCAACGAACTCCCATGCAGCATCCGCAAGTGTGTGCGTCTGGTGCCAGTACTCATCAAGGGGTACCGGCGCCGAGTGTTTGTCGCCCAGGACGTGCATGAGCGGAACGACGTTTGGAAAGTTCTTCAGCAGTAAGGTTCGAAGGTAACTTGTGCCCGTGCGTTTTTCACCGTATTGCTTGAGATATACTTTCATGGCTGACCCCCCTATTGAAAAGGATTGCCGGGAAAGCGGCAACCATAAGGAGTAGAACCCTCCAGGATCAGGGCGGTCTAGCAAGACCGAATGGTTCGCGCGCAGGACTAGTTGCGGGCACGGTTCTTGCGAAATCACTCGCTCATGTTGCAGGTTTTCACCATCAGCTTGTTGCGAGCGATGTGCTTTTCACAATGGTCCACTAGTCCTTCCGCGGTGTAGCCCTGGCTTAACAACATTTCATTCTGGTGAAACTCTCCCGAGAGATATTCGACTCTCGACAACGTGCCGGTGGAAAACAGTATTTCGTATTCGGAGCCTTCGCAGTCAATTTTAAGTAGCTTGCAGTTACCAATACCCAGCGAATCAAACATCCGGTCAAGCGTCGTAGAGGGAATCCCCGTCTGTCGCCGATAGCATAACGTCCGCGAGTTGCACGTCGACCCTCCTGAATTCTGCCGGTTTGTGACCATTTCCAGAAACCTCCCGTCACCACTGACCGCCTGGTGATGGGCTTGTACATTTTCGATGCCATTGCGATGCAGGTTTTGCAGGAGCAGTTCATAGTTATCAGGGAAGGGTTCGACAGCGTGAATCAGAACCTGGGGAAAACGCAGCGCGGCGTAGATGGCAAACAATCCAATGTGAGCTCCTATGTCGATAACCACATCACCGTCCTTAAAATCGATTCGGCTGAGCCCGTAACAGTCACTTTGCAGTTCCTGAGCTATGATTTCGGCCGCTATTGATTCCGGACTATCAGAAGCCTGGATCCGAAAGCCATCAATCGTGAAACTATGCACTCTCGCGGTCATAGTTTTGGAAACCAACAAACTAGAGAATTAGTTCCAGGAGTCTTCGGGCTGCTTTTTCCCAGGTGTAGTCGCGTGCAATCCGTGCCTGGGGCGAGCATTTTGGCTTCGCCTGACCGCGGACAATGCTGCGAATAATTTCGACCGCGGCGTCCTCGTCCGGCTCCCACCATCTAAGTCCGCGAAACCAAGTCCAGTCTGCGATCCCCATTCTACCCTCGAATCTTGCCGGCTTCAGAGATGCGGGAATGAGGTGGGCTTCCTCATCGACCAGATAACTTAGATAGGCGGAGTGTTTCGGCGCGATTAACTCCAATCCGGCCACCGCCGCCTCCATCATTGCCTGGTCCCATCCTTCACCCCGGGACAGCGATAGATAGTGCGTTGCAGCGGCGTAGAGCGACCGGACCATATCGTTCGAGACAATCGTCGGGATCAAGATGACCGGCGCGGCCTCGCTCAGAGAGCGTCCGAGACTGTGCTGCATCGCTGCCAGATCGGACTGGAACTCGTCCATCACGCCCTCTTGAAACACACTTCCCTTGAGCACCAGGACGGCATCGTCCTCGGAGCAGGTGGCACGAATCCAGGAGCGCAGCAACCCCAGGTGATTCTTTCGCGGACGAAGTTCAGCAATATTGAGAAAGCGATAACGATAGGAGGCAAGCGAACGACCTTGTGAAGTTGTGAGCCGAGCAGGTTTTGCAGGGGTCGAAAAATATTTACCATCCACACCCAGCGGACAAATGCGCAGGCGTGCTTCGGGAACACCGCTAAGCGCCCAGGCGGAATAAGAGCTTGCGGTAGGCACGACAATCAAATCCTGCGCTTCCGCGCAAGTGGCCCACGCTTGCGGTATGCGTTCCGCCTCGAACATCGTGTAATTAACGTTGCGCTTGCCGTTTTGCGGGCGGGCCTGGTTGGGCATCGTAAAATGCAGAAGCGTATCGGCGGACACAGGGGCATCCAAAGTATCAAACCAGGTCTCACGCATCGCCGTCGGCAGGTCGAGAGACCATCCTTGCAAATTGGTAAGGTGAACACTGACTCCCTGGCGAACAAATTCGCGCACGAACTCCCTCGTGTGACGATCATAGCCACTCGACCCCTTAAACGGTCCAACTACCTCGAGACTCTGCGCGGAAATCATTGGTACAGGTTTGCAGGGATTGCTAAGAAGAACGCCGCCAGGTGAACTATTTGTTGCACCAGGCCCGGCGCGAGAGAATGATCAGGTAATTGGGTTGCGCCAACTGGCTGATTCATTTCTAATTCAGCGCGAATGCAGGCCCCTCTCGTCCAACGACGAAGTAGGGCTTCGGGATCGGGTAGTGGCGCGTCGCCTCGCGGAGCTTGGCCTCATTCTGTTGAAGTTGGGCGTTCGAGGTCCGGCAACTGTTCAAGCGGTAATGGTGTTCGCGCGAAAACGTGTTGGCCCCGTGGTATTGATAGAGATACAAGTGGCCCATCCCGCTGAGATGCGCCACGTTAAGCGAACTGTAAAGTGATTCAAGCAAAATGGAGTCTTCGCCCTGGCGCGCAAAGGGCCCATCTTCAGGGTATCGAAAGCGGCTGTCTCGCAACATCAGCAGGGTTCCTGGTGCTAATTGTGCAGTTCCCTGGAAAGTTCCATCCAGGGTCCAGTCCACCCAACACAAGATCCGGTGCTCGTCAATGAAGTGCAAATGATCGGTGAGAAAGCAGGCGCCCGCCGACTGCCTTAACATGTGTCCTACCTGGACAGTGAGTCGCTCCGGATGGCTGTAATCATCGTCGTCCCACTGACAAATGATGTCGCCCTTCGCCGCGTCCATCGATATGTTCCGCAACTTCCCAAGCGTCAACCGTTCATTGCCGGGACACACGAAACGCACTCTTTCAAGTCCCAGAGCAGCTATGTAACGCTCCAACGATTGACGAAAAGTCTCCGTGCCGTCGGTGACAATTACCAACTCGCGTTCCGGATAATTCTGGGCGGCAAACGACCGGATTGAACGCTTGGCGAGTGTAAGCCTATCCAGCGTAACCATCAGACAACTGACGGTGGGCAATTTTGCCTTCAGTATTGCGGGAGCCGCGGGAGTCACGGTCTGAGCAGATTCGCCCGCAGACTCATTCACAATCGTCCAGAGAGCGTCCGAGAAACGCGTGTGCGCAAAGCCGGCGGAGCGAAACAGATCGTTCCAACTCGGCTCCACAGTCTGTGGAGTCTCTTGCAAGAGCCGCGCGCGAAAGGCAAGCGGGGAATTCTGCGCAGACCCGGCGGCATTTTCAATAAATGCCTGATCGCTGGGCGCCGGCTGGGCCGTTCCGAGTTCGCCTGAAGCTGACCGAAACTGCCCGTAAGCCAGCAGGCAACCGGGATCCTCAAACATCGTGCGAACTTGCTTCAAGGACTCGTTTTCGGAGAGGCGGCTCTGCGGCAACAGGACCATGACAATTTCATCGCCTGCAACCTGAGCGCGCACATGCTTTTGAACACAGGGCAGCCACCCTGCAAATTCACTGTAGCGCACGAGGGAGAATCGCGAATCACTAGTTGGGATTCGCGAGGAATGATCAGCCGCGGAACCGTAATCAAGGAACACAGCATGGAAAGATTCGCAGTTCTGCTTCAACAGGCTATGGACACAATCGTCTAACTCCGGGCCGGGATCGCGGAAGGGAACAAGAACACGCAATGGCGGTTGGGGGCGCCCTGTGTCCTCGACCTTCGGGAACAGAACATCAAGGCTGAACCGGCGATTGCGTATGACCTGATCTATAGCATGGGGTGGTAACGAGCCGGAGCGCAACAAGCGATTGTTAGTGTCGATAGCCTCAGTATGTTCTCCCACGTAATAACAGGCAACTGCGTACTCAAGCGCAAGTTGATAATCGTAGATGGTATTTTCGACGAAAAGCCGGTTCGGCTCCGGCCGCCGCAACTTCATCGCGCGGCTGAAGAACAAGTGCGCAACCTGATACTCGGCCTTGGCCTGATAGTGCAACGCAATGCGATACAAAGGACCCGCTCGGTCCGGTTGGTACTGCCAGGCCGCCAGATAGCTCTCCATTACTTCCGGCCAGTCATCTTCCATGCGCTCTTCAATTTGGGCAACTTGATAAAGCGAGTACCACACCTCTTCGGGCCATCCGCCCATTTCCACCCGACGGTTGTAGTGGCGCAGAGCAAGTTCGAGATCACCGGCGTCACGGTAACTCTGCGCCAGATAAAAGACGTACCTGGTGTTTTGCGGATCTTCGAGCAAAGCCTTTTCCAGCACCAGGGCATCGCGACGGTAAGTGGTCGCATTGCGGGAGCGTGCGCCGTCGTGGTGCGGAATGGTATACAGCCCGGACAGAAACTGCTCGGTCTGCGCCTGTTCGGAAGTGATGTACTCGTGAAGCACTCCTTCGTAACGCCAAGCCAGGGCATTCTTCACCAGTTGCCTGCGGAGGTAAGTGCAGCCGCCGTATTTTATCTGGATATTATAAGAGTCGGCCTCGATCCTCGGCATTTCGAACCCTGGTGTGATTTCAAGAATCTCATCGGCATCGATCACAAGCACGTAATCGCCATGCCCGCGCGCGAGTACTAGAGCCTCGCTCCGATTGTGGGCAAAATCCTGCCAGGCGCGTTCATGGAGTTCTCCCGGAATGTCCTTGAGGTGGTGGGTAATGATCTGTTTTGTTTCGTCGGTCGATCCGGTATCCACAATCACCCAGTAGTCAATAATCGGTCGAACAGAATCCAGGCAACGGCGAATCACCGAAGCCTCGTCCTTGACAATCATGTTCAGGCAAATTGTTTGACCGAATGAATTCATTTCTGTGCGCGGTCCGTTTCAGGAGGCCCGTGAAATGGAGTAGGAGTTTCCGTCTCGACTCAAAATAAAGTCCTCCCCAGTAAATCGTTCGAAGTTCCGTTGGATATCCAGCGGATGAAGTGGATCGATTGCCACTTCAACGAGGGTCTTTCGCGCACTGCTGGAGTCTGCGGGCAAAGCGGCAAAGTTGATCAGTCCCCCAAACCGCACGCAGCCCACCAATCCCCCAATCATCGGTAGAGCGACGCCCAAGCTACCCGGAGCCTGCGCGCCAGCCAGGGTAGGGTAGCTGCTGACAAAATCAGTAATTAAACCCTCGGACGCCAGGGCGAAGATGAGCGCGCCGTCGCTGAAGCCAACCCGCTTTGGACCCGGCAGAAGAACCAATTCAGTATCGCCATCGACGCACGGTTCCTGGGAGGCGTTCAGCTTGGTTTTTAGTAAAGTACGCACGCTAGCGCTGTTAGGTCCTGGCGTGTATACGACCCAGACAAACGCTGACGTAATGGGATTGGGTAAGACCTTCCTAATGTCCTGCTCGAAGGCCGCAACGTCTCCAGCCGCCGGCAGGACATTCAGAAAGAGAAAGTAACCAACACTTCGAGGAGTTCCCGACGCGGCCCAGGTGTCCTCCAGAGGAATCGACGCTGGCGCAGCGCTGGCGTCCCAGAGCAGAAAAAACAGATTCTCGCCATATCCGGGTTGCCCTGGTTGATAAAGCGAGGTTGATTTGACTCGCTGGAGTATCACACCGTTAGCGTTGTTTGTTCTCATCATCGCCCTAACGTGTTGGCCCCGTCGGGGGAATCGGATACGTCGGTCCTTTTGGACCAGTGTTAGTGATACGTTTCGATAGGCTCCTTATCAAGTTCCAAGCCTGGCCATGGACGCCTTTATTGACCTCATAATAGATCCCTTGAATTATCTGAAGTATATCAACAGAACCCGTGGGTCCCCGATTGCCCGTGGGTCCCCGATTGCCCTCCCTTCCCGGATTGCCGGTCGGTCCCCGAAAGCCTACCGGTCCCTGATTGCCAATTGGTCCCTTGTCGCCGACTGGCCCCTTGTCACCACTCGGTCCTTTATCGCCGACTGGCCCCTTGTTACCAGCTGGTCCCTGATCGCCAATTGGTCCCTTGTCGCCGACTGGCCCCTGGTTACCAACTGGTCCCTTATCGCCGGCCGGTCCCTTGTCGCCGACTGGCCCCTTATCACCACCTGGTCCCTTATCGCCGGCCGGTCCCTTGTCGCCGACTGGCCCCTGGTTACCAACTGGTCCCTGATTGCCAATTGGCCCCTTGTCGCCGACTGGCCCCTTATCACCACTTGGTCCCTTGTCGCCGACTGGCCCCTTGTCACCACCAGGTCCCTTATCGCCAATCGGCCCCTTGTCGCCGACTGGTCCCTTACCGCCGCTTGGGCCGCTGTCACCGGTTGGCCCTTTATCGCCGGTTGGCCCCTTATCGCCAGCGGGTCCTTTATCGCCAACAAATCCTTTATCCCCGGTTGGTCCTTTATCGCCTGTTGATCCCTTATCACCGGTTGGTCCTTTTGCGCCAATCCCTCCAGGCTCGCCTGTTGGTCCCTTTTCCCCCTTTTCACCCGTAGGTCCGATGGGGCCGGTGTGGCCTAAGGGTCCGGTAGGTCCGACAAGACTATTCAAGACGATGTAGTTCCAGTTCAGATCTCCAGTTGTACTAACGGACGATGCGGTCGGTTTCTGCGTAGGCTTAGTCGATCGATTCTTCTTTGAAGCCTTTTTTGAAGCCTTCTTTTTCGTCGCCTTTTTCTTAAGTGGCACCATGGCGTCTCCGTTACTTGCTTTACATGTCGGCAATTCCAGAGTGAAGGGTTTCTAACACTCGAGGCGTTACGGGGTTCAGGCGATCCCCGGTTACCCGTCGGTCCCAGATTGCCCCGCCGGGCCGGGCAATCCCCCTATTTCCCGGCCTCACTTTATTGCCCGCCGGTCCCCGATTCCCGTTCGGTCCCGAATTACCCGGCTGTCACTGATTGCCCGGAGGTCCTGGCGGTCCCGGAGGTCCCGGAGGTCCCGGAGGTCCCGGAGGTCCCGGAGGTCCGGTCGGTCCTGGCCGTCCCATCGGTCCTGTCGGTCCTGGCCGTCCCCTAGATCCGGTCGGTCCTGGCCATCCCCTTGGTCCTGTCGGTCCTGGCCATCCCCTCGATCCGGTCGGTCCTGGCCATCCCCTTGGTCCTGTCGGTCCTGGCCATCCCCTCGGTCCTGACGGTCCCATCGGTCCCCTCGGTCCTGTCGGTCCTGGCGGTCCAGTCGGCCCACACCCAGTTGCTCCCGAGCCTCCAGTCGGCCCAGTCCACCCAGTGGTTCCCGTGCCTCCAGTCGGTCCAGTCCACCCAGTTGCTCCCGTACCTCCGGTCGGCCCAGTCCACCCAGTGGCTCCCGTACCTCCGGTTGGGCCCTTACTAATCCGCGCCATATTTAGCACCCCTTTCGTTGTTCCTAATTTACAACCCTTACTCTTAACTATTTCTGCTCAGTTATCTCCCGATTGATCTGTCTCGCCGGGAAGGATGTCAGCGAGAGCTACTCGCATATTTTCGAACTCGAGAATGGGTTTCAGCGACTCTGAGGGGCCAGACGGACCCGTTGGTCCGGGCATAGTGAACACACTCAAATCGAAGATCAACACACCTGGTCCCCCAGCGCCCGGCCAGCCGGGCCAACTAGTGATGCTGTAACTGAGTAGCTCAGCGAACTCGGTCTTCATCGCCGGTGTCAACAGCTGCGCCGGAACGAGCCGCACGGGCGTGGTGGCCACCAATTCGCCGGAGCCATTTCCGCCGGACGTTGGAAAACCATAACTACAGAGGACTGAAAACTTGCTATCGGCTCTGACCTGTGACTGTGGCCCGAGCTCTAGAACCGCATCGAGCATATTCTCAATGTGCTCCGCGAGCTTCCGGCGAGGCGGAGGTGGACCGGACGGGCCGCCTAGTTGCGCAACGTCAATCGGTTCACCGACGCTAAGGAATGGTGTCAGTGGATTGATGAATTTGACCAATGGTGTCTGATAAAGGAACGCGCTGCTGGTGGAGATCGTCCCTTGCGGTCCAGTTGGACCGGTGGCCCTGTGCGAGCCGAGCGGTCCGCTGGCGATCAGGTCATCATTGCGTGTGAGGTAGATACCCCCGCTTGCATTCTGATTCTGGATTATGTCTCGCGCCGCCAGCAGGAAGCGCTGCGTGACAGAGCCCGTCGCTGGAAACCCTGGGGGATACTTGTAGCTGGCGGTCATTCCTGCGGTCGGGCCGAAGCGCGTTAAGGGTAAGAAGCCAGCGTCCGCACCGGTGCCGCCTGTGGGAGCGGTCAGACTGCGGATCAACACGTCGGGCCATAGAGGGCCGGATCCACCCTGAGGGCCGGTTGGACCCGACTCGAGGACTAGCTGCAATTCAGCTAATTCATCGTGAACGGCAGTTGTCCCCAGCTTGTAAAGATACTTAAGTTCCGGCCACTGTTCGCCGAAGACAGCCGATGGGGAATAGAAGAATCCCAAGGCGCGTGCAACGTTGGTGGCGAACGTATCAAGTACCATCACGGCCATCGCGGCTGTCGGGTCAGACGTACCGGGCAACAGTTTCGGCAGACGCGCCAAGTCTATGATCAGTTGCGGATACGCATCGATGAACTCCGCTAGCGCGCCGAAGGCGGCGTCCACCCGCGACTGTAAAATTCCGCCGCCAAATAGTCCGGTCGGGCTGAAGGGATTGAAACTAACCTGAACGTGGTTCGAATCCTGCGCCGCGTTCGCGCTCTGAAAATCGAAACGGTAATCCCATTGCTTGCCGAGCGCGATGGCCTCTTCCGGCGTCTCAAGCTGGCGGGTCGCGGCGGTCGGCAATCCGCTTTGAGAAACTAGCGACGGCGGTACGGGATACGAACGGAGTGGAATGGGAATCTGCACCTGGGCCATGTCCGTTCTCACCCCGACGTCCGTTCCCTCGTGCGACCCCAACGGCAGCACGAACGTAAGCCACGAGGAAGCCTGATAGCCACTGGCTCCCGCCACGTTGCGAATACCAAACTCGACTTCATTGATGACGTACTTCAGATTGAGGAAAAGTTTGCGGTATTGTCGTGGGTGTTTGACCGAGAACAAAAAGGAGAGCAGCGGCTTCAAACCGTTGAGACTGCCCACTCGGCCTAAACTAACTTTCGCGGTCGACAGTGTAATGTCCGGCAAAACCTGAGTCAGATAGAGTGTTTGCCCTGGCTTCAGGAGCCCATGGATGCTGCTCGCCGCGTCTGAAAGCGTTTCGACCGTTAGCGGCGGATTACTACCGTCGGGTTGGATCGCCGCAGCAATCGTCAAAAGTGTGTCTATAGGTTTTATCGGATAGGGTTGATACCCGTCGAGCGGAAGCGTGATGGGCTCAAAAATCCCCTGGAGCGATTGGTTTGCTTCGCCCACGGTAGCCGCATCGACTCCGAAGAATTCGGCGATCGTATCAATCGTGTCGCCCTCGTAAACACGCCGCGCGATCTTCACCACCGGGAGACTGCCTCCCGCCACGAGCAGCGGCTGCGACGCGATGGCAGTCACAAATGCTGTCCACGTCGCCCAATAGCCCGGCTGGCTGGGGTCAGTTGGAACGCCGAGGTGGCCCGCGACAATGTTGAGGGTGTCGCTTTGCGTGATCGAGTAACTCTCCGAGCCGTAGGTTACCTTCACGCCTACATCCAGGAGACCGTGTACGCCACTAATCGTTTCTGCCAGGAAGGGCACGGAGACGCCGAAATACTTCGCGACGTCCTCCAAGGCAACTCCCGAGTTGCTGCCAGCAATCGGTGTGGGCTGTGGCGTCACATAGAGATCCGGCACGACCTTGCCTGAAACCCGTGGAGGAATTGGTCCCGTCGCTCCCGTCGGACTAATCGGTGTGACGCAGGGCGACTGAACGTCCACCGGATATTGCACGACGGCGTTTACTGTGTAAGCGTCTGAAAGTTGCACAAGCATCTGCTGCGCGAGCGTTTCCTGGGCCACATCGTTGTCGTAGTTGCCTGTTGCACCGACACCCTCGAGAATGGGAAGCACGTCAAGACTTAGCTGTTCCGCAAGTCCGTACTTCGCCGCGACAATGTCATCGTAGTTCCCCGGACCGTAGGTGCCTGTGCCCCCAGTGCAGCCATTAGCGCCGGTGGAGTCCAGGGCGAGAGGCCAAACCAAGTTTGCGAGCGAAACTTCTCCGGCCGCGCCGGGCGGTCGGCCCAGGTCCCTAGGGCCGCCGGGCCTCGCGCTGGCATCCGTCAAGGCAAGGTGGCCCGTTGGTCCATCGCCACCGAGGAACGCCGGCACGGCGTATTGAGTGGTCAAGAACAGATCGACTGTACTGAGAAACTGGGCCATCCAACTATCGAGGTCCACCGAGTCGAACTGCTTGTAAACGATCTCGCCCAAGCCACAGCCGCTCTTGTATGGGCGTATTGGCAGCGTGCCGGTGAGAAGCTTGGTCGATAGGGGGGCCAGCGCATAGAACTGGGGCGCACTGGCGTCGACCAAAAGCCGGCTTACGCCAGTGGGCCCGAAATTGACGGCGTAGAGTTGAGCGGGTTCTGGGGTAGCCGACAGGGCTTCTTTCTGGACCAGCGCGCACTTCAATCGGTAACTCGCAAAAGCCTCTTCGAACTGCTGAGCGAAGGTCTTGAGACTCACCGAACTGGCTCCCGATGCGATGCCGCGAGGCGCGAAGCTGCTTGTGTTTTTGAAAACGGCAGGGGCCTGCTTGAAATCAGGAGCCACGAGCCCTTGAGATCGCCTCATCTCTATGCTGACGCTTACCGGGAAAATGATGGCTGCTTCTTCAACGCTGCCTTGCGGCGGAATGACCGGGGTAATCGCGGTCGATACTTCCGTGGGGTTTGGCGGCAGCAGGAACGGCTGGTTCAGGGTGAGCAAGCCGGTAGTCAGAGCGTTGGCGGATATGATTTGATTGACTGTTACTTCCAGTCCCTGCTCTCGCTGAAACCTAGCCAGAATGGTGTTGATAGTGTCGTGGGCTTTAACCGTCAACGGCTGGCTACCCGCCGGGCCAGCGATCGTGGCGCCCTCGAGCAGGAACTCTTCAAGGGATCGATTCGCCATCAGTAGCGGCGTGACGCTTGTCTCATTAGGCGACTGAATGTTGAATTTCTGAGCAACGTCTTCCAGCGTTGGGCTCTTTCCGGATCCTGCATCCGGCACGTTGGGCAAAGGAGTAATCACCACGCCATTGGTGCGGTAAAGGCCAGGCAGGCTCGCCACACCTGAGACGAACTGATCAAACGGGAGTTGCAACGCGTCGGCTGCCGACTGCAGCGAATCGAGTGGTCCCGGCCTAAACGAATTGCCCACGGTTATGGTCACACCTGGTGCGAAGATCCCAGGAAGGTATTGATTTATTTGCGCGATAGAAAGGGCGGATGTCTTAAACGTCCCGGCTATCGTAGTGAGACTGTCAATACTTGTGGGCGAATATGGCGAGTACACTGAGGCCGGGCTTTGCAGATATGTGAGGTTGGGAATGGCTAGTGAGACGTCCGCATTCAGGTCAGCCGTAGCGTTGAATTGCGCCAACTGGTCGAGTGTAATGTGATTGAACTGCTCCGCCAGCGATGCAAACGTGTCAAAGGGTTGCGGCTGATAGCAGCAAGCGCTCAGATAAACCGCAGAACCCGCGTAAAAGAAATTCGGTACAAGTCGATTTGTGGTCGCCAGGAAATCTATGCTCCCGCAGCCTGACGGTAAATTGTCTATGCTGAAGGTTGGCAGTGTTGCGCCGCTCGTGGCAGGCGTTGGTGGGGGAATGATGAAATCCGCGTGGGTCAACAGCGCCGTCGAAGCGAATATTCCTGGCATGTTTTCGAGCTTCACAACGAAGTCCGCTTGTTCAAGGTTAAGCGAACCGAATCCCTCCTCGACGCTCTTCAGCGTAGGAGTCAAACCGGTATTGACATGGATTCCATCGATCTCGATATCCAGATTTTGGGCGACCACGTCGGGCGCGGTGTAGTTGTCAACGAAGAGCCCAATTTTGATCATGCCCGGAGGATCGGTCGGATTTGCATGAACTACCCCAGGTTGGCCAGGTTCGGGATCCTGCACCCACGCGTAAACGACGCAACTTAAGGCAGCCGCCACGGCCGCGAGAGTATTCGGTGTATTGGCCGGCAGCGGATCGACGCGCGCCAGAGTACGCAGAACAATAGCCGGCGTGAGCGGAACGGTCTGGTTGTTAGTTAGTAATTCGGATTCTTTCAGATCTGGACTCGAGTTACCGGGCGCGGCAGGCACAGGAGATGCTGGCAGTGAATCCGGCGACGCTATCGAGCAAATGCCCAGCGACCCCAATGTGCTCTCGCATTCGGGCGGTCCTCCGGGTCCGCACACCGGCGGATAGGGCGTCGAGGGCTGGTTCGCCACGAGCAAGCTCAGCGTGTTCATGGGTCCCGCGACCTCGAAAAATGGCTGTACGATCCGGCCTTGAAACAAGCGTCCTACCTGCAAGTTTTGGTTTTCGGTCACCAGCATCCCCGGAGTGATCGAATATGTGCCCGCTATAGCACCGAGCCGATCATTGTTCTGTGTGGTGTGTAGTCGTTGCCATTGCGACGCGCATGAGTCAGCAAAGACTTTCGCCTTCGACACGAACGCCGTTATCGGCGCCTTCACTTCATCGGAGGTTATCTGCGGATCGCCAAGGTTCGTTTGCAGGTCGAAAGTCAAATCGTCCTGCTGCACCTGGTAGAAGATCCGTGAGTAGTGCTGCGCATCGGCGGTAGCGGTTTCGCTCGACTGCTCGAATCCATAAGGTCCCGCGGGCGAATACTTGTCAACTTGCATGGACAGCCGCGTGTCGAGCACTACGCTCGCGCTCGGCCCTGTCGCGAAAGCGAAATCTGCACCGGCCCCAGGCCATGAAGAGACGCCAATCAGATCATCGACGTAGCCCACCGGTCCCGTTACGCTCAATGATGGAGCTGTCGAACGCGTCTGATTGCCGTAAACATCAAAGAAAGTGAGATCGATACTCACTTCGCTCAGCGAACCGCCTGTTGGACCGGTGATGCCCGCGTAAGGATTTTCCAAAACAGATGGGAGGGCTGGACTGGAGGGCGTGTTGTTCGTCTTGCCGAATCTGTAAACCGGCAGCACCTGTTGATACCACCAAACGTCAGAACCAGTTGGCCCGGAAACGCCCTGCACCGGAGTGTCCGCCGGGCCGATCGGTAGCCCTTGATTGCTCTCGTTAAAGTAATTGTTGGCCGTGAGCTGGAAGCCTGCCAGGCTGTACAAGTTGCGCGTCTGATCGGCAGGCAGGGTTGGACCAATGGGACCCGTGCCGCTGGGATCGGGATTGGTGCGAGCCAGGTAAAAACCGGCTTGGCCGGCGGGGACCGAGGCGATGCGAACAAGGTCTCCGACTACGGCTTCCGCATAGAGCCGTGAAGAGTTCGGGTCAATATTGTCACCAACCACGGCACAGTTGTTAAAGCGGTAGAGACCCAGGTCCGGCCGAGAGATCCGGTCCTGCGGCGCCGTCAACAGAAGCAGGGTTATGGTTGCTATGTCGCCGTTTGCGAACAACGTCTCCGGCAATCCAGTCCCACTGTTAGAATTGACGTAGTTAAGATAAAAGCCGCCGGAGCCGGTAATGCTTGCTTCCCAGGCTAGGCGCAGGAAATCCGGGATTGCTTCGAGCCGTGCGTAGAACTCGCCGCTGGGCTGGCTGGCCATGGCAATTGCAGCCGGGCTGGGATTGCTTTGCGTGACCGTCGTCAGGTTAGTCTTCAACAGGAAGGTTTTCACGGGATCGACGCTTTGTGAGGCAAGACCTTTTGAGTTGTCGCTCGTAGCGCTGGGTGAGTAAAGGATGAAGAGTCTTCCGTACGGCGGCTGGACCTTCAGCAGGAAGTTCCAGGCGCTCAACAGTTGGTCGCGGCCTTCCTGGTCGGCGCCAAGCAGCACGTAACTATTCTGCATGTATTGGCCGCCGGCTGCCGACGGTGTGCGCTGGATGCGCAGATCGATGGCGGCCGCCCAGCAGTAATGCGAAACCGGCACGTCGCTCGCGCCCGTCTGATCGCCTGCATTGGCAGTGACCAATTGATACTGCGGCGCCGAGCCTGTCGGGCCAGAAGGTGCCTGCAGGGCGACCTTTAACAGCGTCTGCGGGAATGTCCAGATCGAAGGCTGGCCGGTCTGAGGATGGGCGGAACCCGTAGGCCCGGGCAGCACAACCGGAGTTGCGGACTGCCAATGAATGTTCTCAGGCATCGAGTATTGTTTGGGCGTATCGCGATAGAGGGGCAGCGGGCCGGGTCCGGCAACCAACTCGGGATCGAGGACCAGACTCGGCGGGTCGTCGAAGAACGAAGGATTGAGGTAAACGACCAGTTCGTCCGGGCAACCGGTTGGGCCGCTGGGAGCCGAAGGCCCGGGAGGGTTAAGACAGATCCAGTTTGCCGTCGCGCCCCTGGTAAATTTGACGTTGAACTCTCCTGAGGGGCCGCTCGCGCCAGGAGGCACCGGGAACTGCTGGCCTACCATTTCATACAAACCCCAAAGCTCGGTATCCGGCGGGAATGTCGCACCCGACTCTGATCCGGGTTTGGGCACTCGCATGCCGTGAACCAGGAAGCGTGTGACGATGCCTGAAACATCGTTGAAGCGCCCCAGGTTCACCAGATCGTTGAGAAGCTTTGGCGCTGCCCGGCCGGGTAGATCGGGGAGGTTCAACGGCGTCAAGCCAGGCCGGTAAGGTTGCAGGATGCCAGGATTGTCCTCGACGGAATCAGCCAGGTTGTCGATCGTTAGGTCGAAGTTCGCGGCCACGGAGGCGAGCGTATCGTTCTCACCGATGGGGTAGTCCAGCGTAGGGAGGGCTACGACTGCCAGCGGCTGCATCAGCCCGGTCGCTCCTGCGTTGACCTGAGCGAGGTTATCGAGGCCGACGCCGAAGAGTTGGGCCACGCCGCCCATCGTGTCACCCTGCTGCACTGTGTAAGGGAACTCGGCTACAGAATAAGTCTGCGGTGGACCGGTACGCGACACGTTCGATTTGAATCTCTGGAACGCTTCCGTGAAAGGCGCAGGCGCAAGCTGCGTCATCGCGAAGTAGCCGGCGGCAAGTTCGCGCGTATCCTCCATGAGCGCTGAGCCAATCGCGCCCTGTGGCACGTACTGTCCCGTCCCAGTGACGGTTAACACGCCGTCCTGGATCTCGACAACTGGTACGGTCCATGCAGAATCAGAGGCGGCGGAGTTGTCCTGAACCCACTGATTGTAGAATTGCAGATACGAATACCATGGCGTCTGCTCAGGCTGAGCCGGGCCGATGGATCGCACGAAGAAGAACGCTGACACGAGCTCGGGGATATCGTCCACCGGCGAACTGATCCGGAATACTTGAGGCGGGATTGTCATTTGCGCGCCGGGCTGCAGCAAATTCGTGTTGTTCGCGTTCGGGTTGCTGGGCGGGATGGTCTGTAGTTGAAATGTGAATAGCGATCCTGGTCCAGTTGGGCCCGTGATGCCGTACTCGCTGCAGATATTTCGAAGACTCTCACTCTGTCCGCCGGTTACGCTCTTTACCTGATGCTTGACACCGCTGATGGTCATCCGGACAGGATTCCAGGGCGCGTAATGAAGCGGATAGTCGGAGTTTTCGTTGGCGATTGCCGCTGGTGTTACCCCCGTGTTGATGCTTAGCGCCATGCCTGAGGGCAGACGCTCGTGATGTTGGTACAGTCCGACGTGTCGATTGGCGGCTTGAAGCTTGTGAGGAGCGATACCGTAGCGGCCGGCGATTGAGCCGAGCGTATCGCCCGGGCGCGTGCGGTATTCGACTGCGACTCCGTTGAATTCATTCGCGATCGACTGGAGCGATTCGGCAGGTCCTATAGGGCCGGAACCCCCGGTCATGCCTGTTGATCCCGTTGGCTCGTAAGGATAGGACTTTAGCAGGTCGATTGCGCTATTCACCGCTGCCTTCGTAATCATGGCGAAGTAATCGCGAAAGATGAAGGTGCTAAGAGATTCCGCGCCGGCGGTGCAACCCTGCGGGCCGGGCGTTTGACGGAATCTACGCGCCGGTTGCTTTCGAGCGTTCGCCGAGCCGTTCGCTCCCTGCGGTCCAGTCTCAACATGCAACTGCTGGTAGTATGCCGCCAACGCATTCTCATAATCGCGATCGACGCAGTGATAATTCCAGAACTGCACTTCCGCCAGGCCTTTCGGCCCCATCTCAAGATCCGGAATCATCGGGAAGATTGCAGCCGACACTTCAGGGGCCGCCTCATCAGCACGCAACGGGCCGTTTGGATGCATTAAGCCTGAAGGGCCCATCGGCGTGCTTATATCGAGGACATAGTTCAACTCCATGAGCGCGGCGAGCGAGTCGTACGTGAATACGTCTTGCCAGTGCTGTGGGTCGGCAAGGTATGTCGAGATGGCCTCAAGATCGGAGGCTAGCGTGTACTGCGAAGGTGGAGGAAGCGTAACCCCAACGGGGCGAGTGTAGGAGGACAGCGCCCACTTGAGCATCCCACTCACCACCAAGTTAAACGAAGTCGCGGCGGCATCCGGCAAACTCACCGCGCGTACTTCTTTGGCGCGCCGCGCCGTAACGGGAACGCTGTTCTGAGTAAAAAGCGACATTACCACCTGATACTGTGGTTGCGCGGTGGCGCCTGGCGCATTTGCGTGCGTTGCAAAAACCCGGTCCGGCAAAGCCACCGTTAGGGTTGGTACGACTGAAAGCTCAACGTGCTGAATCGATGTGAAGACCGCGCGCGGCGTCCAATCAAACGTGCCTGGGGAGCTCAGCACCGGCAAGAGCCTTTCTTGCAGTCGTGCGCCGCTGAGTCTGAGACGGCCGTGAAACGCCACCTGTTGCCGCAGCATGAGCGGTGGAGGTTGCGAGGCATCAACTATCCAGGGCGGCGTGCTCGCCGACCCGATGGTGAACGAGAGATCCAAGGTCATCGAGAACGAGAAGGTGATGCGAAAGAACAGAATCTTCAGCGAGACCGAGACTTCCACGCCAAGAGATAGCTCGACCAGGATTGGCTTGTAGGATTCCATAGTGAGCGTCACCTGCGCGTAAGCGGTAACGTTCACATCCGCCTGGATGATTACGAAGTTTACCTTGCCGTAGAGCTTGCCGACGATCGCCGCCGTACCTTGGATCCAGTAGTAAAGAGCAGTGCCGGCCGAACGGTCATTCGGATTGAACCAGCCAAACGCACCCTGGATTATAGTGACCAGCGTGATCGAAACGCCGGCCGAGAGAACTCCCTTATCGAACGTTCGGCCAAGCCCTACGGAGAGTGCGATCCCCGCCTCAATCACGGGTGAGAAATTGCCATTCGTGATCTTCGGAACACGTTCCGACGTGGCGCCGTCGAGCACAGCGAAGTAGAAGCCGCCATAGCCGATAAACACCCCCGCCTGCACACAAAACGACTTCGAAAAATCGAGCCCCACCGGGAAGCCCATGTCGATGCGGAAGTTGCCGTTGGTGTAGATGTCAACAGTTATCACCGGCAGCGTGATTGCCACGGCGCCGAACTGAAGTTGACGGAACGCATCGGGCAGCGTCAGAACGATGTGATAGACACCGATAGTGTCCGTAACTTTCTTGTAGAGGATTTGGAAATCGAGTCCCGAAAAACTCTTAACCTTGTCGCCCGCCAGCTTAATGCGGAGCCCATAGAGAGTGGGGTCGTTGAAGACTGCGGTAAGCGAGATTGCTCCAATAAGGGTGAAGTCCGCACCGATCAACCAACTCCCATCGCCAGTGAACTTGAGCTTATCCAATGCGGGAGAAAGCAACGGGTTCTGATCGGAATCAATCGGCAGGAAGTCGGCCTCCAGGGCTTCGATTACCGACTGCACTGTGTCGAAAGTGCGAGTGTCGCGGAAGCCCACGTTCTGGCCCATTCCGAGATATCGCAGGTCGAGCAGCTCATCGCCTTTGCCCGGGGGTGTGGGCGGCGGATCGTTCAACATATCCCAGGAGAGCGGATTGCCATCCTTGTATTCCTGATTGAAGAACCGGCCGGTGATAATGATGTCCACCGTCTTGCGCCCCGCCTTATTGACGTAGGCAAGGCCCAACGTGTCGATGTAAATCAGCCCCAGGTCCTTATCGAGCTTGTAGCCAATACTGACGGCGCCGGTGGTGAAGTTAATGGTCAACTTCAGATTGTCGAAGCTTATCTGATTGAGCACATCCCATGGTGCGGAGAGTCGAAATCCCAGGTTGGGATTGACCAGATTTACGAGGTACTCGACGATTCCGCCAAACGTAACACCGCCAAGGCTAACTGTAAGGATCTTCTGCTTGTTGACCTCACTCAGGACACCGGTCAGCGAGACGCTCTGAAACTGAATGATGAACGTCAACGTGTCGCTGCCCTTCATGAATGCGTAGCGAACTGTGATAGACAAACGGCCGATGGTCCAATCCCCCTCGACGAAGCCGGCGTAGACCGGCAAGGAGGGTGGTGTTGACCCGGGACTTCTGGTGAGCTGAAACGCTGCGCCGATGGTGGGCTTTCCTGGCAGGTTGTCCAGTGGCCAGGTTAGCTTGGCGTTAAATGCGTAGGAGCTGTCGCTGGTGTCGTAAGTGAAAGACAGTTGAGTGACTGAGAGCGCCATTAGGCTCTGGGGAAGGCTGACATCGAAGATTCCTTTCAGCAGCTGATTCAACAGACCCAATAACGGAACCGATTTCCCCTGCTCGAGTTCCGCAAGCAGGACCCAACCAGACACGTTCTTGGTAGCCTGCAGTAGCAATGGGATCTGGAAAATATTCACCAACCCGCCAATCGATCCCGTGGCAATAAGGTTGCCAGAGCGCCAGTCGAGATCCAGCGTCGCCACTACCTGCTCCACGACCAGGTGATCAGGAATCAAGTTCCAGGCCGAATTTGATTGCAGGCGCGCACTGAACTGGAGGATTTTCCGTTGTGATAGATTCAGGTCGAGGTTGAGATCGTAGATAGTAAAGCCAAAGTCGCGCAGTCCCTGCGGCATCATGGCCGCCAGATCGGCATCGGCTAGAGACGCCAAATCCCCAAGCGTAGGCAGGGGAATTACCTGGGAGATAATCTGCAGCAGCCAATCCGCCTCCGCGTCATCGCGCCACACCCTCACACTAACGTCGACTGACCCGATCGCGAGCGTGCCGTCAAATGAACCTGTCAGCTGCCGATTACCGAATGGCTGAGCGATGTCCACCTCGATGGAGACGTCCTTAATGACCAGCCGCTTGGAGATGATGGGCCAGTCGTCTGTTGAATAGAGAGAAAATGCAAAGTCTGTTAGCTGAGGCGTTGCCGGATCCACCGCGAGCTTGAGCGAAGAAAGCGTGAGCCCTCCTAGCTTCCCGAGGTCACCGGGCAATAAGTTCTTCAGATCCGCGCCGCCGACAAATTCGGCGAGGTCTCCCAAGTCAGGTAGGGGCAGTTCTGACGTGCTAACCAGCGTCCACAAACCAGTCCCAATAGGAAGGACAATATTTGCCGCCAGATCGAGCTTTTTGGCCACCGTGAAGACACCGTTAAGCGCCCCGGACACGTCTGTCCGCATGGTTCCGTTACCTTGCTGAAGGCGCTGAACGTAAAGTGCAAAAGTAACGGTGTTGAGTTCCAGCAAGCCGGGGATGATCTTCCAGATTGGTTTCGTGGTCGTACCCGAGGTGATGGCGACACTGAAGAACCGCAAAGTCTTGGAGGTCAGATCAAACTCTGCGTACAGCTGATTAATCTTAAAGGCCGGCAGCGGAAGCAATGTGTCAGGCACCGCGGCGCCGAGATCGGCGATCGAGAGAATGCTCAAAAATTGCGGGATGCTCGGTAGATCGATCGCCTGCCCCGAAGCGAGACCGAAGCGCCAGATAGAAAGATCAGCCGGAAGCCAAATTGCTAACGGCAAGGTCACCCCGCCCAACTGCACCAGGCTCTGTGCGGATATGCTGGCCAGATCGAACGGCGCATCGGCAGAATAGGTGTCGCTCAGGACGAGTTGGGTCTGCTTAAACGACAGTTGTGCCAGGCCCGCGAGGTCAAGCGTAACGACTGGGAAACCCATCTCGAGGTCCAACAACAGTGTGGAATCAGTTTCAGCAAGAGGCCCGCAAAACGGAGTAAGACCGACACTACCGCTAATAAGTTCCAGGGCAGGTGACAGCGGTCCGGTCATGCCTGTGGGAAGAATGTAAAGGTTAGCGCCGGCAATTAATGAAACCTTACGTTTCGGATCAGTAGTAACGAAGGTAGACAGAAGGAATTCCGGATCGGTGAACTGTAGTTGATCGAAAAACGTGGACGCCAGATGGGGAAAGCTGCTGGAAAACTGCCAGACGGGAGTTGCCGGCGGGGCGAGGCCGATGATTAGGTCCAACTCGACCGGACTAGCGCTTGCCACTGTAAAAGCGCAGTCAACACCCAGACCCGCAACATTATAGTAAGTGTCAACGCTGGTTCCGGTAACTTCAAGCGTATTCCCATCGCCGCTAGGCGTGAAAGCGATCGGCCCGGCAAGAGTGACGGCACTCGTGTTGAGTTGCTGTTGAAAGAGCGTAATTATCGGCTGCGCGCCCTGCCCGATATTCGTGTCGTTGAGCACGAGCTGATGCTTTGGGTTGTTTAGCAACGCCGACTGCAGGTTCTGCAGCAGTTGGGTGAGAATGGGATTGAGGGCCGTTTTGCCGTTCATGACGTTCGTGCTCGATCCGAATTACTCTCGCTCAAATCGCCTCCGGCGGTGGCGGCAAATTGAATCCGATCTGCTGCAGTACCGCAGAAGATCATGTAAGTAGGCTTGACCGGAGCTGCTCCCGGCGTGGAAGTGACTGCCTTGGCCAGACTTTGATAGCCGCTGATGATGTAACCTATCTTGCTGTCGGTCGAGATGAACAAGCGTTTGAGCAGGTCTTCGTCGCTGAATGTCTGCCAGAAGAGAGTCATCCAGACGCACCAGAAACCCGCGGCCTGGGCCATCATGGCAATGGTCTTGACGAACGCGTCGTAAGATACAGGGTATTTCCGGAATTGGCTGGCATCTTGCAAGGCCTTGATTGCCAGCTGCGCCCTGCCCCACGCGTTTGTTCGATCAAGCAGGCGCTGGTCCATGAAACTGCCTACATCATCGGCAGGTAACGTCAACGTATTGGTCTTGCGATCGTAGTAAGGGGTGTTCAACTGATATAGGTCGATGGTGTTCTGAGCTTTGGTCGCAATGCCGGAACCGGCGTTGGAATTAGCTACCACCAGAACCAATTGTTGTGTAGCCGCGGGCGTGGCAGAGGACGATCCGTTCTGGATTACGGTGACATCGGTAAGTTGGTAAAGGAATGGGCTCGAGCTGGTGAGCGTGAAGGTGCTATCCACGTCCGGCCAGAGATACTTACTCTCGTCTACCGAGCCGCTCAGCCGCCAGGTATCACAGAAGTTGCATGTGAGCATTAACTCCGCCCAATCCTGAAGCTTGGGAGACTTCAGCAGCTTCCCGGATCTTTTGGTCTGCAACTGTCCGCCGCTCTCGATCGACATTTCGCAAAACGAGCAATAATTATCGATCGTGTCGAGGAGCGCGCTCTCGATAGCCTGGGTCTCGGTCCAGCCTTTCTTCTTTAGTAGCTGCTGTGGGGCAGGCTTGTTAACGGGTCGCATCGGTGGCTTTCGATTCTCGTCTGCAGCTCAAGGCACCTGGGCCGTGTTGGTTCCCGCATAAACCGTGAAAATGTTCGCATTCGCGGGATCGGTATCGTGAACGAAAAGATTCGCCAGCGATACATAGCCGTTGGGATTTGCCAAAAACGGCGGAAACGCAAATTGGGCCAACACTGTGACGATTGTGGAATAGTGCCCAAATGACTGAGCCGCGTTCAGAAATAACCCCCAAAATAGGTTGAAGAGGGCCGTCAACAACACATTGTTTCCGACGTAAGGTGCAAGAGCGTTGCTCAGTTGGCTGAGTGCATTTAAGACGCTGAACCAGGTTCGCGTGCGATAACCGGCGCGGGCAGTGTCCCGTGTACTTACACCCATCAAGGCCAGGGTTTCCGTGTTCATGACATTGACCGCCGCGGGTTCTGCGGTGACCTCAATTCTCCTGTTTAGAGTTAACGGATTGCCCGGCAAAAGCTGAACATTCGCTCGCGCCTCGTACTGGAAGAAGCCTACCAACTGATTCTGTAGATTGACTGACTGCGGCAAACCTATTAGCGCGTAGGTGGGCACATCCTTCAAGCGATAAAGCACCCGCCGGTAACTATCCGCGTTTATATCTGGCCAGAAATAGTGGTTGATAATTGTCGTAACAATCAGGGGTTCATTAGCACCCGGTCCGGCCCATCCAATTGCGGTGGCGCGAGTGGGCCTGTTGCCCTTGATCGGGTTGCACCGACCGCAACACTGCAAGAAGTTCCACCACCAGACGGTCTCTGTTGGGTATGGAGCTTTCGGCACTCGATGTTCGACGTCCAGTTGGTGACCAGGCATTGAGATCTCGCAGAACGAGCAGTAGGCGCCGATTTGCGCAGAGAGGTACGGGTTAGCTTGCCGGTAGAGGTCAGCCAGTCGATTCTTCAAACCTGTAGCGGCGGCGGTTTGCTGTGCCGGCGCGGTAGCGGGATTGAATGGATTGCCTCCCAAGACTACTGTCAGTAAATCCGTTTGGGCTTGCAATACACTTATATCCCAACCCGTATAGGTGTTGCCTGAATATCCCCGCGAGACAGCATTGTTGGCGTTAAAGTGCAGATTAGCGTTCAAGCTGGGAACCGTATAAAAGGGATAGGTTGAAAAAGCGGTCGTGGGGATTCCCTTAGTTACTGGTCGCATAAAAATATTACTCCTCACTCTTTTCGGCAGCTGGTAAAAGAATCGCGCCTGGGGAAAGGCTGAGCGGTCTGTTTGAGGCCGTCGGCCCGGTCGTCGACGGGTTTTTCATGTATGCCGCGTACCAGCCCAGCGTCGTGTTGGCGCCTTTCGGATTCGGATCGCCGAATAGCAACAGGTTTGTCCGCCCACCCGGCGGGAACTTGTAGCTGAGAAAACTCAAAGCAATGTTGCTGAACCGCATCAGGTAGGCCTGCTGGTCGGCGTTGTGCAACAGGGCAATGTCACCGATGCTGAGCTTCAACGGACCTTCAATTGTCAGGTTCTTGCTCCCGCCTTCCGACCCGGGCAACTTTATTGCCAGCAGAGCGTTATACGACTCCGGGCTCGGCGCCCAGGCAGCCAGCAATGTGGCGGCAAAGCCGGCCTTGGCAGCGAGGCCACCCTGAGAGCCGAGGCTCAGCGACATTTGCAGTCCAAACCACGAATCCCCCAGCGTGCCGGGCTGGAGCGGAGTGGTCATCTCAATGTAGCCAAGATCGGCTGGCGTCGAGTTCGCATCGCCTTGCAGCATGCCCGTAACCTGCAGCGGGAATCGCGAATACAGACTCTGCTGCCGCGGTGTGCTCAGAGAGGGATCGAAAACCATCTGTCCGGCTTCGAACGCAAATGATCTTTCAACCGGTCCGGCGTCTGGGGTCAGAGGGGCGGGACCCGTCGGACCCGTTGGACCAGTCGGTCCGGTGGGCCCAGTCGGGCCTCCTTCCTGGAACGTCATCGATATGAAAAGGTTGGAAAACTGCAATCCACCTTGCGGCCCCAGGGAGGATTCCGGACCGAAGGAAAATATGTCCAGTTCTTTCAACTTCTGAAATCGCAGTGATCCCCAAAAGATAAACCGTGAGGAGACTATGTTTGGCTGGGACTGCGACGGATCGAGTGTGATGAACTGCGCCTTCGTGATTAGCACCGTGTCGAGCACCTGGCTGGTGATTGCAAACGTGTCCGCGCCTTCTTCGGTGAATGTGTAAGACTGTTCACTCCCGTGCTTCTGCAGCACGCCGTTCAGCACGAGATTGTCGCCATGCCCACTTTGGGGGGGTAGCACAGCGGGCTCGCCAAATATTTCTCGGACCATCAGTTCAATCCTGCTCGAGAAGCTTGAAATGTTGGAGTTAGCAAACAGCACGCGGAGGGAAAGCACCTTAAAATCGTACGCATTACCTTGATAGACGAGGTCAATTGGGTCCTCATAGTAAATCAGCCCAAACAGCGAGGAGTCAGAGATCTTGAGCTGCTGGTTAACCACCTGAATCGGCGAGAGATTCACACCAAGGTGGTGCGCTTTAAACGTGGTAATGTCGATGCCCGCCGCCAATCCCTGTAGTTGCGGAGGCAAGTCATTGGGCGGGACCTTTAGATTCAGGAAGAGAATGCCATTCCAATTCTTGAGTACCGTATTGAGGAAATACTGGAATTCGGGCTGGGCCGCATTGGCCTGCGCTTCGGCAATTGAGTTCTTGAGAACTGTCTGGGTCGCCGTCCCATAATTCAATTTGCTTCCGGGCGCAGACCACAACGATAGATCGTTGATCAAACCCTCCAGAGATTTTTCCGCAAACTTCAAGATCAGCACAGTATCCGCGCGCCAGCCGTCGGGTTTGAGATCGAAGCTCCAGCCGCCGATGGTGAGTTCGGGAAAAAGCACCTTGCAGTACGACTCAAGGATCGCAGGGTTTGCAATAACCAGAAAAAGTTGGTTGGTAAGGAGCGCGGCTCGAAGCGTAAGGTTAAGATTCTGCAGTTCGAGGGTGGCGCCGTCTCCGGTAGTCGCCATGATTAGCCTTAGCCAAGCCGAATAGTCCGGCGAGAACGTGGACAACATTCCCTGTGGAGTTACCGCCATCGGTCCTGTCATTGCAGTTGGTGCTGTCAGGCCTGTTCGGAGACCCGGCAAGCTTCCAAGTCCCATGGGTCCGGCAGCGGTTACCTTGGTTGCCGGCTGGTTCATAGCGAAGATCGCATTGCTTCGCGTGGGACTCAGCACCTCCACTTCGAATCGGTTGTAGAGGTCGCCTTCAGTTGTGGTGGCCGCACCCACACCCGCATAAGGGACCATAGGGAAACTCGCTTGCGGCGCGCCAAACACCGGCGGCGCTCCGGTCGGAAAATTGGCCGTTTGCAACTGCAACACTTGTAGGAAGGCATCCTTTTGATCCGCCTGGAAGAGTCCTCCCTTGACGGGTTGCGAATAGTATCCTTGCGGGCCGGTGGGACCGGTGGCGGCCAGCAAGACCGATTTCTGAGCCATGCCCGAAGGGCCGTCTGGACCGAAGTAGATCCAGGAGGTAGTCACTGGCAACTCGCTGCCCGGACAGTCTGCGATGAGCGACTGCGTGCCGCCCGTCTTGCTGGGTGTTAGGAAGTGAGGCGCGTAGGCTGGAGAGTTGGCAACGAATCGCATGATAGATCCGTCGGCCACCTTTGCATATTCGAGCCCTGAAAGACCGCACATCAAATCAATCTCACCAGTAGCTCCTGTGAAACCAGTAGCGCCTGCGCCTAGTCTCCAGTCTCCGATTGGCACCGGATAAAGCTGCTGCTGAACCGGATCCCATTGTTGGCCAATGCCGGATCGGTGGGGAATAATCGCCAGGCCCAGCGAATTACCTGCTACCGAAAGAAAGTTGCTGCCGGCGCCGGTTGAGGAATTGATGGTTACCTGGTTTCGACTGGAATCCGCGGCGTGCGTTGGATGAATGCGCACATCGACCGGCACAAGGGTTTCCGAGTTTGCGCCTGTACGGAAGATCGGATATTTGAATCCTGCAACTGGTCCAATTGCGGACGGATAAAAATAACGCAACGACGGCTCCGCGTCGGCGAAGGCAAATTCTCCCGAAAACGTGATCTGCCCCGCGTCCCGTGAACCGCTGGTCCCAATTCTGATCTGCTGGTCCGCAACCGGTATTGCACCAAATGTGATCGATTCCTCGTGGCCTCGGATGACGTATGAGCGCTCGTCGTCCCCATTTTCGATACTCGATCCAGCTGCGACTCGCAGTTCCCCATAAGCCAACGAGAAAACTGCGTCCCGAGTAATACGGCCGCTGAAATCAAAGCACAGCTTTTGGACTGGCCCTTCCGCCGTTGACATCCAAACCAGGGCCCAGTCGTCTTCCACGGCTTCTTGCACCGCGCCGTGAGCCCCGTGCTGAAGAATGGCTTCGGCAACGTAACAATCGGGGACAAATACCACGCAGCGAGGCAGTTTCTGGCAAGCAAGAATCTCCCCGAATTGCTCAGGGCCACCGCCGGTAATCGAAACGTGACCGTCGATTGGAATCACGCCTGCCTCCGCTTTCCAGCCGGTAGTTCTCCTTAACCACGCTTACAGTTTTTTCCGAAGAAAAACGCGAGAAGCGACGTCAGGATGAAGCGCCTGAGATATAGGAACTAGATCCTGGAATTAGAACGTTGGGAGGTGCTGCTAACTCGAGTCGAGGACCGCGGCAGCGCCAGCCTTGATTAGCGAGGAGTTGTCTTTCCGTCAGCCCCTAATGAATTGAACCTCTTAGTTAAGCATTTCAGCAAACCCGAAAACTTGCCCCCGGCTCGGGTGAGATAAGATCATCGTCCTGCGGGAGGAAAGAGTTGCAGCAGTCAGACTCTAGCTCTGTTTGTGGTCAGGGTTCTATGGACTGATGTCGCATCCAACACGAGGTCGCACGTGAACACAAAAGAATTTCGCGGCTGACTCTACTGCCGCCTTTCGTTTTCTGTCAATGGCAAAAAACCTTGCAACGTCAAACGAGTACCCCGCATTTGCGGATACAGTTCGGAGGACCGTCCGCATCTCGGTGAACCCAGCCCACAACATCAAGAGGCGAATGCCCCACTCAGGGCTTTCCAAGTGGCCAATACGCGGACAAAAATGACAGGAAGCGAAGTACACCGATGATACGGAATGGGAAATAACCCGAAAGCCTTCAAAGTCTCTTGATGGCTGCAACTTTAGAAAAGGCAATTACTCAGGTTTTTGGAGGGTCCGTTTCGCAATGCGGAGTTCGGAGGTAATTGGAGTGTGGATCTCGATTTAATCGACGAACAAGTTGCTTCGACCTTTGTTATGGCCAAATTGTGTACAGACCAAACAGCAATTGAGGTATACCAACGGCAAAGAATAGGAAAGGATGGGAAATGTCCGGGAATTATTGGTGGCTGCAATCTATCAAAGGCAAAAACTTAAGTTTTTGCCTTTTCAAAAGTTGCAGCCACCAAGAATTCCTTAGCATTTTGCAATCGCTGACATTCCTTATCATCGCGTATCAGCCACGTGCTGTAAATTCTGTCCACAATTTGGCCACACGTTTTGATCGTAGGGGGGATAAATCTGGTTTGCTGATTTGGAAACGCGCCGCCCCGCGCTACTCCTCAGATTAGTTGATCAAACGTCAACGTTCCGTTTTGGAATTTGAATCGAGACGGGAGTCTAGCCGTGTCACCGCCGTGAAAGAGAATCAACCTAATGTAATTCAGGTAGTGCTCCGTTTTATTTTCCGCCTGAGTCCTCCCAGCTAAACAATCCGACCCACTAAAAAAGAAAAAGACCGGGTTTAGGCCCCAGTCTTTTTCGGAGAACATGTCCAATGTCCAAGCATCAAGCTGCCAAATGGCGGCGAGCTCGAAGTGTGAGCATAGTAACACAACTTCCCCTCACGGTTCAGACACAAAATCTCGTCGCCGTTACCAGTCCGTCGCCCACAACAATCAATCTGCGATCTGCCAAGATCACCGTCACTGAAACAAGTACTGGTGATCTGGTTATCGAGATCGAGCCGCCATAGGTTTCTTGGATTGTCTGGGTTTGTTCCAGTACGGGCTTTTGCAGCCGGGACACCGCTTCGGTTCCATATTGGCATCGCGCGGTAGCCACCTGTGGCCGCATCGCTCGCACACCCAAAGCCAGACCGTCTCTTTTACTCTAGCCATACGGCCTATGCTATCTGAAATAATATATTATGTAAAGTAGCATTATTTACTTGACTAGATATGTTATCTAAGGTAGCATAGTCTCGTTGGCAAGAAGAAAGGCTCCAAGAGCTACCAACTCTCAGAGCCTTAGTTGAAAACCAAAAGCGATTGCTCACTTCGGGCCTTCATGCAAAACCGATTTTGAGCCGTCGCCAACCAAAAGGCAAGGTTCAAAATGACGTGTCACAATTGCAAAGTCAAAGCTCAGAAGTTCGGCAAGGATCGCAAAGGCAATCAGCGTTTTCGCTGTCTGCAATGCCGCAAGTCGTTTCAGGAAATGAAAGAGAACGTACTAGGCGATATGCGTATCTCAATCGACAAAGCTGAGATGTGCTTGAAGCTCATGCTTGAAGGAATGTCGATGCGCTCTATTCAGCGCATTACGGGCATGCACCAAGAAACGATTCTTAACCTGTTAGTGTTGGCTGGAGAGCGTTGCGAGCGACTACTGCAAAGCCGGATCAAAGGCGTAGCAGTTAAGGACGTTGAAGCCGATGAGATATGGGGATTCGTGGGCATGAAGCGCAACACGCGATTGAGCAAGGGGATTGATGATCCTTTCGTTGGTGATGCATTTACTTTTGTTGGTATCGAGCGCAATACCAAGCTCGTGCTCGCGTGGCATCTTGGCGACCGCGATCTAGCCAACACTGAGAAATTCACCGAGAAGCTGCACTACGCGACAAGCGGACATTTTCAGATCACAACCGATGGCCTGAAAACCTACCCCGATGCGATTTCCTATTCGCTCGGCACTCGCGTTGACTATGCCCAGCTAATCAAAGTTTACGGTAAGCGCGATCATGAAGCCGAACAGAAGTATTCGCCACCTGAGGTGGTGGAAACAGTAACGATCCCTGTCATTGGCAATCCCGATTCTCACCGCATCTGCACCAGCATTATTGAGCGCAGCAATCTGACTATGCGTATGTCGATCCGCAGACTTACGAGACTCACGAACGGCTTTAGTAAGAAGTGGAGTAACTTAAAGGCGATGCTTGCTCTCTATTTTGCCTACTACAACTTTTGCCGGATTCACTCAACGATCCGTTGCACCCCCGCGATGGAATCAGGAATCACAGGACACGTTTGGACGTTGCAGGAATTATTGACAGCTTAGGATGGGTTGGTGATATAAGCATGTCGCTCTCACAATCTCCGTCCTCAAAGGGAAACTATTTCAATGTGGAAAGTAGAAAAACGGTTTCATGTTCGTCTGGGAGGCAACACATACGTAAACGTGCCCAACCTAATCTCTTACAAAGGGCAACCGCTGTTCACGTTTAAGCGCCATGAAGAAACTGAGTACCTCGGCATCTACTTTGATATTTATGACGCTCAAGGTAGACACAGCGCCGCCGTCAAACGCAATGAGATCTACTTTGGAGACAAGGACAAGTACAAGATTGACGGTTCACATAACCGCTATATCTTTTCGGAGCGCGATTCCAATAGGGTCATTTGCGACATCAAGAAACGAGAGGACGCGCACCCAGCCGAATTGGAGGTGGCAGTCAACCTTTACACCCCGTCTGGGTTTTTCCTTGAAGCCACCCCGGAGCAAACAAATCTAGGAGGCATCGTCATGATCGACAATCTCATTATGGATTGTCCTAATGGCATCCTCATCAATTAAACCCTGAAACAGTACGCCAGAAATCTCAGGAACTTCGCCATAGCATGTAAGGATTATCGGCTTACTCACTGTATAGACGCCTGAGGCTATTGTGAGCGTATTGGACTCCTGATTTTTAGTGATAGGGCCGATGCCCGTACATGTGTCTATTGTCATTGCTGGTTTTCCCTTCCGAGAGTAGAATTCGACCAGCAGCAGCACAATCGTTCCCTTCAAAAACGATTAACGGCGAGCAGACTAACAGTCTCTCGCCGTTTACGTTTTGTTTAGTGATGAATTACTCGGTTAGCCGGGGCTTTGCCCAGTCTAGTAGGTTCTGTTCCGGCGGTTCTACTTTCCCGTGGTAGCCAACGACCTTGTAAAGAACTGGTTTGCCTTGAATGGTCTCAACGGCCACATCCACGACGTATCCAGTAAGAAACGGATTTGCGAGACCGTGCAGCATCGCATCCTTTGCGGCGTCATCTTCAAACTCGATTTTGATAGGCGAGGGAGCAATGCTTTCGATGATGCCACGGTCTCCCGCTCTGCTTTGCATGTCGTTTCTAGCCTGATACCAATACAGCACTTTCTTTCGGTGAGGCTGCGTCTCCGGTGCTTTAAGTAAGAGCCGTTCCTTTGCGATGAGATTCTGTGCTTCGTTCGCTTCATGCGAATCTAGCTTGAAGTCTTGGTAAATGGTTCGATTATCAATGTGTTGAGTAATGAAGTTGATCTGAGAGCCGTTGTCCTTAGCTACAGGCTCGACAATCGCCGTTAAGTTTCCGTACTCAGTGTTATGAAGTATCGGCTTGGTCTCCGCTTTTCCTAAGAAGTAGTCGTAAGCGGTTTTAAGATGTTTTGCGAACCCAATCAGCGAATTAGTTTGGCTTAATAACGGAGTGACTACGGGGATCATCGTGGCCGCAAGTGCCATTAGATCGGCTTTAACGCTGCCCGTTCTTATTTCCTTGATGTACAGGCGCACATCTGGGCTTTCTGAGAATTCGGGATGAAGTCCAACGAACCGCTTATATTCCTCTCCCAGACTAAGAAAACTGGTAGTGAGATCCACTAACTCAATTGGCCTTTTATTGTTAATCTCGACCGTGAGAATTGTTTCTTCTAGTGGGATATTGAGCGAGGCATCCATAGTGGGGTGCATTGTACACGGCTTGTCAATTCGACCAACACACTAACGGAGCACTACCGTAATTCAATGGGACTTGACCGCATGAATGGCACTTTACGGCACTTGAAGGACTCACGGGAACTGTTATTGGACGTTTAGCCCAAGGCAATTCAGCATCGAAATATGCTGAGGCTACGGAAGGAACTAATACGAAAGGAGCAGGATGGTGAGTATCGCATCGTGAAACCTCCAGGGGTTTGCGGGAATAAGGTAAGTTTCGTGTAAGTCTCCCCTGATTGCTACCACTGATTAAGAGAGGTTTCGGGTTTTTGGGTTAACAGATATTCCCTGGGCGTCAGATGGCCCAGAGACGCATGTGGTCGTTCTTCGTTGTATTCTTTCCTCCAGATTTCGGTCTGC
>JBGTOA010000037.1:0-38941 GCA_041742785.1 Pyrinomonadaceae bacterium | reverse complement strand
TCAGACCGGACTCGGCAGAGAGATTAAAGGCGAAGGACTCGTCGGGTTGACACGGGGCTTTATGTACGCGGGCGCGGCGCGAGTGGTCGTGAGTTTGTGGAATGTGAATGATAAGGCGACCGCCGACCTGATGACGAAGTTTTACGAGAAGATGTTGAAGCAGGGCGAGCGCCCAGCGGCAGCTTTACGCGGGGCCCAGGTGGAGATGTGGAAGCAGAAGCAATGGCAGTCGCCATACTACTGGGCCGCGTTTACTATGCAAGGCGAGTGGCGGTGAAGAAAACTTTTAGCAGATTACACCACGCGGTGAATGACGGCTACTCAGTCTCCAGCGGAGGTGATTCCCGCACGATCAAGTAACAGCTGAGCCTCGGTCTCTGCATCGTTCGCGATCTGCTGCTCGTTCATCGTGAGGAGCTGTCTGTCCAGCAGCACCAACCGGCCGTCGATGATCGCGTCTTTCACATCAGCTGGTCCGGCGGAGTAGACGATCGACGAGGAAATGTCGATCGCACTGGGTGTGGAATGTAACGTCTTGAGATTCAGGACGGATATGTCCGCGCGTTTGCCGATCTCTAAACTTCCTATTTCGTCAGAAAGCCCCATCGCTCTCGCCCCATCAATCGTGGCCATTCGCAAGACACGAAGCGCAGGGATCGCCTCTGGACCATGAGTCACCTTCTGGAGCAATGCGGCCGTGCGCATCTCAGTGAACATGTCGAGCCGGTTGTTACACGCTGCCCCATCTGCGCCCAGTGAAACAGAAACGTTGTTATCCAGCATTGCCTTGATCGGTGCGATACCAGAGCCGAGCTTCAAATTCGAGGATGGACAATGAACCACGTTTGTTTGCGAGTTTGCGAGCAGTTCAATCTCTTCCTCGCTAACATGGACACAGTGGGCGAGTGCGACGTGCGTGCCCGAAAGTCCCACCGAACCGAGATACTCAATGTTGCGCATTCCGGTCTCGGCTTCAACCATCGCGCACTCGGTTAGATTCTCGGAGGCGTGCGTGTGAATCACCACGCCGCGTTCACGTGCGAGCTGCGCTACGGCGGCTAAAAGTTCGCCGGTGCAACTCACAGCAAAACGCGGCGCCAGACAATAACGAATTCTTCCGTCAGCTTTTCCGTGCCAGGCATCGAGTAATTCAAGTGATTCGCGAATCGAGGCTTCCGTCTCCTCGTGCAAGGCGGCGGGCAAGTCATCGCCCTTGTCCATCATGCATTTGCCGACCGTAGCTCGAAATCCGCTTTCCTCGACGACGCGGAAGACTTCCGCGGTGTGATTGACCGTTTCCATGGTCAACGCGCAGGTAGTTCCGCCTTTAATCAACTCGGCGACTCCGAGCCTCGCAGATGCGCGTACTGAGGCTGCGGAATGAGCTGCTTCCATGGGCCAGACGCGCTGTTTCAACCAATCGATCAGTGCCAAGTCATCGGCTGCGCCCCGAAAAAGTGTCTGGCAAAGATGTATATGCGTCTGCACAAACCCAGGCAGCACCGCACAACCCTGGGCATCAATAACGAGGTCAGCCGCAGGAGCATCAGTTCCTATGCTTACTATCCTTCCGGCTCGCACGAGTAGATTCGCGGTCACAACGGAGTCTGTGGCATCCATCGTAACAAGCGTCCCGCCCCTGATGAGTATTGATTGCGTCATAGAACCGACATTGCCGATATCGGCTGGAATTTACCGCGGCAAAATGACCGGGTTAGGCAGATTATGATTTTAGAGTTGGCCCGGAGTAAAGCAGTTGAAGCGCTCAGCTTGGGAACCAATTGAGTGGTTTCCGGCTGAACGCTTCACTGAGAACTGAGACGAAGAGTCTATTTCTTTTCTGCGGCGGCGGCGGCTTTACCGTTGCCGGCCGCTTCGGCCTTGGGTTCACGCACAATCATTCCGAGCTTAACTTTGACCTCATTTTCAATGCGCTTCAGCATCTCCGGATTGTCCTTCAGCGATTGCTTGGCATTTTCTCGGCCCTGCCCGAGACGATCGCCTTTGTAGGAAAACCACGCACCGCTTTTCTCGACTACTCGCTGCACAGCTGCCAAATCCAGCACGTCGCCTTCGCGTGAGATGCCCTCGCCATACATGATGTCAAACTCACATTCGCGGAAAGGTGGCGCCACTTTATTCTTGGCGACTTTGACTCGGGTCCGATTACCCACGACGCGATCGCCGTCTTTGATGGCGCCGATGCGTCGGATGTCGAGTCTCAGCGACGAATAGAATTTCAAAGCCCGGCCACCCGTGGTGGTTTCAGGACTACCAAACATCACGCCGATCTTCTCGCGAATCTGATTGATGAAGATGAAACAGGTGTTTGACTGGGAAACAATGGCGGTGAGCTTGCGCAGCGCCTGTGACATCAGTCGAGCTTGCAAACCAGGCAATGAATCGCCCATTTCACCGTCAAGCTCGGCTCGAGGCACCAGCGCGGCAACCGAGTCGACCACAATCACGTCGACGCCGTTTGAGCGCACCAGGGCCTCCGCAATCTCGAGGGCCTGTTCGCCGGAATCTGGTTGGGAGATTAGGAGTTGATCAATATCGACGCCAAGCTTTCCGGCATAGTCGGCATCCATCGCATGTTCAGCGTCAATATAAGCGGCAACGCCACCGGCTTTTTGCGCTTCGGACACGATGTGCAGAGCCAGTGTGGTTTTTCCCGAGCTTTCAGGGCCATAGATTTCAATTACGCGGCCACGCGGAACGCCTCCCACGCCGACTGCAATGTCGAGACTCAGTGAGGTGGTGGAAATTGCCGGTATATCGGAAACTTCCCGCTCGCCAAGTCGCATAATTGAGCCCTTGCCAAACTTCTTTTCGATATTCAAGAGCGCCGCTTCGACCGCTTTGCCGCGATCGACACTAATTCTGTCATCAGCCATCACATACATCGCTTTCTTCCGCTCCTTTTCTCAATGTTTATCTGTCGCCCGTCGCCAGCAAGGCAGCGAGCATAGCACAAGAAACGCGAGAATGGAACAGTGTTTCATACTTGCAACATTTATTTCCTGAGGGTTGAAGTTATTAAAACTACTACTTACGCACAGCAGCAGCCCTCTCTGCGCCAATGGTGGTGAGGCTGCGCGCAACTTACTATCCGGATCAAGGTTGATCGGGATTTTGGTGCAAAAGTTCTTCCAGCGAATGACCGGTTCGCTGCTCCACCTGTTCATAGAGGGAAGGAACACCGCCCGACGCTTCGTCCCTGGCTATTCGTTCCACCCGCCAGACTGGAAAGAACAGATCAGTAAAACCTATGAAAGGCTCGTCGTGAATAACCGAACGTATCCAATCGTCAAATGCATTCAGGTCAAGACCGCGCAAGAATACTCCAGCCGCGCTGATCTCGTCGAGCAGGCCCCAACATTTTTCGCGGGGACTGTGAAGCGCGACAATGATCGGCGAGCCAGGTTGTAGTCCGGAGTTCATAGATCAAGGGGTCCGTGGTTTTTCCAGTTCAGCGACACGTTCCTCCAAGTCCTCATGGGCGTTTTCGATGTCGAGGATCTGCTCATTGAAGACTCGAAACGTCTTTCTCAAGTGGTAAACTTCGCGCTCGACTTTGCCAATGCGGTTTTCCACTCCATCCAGTTTCGTTTCGACACCACCCAGTCGAATTTGAACTTCGTTAAGCTGTGTCTCGACGTTGCCTAAGCGAGTTTGAACTTCACCAAGCTGGGTCTCGACTCCGCCCAAGCGAGTTTGAACTTCACCAAGCTGGGTCTCGATTCCGCCCAAGTGAGTCTGAACTGCGCTAATTTTCTCTTCGAGAGTGCCAAGTCTCTCCAGCACCTGTTCCCAGATGGGTCGCGTTTCCATCAAGCGACGGTCAACTTTGTCTTCGAGCGCTGTCATTCGTGAGCCCAGTTCTCTTACCTGCTCCTCCAGCGAACCAAATCGTTGGTCAAGCATTTCCAGCCGGGCCAGGATGACTTGAACTCCATCGTTTGGAAATTGGTGAGTAATTTCTTCGTCCATCGGTTTCTCCCTCGCGAGGATTATGGAGCCGTCCGTGCGCACGCACAAGCAAGTGACAGAGTCGCGACACAACCAAGGTTTACCAGAATTGTTGCTTACCGGCTCAAACCAAACTTTGCACCAGTCTCCGAGTGAAATCACGAACTTGCGAAACCAGCTCTGGCGAATTATCCGACCGCTCGATCTCGGCAACTATTGCAGAGCCCACCACCACAGCATCGGCGTAACGCGCGGTTTCGGTAACTTGATCGGCGTTCGAGATTCCAAATCCAACAGCAACCGGTAGTGCCGTATAACGTCTGACCTTGCGCACCAAATCTTCCGCAGCGGCGCTGAGGTCCTTCTGCTTTCCGGTCACACCGCTGCGAGAAACCGCATAAATGAAGCCACTCGCGTGTTCGGCGATCATTCGTAGTCGCTCATCGGTCGAGGTAGGGGCTACCAGAAAGATCAGATCCAATTCACAGTCGCGCGCCCACTGCGTGAGTGGGCCTGCTTCCTCAGGAGTTAGATCAGTAACCAGGATGCCATCTATTCCGGCCAGTTGTGCGTCGCGACAGGCATTCCCGAGCCCGTACTGCAGTAACGGATTGAAATAACTAAATAGCACCATCGGCACACTCATTCGCTCTCCGGCCTTTGACGCAGTTTCGAATACGTCCCGAAGCGTTACTCCCTGACGCAGGGCGCGTTCAGACGCGCGTTGAATCACCGGGCCGTCCGCCATCGGATCGCTGAAAGGCACACCCAACTCGATGACGGAGGCGCCTGCGGCAGCCAAAGCCACCAATAACTCTACAGTTGTTTTGAGATCCGGATCACCGGCAGTGATGAAAGGAATGAAGCCTTTCTTCCCTTCTCTTTTGAGGGCTTCAAATTCCCTGGCGATGTGGCTCATATGATATTAGGGGCAGGTCAACTCTGATTCCGGATGGTCGCGACATCTTTGTCGCCGCGCCCGGAAAGATTTATGACGAGAATCTGAACGGGATTAGCTCGTGCTTCTTTGATTGCGTGCGCGACTGCGTGGGCGGATTCGAGTGCGGGGATAATCCCTTCGAGCTTTGTCAAAATCTCAAACGCTTCCAGGGCTTCTTCGTCAGAAGCAGAAACGTAAGTCACTCGGCCCGTGTCATGCAGAAAGGCATGCTCTGGGCCGATTGACGGATAATCCAAGCCGGCTGAAATCGAATGCGTTGACGATATCTGCCCCTGTTTGTCTTGCAGTACATAGCTTAGTGTTCCCTGCAACACCCCCGGACGTCCTCCGCCGGCAGAATTGAAACGCGCCGCGTGCTGGCCCAACGAATTTCCGGTCCCCCCGGCTTCAACTCCAAGCATCCGCACGTCAGGATTATCCAGGAACGGATGAAACAGTCCAATGGAGTTCGATCCTCCGCCAACGCAGGCGATAAGCATGTCCGGCAGACGACCAATCTGTTCGATACACTGTGCGCGTGCTTCGGTGCCGATGACTTTTTGAAACTCCCGAACCATCAAGGGATATGGATGCGGCCCGAGCGCACTCCCAAGGAGGTAATATGTATCTCCTACGTTGGTAACCCAATCGCGCAGGGCCTCATTGATCGCGTCCTTCAGGGTTTGCGAACCGGCCGCCACTTCGCGCACCTCGGCGCCGAGCAGCTGCATGCGATAAACATTCAGCGCCTGGCGGCGCATGTCTTCGGCTCCCATGTAAACGACACATTCAAGATCAAGCAAGGCGCAGACAGTTGCCGTCGCCACACCGTGTTGCCCGGCGCCGGTCTCGGCCACCACCCGACACTTCTTCATTCGTTTTGCAAGTAAAGCCTGCCCCAGCGCGTTATTAATCTTATGTGCGCCCGTATGCAGAAGGTCTTCGCGCTTCAAAAAGATTCTCGCGCCGCCGGCATATTCTGAAAGACGTTTCGCTTCGAAGAGTGGCGTAGGACGGCCAGCATAGTTTTGAAGCAATTCGTCGAGCTCCCGGTGAAACGCAGAATCTTTCAGCGCGTTTTCAAAGGCTGTCGTCAACTCGAGTAGCGGAGACATTAGCGTCTCAGGAACGAACCGACCGCCGTAGCGTCCCCAATGGCCAAGCTGATCAGGTTGTGAATAGTAAGAAGTCAAGGTGGTGAATCTGAACTACACTCCGGGCAGATTCTCCTGTAGAAGGGGAGCAACGGCGATGCGGTTTCGACCCTGATTTTTCGCCCGGTAAAGCGCGCGATCACTCGCTTCGTACAAGGTGCGCTCTGAATTTGCGTGTACGGGACAGGCCGCAACGCCAATGCTGACGCTGATCGTACCAACGTCCTCGACCTCTTGTTCGGCCAAAGCCCTCCGCAATCTTTCGGCAGCCAGGGTGGCCTTCTCATCATTGATACTCGAGAGGAGCAGCGCGAACTCTTCTCCTCCCAGTCTAGCCGCCATATCGTTATCGCGAGACACTTTGGCCAACACCCTCGCAATATGCCGAATGACGGAATCGCCGGCAGGATGCCCAAACCGATCGTTGATCGCTTTCATGTGATCGATGTCCAGGAGCAGTAGGGCGCACGGTACACTGTAACGACGCCACCTTTCAACCTCCTTTTTCAACGCGGCCCTGAATCGTCTCCGGTTGGCTAAACCTGTCAATGAATCCAAATCCGCCTCAGCACGAAGTTCTTCAAAAGCCTGCTGCGAGCGGACCAGCTGCACCACACGCAGCAGCAACAGGTTCGTTTCGACCGGCAACTGAAAATAGTCGAAGGCGCCTGATTGTAACGCCTCCTCTCTCCGTTCCACCGTCGAAAGTTCCGAGCCCACCAGTAACAAAGGCAGCTTTTCGACGCCGTGCATCAGCATGCGACCCAACTCTCGCTTAGACACTCCCTGAACGCCGTTATCTGCTATCACTATGTGCGGACGAGTTCGCTGAAGTGACACGAGTGCAGCGGCGCCGTTTACCACACCGACTATCTCCATTCCGGCGGATTCCATTGAGTGAACCGGAAGGGTCAACAGTTTGTCGGTGATCAGCAGTACGCGCCCGCGCCCACGCGTCGATTCAAGAATTTCCTTTTTCATTTCTGGAAACATGGCAAATCAAATTGAGGTGAGGTAGAACTCAGTCCACTTGGGGAGAGGGTGATTAGCTTCGAGAGCGGGGGCATTGGTAGGATAACCCGTAGATAGTGAGACGCGTCAACGTTTAACCGACTTTTCGTGCGGCTTGCACGAACTGGCGCACCCGGTCGATCTCCTTCTTCCCCGGCGAGCTCTCCAGTGAGCTGCAGGCATCCACCGCGAAAGGGTTGACGGTGCTGACGGCTACGGCCACGTTCTCAGGAGCCAGCCCACCGGCCAGAAACATCTTTGGAACAAGCTTGCTTACTTCGCTGGCAATGGACCAATCGACTACCCGGCCGGTCCCGCCGTGAAGTTTGACATCAAAGGCATCAACCATGACGGCGTCGACGTTGTAGTTATTAATTACGTCAAGTTGAAAGTCCGTCCTAATACGAAAAACCTTTATTACGAAGCGACCGGATAGCGCCGCACAGTATTCCGGAGGCTCGTCGCCATGTAACTGCACACCTGAAACCCCTGCTTCATCAGCGAGCCGCTCGACAAACTCAGGTGAACACTCATTTACAAAGACACCCACCGTCAAAATTTCCTTTGGCAATTGATCAACGATCTCTCTCGCCGCTAACGGCGTAAGATAGCGCGGGCTGGACGGGAAAAAGTTAAAGCCAAGCGCATCAGCACCGGCCTCGACACAGGCCAGCGCGTCCTCAATGTTGGTGATACCGCAAATTTTAATAAACGTCATCGCGACTTTCGACTAAATAGACGGCATAATACCGAAGCTCAAATTCAGGAATCCGATAACGTAAGATAACCGATTTGATGAGCCGAGTTCATACCCATCCTCATCAAACGCAGGAAATAATAACCAACCGCGAAGACAAGGATGACCCAGGTCGGACCGCCAAAGTGCCAAGCTGTGTTTTCTGATGTTCTTATGCGAGTTTCCGCGTTAATCCCCGGCTATCTCGCGCTGGGTCGTTCAATGGGACTGAAGAATCTGAAGCTGTTATGCTTGTTTTGGAAATCAAATTTACAGTCAGGGAGAAGCTTGTGCCGTGGAATGGATCACTGAGCCTCAGGCGTGGATTGCGTTTCTTACTCTTACCGCACTCGAGCTGGTGCTCGGGGTCGATAACGTCGTCTTCATTTCCATCCTGGCGGGAAAGCTACCGCCTGAGCAGCGAAAGAAAGCGCGCACAGTTGGCCTCGGGCTGGCGATGTTTATTCGTATCGGCCTACTCTTTACCCTTTCGTGGATCATCCGCCTGACAGCGCCGCTGTTTACAGTTCTCGAGCAAGAGATATCCGGCAGAGACCTGATCCTGATCGCGGGTGGTCTCTTTCTACTGGCGAAGAGTACCCATGAGATACACCAGAAACTGGAGGGCGAGGTGGGTAGAGCCTCGGCACGTGTCGTCCCCTCATTTGCCAACGTCATCTTCCAGATCCTCTTGTTGGACATCGTCTTTTCATTAGACTCAGTAATCACAGCGGTGGGCATGGTCGATCGCATCGGGATCATGATTGCAGCCGTGGTGGTATCAGTTCTCTTCATGATGGCTTTCGCAGGACCAATCAGCGGATTTGTAGATCGGCATCCAACGGTGAAGATGCTTGCCTTGAGCTTCTTACTGCTGATCGGCGTCACCTTGATTGCTGAAGGTTTTGATCAGCATATCTCGAAGGGCTACATCTATTTTGCGATGGCTTTCTCGCTGTTTGTGGAGATGCTGAATCTAAAGTTGCGCAAGTCCGAGACACCCCCGGTGAAACTACACGCGCCTTATGTGGAAAACGCTGAACGCGCTGCGTGAGAGTGATCTCACGAGCTTCGTTCCAGACGGGAGAGTCTGCGTTTCCCAAAACATTGGCAGGTTTAATCATCAGCACCTGAAGTGCAAAAACAGAAAGGTTCCTCCGTATGAGCACACCCGGAAAAAGTCGCAGAATCGCTGCCTGGGTTCTTACTGGATTGTTGACGCTCCTCTTCTCCTTCAGCGCCGTGATGAAGTTAGCTGCAGCGCAGCCTGTAGTTGAAGTCTTCACGAAGTGGGGACTGACAAACCATCTTATGCTGATCGGCATCGGAGAGTTGGTAAGCGCTCTGCTGTTCGCGATTCCAAGAACACATTCGCTGGGAGTGCTGTTGCTATCTGCATACCTTGGCGGCGCGATCGTGACGCACATGCAACACGGAGAGCCTTATGTTTCACCCGGGGTAGTGCTGCTGCTGGTTTGGATCACAGCGTATCTACGACAGCCCGAGATGTTTCAGAGTCTTCGGGAAAGAACCGCGTAACGCCTGCCGAACATAACGAGGGCCTAGGGGGGACGAGTGAAATCACCTTCAATAATCCTTCTTGTCCTGATTCTCACCGCAACATTCAGCGGCCAGAGTTCTCCACCACTTCGTTTCGAAGAGTTGGCGCGACAATTCGACTACGATCGTACCGCTCCCTTCAACACCACCGAGTTGAGCCGGCAGCGAAAGGGCCAGGCAACGCTTATCGACCTTACCTACACGAGCATCAAGGGTGGAAACGTTCCAGCTTATCTCGTCATCCCGGCAGGCAAGGGTCCCTTCCCCGTCGTTCTTTTCGGCCACTGGATGATGGGCGGCTCACCGATGGCAAATCGGAAGCAATTCCTCGAGGAAGCGATCGTCCTGGGCCAGGCAGGAGCGGTTGTATTCCTTATCGACGCGCCGATGGTTCGGCCCGGTTACGTCCGAGAGAAAGAGGAGATGCGCCAGGCAGTTCAACAGTCTGAGGCTTCGAGACAACAAGTGCTCGACTTTCGCCGCGGGCTCGATATTCTTTTGGCGCGTCAGGACGTCGATTCGAGGCGCGTAGCTTACGTAGGCCACAGCTTCCACGCTCACATTGGCGCCATCCTGACGGGCGTAGAGAAACGCATTCAATCTTTTGTCTTGCTGGCCGGCGGCTTTAGTGACGAGGAATTCGTCTTCGACGAGGGCAATCCGGAAATGGTGAAGCTGCGCGAGCGCGTGGGCGACACAATAATTCGCGAGTACTTTCGAGAGTATGCCTGGGACGATCCGGTTCACTTCCTCAAATACAGCTCGCCGTCAGCAGTGTTCCTTCAATTTGGTAAACAGGACAAGCCACTCACAGCAAAGATGGCCCAACGTGCCTATGAACGCTTTGGAGAACCAAAGCGCATTGGGTTTTACGAAGCAGGGCACGAGCTTAATGCAAAAGCGCGAAAGGACCGTGTGCGGTGGCTGGCGAAACGGCTATCACTCGAGTCGATTGACAAGGATGCGTTAGCTCGTATTCCGGAGTTGAAATAGATTCGCCCACCCACCGGAAGCGCAGGCCGGCCCGTCCGCTCAACGTTTTGAATCCACGTAGCCTTAACCTGAATCTCAAATGCCTGTGTTGAAGCTTTGGCTCAACGCAGAAAGATATCTACATAATCAGTCGTCTCATCACAAGGGCTCCGCATCTCCTGCAGTCGCCAGTATTTCCTTTTGCCGGTTATCTTAAAAGTCATTGTGCCGGTGCGTTCACACGGATTGCCGTGATTCTTGTAGCTCACCCGCGTCACGATGCGGCCCTCAAAAATAAACTCCTTCGCCGCAACCCTGGTCACGATGCCTTCAATCTCAACGTAGTCTCCGGCTTTTGCCTGTCTGGCTTTGAGGGAAAGAACGCCCTGGCGATCGATAACGGTAAGATTGCCGAGGTCCGCCCACTTGCCCCAGCTGATCCAATGCAGTTGAAACTTATGCCTGCCCTTCAATTGAGCGGCCGCGACCGCGTCATTAATTTCGGTCTTGTCTGATGAGCCGGTAGTCTGTGCGTTTAAAGTAACGGAGCCGAACGCAAGCAATAACGCCAGCGAGAGGGCACGGTTGATATGCATGTTGAGACTCCTTAACAGTAAACCGAATGTAGTTTGGCAGACCCTGTCGCATAGTTATGTCCTAAACCATCAGTAAGCGCAAAGCCTCTGCAGGATTGTCAGAGCGCATCAACGTTTCACCGATTAAGAATCCACTGAAGCCCAGGTCATGAAGCTTGCGCAGATCCGCCGGCGTGTTGAGCCCGCTCTCAGATACGAGGATTGTATCGAATGCTGCTGCGCCGGCGAGCGAGACAGACGTCTCAAGTGAAACATCGAAGGTCCTCAGGTTGCGGTTATTGATGCCAATCAGTTTTGCCCCGATCTGCAAGGCGCGCTGCATTTCCTCTTTCGTGTGTACTTCAACCAGGGCATCCATACCAAGTTCGTTTTCAGTGGACTCACTAAGGCGCAACAGCGCTTCGTCGGTCAGCGCCGCGACGATTAAGAGCAATGCATCTGCGCCCGCGGCGGCCGATTCATAAAGCTGGTATTCGTCGAAGATGAAATCCTTTCGTAAGATCGGAAGCTCAACTTCGCTCTTAACCTGTCGCAGGTCTTCAAGAGAGCCGCCGAAAAAGTCTTCCTCCGTAAGCACGGAGATTGCCGCCGCGCCACCAGACCGATAGGCACGTGCAACTTCAACCGCAGAGAGATCGTCGCGAATTACACCCTTTGAAGGAGACTTCCGTTTGAACTCTGCGACGATGTTGATGCGGTCTTTTCTTGACAGCGCCGCACTGAGCGCGTGGGGTTGCGCAGCGCGGCGCACGTTCATTGCCGCAATACGCAAGTCTTCAATTGATCGGCCCTTCTTCGCGTCTGCCAGTCGCTGTCGTTTCGCGTCCAAAATTTTTGTAAGTATGTTGGCCAAAATTAAGCTTCTAAGCCACTACTATCGTAGAGATCAACCTCTCCAGGTTAGTGGTGTCTCTCAGTTAGTTGCCTCAATCAGCGCTTCCAACTTTTCGAGCGCGGCGCCGCTATCGATTGAATCTGCCGCAAGTACAGCAGCGGCCCGCAAATCGTCGCGAACTCCACCAACAAAAAGCGCCGCAGCCGCGTTGATGATCACAATCGAGCGGGCCTCGTCCTTTCGTTCGCCTGCCAACACGTCGCGAATGATCTTCGCGTTGTCGGTAGCACTACCGCCGCGCAATCGCTCAAGTGAACTGCGCGAGAGTCCAAAATCTTCTGGCTGAACCGGGAACGAATGCGTCCTGCCGTCACGCGCTTCTGTGACGATTGTCTTTCCGTTCAGCGTGACCTCGTCCAGGCCGTCTTCGCCATGCACTACCCACGCACGTTCCGTCCCCAGCACGGCCAGGACTTGTCCCAACAACTCAACCAGCTCAGGACGCCAGACGCCAATCACCTGCCGTGGCGCTCCAGCCGGATTGCTCAACGGACCAAGCAGGTTGAAAGTCGTATGGATTCCCAGCTCGCGTCTCGCTGCAGCTACCCGCGCGGTTGCGCCGTGATAGAGCGGAGCAAACATGAAGCAGATGCCTGTTTGCGAGAGGCATTGTTCAGACACTTGTGGAGTCGCGGAGATGTTCACACCCAGCGCCGCCAGTACATCGGCACTACCCGCGAGGCTGCTCGCGGCCCGATTACCGTGCTTTGCAACCGGCAGGCCGGCGCCCGCAATGACGAAGGCCGCGGCGGTTGAGATGTTGAAAGTCTTAGCCCGACTGGAGCCTGTGCCCGCGGTATCAACAAAACGTGGATGAGAACAATTTACGCGAACCGCGCGCGCGCGTAACGCCCGCGACATCCCGGCGAGTTCATGGACCGTCTCTCCTTTTGCGGATAGAGAAACAAGAATACCGGCGATTTGCGCATCAGTTGCGGTCTCATGCAAGAGCGCTTCGAGCAACTGCGCGGATTCAACTGAGTTCAAGTCTTCCCGCCTCACCAGGCGCGATAAGAACTGTCGCAGTTGATTGTTAGGCATGAATCGCGTTTCAGAGCTTGAGGAAGTTTGCCAACAGTTGCTTGCCGCCGTCAGTGAGAATCGACTCGGGGTGAAACTGCACCCCCTCGACCTTCAGTTCACGATGGCGCAACCCCATTATGATTTCGTCGGTAGTGTACGCCGAGATCTCCAGGCAGGCAGGCAGGCTTTCGCGTTCGACTACCAGTGAGTGATAGCGCCCAGCCTTGAAGTGATCGTTAAGCCCGGCAAAGATCGTCTGGCCGTCGTGAAAAATTTCGGAGGCTTTTCCGTGCATTAACACCGGCGAGCGGACAACTTTCCCGCCAAACGCCTGACCGATGGCCTGGTGGCCCAGACACACTCCGAGAATTGGAATCTTGCCGGCCAACTGGTGAACGACTCTCAACGAGACACCGGCCTTGTCGGGGGTGCCAGGGCCGGGCGAGATGACGATCCGTTCGGGCCTGAGCGCAAACTCGATCTCGTCAGCCGTGACCTCGTTATTACGGCGCACTTCGACCCGCTCGCCGAGTTCTCCAAGATACTGGACCAGGTTGTAAGTGAAGGAGTCGTAGTTGTCGATGACTAAAAGCACAGTTCGATGTTCGATTGGGTGTTGGTAAGTTGGTCAAAGACCTGCGATCAGAGGCCAGGGATCAGAGATCAAAGACCAAATTCCAGACTAACTCTTTTCAGCCGATCGCAGCCATTTCGCAAACTCTTCGTGCTTGTTTCTGAGCGCCCAGTCAGCAGCGGTCATTCCGTCCTCGTCCTTCAACTTTGCATCGGCGCCTTTCTCTAAGAGTATTCGTGCGGTATTCCACCGGCCATAAGTTGCCGCCCACATCAACGGCGTACCACCCACTTTGTTTTGTACATTTGGGTTTGCGCCCTTTTCCAACAGCATCCTCAAGATATTCAGATTGTCCGTCTGCGCAACCGTGTGCAGCACCGCATCACCGTGCTGGTCCTGGAAGTGGGCATCAGCCCCGCGGTCCAGCAGTGATTGCACCACGTCTTCGCGATCACGCGCCGTGTAGATAATCAGAATACTGACCCCATTATCTCCACGCGCATTCACATCGAGGTTCGGCCGGGCCAGAATCGCGGCCGCCACCTCTTCGTGCCTTTTGGCGAGCGCCCGCAATATTGCTGTGTACCCATTGTTGTTTTTCGCATTGACATCGGCGCCACCCTGCAACAGCGCGTTGACTACCGGCAGATCGCCGCGTGCCGCTGCGAACATCAATACAGACTCGCCTTCTGCGTCGGCTGAATTCGGGTCGATCCCGGCAGCAAGAAAGGACTTCACTGCCAGGACGTCGCCCGCGGCCGCGGCTGTCGCAAATGACTTTTCATCAAACTGATAGCCGCGCAATTTCAGGAACTGCCTGGCGGCGGTCGGGGTTGTCTTTTCATCCTTTGGCGCACAGCCCGTTGAGAAGACAACCAAAAGGGCGATGAGTCCGAGTGTTTTTAGATTGATCAATTGTGCTTTCAAGATGCCCTCAAACTGAGTCACGCTGATCGCTGCCGCCTGTGGAGCGGGGACAAAAAGCGGGCGGCCTGACACCGCATTGAATTGCTTTTGACTACTTTAGACCTATGCACAACCAGGATAGTAAAGCCAGGGGCCGTCGCTATTTCGGCCGGCGCATATCATGCTTCACTTTGGACATTGCACTACGACTGCTCGATTTATCTTCACTGGCTTGTCGGGCTTATCGCCATCCAGCGTCGCGGCGTTGATTGCATCGGCAATCTCAATTCCCTTCTTGACCCGGCCAAAGGCAGCGAATTTTGCATTCAAGTGTCGTCCTTCGCCTACCAGGATGAAGAAATGGGTGGTGGCACTATTTGGCTCATCGGTGCGAGCCATTGAAACAATTCCGCGTTCGTGCCGAATGATGCCTGGCTCGTCGGGAAGCTTCCGACTCATTTTTCTCGCGAGCTCAGCACTCCACTTCTCGCTGGTCGATAGATTCCCACCCTGAATGACGAAATCTTTCACCACCCGACTGAATGTGGTTGTATCGAGAGCGCCGGTGGCCGCCAAGTTTAAAAAACTGCGCACGGCCTCAGGCGCCGATTCAGGAATCATCTCGATCTCAATCGCGCCGATCTCAGTTTCCAGGGTTACACAGTGCTCTCCCATCCTCTCGACTGGTGCGCCATCGAAGGGCTCGGGTTGCGGCGCCGAGACCTCAGCCGGCCGGCTATTCGCCTTTTTCGGTTCGTTCGCCACCGGATTTTGCGCGAGGGCGATCCCTGAGGTAATCAGCAAGATCACGATTGCGAGGGAAACACAACGAGTCAAAAGCGCCGACCAGTCGGCACACTCCCAAGGCTGCGCTTTATTACATCCTACGCTCAACGATTCCTTAAAGTCCCTTTACGGCAAGTTCAATAGCACCCAACAAAGCACGAGCCTTGTTCACGGTTTCGGCGTATTCGTGAGCCGGAATTGAATCAGCAACAATGCCCGCGCCAGCCTGCACCAGTGCCTTTCCATTGCGCAACACAATTGTGCGGATGGCAATACAGGAATCGAGGTTGTCCGCGTAATCCATGTAGAGCACCGAGCCGGCATAAACTCCACGCGCGTCCGGCTCAAGCTCGCGAATGATCTCCATGGCTCGAATCTTGGGCGCGCCGGTAACGGTTCCCGCGGGAAAACAGGCGGCCAACGCATCAAACCGATCGAGTCCGTCGCGCAAGCGCGCACGCACGCTGGAAACCAGGTGCTGCACATGCGAATAGCGTTCAATGGACATCAGCTCTTCAACTCTCACTGAACCGACGTCGGCAACTCGGCCCAGATCATTTCGGCCGAGATCAACCAACATCATGTGCTCGGCAACTTCCTTTTCGTCCGTCTTCAGATCTTCGCCCAACATCCAGTCTTCTGTTTCCGTGCCGCCCCGTTTTCTTGTGCCCGCAATCGGCCGGTAATCCAGTCGCTGACCGTGACAGCGAACCAGCATTTCGGGAGAAGCGCCGATTATTGACTCGTTCCCGCACCGCAAAAAGAACATGTACGGCGACGGATTGATGGCCCGCAAAGCACGGTAGATCGCAATCGGATCGCCTTCATAACGAGTGGTAAAACGTTGGGAAAGTACGGCTTGATAGCAATCACCCGCGGCGATGTAGTCTTGAATCTTGCGGACGGCATTTTCGAAGTCATCTCGCTTCCAATTCGACTGCGGTGGTTGAGACAGCGGCTCCTGGGTATCGGCGAACGAAGCCTGCGACGGAACCGGCGCTAACAACTGGCGCTCGATCGCCGCCGTTCGTTCGATCGCCTGATCAAAAAGTTCACGAAGCCGCGCCTTGCTGCCCTGGGCTTCCTCAGTGAGAACGATGGTTACGATCTCCATTCGTTGCCGCACGCGGTCAAAAGCGATGATGTTGCGATAGAACATCCAGACCGCGCCCGTCGCGGCATCGAGCGGTATCGTGTCGCGCCCGATGGCATTGCCATTGTGAAGCGCCGGCTCGAACCATTCCGCGGCATCGTACGTGAGATAACCGACGGCGCCTCCCGCGAATGGAACCAGGCCCGCACGTCGTGCCAGCACTCGCTCCTTGAAATACTCACGAATCCAATCCGTAGCGAGCATCGGGTGGACCTGGGTTTTTCCACTCTGCTCAACGATCGTATGCGAACTGAACCCACGTACGATCATCTCCGGTTCGACACCCAGGAAGGAATATCGTGCGATGCGCTCACCGCCTTCGATCGATTCCAGCAGGAAGGAGTAACGCGCGTCGCCGGCCAGGCGCAGAAAAGCGCTGACGGGAGTGTGCAAATCGGCGAGAACCGATCGCACTACAGGAACAACGTTGCCCTGCGTCGCCTCGCGTTCGAATTCCTCGAAAGTTGCGGGTTGGAGTTCGAGCATGCGTTCTAAATTAAGCGATTCGCCGCCAGCCAATGGCCGCCATCGACGACCAGTACGGCGCCATTGATATAGCTCGCCGCACCCGAACAAAGAAATATCGCCGCATTCTCGATATCCGCGATTTCGCCAAAACGCCCGAGCGGAATGCGTTGCTGCAGCTTCTCTTTAATCGGCTTGGGCACCAGACGCTTCATCCCCTCGGTATCGCCGATGGGTCCGGGCGCAATCCCGTTAACGCGAATGCCATGTCGACCCCACTCAACTGAGAGATTTCGCGTCAGCGCGTCGACTCCCGCTTTCGCCGCGGAAACGTGAAGCTGCATCGGAGTGCCGAGGTAGTGCAGCGTGGCACTGATGTTGAGGATCTGGCCGCGGTTCCTTTTCAACTCGGCAAACGTGGCGCGGCACACATTAAACGTTCCTTTTAAATCGATATCGACAACGGTGCCGAAACCATTTGGTGAAAGCTCTTCCGCCGCACAAAGAAAATTTCCAGCAGCGCCGTTTACTACGATGTCGATTTTGCCGAAGCGTTCAATCGTCGTTGCGACTGCCCTATCGACATCCGCCGGATTGCGCACGTCGGCGGAGACGGCAAGCGCTTTGCCGCCATTCTCATTGATCGCCGCCGCCGCTGGCTCAAGGTTTTCCAGCTTGCGGCTGACGAGGGCAACCGCCGCGCCGGCTTCCGCAAAGGCGCGAGCCACACCGCCGGTTATGCCGGTTCCGCCTCCCGTAACGAAAGCGACCCGATTATTGAGAATTCCTTCAGCGAAGATTTTGTTTGACATGGGTTTGGTAGGGACGAATTGGATTTGGACTGCGCCGGCAGGCTTAGCGGCGAAGTCGCAGTGGATTGTTTCCCCGGTTTAGGTTTCGAAGTGCGGCTTTAAGATTCCAAAACGATGTCGCGCTTGCTGCCACTCCCGCAGTCAGCTTCCGGAGATGAACGGACGCGATTGGACGATAAAGATCTGGCCATTCATGTAAGCCCACTCGATGTCCTGATCACGAGCACGAAACACGCGCTTGATGTTCGCTGCGGCCTTCACCAGCCGCCGAATCACATCGTCTGTCAGTACCGACCGTTCACCGGTTATTGGCACTTCCTTCACTCCACCGTGCTCATCAAAAGTCAGCAGGCTGTCTTCCGCAGACCGAGTCAACACCTGAACAGCGTTGGTTCGTGGCCGAAAGATTATCTGCTCGGCAACACGCTTCCCCTCGACAACGCGAATACCAAGGCCGCGTTTCGCGCTGATGTAGATCGCCCCCTTGTTCTCAGTGTCAAAGGGATCTGTCGTAATCATTACTCCCGAGCTCTCAGAGTTGATTCCTTCCTGAATCAAAACCGCCATAAAGATCTTCGAGTGATCGATTCCCGCACGTTCTCGCGCCTCGTAGGCCTCAAAGTTCCAAAGCGAGCCCCACACGGTCTTGATTGCTTCAATCAGCTCCTTCTCGCCTTTCACGTTGGGAACAGTCGTATACAACCCGGCGCCACTGAAGTTCGGCAGGTCTTCGGAGTTTGAAGAGCTGCGCACGAAGAGCCCCTTTCCTGCGTACTCTTGACGCGCGCGGCTCAACACCTGGTTCTTTAGCGCCGGATCGACTTCTGCCTGCTGAATCCGCTCGCGCATCGCAGTCAAGCGCTCGCGTCGATAAGCCGGGTCGTGAACAAACCGCTGGTCGTTCAGCAGCTCGTAGATGTCCTGATCCAGATCGTTCTCTTTCATGAACGCATCGTAATGGTAGAAGGGAATCGTAAAACCTCCGGGCACAATAATGCCGGGCAGTTTCGAAGCCGCGACTTCACCCAGGTTTGCTGACTTCCCACCATACGCGAGGCTCGAGCTGGCGCGTTGAGCTGCCAAAGGAAGTAATCGCTTCTCTGCCAGGTTGAAGCGTGGCTTCACCACGTCCAAACGCTCCGCCAGCCGGCGCTGATACTCTCGCAACTGATCCATGTCCGCGCGCTTGATTGAATAACCATCACGACTGGTCTCAAAACTCACCCACCAGCCATCGTATTGCTTTAACAACTCATGAGCGTCCTTGAGATACGCGTTGGGCACGCCCCAGCCTTTCGCCAGCAGGTTGATGTGCGAAAGAGGCGTTGAAGGTTGCGAGGTAATGATGCCGGCCACGGGCGGCAGATGAATGGGGACCTCGCTCAGTACTATGATCTCGTTTGAGCCGATCTCAACGTGTTCATCCAATTTCGTAATCACATGAATGCGACCGATTCCGTGCGCAACATTTAGAGCCTGGTAGTCCTGCTCTTTGTTGATATCACTTTGCAACATGCGCGTGAGTCCGGGAATCCCTTTCGAGGCTTCGTCCTGCCGCAGTGAGTTGGGCTTGTAGGCGACCGGAACAAAGAAGCTCCTGTTAATGACTTCGGCGGTAAGCTGAATTTGATCGGCAGGGATCAGATCACCTTCCCAAAACTCGAAGGTCCAACGCTTGATTAGAGTTTGATAGGCGATGGTTCCAAGGATGAACCGACGATTTGGCTTGAGATAGTTGTTTTCAAAAAACTCGCGACCACGCTCGAGCGAGAGGTAGTTACCGTTAACGAAGTCCTTGTGAAATGGATAGCGCTTCTTGTTGACGTAATAGATCTTGTTTTTATTCTGGCGATCGATGACGAAGATCAAGTGGGGCAACGCGTAAGGTGTTTCCGGATCGTAAGTGACGGCAAGCGAATCAAACTCGGCCTGCGTGGACACCGCCGGAAGCGAGCGTTTCTCCGACCGTTTTGGTGACTGTGCGTGACCAGCAAACGACGTGACTAGTAATAGACTGACAAGCAGCAGTCTGAATATTTGTACGGAAGGCCGGGAATCGCGTTGCGACAAATTCATATGCTGTTCTAACCCGCTTCTAGTTTTTAAGTATGCCCATTCCGTCCGTTGCTTATTTAGCGCTCAACAACATTAAGCAGGAATGAATTCCATCTGTTTTCTTACTTCATTGTCTGTCATGTGAGTCATCCTTCGCTGTGAGGTTCCCGGCCTCCCGTTGCAGCAATTCTACCAGATCGTCGATGTGACGGTGCTCGGTGAGAAAACTGTTCACGTTTATGCGAAGCGCGCGCCGGCCATGCACCACCGTGGTTGTGAGCCAGGCTTCGCCGCCACGTTCGATGCGCTGCTGCAGTTGTTGTTGCAGGCGATCCTGAGTTGTTCCATCAGCAGCTCGAGCGCCTTCCGGAAGAAACTTGAAACAGCATACGGCGGTCTCTACTTCGCCCAACCGCTCGAACTCTTTTAGCTCATCTATTTTTCCGCCAAAGTATTCCGTCAGCTCGATCTGCCGGTCAATGATCTCCGCATAACCCCGGCGTCCTAAGAATTTCAACGCCATCCAAAGCTTCAGCGAATTGAACCGCCGTGTGCCCATCTGTCCATACCGAAAGAAATCAAACTCGACATCAGCGCCACCGCGATCCTCATTCAAGTACTCAGGCGTGATATCGAAAGCCTCACGCAACACGTGGCCTCCGTCTCGGACAAGCACCGCGCCGCAGGAGAAAGGCACAAACATCCACTTGTGCGGGTCGATCGTAACCGAATCCGCTTCCTGAATCCCTTTCAGTTTTCCCCTGTGCGTTTGTGAAAAGGCAAGCGCCCCGCCATAGGCCGCATCAACGTGGTACCAGCAGCCATACTTCCGAGCCACCGCAGCGAGTTGCGGAAGTTGATCGACCACGCCGGTTGATGTCGTACCGGCTACTCCGACCACACAAAATGGCAACCGACCATCATGGAGATCCTTCTCGATCGCTTCTTCGAAGGCCTGTGGTTCAACATGAAAGCGCTCGTCGGTCGGGATCTTGCGAAGGCTTCCGCGACCGAGGCCAAGCAAGTCCGCACTCTTCTCGATTGAGTAATGGCATTGCTCTGAAGCGTATACAACCAGCTCGCCGGGGGCAGCGCTAACGCCTCGCTGGATCAAATCTGCCGAAACGCGATCGCGTGCACACTTGAGCGCAATCAGGTTTGCTTCCGAGCCGCCGCTGGCGAGTGTCCCAAAACTCTTTTCGCCATATTGAAGCAGCTCACACAACCAGCGAATTGCTCGCGCTTCGATCATTGCCGACGTAGGGCCATTCCGCCAAGCGCCTGCATTTTGATTCAACATCGAGGTAAGCGCGTCCGCCCAGACGCCGATGGGCAAAGGGGTCGGATTGAACTGCCCAAAATAACGCGGACTCGGAACCAGCATCGCATGCGGCGCAACGTCGCGTTCAAAGCGTGACAGTATCTCTTCTATACTCGTGCCCTGTTCAGGAAAGGGTTCGTCGAACAGTTTATGCGTGTCACTGGGAGTGGCTTCCGAGGTTACCCGTCGTGAATCCAGGTTACTGACAAACTCGGTGATGATTCTGGTGACTGCCTGCCCGAGTTGTTGATGTTGGTCTATGATGTTTTCCATGAGACGATTTCCCGAGGCCGCAGAAGTCATGCACTAAACACTAGCATCTCACGTGCTTACAATAAGCCGCAAAGAAGATGGCGGCTGATTCGATTATAAAAATCTCTGCTTGCCGAACCACCAATCATGCGACTACCGACAATTCAAGGCGTAATACGACGGCGCATCCTCGCGAACTTTCGCGTCGATCCGAAAGTCATGCAGGGACAGATCCCTTCGCGGTTCAGGCCAAAGATCCACGACGGCTGGGCGGTTGCCGGAATTTGTTTGATCCGGCTCGAGCAGGTTCGACCAAAACACTTGCCCGGGTTCGTTGGGTTGACCAGTGAGAATGCGGCCCATAGGTTCGCGGTTCTTTGGGATGAGGAAAGTACAACGCACGAGGGTGTGTTCATTTCCCGCCGAGACACTAACTCTCAACTCAACCGGCTTTTCGGCGGGCGAATCTTTCCGGGAGAGCACCACGAAGCCTCCCTCGATGTGACGGATTCGGAAGGCGATATCCGGCTTTCGCTCGCCTCCACAGACAATGCAATTTTGGTCCAACTCGAAGCCACGAACGCTGAAGAGCTGCCGTCGACCTCGATCTTCTCTTCACTGGCTGCAGCCTCGTCATTCTTCGAAGCAGGATCTCTTGGTTACTCAGTTACTCGTGAAGCGGACAGGCTCGATGGCTTGAGACTGGAAACGACAGCGTGGCGGGTCAGACCACTTTCCGTCAGTAAGATCTATTCAAGCTATTTCTCGGACAGGACGATATTTCCAGAAGGCAGCATCCAGTTCGATCATGCGCTAATCATGAGGGATGTGCCGCATGAGTGGCACTCTGCCGATGATCTGTACGTTTGATTTGAGCGACGACATCACAGATCCTATTGCGGTCTTTCGAGCGACGCTCGAGTCGCGGAGCCATGACTATCGTGTGCAGCTTACAGATGCCCAGTTGGCACGCCTTTGTCTCTATTTTCAGCTCATCAATAAATGGAATCCGCTACTTCACCTGGTAGCCCCCTGTTCACCGGAAGCCTTTGCCACGCGCCACGTGCTTGAGAGCCTGATGCTTCTCCGGCACCTGCCTGAACAAACAAAGGTGACCGACATCGGCTCCGGCGGCGGGCTTCCCATCGTCCCTTGTTTGATCGCACGCCCTGATATTCAAGCAACGCTAATTGAAGCCTCAAAAAAGAAGGCGGTGTTTCTTGGTGAGGCCCTGAAGGAAACCGGCACTGCATCGCAGGGCCAGGTGATTGCCGCACGGTTTGAAAACGTCGACGCGCCGGCGGCCGATTTTCTCAGTTGTCGCGCCATTGAACACTTCGAGAAGTTGCTGCCGCAGATCGTTCGATGGGCCAGGAACCGTACGCCTCCCGGCAAGCTGTTGCTTTTTGGCGGCGAGAGTTTGCGGGTGAGACTGGACGGGCTGCAGTTGAACTACTCGCCAGAGTTGATGCCGCACTCGAAAAAGCGGTTCCTGTTTGAAATCGCCGTCAGTTAAGATCAGCGCTAATGCGATCGCTGGACGATTACAGTCTCTGGAGGCTCGTCATCCGGCTGATAAACCGTGGTGCTGAGGCTGTGGTCACTGCTTCCCCAGACCACAACCGCCGCGTACCGATCACGGCGAGCGTCGCTCCCTGAGCTGGTGAGTTTACCGAGCGTCGCAAGAAAGCGGCGCAGTACACTGGCCCTGATGGTTCGCGCCGTAAAGTCGACTCTGCCGGCTTCATTGGTCAGTTTCAACTCGTCGTGTCCCTGAGTTTCAAGTAGATAATGTTGCCAATGTTCGGTCACCGTGATTCTAGTAACAGGCTTGCCCGCATCATCTACAACCTGCAAGTTCCAGGCGGGCACGACAACTGTTTGGAAGGGGTAAAGAAGGACAGTCGTGAGCAATAGAAACAGAACGGCCAGCGTGATCTTGAAGGGCTTTCTGAGTTCAAGAAAACGCCGGCCTATCTGTTTTATGAGTTTGCTGAAGGTCTGCAAACTGTGTCCTGATCTTTATTTCACTACTTGAATCCCGATCAGTTGCTGGCCGGAAATCACGTAGTCCGCCGGCGCCAGTTCACGTTCATAGACTGGCGACAGCGCTGTCGGGGTGTAGCCACCGGAGTTGCGATCGCTGTTCAATGTGGCCACGACCGAGGGCGGCAGGTTGGGCAACTCGTCAGTACCAATCACCGCGCCGGGCGTGACTCGAAACAGCTTGACGTAAAGCCGGTCACTCTTCTTGACCTTATTGATGGCCCTGACGAGTTGTGTCAGATCCTGTGGCACGAATGACTTAGTCGCCGAACCCTCCTGCAACGCGCCGCCGTCACCGACAAACACCAGCAATTGTCCAGGGGTCGCATCGGGCGGGATCTCCACCGGAATGCGCTGTACAAATTGCTTGCCGGATTCCGTTCGCACGTACGCCTGGACTTCAATCTTCTCACCGCGCCGAACTTCGGTCCGATCGATCGCAATTCGCTCGAGCGTGCCCGCGTATTTGGTATCGGAAGAAGAGATGTCAAGGGTTACACCGTCAATCTCCACGTTCTCAAAACCACTGCCCAGAAGCGAACTGACAGGCCCGGCCACCGAGCCGGCCGCGAGGATCGCCGAGTTCATCGCCGAGAAACGCTGGTCCAGCTTGATTGTTTCCTGGCCCTTCACACCGATTGCGCCCTTCAAACTAATGGTGGATTCACCCAAGGCGCGTTCGCTGGAAACGATCGTGTTGAAGATCGTGATGTTTAGCAGCAGCGGGGTCAGGAACGTGTCGTTGGCAATTTCATACGAGTAAGTCTCAGTACGGTCGCGACTCGTGCGCAGGTTTATCTTCACCGGAATCATCCGGGGAGCCTGGCCGAGCTTGCCATAAATACCGCTGGAACGATCCTGGGAGATCGAGCCCACCATCTGACCGGGCACAGACAGTTTGAAAGAGTTGTTCATGCTCGAAATAACCGTCACTACCGAACTCTCCGTCATCGGCATGTCCGACCTGCCCAGACTCAGAAACGGATGTCCAAACGCGTAGATTCTGTCGCCATCGCGATGCGTAACCGTACCTGACGCCGCAATCGAATAATCACCGCGGACCAGTTGAACACTGATTGAAGTGCCCGGCGTGAGTGTCCGCTCGGTTACCTTTCCCATCGGCGTAATGGCGGCGGAACCTCCCGCCCCTGAAACGGGGAGCAGACCGTTTGCGATCAATTGCGGCGCGAATTGGGCGAGCGATTCCTGACTGATGCCGCCAAAAACTACCGGCGTGGCGATCGGTGTCATTTGTTGTCCAAGGAAGGGAATAAGTGGCGACCCAGCGGAGACCGGCGCGATTAATGCAGCCGAATTGACAATGGACTTTGGCAGCGTCGGCTTCCAATCAGTACCGGCTAGCTGCGCGAACGAAACGGCGCGAGGCTGCGCCGGAGTCAGGCGTTCGACCGGCGAACCATTCTCAAATAGGTCGACCATCTGCTGGATCGGGGTAATGCCACATATCGGTTCTTTGGAGAAGGGGAAACTAAATGCGAGTGCGCCAATCAAACGTCCGTCGACATAAACTGGTGAACCTGACATTCCGGCAAAAACGCCAGTCTTTTCAGCATTGACGCCGCTCAATCTGGCAATGATCGCGGACTGTCGCGGTGCTGGGAAACCGGGCAGTACTCCAAGAATTTCAACGCCAAACTCCTCGGGCTCAGCACCTGCGAACACGGTACGAGCGACACCTTTCATGCCAGGGCGTAGATCTTCGACCGGAAAAAATCCGCTGTTCGACGATTTGTTTGTGAGCTGTTGTGCGCTCACCGAAGTAAGGGAAATCAGCGATGCCACACCGAGCACCAGAGTCAGAAAAAACTTTTTCATCAACAACCTCTTCCGAGAATTACTAAGGATAACATTCAGGCGCTCCTGGTGAGGAGCCACCACTCGCGACTATAACTTTGGCCATGGGGCCGGTCAAGGATCAGCCACTCTTGCACACTGGTGCAGCTTGAAGCCCCACTACACCACTCGTACATCCTAACATTCTTAGGGATATTCCTCTTTTGGGCACTCCCGTTAACCCTTACGTTACAAAAGTGTGTGATTGAAGGAGGCCATTCGCGACGTGACCCGGGTCCAATCCAGGGTTAGACGCACAAAGCGGACGATTCGTTTCTTCGTATAATGACAAAGCTCGAAAGCTCGGCTTGGCTCGCCATGGAGCGCGTGCTAACTTGCCCAAGTAAGGGGCATTTGTTCACACTCTGCGAGCATTTAAGCATGCAAATGGACTCGATCCAGGGCTTTATTCTGGCCGGTGGGGCCTCAAGCCGGATGGGCACCGACAAGTCGCGGCTCACCATCAGCGGACAGACATTTGCACAAAGGATTGCAGGTGAGATGTCATGCTTGACCAGCGCGATTACTCTCATTGGTCACTTCGCAGACGATCCGGATTTCAACAGTGCGCCGGACATCTACCCACACTGGGGCGCACTGGGTGGCCTGCATGCCGCGCTCTCGAATTGCGCGGCTGAATGGGCGCTGGTCACCGCATGCGACCTACCTTTTGTGTCCGGGGAGTTGTTCGAAAGGATGGCTGGGCTACGGCGAAACTTTGAAGCGGTGGCCCCAATTCAGGCAGACGGCTTCCCGCAGCCCTTGTGCGCCCTATATCGAGTTAATCCCTGTTTGAGCGTAGCTGATGAGTTGATTCAAAATGGCGAGAGGCGACCCATTAAGTTGCTGCAAACTGTTCAAACGAGATGGATTCAGTTCAGTGAGTTGAGTGATCTCAACGGTGCTGGGAGCTTTTTTGATAATATCAATACGCCTGTTGACTACGCTCGGGCCAGGACGAAAGGAGGCAGCCGTTCGAAAGGATGATTTGAATAGCAACAGACATCCTTTTTCATAAACCCCAACACATGTCTCCACAACGTCGTTTTGGCAAAAAACTCTTCAAATCGTTTCTTCCAATTTTTCTGGTTCTGGCTTTGGCTTTGGTACTTGCGCTTGCAGCCATCGTCTACGGCGTGGTCCGTCCGCCGCGACGTGCCTACCTTGTGACACCGCAGGCGTTCGCCCAATTCAGTGGTCAAGTCCTCAAGGTGACGGAGGAAGATTGGACCAATAGCGACGGAACTCGAGCACGGGGTTGGTTGCTGCGGGGATCTACAAACGCTCCAGCAGTGGTCTTCCTGCACCGCTACGGCGCCGATCGATCCTGGCTTTTCAATTTAGGTGTCAAACTGAACGAGACTTCAAACTTCACCATCCTTTGGCCTGATTTGCGTGGTCACGGATTGAACCCGCCAGTGAATTACACGACCTTTGGAGCGAAAGAGGGCGACGATGTTTTGTCAGCCCTTGCGTTCCTAAAGACGCTGAAAGGTGAAGGCGGTGTTCCGCTTGTCAGAGACGAGGTAGGTATTTACGGCGTCGAACTCGGCGGGTATGCGGCTCTATCGGTCGCGCCGCAGAGTTCGGAAGTCAAAGTGCTGGTTCTGGATTCGCTTCCGGGGGTGCCGGAGGAACTGCTGCGCGCCACCGTGCGTGAAGATTTTGGGTTAGATAACCGCTGGCTGATGCATCTAGTGCGGATCGGCACGAAGCTTTTTCTGCTCGGCAAGTATCAAAACGCGAGTTCGTGTGATTTGGCTGCAGCACTTAAGACACAGCGGGTTCTTTTATTGTCGGGAGAAGAAGCAGGTTACCTCCGCCCGTCGACTGTTGCCCTGCAACGTTGCTTTCCGAATGCGGCAAACCTGGAAACGAACACCGAGCTGCCGCTCACCGGATTTCGACTCACTTCGGCCACCGGCGAAGCCGGCGAGGGCTACGACCGCCGGGTCATTGATTTCTTTGATAAAAGTCTGCGCTAAACCTCACTCACGACGTAACCCCACCAGCGCCAGCGTGCCATTATCCGCAATCGTTTCTGCCTTAACTCCATTCAAGCTGGTTAACTGACCGATATATTCCACGGGCACAATCACGAGCAACTGATTTGCATTCTGGTCTGCCGCGCTTAGGATCTGTGCCGCCCCTTCAAATTTGATTAGCCGGCCCGTTGCGTCGTAAGCCAAACGACCGGCTGCATAGAATTCAACACCGCGATCTATTTCATGTAGCAAATAGACGGGTGCTGAACCATACCCCCGCTCGGTTGCGCGATCGAGCAGGTACTTCGTAGTTTGGGATGGCACAAACTGTGCAACGCCACAAATGAGCGCTGCCACGAAACTCAAGGCAATCGAAGTCGCGATCGCGACTGCTGCAAAGCGATTGTGTCGAACAAAGTGAAAGGTCAGCACCCCGGCGCCCAACAAGGGTGCGACGATTAGGGCCGCACAACTCGCGCTTACTGCCGGCGCAATCGCTGCGAAGATCATCGCGCCCATAGCAAAGAGAATCAGCGTGGCAGCCATGATGCGCATAAGCGAGTTGGGATAGCGGTCAGCAACTAAGCGGGCCAGCCGTTCGCCTCCGAGCAAAGCCAGCGCCGGCAGAATTGGCACGATGTAACCTGGAAGCTTGGATCCGGAGAAAGAAAAAAACACCAGCGGAACCAACACCCAGGCAAATGTGAACACGCGAAATTTGTCAGTTGGTGTTTCGCCGCGCCAGTTCCACCGGCGTGCTCGTCTCAGTCCATCAATACTTAAAACCAACCACGGCAATGCCAGCGGAAAGATCACAAGGAGATAGAAAAAAAACGGTTGCGGGTGACCAAACCTGTTCGACACGTATCTGGCGAAGTGATGCTGGATAAAAAACTGGTCGACGAAGGTCCAGCCGTGGCGAACCAGCACGGGCCCATACCAAATCGCCGCCACTGACAACGCGAGCGGTACGCCCCAAACTAAACTCATCAGCAGGCTTCGGCCGGGAAATCTTCGTCGTAACAGTAGGTACAAAGCGACTATCCCCAACGGAAGGACGACTCCGATTAGTCCCTTGGCGAGCAGGGAAATGCCGACGAAGACATAGAACCCAGTCATTAGCCATCGCCGGCGCGTTTTACTCACCTCAATTTCAGTAAGGAAAAACAGACAGAGAGCCCCGGTCAGTGACATTGTGATCACGATGTCGAAGCTGGCCGCGCGCGAAAAAACTATGATGCCCGGGCTGGTCGCCAGAATCAGAGCGCTCCAACAACCCAGTCCTCGCAGAGCCGGATCGCCAGATATCTTCCGCACCCTCTTCCCCACAAGATAAACTGCGCCGATTGTTAAGAGGCCACAAACGGCTGGGCCAATACGCGCTGATGCCTCGGAAATTCCAAACAGGCCAAACGCAGCCTGCATCATCCAGTAAAGCAGGACCGGCTTTTCAAACCAGGCGTAACCGGCAAGCGTAGGGGTGATCAGATCGCCACGCAGAAACATCTCACGCGCGACCTGTGCGTAACGTGATTCATCAGGACCCATTAGCGGCAGGTCGCCGAGCCCGTAAAAATAGAATGCGACTACGACTAGGAGGAGGAGCGTCCAGGCTCGCTTGGCAAGGTTGGAAGGTAGCAAGTATATTCCGATGTGGTCAGTGGTCAGTGGTCAGTGGTCAGTGGTCAGTGGTCAGTGGTCAGTGGTCGGACATTGCGACGCACGAGTATCGTCGAAACCATCCAGACTTTTCAAACTCCCTGATTCTGTTATGGTCTCTTTTTACAAGAAACAGTCGCGTGCGACTGACAACGGACAAAGGACCACTGACTAACACGATGCAACCACGAACCGCCGTGATTGGTGTCGGCCATCTCGGCCGCCAACACGCTCGCATTCATTCCCTCCTCAGCACCGAGGGACTAAGTTCGTTTTCTTTCGTCTGCGACTTAAACGAGCAAACTGCGCGCTCCATCGGTGAAGAGCGAGCAGTTTCCTGGACTGCAGACTGGCGCGAACTCATCGGCCGTGTCGATGCTGTCAGCCTCGCTGTGCCGACGGAATTGCACTGCGAAATTGCGTGCCCCTTGTTGGAAGCAGGCATTCACGTGCTGGTAGAGAAGCCGATTTCGCGCACGCTGGAAGAGGCCGATCAGATGATTGCCGCCGCCGAAAAGGGTGATGCCCTTCTGCAGGTCGGCCACCTTGAACGCTTCAACCCCGCCCTGGTTGCGCTGCGCCCGCACATCAGGAATCCGGTCTATTTTGAGATTCATCGAGTTGGTGAATTTACCGCGCGCTCACTGGATATCGATGTGGTGCTCGATTTGATGATTCATGACCTCGATATCGTGCAGTGGCTGGTGGGCGAAGACAGCGAGGTCACGGAGCTACACGCCGTAGGCATTCCCATTCTCACCAACAAGGTCGATGCGGCTAATGCGCGGCTGGAGTTTTCGACGGGCGCGGTCGCCAACATTACTGCCTCGCGCGTAGGAACCGAACGAATTCGGAAGATGCGGTTTTTTCAGCCGCACGACTATGTTGCAGTTGACTATGCGACCCGGCGGGCCTCGGTAAGCAGCCTGGCGCCGCCTACAGCTGAAGGTTTGTGGCCGGGTGTCCACGTGCGAAATCTCGATGTAATCGATGTCGAACCACTGCGGGCAGAGATTGTCGCGTTCGTTGAGGCCGCGTCATCCGGGCAACCGGTTGCGGTGCCGGGCAGCGATGGTCGCAAGGCATTGGCTCTGGGTTTGCGCGCACTCGAAAGAATTCAGGAGCATGCGGCAAGAGTTCGCATCGGCTAGTCAGAACCGGGAGCGGTAGCGTCCGGGGCGATTCCAGGAGGTATTTTAAGACCACCGAGTTGCACAGAGGCTTTCACCACAGGGTGCATCTTATGTAACGGCCCGGTCGCTACCGCTTCTCCGTTCTGATTTTCTAACCAACAATGTCTTATAATGCGAAACCCGAACCAAACATTACTCAGTTTCTCTCTGAGCGTGTCCAGGCGGGCGACTTCCCTTCCGCTGTTTATCTGGTCTTGGAAAACGGCCGCGAGATTTTCGCCGGTGCTATCGGGCATTCAGTCGTCGATCCGTATAACATCGTTGCTTCCGTCGGAACGATTTACGATCTTGCTTCATTGACTAAGCCGCTAGTGACGGGTTTCCTCTGCGCTTTGCAGATTGAACGCGGCGAGCTTGAGTTGGACCGAGCGGTTGCAGATTACCTGCCCGAGTTCAGAATCGAAGAGAAAACAGAGATCACCGTGCGCCATTTGTTGACGCATTCTTCGGGTTTGCCTGCGTGGCGACCGCTTTACATCCTTACCGGCGGAAATCCGAAAGAGGCGCTGGCGCAGCTCGCGCGTGAACCGCTGGTGAACACCCCAGGAACGCGCGTGGTCTACAGCGACTTGGGATTCATAGCCCTCGGTTTTTTATTGGAGCGCACCACTTCGAAGCTGCTGGCCGAGCTGGCTCAAATGGAGATATTTAATCCCTTAGGACTCAAGGACACATACTTCAACCCTGAACGCGCGCTGCAAACGGGAATAGCCGCCTGCGAGACCGGAAATCTTTACGAACAGAACACCAGCCGCGAAACCGGATTTCCCGAATACAGCGATCTACGCAAGCGAGTTATCTGGGGTGAGGTACACGACGGCAACGGATACTTTCTCGGCGGGTCAGCTGGTCATGCCGGTCTGTTCGCCAATGCCCATGACACTGCGACGATTGCTTCTCAGTTTCTGGCCGGGCAAACCCGCGTGTTCAAGAAAGAAACATGCGCGCTGTTTCGAACAAATCTGACGCCCGACCTGGAGGAGGCGCGCTCGTTTGGGTGGCAACTGGCGGCAACGGCCGACTCAACCGGGGGAAAAGAATTACCTTTTGACAGCTTTGGTCACAACGGATTTACCGGCACGAGTTGCTGGAACGATCCGGTGCATGAAAGAACATTTATCCTGCTCACCAACCGTACGCATGCGTGCGAGCTTCCCTTCGTCAACATCAATAGCGTTCGGCGGAAATTCAATTCACTGGCGATCAAGGCGCTGGAGAAGCGATAACATTCAACACTCATGTTCGGCTTTGCCGCCCAAGCGGCGCCAGCGTCCGACTCTTAAGGCAAAGCTGGTTGACGCTGATGATTCGAGGTTGCGACTGCGCTTCGCTTCCACACCTTCCTAACCTGCGATTTCTCGAGCTTGGGCGCTTCATTCAAAAATGCTCCTAGATCCCTAACGTGTAGTACTATACCGGCGCGGCAACTCTCTCTGAGACTCCCGCCGCAGAGGATCCTGAAATGCGCAGTTCCCTCGCACGTAGCTCGACAGCAATTCTGCTCGCCTGCTCGTTATTCCCGTTTGTTTTAACTCCCGGCCAACAACCTTCGCGCGAGGAAACTCGTCCACGGCGGGCACAGCTCGAACAGCCCGTTACCACTCCACCCGCCGGAAACGAAACCTGGAATGCCACATCGCCAAACACGATCTCGCTGACGGAACGCATCGGCACCCCGATTTCGGGAACCGAACCACTCATTCGCGTAGCGCTCGCAACTAACGCTCGGTCCGGTACGATTTCGACCACCGGGAAATTGCTGAACAATGCGGCCGAGGCGTCTTCATTCCTTGCCCTGGAGTCAACACGCATACGCCTCGAACCGCGCCTACTCTCTCAGCCCCAACACACTTCTGCGAACTACACCTTCGTGATTCACATCGACGGGGCAGCATCTCGTGAAGAAGCCGAACAGAAATCTCAAGAGCTGCGAGAGATTGTCGGTGATGACACCAAGGTTGCTTTCGACGCGAAAACGGGTTGGCGCGTAGCTGTCGAGACCAGGAGCTCGAGAGAAGAAGCAGGCGAGCTGGTAGAACGTTTGAATGAAGCTGGCTTTGATGCGTCTCTCGGGTCAACGCCAAAACAAGCTGAACCCGCGGCCGCGAAAGAGACCGGGACACGTGGCGGTGTTCGGCTGGTCTCACGTCCCAGCGTTCCTTTGCGGGCGGTCGTTGGCATTTCTCCCGGCTCGGCTCGGCTTTTCAGTTCAAGCGCGCCAGTCACATTCGTTTCAGATGATGAAAGCAAAGTGCCGGTACGGTACAACGATCGGCCGTATCGTGGACGAATTGAAGTCTTCACTAACACTCGAGGGTTCCTAACCGTCGTTAATGTCTTAGGCATTGAAGACTATGTGCGCGGAGTCGTCGCAAACGAACTGTCACCCGGCAGCTATCCAGCCATCCAAGCGTTGAAGGCCCAGGCGATTGCCGCGCGCACTTACGCCTTACGCAATCGCGGCCAGTTCATGGCACAGGGTTTTGATCTACTGCCAACCACCCGTTCGCAAGTCTACCGCGGGCTAACTTCGGAACACGCTTTATCGACTCGAGCAGTTGACGAGACCCGGGGAATGGTTGCGACGTACAACGGCCAGCCGATCAATGCGCTTTACACTTCGACGTGTGGCGGGCGTACCGAAGATTCCGAGAACATCTTCAATAACGCCGTGCCCTACCTTCGCAGTCGAGAGTGTTCGCTTGAAGGTCAGGCAGCTTTGGCACAGTTCGATATTCAAACCACCCGTGACTTGCCGGACGTACGAGCTGAAAAGAATTTATCCCTGGCGCGCGCCTCGGCTTTGCTGAGCGTGCAGAACTTTGCCCTTTCGCGCAGCAATGTTTCCGATTCATGGCTGGACGCCGAAGCGTCCGTGAGTGAAGTCCGCAGTTGGCTGGCGACCGTTGCCCGCCTAACTCGCCAGGTAGCGCCCGCCGTTAGTGAAGACGTTAATTATCCGGGGCCCTTCGCTACTGCGTTGGCGAGTGCGGTGTTCAGTGAAAATGCGGACACTCTGCTAAACAATGCTGACATCCGCTACTTCCTCGCGGTCGCGGACGCCAACGAAATCCCGACGAATAATCGCGCGGACGTGGCGATGCTTGTGCGCGATGGCTATCTCTCGGTTTTTCCCGATGCCACTCTTCGTCCCCGCGAACGGCTTTCGCGCGCACGTGCTTTAAATGCGATCGCACGCATCCTGGAAGCGCGGAACTTGCTTCAAATTCAGAAGGGCACTGCTCGTCCGACCGTTCAAGGTGGACTGATCATCCGAGGGACGAAGGGTAAAGACGTCGCCATCAGGGTGAGCCCCAACGCATTTCTGTTTCGGCAAATCGGCGATGCGTTGCTGCCGGTCCGTTCCGTCATGCTGGTGGGTGGTGAACCGGTGGTCTTTCACGTCAGCGCAACCGGCGAAGTTGACTATCTCGAAGTTCGGCCCGCACTTAATGGGGCTTCCGCGGAGAGATCCTCCCCCTTCACAAACTGGACGACGGAGTTGTCCGTCGGTCAGGCGCAGGCTCGGCTGGGGAAAGCGGCGCGAGGCATTGGAACTATTACTGACCTTCGGGTGGTGAGTCGCGGCAGATCGCGTCGTGCGGCCGACCTGGAAATAATCGGCACGCAGGGCAACGCCCACGTGCGCGGCGGCAGAATAAGATCCGCACTTGGCCTGCGCGAACAGCTGTTTGTGATCGATCGCAAATACAATGATGAAGGCCGAATAACCAGCTTTGTATTCTCGGGTCGTGGGTGGGGACACGGTGTCGGGATGTGTCAGATCGGCGCCTATGGCCTCGCCAAACAGGGCCTCAGTTACGATCAGATACTCAAAGCGTATTACACCGGCATCGAAGTCACTCGCCTTTATTAATCCTCACAATCGTATGAGCTTCTCACGTGGTCAAATTGTCGGCGCGCTGCTGCTGTTGCTGCTCGTCTGGATCGTCATCATTTATCGCGTGCTATCCTCAGGTGCGTGACCCTCAATCCCTCTAATAGAGCAATCCTGGCGGTAGTTGGTCCCACAGCTTCCGGGAAGAGTGCGCTTGGGATTGAACTCGCGCTCACGCTGGGCGGCGAGGTGATCAACTGCGACTCAGTACAGGTTTATCAGGAAATTCAGATTGCTACCGCGAAGGTTCCGGTGGCCGAGCGGCGCGGTGTGCCACATCACTTGATAGATTTCGTCTCGCCTCACGTGAACTACACGGCTGGAGAGTGGGCACGCAAAGCCATCGAAAAGATTGCGGAAGTTGAAGCACGCGGACACGTCCCGATTCTTGTTGGCGGCACCGGCCTGTACCTGCGAGCGTTGCGAACGCCGTTCTTCCCGAGTCCCGGTACCGACGCCACTCTTCGTCAACGTCTTAACCGACTTCGTGAGCGACGTGGTACCGAGCATCTCCACAAGATTCTCAAGCGACTGGATCCGGCCAGCGCCCGGGAACTTTTTCCGCGTGACTGGCCTCGTGTTCAGCGAGCCATCGAGGTGCGAATACAAACCGGTAAACCAATGTCCGCGCAAAAAAGTTCCAGACCGGCGCCCCCGGAAAGCGCTCAACGCGTCAGAGTATTGGCTCTTGATCCTCCGCGCGACGAACTCTACCGAAAGATCAACGAACGAACCGAGGTCCATTTTTGCTCCGGGCTGGTTGATGAGGTTAAGTCGCTGCTGGAAAAGGGAGTTACACCTGATTCCAACGCCCTCGGAGCTCACGGCTATCGAAGGGTGGTCGAGTACTTAAATGGAGAGCGAGATCTGACCAGTGCCATCCAACAGACAAAACTCGACGTTCGTCACTACGCAAAGCGACAACTGACATGGTTTCGACGAGAAGCGGGCGCTGAGTGGTTTACCGGCTTCGGTGACGAAGAGATATTGCAATCACAAGTCTACGAAGCACTGGAAACAGATTTCGACACAACAAAAGCGCGCGGTTAATTGCCTCGTAACTCTTGTTGCCGTATGGTTCGTGTTGTAATCTGATTGCAGCCCCCCTCCACAGCTGAAGCTAACAAGGTAGGATCCCATGTCCGACGGGAAACCAGCACCGCAAAATATCCAGGATGCATTCCTAAACACTGTGCGTCGCGAAAAAGCGCCGGTAACAGTCTATTTGCTCAACGGCGCGAAGCTTAACGGACGGATTCGCAGCTTCGACAAGTTCTCGGTGTTGTTGGAATCGGGCTCTCAGGAACAGTTGATCTTCAAACACGCCATTTCGACCATTTCGCAATCCCGCCGTGCAAGCGATGAACTGCGTGGGCCAGTGGCGACCGACACTGCGATTGGTGACATCCCGCAGACCGCTCATTCGCGCGAATCCTGACATTCGTTTAAACTCTCGCGTTACAATTTTTTTCAGATCATGAGGATCTTTGTGCCTGGAACCTTTATTACCTTCGAAGGTATTGATGGAAGCGGAAAGTCTACGCAACTCCGATTGCTCTCGAGTTTTTTGCGGGTTAGTGGTTGTGAAGTTGTCGTCACCCGTGAACCGGGCGGAACGCCGCTTGGCCTGCGTTTGCGCGCGGCTCTCCTCGATGCTCAAGAACAGGTAGATCCTTTAACCGAATTGCTGGTTTTCGCCGCCGATCGAGCACAGCATGTGCGTCGACTGTTAAGACCGGCGCTCGAGTCTGGTCGCATTGTGTTATCTGATCGCTATGCGGACGCCACGGTCGCGTATCAGGGATCAGGTCGAGGATTTGCTCCAGAACTGATTTCGGAAATAGTCGCTTTAGCAACGGAGGGTTTGAAACCCGATCTAACGCTGCTATTCGACTTGCCCGTCGATGAGAGCACAACCCGGACTGGCCGTCGCTCGGACAACCAGATGGTGGACCGACTGGACGCCGAAGATGCAGCGTTTCACACGCGGGTGCGCAATGCCTATTTGCAGATCGCGGCTGCTGAACCCGAGCGAGTGCACGTCATCAACACGAGCGGTCCGGTTGACGAAACACACGCTCATGTAAAAGAGATCGTAGTCCCTTTTCTCGAAAGCAGGGGCTATAACTTAACCGATGGGCTGGAACCAATGGGAGCCAGATTCAGAAGAAGTCACTGTTAGACAAGATGCTGGATTCACTCACCGGAAACGAACGCGTTAAAAAGCTACTCAGAAAAATGCTGACTGCCGGTCGGGTTCCCGGAGCCATGCTCTTCACCGGCGAGGAAGGCATCGGCAAGAAGCTTTTTGCCCTTGAACTGGCGCGCGCTCTCAACTGTCGACACCTCCAGGGCGTTGAAGCATGTGGCACGTGCCCCGTCTGCAAGCGCATTTCTCATTTCAACTACCCGCAGTCGGATGATGCCGATGATTGGATTCCGATTATCAGGACTGACCACGGTGACGTCGGGATGGTCGTGGCGCCAAAGCGGGTCTTGCGCGTGGAACAGATGCGACAGATCGAAGTTGAGGCTAACTTTCGACCCTTTGAAGGCAAAGCCCGGGTCTTTCTGATCGATGATGCCGATAAACTGAACGACGCATCTTCGAATGCGCTCTTGAAAGTATTGGAAGAACCGCCCGCCACTTCCCACATTATTCTGATCACTGCCCGTCCCGCGATGCTGCTGCCGACTATCCTTTCACGTTGTCAGGCAATCAGATTTTCTCCGCTTAGTGTAGAAGAGATCGAACAACACTTGTTAAGCAACAAACTGGCTGCTGGTGGGGAGGCACGTCTGCTGGCCAGATGCGCAAGCGGCAGCATCGGCCGCGCGTTGAAAGAGGATGTTGAGAGTTACAAGGGACACCGTGAAACAATGCTGCAGGTGCTGCGGGCGCTGGCGGTCACGGGCGAAGTTACGAAGTTGCTGCGCGGCGCGGAAGCGATGAATGAAGCGCGATACAAAGAAGACTACGAGTTCCGGCTGGAATTGCTGGAAACGCTTATACGCGACGCTTTGATTCTGTCCGTCGGTGCCAGTGAAGAACAGATCGTGAACGAGGATTTGTTACCTGAGTTGAGAATAATTGCCGAGCGCGTGAATGGCACGAAAGCAAATGGATGGATTGGAGCGATTGAAGAACTTCGCGAGCAACTCGTGGTGAACGTAAACCGCAAAGTTCAGACCGATTCGCTCTTCCTCACTATGGCGCAAGCGAAGACGTAACGCGGCTCTGCCGCTTCCCTTGCGGAAAGCCTCCGGCTTTCCGACGCTACTCAATCTTGACCTAGGTGAGGCTTCGCCTCACTTGCGAACGAGGCAAAGCCTCGAGGATGACTATGTGGCTGTCCTGAAAGCCAGAAACTTTCCGCAAGGGGGCGGCCAAGCCGCAAAACCAGGACTGCGAACGGAACCACTAAACAGGATAAAAGGAAAAGGATATGACTTTAACAACCAGCTATCTGGGAATGACACTTAAGAATCCAATTGTGGCTTCCTCGTCGCCGCTCTCTCACAACGTTGACAGCATACGCCGGCTGGAAGATGCCGGCGCCTCTGCCGTAGTGATGTATTCGCTGTTTGAAGAGCAGATAACATTCGACAGTTTCTATATCGACTACTATCTGACGAGTGGAACTGACAGCTACGCCGAATCGCTTAGCTACTTTCCTGAGATGCAGAGCTACAACGTCTGGCCAGACGAATACATGAATCTCATTCGACGGGCGAAAGAAGCGGTTGACATTCCGATTATCGGTAGTCTAAACGGAGTTTCCGCGGGTGGCTGGACCGATTACGCATCCCTGATGGAGGACGCGGGGGCTGACGCGATCGAACTAAACGTGTACTACATCCCCACCGATGCGAATCTCACAGGAAGCGAAGTTGAGAATATTTATTTGGAAACCTTACGCGAGGTAAGGAGTTCCGTTTCGTTACCGGTAGCGATAAAATTGAGCCCTTACTTTAGCTCAACGGCAAACATGGCGAAACGTCTGGTTGAGGAAGGCGCAAACGGGTTGGTGCTGTTCAACCGTTTCTATCAACCTGACATTGATCTCGAAGCACTCGAAGTCGTGCCGCGCCTAGTTCTTAGCAACTCCAGTGAGCTCCGCCTGCCCTTGCGCTGGGTCGCAATTCTGTACGGACGTCTACTGGCAGACCTTGCGATTACCACTGGCATCCACAAGTCGGAAGATGTCTTGAAGGGGTTAATGGCCGGAGCCAATGTAACGATGATGGCTTCTGAACTGCTGCAGAACGGCATCGGACGAATTAAAGTCATTCTTGACGAGATGAAGCGCTGGATGGATGAGCATGAGTACGAGTCGGTTACGCAGATGATTGGCAGCATAAGCCAGCAGCATTGCGCCGAGCCAGCCGCTTTCGAGCGAGCGAACTACATGAAGACGCTGGCGTCGTACCGTCCCGTCAGCTAACCAATAGAATCAAGCTGGGGAAGGTCTACGTAAGGGTTGGGACCCGTCCATGCGGACTCCCGCCTGACAACACCCCGAAATTCTCAACGACACCTACCCGTCGTGGGCTTGTGATTCAAGTAGTTCGTATGCCAGTTCGCGTTGAATCGTCGCTTCTTAAACTGCCTTGACGAGCGCCCAGCCCTTGTTGATCATAATAGCGCTACACCGGTACTCCGGTTTGGCGTGTGATGCCTTCACTCACAGCGCGTGATGCCGGCTCAGGGGCGGTAAAACGAATATGTCGGAACTGTCTAGCCTGGATGTAGACTCCATTCAAGAGGTTCATGATCGCTGGATAAGGGCAGAACTGGCTGGGGACACTTCTTGTATCGTCGAACTCTGCGCTGATGATGTGAGGTGGATACCGCCCGATGCTCCGCCGCTTCTTGGGAAGCATGCGATCGCGAACTACTTAAATGACGACACCGTGGGGCTAAGGCATATCCAGGTCAAAGACGTTGTTATCCACGGGAATGGCTCGCTCGCCTATCTGTCTGGTAACTACCACTCTCGATTCGTCGTTAATGGGGGCATAGTTATGCAAGAGGCCAAGGGCACACATCTCTGGATCGTGAGGAAGACAGAATGTGGCGCGTGGCGGGTCGCGGTCCTGGCCTGGAGTTCATGGGGGCCTGG
>JBGTOA010000024.1:0-45379 GCA_041742785.1 Pyrinomonadaceae bacterium | reverse complement strand
CGTCCGCCTCCTAAGCGGAAGGTCGCGCGTTGGAATCGCGCCGGGGGCACCACTTTTCAATAAGTTACGAGGAGCGTTCAACAAAATTTTTGTCGGGTGCCTCAATTTTGCCTCAGTCTCCCGTCGCGGTGCGCCCTTTATTGAGAATGGCGGCGGGGTCGTCGTCAACGATTTCTGTGTCGCGGTGTATGTAGCGGTACTACCGGCGAACAGATTAAGCGCGTGCAAGCCAAATAGAAGCGGGGTAATCTTTGGCTAAGAAGATCGGTAGGCAGTAAGTACCGTCGAACGTGCCGGCGTGCATTCAAGCCCCGGTCCCTGTAATTCCCTTAGCTTCCGGCTGGATGACTAGTATGCCCATCCCCGATTATCAGTCAATAATGCTTCCTCTTCTACGTCTGTCTGCAATAACCCCTGGCAACGAGATACCAACAAGAGAAGCCACCGAGTCTCTGGCGAATGAGTTCAAGTTATCTGAACAGGAAAGGACGGAACTCCTGCCCAGTGGTAGACAGCCTATCTTCGGTAATAGGGTGGGATGGGCCACTACTTATTTCAAGAAAGCGAGGCTATTCGAAGCGACCAGAAGAGGCTACTTCAAGATCACCCAAAGGGGGCTTGATGTCCTTAAGCAAAATCCGCTCAGCATTAATACTCGCCTGCTGATGCAGTTTCCAGAATTTGCTGAGTTTCACCAGAAGCAAGCAGATCCCGGTGAGAAGGTCCCAGTCGATGGTATTGAAACGCAAACTCCGGAAGAGCTGTTGGACATTGAGTATCAAAAGATACGGAACCAGTTAGCTTCTGAGCTTCTCGAACGTATCCGACAGTGCCCACCGGCATTCTTCGAGAGGCTGGTAGTAGAGTTACTTGTAAGTATGGGCTATGGCGGCTCACGCATCGATGCTGGAAGGGCCATTGGGAGAACTGGTGATGAAGGAATCGACGGAATTATCAAGGAAGACAAGCTGGGGCTGGACGTAATCTATATTCAAGCGAAGCGCTGGAAGGAGAACAACTCGATTAGCAGACCCGACATTCAACAATTTGCGGGCGCGCTTCAAGGCCAGCAAGCCAACAAAGGTATTTTCATTACTACATCTAGCTTCACAAAGGAAGCACTAGGTTTTGTTACGAAGATCGGTAGCAAGATCGTATTGATTGATGGGAACCAACTTGCGCAATTAATGATTGATCACAATGTCGGCGTGTCTGTCGCGGCATCTTACGAGATCAAACGGATTGATTCAGACTATTTCACCGAGGGCTCATAGTGGGTACATTCTGCGCGGGATATAGTGGAATCTACTCAGTCCCGCGTATTTTTGCTACTCGAATCGGGTTAGGCGCGGCTAAGTTTGAGTAACGTATAAATGTCACAATGCCGAATGTGTTAAAACACGGGCCGTATCGTTTCTACTTTTTCAGCAATGACGGTCACGAACCACCACATGTCCATGTTGACCGAGATGACCTATCGGCGAAGTTTTGGTTGAATCCTGTATCCTTGACGCACAATTACGGCTTTGCCTCACACGAATTGACCAAGGTGGAGCGAATCGTAGAGAATTTCAATGTCCAGTTTTTGGAGGCGTGGAATGGGTATTTTGGCGCTGGCCGCTGACGAACGTGTAGCGGATGTAAAATTTGCTGAGGATGAGTTGAGAGTGCGACTAAGGGACGGAAGAACCATTTCTGCTCCTTTGGTGTGGTATCCGCGCCTCTTGAAGGCCACTGAACTGCAAAGAAGTAAGTGGCAAATTGTCGGCGGCGGGTATGGGATTCACTGGGACGATGTTGATGAGGACTTAAGTACCGAAGGTTTGCTGCGTGGTGGTCCTGCGCCTCGTCATGTCAGGTCTATTGTCATTTCTGAAGTGAAGGCTGCACAAATAGAAGGATCCGGCGACAGCCAAAAGGGATATCTAGACTACTTCACCGAAGCTGAGGAGGCGGCACATAAACTACAAGCTGTTATCGAATGGATTAACTCAGAAACTTTAGGGTTCAGCAAAAAAATAAATCGACATTCCGAGAATCTAGCTAAACTAAAGAGGAAAACCTCGCGGGCAGCCGAGTATAGAAGAGTGGTTCTGTTAACGGCTTCCGACATGAACACACTATCAAAGAGAATTAACACTGTCCTTCCAGATTTCGAGACGGCGGTCGAAGTATTAGACCAAAGTTTCTCTTTTTATGTTTCATTTGCCAAACGTGAATCCGATCGAGATGTCGAGCAAATATTAAGTCTCCGAACGACGTTTTGTGACATGCTTGATAAGGTCAGGCCAGCAAAGGAAGGTGTGATGACATTTAGAGAAAGCACTCTGTCTCTAAAGGAACAGAAGATAAGTGAGCATCTAAGCCACGCAGCGGTCATCCTATCGCAATCCCTTGACGGTGTACTCGCTAATATGGACCATATTGAACTATTTGCATTAAACATAAACTTTCAAGTTGATGAGAAATTTAAGGAGCGAATTAATTCAGAGGATTAGCGAGCATAGAAAAGCGGTGTTGGTTAAGCGCAAATGTTTTGGTGACACTGTTGGTGACCAGCGGAGCTAATAACTAGCGGGGGAGTATTTCGTAGGATTGCCTCAAACTTGCCTCAGTCAAACGCAAAATGGCCCATCACATCCACGCGCTGCAAACTATGCGCTGCCCGCCTTCTCTAGCTTTTCCTGTAAACTTTGACAGCAGTAAACGCTAAAGGCACCCTCCTAAGCGGAAGGTCGCGCGTTGGAATCGCGCCGGGCCACCACTTTTCACTCCGCACACACACTCGCACACAAAACAAATTGATGACCTCGACGAGCAAACGCAGGATTGGCGCCCTTGCGACTCGGAATTGACTCTTTGGATCGGCCTGCTGTCAGCCTTGCCGGTGTCTTCTTGGATGAACCTGGAATAATAACCTCACTCGTAGGTCCGGCCATTGACGCGACAACGGGACTGTGGAACGAGAGCCATGAGATTGAAGTCGTAAACCTTGAGCTTGTTTTGGGCGACGGCGTTTTGTTGATTACCTACCTCATAATACTGGCCGCAAGAATCGTTCGGATCACCCGGGGACTACGATGATATGTCGGGCTTTCATCGGAAGAGGAGTTGTCTATCTCACGCCCGACTTGGATCGATTGACGAGAATGAATTTCTGCGACTGATAGCGGAAGATGCGGCTAAGTTGCGAAGTACGCGGCGATCGAAAATCCGAGCTATGCCCAAGCCATAGACGAATCGAAACGCCGCGCTGAATTATTAAGACGAGAAGCAAATCCTCAAGACTAGCTCGATTAGGCCATCTCGATCCCGCCTTCATAACGGCTTAGATAGAGTTGGCCCTCATAATCCACTAAACCAAGCACCACGCGATCCAGCCAGCCGAAGCGACCGAGTACGTTGCGCCTGATTTCTTCGTCAGCGGGAAAGAACACCACCGTGGCGAACTCAAACTCGTCAATACTCAACGTTACTTCGTGGCCATAGGCTTCGAATGTTCCCGTAGCGGTTCCGAACAATTGACGCATTCCCGACGCGATGTCAAAGCCGAGTTCTTCACCGAAACGTCGCTCGAAAATGCAGCAACTCGCTCCAGTATCAACCTTGACGGATATGTCGAGACTCTTTTCTTTTATTTTGAGATTGGCTTGAAGAGTGATGCCTGGTTGGCCAACGTCGTAACTAAACAGTCTTTCAAACTCTAACTGATACGCCATCGGCTACCATCCAGCGAAAAGGACTTCGCTTTCTGACGTCAAACGTACCAGGAATGGATTTTCAACACCCTTCTCTTTGGCCTGAGCGTGGGCCTCGCGAAGTGTGCGACCATGTCCCACCAGTACATCTCCAGCCAATGCTACATACTGGCCGGCGTATAGTTCGCGATTGGCTTTTAGCCATTCGAGGCGTCGCGCACGTGTAGCGTCGTCGTCGCCATTATTGCTCTGGCTCAGTCGACCAGGGCCGTGCGGTTCCTGTTGTTCCAACTCGGCATCGAGAGCTTGCCGTAGCTTCCGCTTATCGGCCAGGGAGAGAGAACGTGCTTCGTCGATAATCTGTTCAAGTCGTGCCATTAACTTACCTTACTTCGATGGAACATCCCGCCATTTTCTAACCGTCCGAATCATTTCATCCGCTGTTTCGTCCGACGGTCCACCATCACCAGGCAGATCGGCAAGGTCGGTCGCCACAGCCGTTCGTTGACCCTTCACTCCTCGGATTAGATAGTCGTAAGCGCGGACCCGCGCTAGCCGCATTAAGTGCTCAATCTGCAGGTAGTGATCAAGTTCGGATTTCTCATCCTCGGGTAAGCCGTCAGGTTTTTCTCTAAGAATCAGGTTGGCCACGCGAGCTTTGACTTCCTCGGAGGGACGGAAAGCAATCACGTTTTGCGGGCGGGAGGACGCAATAAACTCGATCACTTCATCGTAGGCTTTGTTGGGTTGCATGGTCTTGCTCCGACGGGAAGTTTAGCACTGCCTGCATTCAGTGCACCAACTCCGAATCAGGCGCGGCTTCTGTAGCTTCCGCATTGAATGCGTCCAGCGCCGCCGCAGCGCGTTTCGCCGTCTCCACAGCGAATATGACTTACCGCTACGTCTCGCCAACGCAGCGAAAATATCTCCCCTGGGAATGTGTATAGGACTGCGTATGGAAAGATGGGGTGAGGCAGCGGCGGACATCATCTTCGATCACTCGCCCGCGGGAAGGTGCATCAACAACTCGCTTTATGGCGTCGTCGACAGATCCAATAAACAGCCCAAGCTCTGGCTAGCGCTGCGCGTACTAAAGACTAACCGCCTGAATCATTTCATCAGCCGTCTCGACTGGTGGTCTGCGATCACCAGGCAGATCACCAAAGCTGGTCGCGAGTTATCTCGCTGGCTCTGTATTAGACGAAGGATCTCCAGGGTTGGGCGTCGGAGTCAACGCGCACTAGTCTTCCCCTCTAACGCAAATCGCCGGGTCTACTCTTTCGAGCAGCCCGGCTATTTGTTTGCCTGATAGTTAGACGACTACTTTGTCTTGAAGAAGGCGTCGATATGTGAGCCATCCAGTGCCGTCATTCTAACCTGGTAGCATCTGTTGGCGGCCTTTGGTGTTTGCCAGTTTTGAATAAACTGGCCCCCAGTGTCGTACCGAAGACTGGTGTTTCCGGTGTTTATGACATCGACAGGACTTTCGTAGCCTGGAGTGGCCGCGCAGTTATATTCCGCCACTTGCACGGACCCAAACTGAACATCACTCACGCTCTTTCTTTCCGTGGTTGGCCCCGGGGTTCCCGCGAAGATCTTGAACTTGAGCGGGACCGTAGATCCACCCTTGACGGTATTCAACACAAAAGCGCCCATATCGACTGGCTGGAAGAAGCCTTGCAGCGTCCACCATGAGTCGATTGCTAGTGTGCCGTTGACGAACGTAATGTCGTAGTTGCTACTCGTTAACCCACTCGGCATGATCGTGTACGTTCCGCTCGACGTGCTGGGAGAGACCACCACGGTCGTAACCAACGCCGGCGGTACCTTAACGGTGAAACTCAGCGTGCCTACGAGGCCGGCGGGAGTATCACTTACAACGAAGCCGGCATAAGTAACTGTGTACGGCGGCGCTGAACTGCCGAAGAGCATGCTCTTATTGTCAGCCGTGATTGAAAGAGGCGCCTTGTTCACATCGATCAAGACATCCTTGTGGGCGGCGTTGTAGTTTGAAGTTGCAGCCGCATCCACGCCAAGAGTTTGTCCGTTCCCGGCATTGAGGATAGTACCTGCCGGAGGTGTGTAGGTTAGTGCTCCGGCTGGAGATCCGCCAGGAACGCCAACGACAGTAGCGTTCAGTTGGGTGGCGCCCAGCGGAGTGCCGTAAACAATCGCTGCCGGATTGGCCCAGGTGATTGTTTGGTTGGCTTTGGAGATTGTGAAACTACTCGAGGCGGTGTTTCCGGTATGGTTGGTATCACCGGGCCAACTGGCGTCAGCCGTGGCGGTACCGACGTTAATGTTGCTTGCGTAGACCAGTGATGCAGTAACATCGACCGGACTCATCCCTACGCCGGTCGCTTCTGCCGTGCAGGGAGTCTGCGCTGCACCGGTATAGGTTTGCGGTGCTCCCGGACAAGTCACCGTCACGGTGGACGAGGCTTGGCCGATGCTGTTGTCTACTGTGCCTGAGGCATCGTTGTAGTTGCCGGTAACATCGGTGAAGATCCACGGGTCAGCGTTGTAGGAGCCCGCGTTGGTGTGGGTAGTAGCGCTTAGGTCAAGACCTGCTAGGCTCTCACTCAAGATACCTGTCGCCGTGCCTGTGTCGGTGTGACTGGCGCCATCGTAGATTACGCTGTAAGGCGTAACGTCAATGATCGCATTCGCCTTAGTGATGGTCACGGTTGCGTTTCCGTTCTCGTCGTCGTAGTTCTGGTTGGTGAAAGACCAGGGTATGGAACCGCCCGGAACGTTGGTGAAGGTGGACGGGTCAATGACCAGTCCGCTTAAAGGTTCGTTGTTGACGCCGGTGGCGGAGCTGCTGACCACGCCATGAGCAGCAGCGTCATAGACTCCGGTAAAGCCGTTCACCACGATAGTGGCGTCGGCTTTATTAATCACGATTGCCGCTGAACCAGAGTCATCGTTGTAGTTGCCGGTGACAACGGTGAAGGTCCAGTTGGCTGTGCCTCCCGGAACATTGGTAAACGAAGCACCAAGGTCGAGACCAACCAGGGCTTCACTCAAGACACCTGTGGCCGTCCCCGTCGCTCCATGAGCAGCGCCGTCATAGACCCCGGTGTAGCCGTTGACCACGATGGTAGCGTCGGCTTTGCTGATCACAATCGCTGCCGTACCGCTGGCATCGTTGTAGTTGCCGGTGACATCGGTGAAGGTCCAGTTGGCCGTGCCGCCCGGAACATTGGTAAACGAAGCGCCGAGATCCAGACCAACCAGTGCTTCACTCAAGACACCTGTGGCCGTGCCCGTGGCGCCATGAGCAGCACCGTCATAGACCCCGGTGAAGCCGTTGACCACGATGGTAGCGTCGGCTTTATTAATCACGATTGCCGCTGAACCTGAGTCATCGTTGTAGTTGCCGGTGACATCAGTAAAGGTCCAGTTGGCCGTCCCGCCCGGAACGTTGGTAAAGCTCGCACCCAGGTCGAGACCCGCCAGTGCTTCACTCAAGACACCGGTGGCCGTCCCCGTCGCTCCATGCGCCGCAGCGTCATATACTCCGGTGTAGCCGTTCACCACGATGGTAGCGTCGGCTTTGCTGATGACGATGGCGGCCGTATCGCTGGCATCGTTGTAGTTGCCGGTGACAGCGGTGAAGGTCCAGTTGGCTGTGCCGCCGGGAACGTTGGTAAAGCTTGCGCCCAGATCGAGACCAACCAGGGCTTCACTCAAGACACCGGTGGCCGTGCCGGTGGCGCCATGCGCCGCAGCGTCATAGACCCCGGTGAAGCCGTTGACCACGATGGTAGCGTCGGCTTTATTGATCACAATCGCCGCTGAACCTGAGGCGTCGTTGTAGTTGCCGGTGACATCGGTGAAGGTCCAGTTGGCTGTGCCACCCGGAACGTTGGTAAACGAAGCACCCAGGTCGAGACCCGTGAGGGCTTCACTCAAGACACCCGTAGCCGTGCCCGTCGCGCCATGAGCCGCAGCGTCATAGACCCCGGTGTAGCCGTTCACCACGATGGTAGCGTCGGCTTTGCTGATGACGATGGCGGCCGTACCTGACGCATCGTTGTAGTTGCCGGTGACATCGGTGAAGGTCCAGTTGGCCGTGCCGCCTGGAACATTGGTAAACGAAGCACCAAGGTCGAGACCAACCAGGGCTTCACTCAAGACACCCGTAGCCGTCCCCGTCGCACCATGCGCCGCACCGTCATAAACGCCGGTGTAGCCGTTGACCACGATGGTGGCGTCGGCCTTGCTGATCACAATCGCCGCTGAACCTGAGTCATCGTTGTAGTTGCCGGTCACATCGGTGAAGGTCCAGTTGGCTGTGCCACCCGGAACATTGGTAAACGAAGCACCCAGGTCGAGACCCGCGAGTGCTTCACTCAACACTCCTATACACGTCCCGGTCGCGCCATGTGCCGCACCGTCGTAGACACCCGTATAGCCTGTAATAGAACCGCAGTCTGCATTCGCCTTGTTGATTGTGAAAGTCTGCAAGACGTCGGTGGCCGCGTTGTAGTTTGAGTTGCCGGCCTGCGCAGCTGTGACCGTGCACGAGCCCGCACCAGTAATTGTGATGGTGCTGCCGTCGAGGCCGCTCGATGTACAGTTTCCACTAGCGCTGAAGGTTACGGGGTTGCCCGATGCTCCGCCTGTACCACTCACGACAAATGGAGCGTCGCCATAGGTCTTGTCCGCGAGCGCTCCAAAGGTGATTGTTTGGCTCAGCTTGATTATGTTGAAAGAAGTGGATGCTGCTGTCGTCAATGCCGGAGCCGGTAAGGCCGATGAAGCCACCAACGTATAGCCGGTTCCCGCGTTGTCTATCGCGAGATTGCTGAATGTCGCGATACCGCCCACTGCGGCGACTGTGGTTGTGCCAATAAGAGTTCCGCCGCCTGGATTTGTTCCAATCGCCAATGAAATGTTTCTTGTACTGGTTGTTACGAGACTCCCGGTAGCACTTTCTATTCGAACCGTGACAGCCGGAGTAATCGTAGCGTCTTTGTCAGTACTCGTTGGTTGCACACCGAAAGCGAGTTTCGTCGGGACACCTTCTACCATGATCGCATTCGTTATAGTCAATGGGCCGCTTGGCGCTTGGGCTCCAGACTGGTTAACGCACCCGGCCATCCTATATGCACGAAAATGTGCAAAATAGGTGTTAGCGACAATCGGCGCGGTAACGTTGAAGGTGGCAGTATTCGTGCCCGCACCAACGTCTGGAGTGTCTGCACAACTTCCATCGGACCCCGGGGCAGGTGGGGTATCTGAAGTCGCAAATGTCCATCCGGTTGACCGCCATTCGGAATTATTTGCGTTTCCATCTCCGGTTACCGTAACGCTCGCCGAGATGGTCGCTCCTGAGGCAACAGCAAGCGGGCTTGCGACCGCACATGAGCCGGTCGGGCAGGAGACCGTAGTCGCGTTGTAGGTCAGACTTGCCGAGTTAATAACGCGCGCATCTGTAAAGGTCGTCTGCGCCGTTGCCCCTGACGTCAAACCTCTCGCGCCAACAATGAACTTCATGGCGAGATCATATTCCTGAACCAGATACTCCCCGATGAAGTTGCCATCCCCATCCGCAACAATATCGAATCCTCTTTCCTGTGGCGTATGGGGATCCTCGTGAATCTTGACCCGGACAGTCTCTCCGGGCTGGAAGCCCCGCCCGGATATCAAAACTGTTTCGCCTGGTTGGTAGTCAAGTTTGTCGGTCGTAATCGATGCAGAAGAGCTGGCGAGAGTTGAAATTGAGCTAAGCACAGTTCCACTGCTGTTAGCCCCGCCAACAACCAGTGCCTGATCGCTCAACTCAGTAATCGTGTGGCCGCTACGATTGAGCAGCGCATCGGTTTGTCCGTGGTGGAAAAGCGCCGCACGTGTCTGCGAAGCCAGCACTTGCCCAGGCAGACCGGCACATGTATCGCTCTCTGGCAAGAGATGCGCGTAGGCGCCAATCGTCTCGATCTGAGGATCATAGATCTCCATCGAGCCATCATCGCTGCCGCCAATGATTTGTACCTTCCCTTCAAACAGTACGCGTAAGTGCGGCAACACACGTGCAACAGTGAGTTCACCATAAATCACTGAGAAGCTCGGACCTGCTGGATCGAAGATTTCACCAGAGGAGAGAGCGCCCCCCGCGACGGTGCGGCCACCAACGAGCAACACTCTCCCATCTGAGAGCAGCGCAGCAGAATGCATAGATCGGGCGACATTCATGCTTGCGCTAACTCCGTTGAAAGCTGCCGAAGAAGGATCAAATACTTCCGCGGTGCCCCCGTTATCACCCCCCGCGATAAAAATGCGGCCATCAGCAAAAAGCGTCGCGCTGTGACCTGCACGCGCGACGCTGATTGCCGGACCGGACGAAAACGTACCGGTCGTCGGGTCGAAAATCTCTGTAGCGGTGAGCGCTCCTGCCCCATTGCGTCCGCCCACAACCAACACACGCCCATCCGCCAACAACGTCGCCGAGTGATCGGCTCGCGCTGCAGTCATGTTTCCCGCTGCTGAGAATGTGGCCGTCGCGGGATCATAGATCTCAGTTTGATTCAGCTCGCCAGTCGAGTTCTCACCACCCGCAATCAACACGCGGCCATCAGACAAACGGGTGGCTGTGTGCCCTCGCCGTTCCACCAGCATCGTCGCGCTTGAATTCTCAGAAGCTTCAGCAGTCGCCCCATTAAACGCTGAATCGACCCGTGTGGACTTTAGCTCTACGGGAGCGGCGCTAGCGCCGATCATCAGCATCGTCCGCGCGAGCAATACCTGGCCCAGCGAACTGGCTGAGGATGCGTTTGATGCAACAGCGGTAACCGCCACGCCGATCAGGCCCAGCAGCACGAGCGATCGTAAGGACCTCTTTTTCGAGTGGAATGGGTGGGCCAGGACGGATCTGAAAAAAATCGCGAGAGGCGACGGGGACTGCATTCGCATTTGTTACTCCTGGGGGGTGCCGCGAGGTAACTGGCCTCCAGCACAAAAGTATTAGCCAACCCTGCAAGTATCTTCCTGGGAAGATCGATTGCTGTTAGTCGAAGCACTCCGCTCTCCAATGACTACGCATTGAAGGCACGATGCTCAATGATGTGGTTCTGGAATACCGATCGCAGAATCGCGTAAGACTTGAAGGCGACTCCCGCACGCGAAGGGAAACTGTCCTTTAGAGCTTCCTGTGGTCCCGTTAGCCGATGGTCTTACTCTTGCCACCAACACCGGTCCTGAAGCTCGTAGTTCATTTGTCGTTGCGCTTTCGAATACGCGAAACGACACTTCGTCACGAATCTGGCCGCTCGGTTCGCGAGATAAGAGTAGTTAATGCAACGGACGCAGATTCGTGACCAGGCCAAGGGCAACTGGTGGGCCACAGGGAGGAGCGAACTGGCATCGCGAATGTAACCTTATGTATCTCTTTGACTTAAATCGAATGAGAGGTTTAGGTGAAGGGGCGAGTTCGGTGCTCAAGTAATAACCGGAGCTGTTCGCTGGCGAGCACTTGTGCCAAAAAAACTAGATCGGACTCCCTAATGGACCAGGATTTTGCTGATTTAACACCCAATGGAAAATCAGTTCTGGACGCAGAATGGCCCCGTTGACCTCGGACGCGAGTAATCCCAGTGACAACTTTGGTTCACGCTGAATTTAGGCAGCTAAATTTCAGATTGATGGCTGACTCAACTAGTCAGAGCGCGGAGGTCACCGTGGTAATTAGCGGGGACAACAGCCAGGGAGAGGCAGCGGGACTGGACAATTTCGCCAGGTGAAGCTTAGACAAAGCTCAAATACTGATCGCAGACCGGATGTTCTGACGGCGGATCACCATTTTGTTAATTGGCTCAACGACGGTCTCGGATTTTGTGATTAGAGTTAAGAGAACTTCGCACACTTCAAGCGTACCGGTACCGATCGTTGCCCCGTGCTCGTCCTTCAGAAGGTATATGTTTCCGTTTATGTCTAACGGAAGGATTGTTGGCTTGTTTTTCATACGGGTATTTCTCTTCAGTTAATAAACCGCCCAGCCGGATGATGAGCGGCTTTTCGCATTTCAATTCGGGACCCCAGAAACGATAAACGGCAGGTCATTGCCGCGAGGGACTGCGGCGCGTTTTTCGGGCGACGCCGACAATCCCTCTACCAAGCCGCTACCGAGAAGGAGCATTGTTGCCGGTTCCGGATTTGGAAGCGTACTGATCTGTTCGGGATCCCTGAAACCGTGTATGTGTAATGTCTGTAGGTGTGCCGAGTTGACGCTAAAGCTCCCTTCACTTTCGGGCGACATGTGCCAGGATTTACGAGCTGAGAAAGAGTTCAGCGCTAAACCCTGATCCGAAGCAATACTGTTCTGAAGGCTTTTTGAGAGACGGGCGGTGTCGAGGTTTGAGTCTGCCTTGGCGGGAATGCCGAGACCTAAGGTCAGGAGCGACGCTCCCATGGCGAGCAAGCTAAGCTTGATCATTCTTATCTCCCTGGTTCCCTTGTTCGCTCTAACTAATTTCGTTCAATCTTTTTTGCGGGAATGTTGGGCACTCTGCAAATCTCAGGCCAGCATTGGGCTCAGTGAATTACCAGATGATGGACTTAGAGGCGGCAACCTTGTAAAGAAATCAACCAGCACCCATGGCGCTACTGCTCGGAATTCGGACGCTGACTTCCGAGCAATTCGCTTCTTATTTCAATAGGTTCGTTAAGCGGCAGATCAACAATCAGCGGATCGTGATCTGAAATGCTGTCTTCGATGCCGCGGTTTAAGTCTTTCAGCGTTCGCGCGAAGTGCGGAGCGAAGTGGTAAGACTGTCCGTCGCCATAAGGAGACTTTAGCGCCGGTGGCTTGACGAAAATCCAGTCGAGTTTGAACTTGCCGACAAACCCGATAGTGCGTTCAACCTCAAACGTCGTAACGAACCCTTTGCCGCCTCTCTGATTGGAATTCGCAAGCGGCGAGTTGCCGCTGCCAATAGCCCGCTCCCGATTGCCGCGGAAATCAAAAGCGCCCGCATCATCAAAACGGAAGGCTTTCAACACTTCAAAAAACTTTGCCTCAGGGTTTGTCGCAACGAAATGAACGCTGCGCACCGTGGGATCAGCCTGCTTGCGATACTCGTTGACGCCGGCGAGCATTAAGGTGTTGGGCCACGATAAGCCTGTAAGGAATTTGATCCCCTGTTCCATCCAGAACTTCTTGCTGCCTAAACGCTTCTTGATTTCGCGTTTCATCGAAGTGGGCGTGGAATCTCGCGTCGAGGTATTCATATCGCCCGCGACGACCACGGGATTCTTAATGTCTTTGATTGTGGCCAGCAATTCCTGCAACTGCTTCAAACGATTTTTGGGTTGTGTCTTGGCCTCGAGATGAGTACCCACGATTGTGAGCCGGCCCGTGGGAATATCCGGATCTTCGATGTCCGCGAGCAGCATTGTCCGTCCCCCGCGCCGCACTTCTCGTTCTATCTTTTGCTGGAAGGCTATCTCCGAAGCTTTGCGTTTGCCTTTCTCAATTTTGCTGGTGCCCTTTTTCTCAACCGTGTACCAGTCGTGGCCCTGTGTGCGAAAGGGCACCAGCCTGACATTCACGAGCGGGAATCGGCTAAGAATTGCCGTCCCGTGCAAACCCTTGTAACGCTCCGGATCGACCGTAATCTGCTCTGTGAGGCCACTTCGGACTTTCTCTTCGAGGCCTTCGAATTTCTCTGTGCCAAGCGAAATCGGATCCACCTCGACGAATTCGGTGCCAAAGGCATAATTCATCCCGGTGGCGGCGGCGAGCTCAGCAACGATGTTTCGATAGCCGGTACGCTTCATTCCCCAATCGACTTCGTTCAGCACCACGATGTCTGCTTCCCTCAACGACTGCGCTTGCTCCAGCGCCAGAGCTCTTTGGGCACTGCCGGGAGCATATTTCGCCGAGTCCAACAGCGACGCGTATTTTTCGGGATTCGTGAAGACACTTTCCAACGCCTCGTATTCCAGCCCACGCTCAATATTCCACTGGGCTACGCGCAAGTAGCGTCCAATTGCACTCGAGTTCGGCTTCAACGGTCGCGCCCCCGCGACCGACGCGTCGTTGTTGACAAACGGTGTGGTCAACAGTTTTTGCAACTTGCCTTGAAGTTGTTCGGATGGACTATCGAACTCGTAAAGCGCAACGAGTTCCTGGTAGGTTAGCAAATCTGCTGTCGAGCCGGCACCGGAGGGGACTGCTCCCAACGGAACGGCTAATAAGAGAACAATCAGGAATGTGGCAATTCTGTGGCGTCGGGGCATTGGCATCTCACTCTCGCAGTCGCTGGGTTTGATCAAAACGATGAGTTGAGTCTATGTGTGTAGCGAAATGATTTCAACCACTCTTTAGGACGACCATGAGAAGCATGGTCACCTTCCGGTCGTGTTACGCGCGCCCCACTGTTCCTCGGCTTTATCATAATCTGACTTAGTGATAACTTGGCCCGCACCCTGATTAGGGTTCAACTCCCCTGACCCTTAGTCGTTTAACTCAGGCATAACACCCAGTCATGAGAATCCTGCGTCCTCTGAAGTTTTTGTTTGCTTCGCTCTTCATCGTGGTCGGTCTCTGCTATTTTTCTGGTCAGAACTCTCATAGCCAATCTATGGAGCCCGGCGGCGAGTACATCGCCCATGAACTGCTGGTGAAGTTCGCTGCCAGTATCAAGAGAGAGAACGCAACCGAGACTATTCGCCGTCTCGGCGGCGAACGTCTTGCCGAGTTCGACGCGGTCGGTTGGCACCGTGTCCGTCTACCTCAGGGCCTGACTGTCGGCGAAGGCATCGCGAGGCTCGAGTCGTCGCCGGGAGTTGTCGCGGCTCAACCGAACTTCATTTATCGAGTACAAGCTACGCCGAATGATCCGCACTTTCCGTCTCTGGTGGGATTAAAAAACACCGGCCAGAATGGCGGCATCCCGGGAGCAGACATTGATGCGGAATCGGCGTGGAACATTACGACCGGGAGTTTGTCCGTTGTCGTGGCTGTGTTGGATCTGGGAGTGAACTACAACCACGAAGACCTGAGTGCCAACATGTGGCGCAACCCTGGCGAAACAGGGTTGGATGGAGGCGGAGTAAACAAGGCTACGAACAACATCGACGACGATGGTAACGGTTACATCGACGATGTTTTTGGCATCGATACCATCAACCATGATTCGAACCCAATGGATGACGGGGGACACGGGACGCACGTTGCAGGAACAATAGGAGCGGTGGGCAATAACGGAACCGGCGTAGTGGGAGTGAACTGGTCCGTCAGCCTAATGGCCCTTAAGACGCATGACCAGGCTGGGAATGGCAGCTCAGCGAGTGTTATTGAAGCTTTTCAATACGCAGCAATGATGCGTCAGCGCGGCATTAACCTGCGCGTGACGAACAGTAGTTGGGGTGGCGCTCCCGAAGCCCCAGCTTTTGATCAGGCACTGAAGGACGCGATTGATCTAGCCGGGGACGCAGGTATTCTCAATGTGTTTGCTGCTGGGAACGGTGCGGGCAACCTCGAGGCGAATCCGTTCTATCCCGCCAGTTACGACTCGCCAAGCATCATCGCGGTTGCCGCTTCTGATCAAGCTGATGCCCGCGCGGGCTTTTCGAACTATGGGGCGATCAGTGTAGATATTGCCGCCCCTGGCGCTGGAATCTTTAGCACTGCACTAAATCCCCTGAACGGCTATCAGTTCCTCAGCGGAACATCGATGGCGACTCCACATGTTTCCGGTGCAGCTGCGCTAATGGTGGCCCAGAATCGGTTTCTTACAAGGTCTCAACTCAAAAGCATTCTGATGAGTACGTCGGAAGCTCTGCCATCGAGTTGGGCCAACACGCCCATCGCCTCAGGCCGCTTGAATGTTTTCCGAGCGCTACAGGGAATTCCCACGACCAACCCGATTGATAACGCGGATTTCTTTGTGAGCCAGCACTATCAGGATTTTCTGGGGCGTGGCCCGGACACTGGTGGGCAGGCCTATTGGACCGGCCAGATAACGTCGTGTGGGGACGACACGCTTTGTGTTCATCATCGCCGCATCGGAGTCTCCGGGTCTTTCTTTGGTGAGGCGGAGTTTCAGGAAACCGGATCCTTCGTCTACCGCATGTACAAGGCTTCGTTTGGTCGCGTGCCTACCTTTGCGGAATTCAATGTCGACCGGGCTTTGGTGGTCTTTGGGCCGAACCTGGAACAGTCGAAGCAGGCGTTCGCAGAAGATTGGGTTTCGCGAAATGCCTTTACAGCAGTTTATCCAGCCAATCAAACGCCCGAGCAATTTGTAAATCAGCTGTTCGACACTGCCCAGTTGATCCCCTTCGCCGCGGAACGTCAAACCGAGATCGCGGCGATGCAGAACCCGGCCAATCCCAAAAGTCGGGCCGGCGTTGTGCATTCGGTGGTTGAGATCATCCAATTCAAGACACGCGAATACAATCCCTCGTTCGTGCTGATGCAATACTTTGGTTACCTGCTGCGCGATCCTGATCCGGGCGGGTATAACTTTTGGCTGGATGTCATCAACAATCGCGAGCCAAACAACTATCCCGGCATGATCTGCGCGTTCATCACCTCGGCGGAATATCAAGTGAGGTTTGCGCCCGTGGTAAGCCGTACGAACGTGGATTGCGGGCAATAGTAAGTCCGACATTCGAACGTTGAACAGGTATTTCCTAATCTGCTGATGTCTTAAAGCGCACAATTGTCGCACCGAGTCCGCCGGCTTCGGGCGGAGCGTCAGTCCAATCGTGAACAAATGGCGTGCGTCCGAGAATTGATCTCACCGTCTCTCGCTGCACGCCGATTCCTTTGCCATGGATAATCCGCACTCCCCTAAACCCCGCTTTGTTAGCTTGAAAGAGATATTCCTCCACCACGCGCTTAACGTCTCGAGGCTGGATTGTGTGAAGGTCAATGATGTCGGATAGCGGAACTTCGATTGGGTCTGGAAAAGGGTTGAAGGGATCTAGGGCGGATTCGTCGGGTTCAGAAGGCCCGGGCACCCGGTTTGCAATCGGGTTCGCTATCAATAATCTTCGGAGCCACGCAGGAAATTGCATTTTAACGATTTGTTGAATGCGCCTATCAAATGCGCCTTCCAAATGTTTGCCCGCTCCGAGAAACAGGAGGCGGCGTCGGGAGCGTCTCAGTACTGAGGAGCGAAGGCGGCCGGGCTCCAAAGAAGTATGTTAGCGCGCGCTGAATCAATGAAAGACTTTCAAGACCAGGTGACCCTCACTTAACGACCGGACGCTGCACTCCGCGGTTCTTGAAAATATCACTCATCAACGGCTTTCTTGACACCCTTGATCGCTCGCTCGTAAACTCCCGATGTTTCAAATCCTAACAATCTCATATACGGACCATGCAGGAAAACTTTGCTTTACCGGTTCCTGCTGTCGAAAGGACTGGACTGATGGCTGCACGAAAAAAGATTACCGTCGTGGGTGCGGGTAACGTTGGCGCGACCGCAGCGCACTGGCTGGCCGCGAAAGAACTGGGCGATGTTGTCCTGGTGGACATTGTTGAAGGTGTCCCGCAGGGCAAGGCGCTGGATTTGGCCCAGGCCGCGCCGATTGAAAGTTTTGATGTTCGAATGGTGGGAACTAACACGTACGACGGTACCGAGAATTCCGATGTTGTCATTATCACTGCCGGTCTGCCACGCAAGCCGGGTATGAGTCGTGATGATCTCTTAAAGACCAATGCCGACATCGTCTCGAAGGTTGTCGATGAAGTGGTGCGCCGTTCGCCGAACTCGATTCTGATCGTTGTCTCAAATCCGTTGGACGCGATGTGCCAGGTCGCATATCGTCGTTCCGGATTTCCAAAACATCGTGTGCTCGGCATGGCCGGCGTGCTCGACTCGGCCCGGATGCGTTGTTTTCTCGCCGAAGCTCTTGATGTTTCGGTAGAGAACGTCACCGCGTTTGTCCTGGGTGGCCACGGTGACACGATGGTGCCGCTGCCGCGCTTTTCAACCTGCGCGGGAATTCCGATTACTGAGCTGCTTCCCAAAGAACAGATCGATGCAATTGTGAAGCGAACGGCGAATGGCGGCGCAGAAATCGTATCGTTGTTGAAAACCGGTTCGGCCTATTATGCGCCTTCGGCAGCTGCGGTGGAGATGACTGAATCGATCTTGAAGGACAAGAAAAAAATTCTTCCCTGTGCGGCCTATCTTGAAGGCGAGTATGGCGTGAATGGTCTTTACGTTGGCGTCCCCTGCAAACTTGGAGCGCGCGGGCTCGAACAGATTATCGAGATCAACCTGACATCGGAAGAGCGCATTGCTCTGCAAAAGAGCGCGGCGTCGGTTCAGGAGCTGGTTAACATACTGGGCGTTTAAAGTAGTCACGAGCTGCCTTGCCAAGCTTCGGAGAACTATTGGCGCAACCAACCGAGCAACCCATACAGGACAGTTTCTCTATTCTCTTCATAAATTGCTTTGGTCAGCGGAATGCCCATGGGACAGGCCTTGACGCAGTTCTGTGCGTTACCGCAACTTCCGATGCCATCATCCTGAACGATTGCTTCCAGCCGCTCATCGCGGTTCATCTTGCCGGTAGGGTGCATGTTGAAGAGTCGCACCTGGGCGATTGCCTGCGGCCCGATGTACTGATCTCCGTCGTATTGCGGACATGCCTCCAGACAGCAGCCACACGTCATGCAGCGTGAGTAGGCATAGCGCTCTTGCACGTCTTCCTGATCCATGCGCGGACCTGGACCGAGATCGTGAGTCCCGTCGAGTTCAATCCACGCATTCACACGTTTCAGGTGATCGAACATTTGCGAGCGGTCGACCACGAGGTCACGAATATTTGGAAACTTGGACATGGGCTCGAGTTTGATCGGCTGTTCGAGTTGATCTATTAACGCTGAACAGGATTGCCGTGCCCGACCGTTGATGACCATCGTGCAGATGCCACAGACCTGCTCGAGACAATTCATCTGCCAGACGGGAGGCGTGGTGCGCAGCCCCTCCTTCGTAACAGGGTTCGTTTGAATCTCCATCAGGCACGAAATGACGTTGAGATTAGGACGATAGGGAATTTCAAAAATCTCCCAGTGTTGTGGCGAATCTGGATTAGGCCGCCGGCGAATGTGAATTTCGACCGTCTTTCCCGGCGCATGTCGGTGGGTGGAAGCATGTGTAGCGCTCATTATGATTTCCCTCCCGCCTCGTCGATTGACTTGCCCTGTTCTTTTCGCGTGCCTGGTTCGCCTAACGGATCGTCGGTCATTTTCTCTTTGTCTTGTCCCCAAATCGTGGGCCCACTAAGATTCACAGGTTTCTGTTCAGTTTCCGGTTGCGGAACCTGTGGCGCGCCCTGCTTTTGGGAACCGCTTGCCGCCGCTGCGCCCTGTTGTTTTCCTTTGCTGTAATCGCGCTTGCGTGGCTTGATCAAGGAAGTATCGACCGGTTCAAACGAGAACACCGGACCTTCGCCCGAGTACTCGGCCATCGTGGTCTTCAGAAAGTTTTCATCATCACGATCTGGAAATTCAGGCTTGTAGTGCGCGCCGCGAGATTCATTGCGGTTAAGCGCGCCGAGCGTGATGACGCGTGCGAGTTCCAGCATGTTCGCCAGGTGTCGGGCGTGCGGAAGGGCCATTGTGGCCCAGAGGTTGGAATCGTTGATGGAGATTTGTTTGTAGCGGTCCATTAGCTCGAGCAGTTTGTTGTCAGTCGCCTTGAGCTTGTCGTTGTAACGCACCACAGTCACGTTATCGGTCATCCATTTGCCCATTTCCTGGTGCAGCACATACTGGTTTTCATCCCCGGATTGTTTAATCAGGGAATCGTTTATTTCCTGTTGCAGTTTCAGCTCCTGGTCATACACTTTTGAACCGTCTGCGCCGTTGCGCTCGACGTTTTGCGCAAACTCGAGAGCTGCCGGCGCAGCGACAAAACCACCGAAGACACAACTCACAAGCGAATTCGCGCCTAGTCGATTAGCACCGTGAATCGAATAATCGCATTCACCAGCGGCCAGCAAGCCCGGAATGTTTGTGCGCTGGTCGTAATCAACCCAGAGTCCGCCCATCGAGTAATGAACGCCGGGGAAGATGCGCATCGGAACGTGACGCGGATCGTCACCGACGAACATCTCATAGATTTCCAGGATAGCGCCGAGCTTTCGATCCAGGGTCTCCGCCGGAATGTGCGTCACATCCAGATAAACCTGGTTCTCGCCGCCCACGCCATAGCCATCGAGGCAAATCTGAAAAATCTCTCGGGTGGCAATATCTCGCGGCACAAGGTTTCCGTACGCCGGATACTTTTCTTCAAGGAAGTACCATCGCTCATTCTCTGGAATCGAAGATGGAGGTCGCGTGTCGTCCTTCTTCTTCGGCACCCAGACGCGTCCACCTTCACCGCGCGCAGATTCGGACATCAACCGAAGTTTGTCCTCGCCCGGGATTGACGTTGGGTGGACTTGAATGAATTCGCCGTTTGCGTACTTTGCGCCTTGCTGGTAACAGGCCGAGACAGCGCTGCCGGTGCAGACCATTGAGTTTGTCGACTTACCGTAAATCAAACCCGGCCCGCCGGTAGCCATGATCACTGCGTCTGCCGGGAAAGCCTTCAGTTCGAGCGTCTGCAGGTTCATCGCTATCAGACCACGACAGACCTGATGATTGTCGAGTACGAGCGACATCATCTCCCAATGCTCGAACTTCCTGACCTTTCCGGTAACTTCAAATCGGCGTACTTGTTCGTCCAGAGCGTAGAGAAGTTGTTGTCCGGTAGACGCGCCGGCGAAGGCAGTGCGGTGATGTTTGGTGCCGCCAAAGCGGCGAAAGTCGAGCAGCCCTTCTTTCGTGCGAGAGAAGGGAACACCCATGCGATCGAAGAGATAGATAATCTGCGGCGCCATCTCGCACATGGCTTTGACGGGAGGTTGATTGGCGAGGAAATCACCGCCGTAAACCGAATCGTCAAAGTGTTCCCAGGTCGAATCGCCCTCGCCCTTGGTGTTGACGGCTCCGTTAATTCCACCTTGAGCGCAAACTGAATGCGATCGCTTAACCGGGACCACCGAGAATAGATCGACTGACTGGCCGGCCTCGGCAATCTTCATGGCTGCGGCAAGTCCGGCAAGTCCACCGCCGACGATTGCGATCCTGGTAACGTTACTTGCCATGGCTAAAGTATTCCTCCCAGAAGACCGCCAGGTCGAATGAAGGCGACTGCCGCATTAATTCCCACCAACAGCAGGACAGCGCCGAAGCCGATGCACGCATATCCAGTCAGGCGCTGCGCTCGCTCGCCGATCGTGATGCCCCAGTCGACGAGGAAGAGCCAGATGCCGTTGGCGAAATGCCAAACCGTCGCTGTAATTCCGACCATGTAGATCATGAAAATCGGCAACATACTGAACTCGCGCGAGACAATGTCGAAAGCCAAATCCGGCCGGTGTGCGACCGACGTGGTGTTTAGCCCGGGAATCATTCCGAACCTGAAATTAAGTACGTGGAACAGAATAAAGAAAAAAAGAATCACACCGGTGAGGCGTTGGATCAAATAGAACCAGTTACGAGGATACGGATAATTGAGATTATTAGGACGAGCTTCCCACGTGATCACCAGGCCGTAGACGGCATGATATATGAGCGGTATAAAGATTCCGCCGATTTCAACCAGGAGAATGTACGGAATCGTTTGCAGGTCAGCGACGGCCTCGTTGAACTTCGCAGCGCCGGCGATTGCCTTTGAGTTTGTGTAAAAATGTTCCAGTAGAAAAAGCCCAAGCGGCATGATACCGGAGAACTGATGCAGCTTGCGCAAGACGAACGTCCTGCTCAAATGGATCGCCAAGTAGACACTCCTTTGACAAGCTTTAGCTTGAAAGCCATTGAAGATTGATCAGGCAGGTTGAATATGAGTTTCACGGAACGCCCAAATTATATTGAGAAGTAATCGAAAAGCCAAACTGACGCTTGAGCTGAGATAGTAGTTGCACGAGTATTGAAGTAAGTACCGCAGCGCGGTTGCGTCGCGTAAGAGCCTTCGAGGAACGATTCACTGCGAGCGAGATTTGTATGTTGGCCCAACGCTGCCGCGCTAAGGTACTTTCATTAAGATGAGATCGCCTAAGACGAGCAAACTCCTGACCATGACCAGTGTGACCCACCTATCCGCAACAGAACTAGTCGCTCAGATCCGTGAGAAGGTTGTGTCTCCGGTCGAGGTCATCGATGACTATCTCGTTCAGATGGCAAGGCTGAACCCAGAGCTCAACGCGATCGTGACTCTCGCAGCTGATCTGAAAGAGCAGGCGAGCAGGGCCGAAGCCGCAGTCATGCGGGGCGAGAAACTCGGCCCACTTCACGGCCTGCCGATTACCATCAAAGACACGATCGAGACCCGCGGCCTCAGAAGCACCAGTGGCTCGGCCATGCGTTCGGATTTCGTTCCCCAGGCAGACGCACCGGCAGTTGCTCGACTAAAATTTGCCGGAGCAATTGTCCTCGGCAAGTCAAACACCGCCGAAATGGCGATGGATTACACGGCTGACAACCCGGTCTTTGGTCGCACAAACAATCCTCATGACCCGACGCGGACTCCTGGAGGATCAAGTGGAGGCGAGGCGGCGGCAATCGCGACTCACATGTCACCAGCAGGTTTGGGGACCGATCTTGCCGGATCGATTCGTATCCCAGCGCACTTTTGCGGCATTGCTGGATTGAAACCGACAACCGGCCGAATCCCCGGTGAGGGACAGTTTCCTCCCAACACCGGACCATACTCGCTGGGCGCGGTCATTGGGCCAATGGCGCGCAGCGTTGAAGATCTCGAACTGCTTTTTCGAGTGCTGGCCGGAGTGGAATCGAGTTTCTTCGACCGAACGTCATTGCGCGGCCAACGTGTGGCGTGGTATGCGGACGACTCAGTTGCGCCGGTGACAAATGAAACGCGCGCTGCAGTAAGGGCGGCCGCGCAGGCGTTGGCCGATGCCGGACTGTTGATCGAAGAAGCGCTTCCGCCGGGTATCGAGCGTGGACATGACTTATGGCTACAACTGTTTTCTCGCGCGTCAGTGGTCCAGCTCCGGAAGGTTTACCAGGGGCGGGAGGAAGAAGGCGGAGACTTCGTGCGATGGCGATTAGCGACGGCCGATGACTCACCAATCCCAACTTTAGATCAGTACATTAAATCGTGGATGGAGAGAGACCGTTTGCGAGAAAAGCTGTTGCGATGGATGGCTGATGTGCCGTTGCTGGTTGCGCCGGTTGGCGCTGACAATGCACCAGAGCATGGTGCTTTGAAAATCTCGGTGAATGGCCAACTAGTGAGTATGTTCAAGGCATTCAGCTATGCACAGGCCTTCAACGTTTTCGACCTCCCGGTGGTTTGTGTTCCGGCCGGACGATCGGCGAGTGGCTTGCCAATCGGCGTACAAATAGCGGGACTGCCGTCCAACGAAAACCAGGTGCTGGCGGCGGCGTCGATCGTCGAAACTGTATTGGGAAGCTGGCAGTCAGGTGCAATCACTCAACGTTGAAAACCTCTCCGGTCAGGAAGGCGGACCCAACCCGGCTTTAGTTCCGCTAAGAACACCGCGAGAAGTTCAAGTTTGTCGGAGACCAATCCAATCCGATATAGTTCCGTCGACAATTCGAACCTGGATTTCCCAAGTACGACTACTGAGGAGTCAAAAACCATGGAAGCTCTTGCAACAATGGCGGCTTTTATTTTCTTCGGCTTCATAGCGATCGTGCTTTTAGTGATTGCTGCGAAAACCATAAGAATCGTCCCGCAGGCGTCGGTGATGCTGATTGAAAGACTGGGCCGGTTTGATAAGGTCGCCAGCAGCGGACTTAATCTGTTGATGCCGTTTCTCGACAGACCGCGAGCGGTTTACTGGACCAACAGCCGCCCCGGCATGACCTCGATCGATCTGCGCGAACAGTACATCGATCTTCCTCCTCAACCCGTGATCACCCGAGATAACGTGACCATTCATGTTGACTCGGTCGTCTACTGGCAGATCACGGATCCGGTGAAGGCTGTGTATGAGATGAACGATTTGGTCGGCGGCATTGTGCAGTTGACCATTACCGGCATGCGCTCAGTAATGGGCGAGATGGATCTGGATCACACTCTTTCAAATCGAGACCAAATTAACGCAAAACTTCGATTGATTCTGGATGAGGCCACCGACAAGTGGGGCGTGAAGGTGACGCGGACAGATGTGAAGAACATTAACCCACCCGAGGATGTGCGCATCACGATGGAAAAGCAGATGACTGCGGAACGAAACCGGCGCGCGTTGGTATTGCAGGCTGAGGGAGATCGGCAAGCCGCCATTACTCGTGCCGAAGGTGAGAAGCAGGCTGCCGTGACACGAGCGGAAGGCGAAAAGCAGTCGGCGATTCTGCAGGCTGAGGGCGCCGCCCAGGCACGTTTACGTGGGGCGGAAGCTGAGTCGGAAGCAATCACGCGGATTGGTCAGGCAATTGGTGAAGGCGACCCGGCACACTACCTGATCACGACTCGTTACATTGAGAGTCTGCGCGATATGACGCGGACGAATAATTCAAAAGTGATTTTCATGCCGGTTGAGACATCGGCAATGCTGTCGAGCATTGGCGCGATTAAGGAAGTGCTGTCGCAAACAGGTGAGCAAAGTGGGGAGGAGACTCCGGCAATGCGCCCGCGGCAACTGCCGAAGGGGTAGGGTTGATGCAGGATGTTGGATGATGGTCCTGTAAGTCTGACATCCAACATCTGTCTTTGACGTTTCTAGAATTGGTGGCGCGAGATCACCGTGTACCTCGATCCTTTATTACTTAACTCACTCCTGATTACAACCAACTCCGAGACCCCAACTTCCACCAAATCGAATCCCAGCTCTTCGTGCGCGTGGGCCAGTTCGCGCGCACCCGGAGGCTTTCGCAAGCGCGCTATTGTGAGATGCGGGTGGAATGGCCGTTCTTCTTTCGGAAAGCCCTCGCGCGCGCATTCCTCTTCCAGTTGAACTTGCAGTTGAGCGAGCTTCCGCGTCGGGTCATCGATTCCTATCCAAAGCACACGCGGCGAGCCGGATTTGGGAAATGCCCCCGTTTGCGAAAGTGAAACAGGAAACGGTCTTATGCCGGCAACGGCTACGGACGCCGCTTGCGTCAGACTCGAAACGCGATGGGCAGGTACATTGCCCAAAAATTTTATGGTGAGGTGAACATTAGTATCGCGACTCCAGCTTGCCTGGACGCCAGGTTTTAATGAGCGCAGCCGATCGATGTGTTGCATTACACGCGCTCGCACCGGCGCTGGAAACTCAACTCCGCAGAACAACCGCATTGAGCCCGGGTGAAGTAGGGGGGAACGATGAGGTTCTGGAAGTGTGCCTGGCGCTGAATTGTGATCGGGACGCACCTCGCCTCCGCCGCACTGCTTGAGAGCTGGGATCTCAGATTAGGGCTTCACCGGTTCCAACGTGAGCGTCTGCTTCGCTGCTTTCGAAATTGCCTCATCTGTGAAAGGAAAAACTCGCGGCGTGACCGCGCGCCAGTCCTCAAGTTGATCACTCCAATGGGCACTCGAAGGCAAGCCGGATTGGCCGGTAGTTATTCCCTGCTGAGTTTTGTCCCAGTCACTCGGATCAGCGATCAGCCGCATTGAAACTGCTGCTCCGACGTTCACGGTCGCACCAGCCATGAACGACGTTCCGTTTTGCGGCAAAGGTGGAATCGTGAATTGAAGCCCGATCAGCGGCGCCTGGGCGAGTGGGTGCGGAAACCTGGCTTTCACCAGATTGCCCCAGGTCCACTGCTCCTCATCTGTTCCGAGGCTCTTAGTCAGGGCCGCGCGGGCGTCGTTATGGCACGCGCGCAGGAAGTCAGCGTAGCTTGTGAATTCTTTCGGCAGCCAATCCTTTGCCTGCTCAGTAAGGATGCGATCGAGAGTGGTGTCAAAGTTGGACCATCCAAAAAACTTTGCGCGTTCTTCACCGATCGCCGCATTGATTACACGCGTCCGGAAAGCGACTCGCATTTGGGCCAGGAGGGGCGCCACTCGCGATTCCACCTTCAGCTGACCGTCCCACTTATCGAAAGCAGCGACCGCCGCTCGCAGCTTCTCATCCGACGATGCGGTTATTTTGGACGGCGGCAGAATCTTCGCGGTCTGGCGCGCGAAAGTAACGCCGGCCATCGTGTAGACATCGCCGAGGACGGCGCGAAAGTCTGCCGCTGTCATTTTTTTCTTCTGCTGCAGTAATTCAAGAATTCGTCGAGCGCGGTACGGTTGCGCCCACGAGTGAGTGAGAAAATGCGGATAATCGTGGCCGACAACGCGCTGGTTTGCAGTGACGATTATTCCGGAAGGCGGGTTAAAAAGGTGCGGCAGTTCCTCAAAAGGAATAAAGCTGACCCATTGGCCGTCGTGGGTACTTCCGTCGTACGGCGTGCTGCCGTTGCCAACCTTGCGGACGGGCACGATTCCCGCCGCGTAGTAGCCAATGTTTCCTTCCTTGTCGGCGTAGACCATGTTTTGCATCGGACCGGTGTAGTTGCGCAGAGCCGCAACATACTCTTTCCAGTTTCGCGCGCGGTTCATGGCATAAAAGATATCCGGCTTGTTGAGTTTGGGATCAAGCGCCGTCCAGCGCAGCGCGTAACGTTTACCTGAGCGGTCCAAAACGATAGGCCCATTTCTAGTAACCGTCACGTCAAAGTTAACCGTATCGGTCGCCGTGTCTGTGAAGCCCTTGCGAACTTTGATTTCCTCATGTCGAACCACGGCTTCTTGCCACCCCGCCGGAGTTAGATAACGCGCGGGATTCTGGGGGTCGAATTTTTCAACGTACAAGTCCTGAACATCGGGGCCTACGTTGGTGAAGCCCCAGGCAATATGATCGTTATGGCCAATAACCACTCCCGGTAATCCCGGCGCGCTCACGCCCGCAACGCGAACTCCGGGCGCAGACAGGTGGATCAGGTGCCAGATCGGCGGCGCCGAAGGAGCCAAATGTGGATCATTCGCCAACATTGGCTTGCCTGAAGCCGTGTGTTTGCCGCTGACTACCCAATTGTTGCTGGCAGCCAATGCCTCCGCGTGGAGACCGATTCGCTGTAGCGACTGAGTTTGAATCTTTTCATCAGCGCTGATGGCATGGAGAGCTTCGAGCGAAATGTACCCGTCAACGGGCCGTTTCAGAACGGGCGTTGAAGCGACGTTCCTGCGCGTGTCTTTGCCAACGACCAATACGTCGAGCGGCGACGTTTCAGGTAGCAAGGCTGCGCGTTTCTCGGCGGGTAGATCTGCGAGAGCGGCGCGCATCACGTCCAGACGCCAGGTGGTTGAGAGCGACTCAAAGAACAATTTAACTATGATCAGCGAGTCGGAAGGGGTCCAGGGACGCGGCTTGTATTGAAGTATCTGAAACTCCGGCGGAAGGTTTCCGGGAGCAGGCGAATCGATGTAAGCATTGACGCCGCGTGCATAAGCCTCGAGAAGCGCACGCGCAGCCGGGGAAGCCTGAGCGGCTTCGACATCCGCAACCTGGGCAAACCCGAAAGTCCGGCGGCGTTTGTCCTCTTCAAGCGCTCGTTCACCAAGAATCTCAGCGAGTTCACCGCGCGCTGTCCTTCTGAGTAAATCCATCTGCCAAAGGCGATCGGCTGCGGTAACGTATCCCTGTCCGAAGTATAGGTCTTCATCACTGCCGGCGTTGACATAGGGAATGCCACGTTCATCGCGGTGGACCGTGATCTTTGCCCTTAAGCCCGTCAGCTTGATAGAAGTCGGAGCTGGCTCCGGGGTCTGAGCACCGACGCTACCAGAAAGCCCCCGACTTACATTCGACGCGGGAGTTCCTCCGTTGGCGCCGCTTGTCACCGGGCCAGTGCTCAAGAGTTCCAGCGCTAAAAGGAGACAGAGTAGAGCCTTGATTCGAAGGGAAGTGGATTTCATTGAGAAGGTTCCCGATTCAGGTTGAAGATTGCGACTGTATGGTAGCAGGGCTGGACTTGAACTTCCTACACTCCAGAACGGCGGTTGAGTCGGCTGTTCATTTAAGTGATAGTCTCTTTTTGAAGAAAGGTGCTCCTTACACCTGCCCTCTCTGTCATGGATTGCGTATGAAACAACTGCTAAAGGAGTAAGAAGTCCTTTGTTGAACTGGTTGGTTCGGCGAGCCAGATCTGCTCCACAGGGTTGTTCATAGGAACGTTTGGGCTTTGAGGATACTGAGTTTTATTTCAATCTCGCTTGATGTTTAAAATACTAGTGTTGACGCTGGCTACACGGGCAACTACAATCGCTCTCGCAAACGACACCAACAATGTCCCACTCGACGTTCAAACATCTTAGCCCGGCCCTGGTTCTGCTCATTTCGGTTCTCTTCGTTGCGAGCATCAACGCGCAGCAACGGCCGTTGATTACCGAAGACGTAGACATCATCCCACCCGGCTCGATGCGGATTGAATCAGGAATAGATTTTCTGCAAAGCGCCAAGTTTCCAGTCTCGGGATTGACAGGTGATTTGACACGAGTTGGTGTCATCGGTGTGAGCATCGGTTTCTCTTCTAACTTCGAACTTCAGATCGAAGGTGTGGCGCAAAACTTTCTCAGCATCAATACGAGCGTTCCCGGCGCTGTTCCGTTGAACATAGCCCCTGGCACAAACACTACGAACGACACGGGCGATTTCATGGTGTCGGCCAAGATCAAGCTGAGGAATGAAACTGCGCGCGGCCCGGCGCTGGGGTTTAAGTTCGGAGTACAACTGCCCAACTCAAATCAGGCACGCGGTATTGGCTTGAATCAGACGAACGCGTATGGCTCAGTGCTGATTGGTAAGAAGTTCGGGAATGATGGACGTCTCAATACTTTCGGTAATCTGGGTATCGCAATCCTGACGGCGCCTACTGTGTTGTTTACACAAAACGATGTGTTGACGTATGGCGCCGCAGGCATCTTCCGGTTCAACAAGCAGTTCAGTCTGGCCGGCGAGGTGAATGGACGAGCGAACACGCGGCCAGGCGACGGGCCACCAGGCACTGAATCACAGGCCGAAGCCCGACTTGGTATGCAGATTAGGGCTTCCGGTCTCCGCTTCGATTTCGCCGGCATCAAAGGACTGACGCGGTTTACCCACAACTCCGGCGTCACTGTCGGCGTAACCTACGACACCCCCTCCGTTTTTGCTCCTGTGAAATAAGGCAGGTTTCGATTTTCAAGTTCCGAGTTTCAAGTTGAAGCGAAGCGCACCTGACTGTGAGCCTTAAGCCTGAGGCCGGAACTCTGAACTTTGAAGTTGCAACTTTGATGGTTTCAGGGTATTCCGAACTCCGTTCCGAGAAATTCCGAGAACTCGAAACCAGAAACTTGAAACGCTGTCTCGTCTGGACGGAACCCTGAACTTTGAAGTTACCAGCTCTGATGGTTTCACGGTATTCCGAACTCCCTTCGGAGAACTCGAAACCAGAAACTAGAAACTCTGTCTCGTATGTCCGACTGGTTGGAATCGATTGCACGTTGGCTTAATGATTACATTATCAGCGTGCCTTTATATATTGCTGCGCCGGCGATGGTTATCATTGGCGCCCTCGACTCTTCGCTGCTGTCGTTGCCGGAGATCAACGACTACCTCGTGGTCGGCCGGTGCATTAAATATCCCAGTGCCGTCTTCTACTTCCCATTGTTTGCCGCCGCGGGGTCAGTGCTTGGCTGCTGGCTGCTTTATTCGATTATGCGCCGGGGTGGTCAGGCTTTGTTGCGCAAACGATTCAAGGTTGAAAGCATCCGCAAAGTAGAACGCGCCTACGAACGTTGGGGGGTTCTCGCCATCGCCATTCCCGCGATCTTGCCACCACCACTGCCGTTTAAGATTTTTGTCGCGACGGCCGGAACACTCGAATACCCGCGTTGGAAATTCTTGACGACGGTGATGCTCGCACGTTCTTTCCGCTACTACGTCGAAGGCGTGCTGGCGGTGTTTTACGGCGAGCGCGTGTTACTCTTTCTAAAAGACAATGGCCTGTTCGTAGTTAGTGTCGTTGCCTGCCTGGCCTTGATTGGCGTCCTGATTTACATAGTTGTGAATCGGAGAAGAATGCCGCGTCCGGCATCAGAGGTTGCGGATCCGACAACTGACAGGGAAGAGCGGCGGTAGCTGAGAGTCTCTGAACACCTGCGTTAAACCGCATTACTACCGGGAGTCCGATGTCAGTGGTCCGTTGCCCCGTTGTTCATGCTCCTCGGGTTGGCAGCGTGGGAGAAACAACTGGCAACTGACCACTGACACTAAGTTCATAACTTTCACCTGACAAGAACCTAAAGAGGATCAGCATTTTGGCCCTTATCCTTAATCGGATTGCAAAAAGCCTGGCGGAAATATCGCAGTTTCTGATCGCCTTCGGTCTGTTCGGACTCTTCATCGTAGCGTTACTCGACTCGACCTTCCTGCCGCTCCCTACCGGTGTCGATGCATTGATGATTCTGCTGACGACGGCGAATCCACGGTGGATGATTGGTTATGCTGCCGTGGCGACAGCGGGCTCCGCAATCGGATGCTGGATCCTCTACGCAATCTCTCGACGGGCCGGGCGCCGGGCTTTAGCGAAATTCTCACCATCAAAGCAGCATCGCGTAAAGGAATTGATAGATCGCTATGACGCGCTCGCCGTCATAGTTGTCTGCCTGCTGCCGCCACCTTTCCCGTTCAAGATTTTCGTTGTTACGGCCGGGGTCTTTCGCTTCAATCCCACTCGATTCATGTTGGCGATTGTCTCCGGGCGGATGTTTCGCTTCTTGTTGATCGGATATTTCGCGGTGCGATACGGCGAGCAAGCCAAATCGCTACTCGCTCGATACTATCCGTGGATAGGACTCACTCTGGCGCTGCTGATCGTTTGTGTGGTTGTAATTCGTGGCGTAATGAAGCGTAAACCAGAGCCAGCCGCAGAACTAAAGGCTTGAGACGAGTGGCAGGAGTGAAGCGGTCTCGGCTACGGAAGGCTCGTGAGTAGCCGTTTGCACCTCGGGTGTTTGAAACCGACGGGCGCTCGCCAGATCTTTGACGCCGTTCTCTTTCAATCGCGTTAGTAGGTGCAGAAACACTTCGGCGGTTGCCAGCGCATCACTGCCGGCGCGATGTCGATCTACGATCGGAATTGAGAAGTGCTCCGCAACAGTATCGAGCCGATAATTTGTCAATCCCGGAAACGTGCGGCGCGACAACTTGACCGTACATAAGTGCGCATTGATCATTCGATGACCAGGGTAGACTCGGGAGATTTCGTGGTTCAAAAAACTGGTATCGAATGGTGCATTGTGTGCGATGAGCACCGCGTCCCTGACGAAATCCAACCAGCGTGGAGCTACATCGGCAAACACCGGAGCTTGTTTGACCATTTCGTTTGAGATTCCCGTTAAGGCCATCACAAAGCGGGGAATCGGCAGTTCGGGGTTTACCAGAGTTAGAAACTTGTCTACGATCCGGCCCCGACGAATTCGATAGGCGCCCAACTCGATGATCCGGTTCGGTGGTGTCTTAGCGCCGGTGGCCTCGACATCGACTACAACGAAGTCAAGATCTTCCAGGCGGCACAATTCGAAATCGGCTTGCAACTCGATGGTCTTGCCATCGACGAATCTAAAACGACAATCATCCTTTACCAGATCGGCAACCAGTAGACCCGCGAGGTCTTCATCGATATGGGAAACCTTAAAAACTGCGTCGACGATGTCAGTAGCATTGGCTCGGCCGCCGCAGTCGCGCAAGAGATCGATTGTTTCCTGGACGAGCGTGGAGTCTGAAACGAGGTTACGATATGGCGGCATTAAGCGCGGATTGTAGCATGCATTTGAGAATCGGACTGAGGTGAGTTGTGTTGACAGCAGACATCGTGGAGAGATTCAAAGCAACCGCCGCCCTGCTGGAGGGCCATTTCATTCTTTCGAGTGGTTTACACAGTTCGAAGTATTTGCAGTGCGCGCTCGTATTGCAATACCCGGCGGATGCTCAGGATCTCGGACGCGCGATAGCCGAGAATTTTCAAGGTAAGGGAATCGAACTTGTCGCGTCACCAGCGATCGGGGGTTTGATAATCGGCCACGAGGTCGCACGTGCATTGGGCACACGGTTCATTTGGACCGAGCGGGATGCGGGACGAATGACGATGAGACGAGGTTTCTCGGTTAGGCCGGGCGAAAAGACACTCATTGTAGAGGACGTGGTGACCACTGGCGGTTCGACGCGCGACACTGTTTCCGCTCTACGCGCAGCGGGTGCAGGCGTTGTTGCCGCCGCTTCCATCATTGACCGCTCAGATGGCGAAGCTGATGTCGGAGTTTCCCGGATATCGCTGTTGACTCTAGCGGTCCCTTCTTTCGATCCCGCAGAGTGCGAGCTTTGTAAGCAAGGAGTGGCGCTCGTGAAACCCGGTAGCCGCAAGTCGTGATTTGTATCGCGCGAGGAGCGCGGCGCTCAAGCTGCGGCGCTCAAGCTGCGGCGCCAATCAAGTTTAAAGTAATCTTCTCAACCGATAGCTTCGCGTATTCAATCGCAATGCGCATGAGGCCTGCCGCACTTCCAACGATGAATTTCAAGCTCACGATTCAATATGATGGGACGGAGTTTCACGGCTGGCAGATCCAGGAAGGGTTGCGAACCGTCCAGGGGGAGCTCACACGAGCACTCTCGTTGCTGGAAGGAAACGATGTTGTCGTTCATGGCTCCGGCCGCACCGATGCCGGTGTGCATGCGGAAGGGCAGGTGGCGCACGTTCATCTGCAACGGCCGATCACTGCTACCAAGCTCCGTTCTGCGATAAACGGAAATATCGACAAGGATGTACGCGTGCTTGACGTCGAGACTGCCGATGATGATTTTCACGCGCGCTATTCTGCTACGGGCAAAACCTATGTTTACAGAATCGTGAATGGTCCCGTGTTGTCGCCTTTCTGGTTGCGCTACGCTCAGCAGGAGGCGCGACCTTTAAATCTGGCAGTCATGCAGCATTGCGCGGGCTCATTCATCGGCACGCATGACTGGACTGCCTTTTCGGCAGCGCAAAGTGATACTGAGTCGCGGGTACGCACCATTTACGAATTAGAGATCTCTGAACGAGCTGACGAACGAGCGCGCGCGCGTTTGATCGAAATCAAGGCGAGTGCGAATGGGTTTCTGCGATATATGGTGCGTTCCATTGCGGGCACGCTGCTGGCGGTTGGCAGGGGCGAAGTTGATCCGGAGTCGGTCGGGAAGGCTATCGCGGAAGGTGACAGATCGCTTGTCGGTCCCACCGCGCCGGCATGTGGACTCACGTTAGTGTCGGTCAGATATGAGTGATGGCATCCGTGGTGTCGCGTAAATGGGCGTTGCCTGTGCTTTTGGGCTGAGCCTCAAGAGTGGTGGGCATTCCACGTCGAGGCAGGCGAGCCAGCGTGCTTCCACTTCAATGCGTGTTGACAGTGATTCTGGTTGCGGCAAGAATGTTTCGGAAGTTCGTTTCAACTGAAACTCGCTTTCCACCTTCTTACTTTTCGTCCACCTTTTATGCTTTCTGATTTCGCTGGCATCGTTAAGCGCGGCACGCGTGAAGCAAAACTGCTTGCGGAGATCTCATGGGATCGCTTGCCTCGGCAGGTCGCTATCATCATGGATGGCAACGGTCGCTGGGCTGCTCAGCGAGGACAGCCCAGAATTGCAGGTCACCGTGCCGGCGTCGAGGCAGTGCGTGCTGCAGTCGACACGGGCGCCCGGCTGGGGCTCGGCGCGCTTACCCTCTACGCCTTCTCAACTGAAAACTGGAAACGTCCGCGGTACGAGATCGACGCGTTGATGCGTATGTTGCGACGCTATTTGCGACTCGAGCTGGATGAGATTGACAGGCAGAACATCAAGTTTCAAACCATTGGACGAACAGCCGCGTTGTCAGAAAACGTTCGACGTGAGATTTCCAGAGCCACTGACCGGACCGCAAGCAACTCGGGCATGACACTGACGGTCGCACTGAACTACGGCGGACGGGCCGAGATTGTCGATGCGTGTGGTGCAGCCGTTCGGCGCCTGATCGAAGAAGGGAACGCGGCGGATGAGTTAACGGAGGAGCGGATCGCCGCTGAGCTCTATACACGTAATCTTCCTGACCTGGATCTTTTGGTGCGAACGAGTGGGGAGCTTCGCATCTCCAATTTCCTACTGTGGCAAGCTGCCTATAGCGAAATTTATGTGACCGAAACTCTCTGGCCGGATTTCCGCTGTGTTCATATGTTAGAGGCGGTTGTTGATTACCAGCTCCGCGACAGACGGTTTGGCGGACTGAAGCTGGTTGCCAGTGCGACTTAGTGCCGTTGCTGCCCGATCAGGGGCCGAGCCCGGAGCGCAGAGCCTGGTTGCCGCTTTGTCGTCGACGGTCTACTCCAACAGAAACCAGCGCCCTTAAATGTCACGTATCCTAACTGCAGTTGTCGTCCTTCCTTTCTTAATCGCCTCAATTCTCGTCGCGTGGTTGCAGCCCCTGTTTGTCGTGATGGCGGGCGCCGCCATGGTGCTGGGTCTTTACGAGTTTTACTTGCTGGCCAAAAAGCGCGATATGAAACCGGATGTGGTTACGGGTTTTCTCGGCGCCTCTGCTCTTTTCACCGTCTTCTATTTCAACGAAGTGGGGAAGCTTCCGGATCTCTTGATGGTTCAAGTGATCCTAATCCTGCTAACGATCAGCTCTTTGGTCGGCGCAACACTGCGTGGCGCCCCTTTTGACAAAATGCTCGCCTCAACCGGCGCGACGGTTCTCGGAGTGCTTTATATCGCGCTGCTGGGTAGTTATCTGGTCGCGTTACGCACAGGTTTTGAGCAAGTGCTTTCAGCGCATTTGCTTTCGTTCTTCTTCCTAATCACGATGGGGGCCGACTCGGGAGCTTATTACGTGGGCAGGGCGCTGGGTAAACACAAGCTGGCTCCGAAGATCAGTCCGGGAAAAACCTGGGAGGGTGTTGCGGGAGGGGTCGCCGCCGGACTCTTGATGGCGACTCTGGCACACTTCTGGTTCTTTCGTGAGCTGCCGTTGAAGTGGGCGCTGCCTCTGGCCGCGGTAATGGTTGTAGCAGGTATCTTCGGTGACTTGACTGAAAGTGCCCTGAAGCGAGGCGCCGGCGCAAAGGATGCCGCAAAAATTCTACCTGGTCACGGCGGCATACTCGACAGACTGGATAGCTTGCTCTTCAACGCACCGCTACTCTACTATTTCGGACGAGTCTATTTCGGTTAGTTCTATTTCAGTTGGTTCGTATGACGACCAGGAAAATCGTAATCATTGTCGGCGCTGTGGTGATCACAGTCGGACTTCTCATCGCTGTTTTTGTAGGCGGAATCGTGGGATTTGCACTCTATTCGCTAGGCAATAGCGAGCCGGCCACTGTCGCGAAGGACTTTCTCCGGAACAACGAACGTCTGAAACAGGACATTGGTGAAGTGAAAGACTTCGGCTCGATCGTCACGGGTAGTATTAATATCAACAACGGAAATGGCACCGCAACTTTCAACCTAAAGGTTGAAGGCGAGCGCAAGGTTGTTAATGCGTCAGTCGATCTGATGTATCGAAGTGGAGGACAATGGCGCGTGACTGAAGCCTCTTCCAAAAATGACGCCGGAGAGTTTGTCGATTTGCTGAGCGCCTACGATGCCAAATTCCTTCCTCCCTTCAGTTATTTAAAATGAGTAGAAAAGGGGTCTCAATTCTTGGCTCGACCGGTTCGATCGGTTGTAACACGTTGCGCGTGATCGAATCGCTCGGCCCGGGACGCTTTCGTGTGGTGGCGCTGGGCGCCGGTCAAAACATCGCAGCGCTAGCCGATCAAGTGGCCCGATACCTGCCGGCGCTGGTTTCAGTTGAAACAGATGCCGCCGCTCACAAACTTCGCGCGTTGCTCTTTGAACGCGATGTCGATTTGCCGCGGATCGTCATCGGGGAAGCTGGACTGGTAGAAGTTGCGACGCATGAGGAAGCTGACTGCGTGGTTTCGGCAACGGTCGGGGCCGTAGGCTTTGTTCCTACACTGCGGGCTTTGGAAGCCGGTAAACGCGTTGCGCTTGCCAACAAAGAGACGCTCGTGATGGCCGGTGAATTGATGACGCGCGCCGCTCGCGAGTCAGGGGCGGAGTTACTGCCAGTTGATTCCGAACACAACGCATTGCATCAGTGTCTTCGCGGCGAACAGAGAGGCGAAGTGCGGCGCATAGTTCTGACTGCTTCCGGTGGACCGTTTCGCACCGCCAGTCGGATAGCCATGCAGGAGGCAACGGTGGCTGAAGCATTGTCGCACCCGACGTGGAACATGGGTGCGAAGATCACTATCGATTCCGCCACTTTGATGAACAAGGGGTTGGAAGTGATCGAGGCTCACTGGCTGTTTGGCTTTCAGCCCGATCAGATCGGAATCGTCGTGCATCCGGAATCTGTGGTGCACTCGATGATTGAGCTGGTTGACGGATCTGTGATCGCGCAGATGGGCGTGACCGACATGCGCCACGCAATTCAGTACGCGCTTACTTATCCTGAGCGTCACTCGTGCGAGTTACCGCCATTGGATTTGACTCAGCTTTCAGCACTCCATTTTGAACCGCCCGATCTCGATCGCTTTCCCTGCATCGCGCTTGCCTACCAGGCTCTGCGTGAAGGAGGAACACTTCCCGCAACGATGAACGCTGCCAACGAGGAAGCAGTGCAGGCTTTCATCGACGAACGCATTCGCCTGACCGATATTCCGCAAGTGATTAAGTCTGTCATGGAGCGACATAGGATATCGCGGGCGGCTGATCTCGATGCGATTTTGTCGGCTGATCGTGGAGCGCGGACTGCGGCACAGGCTGAGATCGAGTTGCTCGCAAGACCTTCGGCGCTGAATGTTTAGGATTCTGACCCCAGCCATTCTCACCATTCACTAGAGGAAAAGCTTGCATTTTGTTGCCGACTTCCCTCCGGAAAGAAGCGTTTGACCTCTGCTGCTACTGCCCGTAAACTCGTTTCCGGCGACTGATCGCGGTACTCACGGAGTCCCGGACTAACGGAATTGAAATTATTGGAAGAGAGAGTTTCGATTTAATGAGCTATCTACAAGGTGCAATGGCCTTTATTTTTATTCTCGGCGCTGCCGTTGTGCTGCACGAGTTTGGCCACTTTATCGTCGCGAAGCTGTTCAAAATCAGGGTGGAAACGTTCTCCTTTGGTTTCGGGCCTCGACTTTTTGGTCTCAAGTCAGGGCACACGGATTACCGTGTTTCGCTCATTCCCCTGGGCGGTTATGTGAAGCTTGGCGGCGATGAATCGAATGCGCCGCTCGAGGGCGAAGGAGCGACCGACGTTCCCCCCGAGGAGCAGTTTAATCTTCGTCCGCGGTGGCAGAAAATAGCTGTCGCCCTGGCCGGGCCGGTGATGAATATTCTTACTGCGTTGGCGATTCCGGCGGCCGGGGCTTTGATTTACGGGATCCCTGCTACGCCTGCGCCCGTCGTAAGTTCTGTCGTTCAAGGCGGGGCCGCACAAGCGGCGGGTCTTCAGCGTGGAGATCGCATCATCTCGTTCAATGGCATCGACAACCCCAGGTGGGACACGATTCGCGGCGATGCACTACTCTCTCCTGGCCGGTCGCTGCCCCTGGTAATTGACCGCCAGGGCCAACGAATCCCGCTCACGATCACTCCGACGGCCCATGAGGAGGACGGCGAAACAGCAGGCTTCCTGGACTTCATCCCCGATTACGGTGATTTGCCTGTCATCCTTCGCGATGTGTCGCCAAACTCACCGGCAGCGGAAGCGGGTCTTAAGCCCGGCGATCGGATCATGGCGATTGGCGGTCAACCGGTGAAAAGTGCCGAACAGGTCACTCAGTATGTTCGCGAGCACAAGACTGAGCCGATAACGATGACCATCGAACGCGATGGCAAACGGCTCGAGTTTTCCGCCACGGCTCGTACGCTTTCTGACGGGCAGACGCGTCTGGGGATTGCACCTGCAGAGGAAGTTCCCTTGCTAAAGGCGGGACTGGTGACTGCGACAAAGTTTGCGGTGGACACGAATCTTGAAATTCTTCGACTTACCGGGAAAGCAATCGGGCAAGTTTTTTCCGGGCAACGCTCGGCCCGCAATACGTTGTCTGGCCCGATCGGAATCTACAACGCTGCCGCGAGTTCCGTTGAAAGAATGGGTTGGGCCGGCTTGTTTGCCATGCTCGGGTTTCTTAGCTTGAATCTGGGAATCTTTAACCTCCTGCCGATTCCTGTGCTGGATGGAGGCGCTATTTTCTTATTGCTCATCGAGGGCGCTTTGGCGGCCGTCGGCTTGAAGTTATCGATGGGTGTCCGCGAGCGTATTCAGCAGGTTGGGTTCGTCGTGGTCATACTGTTGATGGTCTTCGTCATCACTAATGATGTGCTGAAGACGATTTCGCGCAGCTCTTCGAGCAAGCCGGCAGCAACTGAACCGGCGAAGTAAAATGAATGAGAGTCTCTCGACCCGTAAAAGTTAAAGACATTCAGATTGGTGGCGGCGCCCCGGTAGTGGTCCAGTCGATGACCAAGACTGACACTGCCGACGTCGCGGCTACCGTCCTGCAGATTGAAGAGATGGTCAGGGCAGGTTGCGAGATTGTGAGACTTGCTGTGCCTGATAACGATGCGGCGATAGCTCTGAAAGAGATTCGCAAGCGCGTTCCCGACGTGCCGATCGTTGCCGACATTCACTTCCATTACAAACTGGCGCTGATGGCGCTCGAGGCAGGGATCGACAAGCTGCGTTTGAATCCGGGCAACATCGGCTCACATGAACGTGTGCGTGAAGTGGTGCGTGCCGCACAGGCTCAGAAGGTTCCAATTCGCATTGGGGTCAACGGCGGATCGCTTGAGAAGGATCTGCTCAAGAAGTATGGCACCGCCACTCCGGAGGCGATGGTCGAATCGGCTTTGCGTCACGTTCAGATTCTTGAAGACCTCGGCTTCACCGACACCATCATTTCCCTGAAAGCGTCCGACGTTCATCGCACGGTCGCGGCGTACCGGCTGCTGGCCGGGAAGGTTGATTACCCCTTCCACCTTGGCGTTACGGAAGCCGGCACTGCGTTTACCGGGACCGTAAAGTCCTCGATTGGCCTGGGAATTCTCTTGCACGAAGGCATTGGCGACACGATTCGCGTGTCACTCGCCGCCGAGCCACACGAAGAAGTGCGCGTCGCCTGGGAAATTCTTAAGTCGCTGGAGCTTCGCAACCGCGGCGTTACGGTGGTTGCTTGTCCCACCTGCGGGCGGCTGGACGTTGATAACTTCGTCGAGATAGTCACCGAAATCGAGCGCCGCCTGGCCCACATTCAGGAACCGCTGCATCTGTCGATCATGGGTTGTGCGGTGAATGGACCGGGCGAAGCTCACGACTCGCAGTTAGGCGTCACGTTCGGTCGCGGCGTTGGGATGATCTTCAAAGACGGAGTGCCGATGCGCAAAGTGGCGGGCGAAGATATCGTCGAAGCGTTTGTGATGGAAACTGAGAAGCTGTTGGCGGAAGGAGTCGCCGCTAAGAGTCAGGTCACAGCCGAGCCAGAGTTGGTGAGCATTAAGTAGGATCTACTCTCAATCGCCGTCACTGAAGTTTCTTTCTCTCAAGGGTCGCTTGTGCGACCTTTTTGCTTAATGAGTTTTACAGCTAACGGAAAGCCGGAGGCTTTCCGCAAGGGAGGCGGCAGAGCCGCGAAGCTGGGATCGGAGGCTTTTCGCAAGGGAAGCGGCAGCGTCGCGTTACGTCCTCGTTCGCGACATCGTGAGGAAGAGTGAATCGGTGGCGACTTTGCGATTGATATTTACCACCAGTTGCTCACGAAGTTCTTCAATCGCTGAAATCCACGCCGTAGCATTCGCACCGTTTACGCGTTCTGCGATTTTTCTCAGTTCCGGCAACAGGTCTTCATTCACAAGCTGCTCTTCACTCGCTCCTACCGACAAGATCAACGCGTCGCGAATCAGCGTCTCAAGTAATTCCAGTCTGAATTCGTAGTCATCCTTGTAGCGCGCTTCGTTCATTGCTTCCGCGCCACGCAGCAGTTGCGCCACGTCGCCGGTTAAGGCAAGTGCCCGCAGCACTCGCAGCATCGTTTCGCGATGCTCCTTATAGCTCTCTACATCTTCTTTCAATGCTCGGCCCAGGCTGCCGCCGGCGCATCTGGCAAGCAGACGAGCCTCACCGCTCGCGGCCAGCTTGTTACTCAAGAGGTGTTGCTCGATCTCTTCGACGCGCAGCGGTGAAAACCGGATTGCCTGACAACGTGAAAGGATCGTCGGCAGCAGCATCGCGGGACGGGAAGTGATCAGGATTATGTGGGAAGTGGGTGGTGGTTCTTCGAGGATCTTCAACAGGGCATTCGAAGAGGCATCGTTAAGTTTGTCCGCATCGTCGATCAGGAACACTCGCGCTCTACCTTCGAAAGGTCGGAAGTTGGCTTCCGCTTCGATCTGCCGCATCTGTTCCACGCGCAGAACCCGTTTCGGCGCCACTACCATCCCGACATCACCGTAGTCTGTTCTGATTATCGGAATCAAATCGTCAGCGTCATCAGACTGCGGGTAATTGAAATGCGAAATCCGAGTGCACACCGGGCAGGCGCCACATGCTTCAACACCCAGCAGATTGCGACAGTTGAGCGCCCGCGCGAGTTCCAGGGCAAAAAGCTTCTTGCCAATACCATCTTCACCAGAGAAGAGTAGGGCACCGGGCACGCGTCCAGTGTTCAGCATCATCCTGATTTGATCTTTAACGCGTTCGTTTCCGGTGAGTGAATCCAGCATTTTGTTAGCAGTGACTTCTTCGCGACCTGACGCCGATTGGATCCCACCCGGCGTTCAATGTGTAGCCCCTGCTTTCGAGAAATGGAACCACGATCTCTTTTACCCGGGCATGCGTCTCGTCAACGGGACCGCTCGTGTCGATGACTCGCACCCGGTCTGGCTCAGCGGCGGCGATCCGCAAGTAGGCGTCGCGCACACGCGCGTGAAACTCGGCATCTTCCGCATCCAAACGATCCACCTTTTGCTTGTCCGACCGTCTGCCAGTCCGCGTAGTGCTTTCATCAACGGGCAAGTCGAATAGCAGCGTTAGATCCGGCTTTAAACCCTCGGTTGCCAGGCCAACTATTTCCGAAATCAACTCCGGACTAAACCCGCGCCCTGATCCCTGATAAGCCACCGTCGCGTCCGCATAACGATCGGACAACACAACGCGACCGGATTCGAGCGCGGGTCGCAATAGCCGTCGCACGTGCTGCGCTCGATCGGCGGCGAAAACCAGCAATTCGGTCAACGGGTCAACTTGCTCCTGCGCATCAAGGAGTGCTGCTCTTAAGCGCAACCCCAACGGTGTTCCGCCAGGTTCGCGAGTTACGACAACCTCACAACCTCCAAGGCGCAGAAAGCTGCTGAGCAAACGCAACTGGGTAGACTTTCCACTTCCATCAATACCTTCAAACGTAATAAAGGTTCCAGGCACAAAGAGTCCTCATGAGCCGAAAAATTGTAAGGCGAGAGTGTAAACGAATGTCAGGATTCGCGCGAGTTGGCTGTTTGCGGAAGGTCACCAAGCGAAGTGTCGGTCGCAACTGGCCCACGGATTTCATCGCTCGCGCGGCGTGATTGCGAGATGGTCGAAATGGCGTGCTTGAAGATTAACTGTTCCTGAGAGCCCGATTCCAACAGCACTGAGAACTTGTCAAAGCTCCGAATGCGGCCGTTTAACTTCGCGCCATTCAGCAGATAGACCGTTACCGGAGCTTTCTCTCGTCGCACCGTGTTAAGGAATGCATCCTGGATGTTTTGTGGTGCTGGTTTCCCGTCGGACATGCGGTCCTACCTTGTAAACTATGCTGGTGTGGGAGGGGGGCTGCAATCAGATTACAACACGAACCATACGGCAACAAGAGTTGCGTGGCAATGACCGGCGTAGTTTATTGGGTTTTTGTCGAAACCATGTTTCCCAGCGCCGTGTAGACCTGACCCTGGACCCTTTCATTGTCTCCGAAACCGGCGAACCACTCGACCCCTGATTCCCGCTTAAACCACGTGAGTTGTCGCTTTGCATAGTGGCGAATATCGAGCTTGGTCTGTTCGATTGCACTGGGTAGATCGCGATCTCCGCTCAAGTATTCGACCACCCTTCGATATCCGTGAGCGCCCAGGGCATTCGAATTGGGCGGCACACCCTGATCCAGAAGCGACTTAACCTCATCAATCAGGCCGGCACGAAAGTGCACTTCAGTTCGTTCATTGATCTTTCGGTAAAGTTCTTCGCGTGGAGGATTAAGAGCCAGCACTCGCATTCGCTGAGCGCTTTCCGGCGGCGCTGGACGAGCGGTCTTCTGCGCGGACATTGGTTTACCGGTTTGTATTCGCACCTCGATTGCTCGCTGAACGCGAGGCCAGTCACGCGGGAACAATGCCAGCGCGCTATCCGGATCAAGACGTTTGAGGATCTTGTATAAATGCTCAGCGCCCCGCTGCTCGCGCAGCTGGTTAAGACGCAGACGCAGAGTCAGGTCAGTACTCGGGCTGTGGAAGAAGGGCGTCCGCAGCGCGCGGAGATACAAACCCGTGCCCCCAACAAGAATCGGAACGTGTTCCCTCGCTTCGACCTCCGCAATTTTCTCCGTTGCTTCGCGGGCCCACTCAACGGCCGTGTAGTTCACGTTGGGTGACACGAAATCGATGAGGTGATGAGAGACTCCCCGTCGCTCTGCAAGTGAAACTTTCGCGGTTGCAATTTGAATCTCCCGGTAAACCTGTACCGAGTCGCAATTGATCACCTCGCCGCCCAGCCTAAGTGCGAGATCAATCCCGAGGGTGCTTTTGCCAGACGCAGTGGGGCCAACTACCGCGAGTATTGGTTTGTCAGAAGAAGTGCCCGTCACGCACCCGAGGATAGCACGCGATAAATGACAACGATCCAGAGGAGCAGCAAGAGCAGCAAAGCGCCGATTAGTTGATCACGTGAGAGGCGCATGAGGAGTCGGGTCAGTAAAGGCGAGTTACTTCGATACCCGTGTAATACGCGGCCAGAATCTGTTCGTAATGCAAGCCTTGTTTGGCGAGTCCATAGGCGCCGACCTGACACATTCCGACACCATGTCCCCACCCACGACCGGAGAAAACAAAACCGGTGACTTGTCCATCATCATCGTACTTGCGATCGATTACGAAAAGCTGTTCGCGCAAGCCAAGGGCTGATCTGATTCTGCCGCCGCGCACGTGAGCATTTCCCTGCGTGCCGATGATCTCCAGATCCACTGCACGACGAGACTTACCACGACTGGCCACTCGCAGGTCGGTCATCCTACCAATCCCTCGCGCCGCTTTTCCCAAACGTCCCTGGACCTGACCTACAGAGAGTTCGGTCGTCCAAGTGGTGAATGGCGAGGACCTCTCGGCGGAAGCTCCATTGGGTGCGGGTCGGACTTCGAGATAATCAACTTCTCCGGTTCCGCCCACGTGAAAAATTACCGGTTCACCCCCGACTACATTCACCGAACGCACCGGAAGAAGCGCATCACCAATCTGCCTAAAGAGGAAGGCAGTGGCACTGACCTTGAAGGGGACGTCCTTTCCTTTGGCGCCGCGGATTATCAAGCCGCCGGAAACGGCCGGGCGGGCAGTTCCTTTCTGAATTTGGAGCAAGTTCCTCGCTTCGAGGATGCGCGCGATCGTACTTAGTGCGCGGGCGCGGGAAAGGGGTTCGCGCGGACGAAGCGTGGCATCAGGAAAAACCGAGAGATAGCCATCGCGAACCAGCGCTGCCACGTCCGCTCGATTGTGCAGCGGAATTTGGCTGGCATCGCGGATGGCGAGGAAGTACTCAATGTCAGCGTTGTTGAGCAGAATGTCCGCACGATCTTCACCGAACACTGCCCTAGTCAAAGCAGTAGCGAATGGCCCGGGATGATTAACGTCTTCAGTGACGGTCGGCGCAATTTGTCGAGTAAGGCTCGCCACGGACGCGAGCCAGGTCCGGATTTCACTCACCGACGCTTCTGCGTCAAGCCACGAGTCGGAAACCTTGTCGCGCGACAGGGAGAAGTTCTGCACGCTTAGCAAAGCCGAAGCTCGAGCCAGCGACAAATTCTTTTCCACTCGTACATCCGGCAAGTCGCGGGTTGTTCGAATATTGAATTGCGCTAACGCAGCCTGGCCTTCAACGGCGCATTCACGGCTGCGAAGGTAGGGCACGGCGTCATTGAAAATGTTCTCAGAATCTTCCGTCCGTCCACCACACGTCGAGGTGTAAAGCGCATTGATGGGCTCGCCGTTGAAAGTCGCAACCATCCCTCGTGTTTCATCGACTGCTCGAGTCGATAAAGCGTGTTCTGAAGTTAGACCGCGATAGACTTGCGAACGAGTTGTCGGCAACAGATCAAAGCCCTGCGATAAATACTGACCACGATTTCGCAACGCGTATGTGCGAGCGGCGATGGCCTGGGCTTTCAACGCATTGATGGCCGGATAACTTCCGGGCGACAGCTCGTTCGCGACAACTCCGCGAACGTAGTCTTCAATTCCTAACACGTTTACGACAGTCAGCGAGCCACGCGTGTTCGTGAAGACTTCAATTCGTCCGCGATAAGCCCGATCGTTATATCGTACGGGGGTCTTGCTTTCATCGTCGGATATGAATGTGACTGGCGCGCTGGAGCGGAAGAGCTCGGCCGAGCCAGGCGCAATGCCGACGACCGCGCGCGACGGAGTACTGGAACGTGAGACGAGACGAACGCTGTCGCGGGTCTTGATTTCAGGTTCGAGAATCGTTCGTTTTGGTGGCGAGACAAGTGCTGCGTCAAAGCCTGCGTCGTTCAATCGTGCTACGAGCTCGTTGGCTTCGTCTCGCGAACTCCTCGTTTCAACCGCAACGTGCCAACCCGCGGTGTTCGTGTCGTAACCAACCTCGGTGTCAGCGCCGACAATCTCTTGTAGCTCGCGCGATTTCTGCTGAGCCTCTTCGCGAGAAGCTGCGCCGTCGATGCGAATTACATACTTGTCGCTCGAAGAGGGTGGCGGAGAAAGCAGGCGCGGTTCAACGCGGACGCTCGCTGTTTCCATGGCAAGAAATGAGGATGCCTCGCCGGTAGCGTTCAGCAACTTGCCTTTGGTGGAGATTGTTCCGGAGCGTGCGTTGGTGGCGAGTGCTACTCGAATGAGTGGTTCGGTTGCTGAAACAGGTGCGCTGGACAGTTTGGTCAGTGAGCTTGGACTTGGCGCAGGAGTATTCCAGGTTTCGTTATGTGCTGGTGGCGGAATTCCAGGTTGCTCGATCTGTGCTCGGCGCGGGCGAGTTTCATTGCGCGTCGGCTGTTGGCCAGAAACTAAGAGAGATGGGAGTAACGAGCAGGCGAGCAGAATTGCTGTCGAGCTACGTCCGAGGGAACTGCGCATTTCGGGATCCTCTGCGGCGAGTGATCTTGGGAAGAATTGCCGCGCCGGTATAGTACTACACTTCTGATGGTTCGAAATGCGGAGCCTTTGGAGTGCGCCGACTTGTCGGCGCTTTGAACTCGGTTAACTCGGAACAGCTTTCGGATAAAACAAAGCGCCGACATGTCGGCGCACTCGTGCGCCTGAAAGCGCAAGTGGTCGGAGAGGTGAAAGTCCTCTTCAGGCAAACGCTCTCCGGCCTGTAACCAACTGCAACTGCGACGCAGCGATGCGTGGTGGGGAGCAGCAGGAGGTGAACGACCAGT
>JBGTOA010000016.1:0-56275 GCA_041742785.1 Pyrinomonadaceae bacterium | reverse complement strand
CCTCCTTGGAGGAGCAATTCCAGAGGCAGGAAGGGATGTCCTAAACTTTGCTTGTTAGAACGCAGGGACGATAAACGCCTTGATAGGTTCGCGCACGGTAGCACAGGCGACACAGATTCGACAAGAGTTTTTGTGGGACTGGGCCAACTTTTATCAGCGCCCATACCCTACGGCAAACTGGCCCATCCAAGGTTCCGAAATGTGGTCCGCCCGACAGCTCAACTTGCGTGCACATTTGTTATTGGCAAATCAGCCATGGCATGCTGACGTAGGAGCGGGGCCCCAGACCGTAACGTCCATGGACTAGCGCGCTGGAAAACTTGTAACAACCTCGGGCGACGAATGGCAGCTGAAACTAAACTGAGGACACGACTGCTTCGCGGTATGGGCAAAGCGATCGAAGACTTCGGCATGATCGAAGACGGGGATCGCATAATGGTTTGCCTGTCGGGAGGCAAGGACAGTTATACAATGCTGGAGCTGTTGCTCGATTTGCAGCCAAGGGCGCCAGTCAGGTTCGATCTACTGGCGGTGAATCTCGATCAAAAGCAGCCTGGGTTTCCTGCCGAAGTGCTCCCTAACTATCTCCAGGCTCGCGGCGTTCCGTTTCGTATAGTGCAGCGCGATACCTATTCGATCGTGAAGCGTCTTGTTCCGGAGGGCCAAACCTACTGTTCGGTGTGCTCGCGTCTACGGCGCGGAATTCTCTACAACCTGGCGGTTGAAGAGGGCTGCAACAAGATAGCCCTCGGTCATCATGCTGACGACATCATCACTACTTTTTTGCTGAATCTCTTTTTCGTCGGGTCGCTCAAAGCGATGCCGCCCGTGCTGCGTTCGACGGACGGTCGCAACACCGTCATCAGGCCGCTCGCGTATTGTCGCGAATCCGAGATCACTGTTTTCGCGGAGCTGCAGAAGTTTCCGATAATTCCCTGCGACCTCTGTGGCGCGCAACCCAATCTTCAACGCGCGCGAATCAACCGCTTGATCACAGATCTGGAAAAGGACATTCCTAACATTCGCAGCTCGATGCTCACCGCCCTCGGCAATGCGATACCGTCACACCTGCTGGACCACCAGTTATTCGACTTTAAGAAACTTAAGGCGGCGAGCGGAGATGTGGAGTCAGAACTCGATCTGGCGGTAGGCCACAGACATGAAGATCTGAGCCCGGCATTGGTTTCGCTCATGTGAATTGGGTTAATGGCCCCATCATTTAGTGCTGTCACGTAGAGTCCGGCTTTCAAAATCCCATTAGGCCCGTTTGGGCCGGAATGTGGTAACTCATGGCAAATACCTTCCCCGGAAAGCTGTATTCAAACTAGAGGAACCTGTGATCAAGTCGTCATCGACTTCAGTTAACTCTCGTGTCATGAGGACAGTACCACCGCGCGGTAGCGGGTGGGTCATCTGCAGCACTAACCTCGCAATTACACGGACCGCGCACCCGCTACCGCGAGGTGGTACTGACTTGATCACACCGCATGTTGAGAGGGGCCCATTTCCAACTGCAAATTATTCAAAGAGAGAAGCCAACAGCACAGGTAGAGACAAAGGATGAGCCAAAGGAAAAGAAGTGCGACAAAAATAATGCTGATGCGGCACGCCGAGAAGCCCGACAAAGACGCTGCACCGTACGGCGTGACGCGAAAAGGAGAGCGTAGTAAAGAGTCGCTGCAAGTCCGCGGCTGGGAAAGAGCAGGTGCTTTAGTAACTCTCTTTGCGCCTCCAAACGGCCAGGTTAATACTTCACTTGCCACGCCGCAGTTCTTGTTCGTGTCCAAACCTCTAAGACGTAAGGGCAGCAGACGTCCAATCGAAACGATTACACCTTTAGCTGAGAAACTGGCGATTGAGATCAACTCCAACTTTCTCAGGTCCGACCTGGATAGCCTGTTAGCGGAAGTCTTCTCGTCTAGCGGAGTGGTAATGATTTGCTGGCAACGAGAATACATTCCCGAAATTGCATTAAAGATTCTGGACGACAGGAAAATCGCGCCGGAGGACTGGCCTGAGGATCGTTTCGATATGATTTGGGTATTTGATCTTGATCGTTCATCAGGTAGATATGAGTTCAAACAAGTTCCTCAAAACCTGCTGATGGCAGATTCCGAAACTCCGATACGGGAGTCTTGAGCGCAGTCCTCGCACCCATTGTGGGTCGTGAGGTCAGGTACCACATCGCGGTATTGAGTGGATCGATCATCTACCCAAACCTCTCTGAAGTGTCGGCACTCACGCCCGCTGCATGACGAACCTAACTCAGCACCTCAGTACCCTGGCGCGAAGTCCATCGATTCACTTGCCTGATTGAGCATGTTTCGATCACTCAACGGCTGGCTTTGATGTCATAGGTCCAGAGGGTCCCCAGGTCGCGGATGTATAGCCGCCCGTTGGCAATCACCGGATAAGCAAACGCTCCTTCCGGAAACGGTCCGGCCTGTTTTTTCGTGGGCTGAGCCGGCGGAGTAAAGCGGCCCTTTTCGCGATAGCCTTCAGGGCTCGCCTCCACCAAAACGACCTCTCCATTCATGCCGTGAAGATATAGATGCCCGTCGGCATAGGCTACCGACGACCAACCAATACTCTTCTCCTGCCATTTCATCTTACCCGTAGCGAGTTCAGCCGCGACCAACGTCGCCCCGGCCTCAGTTCCGTAAATAGTTTCCCCAACCACCACGGCTCCACCGATGCCGTTTGGAAGTCCGCGAGTGAAGTAAACTTGTTCGGCGGCGACTCCCCCCTCGTGCAACTTCAAACGGACAAGTACACCGCCAACGCCAAGGGCGCCGCCGTAGACATACTCGTTCCGCGCAACCGGGGTGAAATACTGGGCTGGGCCCTTGGCAACTTCCTTGTTGCGCCAGAGAAACTCGCCCGTCTTCGCATCAACTCCGACCATGCCTTTACTTAACAACTGCACATATTGTTTGCGGCCGCCACCTTGCACGACAATCGCCGATGCGTAACCCGCGGGGTCGCCACCGGGCACAGCCGATTTCCAAATGACCGCGCCCGTCTTTCTATTAAGCGCAACCATCGTTGCCTGCTCGCCGCCAGGAGTTACTACAACCAGGTCACCATCAACCAGGGGAGACTCTGCATAGGCCCATTCACCCGGCTGGCCGCCAAATTCTTTCCGAATGTTCTTCTGCCATCGAACCTTGCCGCTCTTCGCTTCGAGACAGACAAGGTCTCCGTCGGAGCCGAGCGCATAGATGAAATTGCCGGCAACGGTCGGAGTGGACCGGGCCTTCGGGTAAGGTGGGTTCTGATTCGGGTTGCCGACGTTGCCGACACGGGTTGTCCAGATGACCTTTCCATCCTGAGTTGAGAGAGCCTGAACAAACTCGTTCTCCAGGCCACGATTGCTCATCAGATAGATCCGCTTTCCGACAACTGCCGGCGTCGAGTAACCGTCTCCGATATCGTTCACTTGCCAGAGCAGTTTCGGTCCTTCCGCCGGCCATTGTTTAAGGAGGCCGCCCTCCTGCGATATCCCGTCACGTTCCGGACCTCGCCACTGAGGCCAGTCGGAGGTCGAAGCAGCCATGTTGGCAGACCTCGTAACAAACACGATTGAGACGCACAGACAACACACTGCTACCGCAATTAATAATCGTGACTTCACCGTCTTCTCCTTGCTGACTGGTTGGGATTTTTGGATCTCTCTGCCCATCGCTGTTACGAGCAGTTTCATCAAATGGTTCCATCACCCTTTGCTTGAGATACTCAAGAGCATTCACCAGCGCCCGGGCTGAGGGCCGTTCAGAGTCGGATGAGCCGACACGCGAAAATGAACCGGAACAAGAGCCGCCAAATTGGTTTCCGGGCTGACTATAGAATCAGAACCGCTTTCGTTAGTGAGGTCAGGGGTTCCAGGAGTTAAGGAGCGGCGAGAACCGGCGGGATGCGACGGCGGGCGATTCGGATTGCTGATGTAACAGGATTGTGGTGCGCTCTTTGCACATCGCTTTGTTGCACTCTCGCGTATTTTCAAAAACTCTCCTAGCTTGTGCTCCGTGCTCGATGGTCCAGTCGGAAACAGTGAAGCCCGCACGACCACCATGAAGTTGGGTAAACGCAGCTGACCAGTAATGTCCAGGGAAATTCATTGTCATCCCTTTACAGCGAACCGTATGCACCTCACTGGTTTGTCCCGGATCGATTGTGAGGCTAATGGTCGACATCGCGAATCGTGGTGGTCCATCCGGAGGCTTCAGAGTGATTTGACCATTGGTCATACGAAAACGACCCCCGGAACCTCGGCCGGAGTTCGCACAATCGCTGTCATCGGTCCAACTGTATTCGAGATACTCGAGCGCCGTTTCCGCGGCTGCGAGCTCAAGTACATCGTCCTTCAAGGAAGCTGCTTTGATATCCACCGTCGCACGCACACGACCAAGCTCTCGAGCGCTTCCCTGCCGGCGTTCGATCTCGGAATCAAATTGAAGATTGAACCTGCACGTCTTAATCGCGTCGTCTAGTGTTTGCTTTAGTTTACTGATCTGCGCGTCATAGGCTTCGACCTCTTCCTGAGCACGATCGGCGCCATGCATCCCAAGGTAAGAGCGATAGCCGGTCCTGAGGCACCGTCGCTTGTGCACATCTTCGTGAGCGCGCAGTGCTTCACCAATGCCGAAACACGCGGAGGCATTAACCGCGGCGTCTAATTGCGCGGCAGCAGAGCTTTCCAGACGGCAAAGCTCCTCGGCGCTGAAAACATCCAGGCGACTTTCGGCCACGTTGTTGCCGTGAGGCACGTAGTCGACTTCGTCTGGACCGTTATAGCCTGGCACAGCGATCAGGCCCGTGCGGGCCTCGCGGCCCGCGAAACGTCTGAGCTCGATTTGCGACGAGTCGTTACCCAACCTCCGCAGATCCGAGATCTTTTTTGCGAAGGCATTTCTCAACGTCTGCGCATTTCGCAGTTCAATCTGCAGAATCTGAATCTGCTTGCAGAGACAACTCTCAGGTGTCCCGGTGGCATTGAGCTGTACCGAATCTCGAGATGCGAGCGGCGAAAACAGCAACACCGTGCACACAGTAAACATTGCTTGTGTGATTCTCACAGCAGCACCTCCGGGAGGTGATTGTCCGAGATTGCGATCGTCGTGATTTCTTATCGGTGAGCTGTTCCGTCGATTATTTAGAAATAGTGGAGGCAGATTTGATCGGCATGCCCAGGTCGACCTTCACATTTCTGGGCACATTCTCCATCGTGCGTTCAATCAACCGATCGACTACGGCTGAGAGGTCGTTCGTCTCGCGGTAAACCTCGAGTTGTTCGTCAGCCGAGGTGCCCCGCGCAAGAATGGTATGCACGTGTTCAATCTCCTTGCGTGAGCCGAGCTCGTCGACGACATCGTCGACAAAATCCAGCAGCTCGAGAATCAAATCACGCACCGGCACCTCTTTCTGCTTGCCAAAATCGATCATCTTACCGTCCAGCCCGTAACGCACAGCGCGCCACTTGTTCTCCTGAATTAGCATCCGGCGATAAAGGCGGAAACCGAGGTTCTTGTCGATCAGTTTAGTGAGCTTGGCAACAATCGCTTGAAAGAGAGCTGCAATCGCGATCGTGTCGTCCACTCTGGTAGGAATGTCGCAGACCCGAAATTCAAGCGTCGGAAAATGTGGATGCGGCCGAATGTCCCACCAAATCTTCTTACCGTCGTCGATGCACTTGGTCTTAACCAGCAATTCAACGTAGCGTTGAAAACCGCCGTACGAATCGAAATGGTCGGGAATGTCGGTACGAGGAAACTGTTTGAAGATTTCGGTGCGATAAGACTTCAGACCCGTGTTGTGCCCCATCCAGAAGGGAGAAGAGGTCGTCAGCGCCAGCACATGCGGCAGGAAATAACGTGCTGCGTTCATGATGTGAATCTGACGGTCTTTGTCAGCTACACCGACGTGGACATGTAGTCCAAAGATCAACAAAGAGCGCGCCACTGTCTGTAGTTCCTGGACCAACAGCTCATAACGCTCATCATCAAAAATCTTCTGGTCCTGCCAACGGGAGATCGGATGAGTCGAAGCGGCGACAATCTCCAGACCATTCTTCTTCGCCAGGCTCGAGATCACACTTCTCAGCCGGGTGATGTCTTCGCGTGCTTCCTGGATGTTCCGGCAGACGCCAGTTCCCACCTCGACCATTGACTGGATCATCTCTGGCTTAATCTGCTCACCGAGCAGCATCTTGCCCTCTGCGAGTATCTCAACCACATGCGAGCGCAGCTCGCGCGATTTTGGATCGACGATCTGAAACTCTTCTTCAATTCCGAGCGTGAATGGCTCAAACATTCGGTTTGGCTCCTTGAGACAATACTGGTGCTGCTGAACCGGACGTGTGCCTGGTAGGCTTTGGATCTAACCCGGGGTAGTGTGTCGCGCGCTTAGGTATGCTGCGACTGCCCGCTGCGACCGAGGGCGTCTTTGATGGTGATCCAGTCGGGCTTAATCTTGCTGTAATGCTCATAGCGCATGTGTCTTAACGTGTTGGCCGGCGAATACAAGGGATTATAAAGGTCAAAGTGAACATGCCATTGCCTGGGCTCAATACTCTGATACAAAAAATGTAGAACCACTTCTCGCGGACCCTTTTCGTAGAACCCACCGCTAACCGCCTTGCGCCTGGCGAAGCGGCGAGTGAAATCTTTGCGACGCGAAAGCGTCGATTCGATGAACGGCCACGCAAAGAAATCAATGCCAACTCCGCCAAGCCCGTACACGTTGCTGATTTTCCTTACTGCCGGCCAAAGACCCTTCGAGTGCAGCCGGTCCAGAATTAAAAGAAGCGCTTGCTGCTTGTCGGTTGGGAGAGATTCAAAAGCAGCTTGGTCGCTAAGTTCTCCCCAAAGGCCGGCCAATCTGCCGCCCAGGAGTTGGCGTATATCATATGAAAGATCTTGCCAGCCAAGGAGACTGCTCTGGTCCACCTTCTCAGACCTTTCCGATTTCACCGGCAATGGTTGCCTGATCTTCCGGGGAAAGACCTTGAAATCTCAGGCCGACCCCCCGGCCCGGATTGCTGTAAACCACTTCAGCATTGACCACAACCTGCTTTTCGCCAAAAGGAATCCTGACTAGCAGAACCGAGCCTTCGGGCAGCGTTGTCTGCGTGTTCAGGTAAAGTCCCCCGATACTAATGTCCTGCGTCGAGGCGACACCGGTAGCATCCTGGCCGTTGAAGAACACGTCAACGATCAGCCGTGAGCGGTCATGTTCGCGGCGTTCGTCATGCGATATCGAGCGGGCATCGAGTTCGTCATCGACCACGTTCGGGTCTCCTCACGGGAGGTCTTGGACGATCGCAGGCATTGTACACGCATTAAGCTAACTCTTTTCGCTAATTACGTAGGTCGGGACCATCCCGCCACCGGTTGTCACGTTGGCCAGTTCGGTGTAAGAGAGCCGCGTAAAAGCCGAGCCAACCTTGCCGTTGAAGAGTAATGGATCGAGGTCGACAAGCTGCTCGGCAAATACGATTGTGCCGTCGCTTTGTAGCGCTGGAAACATCTCCCGCGCAGTCGGCACGCGCTCTTGCACCAGGTAGTCACCATTAACCAGCGCCGCGCGCAATGCTTCTTCCCAACCTATTTCATCTATGTTCCAGCCGATTGTGATGCCATGACCACCGTAGTCATCATTCGGTTTCAGCACCAGCCGCTCGCTGTTTTCGACGATGAATTTGACCAGGTCGATTTCCTGCCCACGATAATCACTCTTCCCCGCACGCACGATTCGCGTCCAGGGCACGTGGGCCGCGATTGCCAGCTGCTCGGCAGCGCTAAACAGGTGCGCCCGACGCTGGTCCGTCAGAACTGCGAACAGCGCTTTCTTATGAATGAGTTTCGAGCGGAAACTGTTCACCATGCAGATAGCCCCTGCGCGGTATGCGTCCAGCAGCGCCGGAAACTCACTCATGATAGGGAGGTACTCATTCACCAGCAGTCGCTTATAGACAATATCGATCTCAAGGTTGCCGGCTCGCAACCGCCCGCCCGAAAACTCCAGCTCCTGCGGTGAACAGATTAGCGACGAATATCCCTCCGCTTCGAAGAACTCCTTGAATAGTTCGAATTCCTTCTGCGTGGGCAAGCCTTTCAAATCCACGATAGCGATCCGGGGTGGACGCGGAGGTTTGTGGCCTAGAAATTCGGTATAGGAGTCGAGCAACACTTCGAGCATCAAACGACGTCCATAAAGCGGCCGCGTGTGGTAGCGTTCGTTGAATCGTCTCATTACCGGCAGCGCCGAGAAAACCTCATAAGCGGCATCCGCGTAAGCAATTCCGGCCGGACTTTCGCCGTTCAACTCGACAAAGCTGTACGCTGATTCGGTAAGAAAGGAATCAAGTCGAGAGGTTGGCGAGACAGCTTTGTACCCAGGGTCAATGCTAACCAACTCACGTTCAATCGCTGTGAGTCCGAGGTCATCCACGATCGATCCATCCTCGAGAGCCGCATCTTTGACTTTCTCGATGGCAGACCAAACCGTTTCGCAGATAGTGCTGATACGTGCGAAGTCAGTTTCCGTCACAAAGTGCGGACGCAGATAAGGCGAGAGTCTGCGTCCACCGAATATCAGCTTTGCCTGCTCCAGCCCTTCATCGAGCATGGTCCGTGACGACTCTGCGAGCGTCGCGTCTTTTAATAAATCGTGATAATGGTCAACGGCTGCCTTTAACATAAATAAATGTAGCTGCCTGTGGTTAATCGCACCGGCTAGTCGCCTTCATTGCTCGCGAACGCGAAGTATTTGTACCTGGCAGCAAGTGCCAGCAAACCTGCGACGGCCAGCGTGCCGGGTGCAAGTAGCGGATTTGCCCCACTCAAGCCCTTCCACCACAACTCTCGAGCAGGTATGTTCGGCTGAATTTCGAGTGCAAATGCAATGTTATTACTGACATGCTCATAGATCCCAAAGAGACTGCCGAGGATCACGACTGTCATGCATACCCGCAGAATCAGGATCGCAACTCGACCGTTAACCAACAAAACAAGCACGACAGCAAGCAGGCCGGTTCCGCCGAGAAAGAACGCTATCCACTGAATCGCGTCCTGATAATGCTGCACTAACCACAACTCGAGTAGAGTTCCGGCAAACAGGAAAAGCGCCAGCGCAAGCAGAAACCGGCGGAGCCGTCTTAAGATCTCATCCGCGCTCATTGATTGGTCAGCATCGTTCTGGCGATTTCGAGGTCCGCTGCTGAGATCTTGTCGGCAAGTCTTTCGAGAAAGGCCTGCGAGGCGGCGTAGGGCCGACCGGCAATTACCGCCTCCGCTGCGGTCGCATCCAGACCGGGAATCTGCTGCAGCGTAGCCGCATCTGATTGGTTCGGATCAATAGGCACAAACACAAATTTCTCATACTCGGCCACTTGATCCTGGCTTACATACTTACCTATCTCTTTGCGAAATTGTTGAATACTGCGATAGGGACGATACTCCTCAAACTCGTGGACCATCCTGTTTCCCAGGTTCGGAATAGCGGCCAGGAACTCTGCGGAAGTAGCGGTGTTCAGATTTACTTTCTTTACCGGCGCCGTGGAAGTGGCTGGCGGCGACACATTCTCCGTAGCGGGAGTAGCAGTACTATCCGCTGTGGGTTGTGGCTGCGAGTTTTGGTTAGCTGAACTGCAGGCTCCGCCGGTAAACGTTACTACACTAATCAACAGAAATACTGGAAATCGGCTGTTCGCGAGTCGAGACATAGATGCCCTTCCTTTTTTGAATTAATTAAGCTGCGGGGTGCGGGTCATTATACCTGTTTCGGAGGAGGTGGTCAGTTGAGGAGGAACTTGGGTCTTTGGTCTTTGGTCCTTAACTTCTCCGCCGAAGGTCTCAATCAAGTGAATCTAGTGGACCGTAGTTGAAATTGCCAGTGTCAGACCCCGTTGTCGCGCTCCCTTCTTATTCACATCTATCTTCAGATAGGGTGACGACAGGGGAGGTGGGGTGGAAACGGTTTCAGAGGTTAACCCTGAGGTTCCCGACACCCAGCTAAAGCAGGTTGTGAATTAGAAGTCGCTAGCGAAGCCTCTTTTACAGACCACTAGCTTCTGACTGAAAAGTCAAAGACCAAACACCAGAGACCCAGTGATCGTCATTCTGCCCGCCCACCCACGGCCTTCCGCGCAACATCCTTCGCCACCTCTTCCTTTATCTCCCCTTCCAATCGTTCGGTCTTAATATCCAACCGTAGCCGGTTGTAGACACTCATGTATTGGTTCGCTATCCAAATCAACGCAAAAAAGGCCAGCACGTAGCCCCGCCAATCAGGAAACAGAAGTTTGTATTGCGTCATCAGGAGCATCGCCGCCGTCACATAATGACTAAAGCAATACTCACAGGTGAAAACGTAGAAAAACCTGCTCTGCAACCAACCCCGTCCGTTCCGGCTGCGCCGCACGAAGTACTCGCGTGGCTCACGAAAGATCTCTTCGTGAGTGACCGTCCACGCAACGCAAGCAATCGGCACGGCCAAAACGAACAGATAGATGAGTTGTGTGCTGAGGTCACTCATCGCGCACGAAGGCTGACATGCAACAAGTCTTAGAAAGCACAGTTGTAAACTTTCAGCTGAGTGCGCGCCTGTTCCATTGCAGACTTGCACGCCTCCTCAAGCGAGCCTCGGGTTTGCGGATTTCCCGACAACTGTTTCCATTGCCTGCGCCACATGGCAACTCCTTCTGTGTACTGGGCCCGTACCGTCTCAGGAACTTTATCGGTAATGCATGCTTCGTATTTTGCGATGAAGTCATCACAGACCGGGATTCCGATCTTGTCACCGTCGTTCGCGACGTTAGTCGGAGGTGCACCAGCGGGTGCGGAGCTACCGACCGCGCTGTTACTGTTGGACGAGGCAGGCGTCGCTGAATTGTTGGAATTGCTCGCAGTGCCGCAAGCTAGTAGCAGCAAGATTGATGACATGCAGAAGACAAAGAGGATCTTTCTGGTCATGTTCCCTCCTGTGGCCTGGATAGAACGTGGGTTGTTAGATCGTGATCATAGTACACGACGAGCCCGAGAATGGTGTAAGGCCGCACAAAGTCCCTTCACCGGTAACTTAATCGCCCATTTGGATGGAAGAAACATATCGCCAAGAGCTTTTCGCTATCAAGTGCAGACTGGGTTACATTAATGCTCCCCTTCGTCACTTGAATCCGGATTAACTCTTTCGAGGAGGTGTTGATTGTGATGACAGCTGTCCGTAATCGGTCAATCTCTACCCGTCTATTGGTATTGGTCGTTAGCCTTTTTGCTTTAGCGGCTTGTGCCACGGCTCAGCCTACAAATTCAAACCATAGGGACCATCATCCGGCGCCGGACCCCTCTGCCTCCGGCGCGATGCTCGAGACACAGGACTGGGCAAAAGCACGACTCGCGAAATCGCCCCGGCACCAGGAATGGGTGAAAATCAAGCAGGGAAATCGTGAGGTAAACAGCTTCGTTGTTTACCCTGAATCGAAAAATAGGACGATGGCAGTGATCGTGATTCACGAAATCTATGGCCTGACGGATTGGGTGCAGAGCGTTGCCGATCAATTGGCAGAAGCAGGCTACATTGCGATCGCGCCGGATCTGCTTTCGGGAATGGGACCGAACGGTGGCGGCACGACTTCGTTTACAGATCGTAACGCCCTCGGTCAGACCATTCGCGACTTGCCTGCCGATCAGGTGACGGCCGATCTGAACGCGGTGAGTGACTATATTTCGAAACTTCCGGCTGCCAACGGGAAAGTGGCGGTGGGCGGTTTCTGTTGGGGCGGGGGCCAGACATTTCGTTACGCTACCAATCGGCCCAACCTGACAGCGGGTTTCGTGTTTTATGGACCGACGCCAGCTACAGCCGAAGGGCCGGACAAAGCAGCTCTCGCGCGGATCAAAGCTCCGGTACATGGGTTTTACGCGTCCAATGATGCACGCATCAATGCGTCGCTACCAGCCACGATTGAGATCATGAAAGAGTTGAGTAAGACGTTTGACCCGGTGACCTATGAAGGCGCCGGTCATGGCTTCATGAGAGCCGGCGAAGCCCCGCAACCAGTTGCGCCCAAGGCCACCGGCGACGCAGCGGCCGATCAGAAGGCAAATGACGATTACCAAAAGGCAGTAGTCGCGTACAAAGCAAACAAGAAGGCTCGCGACGAGGGCTGGGTGAGATGGAAGGCGATTCTCGCGAAGCTGTAGGGTTCCCTCAGATTTTAGGAGTGTCTCTTCGAGGAGTGCCTTTGAGTGTAAAGGGCGATCTTAAAAAAAGAAACAAGGGGCGTCCCCACGGATGGGCGCCCCTATTGTTCACACTGCGTTCCTGTTCTCAACGTGAAGGCGTTGGATTAGCCAGCGTAAATACCATTCTCTGTTTATTTCGAATGACCGTGAGCACATATTTTGCGCCCGGCTTCTCTGGGACCATCTCATCAATGTTGGAAGTCAGTTGAAAACCATTAATCGCTTCAATCACGTCCCCGGGTCTCAGTCCTGCGTTGAACCCAGTCGTCGCAGGTTGAGCGTAGAGCACCAGCAAGCCACCATTTGAACCCAGGCGAGAAGCTACCTGCGGTTTTAGTGCGACCGTTTCTAATCCTTTCGCCCACAGCGAGTAAGCAAGCGCGTAACGAGTCGGTGGTAAAGGTGGAGTCGGCGCCGCGGTCGGCGGCGGAGCGTGGGGAGCGCGGGGCGCTGTTAATCCAAAAAACGGATCCGGCGCCTCGGTTAGTTTTACCTCAACATCCTCGGTCTCATGCTTGCCGGGCCGAGCAACAGTGAAGCGCAACAATCCATCTGGCCCCGCTTCCTCAAGCAGCCATGAAAAATCGTCGGCGCTGCGAATCTCACCCTGATTGACGCTGAGGATCAAATCCCCTCGATTGAGTGACGCTAGAGATGCCGGGCTTCCGGGTGTGACCGACGTAACCAACAGTCCACGGCGGGCATTTGCAAACGTCCTCGCAACCAACTCTTGAGACCAACCGTTCCGCATTAGTTGATCCATAGAGAAAGCGCCGAGCGGTTCACCCCGGACTCCAAGCCACGGGCGCGGAACGCTTGCCTGACGATCGAGCACTCGCTTAGCGGCGGCTCGAATCATCGCCGCGGGCAATATTGTAGCTTTCGTTCCCTTTACAGAATCAACAATCCCAATCGTTTCGCCGGCGTCATTAAGAGCTACGCCGCCGATGTTTGCCGTCGAGACTTTGGCCGAGCTGATCTCCACGCGCGCAATATTTCCGGACGGTGCATTCAGGACCTTTTCAATCGCGCCTTCGATCTCACCGAGGCGAACGTAGATAGCTCCACTTCCGCCGGCTTCTTTTTCGGGAGCCGGACCAGGTGAGAAAACACGGACACGTTGCCCAATAGCGATCGCCGCCTCCTTTACGTCGTTCGAAGCGCTGAGAACCGGCAAACTGTTGGGAGCCAATTTCATTACAGAAACCCCGGTGACGCCATCCAACCCGACGTAACGAGCGTTCAGCCTGCGGTGATCCCGGGCGATGACAGTTACGTCCGGAGCTTCATAAGAGCGACCGAATCCGGTGAGAGCCGTTTTAAATGTTGGAGCCGGTTGGTACGAAATGCCTGCCACAGAGCGCTTAGCAGGCGGGCCGGCCTTCGGTGTCTGAGGAGGAGGCGGCAGAGCTAGCCCGATCTCAGCGTCGACTTCGGGCAACCACGCTGCGACGGTCTCGCCATCCTCAAGCGCCAGTCCAGCAATAACGTTTGTATGAACCTGGCCATTGATGCGGAACCCTTCATCGAGCCTGGCAATAGCCTGGACATCTCCTGAACGCAGGAGCAGACGGAACATCTTCAATCCGGATAGCCGGTGCAGAAGAGTTACAACCTGCGGAGCTGTAGGAGTGGTCTCGACGATCAGGGGACGGTTCGAGGTTAGTGTTGTCGGCTGCTTCCTTTCAGGTCGCCCAGGCAGGGCGCTGGAAGTACGAGTGGATTGGCCGGTGGCTGGTCTAGTTGGTGGAGTTGGTGGAGCGGGTGTTTGGGCCGCCAGCGGAAAACATGCCAAAAGCAGCGCCGCGATTGCCAAAACCGACCCAGCCGATCTATTTACTCTTCTCATTGGCTTTCTCTCTACCAAACACCTTTTGATGAAGTCTTAATCAATGTGGGGGACCCGTCTGCGACAAAGCGTTGCGAACCAAAACTAACCCGGGGTAAAGAGATCGTTCGCGATACGCCGTTGCCGTCGTCGAGCGACAGCTGTAGCGACTGCGCCGGAGTGTCAATGGGAAACACCGCAACTTCGTCGCTCGCGGTTTGCCTATGATGGATAACCTCAGCGGGAGTGTTGCTGAAATCCCGGCTGACTGTGCGTTGACTGCTTGGCGCCCTATTGCGTTGGGATCTCGGTCTCCTAACGACCGCCAAGGTTCCCCGACCCGAGTTATCGTCCGGCGCCGCTGTCGATGCATGAATCGGGGACTCAACCGGCAGTAACTTATTCTGATCGGAGTTGAGCGCTGGCGAAGTAACAGGCTGAACGGTCACGGCAACCGGGCCGGTAGTATGGATCGTTGTCGTGCTTCGAAACAGGAAGGCAGCTCCAACCAGGATAAGGAAGGTAGCAAGTGTCAGAGACGGCAGTCCGAAAGCAATACCGCCGACTGTCACCCTACGAGCGGGTCTTGTTTTGTCATTCGCCAACCTTGCTCGCAGTCGAAAGTCGAAATCCGGTGGGGCAGAGATCGTCTCCAGATCACCGATCAATCGTCTCAGCTTCAACTCCTGATCGTAGAAGCTGCGACACGCGCTACAACCTTGCAGATGTGCTTGAGTGTGATCCTCAGGCTGCCAGCTTATATCCGCGGCCGCTATTTCGAGCCGCGCTGATTTGCAATCAACTGCTTTCATGTGTCTCCTAATCATAAGTAGGCCTGCATCTTCTCGCGCAAAAAACCACGCGCTCTGCTGATGCGTGACTTCACAGTACCCTCACTTGTCTCGAGGATCCGGGAAATTTCCTCATAGCTTCGACCATCAACATCTCTCAGAATCAGCGGCGCTCGATACTTTTCCGGCAGTGTGCTGATGGCGCGTTGCACTGCCCTGCGCCGTTCAGCATCTACCATTTCGCTGTCCTGCAAAGGCCGCTCGTCAGGAGGATTGAACTCCCGCGGTTCCCCTCCGTCGGTGGACTGAAAGAAACCGGTGAGCGAGACCAGCCGCCGGCGTTTTCGCTTGCGCAACTCGCTAATCGCGAGGTTTGTTGCGATGCGGTAAATGTAGGTCGAAAACGCATGACTCTGCTGATAGCGATCGGCGGCGCGATAAACTCTGACAAAGGTCTCCTGGGCCAAATCCACGGCTCCATCGTAGTCATTGGTCATACGATAGATGTAGCTGGTGATCTGATTGCGATAGCGGCTGACTAACTCTGCGAAGGCATCCCCATCGCCAGTACGAGTCGCCTCGAGCAAAGCGTGATCGGTCGCTGACTCCGCAACCAACTCCTGCCGCAAAGCAGTGGGGAAAGTCAGTTCATCAATCGAACTCAATGTGTCCATCAGGGTGGGTAGGCTCTCACTGGCGTTCACGAACAATTCCCTTTGGAACTCCGGACTCGCAACAGGCACGAGCAGCACTCCGGGCACGGATTATAACCCGAGGGATGACTGCTCGCAGTCTATACACGCGCGAGCACGCTCTCGGTTCCGAAAGGACACCAGTGAGTAGGGTAAGCGGAGCGGGACCGGTTTAGCCGTCTAATGGCACTACTTATAGCGTTTGGGCTAGGTCTCGTGGCGCCTGAAACTAAGCTTCCGGGTTCTTGAACAAAGAATCATCGAGCTTGATGCCGAATGTGACGGTCAGGATGCGGCTCTCCTGGATCTGCTTTCCATCTTCCAGCAGGACCGTGCGGTAGGGAATCAAAGTGCTTTGAGCATAGCGGTGATCAAAGAACTTGCGGGTGAACTTCACCACAGCTGCGCCAGGGCTCAATGCTTCCTCGTACTCGAGCCAGAGCACGTGAAGCGTCCTCGTCGAGATATAGTACCGAGTGGTTTGCTTCTCCTTATCGGTCAAATCCAGGACGTAAAGCTCGAGGCCCTTCTGTTTTTCCTTGCCAATCAAAGCTATGGTGGCGCCGTTTTCCTTATACCGGAGCAGCGTATCGACGCTATGACGATGTTGTGAGATGAAAGTCTTGGTCGTGTCCTGGCGAGGAGTGAAAGCTGTTCCGTTGATTATTCCCCACAGTTTACCCTCCCCGTAGATGAGTGAATACTCCATCGTCGGCATCTTCTGATCGAGCCGCACTTTGTCTTTCTCAGTATTCTCACCGCGGACGAAACGGCGCTCGTAAGTCGCCTCTTCAGTCTTACCATCGACCGTCATTCTTGTAATTCGGCCCCGCTCTACGCCATTGCGGCGGATTTGCTCCAGCACCGGACGCGAACCGTAAATGAAGATCGTCGATTCAACGACTTGCTCCGCGGTGATGGGCTTTTCTTGCGGAGTGGCTGCTTGAACGGGAGAGCCGGCAAGACTACCCAGGGTAACGGCGCATAACAGTGAAAACGCCTTAAGTGAGCGAATCAAGAATTTAATTCTCCTCTTGTGGCCAATTTGGTTAACGAATACCGAAGATGGGGAAAGTTGCCAGGCGCGAATTGTACCATAAGGCCTTTTCTTAAGCCTTTTATCACTTCGAGTTTCAACTTTGGCATTCACGACCCAGGTATTTATCGCTTTCATTGATGCTTTTGCTTCCGCAATACGATGCCTGAACGCATGTTTGACAATCATCGGCACGAAAGGTATTTTGCTGGGTTTTCAACCACTGGAAATTCGAGGCAGTGAGTGACGATGATGCCATAAGCGACCCGCGAAGGAACTTACGAGCCGGGCCCACCGCCACGCGTAACCACATGCCGTCGAATTACAACTTCAGCGCCCGCGGGCGCATTCGTATTCATGAAAGGACCTCAGAAACTATGAAGCGTGTAGGTATTCTCGTCGGCCGCGAAAAGACTTTCCCCGATGCACTGATCAAGAACATAAACGAGCGCGGCAAGGGCGAAGTAGTGGCCGAGTTCATCAAGCTTGGGGGCATCCGTCATGATGCTCCTCCTCAGTACGACGTTGTGGTCGATCGTATTTCCCATGAAGTGCCATTCTATCGTGCCACTCTGAAGCGAATGGCTCTCGAAGGCACCCTCATCATCAACAACCCGTTCTGGTGGTCGGCGGACGATAAGTTTTTCAACTACTCGCTTGCCAAAAAGTTGGGCGTTGCCGTACCCAAGACAGTCTTGCTGCCGCAAAAAGATTACATGGAAGGGATAGTCAGCGAAAGCCTGCGAAATCTCGAGTTTCCGCTCGACTGGCAAGGCATCGTTGACTACGTGGGCTTTCCGGCATTTCTAAAACCTTTTGATGGTGGCGGCTGGAAGAACGTCTCGAAGATCAACTCATTGGAGGAACTCTGGGCGGAGTATGACCAGACCGGTACTTTGTGCATGACCTTGCAGGAAGGGATCGAATTTGATCAATTCGTGCGCTGCTATTGTGTGGGTCAGCAAGACGTAATGATCATGGCCTACGATCCGCGAAAACCTTACCTGTCAGGTGAGCAATACGTCCACGATCCAAATTACCTGTCACGCGAGCTCGCGGAACGTGTAAAGAAAGACGTGCGCACACTTTGCGGCGCCCTGGGATATGACCTGAACACGGTCGAATTCGCGATCAAAGACGGCATTCCGTACGCAATCGACTTCATGAACCCCGCGCCGGACGCTGAACTCGCATCGGTGGGTGAGTTCTATCACAACTGGATAACAAACGCCGTAACCGGCCTGGTGATTCGAAAACTTGCTGAGTCGCGTACTCAACCGCGCTATCGTTGGGACGCGATGTTGAACCCCGAACCGTTGAGCACTTCCGCAGTTGCTTCAGCAACAGAACAGCAGTCGCGCACGATTCACTCTGCGACTCAAGACGGGATCGATAACGTGAAGACTGCTGCGGCCTCAGTAGCATCCGCAGTCGCGCCGAAGGCAGCTCGTCGCGCGAAACCTGAAGCCGACGGGACCGGCAAAAAGGCTGCGAAGACGCCACCCGCGCCCCGTGCCAAGAAGACGCTCTAGGCACGCCGTTCGTGCCGCCTGCACACTTAGCCGCTGCTGAACGCGGATGCTGCTGACCTGAAGGCAGTCCAGGGTCAGATCAATAACATCCACGTTTATCGGCGGCTAAGTTCGCTGGATTTGACTTGAGCTGCGGGAGAGTTGGAATGGGTTTATTCAGCCGGCGAAGGCTTGCGGCGATCAGCGAGAGCCCTGGCCAGGAAAAGACTGGATATCCACGCTACGAGAGACGAAGATGCTAGCGACCAGCCGATTCCTCCCATGCCAGGTTCAACATAAGGGCCAACCAGGGCAATCAGAATACTCGCGTTGGTCACCCGCGCGGCCAGTCTGCGAATCCGCAGTGAGTGCTGTAGCCAACTGATCCGGCGAAGCTCAGAGGTCAAATATTGATCGTCGTCATTAAGGCGCGCGTAGTAATCCGCTTCGCGGCGGGCATACAACATGAGCGCTTTTTCTGAACTTACTCGCGCCGCGTCACGATATTGATGAATGACGTGTGCCAGCTTTCCTGTTCTGAGGGCAACATCAGCGAGTCCCAAATGCGCTCGGAAGCGCTCCGGGCCCACCTCGATGGCCCGTTGAAAGCTGCGCTGGGCCCGCTCGACCTCACCGCACTCGAGAAAACTTTCTCCGATTAGTGACAGTAGCCTCGCGTCGTGCCCGGCGCGTAGTGCGGACAGCCGTAGCGCCGCTCGCGATCTTGAAAGCATGCGCGCATTGCCGAGCGCACTCGCTTGAGATCGCAAGAGCCGAGCAAACTCATAAATGAGCCAGCCATCTTTTGGAACCACATTCAGCGCGCGACGGAAGGCTTCTCCGGCCTCGCGCAGTCGACCGCTTACTCGAAGGCGGTTAGCAAGCTGGCGCAATTGAGTTGCGCGCTCGCGATCGATAGCGTCAATGGAGTTCGACCGACTGCCGGTGTGCGTTTTGGGACCGCCGAGCTTAAAGTTTGCATTAGCACCATCGAGGACTTCGTCGGAAGCCAGCTGCAGTTTCTCGATCTCAGGATCGAGCAGCTTTGGGTCCTGCAGATGGTCTCTCAGTTCTCGGGTCCTCAGATCCAGCTTCTCATCTTGAATCAGAGGGAACAGCAGTCTGGCCATTTGTCTATAGCTTCGACCACCGGAAGCAAATGAAAACTCAGTCCCCTTGCCCAGAATCTGTGTGCGATAGCGATATCTCACGCGACCGCCGCGTCTTAGCGTGCGAACGGCGTGGGTATCCACCTTCTCGAAATCCGTCACTCGAAGTTGAGGGCTGGTTCCGGAAATGAACTGCATTAGAAATGGTATAGGACCTTGCCTGCTGAGGATTTCTCCGTCAAATGAGATACGGTCTGAAAAGGCAAGCAGCGGCACGAGCAGCCAGGCGGCGATCAAGCATAGAAGCGCCCAAAAGTCATAATCTGAACGGAGCAACAGGGCCGAAGAGAAAGTGAGTACGCTGGCAGTGGCTAAGTATGCGCCGGGCGAAACCCGAATGCTCGCGAGCCGCTCGCCACGACGAGGTTGCTCGCGAGATCTGGCAACCTCTGCCAGGCTCTCAAGAGTGGAAATCTGTTTTGTCTCGTCCATCCTACTGGTGTTCCTGAGACTTATCTGCGTGGCACTCGACCGGCACTTCCAGGCTAAATGAACCGCGTTGTTTGCCGGGTTCAGTGTAGCGTAAGTCAGCTAATTGCACGAGCGTCTGCGTTGTGCAATCAGCACCCACAACGCGTACCACTGGGAACCGTGCAAACTCAAGAAATACCTGCGCGCCTTCGTCTCGCATTGCCTGAGAGACGGCCGGAGAGTCAAGTGACTCCGGGCGCTCGTGACGCACAACGTTTCGTATTCCTGCTGATTCGGTGAGGTGCAGATCGAATCGGTAGGCAGCGCGATCTGTTTCGACCACGACCTGCCAGGAGAATGGATTTAACAGCGTCGGCATGGCTGCCAGATCAGTAATCCCCTCCTGGTACGAGTAAGCAATCTCAGCAGCCTCAATCCGTGCCGTCTTAAGTGCGAACTGGTGCACCACTGCCAGTCCGCACCAGTAACAAACCAGCATTACTAAACTGACTATTGCAATCTTTCCATTCCAGCGCGCCTGCAGCTCAAGCCTCGACAAAATCAGAAGGACAACCAGCGTGACGATCCAGACAATTCGAAACCAACCTACCTGCATTCCGGACCGTGACGAAACCCCAAACAAGATCAGATAGCTCAGGACTGAAGCGAGGAATAACCAGAACGCGAGTTGCTTTTTGCTCCCGGCGGTCAACAGAAACACGGCGCCGCCCACGATCAGCCAGATCAGCGGGTCGATGATGAAAACCAGGTCGCCGTAAAACCACTTTGCGCTCCACGGTAAAAGCGGCCGAAGCCCGTAGTTGTTGGTCCAATCCATTAACGGGTGGGTGGCGCCCGCAATGAGTGACGCGACCAGGAGTCCTTTTAATTTCAGCGAAGGTGGTCGCTTGCGGATGCGGGCAATCGTTTTATCAGCTGCCAGAAACAGGATCGGAATGAGCAGTGCCAGCATGAGCGTGCCCGCGATCGAGTGCGTGATCCCGCGATGGTGATGAAGGTAGGCCCATCTCCCAAAAACCAGTGTCACGATGTCTGCGTCAGGCGCATTGGCCGCTAACAAGCAAACAGCGGAAGTTGACGGAGACAATCGCTCCAATCCAGCCTTAGAGACGGCCAGACCGACAAGCGAGTGCGCGAGATTGTCCATTGTCGCTGGAGAAGCTAGAAAGGCAGATCTAAGCGGGGCGCCTCAGGCGTCAATTGAGCATACCGAGCCGAGTCGATCCGTTGCAGCTCGGTTGTGGCCTCTCGAGCGGCTCCGGACAGTGGACTCGGAGTTCCGTCAACTTCTTTCGCTTTGCGAGCACCGTCGGCAATTGAGAACAGTAGTTCGGTGGCCTCCTGTTTCTTGTCTTGCTTCTCATACACCAGCGCGAGCCGCATATTGGCGGTCTCAGCGGTGACAATCGTGCCGTTTTGGCTGGCGATCTCTTTGTAGAGCTGTGCGGCCTCATCGTAACCCTTGTCGCTTTCTTTAGCCTGAGCAAGAGCAAACTTGGAGAGCATGGCTACTTCGGCGAGGCTGCTCTTGCTGAGCTCCGTTAACTCGCTGATGCCGCGGGCCCGATCAAAGGAAAGCATGTTGGTCGCAGCGAAATACCTGGCATCGCTTCGATATGGATCGCCGTACTTATCTGCGACCTTCTCAAACTCTTCAACAGCCCTTTGAGCCCGTTCACGCTCCGTGGCGAAACTCAGTGTGGATGTCGTGCCAGTCGGTCCTGAGGCGATCTCCGTCGTCGCTATCCCAATCGCCCGACCCATTGCCCGCCGCGCTTCATCATCCTTGCGATTACTCCAACGAAGGGCCAACCCTGCGACAGCCACAATCAGAACCACACCAACTAACCCGTAAAGAATTGTGCGGCCCTTGCCCTCAAGTTTGTCGCCCAGGCGATCCAGCAAGCCCATAGTCGTGTCGCGAAAACGATCTTGTTTTAATTCCCTTGCCCGCTTCTTTTTGTATTTAGCCACGTGATTCCTTCTCGCAAGTACTCATAGTGAGCTGCGTTCTTTCAGGTGTATGATGAGCGAAACAATCACTCTAATGTCGGCTGGGAAACCTTGTCAAGCAGCCATTCTTTGGCGATTCTGTAGACTTTCGATTTCAGAAAAATCTGACTACTTGAACTTGTTGGTAATCGCAGAAACAGCCGCAAACCAATCTGAATGCATCAAAGGCTTACGTTGAAAAACTTTTGGGAACAAGTGGGAAACGCGCGGTGTCTAAGAGCGCGACTGTCCGGGAAGAGGCGAAAGCCCAACGCTACTCCGATTCCCGCCCCAGGGGGTAAGCCGTGAGCTACGGAGAGCCAGTTGCCCTCCGCGGGCAGATGGAAATGGAGCAGGTTGCCACGGCGACCCCAGGCGAGACTCGGCTGAACTCCGAGGCCCTGTTCATTGAAAGATTGAAGCAAGGGGAAGCGGCGGCTTTTGACACCCTCGTGTCGGAACGCTCGAGCGAAATCTATGGTTTGCTCTATCGCATGACCGAGAACGCTGAAGAGGCCCGCGACCTGACTCAGGAGACGTTTCTAAGGGCCTTTCAGAGCATTGGTTCTTTTCGCGGCGATGCGGACTTGCGAACCTGGATATATCGCATCGCAATTAACCAGGCTCGCAATCGCTGGCGCTGGTGGCGCAGACGCCGTCGTGATGCAACCGTCTCGCTGGATACCACCGAGGGACAACGCAACCAACCTTTGATTGCGACCCTCGCTGAAGAGTCGAACAACCCCGAGCAGGACACGCTTGCCCATGAACGCCAGCGGGCTTTACGACGGGCACTAGTCAGTCTTGGGGAAGTTTATCGGGAAGCGGTCATCCTTCGGGACATTGAAGGATTCAGTTACGAAGAGATTGCAACTACGCTCGAGATTAGTGTGGGAACAGTTAAATCCAGATTGGCGCGTGGGCGCCAGGAGTTACGACGCAGGTTAGAAGGATCTTTGTAAGACGATCTTTTCGATAGTCGACCGGAGCAGTCAGATAATTATCGACTTTCGAGATCAAAATACTCTGGATGGCCAACCCGCCCCGGCTCACAACAACTCGGTGCCAAATGGGTCGAAGTGACGAAAGCGGCGGAAGAGAACCTTGACTGGAATAACGAACGAAATTGAAAACGTGGCCAGCAACACCCGTTGAAGGATCGCTCGGAACATCTGTCAGGAAAGTTTCAGAAGCTGTCAGCGTTGCTTCCTTTTAACAAGGGAGCAGCCGGGGTCGATTGACCATCCAGAGACGGAAGCCCGGATGTGAGATGGTGTCGCTTTCGAACTTCTAATATCCAGCATCCAGCAACGGACTTATCATGTTGTGCGAAGAAACTAAACAGTCCCTTTCAGCCTACATAGACGATTGTCTGTCACAGCCGTATCGTGTGGCCGTCGATGAGCATTTAGACCGCTGCCCGGTTTGCCGAGCAGATGAGGCTGACCTGCGCCACCTATCGCGCAGCCTTGCCAGTCTGACCAAACCCGCTTTTCCGTTTGGCCTTGAGTCAACGATTAAGGATGCGCTGATGATCGAGGCAGCAGCCGTCGAGCAATCACCGGAGCGTTCCCTTGCGGCACGAATCGCTTTCTGGATCGAGCCTAAGCTAATGCCATACACAGTCGGTTCCCTGGCATCGATCATTCTTTTCGTCGGAATGCTAGCCAGCTTGCGACCGCATTTTGTCGCCTTGCGCGAAGCAGCCGCTATGCAGTCCATCACCACCGTGGGGTTCGCTCCGTTCCGGGGTTACGACATTAATAAACCAGTTTCGCCTGAAATGTTTTCCGCACAGCGCGCCCCTTTCGCCGAACAGTCGCCAAGTTTAGATCCAGGCGGTGCACTCGCGGCGTTAACGAGTTCTTACGCCCAGCCAAACCCGGACATCTATCAGGACGAGGATGACATGATTGTCGTCGCGGACGTTTTCAGTAACGGCGCAGCATCTCTCGCTGATGTCGTGCAGCCTCCAAGAAACCCGCGGATGCTCGACGAGTTTGCTCTTGCGCTGAGACAGAATGCCGCATTTGTGCCGGCGTCCATGGATCGTCGGCCCGACACAATGCGGGTGGTGTTCACTGTGCAAAAGGTTGATGTGCGGGAACGCGAACGAAACTTTTAAGATTACTCGGGCTGTCCGACTGATGCAGGCTCTCTCAAGTGAGCGCCTTTTTCCGGCGTCGACCGGGCACAACCACCACGCGCCGACCCTCACTTTTCCCTTTATATTTCAGCACAATCCCAAAAACTCACTCGCTTGACGCACTGCACGTCGCATGTTAGGTTTGCGACTTCACTGTAGTAACAATCCAATCACTGTGTAGGTTTAACGTTGCCGGCTTGGAGACACGCTTGACTGCTACTGCGCTTGAGCTCAAGAAGACGCCCTTAAACTCTGTGCACCGCGAGTTAGGTGGACGCATGGTGGACTTCGGTGGCTGGGATATGCCCGTGCAATATTCCGCCGGGACCGTTAATGAGCATTTGCGCACCCGCACGCGTTCGGGTTTGTTTGACGTCTCACACATGGGTGAGATTGATGTGAACGGTACCGACGCGATCCGGTTCGTCAACTCAATCACTTCTAACGACGCCTCGAAATTAATCGATGGTCAGGCGCAGTACTCGGCTCTAACGACGCCCGAAGGTACAGTCGTTGACGATTTGCTTGTCTACCGTTTGGCGGCTGACCACTTGCTTTTGGTTGTGAATGCAGGCACCACGGACAAGGATTGGGAATGGATCAAGTCACATCACCGGGGCGAAGACGTAGCCCTGCGAAATGCAAGTGCCGAGTATTGCCAGATCGCATTGCAGGGCCCTGCCGCCTTGGAGATCTTGCAGCGGCTGACTGACCTGCCTCTCGCGGATATTAAGTACTACCACTTCACTCAAGGATCGGTTGACGGCGTGCCGGCGATTGTCTCGCGGACAGGCTACACGGGCGAAGACGGTTTTGAAGTCTATGCAGCGCCTGACAAAGCAGCTCAGCTTTGGAACAAGATGCTTGAAGTTGGAAATCATGGAACCGCGGAAGGCGTGCTCCCCTGTGGTCTGGCAGCAAGAAACACACTTCGGCTGGAAGCCGCGATGGCGCTTTACGGCCACGAAATTGACGAAGCCACGACTTTGCTGGAGGCCAACCTCGGCTGGATCTGCAAGCTCAACAAGGGTGATTTCATCGGTCGGGAAGCACTCCTGAAGCAAAAAGAAGCCGGTGTCAGGCGGCGTCTGATTGGCTTTGAAATCACTGAACGTGGTATTGCGCGCGACGGACAGGAAGTCGTGATCGCCGGTGAAAGGGTTGGCACCGTGACGTCCGGGAGTCCTGCGCCTTATTTGAAGAAGAACATTGGCTTGGCCTACGTACCTGTCGAGTTTGCCGTAGAAGGACAGCGGATACAGATTGATGTGCGTGGCAGACTGGTCGCTGCCCAGATAGTCAAGACTCCATTCTACAAACGCGAACGAAGCAACTAGTTTAACTGTCGGCAAAATTTGCAATTGCGCCGAGAAGCACTTCCCAAACTGAACTCCACGGAGGAAGCATGGCGAACGTTCCAGAAAACTTACATTACAGTAAGGATCACGAATGGGTCCGCACCGATGGCGACATAGCTGTTATCGGTATTACTGATTATGCCCAGAACTCACTTGGCGACGTGGTCTATGTCGAACTGCCAAAACCGGGCGATGATTTCTCGGCAAACGAATCATTCGGCTCGGTCGAATCGGTAAAGGCCGTTTCAGAAGTGTTCACACCGGTCTCAGGCGCTGTGGTGGAAGTCAATGACTCGCTGAATGATGAGCCGGAGAAGGTCAACGCCGATCCGTATGGCGAGGGATGGATGGTCCGCATGAAGATGTCGAGCTCAGGCGAGATCGATAGCCTTTTGACGGCGGCCGAGTACGAAGATTTCACGAAAGCTGAGAGCGAGTAAACGTTGCGCTACATCCCTAATTCGCCTGAAGAGCGGACCGCAATGCTTCACCAGATCGGTCTTAACTCAACAGCAGATCTTTTTGATTCCATCCCAGCCGACTTAAAACTCTCGCGAGATCTCAATACGCCAGCGGCGCTTTCCGAGTTGGAACTGCTCGCTGGGTTTGAGCAGAAAGCCACACGTAACCTGGCAGCGCGGCGCCCGAGTTTTCTGGGTGCCGGCGCTTATTCGCATTACAGTCCCACGGTTGTCGACCACATCATTTCGAGGTCAGAGTTTTTTACCGCTTACACCCCTTATCAGCCAGAGATCTCGCAAGGAACTCTCCAGGTGATCTTTGAGTTTCAGACACTCGTGTGTCAGTTGACTGGGATGGAGGTGGCAAACGCGTCGATGTACGATGGCTCAACCGCGCTGGCGGAAGCAGTGCTGATGGCGGAACGAGTCACGCGGCGTTCGAAAGTCATCGCCTGTGGCGCCGTCCATCCGGAGTACATGGACGTGGTTCGGACTTATGTGCAGCATGCCGGCATAGATCTGGAAATTGCTGCTCCTGATCCCATGTCAGGGCAAACGTCGGCAGACATTGAGCGATTACTGGACGACAAGACCGCTGCCATCGTAGTTCAATCGCCGAACTTTTTTGGGTGCATTGAAGATGTTGCAGCACTCGCCCACAAGGCGCACGCAGTCGGAGCGTTACTGGTACTGGCGATCACTGAATCGATCTCACTCGGGCTGCTTCGATCTCCAGCGGCTTCAGGTGCTGACATCGTGGTAGCAGAAGGCCAGTCTTTTGGCGTGCCGTTGTCATTTGGCGGACCGTACCTTGGATTGTTCGCAACCCGAGAAAAGTACGCGCGGCAGATTCCCGGACGCCTTGTCGGCGAAGCTTATGATAAGCAGGGTCGCCGCGGTTTCGTGCTCACGCTCGCCACGCGCGAACAGCACATTCGTCGTGAGAAGGCCACTTCAAACATTTGCACAAACGAAGGACTGATTGCGCTCGCCGCAACTGTCTATCTCGAAACAATGGGCCGGCGAGGGCTACAGGAAGTAGCCCAACAGTGTGTTCAAAAAGCAGCCTACGCGGCACGGGAAGTTTCGAAGCTACCTGGTTTCTCTCTTCCCTATTCCGCACCGCGTTTCAATGAGTTTGTCGTGCGTGCCCCGGTGGCCGCGACTCCTTTACTGTCGACGCTGGCGAATGACAATGACATAACCGGGGGCTTGGCCTTGTCTCGGTACTTCCCGGATCAGCCAAACGACTTGTTGGTTTGTGTTACCGAAATGAATTCTCGAAGTGAGATCAATTCGCTGGTAGAAGGCTTGCGCCAGGTTGCAAGCCGGCAACGTTAGTGTTTTTTTCCGATTGGCGCCGGGTGCGTGAATCCGCCCTATTCGCTTGAGAGTATCGCGAAAGTCCGACTCTTTTGATCAGGTTGGTCTGCTACCGAAATCCAAACCTATGAGTTCCGAGATTACCAAGGTCACCACCCACCTTAATCATAACGAGGCACTTATCTTCGAACGCTCGCAGCCGGGCCGCATCGGCTATCGCCTGCCGCCGCTTGACGTCGAAGAAACGCCGCTCAATCAGATCTTGCCTCAGGAGTTTCAGCGCGACGATGATCTCGAGGGTCTTCCGGAAGTCAGCGAAGTGGATGTCATACGTCACTTCGTCAGAATGTCCACCTGGAACTACTCAATCGATCTCGGCATGTATCCGTTGGGTTCATGCACGATGAAATACAACTCTCGGCTGAACGAAAAGGTCGCCCGCATCGCGGGCTTTGCCGGACTGCATCCGCTCGTAGAAGAGAAAGACGCACAGGGCGCTTTGGAGGTGATCTACGAACTTCAGGAACATCTTTCGGAGATCACCGGGTTGCCGGGAGTTTCGTTGCAACCCGCCGCTGGCGCCCACGGCGAGATGACGGGCGTCATGATTATTCGCGCCTTTATCGATGCCCGTGATGGTGAAGGTGCTTCCGCCCGGCGTCGGACCATGCTGATCCCCGATTCGGCGCACGGTACGAATCCGGCGTCTGCTCACCTTTCAGGTTTTTCAGTAAAGACGATCCGCTCGACCTCGGAAGGGCTGACGGATCTCGGACACTTGCGCGAGCTATGCGCACACGGCGAAGTGGCAGGCCTTATGCTCACCAATCCGAACACGCTTGGTCTATTTGAAAAGAACATCAAAGAGATCTGCGACATCGTCCACCAGGCGGGCGGTCTCGTTTACATGGATGGCGCCAACATGAATGCGTTGGTGGGCATCGCCCGTCCCGGTGACATGGGTGTCGATGTGATCCATCTGAACCTGCACAAGACATTCTCGACACCGCATGGTGGCGGTGGGCCGGGCTGTGGCCCGTGTTGCACAACGAGCGAACTAGAACCTTTCTTACCAGTGCCTCGCGTCAGCAAAAAAGAGAACGTCTACAGTCTCGACTTTGATCAACTGCAATCAATCGGTCGCGTGAAGGCCTTCTTTGGAAACTACGGAATGATGCTGCGGGCGCTTTCCTACATTCAAACGCACGGCTTCGATGGTCTGCGGGAAGCAACTGAGGCAGCTGTTCTCAACGCGCGTTACATTGCTCATGGATTGGTGAGCGATTACGACAAGCCTTTCGACGCGCCGCCGATGCACGAGGTCGTTTTTACGGACAAGCGGCAATCACGCAAAGGCGCACACACGCTCGACATTGCCAAGCGATTGATCGACTACGGCTTTCATCCGATGACGATCTACTTCCCTCTGATCGTTCAAGGGGCAATGTTAATTGAACCAACTGAATCGGTGGGGCATCAGGAGTTGGATCAGTTCATTGCAGCGATGCGTTCGATTGCGCGGGAGGCCGTTGAGAATCCGGAACTTGTTTTGAACGCGCCCCATTCGACGCGCATCGGCAGGCTGGATGAAGCAGCGGCAGCGCGTAAACCAGTGCTGCGGTGGCGACCGAAGGAGGCTGCAACGACGGGTTAGCACCCGCCAGGATTAACCACTCACCAACTCGGCGTCTGGCTTGCCGGCTGACGGTATTTGCAGGAGCGCTAACCTCGCAACCACCTGGCCACCGATGATGTGTCGCTCAACGATTTCCGGTACATCGCCGGAACGCACCTGCGCATACCAAACGCCGTCCGGATAAACCATCACCGCGGCGCCGACGGCACAAAAACCAACTGACCCGCACTCGGTTAACACAACGGATCCTTTCGGGTTCTTTCCTTTTTTCACTTTTCCAAAGAGCATTCCGCGAGCGAGCAGTTCCCTTTCAAACGCAGCTTTTACTGCCGCACTCTCGACCGCCGAGCACGACTTCCCCGTACAAACAAAAATGTGATGTTGGATGGGCGCCGTAACTATGGGTGCCAGCACCTCCAACTTCTCGTCTTCGCAAATGAATTGATTTTCGGGCATGGTAATTAGTTCGATTCCTGTCCGGTTTGCATTCTAACTCGTACGGTCGACTAATCTGTAGCGGTAGGCACTCCGTTGGGAAGCCCCCAACGGTTCAAGGCGGCTAACCGCCTCCAGATACCACCCGCCGAGGGAGACCTCCTGAATCGGATCACAGGAAGCTTCTTTTTGCTCGCGTCAAAAATACCATGTAGAATGGCGCTCGTAGGGCGACCGCTTCATTGACCGCAGGGAAGATTAAGGCGGTCTCACGCGGGCGCCCGAATTAGTATTTGAAGTAGCTCGCAGTTCCGCATTTATGGCAACCGGCCTCGTTATCCACATTTCCTCCGGGGACGACAAGCACACAGAAGTGCTGACAGATGAGCGCATCCGCATTGGCAGTTGCGACGACTGTGGCTTGCGTCTTCGCAGTTCTGACCTGCCCAAAGACCGCTCCGTTGATGGGGTCGTACTTGAATTGGCGCGACGCAACGGCGCCTACCGCATCGCGAACTTTGACCAACTGCTTTTGCTCACCCTCAACGGCAGTCCATTGGTGGCTGACGCGGAAATTCACGACGGGGATCAAATCAAGATTGGACCCTCTAACCTGGAGTTGCAGTTTTTCCCGATACGCTCACTGCCCGCGGTGGTCCCTTCGCCGGAAACTCACGTGGCTCCGTTCATCGAAACCGCCGCCCTCGAATCCGCTGCGACTACCCGACGAGATGATGCCAAGGTTTTCCTGCGTGAGTTCACGCGCGAGTTGGTTAAAGAGATCAACCCGAGCACCAAGTTGATCGCACTGGTCATAGCGATAGCGCTGGTCGGAGGAGTCCTCTACATCGGGTTCTCGATGTTCAAAGAGATGCAGCGGGGCCGTCGTCTAATCGATGACCAGCGAGCCCAGATAGCCAAGATGCAAGACCAGGTCTCTAAGACGAATTCGACGCTTACAGATCTAGATCGGTCGAACAGGGAGATACGCGACAGTCTGTCGCTGGCGGTGAAACTGCGAAGTGAATATGGCAGCGGCGTCTGCCTGATCGCAGGGTCGTTTTACTTCGTGGAAGCCGGTACCGGTCGTCCGCTCCGGCATCCGGAACCACCCACTAACGAAGGAGGCGCCAACCTTGAGACGAGCGAAGCTCCGCTGTTGACTCCCGAAGGTAAAGGAGCTGTAGCCGAGTATGAGTTCGTGGGAACTGGCTTTTACGTTGGCTCGGGCTTTGTAATCACTAATCGGCACATCGTGCAGCCATGGCGCGCCGATGAGCGGGCGGAGAGTATAGGTAATAGTGTTCAGGGTCAGCCACGGCTCAAGAAGCTGAGCGCCTATTTCCCGGAACACACGCTGCCCATGCCCCTCAAAGTTAAGGCTACTGCGCAACGAGAAGATTTGGCGGTCTGTACGCTTGATAACAAGGAGCCTCCGGGCAACATTCCTATCCTGCCATTAGAGACAGACGCCAATGCGATGGCGGTGGGAAAGACAGTCGTGATGATGGGCTATCCATCCGGGCCCGATCGCTTGTTGGCACTGCTTGATGACGCCGAGTCGCGGGGAATTCAACAGCGATATGCGTCGCTCGATGCCTTGTTGGGTTACCTGGCGGAAAACAGGCGAGTTCAGCCGCTACTCACCCAGGGTAACATCACCGACCTGAACATTCGCCGTATTGCCTACGATGCGCGAACAGCCGAAGGCGGCTCTGGCGCGCCGCTGTTTGGGCCATCAGGTCGCGTAATTGGTGTTAACTTCGCAGTCTTCACGGAGAACCAGGCTTCCAACTTTGCGGTACCGATTCAGTTCGGCATCAGCCTGCTGGAGCGTGCTGGTTGGACCTTTTCTCCTGCAAAAGAACTCAAAGACGCAGAGGCATCCGGTTCGCAACAACCTTCTCACTCAGCCGCTTCAGTTCCGAGGTAACCAGAGGCATCACGCTTCACTTCTGAGATAGGTACCCAGCCTGCATTTTTTGTTCGATTGGCCCGGGTCGAGCGATCATCTCAAGGTAGATCGCAGCAAACGTATATCTCATGGATAGGCATCGAAGGCAGGTAGGTCAGTTCGTGTTCTGTCCCAAAGGCGACAGAATTTTCTTTCGTATGGAATCTACACTGGTAAACTAATCGCCGGCCAGTGTAGCGGCATACTGGTTGCTGACAAGAACTCAGGCTCTTGAGGAAACTGTCATCCGAAAAAAGAAACCAGGTCTAACAAAGTCAATAACGCAAACTCAGGCTACTAAACAGAAATAAAAATGATGCTCCTAATCCCCCAAAAATGTAGTGCGTCGTTTTTCTCACTGCTGCTGCTTTTATCGCTGCTTTTGTCGGTGGTGAGACTTCCGGTTGTCGCCCAAGCTCCGATTGACGCCCAACAAGCGACCAAGCCAGAACTGTTTCGATTGGAGAAGACGGAAATTCCCGGCGGCGCTGAACTCATTACCATCCATGCTCGCTGGGAAGGACTCGAAAACTCATCCGAGCAGAAATGGGTTCCGATGGTCAGCATACTTCGCGACCACATGGGTGACCTGAATCCGGAGAACGATCGCCTTCGTTACGTCTGGCCCTTGAGCTACACCCGGCCGTCGTTCTGGCAACGAGTTTCCGGAGCAGTTCCCTTCATATACACAAGAGTTGCTAACAAACAGGTCTCGTCGCGCAATCCTCCCCCTGCAATCGATCTAGCTGCGGCGGACCGCGAAGTTTGGGAAAAGATATTTTGGGCAGCCTTGCAGAACGTGCTGCTTGATCCGTACGGAGTGCCAGTCAAGATTTCAACCAGGTCGTATCGCCGGAACGTGAGCGACTACCGCAAGTCCCACATCGTGCGGGCGCTGTCAGTTCTTTCGCTTTATCAGAGTATACAGCCTCATAACTCAGGCGCTTTTTCGGATTCTGAGATGGCTGAGATTCAGGCAAGACTCTTATTGACTGATAAGACATTCGGCGGACTTCTCGACGATCTCAACCTGAGGACTTATTACAACAAGGACCTAACTCAGACTCGAGACGTCCGCGGACACAACTGGGAGCTACTGCGGCAACGAGCCGAAGCTGAATCGCTTTACTTTGAACCTTTGCAAATGCCCGACGGCAGCATGACGCATGCACTGCTCTGGGTGGCAAAACCAGATCTTGCCAGGAGGCAGGGACACGCGTATGACAAACGGTTTTTGAACGTCCAGAATCCCTGGAATGACAAGCGTCTGCGCAACTGGCGCGGGCATGAAGAGGTGCGTTACTTCGATGCCGACAATCGAGTGGTTGCTGAACGAACTCCGGGAGCACAAGCCGTCGAGATGATCCCGCTCGCGCTCTACGGTCTCGACAATCCAAAGATTCCGATGTTGTTGGTTGATTTTCGCGACAGTCTTAATCCGAAGAAGCGCGAGATGTCGCGCCGATTGCTTCAGGATGTCACACAGAACGTCCTCTCGCTTTCCGGCTTCGGCGACCTGCCGTATTTCTTCAGTCGCAGCGTTTTCGATTTTGTGACGGGACGCCGCGGAATGGATATCAATCAGCCTTCGCGTTTGCGCACGTATTCGCAACTGAAACTTCTCCTCGCACTCAATGACTCCCTTGATCCTGATTTGCGCCGGCAGCTTTCCGGCCGGCTCGAGAAGGTGTCGTTGAACCCGATGGAGAATGATTTACAGGCCGAAGCGAAACTTGCTGATCAGCAGTTCCATTCGCTGCTCGCCTATGCAGCGCGCGAAGACGGTCTGGCGAAGCAACTCGAGCGCGATCGCCGGACCGAGTTGGTCCCGCTCGAACACGGCCGGGCCGAGCAGATTCTGTTTCGGCTTGCCAACGTGCTCACGTTTGGCAAATATGTCCACCGCGAAAAACTCACTCCGGAGATGGAAGGCCGTCTGGATATCGCCCGGCGCCTTTCCTACCACACAAACTTTCTTCGGGAAGTAGCCCGCACGAACGCGCGCGTCGAAGTACAGTGGAATGTGGAAGACGTCCGCAGATCGCTGTACTTCATCTCGGAGCACGGAGCGAATGCAAACAAGCGCGCCATTGGCGCGGTAGCTAAGATCTTCATACGAACCGACGACGATGACACCCGACGCGCATGTTTGGAGAGCTTATCGCGAATCAGTAACCACAAAGCGCGAGAGGAGTTGGTTCGCATTTCGCAGCGTGACGACTTGGATCCGTCCTGGCGTGATCTGGTCATCTCGTATTTAGCGCATCCGGACGAACGGCCTGAGCCTTTGAGCTCCAGCATCAAAGCGAATTCACCGAGTACAGGACAGCATTAGAAGGTCATGACCACTTCTCGTTGGGCAGGGATTCGTCCACGGCTGCAAGCGTCTTATCTCCGGAAGGCTCTAGTGCTGCTCGCCTTGTGGCTGATGTGTTTGCTTCTGCCGGCACCGGCCGCTCTGGGCCAGGTGAAACGAGTGGTCATTATTAAGGCTGATGGCCTGCCTCACGATGTGGTTGATGGGTTTGTGCGCGAGCGGGATCCCCGGACTGGTAAGAGCCAGCTGCCCTGGATTGACTTCATCTTCTATCAGCGTGGCGTTCGGCTCGAGAACTTCTATGTTCGCGGCATGAGCCTCTCGGCGCCTTCCTGGTCGTTGCTCGAAACGGGACAGCACCTGCAGATCAAAGGCAACGTCGAGTTCGATCGCTACACGCAGAAGACTTATGACTATCTGAACTTCATTCCATTCATCGTCAATACCTCGCGAGGTATGCGTGTCGATATGCCTGGCGCCGAGGTTCTCGATTCGCTGGGTGAGCCACTGCTCGTCGATGCTTTTGCTCACGACGAACGCTATTTGACCTTCTCACTCTTTCAACGAGGCCCGCGTTTTATCACCTTTCCAAGGAGCCTCGAGACCAAGTTCAAGCAAGCACCGCGGCAGTTGTTCGATGAGTGGACGATGGGGTTGGGCTTTCGCGACGCGATCCCTAATCAACTGATCCGTGAACTCATTCAGGGTCTCCAGAATCCCAAACTTCGGTATCTCGATCTGTCTTTGACCGAGTACGACCACGCCGCTCATCACAATAACGATCGGGAAACGCATCTGCTCGCTCTAAAGCAGATTGACAGTGTGATCGGTGAGATCTGGACTGCAATTCAGAAGAGCGCCCTCGCTCAGGAGACTGCGCTGATCGTAGTCTCGGATCATGGAACAAACTCGGATCCGCTTGTTTATAGTCAGGGGTATAACCTGGTGAAACTTCTCGGCAGCGCGGTTGGGGGCGGGCATCACGTGATCACAAAGCGCCGCCTGCTTTTGGACTACTCGCTGAAAAGCATGAATCCGTTCGTTTCACTTATAACCACAACCACGAGCGATTCTTATTACCTCAAGCGGCAGAGCACCGACTATCCCACGGCGATGCTCGACTTTGATGGAAACGAAAGAGCATCGATTCACTTGCGTGACAGTGATCTCAACCTGCTGCATCTTCTGCTTCAGCAATTGCAACGCAAGGATCTTTCATTGCCGATCCGCAGGGCCGCAACGGAAATGTTCTTCACGAGGCTGAATGCCAGACGCCCTACGTGGCGGCAGACCGTTGCATCAATGAACGAAGAGCTTGGAGCTTTGCGTCGCGAGATTGAGCGACAGCGTGAGCTTTGGGCAGCCCAGCCAAAGAAGTTCACCAGGGAAGAACTCGCACTGGGACGCGACCACGAGTCAAAGCGAGTGTTTGCTCAACTCAACCGGTGGACATCGTTGGAAAAAGAGTATTCCGAGTATGTGCAAGTGACGACCAACCTGCTCTCACTCAATCCCGAATCCTTCAAACCGAAGTCACTCAAAATTGAGGACGTCATTGCCAGGCGAGCGATGGGCGATCGGAACCGTATTCACGACCTCCAGAATTACATTGTCGGATTGGGCCAACGCGGCCTGGTATTAAACGCGGAAGGTTCACTCGATGAGCAGAACAGCTTTGTCCGTATCAACTACTTTGAGCTACTCAACAACGTTGTGGTGCGAAATAATGTACAGCAGGGAGTTTCAAACAAACCAGTCGACCTTATTGCCACGCGGGTTCCCTCCAGTTCTCTTTCCGCGCTCGACGAAAAGGGACTGACCGCTGACGCAGTGTGGGTCTATGGCGGGCCCACCAGGCAGGCGCTGATACTTGCCCGCAGGGATCATGCAGGTCGCTTGAGTTTTCGCTACCAGCCCGTCCGCAACCTGACGGAGAGTGGCGATCAGCTTCATTTTGAACTGGCTGACTGGCAACCGGGTTTGCCTTTACGTATTCTCGAGGATCCTCGGCTGGACTTACCCGCGAGCGATCGTGTGAATTGGTTGAGCCGGTGGCACACCGACACAGAGTGGCTACGCGCGCTGCACAAAACCGAGTATTCCAACGGCTTAATCGGAATATTTGAAGAGCTCGGACAACATCCAGTCGAGAGACTTTCGACTGAACAATCCAACCTCAGCGACGACGAACGCTTAATGCGACGTCTGACGAAACGCCAACGCGATCTAATCGAGACGGATATTCTGTTAGTTGCTGACAACCACTGGAATTTTGATGTCCGTGGATTCAATCCGGGCGGCAATCACGGTTCTTTTTTTCGCGTCTCGACCCAGTCGTCGTTGATGATGGCCGGCGGGGACAAAACTAACCTGCCGAAAGGTGTCGCCGTGGAAGAACCTTACGATAGCCTCAGCTTCGTACCAACCGTACTGGCATTAACGGGGAATTTACGCGATGATAGCAGCCCAGTTCAGGTTCTTTGGGACAAAGGGTTTCGCCGCTTTCCTGGTCGAATTATTAAGGAAGTTCTGCCAGAACGACCGTTGAACGGTAAGTTTGCTAGTACGGAGCAATAACCTTCCATTGAATACAGGAGCAGAAGAACTGGCAAACGATTGGCAAGCTAATGAGATTGAGGAACTTGTCGACGAGGCCCCCACCAACAACGGAAATAACTCCCGCCGCTCCTTCGTCTGGCTGCAAGCATTAGCCTTCCTGATCGGTCTTGCCTTACTGATCTACATCGTCCATCGCGTAGGCCTGCAGCCAGTTTTTGATGCATTGCTGCGCGTTGGCTTTCTTGGTTTCATCTGGGTCGTCGCGATCAGTGGGTTCCGACACTTTTTGCGAACGATCGCGATGCGGGCCGCTGTGCCGGCCGAACATCGACGGATCAGCTTTTCTCAAGCCTTTGCAGCGCGGCTTGGGGGCGAGGCAATCAGCTTTCTCACGTTCACAGGTCCACTCCTCGGCGAAGCAACCAAAGTGGCTTTGTTGCGTCGCAAAGTCCCGCTTACCTACGGCGTACCCGCGCTCGTAGTCGACAACCTGCTCTATAACCTGTCGGTGGTTTTTTTCATTCTCAGCGGCGCTTGTGTGATGCTGTTGCGATATGAGTTGCCGCCGCCGGTGTATTACGTTCTGCTGGGCATTGCGATCATCGCCGGCCTTGGCATCATCGCCGCGGCGCTGGCCGCGAAGCGTCGCATTATGCTGTTGACGTGGGCCCTCGACCGCATGGCCGAACTTAGGCTAAGCCCCAAAGTGATTCTCAAGCGCCGCCAGCACATTATTAACATCGAGTCGAAGGTTTACGATTTTTACCGGCATCATCCCGGAGCATTCTTTGGAATGATCGCTTGTAACCTCCTGTCGCATGCGGCGAGCGTGATTGAAGTCTTCATCACACTTCGCATGCTGGGTTATCTGCCGTTAGTTTCTCAAGCCTACATAATTGAGTCGCTCACCAAAGTCGTAAACTTCGTTTTCGCATTCGTGCCCGGAACCATAGGAGTCTACGAAGGCAGCACGGCAGTTATTCTTGACAACCTTGGGTTCGCTGCCGCCGCCGGATTAGCGCTCGCGTTGGTTCGCAAAGCGGCGATTGTTTTTTGGACTTCGATCGGCTTACTCGTATTGACCTGGCGCGCTGTTCCCGGCGCCTGGCGTAAGATTCTGGAACGTAATCCTCGTCTGGAAAGGCTTATGGACAGCCTCGTACTTTCTAACATCGCGCACCGGCCGGCCCGCACGGCGGTCAGCATTCTGGGCACGGCAGTAGGGGTGCTTCTGATCGTTTTCACGGTAGGACTTGCCCACGGCGTCCTGCACGAACGCGGCAAACGCGAATCAAACATCGGCGCTGAGATCATGGTCCGCGGCGCCGGTTCGATCGGCTTTACCGCTTCTTCTGCTTTTGTGATGCCGGTATCGCGCGCCACCGAGATTGCGCAGATTCCCGGCGTCCGTGCTGCTACTCCTCTAGGGCAAATACTGGACAGTAGTGATCGGGGTTTCGGTACGCGCTTGCTTGACGGGATCGAGTTTGACGAGTACGCAGAGCTTACCGGGCTCACAATCCGAGAAGGTAGAAAACCAATCAGCGGTGATGAAGCGATCATTGATCCAGTTTGGCAACAGCAAAGGCAGGCCACCGTGGGCTCAACGGTGCAGTTGTTTGAACGTACGTTTACGATTGTCGGCGTCTACGAGCCACCCGGCGGGGGCCGCATCAAGATTCCGCTCACGACCATGCAGGATCAGCAGGGTTCGGAGGGCAAGGCTTCTTCAATTCTGGTTTCCGTTGTTGATCCCGCGCAGCAGGATCAGGTTGCCGAGCGAATTCGCGAACAATTTCCCGACGATCAAATTATCTTCACACGTGATCTGCCAGAGCTGTATGCCTCAGGCGTTCCTGCGCTGAATGTCTTTATAAAAGTCGTAGTCGGCGTAGCCGCATCAATCAGCATGCTGGTAATACTCCTTGCGATGTATACGACTGTGACAGAACGCACGCGGCAGATCGGAATCTTAAAAGCACTGGGCATGTCGAAAACCGCAATCGCGTGGGTAATTGAGCAGGAAGCAATTCTGGTGAGCGTCCTTGGTGTGACGTTGGGAGTGATTCTAACCTTTGCCGCACGCTTCGCAGTTATGCGCGTTACGAGTCTGACTGTCGAGATCGAGCCGCGTTGGGTTTTGATTTCGCTGCTGGTGGGATTGCTCGGCGGGAGTATCGGCGCACTGTATCCGGCGCTGCGCGCTGCGCGACAGGATCCCGTTGAAGCGTTGAGCTATGAATAGCTGAGTTGGACGCCGATGGCGGCAACCGGGCCGATTGGGGACGTTGGTCTTTGGTCTTCGATCTTCGGTCTTCGCATTTCGTCCTGAGTTTCGAGTTGCTATGAGCCAGGCCCGTAGACTAAGTAGTGCAAAGACCAGACACCCAAGGCCCCAAGTCGACCTGGTCGCGCCGCTCACTATTTCTGATCACCTCCTGGAGAAAATGATGATCAAGATCCTTAGCTGTCCCAGGTGTAGTTTCGAGACGACAGAGCGCCTGCCCACCTGTCCTGATTGCGGCAGCCGTCTGCAATCAGCCAGAAAGGTGCGTATCCTCGGTTGGATGCTGCTGGCGTTGGGCACCTTCCTGGTCCTTTTCATGGGAGCAATCGCTGTTTATCTGGGGGGCATCATCACGGGGACAGGAGAGCCGGGAGCGACCTCGAGATTCACCGGTGGACCCGAGGATTTAGCGCTGATTGTGGCGGTCTTCGGTTTAGTGATCTCCTTTGGAATCGCGACTATGGTGGGTGGCCTTTGGCAGATTAAGTATGGAAAACCCAATCGCAAGTTGATGGTAGCGATGTTCCTGGTAGCGGGCATATTACTGGTGATCGCCGGGGCGATAAAAGCGATGGGCTGAGGAGTCAAGTTACCAACTACTGATTTATGCTCCTTCGGACATCGGGTCCTCTTGTGCGCCCCAAGTGGCTTGACCTTTTCGAACTTGCACTACTGTGAGGAAGGTGGCCCTCCAGCCGTCAGCGAAACTTCATTGCTCATCCCTCATGCTACAGCGGCACGCTCACTGTCTTGATAATCTCTTTCAGCACTGCTTCACATTCCTCACTACGACGTAACGATGACGAGAAACGTGAACTAACAAGAATGCGGTGGGCAAATACAGGCAACACCAGTCGCTTGATGTCATCTGGGATACAGTAAGACCGCTCTTCGGTAAGCGCGAGTGCCTGTGCCGCACGGAACAGTGCCAGCGTGCCGCGGGGGCTGACGCCGAGATCCAGCATTTCTGAATCGCGCGTGGCGGCCACGATGCGCATCAGATACTGAACCAACGCGTCGTCGACAGCGACTTCGGAAACGCTGCGCTGCAGCTCAACCACTTCTGCAGCAGTCATCACCGGCAGCAACTTGTCGAGTGGATCGGTGTATTCGCGATCGCGAAGTATCTGCTTTTCGTCGCTGATGTCCGGATAGCCAATGCGCAATCGCAACATGAAACGGTCCAACTGCGACTCCGGCAAAGGATAAGTACCGTGGTGCTCGATCGGATTCTGAGTCGCGACAACGATGAACGGCGCGGCAAGGTGATGCGTCAAACCTTCGACCGTCACGTGACGTTCGGCCATCGCTTCGAGCAACGCAGACTGCGTCTTTGGGGTCGTTCGGTTAATCTCATCGGCCAGGACAACGTTCGCGAAGACAGGTCCGGGTTTCCATTCGAAGACGCCGGAGTGCTGATTGAAGACCGAGAGGCCGATCACGTCCGAAGGCAAGAGGTCTGACGTAAATTGGATGCGTTGAAAGACGCAATCGAGAGCTCGCGCCAGAGCATGCGCCAGGGTGGTCTTACCAACGCCGGGCACATCTTCCACAAGCAGGTGGCCACCCGCTATTAGTGTGACGATGGCCAGCCGTACCGCCTCGGTTTTACCTTTGATGACAGTCTCAATGGCTTGCTGCAAGCGCTCAATCCGCTCGAACGCCTCGTTCGTAACCAGTCCTTCTTGCCTGCTTATTGGCTCGATCTTTCTCATTAATGCCCTTCCGTGAGCGACGAGTGGCTTGATTCTAGCAGATGCGGAATAGATGTCAGATGCCGGATTTATGTTAGGGGCTGTCGGATGCTGAATGTTAGCTGTCGGTAGGTTCTCCCGGTGGAGCTAAACATTCGCGCCAGTCCCGCGCTCTTCCCCAAAAAGACTAACACTAAACATCCATCATCTGACCCCACCCCGCATCTGACATCTGATTGTAGTAAACTGGCGCCCACGCAGGTTGAAGCATCGCGGATTGCTCCCCAGAATCAGGAACCGGACGTCAGCTCTAGCGTGTAACCCGAGGAGAAGATATGAAACCCCAACACAAGAACCTGCAGAACCAGCGCGGCTTCTCACTAATTGAACTGATGATTGTGATTGCGATCATCGGCATCCTCATCGCGGTAGGTGTCACCGGCTGGAAAGCAGCCGTACGGGCGGCGAATGAAGCGGCTGCCATCAAGCACCTAAGAACAATTGCTGAGTCTCAGATGCTCTACTACAACGCTCATAACCGGAGCACTTTCGGAACTTTCGAAGAATTGTCTAAGGACAGTGGGCTCGATCGATTCACCGAAGGCACACCAGTCGTCGAGGGTTATATATTCACGATGAAGGTGATTCCCAAATCAACGGCAGCCCCGGCGGGCTATCAGGTGAATGCGGATCCGCAAGTGACCGAGGGCGTTGGAGCGACCGGAAGAAATCACTTCTATCTCGATTCAAACAGCAATACGATTCACGTGAACGGCACGCAGCCCGCAACCGTCACCGATCCACCGTTGGGCCAGTAGAGAAGCCGTGCGGACTACTGAGTACTGAGTTCCAACGCGTCTCAGATTGTCGGGGCATCGCTCCAACGGAGGGACACCCGACAAATGTGACGCACCCGACTCGTTTATCCCGACTGGAAGATCATGGATGGCGATCGCACCCGGAACAAATAAAGCCGCGGTTACTCCCAGGCCCAGAACTCGATCAACTGTGCTCCCGGCTTGGATACCCAGGGCGCCGGTTTCAAACGGCGCGCCTCCAATTCTGTTTGAGAGCCACGATCGCGACCAGTAAATCAACTCACGCGAGTTCACGCCTCCCTTCGATTAGTACTCACAAGACTTTCTGTTGCCGTTAGTTAATTCCTACGTCGTTGATGGGAGCTTTTCCCCGCGAGCGCCGTCAATCCAGCATTGAAAGAGTGAACTAGTGAGAATAATTTTTGGGGGCTGATAGGCAAAAACAGACTGGAATGTCTGTCTTAATTACAGAGCCGAATATTTGCTCTACTGCTGCTGACCCTGGTACTTCCTATCCGGGCTCAGTTCCCGCCAAAAGGACGCGCGTGCCATAACGAGCGCGCGCGCCCCCTCCCTGCCGCCGCCGTGCAAACACGTCGGACTTTTGGGTATGACGGGGTCCGACATGTCTCCGGCTCACGCCCGAGCAAATCGCATCTTTCATTGGCAGACGACTCTGGTTATGAGTGCCACCGATCAGGGCCGCACAGAACTTGGTCGTTAACAGAAACGCTTTCGTCTCGCAGGATGTGATAAGTTTGGGCGCCACCGCAGTTGGGGTTTTCTAAGGGCCTTCTCGTCCGCGACCCATGTGATGGTGTTGGTGTAGAAATGAGCGATTGCAGAAGGTCATTTGGTCAGATTCTGAACCTTTGGCAGTTGAGACACTTGCAAAGAAAACTCCAGCCAATCTTTGGAAGTGCAAAGACCAAGGATCCAGGACCCGAAACCACATCCACGGAATGAACATAAGGATATGAACTCATCCAACCCTCTCTTCATTCCCGTCATCCTCGGGACGACGCGCAAGGGCCGGGCCAGCGAGAACGTAGCCAAATTCGTTTATGGCGAAGTTCAAAAGCGACCGAACATTGAGACCGAGCTGATTGATTTACGTGATCTCCACTTCGCCCTCGACGATGCCGGCGAGGCGCTCAAGGATCCGAAATTCTCTGCGACCGTGACTCGCGCTGATGCACTGATTCTGGTTGTGCCGGAATACAACCACGGCTATCCGGGTCTGTTGAAACATGCCCTGGACACGAACCTGAAGGAGTACGTTCACAAGGCTGTGGGCGTTTGCGGCGTCTCCGCCGGCGGCTTTGGCGGCGTGCGAATGATTCAAAACCTCTTGCCGATCCTGCGTGAGCTCGGTCTCGTGACGATCTTCTGGGACGGAAATTTCTCCAAGGCGCAAGAGCTGTTCGATGCCGAAGGCAAGATTCTTGACGAGTCGCATTACAAACGCATCGATAAGTTTCTCAAGGAGTTAATCTGGATGGCGAAGGTGCTGAGATATGGCCGAGAGAATGTGCAGTTGTAAGTGGATCCTGCCCGCAGACTAAATACGGATGTTCGGATCTGAAGAATGAGGTCGGCATTGCTCAGAGACATGAAACTTCTTCAAATGAGCGTTGGCCTGCCACGCCTGGTGATGCGCAATGGTGAGCCTGTCTCGACCGGTATTTTCAAGGAACGCGCGAAGGTCGCGTGAAGTTGAGGACGCTTAACCTTGAAGGTTATCGGCAAGCTGACCTCACCGTTCACAGTGGGCCAACTGCCAAAGGTCGAGCTTTCGGACGGAATGTTCGGCGAGAATTGTATAACTGAAGGGAAACGAAGCGACAACCAACAGCCGCTGGTTTTCTCTTCAGGAATTGGTTACCCTTGCCCGCTTTTAAAAAACTTAGTGCATTGCCAAAGAAGGAATGCTGAGGAGAACCGAGAATGAAAAGAAATAGATTGGATTTAATATTCGCCTTCGGAATGCTTCTGGCAATTACCATCGCCTGCAACTTCAGCGCAACCACGGCAAATATCAGCGACCTCAAAATCGGGAAAGATGCAAACGTCAGCGCTGAAGCCGACACCTTTGGCTCCAGTGATGTTGTTTATGCGGTTGCGACTATCTCGAATGCCTCTGAAAAACTGAAAGTTACCGGCCGGATGCTTGCTGAAGATGTCGAAGGCATTCCAAAGGGCCTGATTCCGGGATTGGAGAATAGTGTCGAGATGCCCGGCGCTGGCACGGCAAAGTTTAATTTCACGGCCGGTGAGAGTGGTTGGCCAGAAGGCACATACAAGGTAGAAATTTTGATGATGAACGAAGCCGGCGAGCAAAAGGACCAGAAGTCGGTGACCTTTACTGTTTCGTAATCCGGCTCGATATTGCTCTAAACATGTGATGCGCCTGACTCCCACAACAGGCGCATCTTTTTTCCTCTGGCAATCAGGTTTGTCTGAGATGCATCAGTAGAAATTCCCTTACTTCTCTCAAATCACTGGCTCGAGTTACTTCTGCTGGAAGACTTCTCACCAAACAAACATCTTGAGCATAAGCGATGATCGGCTTGCCATACTCAACTGCAAGAGAGACCTCGGTTGCAGTTCCCTTTCCTCCCGGCAAAGCAATGATCGCGTCACACGACAGAACATTGATGTGATTGCGTGAGAGATCATCCCTACCCAACTCGCCGCTAAACGGAAGATGCGTATGGATAGGCAGCTCAACGAACTCGTTTGGATAGCCATGTTTGGGAGTGCCGCGCTCGCTCCGGCTCAAACACGGAATGATGCCTATGCAGATGCCCCGCTCGCGAACAGCCGCTGTGTATGCTCTGCTAACTGAAGTCATTACTCCCCGACCCCCTCCCGTCAGCAGATTCACTCTAAGCGATGCGAGTAGTTCGCCAACCTCGCGGGCGAGCTCCTCATGTTCATCGACGGCCGACCCCATGACCCCGACAGTTTGTTTCGCTGGAATTGCACTCATGCACTTTGATACTAGCAAGTCTATTCAAGTTCAGCACCTGACAAGCCCGATCAGGATTAATCCATCGAAATCGAGGTTTCACCCATTATCAGCTCTGAATCTTGTCTAAGCGCTGATTGACTCCTTCCCGCATACACCGCACCTCCGGTATCATTTCGACGCCAACCCATCAGCTTGCAGGAGGAATCAATGTTCAATAAACGGCCCACCGGGAACAGCTCCTGGTCTTATCCAACGTACAGCTCCCGGTGCTATTCGTTAGTGATCGCCTTCGCTCTTTTCTCGAGCTTGGCGTTTTGTTTTCCGCCTGACGTTAGAACACAAACGATAGCCAGCACTCGATCGCAGACAACATCCGGCAAAGCTCCGTTGACGCACGAAGCGATGTGGATGCTGAAACGCGTCGGCGCGCCCACCCCCAGTCCTGACGGGAAGTGGGTTGTGTTCCCACTAGTCGAGCCGGCTTACGATGAGAAGGATCAGGTTTCTGATTTGTGGATCGTCCCTGCGGACGGAAGCGCGAAGCCTCGCCGCCTGACCTTCAGCAAGAGCGCCGAGAGTGGTGTGGCTTGGAGTCCTGACAGTCGTCAAATTGCGTTCTCGGCCAAGCGGGAAGGCGACGATGTAAACCAGGTGTACGTGTTGGATATCGCGGATGGGGGAGAGGCGATGCGCGTCACCTCACTCTCTACCGGGGCACGGTCGCCGCAATGGCGGCCAGACGGCAAGGTTCTGGTCTTTGTCAGTACGGTTTATCCGGGCGCGGCTAACGACGAAGCAAACAAGCGCGTCGCTGCCGAGCGAAAAGCTCACAAATACCGAGCACGCGTTTACGAGAACTTTCCGATTCGTCATTGGGATAAGTGGCTTGAAGACACACAAGCACATCTGTTTATTCAAGACGTACAACCCGGCGCGATGGCCAAAGACCTGCTTGCGGGAACGCGTTTGGTTAAGGAGCGTGGATTTTCGGGTCGGCCAACCGATTCAGGCCAGGAACTCGATCCGGTATGGACACCCGAGGGTGACGCGATCATCTTCGTGGCGACGACTACGAGAGATGCGGCTGCTTATGCCCGGACAAACACATCGCTCTTCAAAGTCTCCGCAAACGGCGGCGAACCGGTCCGGATTACAACGAGCGCCGACAGCTTTGGCCGTCCAACGTTTCGCCCGGACGGAAAAGCCCTGTACGGCACTTTCAACATTCAAACCAATAACAAAGCCTACAACCTCGATCGACTGGCGAAGTTTTCATGGCCCAACCTGGGCCAGCCGGTAATCTTGACGTCCAGCTTTGATCGATCTGTTGGAGGCTTCGCTTTCGCGCCCGATAGCAGATCGATTTACCTGACGGCGGAAGAAGCGGGTAACGAGAAACTCTTCACGATGCCGACAGATGGTGGTGACGTGACGCTTGCAATGGACGCTACGCGCGGCGTGTTGACGAATTTGCGAATTCCCGCAAAAGCTTCGTCGACAATGCTGATAGCAAACTGGGAAAGCGCGACGAATCCGCCCGAAGTGTTTCGACTGGATCTGACTTCGAAGACTCAGCAGCCGCTTACATCATTCAATGCTGAACAGGTAGCCAGGATCGACTGGCTACCGGTACGACATTTTTGGTTTACGAGCAAGGCAGGAAAGCGCATTCACAACATGATCGCTTTGCCACCAAATTTTGATGAGCATAAGAAGTATCCACTGCTCGTGGTGATGCATGGCGGACCGCACAGCATGTGGCGTGACAATTGGGGACTGCGCTGGAATTATTTCATGCTCACGCGGCCTGGTTACGTGGTGTTGTTGACAAACTATTCGGGTTCGACCGGATTTGGTGAAATGTTCGCACAGAGTATTCAGGGAGATCCGTTTAAAGGACCTGGAAATGAGATCAACGAAGCGGCTGACGAGGCGATTCGGCTTTACCCGTTCGTTGATGGATCACGTCAGGCGGCGGCTGGCGCCAGTTATGGCGGCCATCTGGCAAACTGGATGCAAGGAACTACCGCGCGTTATAAGGCACTCATTAGCCACGCTGGTCTGATCAATCTCGAATCGCAATGGGGAACAAGCGACACAATATACTCGCGAGAAATTAATAATGGCGGACCGGTGTGGGAACAAGGTCAAGTCTGGCGCGAGCAAAATCCCATCAGATTTGCCGGCAACTTCCGCACACCGATTCTGCTTTCGGTGGGCGAGAATGACTTCCGTGTGCCGCTTAATCAGACTCTGGAAAACTGGAGCGTCCTGCAACGGCTGCGTATTCCGAGCCGCCTGATCGTCTGGCCGGATGAAAACCATTGGATTTTGAAAGGCGAGAATAGCCGCTACTGGTATCAGGAGGTTTATTCCTGGCTTAAGAAACATCTGGACGAGCCGGCTGGCGTGACCTCTGGAATAGCCGGAGACACTGCAAAGCCGTAGGCAGGCACACTAGAGCAGGAGTTTTCGTCTCGACGACGGTGAGCTGTAGATAGTTTCTCAATGAAGCCGGCTCGCCCTGGCTTGGGTCTACGGGGTCTGTTTCCCTATCTCTTCATTCCACTTATTCAAGGTTCCCGGCAAGTTCCGCAACCTTGAGATCCTTATCAACGTATTAGAACAAAACCGCTGGCTATCTCTTCAAAATTCTGGAGGAAGTTAATGAAAACCAAGGCTTTCGTGCTGCTAATAGCGCTCCTACTACTTGTCCCTCTTTCCGCTTCGGCGCAAAGCAAAGTTCAACCTAAAGAAGCACAGTCGCCACTAATTCCGATGAAGGATTTCTTTCGAAATCCAGTCAAAGTCGCATACGCACTTTCGCCTAACGGCGAGTATCTGGCATTTATGGAGCCCTGGGAGAAGCGTCTCAATGTGTTTGTCGAGAAGATCGGTTCCGGCAAGGCCACTCGCGTTACAAGTGCCAAGGAGCGCGACATCTCCGGCTACGCCTGGAAGGGCAACAACCGCATTGTCTATGTACAGGACACCGGCGGCGATGAAAACTACCGGCTGTACGCCGTGGGCATCGACGGCTCGAATCCCAAGGACCTGACTCCGTTTGAGAAGGTTCGCGCCCAGATTATCGACCGGCTCGAACAAAGTGAAAATGAAATCCTCGTTAGTCTCAACAAGCGCAACCCACAGGTTTTTGATGTCTATCGCGTCAACGTAAATACCGGCGAGATGCAGATGATTGCCGAGAATCCCGGCAACTATACCGGGTGGGGCACTGATTGGGATGGAAAACTCCGCATCGCCGTAACCACGGATGGTGTCAATAACACACTGATGTTTCGCAATACTGAAGCAGAAAAATTTGCGCCAGTCGTCACTACCAGCTTCAGAGAGACCATCGCGCCGTTAGTATTCACTCCTGATAACCAGCAGGTCTACGTGGCAACGAACATCGGGCGCGACAAGACAGCAATTGTCAAATACGACATCGCGAACAAGAAGGAACTCGAGAAGATATACGAGCATCCTGACGTAGACGTGACGAACCTTCTCAGCTCTCGCAAACGCCGCATGATTACCGGTGTCTCCTACAATACAGACAAGACGCGTTACCACTTCATTGACAAGCAGCGAGGCGATCTCCAAAAGGATCTTGAGCGTCGCTTGCCAGGGTATGAAGTGCGTCTGGCCGGCTGCAATCGTGAAGAGGACAAGTGCCTGGTGCGCACGTTCACCGATCGATCGCTGGGCGCGTACTACTTCTACGATCTGAAGTCGAAAGACTTCCGAAAGCTCGCGGATGTAAGCCCCTGGCTGAACGACCAGGATCTGGTTCCTATGAAACCCATCAAGTACCAGAGCCGCGACGGGCTGACTATCAACGGCTACTTAACTCTGCCCAAAGGCGGGCCGGCTCGCAATCTTCCGGTGGTCGTTAACCCACACGGTGGTCCCTGGTACCGTGATTCCTGGGGGTATAACCCGGAAGTGCAATTCCTGGCGAACCGCGGCTATGCCGTGCTGCAGGTTAACTTCCGTGGTTCGACCGGGTACGGGCGCAAGTTTTGGGAGGCCAGCTTCAAACAATGGGGCAAGACCATGCAGGACGACATCACCGACGGCGTTCAATGGCTAATCAAGGAAGGGATCGCCGATCCCAAACGCGTTGGCATTTACGGCGGCAGCTACGGAGGCTATGCCACGCTGGCGGGGCTCGTTTACACGCCGGATCTCTATGCCGCAGGTGTTGACTACGTTGGGGTCTCGAACCTGTTTACTTTTCTCAAAGCCATCCCGCCCTATTGGAAGCCGTATCTGGAAATGCTCTACGAGATGATTGGGCATCCGGAAAAAGACAAGGACCTGCTGACTGCTGCTTCTCCAGTGTTCCACAGTGACAAGATCAAAGTCCCACTGTTGATCGCCCAAGGCGCCAACGATCCACGCGTTAACAAGGACGAATCGGATCAAATGGTGGCGGCCCTGAAGGCCCGCGGCATCGATGTGCCTTACATTGTGAAATCCAACGAAGGACACGGCTTCGCAAATGAAGAGAACCGCTTCGAGTTTTACCGAGCCATGGAAGAGTTTCTGGGCAAACAACTGGGCGGCAGAGTCGAGAAAACCGATGAGTGAAAGCTGACCTGGCGGAAGCTCCACGGGTTGAACCTATACGAACGAGCGGATACTTCCAGCGTCGATGGTGTCGCGAGCCAACACACGCGCTTCGTCGACGGGCTCATTATGGTGTTGACGATTATCACGTGAAACCATGCGCTCGAATGAACCCCTCCCGGCGACGCTTTCATTTGTTGAGCCTCAAATGAAGTGTCTCATCGGAGGGGCTCGATTGAAGTCAAAGTCTTTTGGTTACTTTCAGGGATAATCCGCAGAATCTACATGAAGGTTGAACGCCTGATCCCGATTCTCAACGTCTCGAATCTCGCAGAGAGTTTTGCCTGGTTTGAGAAGCTTGGTTGGAAGAAAGCCTGGGATTGGGGCGACCCAGCGGACTTTGGCGCTGTGTGCAGCGGCGAATCGGAAATTTTTCTATGCGTGAATGGCCAGGGTTCGCGCGGTGGCCCAATGCCGCGGCACGTGATGGACGATGATACGGGCGGCGTTTGGATGAGTTGGTTTTTATCGTCGCCGGCCGAAGTGGATGCCACTTATGAGTTAGCCCAGGAGCAGGGACTTGTGGTGACGATGCCGCCAACTGATGAGCCCTGGGGCGTCCGTGAGTGTCACCTTCGACATCCCGACGGCCACATATTTCGCGTCGGTTCGGGCACCGAAGAGGAGTGACAACTTTGTAGGGTGGCACTCCGTGGCCACCCCGCTTCCCATTACCTCAACGATTGAGGCAATCTCGACTTCGTTGATCAACCTCGCCTTCGCTTAAGTGACGAGGCGCGGCGGCCACGGAGTGCCACCCCTGAATCTGCCGCATCATTCCTGTTCAGCCGCTCGTTTCAATTTGGCAATGTCGAGTTTCGTCATCTGCATTAACGCCTGCATTACTCGCTTGGATGTTTCGGGATCGTCACTCTTCACCAACTCTTGCAGGATGGTTGGCACGATCTGCCATGACAGACCAAACTTGTCCTTCAGCCAACCGCATTGTGATTGCTGTCCGCCTTCCGAAAGTTTCTCCCAAAAGTAATCGACTTCCTCCTGATTGTCGCAATTCACAACCAGCGAAACCGCTTCGGTGAACCTAAAATGTGGGCCGCCGTTGAGCGCCGTAAATTCCTGCCCCTCGAGTTGAAAATTCGCGGTCATTACCGAACCTGCCGGCCCTGGACCACCTTCACTATATCGAGTAACACTCCGGACCCTGGAATTCTTAAAGACAGAGACATAAACTTCATCGCCTCCTCGGCGTTGTTATCGAACCATAAGAACGGTGTAATTTTCTGCATAGAATTCTCTTCTGATTTTCCTGCCAGAGGCGAGTCGTTGCGATCCTCCTCTATTGCGCCAGCTGTTTAACCCGGAGTTTCCCGCCCAACCACGCGCAGGGCAGTGCGGTCGCGACGAGCGCCAACGGATACCACTTCGGTCCGAACTCCGGCCCGGCGTTCCAGGTCCCGACAACACCCGCCAGGCTCAACACAACACCCACCGCGCCGAGCGCCAGCGCATGGCCCATCGGCCAATTAGGCGCGAGCCGCGCCGTAACGTAACCTCCCATGACGCCATAGACGACACGGTAGGCGGTTGAAAATAACCAAAGCGGTCTACTCATAGCCTGAAACCACGGTGGAAAAATCCCGGTCGCGTGCATAACACCGTCAGTGCCGAGGGAGAAGATGAAAATGACCACCACTCCTGCGACCACAGCGCCGATAGTTCGCAGAATAGTGCGGGGCCGCGGCGTTTCGATAACATCGATCTCGCCTGCTCCAGAGTTCGTCATCGATTGTCCTTGCTACATTGTTCCTGGGGATTGCTCGTCGGCGCTTGGACCGTAAGAGCCGGGCACCGGAATTTCTAGCAGACGCAGGTAGACGGAAAACTGGCCACGGTGATGGATGATGTGGCTCAAGACAAAGTCGCGGAACACAGCGGCCCTGGGCCTTTCGAAAAACTGTTGACCATTCATTTTCAGGCGCCAGGATTTTTCAAGTATCGATTCGTCGACGGCGGCGAGGACCTGCTTACCCTTCGCAACATTGTCGTCGAACGTCTTAAGCAAGTCAGCCCGCGAGGTCGCTTGATATGGCCGGTAGGTCGCCATATCGATATCGATTTCGTCGAGGGTGAATATCGATTCAGTCCAGTCGATGCACTCGACAATATGCGACGCCAGTCCGTTGGCGGTAAATGATTTTTGGTGCGGCTGCCAATCCAGTTTTTCGTCTGGCAGCCGTTCCAGGTGTTTGCGCGTGGTCTGTGTTTCGTGGTCAAACTCAGTAATCAGGGAATCGATCAGCTTCATCGTGGTTGCTCCTTTTTGTTCTCCGTTGCGTCGAATTTCACCGCCGAGTAAGACGCGCGTCTATCAGCGGCAGTCGTAACGACCTCGACGATTTGTGGCCCCTCTATTTTATCCGGTTGTTCAGGGCCGGTTTCAAACTGCCGCGTTGAGCTCTAAAAGTAAGTCGGATGAGAGTAGGCGAAATCGACAGATTTCGAAACTCTTTTGAGGAATTGTTCAGAAATGTTAGCGCTGACTTCGATATCGACCTTAAGCGACCCTTCGGCGTCGATTCCACATGTCATTTTGATGTTAGTGCACGTTAGGCAGGCTCTTCACGCGTGCGGCGATTGCTCACAACCCGGGCAACGGAAACCTCCGCCTTCGTCAGGGTCGCCATGAGTAGCCGCGCGGAGTAATAAGAGTATTGCGTACCGGCACTATAAGGAAAGCGGAGTAGAAAGCGGTGTAGGGTTGAGAAGAGTGGTGCCCGCTAGTGGATTCGAACCACTGACCCCTCGCGTGTGAATCCCTCCGTGACCGTTCCCGCGTTATCTCCAATTATCAAAAAGTGCTTCACAGGCCTATGTTTATTGGCTGAAGACGGAATCGGGCTTATCTTGAGAGCACTGCTAATCTCACAGAATAGCATCCATTTTGTGTGCGAAAGTGTGTGCGGTTTTTGGAGGTGAAAGATGAGAGCGCGAGTTGGTTCAATCGTGAGCAGGAAGAGTCCCCGTCGCGAAAGGCAAAGTGACGTGGTGGGCGCGCGTCACGTACACCGATCCGGTCACCGGGAAGCGACACGATCGACAGCGGCGAGCCGAGAGTAAGGGTCATGCGAAGGACCTGGTAGAAGACCTAATCGCCGAAGTCGATAAGACCGGCGGACGCTCACTGGCGAAAGAGCACATGACGTTTCTTGATCTCGCGACGTACTACGAGAAGGAGTTTCTCAAGCCAGCCGAGTACGTGGACGGCCGTAAGGTTGCAGGGGTCAGAAGCATTTCGCCGGCGATGGCGCCGGTAAAGGCCCTTAAGCAGCACTTTGGCAAACGCCAGCTTCGGGGCATTACCCACAGCGACATTCGCGCGTTTCGGGCCGAAAGGCTTGGAACTAAGACAAAGGCCAAGAAGCAACGAAGCGTCGCCGCCGTCAACCGCGAGCTTGAAAAGCTACGAAGATTGCTAAACATAGCCGAGCGTGAAGGCTGGATTCTGCGAAACCCAATGCGCAGCGGAGATCCGCTAATCAGAGTTGCCGATGAGCGCAAACGGGAACGCATTCTCACCCGAGACGAAGAACTCCGCCTTTTAAGCGCTTGTGACAATCGGTATCGCAGCCATCTTAGACCGATTCGGATCTGCGCTCTCGACACCGGCATGCGACGAGGCGAGATTCTGTCCCTGAAATGGAGCGACGTTGACTTCGAAGAACAGGTACTAACAATCCGCGCCTTCAATACCAAGACAATGAAAGAGCGCCAGCTCTCGTTGACCACGCGACTGGTTATCGAATTGGAAAAGCTTTGGGATGAGTCCCCGAAGAACAAAGACCAACTCGTCTTTGGTTTCACGAACAACGTGAAGAAGAGTTTCACCTCTGTTCGCATCAAGTCAGGATTGCCTGACATTCGCTTTCACGATCTCCGCCACACCGCCGCAACGCGTTTAGTAGCGGCGCATCTTCCATTGCCGGAAGTTGGCCGCGTCCTGGGCCACACGCAAGCAAACACGACTTATCGCTACGTGAACGCGAACATCGAAACCACGCGCCCCCCTCTGTGTCAACAATGGTGAGACACCAACTGCCCAATAGTTTAATGTACGAGGGCGGGGAAGAAAGGTCTCATGTCAACGTTGTTGAATTCAATGAATCAATCCGCTCACTCGGTCTCCAGCACTCCAGCGTTAGTAGCGGCGGTGGGGAGTGAGGGCGAGCGAAGCGAGCCCGAACGGACCACCGCTGCTACTAACGCTGACCGCCAAACGCCCGACCCGGAAGTTGTCGGGCGCCCCATCCGACGCCGCTTCACGGCTGCGTACAAACAGCGAATACTGGCCGAGGTGGAAGCCGCTGCCGGCAGCGGAGCGGTCGGTCGCATCCTCCGACGCGAAGGACTCTACTCTTCGCAGCTGACTACCTGGCGCAAGGCTCGCACCAACTCTGAGCAGTCGGCCCTCGCGCCTAAGAAGCGCGGCCCCAAACCCATTCCGAAGAATCCGCTGCAAGCAGAAAACACGCTACTCAAGCGGGAGAACGCCAAGCTGCAAAAGAAACTGCACACGGCGGAGTTGATGCTCGATCTGCAAAAAAAAGTTTCCCAGCTCCTCGGGATCACGCTGCCGGTGCTGCAGCAGCAGAACGACGACGACGAGGAGAACTCGTGAGCGCCGCCCAGACCACGGCCACCGCTCTCGGAGTGCGGCCTACTTGTGCGGCCCTGGCGCTGGCCCCAGCGACTTTCTACCGCTACCGCAATGGCCCCACCAAAGCGCTGACCTTAGCGCGACGCCCACCGGCTCGCTCCCTGGCCCTGACCGAGCGCCAGACGGTGTTGGACCTGCTCACTTCGGCGCGCTTCTGCGACGACGCGCCCCGCCAAATCTGGGCCACTTTGCTTGATGAAGGCCAATATCACTGCTCGGTCTCGACCATGTATCGCATCTTGCACGCGGAGCAGGCAGTCCGTGAACGTCGCGATCAGTTACGCCATCCCACTTACACCAAGCCCGAACTGCTGGCCACTGCGGCCAACCAGGTTTGGTCCTGGGATATCACCAAGCTGTTGGGCCCGGCCAAGTGGACCTACTTCTATCTCTACGTGATCCTGGACATCTTCAGTCGCTACGTCGTCGGCTGGATGGTGGCGCCCCGAGAATCCGCCACCCTGGCTCGTCAACTCATTGCCGCCACCTGCAGCAAGCAGTCAATTGCTGAGGATCACTGACCCTGCACGCCGATCGCGGCTCTTCGATGAAATCCAATCTGGTGGCCCAATTGCTGGCCGAACTTGGCGTCACCAAAACGCATTCCCGACCTTATGTTTCTGATGACAACCCATTCTCGGAAGCCCAGTTCCGCACCATGAAGTACCGGCCGGAGTTTCCCGAACGCTTTGGCTCAATCCAGGACGCGCGCAGTTTCTGCGGACCCTTCTTCGGCTGGTATAACAACGCCCACCATCATTCGGGAATCGGTCTGCACACGCCGCATAGCGTTCATTACGGCTTGGCCCAGACCATCCAACGCGCACGTCAACAAACACTGCTCGTGGCCCATGCACTCCATCCCGAGCGGTTCGTTAACAAACCCCCAGCCCCTCCTTTATTACCAGGAGCGGTCTGGATCAACCCGCCCAAACTATCGTGCGGCACCGGACTCTGAGCCGGAGAAAACTCAGAACTTCGGAAAATCAGGAGCTACTAAATCATGGAGTGCAACTTAAAAATCGATTATAGGTCAACTGTGGCCCACGATTTTCTGCTAAATACTTTTGAGCCCGGTTTTTACCCGGCTCTTTCACCGGTGCGACACTAAATTCCTATCGGTTGGTGTCTCAAAGTCGTTGACACGCGCCGCTGGCGATGAGTTAGCAACAATTGTAGAGCACTTCATCAAGGCAAAAGCACACAACGCAAGTTTGCCGGACATCCTGCCGCGCGTAATCGCGATCGCTAAGACGCTCCCTGACGCGAATAATAAATCCGTTGCAGTTAAGAAGGTCGTAGTAGCCTACGCGACCCAAGGCCAGTATGACCGCGCCATCAAACTGATTCAGCAATTCGAAGAAGACTTCGATCGCGAGGATGGCGCACAAGAGGTCGCAATTCAATTCGCCAAACTTGGGCTATACGATCGCGCCGTACAACTTGCCAACAAAGCCGGGGACTACTTCGGACTGATCGCACTTGTGGGGATTGCGGCCGAGGCATTGAAGCGTCGGGATAAGGCGAAAGCCCTAGAAATAGCCGGACGTGCAGATTTCCTGATCGCAAAGGCAAATAATGACGAGGACTACGAACCCACTGGGGACATTCTGAAGAACTTTGCACTCGCCTTCGCCGAAGCGGGCAACATCCGCGCCGCATTGCAACAGGTTCCGAAAATTCAAGAACCGTATTTTATTACCCACGCTCTCATTGAAATTGGAATGCTTTGCGCGAAGAAGAAATTGCCGTTTAATGAAGGCGATCTGGCAGTCTTGAATGAAATCGTCAAAGCTGATCTTCCAGCCGACATTCAGCCGGAGAAATTGGTCAGTAATGCGGGATGGGAAATCCCCGGCCTCGCTCAATCGAGAATGCTCAGGCCACCGGAGCTACAAAGAACGCGCGATCGCAGCATCCAGCTCTACTTCACTTACTACGAACCAGAAGTTGCGACGTTCATCAAGCGACCTTTTCCGTCCCGTCGCAAGCCCGAGCCTGAAGAGGCTGATTGGGTATCGGAAGGATTGAAGGTCCGGCTCATAGAAGAGCGCGTAATCAGCGGCCACAAGTTTTGTTACAAATTAGATGTGGAAGAAATGTTCCACGACAAAGTGACCGGATTCCCTAAGTACACAAACTATTCCGAAACGCTTCTCTATTATGACGAGGACGGAGACGGCAAATTTGAAACGTTGGAAGAAGGCCTCGACTACTTTGCGCGCGGCCACATTCCGAAGTGGGTGTTGGAAAAGTAAACTGCGACCGCCGTGAAAGAGTAGAAGAACAGCTGGTTATTTCCAAAATCGAAGTTTTGCACTATAACGCAATTGGTCAAACGTTAGATCGAGCAACTCTTCCAACTCAGCCAAATTCCAGCCATAGAGCCGCCAAAGATTCCAATTCGGTTTTGAAAATGAGGTGACAGCTACGCTAGCTGCGAACAAGACAAAGTCGGCATGAACATATTTCTCCAGAGCCTTTTCAGAACCCCCTTCTGCGTTTGGTGCGTCAATGACTCTGAAACTGGTTTGCTGGGTCGCCCAGTGATGACCATGCGCAACACCTGAAAGCAGTCGTCCCGAACATCGCTGTCCGGGCTAAGAAACCATATGCCAATCGCTGACGATTCCAACAAACCACGAACGCATGTCCATGGAGCTACGGTCTTAGATGGTTCTGTCAGCAAGTCAGCAAAGGAAACAAGATGATCGGCCGCCGCTTCCATCGACAGGACCCCTCTGTAATGCACATCCCTAACCAATTCTGGTGTCGGGAAATTCATCTGTTCTTGAGCAGCGATCGATCCGGACGATGGCTCGTTCTGGTATTGATTGAATAGTCTGCCCGTTTCGCTAAAAAGACGATTGACGGCATCTATCATCGTCAGTACGTGTTCACGGGTGACCGTCACTGAGGATTTTGGTGTTGACATTGCAATAAACCTCTCCGAATCGCTAAAAACCTCCGATGTTCACTTGCATTATCAGCCAGAGAATCTTCAGGTCAAAAATTAATTTTCGGCAAGGCCAGTTTTTCGAAAATCCATGATCGTTTTTGACTTCAATGTGTGTGCGAAAGGGTGGGCGGACGAAAACGGGCGACGCCAAAACTCGTTGGGTCGCCCGAAAGTATTGAAAACATGGTGCCCGCTAGTGGATTCGAACCACTGACCCCTCGCGTGTGAAGCGAGTGCTCTACCACTGAGCTAAGCGGGCATATATTTTAACTAAGTTTAACCTATACAACAACTTGCTTTGTTTTCAAGCGTTTAGGGAAGTCAGCTACTTGGCTCGGAAGGCTCGCATTG
>JBGTOA010000066.1:0-25890 GCA_041742785.1 Pyrinomonadaceae bacterium | reverse complement strand
CTCACGATTAGGCACTATCGAACGTTCAAGCTCGCCCTGAATGTCGAGCTCTCTGCGCAAATTCTTGAGGTCTATCAACAAGTCACGGGCCGACTGATAGCGCATTTCCATGTCTTTGGACAGCGACTTGCGGACGATGCGCTGCAGTTCAGCCGGCACGTTTTCCAGAAGCAGCGGCTCTCTTTCGAGGATCGAGACAATGGTGTGATTGATGGTTTCGCCAGTGAAAGGGACTTTGCGGGAGAGCATTTCATACAGGACGATTCCCAAACTCCAGATATCTGTTCGGGCATCGGTTTCCTTGCCACGCGCTTGTTCGGGTGACATATAGGAAACCGTTCCCATCACCATTCCGGGACTGGTATTGACCTGGACCCGGGTGGCGTCCTCGCTTCCCGTCGACCCGGTCGCTACCGCTGCCGGTTCTGACAATTTCGCTAATCCGAAATCCAGCACTTTCGCGTAGCCATCTTTGCGCAGCATGATGTTCTCAGGCTTGATGTCGCGGTGGATAATTCCAGCCTGATGCGCCGCGGAGAGCGCTTCCGACACTTGCACGCCGATCTTCAGGATCGCATTGAGCCTAAGCGGTTCTTTATGCGAGAGATACTCACGCAGGGTCTGGCCGTCGATCAACTCGGTGGCGATATAGTTCTTGCCGTCTACCTCGCCGATCTCATAAACGGTCAGAATGTTCGGGTGATTCAGTGCCGAAGCAGCTCTGGCCTCCTGAATAAACCGATTTAGCTTATCCGCGTCCCTGCTGAATTCTTCATGCAGAAATTTAATCGCCACCTTGCGATCGAGTTTTGTGTCCTGGGCCAGATACACCTCACCCATTCCACCCGCGCCGATTTTCGAGACGATGCGGTAGCGTTCGAGCGTCGTGTTGGCTGACAGGTCGCGAGTCATATTACTGTGTGCATTTGCAGCGAAGTTTCAGGACTCGAGCTGACGGCGGTATTCGTCGCTATCAAAGTGGCCGCGTGAATTGGATATGAGCCCGTTGATGCCCAACTCCCAGACCTCGAACCCACTGATGCGCACGAGTCGGCCTGTCCCGCCAGGGCCTGTGTTGGTCCCGGTCAGAGTCCAGTGAAAGACCGCGGCGCCATCTTCTATCTGCAGATCATCCATTACGACCTGCATATCAGGAAACGCTGTCATAAATCCCTGGGCCACCTGAGTGATGGCTTCACGACCGACGGCTGGTGCGTCATCATTATTCACACTTAGCGAGCCACTCTCATCATAGAAGGCGGCAACACTCGCGGGATTCTGACTACACCAGGCAGCCGCGTATGCTTCGGCGAAGCGGCGAATCGACTGTTCCTCAGGCATATGAATTATTGACGTCCAAATTGAAGCGGTCTATTTCAGCGTGGGACCAAAGAGCGCCCCGTGCACCACACCCTTGCCCGTCGTTCCGTGCGGCCAGCTCGGGCGGTCGAAGTCAATCCCAGGATGCTCAGCGCCTTTCCCTCGGAAGCTTTCATCTAATGTCAGCTTGCCGGTTTTCCTGTCCACATTTGCAATCAATACCCAGGACCGATTGTTACCTGTCACAACCACTCGAGCAGCGCTTCTGTCGGCGGCAACCCAATGGGTATTCTCGAACCGCTTTTCAAAAATCAGACGTGACACTTCCACAGGCTTTGCCGGATTACTGACATCAAGCGCAATCAGCCCAGGCAATGAAGGATCAGTCTGGATCCAGAACTTTCCTAGGACGACTGGCACCCCGCACTCGAATTTCGTGCCCGCGCCCGGAAATGAGTATACAAACTCGGCCTTCGGATCTGACCCGTCGAGACCGACCACGCGATAGAGTCCGCAATTGAAAGTGTTCACGTACAAGTTGCCGTCGGGCAGGAGACGTGGCTCAGCTGGATTGAGTTGAGCTTTGCCATTCGGCGAGGGTGGGAGTGGAATAGTTGCCAGCAATCGTAGATCCTTGAGTGACCAGATTTGAATGAGGTTGGTATCAGTTAGCGTGTGCTCATGTTTTGAAGAGCCCTGCGAACGGGGTGAAGCCCAACGCGGCAGTCCCATTTCGGTACTTGTGGATACTACTCGATCGATCTGCGGAAGCACTGTCAGGCTGTAAGGCCACAGCAATTTTTTGTTCTCAATCCCGGGAACGTCCGCGCTGCTCGCACGCACGACCTCGCCACGAGCGGTCAGCTCAACCATTCCCCCCGGCGGTTCGTAGCCATTACTCTTTACCTGGAACGTGACGAGGACATTGCCGTTGGGTAATCGCGCAAAGCTGTGCGGAAAGCCATAATCCGGGGTTCGCGAGAATTGCCCAACCAGGCGAGGCTCTCTCGGATTTTTCAAATCAATGATGAACGTGCGTCCGGCGCCCCACCCATTGGCGAACAGAATCGAGCCTGCCGGGAATTCATATTCCGTGTGATGAGGACTTGTGGCTTTCACACCCACAGACAAAGTAGCGACGATTTCCCCGTAAGTTGACGAGGAGGGCTGTGCGTCAATGACCGCGAGGAAGTCTGAGTCCTTTTCATCGTCATCTCCCGTCCAAACAAAGAGGTAAGGGCTCTGAGTCACGGTTGCAGTGTCAACAGCGTGTTGCCCCTGGCCAAATGTCGCGTCAGTGATTCTTTGAGTCGTGGGACTCAAGCAGAGAATGAGCAGAAGGATGGTTATTCGTTTTGGTTTCATTGATTGAGCTGTCATACGTGGTCTTTTTCGCCTATCGGTCACCAGGGTTTGCAAGGACACAGGCCGCAGACAACCTTGCAGAGTTGTTCATACTTTCTCCTCACTTCAGTTCATTCCGGCAGATTCATCCGCTTCAGCATTTCCTTGAAGCGCGGCTCGGAGCGCAGATCGTCAAGCTCTGGAGCGACTGCATAGGTATTAGCGGTTTCTGAACGAGCTGACATGTGATTTTCAAGCCAGCTCAAGGCTTCTGCTTTATCGCCAAGCCCAATATGAATAACTGCAAAAGAATAGCCCTGAACATAATTCCGGGCTGATTCCTGCTTTAACTCATTGAGCAGCTCCACTGCTTCTTTGCGCTTGCCGGATCTCGCCAACCACAATCCCAAATATCCCTTCGTAGAGGAACCGTTGTTCAGTTGGAGAGCCGTCCGCGCTTCGTATATGGCTTCCTGATACATTCCCTTTGAGCCAAAAGCTCTACTCAAAGCCATGTGAGCGTACTCAAAATTTGGGTTACGAACGAGAACGCGTTTGTACTGTGCAATCGCCTCATCATACCTGCGAGCATAAACGAGCATGTCAGCGAGATTGGTACCGATGATCGGAGAAAGCGGGTCAAGTTCCTCTGCACGCCTCATCTCAGTAATACTTTCTTCAAACCGTTTTACATTCCCGAGGTCAGCGCCGAGCCAATGGTGTGCAGTTGAATAATTGGGTTTGAGTTCGATAGCGCGACGATATTCCCGTTCTGATCCATCCCGATCCCAGTCATAATTTGAAAGATAAAATCCGAGCGCGGTGTGTGCTTCGGCCAGCGACTCATCAATCTCCAACGCTCGCAGAGCCGCCGCTTTTGCCTGAGGCATGCTGTCGGTTGCCGGAGCAACATCGTAACTGGAAAAGAGAACGAATGTTTCAGCCAAACCGGAATAGGCGAGCCCATAGTTCGGATCTTTATCGATTGCCTGCCTATAAAACTCAGCAGCTTGTTTGAGCGAGTCGCCCGTTCGCTTGTTCCAGGAGAATTTTCCTTTTAAGTAAAGCTGATAGGCTTCGGGATTAGCTGTATAACTCTTTTCGACTTTCGCGACGTCTGCACCCGACAGTTTTGACTTGAGTTTATTTGAAACATCACGCGCAATCTCGCTCTGAAGTGCAACGAGGTCGGTTTGCTTGCGATTGTATTGCTGGCTCCAAATCGCATTTTCAGTAGAAACATCAACCAGCTCGAGACTGAGCGTTATTTGATCGCCACGTTGGACGACTCGACCGTTTAAGATCGCCTGCACGTTTAATTCTCTGCCGACGGCCTTCGCGTCCGCATCTTTGCCTTTGTATCGAAACACGGACGAACGCGCCTTTACATTCAAATTCGGCAGCTGCGACAAACTGCCGATTAACGTTTCCGTCATCCCGTCCGAAAGGTATTCAACATCCGCATTTCCACTTTCATTGACAAACGGCATCACCGCAATTGATTGAATGGACGCAGCCTTCCTTCCGCGGGACCAGTAAGTGTAGACCCCGGCAATAAACGACACCGCTACCAGGGCGGCTAAGACTACGATTACTCTCCGTCCTTTCGGTTTGCTGAGCTCTCGTGTGTTCTCCTGAGAAGGTTGAACCGGAAGCACCGTCGTCGCCGCTGTGGGTCGACTGATGCCGGACTCAGTAGTCGCCGGCGGCAGAACGCTGGTCGCAATCTCGCTCGACACTGGAGCAGAGGTAAACTTAACGGTCCCCGCGTCTGCGCTGATAGAACCAGAGTCGCTGATCAGAGCCGTGCCGTCGGCGCGACAGAAAGCGAGACTGTCGTCAGGCTCAACTCGTTTACATGCTGGGCAGCGTTTCATGTTTTGGGGAACTTATCCGCCGATTACAAAGATTCCGCAGATTAAGTTCTCATCGTTCTTCATCAGATTCAGATTTACTGCGGCAGATTCATACGCTTCAGCAAATCTTTGAATCGCGGGTCGGACTGTAGATTGTCGAAAACGGTCTCAGAGTTTAAGAGTGCCATAAAAAAGGAGCGGTCCTGATAGGCACCTTCAAGCGCCTCAAAGGCCCGATCTTTGTCGTTAAGTCCGGCATATATACAGGCGCTGTTGAATGTTGAAACGTATCGGGTTTTTGATAATTCCTTCAATTCTTCCAATACTCTTCGGGCTTCTGCGTTCTTGCCTGCCGCCGCATAAACATAACCGAGATATCCCAGAGTTGATGGGTTGACATCTACCTGGCGTGCCTTTTCCAACGCGGCAATCGCTTCCGGATATTGTTTCTTTCGTTCATACGCCAGACCTAGAATCTGATAAGACCACCAAAAATTCGGGTCAAGTTCCAGTGCTTTTCGAGTTTGTTCAATTGATTGGTCATACCTGCCCGCAGAGAGCAAGATACCCGCTAAATCCAAGTTCACATTGAGGTCAAGCGGCAATCGTTGCTGCACACCTTCCTGTGCTTTGACGGCTTCTTCAAGTCTGCCCATCGCGGTCAGATACAGTGGATAGGAAGCGGGATATGTCGAATCAAGTTCGTAAGCTCGCTTCCATTCTTTTTCCGCTGTCGCCCAGTCCCATTCATACCAGAACACAATTTTTCCTAACAGATAGTGAGTGTCGGCAAGTGTTTCGTCCAAGTCCAATGCTTTCAGGGCCGCAGCTTTCGCCTTTGGCTCTGACTCATGAGGAGGTAAATACCAACCATTCGCAAAGTCATAGGCGGCAGCGATGCCGTGATAAGCCAAGGCGTAATTCGGGTCTATGGCAATCGCTTTCTGATAATATTCGAGACCTTTTTTGAAACCTTCTTCGGTATATTTCGTCCGATAGAAATTGCCTTTGAGATAAAGTTGATAGGCTTCGGGGTTAGTGGTGTAGGTTTTGGTTACTTTGGCTTCTTCCGCACCCGAAAGTTTAGTTTTGAGTTTGCCCGACACTTCGCGGGCGATGTCAGTTTGGAGTGTTACAAGGTCTGATTGCTTGCGGTTGTAAGTTTCACTCCAAACAACTTTATCCAGTGAAATATCGATCAACTCAACAAAGAGCGAAATATCCAGCCCACGCTGAACAACCCTCCCATTCAAGATTGCCTGGACATTCAATTCTTTGGCGACAGTTCGAGGATCCGTTTCCTTACCTTTGTAACGAAAGACAGACGAGCGCGGCTTGACATTCAGATTCGGCAATTGCGATAGGTTGCTGATGAGCGTTTCCGTCATCCCATCAGAGAGATATTCAACAGCCGAGTTGCCGCTCTCATTAACGAAAGGCATAACTGCGATTGAGCTGATCTGTTTATCCGAGCGGTCGTACTTCAAATAACTGCCGACCCCAAGAGCGGTGACAAGTAAAATCCCGATCGCTCCGGCTATTATTGAATTTCGGGTTGAGGCAACGTGCTGGCGCGCAAATTCAGCATCCTTTAGCTCCCGCGTTGATGATTGAGCCGGTGACGCAGGAAGAACGGTTGTTGGCCCGGTGGAACGAACTCTACCGGGATCTGTTACCGCGTGCGGGAGAAGGCTGGTCTTAACTTCACCGGAAGCTTCTGCGAGCGGTGAACCGTCAACGCGACAGAACACGAGCGAATCGTCAGGTTCAACGCGACTACATTTGGGACAATGTTTCATTCTTGCTCATCGCAGAGCGTGGTTCATCAGCTTTTTTGCAGAGTAGATTGAATCTTTAGCTGAAGACTACTACTTGATTGCGATCGGATTTACGAACGCCTGCACTCCACCAGTGATCCGGGCTGGGCCGAGCGTGAACAGGAATTCCCAAGCCTCGTCCTTTACCATCTCCTCGGTATTCATGTTCTCAAGTATGTAAATGCCGTTCAGGGCAAGAAGGATCTGATGGACCTCGTAGATGCCGGCGCCATTTTCGAATGGGATCACCTCGAAGTTCGCCGTGTCCGCTCCCACCATTGCCACTTCCAGCGAAGCAAAATGTTTGGCCCCTTCACGTCCAAGCCCGGGGTTGACTGAAATGAACCGCTTGTTGTCTTTGCCCAACAGTTTCTGCCAGCCCGTGTAGAAAAGTACGACGTCGCCTTTCTCGATTGCCTTGATGCCCTGGCGCTTCATCGCTCCTTCAATTTCCGCTCGATTGAAAGCAGTTCCTTCTTTCACAACATCGGTATTGAAGTAACCAGCCATATCGAGCAGCACGCCACGCGTTGCGACCGCCGGCACATTTTCGATACCGAGTTTTTTGAGGCCGTCGGGCATGGCGAAGTCAGCAGCCTTGTTGCAATTGAAATAGAGATTGGCGATTCCCGCGTGGCCGAGGCCGTCAATTTGCGAACCGATACCCACCCAGCCGTTGATGATGTCGTCATTGTAGGTAGTCCTGGTCGGACCTAGTGAGGCGCCTCCCGCCTGGCCCGGTTGCAAAACCGTTGTCGAAAAGGTGCGAGTGCCGTACGCGGGAGTGTCCTTGTTGGTCTCGATGCCGAGGCGATACGCCTTGCCCCTGGTGATCAGCTTGCTTGCGGCAAGCGTCTTTTCCGGTGTGACGTAGTTAAGATTCCCGATCTGATCGTCTGGCCCAAACTTGGAAGCCGTTACGCAAGGCTTTTGCTGGGCTAGTGCGCCAACTGTGAGAATAACCACGATGACACAGGTAGCAGAAAGTCTTGCCGCAGGTTGCACTCTCATCAGCTTCGCTCCTCTAACTTTTCAGCTCGACCTCCACAGCCTCGTAGGTGGTGGAGCCAACGTTTCTCAATGTGTGTTTCGTTCCGCCCTCGTGCCAACGCGTGTCGCCGGGCTTGAACTTCACCATCCTGACCTTCTTCCCCGGAACCTCGATAGCGATCCGCGCCTCCGAAAGGGAGACGCCCAGGCCCCGAAGCGCGTGGGTGTGCAATTCGGTTGATTGACCCGGAGCGAGAAGTAGCCGTGATACCCGCACACGCTCATTCTCCAGGACGAGCGTATGACCCGCGAAAAGTCCTGACAGCGGCGCGCCGGGGGACATACCTGCCGGCGCTAACACCTCAACAAATATATTGTGAAAGGAAGTGCTGCCGATGTTGCTGACTCTGTGCGTGAGCGGGCTGGGGCGGTAACCGAAGCTCACGGCACCGCGTTTCGCCGTTAAATCTGCCAGAGTGCCATTTAGCGCCTCATCCCGGATGCGGGCATCTGTTTGCCTGACGCTAAGGCCGTCGTATAAGTGGGTGTGAAACAGCGACGTATCATGTGGAGGGATGAAGACATCGAACACGCGCACGTACTGATTCTCGAATTTGAGACGATGCCGCGGTTCCTTCTCAATCGGCACGGGTGACTGCCCAGACGCAGTCACCAGGAGAGTCAGCAAAAGAAGCGCCTGAAGAAGTATCGGTTTTCTGAATCTTCGTTTCATGAGCCGTCAAATTGTTTTCAGGTTAACGGAAGGGCAGAACCTCTCCGCCAGGTAACTGGCCCAGCCGCGAGCGACACCTCCTGTCCTCTATGCCAGCCGTCAAGCAAATGAATGGTTGGAGCCTGGGTGACGCTATCGGAGCATTCGTCAAACTCATCAGGGCAAATTCAGACGCTTAAGCATCTCCTTGAAGCGAGGGTCATCGCGAACTGGACTCCAATACGGGTCAGCGGTTAGGCGAAACAATTCCCAATCCCGTGCCTCAAAGGCCCTATCAAGCTCGCCAAAGGCTTTGTCCTTATCACCCAGCGCTACGTAGATACTAGCGATCCGGCAGGCTGGGATGTACTGCGTTTTAGCGATCTCCTGGAATTTACCTATCATTTCCTCCGCCTTGTCCCGTCGTCTGGCTTTCGCGTAAGCAATGCCGGCATCTCGAAGCGCAAATTGGTTTGTCGGATCGGTTTGCAACCATTGTTCGCTGAGTGAAATGGCCTCCGGGTACATTCCCTTGTAGATATATGCCTGGCTCAGCATCCAGCGTCCTATCGGATGACCGGGATCGAGATCATAAGTTTTTTTCGCTTGTTCAAAAGCCTTGTCGTTCTGACCGGCAACAAGATAGGCCCACGCCAGCGTCCCCCCCATATTTATATCGAGCGGTTCCAGATCCAGCCCCCGCTTTATTTCTGCAATGGCTTCGTCAATGCGTTCCATCGGGGCAAGATATATCTGGCCGTAACGAAAGTGCGCGGCAGAATTGTTGGGGTCCAGTTCGATCGCTCGCTTGAAGGAGCGTTCGCCTTCGGCCCAGTTCCAATCGTAAATCACCAAAGAGTAAGCCAGGAAAGTGTGGGCCTCAGCCAAGGTGGAGTCGATCTCAAGAGCCTGCTCAGCCGCGGCCTTGGCCTGCGGAAAAGCTTCCTTCGGCGAGAGATAAGGATAGGCCGGCATACTCCCATACGTTTCGGCGATCCTCGCGTACGCCAATGCGAACTTAGGGTCGAGTTTGATAGCCTGCCGGAAATACTCGATCGCACGCAGCATGTCGTCTTTGGTGCGCTTGGCAAAGCTGTACCGACCCTTCAGGTAAAGTTGATACGCGTCGTTGCTGTCGGTATAGCGTTTGGTGATGCCTTTTGCGTCGCCGCTGCCAAGTTTCAGTTCCAGCTTTTGAGCGATGGTGGTCGCAATCTCACGCTGAGTTGCCAGCAGATCAGACATTTTGCGGTCATATCGTTCGGCCCAGATTATTTTCTTGGTCCTGGCGTCGACCAGTTCGACGCTTATCGTCAGGTCGTCGCCGCGCTGAGAAACACGACCGGACATGACCGCGTCAACCTCGAGCTCTTTAGCGATCTGAGCTATGTCTGTGTCCTTTCCTTTGTACCTGATGACAGAACTCGTGGGACTGACTTTCAAATTCGGTAGTTGCGAGAGACGATAAATCAACGATTCAGCCAGGCCGTCGGAGAGATATTCCGTATCCGCGTCGGAATTTCTGTTCTGAAACGGAAGCACTGCGATCGAGTCGATGGCCGCCTCGTTATTGCCGGCGCGCAGATAAAAGCCGAGTCCGACTGCGGTGCCCATCGTCAGGAGGAGCGCAATCAGCAGCACGAGCTTATGCCGCTTGAATCCGGAGACGATGTACTCGGCGCTCGATACGGGCGCGTGGGTAACCGACACGGCGCTCTCCGCGCGAAGGTCACTGTTTGTGCTACCTGGCGCGCTGCTCGTGATCGTGCTCGTCGAAGGCGCCACAGACCGCTCGCTGTCGCTCATGCTTTTCATCTCTTCGAGCAACTCTTCGAGATCGTTGGCAGTGTCGCGAATCGTTTGGTAGCGCTTCTCCGGCTCTTTCGCCAGACACTTGCGAGTGACACGCTGCAATTCAGTTGATGCTGAAGGGTTGAAGTCAGTGATGGCAGGCGCTGGGGCGTGAATGATCTTGTGCAGCGTGTCGACAATCGAGTCTCCAGCGAACGGCTTGCGACCAGTCGCTGCTTCGTAAAGGATGCAGCCGAAAGAAAAGATGTCGGAACGCTGGTCGACAGTTTTCGCTTGCGCCTGCTCAGGCGACATGTAGCCGATCGTACCCATGATCATGCCTGGGACGGAGTGTTGTTGCATCACCGCAGTAGGCGCTTCGCCTCCGTCACTTTGATCGAGATCTGGCCCGCTCGTCTCCACCAGCTTGGCTAAACCGAAGTCAAGAATCTTTGCGTGGCCGTCGCGCGTGATCATGATGTTGTCGGGTTTGAGATCGCGATGCACGATTCCCGCCGCGTGTGCTTTTGCCAATCCTTCCGCGACCTGAAGCAAGTGTTTGAGTAGTACCTTCAACTCAGCTTTTTCACTGTGAATCTTTTCTCGTAGAGTCTTGCCGTCGACAAACTCCATCGCGATGAAGTTCGTCTCGCCGCTGTCACCAATTTCGTAGATGTGCGCGATGTTCGGATGATTGAGCGCGGCCGCCGCTTTCGCTTCCTGAACGAAACGGCGCATGCGGTCCTGGTGTGCAGCAATGTCAACCGGCAAAATTTTCACTGCGACCTTGCGGTCGAGCTTGGTGTCCTGCGCCAGGTACACCTCACCCATTCCACCCGCGCCGATCTTCGAGACGATGCGGTAGTGCGACAGGCTGGTATCGGCTGGTAGTTCTTTACTTATTTTTCGTCCCCTTTGTTAGTTCAGAGTGATTAAGCCAACTGCGTTGCTAGCTTCATCTGCCGACCAACACGAATTGATCGGGCAGAGTTCTCTACTAGTTTCAACGTAAAACTAATGCGGAAGGGTCATTAAATCTTCGGCTGTTCGTTGCGGGCTATCACTCGATTGGAGGCGACACTCAATGGCTCGTCAACGAAAAGGAGTTTTGCCGAATTTACCGGGGCTCGTTGGTCGGATTTAGCACCTCGCTCCTACGCAAAGCTAGCTGCCGTATGGCAGGGAAGGGCCGTCACAAAGTCTGGGTCGGTCAAGATACTAAGAGCTTCAAGAAGAAATGCCCCGTTCGAATGCAGTCATTCTAGAACAAGTTGAGAGTGCCAGCCAGCGTTCACGACAGAATGCGGAGGCACGTGCAGTCCAAACACGATTGCATTGAAAGAACCTGCATCTGGTCTCGTCGCGATCTGTGCTCGTGAGGTTTGGACGAAGCTATTGGTGGAGATTTCTTATCAAAACAACAGCCCGATTGCGTGAGCCGCGCGCGATAGCCAAACGATTGCCTTCCGGGTTTAGAGCAAATTGGGCGATCTGAAATTCTTTGAAATTGGTTAAAGGTGTTGGTTTCGCGCCGTCGACCGGTTGCGTCCAGACATTTGAGGTCGTGCCAAGCGTGTTCACGAAAAGGATCCCGTTGCCGGTTTTGTTCCACGTAATGCCGGCACGCATATTCGTGGTAGCAGGTAATTCAAGAGTTTTAAGCGGTACGCCTCCGTCAATCGAAATGATTCCGAGTTTCAGGGGCTTACCTTTTTCAGTGATTAAATAAGCGACTAATTTACCGTCGCGGGAAATTGCTGGAGATGTCGAATCGACATCCGTTAATCTCACGGCATCTCCGCCTTTGAGCGGAGCTTTCCAGATTCTGAACTTGCCGTCTGCCCTGCTTGTGTAAACTACCCAATCTCCATTCGCAGAAGCTGCCGCAAAAGCACACTCACTACTCTCCACAACCTGATGGACATTTTGTCCGTCGGAGTCCATCTGAAAGAAGGTATTACCGGGTATTAACTCTTTCGTGGAGGGATCGATTGCACGGCTCATAAAGGTTATCGAGTCGCCGCCGATCGAAAGGGACGGGAAAAGTTTTCCGACTTTATAGTCGGTGGTTAAAGGCTTTGGATTGCTGCCGTCAGCATCCATTCGCCAAATGTTCTGTGCACCACCTTCACTCGAAACGAAAACAATCTTGCCATCCTTGGTCCAGGCAATGCCGCGTTCCCCGTCGTCTGCTGCGGTCTTTGAATTGATGCTGACCGTACTGGAAAAATCATCTGCGACCGTGAGCCAAATGCCCATCGAATATTCACGCTGAACCGCAACCATTGTTTGTGAATCAGCTGTCAAACTGAAGTCTTCATAACTGGAAAGATCATTTGTCACATTTTGAACGTCACCACTCGGGTACGCCGCATATCGAATTTGGTAACGCTGGCCCATGTCGGCGGCATACGGCGTATAGATCAAACCCTTTCCGTCAGTCACCCACGCGATTTGACTGATGCGCAGCAATTTTTCTTCCTTCAACGGAATCGGTGTTTCGGTACCCGTGGCAACATTAACCACCACCATTCCGCCTGCATAGGTTGCTCCTCGCGTAAGAGTCGGAACGGCGATCAATTTCCCGTCGGGCGACCAGGAAACTTCGTCGCCATAAACTTTGGGATATTTGCGAGTCACCAGGATGCGTTCGTTTCCACCCTGTTCACCGGCGATGATTATTGAATTGTCGGCCTCCGAAATGCGGATAAATGCGATGTTCGTTCCGTCAGATGAAAATGAGATTTGACTGTCAACCCCTCTGATCAACTGCCGTTGATTGCGACCTAGCGTAGTCATTTGATAGAGCGATGACGGCTGACCAACGCCTTCCGAGCCAACAAAGTAGATGAAGTTTCCGTCGCGCGAAAATCTCAAATAATCGTATTTCGTTTGATCGGGTGGAACGATCTGCGTGTCTCCAGCGCTCGCAGTTTGTCGAAGCCAGAGACTCTGTTTGCCGTCCTCATCTTTGGCGTAGGCGATATATCTTCCGTCCGGCGAAATAGCGACCGCCGTGGCTAATCCATGGGCCGTGAGCACGTCCAATTTGATGGACTGAAAATGATTGACCGTTGAGCTTTGTACGTAGAAATATTTCCAGTAAAGACCAACACCCAGCATCACCAGAATCAAAAGCGGTGCAACTAACCAGGCAGAATATCTTCGTGACTTTGGCACGACGAGATCTGTCGTCTTAGTTGGCCGCATCTTTATCTTCGTAGCGGCATTGTCGAATGAACCTGTTTGCGAATCGCGCAAAATGTTTTTTAGATCTGCGCGCAATTCTGAAAACGTTTGGTAGCGGCGCTCAGGATCTTTTTCCATCGCGCATTTGACGATGTGGTCCAGTTCAACCGGAATCGTATCGTTTGATTCGCGAAGCGATGGTTGGATTTTGTTGATGGTCGCGTTATAGATTGCTGCGTCGCTGGGACCCGAGAACGGCGCCACACCAGAAAGCATTTCGTAGAGCACGACTCCGAAACTGAAAATATCTGTTCGCGGATCAACAGGCTCACCGAGCGCCTGTTCAGGCGACATATAATTTATCGTGCCCATCAGCCGGTTAGGTCCGGTGAGCTCCCGAGTTTCAAACTCACCCGAATCAGGCGCGGTTAGTTTTGCCAATCCGAAATCCAAAACTTTTACGATCCCATCACGACGAATCATGATGTTCGCTGGCTTGATGTCGCGGTGAATGATGCCGACTGAATGTGAGGTTTTGAGCGCACCCGTAATTTGAATAGCAATCTTGACGGCGTCCTGCCACAGAAGTGGTTTTTCAGCAATTCGTTCACGCAGGGTTTGACCCTCAATGTATTCGGTCGCGATAAAACTGCCGGCTTCGGTTTCTTCGATCGAGTAGATGGTGATGATATTCGGATGGTTGAGTGCGGAAACGGCACGGGCTTCTTTCTTGAAGCGTTTTATTCGCTCATTGTCGCTCTCAAATTGCGACGTCAAGACTTTGAGGGCTATCTGGCGATGGAGTTTGGTATCTTCCGCCAGGTAGACCTCGCCCATTCCACCCGCGCCCAGAAGTCTTATGATCTTGTAGTGACTGATTTCCTTGCCAACAAGATTCGCATGCCTTTCCTTTTGGGAAAACATTTCAGCGGCTAGCGACAAGGGGGGAGTTTCAAAGAAATTGTTTGACGATATTTTGACGTCGAGCAGAGTTTCAATTTCACGGCGCAACTCTTCATCATCGCCGCAACTCTCCTGGATATAAGCTTCACGCTCGTCGGGCGGGAGTTCCAGCGCCGCGTGATAGCGTTCTTCTATTTGTCTTAGTTTTTCAGGATCCATCCAGAGACTTGTTCTTCGAATACCGGCTACCTGTCAGGCGGGTGTGAATCAAGAAATGATACGTTGGGTCTTTTGCCCGTGGACTCTTACTTTTTCAGTTCGCGTAACAACCAGGTCTGAGCAAAACTCCAATCGCGTTTGACGGTCTCTGGGGAAACCTTCAAAACGCCGGCGATCTCTGCGACCTTCAATCCCGCAAAAAACTTCATCTCGACAACTCGTACTTTACGGTCATCCAATGCCGCCAACCGGCTCAAAGCATCATCCAGAGCGACGATCTCTTCCGTCGATTGGTTTGTGACTCGCATGTTGTCCTTTAGCGTCACCCTTTCCTGCCAGCCACCCCGTTTTTGGTTGTTCTTAGACCGCGCGTAATCAACCAGGATGTGCCGCATCGCTTTGGCCGCGACACCGAAAAAATGGGTGCGGCTTTGCCAGTTCCGCTCTTCGCCCCCCGCAATTTTCAGATAGGTTTCGTGAATCAGGTCGGTCGTCTGAAATGTATGTCCCGCTGGCTGACGGCGCATATGTCTTCGGGCCATCAACCGCAATTCGTGATAGACCAGCGGCATCAACTGCTCTAATGCGTACTCATCGCCTTTACTCCAATCAATTAACAGGAGCGAGATTTGATGCGAGTTGTTGTCTGGCGTCATCTGGGTCAAGAAGTGGCGCGGATTATACACCACGCTGCCGTGAAAGAACTCCTGAGGACGATGACACTTTCTGGCTCCGAATATCGTGTAGCCGGATAGAACAGACAAATATTCGAGCGGTCAAACAACCTTCCTTACCAGAGAAGGCCCAGGAGACAACATGAATAATGAAAAATCCCCCATCCAATCCCAAATAATGTTGCATTTCGCGGCAACCGTTATTCTGCTGACCGTTCTGCTTGGAACGGCGCAGTCGCGACTCACTTCGCCAAATTCCGTTTCAAAAAGAACGGTTCCCCCTGGGTGCGGACGGTGGACCTTATAAGCGTCCGCGCCTAATCCACCGTCTGTTTGCCAGACACTCATTTTGGCAACCGGCAAAACAAACCGTGTTTTCATTCCGCTAGCAGAGGAGAAAAATTATGAAACTCAATCGCATGTTAGTTGGTTCGCTTATCGTTTTGATCTTAACGGTGAGCGTAGTCGTCGTGGCCCAGGTCAAACGTCCGTTTCGCAGCGGTTCTGTATGGAGCGTCGGTTTTATCAAGATGAAGCCGGGAATGGAGACGGCTTATCTAACCTACATCGCGGGCGATTGGAAGCGTGAGCAGGAGGCGCTGAAAAGAGACGGGCAGATCCTTTCCTACAAAGTTCTGACCACAGAGGCGCACGGGTCGAGTGATTGGAACATCATGCTGATGACCGAGTACAAGGATCTTGCAACCATGGAAGCGGACGAAGCCAAGGCCGACAATCTACTGCAAACAGTCATCGGCAATGACGAAAAACAGATGCAGGGTTATCGAGATCGTCTGCAAATCCGCGAAGTCCTGGAAACCCGTATAGCGCGTGAGCAAGTTCTAGAACCGCGTCGTTAGACCAACACGAACACGAGCGAAGTAACAGTGTGGTACTCACGACGCACTTACTTCGCTAGTGTTTTGAGAAATCTGTAACTCCAGCCACAAGCCAATCCCTAATTCTTTTCACGTGGGTAATGCGATGCCATTAATGCTTCAATGTCGAGGTGTGATAGGTAGAGGAAAGTTCAAGCCGGCGCTGTCCTCCGACGACCGTCGCACATTCGACGTACATGTTGCCGGCACTTCCACCAGTTCTCGCTTTCTCGGGAACATACCAATCAATTTACTTATTTCGCTGCACAACACATCCAGGTCGGCGGGCTTTATCACGTAGCCCTGGGCTCCACTATTAATTGCGGTAGCCTTATCGGCCTCAAAGGCGGCGCCGGAAAAAAACATCATCGGAATAGTCGGATCGAACTCGCGCAGCCTCTTACAAAGGTCGAATCCTGAGCCATCCGGAAGCCACGAGTCGAGCATATAAAGATCGAAGTGATGTTCGCGTGAGAGTTCAATTTGCCGGGTGTCTTTGACTGCGAGGTGAACGCCTATTTTTGGATAACGCCGTTTGAACTGAGCAATAGTTCGCGGAATAAGATACATCCCTGGTGTGGTGCTGACTCCGATTCGCAGTGTTCCGCGTTCCAGTCCTTTCAGCTCATCGATGGCATGACGTGCATCGTCCATTGCTGCGATAACTCGGGTGGCGTATGGAATGAGTAGATGCCCGGCTTCAGTAAGTGCGACCTTCTTTCCCAGGTGTTCGAAGAGCTTCGAGCCCAGATCGTGTTCCAGTTGCCGTATCCGCACGGAAACACTGGGTTGACTGAGGTGCACCTCCTCACCCGCGCGCGTGAAGTTCAAGTGCTTAGCGACGCTTAGGAAAACTTGTAAGTCACGGACATCCATAGTGTCATTGGGGACTGCTATCGCAATCATTGGAACAATTCACTTCACCAATGATTCGAAGAATACTAACATGGTCGCGTTTACGTCGTTCCTGTCTAATGAACAACACGTCCACCATCGCCGACCCAACCTCGGTACGCGCGAGTACTCAGTTCACCCGGCTCTGGCCCCATTTGTGAAATGCGTATGGTCTCAGGAAAGTGACCGAGCGATCTTCAACGCCGGCAGGGAAAGAATTCTGCCTGATAGTTGCGTCGAACTCGTGATTCATTTTCGCGACCCATTCCAAACTCATTTTGCGGACGGGACGAGCGCTCTACAGCCTCAGGGATTTGTCGTCGGACAGATGAAACGGTTTTTGGAGATTGAGCCCGCAGGCCGAATGGGTTTCATTGCAGTTCGGTTTCGCGCCCGTGGGGCATATCTCTTCTTTCAAAGACCACTCAATGAAGTCGCGGCAGGAATCGTAGATCTTGAAGACATCTGGAAGGAGCGTGCGCGTGAGTTGACGGAGCGCATCGCGCTCTCCGGCGGAATGACAGAGCGTGTGCAGATTATCCAGGAAGCGCTGCTTGGCTTGCTCGCGAAGAATGGACACTATGACCGGACTGTTGACCAATGCCTCCAGCTAATTGATGCCGACCGGGGACAGATGAATGTCGCACAACTCGCGGCTCATTTAGGTGTCAGCAATCGGCAACTTTCGCGCCGGTTCCAGCACGCGGTCGGTTTAAGTCCCAAGCAGTACGCGCGCGTTAGCAGGTTTCTTCACGTCATCAGCCTTTTGAGCGAGAGTTCACCTCACACCTTGACCGAGACGGCGGTGGCGTGCGGCTATTTCGATCAGGCTCACTTCAATCATGAGTTTCGCGAGATGGCCGGAATGGCTCCCGGTGAGTTTTGCAACTTTCCAAACGTCGTCTTCTGAACGATGGCCGATTTTTACAAGCATCAAGACTGTACTTGCATCTATCCTCTAATAATAAGGTATGAAGCACCGGAGTGAAGTTCTGGCAGGTGTTCTGCGGAACCACGAGCAAGAAATCCGCGAAGCGCTAAATCAAACTCCTGATTGGGCGCGAGCGGCGAGCAGGTTCGATGTTCTCCTCTCTCACATGGTCAACCCAAAGGACTCGCTATGGTCGAGCACAACGGTGGAGAAACTTACTGCCTTTTATCTTGCGGGACGCGGAGACTATCAGAGCAATAACCTTGCGAACCGTCTCCGCGATGCAGGCGAGTCTCCGTAATGACACGAGAAAGATATTCCTTCAAATCGCGGAAGTCTGCGCCGTTTTCAATGCTTCACACAAAGTAAACTTCGATGCGAATGAACTGCCCGAAGACTTCGGCGACGTGCCGATGATGCCAGCCAAAAAGAAAGGCTCCTTCACGTACGCTGCGCCGCTCCCGGCGTTGTACGCTAAGACTAGCTTGAGCTTCGACTATTGGGTCCCCAAGATTCTGGAGTGGGTGAGTGAGATTCGGCGCGATGGCCTCTCGGCCTGGCGCGGTCCCGCAATCCTGAAACACGAGAGCTGCACCGACTTCATCCGCATCGCCCTGCTATTCCTTTCGAACCCGATTGGCTGCCCGCCCTTTGCCAAGGCCGAGGATCGCCAGGCGTTGCTTGAACGAGTGTTCGGCGAACCGTTCATCTGGATCAAGAAATCTCAGAAGCGTGAGGACATACTTAAGAATAATCGTGCGATCGCTGAAGGACTAAATCGCAGCGCTGCCAGCGCTGGACTCAAGATTCCGCTTGAAGCCTGGAGCCGGCTGCTGCCGTTGCCATTCGTCAAAGAGGTCTTGACCAAATAGCCAAAATCAGCAATCGGAAGACCAGGATTTTCCTCTCGACGTGCGGAATCGCAGCTTCCGCTTCAGAGCATGGAGGGATTTATGTCCGCTTTCGAATTAGTTACGCGACAGGTCCTCGCACTTGCGGTCATTCTGGGTTTGGCGTTCGCCATGCCAGACGCGGTCGACGGTCAGCAGTCCGCAACGAGCAAACCACCTGACCAGTCCGATCCCTTTAAGCCGGCGCGGCAGTTCATCGGCCAATGGGAAGGCGATTCACAAGGCGAGCCCGGCGTCGGGAAAATGGAGCGCGAATATGTGTTCGTGTTGAAGGAACGATTTCTTCGCGTTTCAAACAAAGCAGTCTACCCGCCGCAGCAAAAGAACCCGAAAGGTGAAGTCCACGAAGACTTGGGCTTCATTGGTTATGATCGAGCATTAAAGAAACTTACGTTTCGCCAATTCCATATTGAGGGTTTCGTGGTCCAGTACTCTTTGGAAAGCATTTCGGACGATGGCCGCAGTTTCGTTTTCACCAGCACGGCAATCGAGAACATTGGTCCCGGGTGGCGTGCCCGCGAAACCTATCGGTTCCTGAGCAACGACGAGTTTATCGAAACGTTCGCTCTGGCCGGACCCGGCAAAGAATTTGAAACCTATTCGGAGACCCGCTTTCGTCGAAAACGGTAAGTCTCATTCGACCTTCATTTGGCCCACCTTCACTTGGCCATCAACGTGTTCTTCGCCAACGTTCTCCCAAGTCGCTGACCATCACACAATCATCTATTGTGGCTCACTATCGTGATAATTCAAACAATTCATTTTAACAATCAGATTGCCTTCTATATCATGCACGATGAATTCAGAGAGTTGTGGAAGGATTTTGGGTTTCAGTGAAGGCCAGTACTGCTTCAAATAGTGACTCGAAGGCAAAGCCGATCGACAGTGAGACTGATGAGGTCTTACGCGAGTGGCGCGAGTCGGCTTTCTACTGGCAAAAGCACGGCGGCACTATCCGCACAATGTTCGGTCCCGTCACGCAAGCACTCATCGATGATGCCGACATTACGGAAGGTGAAACTGTGCTCGATGAGGCGGGAGGTGCTGGCGAACCTTCGTTAACCATCGCAGAAACCGTTGGACCAACTGGCTCCGTGACATATACCGATGCCGCGCCGGAAATGGTCGCCGCTGCTGAGAGCGAAGCCAAACGCCGTGGACTGACCAACCTCGCGTTCAGGCACTGCGCCGCCGACGCTTTACCATTTGAGGACAGATCATTTGACGCTGTAGTTTGCAGGCTGGGAGTGATGTTCTTTCCGAATCCTCTCGCTGCCTTGTGCGAGATGCTGCGGGTAACAAAACACGAGGGTGTGATATCCCTTGCCGTTTGGGGCAAAAGCGACGTCAATCCTTTCTCTTACGCGATCACCGACGTAGTTGGACGATACTTTGATGCGACGACAGAAGCTGATCCGAACGCCCCGGGCGCTTTCCGGTTCGCCGCGCCTGGCAGTCTGGCGAGGATTCTAACTGAAGCTGGAGCTGCTGACATTAATGAGCGTGTGCTTCAGTTCAATATTGCCGCTCCGATCTCGCTCGAGGAGTTTTGGGAGATGCGCTCCGAAACCTCCGGGACGCTGCGAGAGAAATTAGCTACGCTTCCAACTTCCCAAGCGGAGCTGCTGGCAAGAGAAGCTAAGGAAGCAGTAAGTGAGTTCTTTTCGACTAGCGGGATGAGTATTCCCGCTCAAATGATCATTGTGACCGCACACAAACCGTAGTGGCCCTGACAGGAATTGCCAACGAGGAATCGAGAATAACTAGCGCTCAATTAATTGAAGCGTTGATGGAGACTCGCGCTCGCACGTTGGAGTTGGTCGCGGACCTCTCCGAAACGCAGTTGATGGGTCCTCGTCTGCAGATCGTGAATCCACTCCATTGGGTCATTGGCCATGTGGCATGGTTTCAGGAGTTCTGGGTTCTTCGGCACCTCGGTGTGTCAGCCTCCAATGGTGAAACACGGCGACAAGTTGTATGACTCAGCGCGTGTCGCGCATGACACGCGTTGGGACTTGCCGTTACTCGCGAGAAACGAAACGCTGAAATACATGGAGCGAGTTTTGGACCGCGTCATCGAGCAGGCCATTACTGAGAGCGGCAGCCTAGAGGATGCGCAAGGCTACGATCAAGATTACTTCCTAAATCTCGTGCTGCTCCACGAGCAGATGCACGACGAGGCGATCGCTTACACACGTCAGACTCTGAGCTATCCAGAGCCCGCAATGGCCGCCGTTAACAACGTGCGGTTTGCAGAAGACGCGTGTCTTACTCAAAACGACAACGACTTAACACATGATGCAAAAATCGCTGGCGGCAGATTTACTCTCGGAAGCGCTCCCAAACAAGGCTTCATGTTCGATAACGAACAAATGGGCCATGAGGTTGACATTGGACCCTTCGCGATTTCCAAGACGGCCGTGACCAATGGTGAATTCAGAGCTTTCGTGGAAGATGGGGCTATAAAAGGAGCGATCTCTGGACTGCGGAAGCCTGGCAGTGGCGAACCGCCGTCGGAGCAGAACATCCGGTCTACTGGCGCCGAGAGGGAAACGAGTGGTTGCGGCGCAACTTCGATGAATGGGTCGCACTGGATGAGCGTGAGCCGGTCATCCATGTGAACTGGCACGAGGCTAATGCGTACTGCCGTTGGGCGGAACGGCGTCTGCCAACTGAAGCCGAGTGGGAAATGGCTGCAAGTGCCGAGCGACCGGCAAACGATCGGGGCAATGAAACGCCTAAGCGTCGCTATTCCTGGGGGGACGATTCGCCAACTCCGGAGCGCGCAAATCTTGATTGGCGGGCCATGGGATGCATTCCGGTCGACGCATTACCCGCAGGCGATAGCGCTTTCGGATGCCGGCAAATGATCGGCAACGTGTGGGAATGGACCGCGAGCCCCTTCAATCCGTATCCCGGCTTCGTTGCCGGTCCTTATAAAGAGTATTCGGAACCGTGGTTCGGCGATCACAAGGTGCTGCGCGGAGGTTGTTGGGTGACTGGTGCGCGTCTCATTCATAACAGCTATCGAAACTTCTACACACCTGACCGTCGCGATGTATGGGCGGGTTTCCGCACTTGTGCGTTGCAGAGTTAGACAGAATGAGAATTGGAATAGTCACTCCAGCTCCGGCTGACTCGCGCCATGGTAATCGCATTACGGCGGTTCGCTGGGCCAGAATTCTTAGACGACTTGGCCATCGAGTCGCAATTTTAGAGAGGTATGACGGTAAGCCGTATGACTTGTTGGTTGCCCTCCATGCTCGAAAGAGCCATCGGTCAATAATCGACTTTCAACGGGATAACTCTGTAGGCCCGATTGTTGTGGCTCTCACCGGAACAGATCTTTATCGCGATATGCGGAATTGTCCTAAGGCGCGAGAATCGCTCGATGTTGCTAACAGAATTGTTGTCCCGCAACCGAAAGCCCTTGAGGAGCTACAGCCAAGCTGGCGTCAGAAGACGCGCGTTATTTATCAGTCGGTTGAAAACGGGGCACCGACGAGAGCTAGTGGCAAGTCCGCGAGAACCGGCGGCAAGTCCGCGAGGACAAGCGCAAACAATGGCAGCTTTGATGTATGTGTCATCGGACATCTTCGTGCTGTAAAAGATCCGTTTCGTACCGCCCTTGCGGCTAGGTCCCTTCCGGACTCTTCAGCAATCCGAGTCTTGCAGGTCGGCGGCGCGATGAGTGATGGAATGGCCAACAAGGCTCGAAGGGAAAGGAGCAACAACAAGCGGTATCGATGGCTTGGTGATCAGCCGAAGTCAGAGGTGCGGCGCATTCTGAATAAGAGTTCGCTCTCTGTACTTGCATCTCGCTTGGAGGGAGGAGCAAATGTGTTGTCAGAAGCGATAGCGGCGTCGGTCCCGATCCTCGCTTCGCGTGTTGATGGAAACGTCGGCATTCTGGGCGAAAACTATCCAGGCTATTTTGATGTAGGTGATACAGCGGAGCTCACACGAATGTTGAAACGTGCTGAAACTTCCCCAAGGTATCTTGCAGAACTAAAGGCGTGGAGCAAGAGGCTAGCCCCGTTTGTTGATCCCAAGCAAGAAGAGCAAGCCTGGTCGGACTTAATCGATGAGTTGGGACAGAAGTTAGGGATGGAATGACGAGTCGCTGGAGCAGTATTAAGTTCAACTTTCTGGCGTAACAAAGACTATTTCAACCACTAGGAGGCAAAGATCATGAAGCAAGTCCTTAGCGCTTTGGCGCTAACAATCGCATTTACTTCGGTAGCATTGGGTCAGGCAGTTCAAAAGCACGAGATGACAGATTCGCAGAAGGCTGAGATGCGTCTCTATCCGGCGGCTGAGATTCAGTGGAAGGACGGACCATCATCTCTGCCTGCGGGAGCCAAGGTTGCAGTGCTGGAAGGTGACCCCGCCAAGGAAGGCTTTTTCACAATGCGTCTTTGGTTGCCAGACGGTTTCAAGATTCCACCCCACTGGCATCCTAAGGTGGAGCATGTCACGGTTATCTCAGGCACTTTCAACGTGGGTATGGGAGACAAGTTTGATCAAACGGCGACCCGCGCGATGCCAGCCGGAACGTTTGGCTTCTGGCCGGCCGATATGGAGCATTTCGCCTGGGCCAAGGGCGAGACGGTTCTTCAACTTCATGGCACTGGCCCATGGATGATTACTTACGTGAATCCGTCAGACGATCCACGCAAGCCGAAGCAATAGTTATCACCGAAAGATCCACAACGAGGGTCGATATGAAAAAGAATCGAGGCTTAATTTCAGCCATCATCTTAGTGGCGATGGCCTCAGTAAGCTGCGCTCAGAGCTCTGACAAGAGGGCGGCAAGCCTTTCCACTGCCAGTGGACCAGAACTTCGCTGGAAGTATGAGAGCGGCGGTTGAGTGTTCTCAACCCCTACGGTCGTGGGGGAGGTAATGTTCATCGGTTCTTGTGCGGGCAACTTTTACGCCCTTAACAAGAGCACGGGCGAGGTGGGGTGGAGCTATGACATACGCAAAGACGGTAAGCAGCAGAGCTTCCATGGAGATCCCTTAGTCACAAATGACCTGATCCTCATTGGCACCGATCGTTCCTGCGACCCGGAGGGCGTCGGACACGTTTATGCTTTCGAGCGAGACACTGGAAAGGTGCGCTGGAAGTACCGGTCGACTAGCGTGCCTACCGACATCACACAAATTAATTCCAATGTGTACTTCGGCAGTTTTCAGGACAACTGGTCTTCCGTGGATCTTAGGACCGGACGCTTGAACTGGAGTTTTTCTACTGGTGCAACTAATAAGGAGTGTGACCCTCCCAAGGCGCCAGTTACAAACGGGAATCGCCTCTTCATTGCCGGACTGGATGGAGTCATCTATTCGCTTGACGCTTTGTCTGGTCAGGTGACTTGGAAGCGCAAGCTACCTGCATCTCCTTCGACGGGGCTCGCCCTCAAGGAGACGAGCATCTATGTCGGCACAAACGATCAGCGCATATATCGTCTCAACGCGGAGACCGGGGTAGTCATATCCGAGCTGGCTCTTGAAGCAAAACCAGTGGGAAGGCTGGCAATTGGCAACGATTCTCTCTTCGTCTTTTTGGAGAACGCTTCTGAACGGGTGGGTTACATTATCTCCTTAGATTCCAAGTTGGCCCGAGTGCGCTGGAAGCAGAGATCATCGCCTGACTGGGCCTCCGAGCGCCCTCACTTATGGAAGGAATTTGTCGTAGCCGGGAACTGTCGCGGTGGACTATCTGCATTTCGCGCAACAGACGGCGAACCGCAATGGAATCTCAGTCTCAAAGGATGCATCAGGAGCATCGGCAGTTCAGGGGATTTGTTGTTCGCTGGCGTGCAGGAAGGAACCATCTACGCATACGAGTTATCGGCGCAACCTCTATCGCGCGATTAGCAAGGAAAGCGCTTAATACTTCTCAAACCTTTCCCTTCTGATTAGTGGCATTAAGGAAGGAGACGCCATCGTCTGAGGCTGTGGGCGATGACGCTACGGCGCTTGCGTATCGACAAGATTTTCCTCAGTAATTTGAACAGAAACGATGTGCGCAACGGAATAAACTCCGTTGCGCTGGTCCAGGCCAAACGGTCATTGGCTGTAACCTATTGAAATGATTGGTGCCGAGGGCGGGAGTCGAACCCGCACGCCCTTACGGACAACGGATTTTAAGTCCGTTCGAGGGCATCTTACCTGATCTTACGAAACGAGATGAACCAATATTTACCGGACTGGCAGCCGTCAAAGTCACGCTTCGTCCGGTTACGTCTCGCGACAGAATGTCGTCATCTTAGCGTCATCCGTTTTCAAGAGTGTGTGAGCGAGCGTGATTTGTTTTCATCGTGTGTTCGGTGGCACCTCTTGTATTTCTTGCCCGATCCACACCAACACTCGTTGTTACGACCAATATTGCGAAGTAAGAATGTCGGGTCATGACTTATTTCTGGCCCAATCCAAGCACCTGCTTGATCTCGGACCATCCACTTGATTAACCATCCAAGCACTTGCCCCACATAATCTACGACAGTGTGTTCTTGCCACTTCCAGATTTGGAGCCAAGGTGCATAAGGACAAATCGATCCATCTCCAAACATGTGCCAGCGCTTTAGGTCGGGGACTGGCGGATCTCGAACATACGCCGCGGGATGCTGGGCACCACCGGAATACTTGATCACAAGCTCATAAACCGCGAACGGTCGTTTCAGGTTATTAGTCCAAGTGTGTTGCTCGTGTGACGAGGCGCATCGGGGATGGTGAAGTACCTCTCCGCCTGGCATTACGTAGTACGGTCGTTCGTGATGAATATCGTCCAACAATTCTTCCAATCCATCTCTTGTCCGAATGGGTTGAACGCGCCCCGTCCAGATTGCTTCCTGATGAGTGCCTACGGTCGACACTGAAAGAGAGAATGCGGGATAGTAATCCCGCATCCTCTCAATGCTGGCTTCCAGGCGGGAACTCTCATCGGCCATCCGGTCACTCCCCAAACGAGGCTGCTGAACGCGTGGTGTAGCCCGTGACAATGCTCGCCGTTACCGATTTCTCGTGTACTTGACCAAATACCTGCTCCCAGCCATATCTCTCGATCAAATCCAGAGCCGTTCGCGCGCGCGTAGAAAGCTCAAGCTTGATCGACGAGTTGAACAACTCAGACAGATCATTGCCGGTTGGGTTTGCCGGGTCTTCGATCGTGACATCGTCGATATTGTCGCGCAGCTCGGTCCAAACGTGCTTCAGTTGCTCAGGCAGACCCAATGACTTTTTGTGCTTCAGCATCTCAATGATGAGCAACTCCAGCACGAAGTGTCGAACGGAAAGATAATTTCGAGCCCTCCAAAGCTTGCCTAGGAGTCTGTCGGAATAACCCAAACAATTTCTGCACCAATAAGTTGTGGTCAGGATTATAGTGAGGGCTATGAGCAGAATCTACCTGAGCTACGATCCGGAGCAGCAGTTACTGTTGCCGCCAGATTTGCGGGAC
>JBGTOA010000063.1:0-49691 GCA_041742785.1 Pyrinomonadaceae bacterium | reverse complement strand
CTGCCACGCTTGCTGCCGTGTTATTTGGCGTACGGTCAGAGCGATCGCAAACATGAGAAGCGCAAACACTGTGCTGAATAGCACGAAGTTTTCGATGGCCGCGATAAATAGGGTAGTGCCGAGCAAAGTGATTCCGATCTTCGTTATTTAGCGGCGCGTTGCCGCCGCTTCTCCCGAATCTTCTGTTCCAGTTGTTCCAGCCCGCCTGGATCGTTACAAATTAAATCCACAAAAGTAGAGAGCGCCGTTTCCGCAGAATGTCCGATGAGCGCCCCCAATACTTCCTGGGCCATGGTGCGTTCGAATTCCTGACGAGTGTAACGTGGGGAATACACAAAGGCCTTAGCTTCCTTCTGCCGGGTCAAATAGCCCTTCTGATACAGCCGATCGAGCGTCGTCAAGACGGTAGTGTGGGCAATTTCTCGGTTGTTCCGCAACCGTTCCTCGACCCCATTGACGGTTTGCTCGGGCTTGGTCCAGAGAACCTCCATCACCGCCGACTCAAGCTCGCCGAGCACCTGGCCTGCGCCACGCGCACCCGGGTTAAAACCTCGAACTGTAATCTTTGGATCGTTATTTCCCATTAGCAATACTCCTCCCGGCCAGACCTAAGGGAGAGCGGAAACTGGTAAGTGTCCCATCAACTACTATCAATAGTCGATACGGAAGACGGTTGTCAAATTCCCCAACTGCGTCAAAACAAAATAGCAACGCAGGCTGAATTTTCCTTCTGTAGCTCGACGAAGGCGTGGTTAAAGTCCTTCAAGGCATCCAGCGACGTATAAGAGTGAGCCCTCGCGGCTCAGGCACTTTTAGCCGTGGAGGCGCAGGCTGGCATAGTCAACGACTATGGCGCCGTAAGATAAGGAGAGCCCCTCGACTTCTGGTCGGGCAAAGCGGTAAGTCTGCTCGTGAAAGAGAGGAAGCAGCAGTCTATCCCGCGCGATGATTTCTTCGATCTGGCGATAGACCGCGTGCCGCGCCGCCGGAGAGGTTTCTGATCGTCCCCGTGCTATCAGACGGTCCAATTCGGCTGAACCGCATAGCTTTCCCAGCAACCCCTCTTTAGTGGCCAGGATGTTCGCGAAGGTGTCCGCATCCGGATAATCAGCGCCCCAGCGCCCCAGCACCACGTCGACGGAACCCTTTGACAACGCCTCCACCAGTCCTTCCATGTTGCTGCTCACGGTGCGAATCGTTATCTGGCGATCGCCAACAGATCGCGAGATCTCACGCGCGAGAGCCGCATACTCTCCCAGGAACACCGGGTTTACGGCGGCGGTCAATTCAATTTCCGTGATTGGCTTTTCGGGCTCCGACGTGGATGCCAGAGGCATTCTTGGGATATATGCAGAGTCATGACCAAGCAGTCCAGGCGGAATGAGACCATGCGCCGGGACGGCGAGCCGTCCCAGGGTCTGATGTACCACGCTCGCAACGTCGATAGACCGCGCCAGGCTCTGGCGCAGGCGTTTGTCTTTCAGTGGTCCGCGGTGACAGTTGAATGCTGCGTAATAAGTCAGGAGATTGGGGATCTCGTGATAACCGGACGCAAACTCAGGCTCGCGGCGCAGAGCCTCTGCGTCCGCAGGCAACAGGTCCGCCGCCAGGGAGAATCGACCAGCTCGGAACTGAGAGAGAATGTCTGAGGGGGCAACATCGAAGTTGAAGATGAGCCTTTCACTCTTAGGATAGCCACTGCGCCAGTAGGTTCTATTTCGCTCGAGTTCGAGGCGAACGCCCGGCTCAAACTGCACCACGCGAAAAGGGCCAGTCCCCACGCTGCCCTCTTGCCAACTTCCGCCGAACAAGTCATTACCCTCCGGAACGATGGCAGCTGCGTGATAAGAAATGAGTGCCGGGAAGAATGAGACCGGCTCATCGAGCTCGATTGTAAACTCGTCGGCTGAGTGAATTCGAAAGCCCGCCAGGGCAGCCTCCTCTCCGTTGAGAAGGGCCCTCGCGCCGCGAATTGACGAATAGAAGAAGCGGCCTGTGCTGGCGGGGTTCAGTAGTAGCCTCTCGAACGAATAGCGAACATCGCGCGGTGTAAGTTTGCGTCCATCATGGAAGCGGACATCATCGCGGAGGCGAAAACGATATCTCTTACCACCCTGTTCAGCCGTGAATTCAGCCGCCAGCCAGGGAACGATCCTCGCGCCGCCAACGTCTCGAGTTAGAGTTTCAAAGACGCTCGGCAGCACCTCGGAATCTTCTACGGTGCCCGCCAGCGAAGGATCGATGTGGTGCAGCGTTCCGGTAATCGGGACCTCAATAGTTCCACCGCCGGCCCGTAGAGCGTCGGTCGCCTTGGCCACCGATTCTAATCTGCTTACTTCGGCATAGTTCACATATGGCGCGCTACCACGAAGAGTAAGGCCGAGAACTTTTGAATTGGCAAGCCGATAATCGACGTCGTGAAACAACGGCAAAACCATTCCTGATTCCTGCAAAAAACTCTCGTACTTCCGATAAAGCGATGCTCTAACACCGGGACGGCTTTCGGTGCGCGCCTCTTCGAGAATCTGATCCCCGTCCGCCGAGGAGATGTAAGCGCGGTATTGACCCACACGCGAATGGAAGAGTCCATAGGTAAAGTCGTCCGGGTCATCATAATCAGCATTCCATCTACCGATGAAAACATCTATTTCGGTGCTGTTTTGGAAGGATTCCAGGTAGGAAGCCATCGTGGGAGTGGCTACCTCGACGTTCACGCCGAGCTCCGACCAGATTGAGAGCAGGGTTGTCAGTAACGACTTATATCGATCCAGGAACAGAGGATGCGTGGCGGCCCTGAGTGTGATTGGATCGCTGATGCCGGCTAAACGCAGCATTGATAAGGCTTCGTCGCGAGTGAGTGTCTGGCGCCGCCTCCCCGGATCATACCCAAGCATCCCCGGTGGGATCAGGCAGACGGCAGGCTGCGCAAAGCGCCCTAATGTTTGCCAAACCAGATCGTGGGTACGCAATACGCCTGACAGTGCTAGACGAAGGTCCGGGTTCTCAGCCACTGAACCACTCGTCGAATTGAATATGAGGAAGTAAGTATTCTTGCGCGGAGACTCAACCAGGCTCCCACGAAAGCGCGGATCGCGGAGAAACTCTTCAAGCTCCCGGGGCGATAGATCACGTGCGAGGTCAATCGAGCCTGACCGCAACCCTGAAGCTATCTCTGAGGCGCTTAGCCCAGCGCGAAATTCCACCTCATCAAGAAACGCCAAGGAACCCTTCCAGTATCTTTCATTGCGCTCAAGCAATATGCGGTCAGCGCTGTACGAGGCGATTCGAAATGGACCCGTGCCAATGGGAATAGAATCGGTTTTTCCGTCATCGAGGTCCAGGGTGATACCGGTCTTGTAGTCTGTTAACAGGCCGGGGTAGATGGAAAGCGGGTCAGGCAATTGTATTTCCAGTTTGTAATCTGAGTGGACCAGAATTCCAGCTAGCTCCTTATCAGTGCCCTTAGCGAATTCCGCTGCGCCGCGGATCGCCGCTAGACCCGGAGGTAGTTCACGAGCCACACGAATGTTCCGCTCGAAGGAATGCTTTACAGCCGGAGCGGTCAGGACCAGGCCATTCTGGAAGCAGACGTTTTCTCGAAGTGTAAAGAAGACAGAAGTGCCATCATCGGAAACTTCCCATTTCTCACAGAGAGCCGGAATCAAGTTACCTTCCAGGTCCGCCGCTAAGAGCGTTTCAAAGACGTTCGCGAGAATCTCCTGCTCTTCTACCAGTTCCATATTGACGGGATTGATTTCGCCGAGCGGAGTGGCCATAGCCACGACCAGTCTGCCTCCTTTGGGCATCTCTTCGTGGAGTTCGGTTTCTTTTGTCGCCGGAGCCAGCGAAACAGCCTCCTCGAGGTAGTCGTTGGCTTTCTCATATTCTCCACGCAGGTTGGCGAGCGTGGCAGCCAAAGACAGCACATGCCTGAGGCTATCCTTGTCTCCCGTCGTGCGCGCCACTTTCATAACCTGCTGGACCAATCTAGTCGTCTCCTCAACCTTTCTGGACTGCCAGGCTGTTTCTGCTGCCAGCAGGAGGGCGGTCACGGACCGCGCCTGGTGACTCTCGCGTTCGAGAACGCGTCCGGCCGCTTCCGCCTCTTTTAATGCAGCATCGACATCTCCAGCCATCCGGTGTGCCTGGGCCAACAGCATTCGCGCGTCTCCTTCCAGCGCAGGGTCTCCTTCCCATTCTTCATCGAGGAACTCGAGTACCGTCCTGGCGGCGCGCGCTGCCTCCTCGGGGCTGAAAGCATCGAGCGCGGTCTTGGCCATGCGTAAGCCATACTCAACGGTCTTGTCGGGAACGTCGCCCTGGGAGAAGTGGTGGACCAGCTGCGGGTAAACTCGCTCAAGTCTTCCGCCGTGACGCTGCTCGACCTCCTCAGCATATTTACGATGCAATGACCTTCGCTTGCGCCGAGAAATTGCTCCGTATAGCACGTCACGAACGACACCACTTGAGAAAGCCAAGCGATCACCACGCGACTCCCGCTCTTCCTCCAGGATTCCCTCTTCTACCAGACGGTCAATCGCGTCTTCAACATCCTTGCCCCCGGCCAGTGCTTCAAGGTCGCGAAAGTCAAAAGCTTTGCCAATAACTGAAGCGATCGAAAGAATCTCACGCAGATGCTCGGGCAGGCGCTCGATACGTTTTTCAACCGCCTGTTGAATTGTGGCCGGCAAATCACCGGTTGAGAGATCGGTGGCCGCACCTAGACTCCAGGATCCTGTTTGGTCCTTTGAGATGCCGCCCGAATCAAGCAGCGAACGGACCAGTTCTTTCGTGAAAAATGGGTTGCCCTCAGTTCCCTCATACAGTTGCTCTACGAGGCTGTGGGCTAATTTAGGCCCACCAATGAGTGTTTCGAGAAACAGGCGATGTTCTGCTGGTGAGAACGGTTCGAGCGCGATTGCCGAAAAACGGCGGTCGCCGCGAAAACTATCAAGCATCCGGAGCAGGGGGTGAGAGCGGTCTACTTCGCTGAGGCGGTAGGTACCCACGATCAGTGTAGGTGTCGGTCCTAATCGTCGAACGATGTATTGCAATGCCTCAATGGAAATCTCTGCAGCATGTAGATCTTCGAGGAAAAGAATGAGCGGCTTTCCCGCTGCCAGGCGTGTGAGTGTTCGCGCCAGCAGCTCAAAGACCTGGGTGCGGTTTTCGGGTCCCTGTGTTCCGCCAATTTGGCCCAACTTTGAATCGCCAGTAGCGGAGGCGCGAATCTCACTGATCTCTGTAAGCATAGGAAACAGCGAAACGAGATCAGGGGCAACGTCTGAAAGCTCGATCAGGTTGTCGGGAGAGCTGGACGTATCCTTTTGGCGGAAGTATTCCTGAATGGCTTCACAAAATCCCTGGTAGGGAAAAGCGCCATCCTGCTCAATTGATCGGCCATGAAGCACCAGTAGTTTCCGGGCTTTCGCCAAGTTCTCAATCTCGTCAAGGAGTCGTGTTTTGCCCACCCCTGGCTCACCCGAAACTACGACAAATTGGCATTCACCACCAATGGCGGTATTGAGTCGCTTCTGCAATTCAGCTTGTTCTCTCTCTCGGCCTATGAATGGAGAGAGTGCCACACGCGGCAGCATCAGTGTCTTCGTCAATACCACTGATTTTCCACGGTCGCCCTGGTGCAGTCGGGTTTCGCAACGTCGCAGAGAATCACCAACCTCATTCGCGCGCTGTGGTCTTTTGCCAGGGTCTTTGGCGATGCAGGCGAGGATGGCTGACTCGAGGTCCTCATTGATGTCGGCGCCCAACGAGCGCGGTGGCTGGGGAATCTCATGAACTATTCGATATAGAACTGACTGGAGCTCACCTGAGAATGGCGGTTCCCCGGTAAGACATTCATACAGCACGGTCCCCAGCGAGTAGATGTCCGAACGATGGTCCACGCCGCTAGCTGCTACCTGCTCCGGGCTCATGTAGGAGAGCGTGCCGGCAATGGTTCCGGTCTTGGTGATACGACTCTCGGTAGCCCCTCGGGCAAGACCAAAGTCCATGATCCGAACTCTGACTCGGGCGCCATCCTCACGTACCACCATGATGTTCTCCGGCTTAATATCACGGTGAATGACGCCGCGAGAGTGGCTGTATTCAAGTGCCTCGGCAACCTGAATCCCGATGTCGATAACCTCGCCCAGCGTGAGCTCGCCTTCGCGCTGGAACCAGCGCAGATTTGTTCCCTGGACGACCGGCATGACAAAGAATAGTGATCCTTCGTGCTTGCCATAGTCGAAGATCGGCACAACCGCGGGATGATCCATCTGGGCCACCAACTGCGCTTCGCGCTGGAAACGTTCTTCCATTTCGGAGCTCAGCAATGTTGGAGGAATAAGCTTGATGGCTACTTCACGGTTCAATAAGGGATCATGTGCTCGATAGACGACGCCCATTCCGCCGCGACCCAACTCTGTCCTAATGTCGTATCGGTTAGAAAGTCTTTGACCGATCATCTTCCCTCCATAAAAAAAACAAGTCGTAAAGCTGTTAGAGAAAATCGTGAGTTTGGTGAGCATGAAGAAACAAAGCGCTCGTTAAGGGCGCTCTGTAACGCTGATCCAAGCGGGCACGGAAGTGGTAATACTAGGCCATGCCTTTACTGAATGTATAGTATTCGACAACTGATATTCTTCCCTGTCGCCAAACATCGTTTGAGCTTGCCGTTTGAGCCGAAAGTAATCGAACGGCTGTTAGTCGGTGGATGAGTTCCGATCCTGTCGACCAATCGATTATATAAAGAGTAGATCTCGATGAAAAACGTGCGGAAACTGATGACTTATGCAGCGAGTACTCTTCTCGCAGCAGTTTGTGCTTTACCGGAGATAGCTCAAACTTGTTCGCCCGCAGTTGATTACACATCGTTGCTCAACTACTTACGAATTTAGAGCCGCAATCTGGATTCAAGATCCGGCGCGTTGAACAAGATAACCAGACCAATTCCGTTAACCGCGTGTTATCAAGATTGCTGTCTCTTTAACTTCCAGTGGATCACCCGTCTCATGTTCCTTAATCTGGAAACGCAGAAACTCGTGGGTGGCTTTTAACGCTTCAGCGTTCTTAGTCATGATGTGCACCCTTCCTCCCTGGTCCGTTTTCTCGAACTTGTAGGTGATTTCAGCTTTTAGACGCTCCAACACCGGAACGCCCGGGGGCGTTGAATCATGAATCAGCATCGGCGCCTTGAAGTTACCGTCAGCGAACATCCTGGCAATGTGCGATAAGTGCATCCGAATCTGGTCGCGACTGGCAATATCTTGAGCGTCATTGGCTTCAACCTGGATGAACCCGCCATCGGTCGATAAGCGAAAATGGTGTGTTGTCTTATCATGATCAAAGCCCATCACCCGGTCACCACGCTTGTTCATTTCCCCCATGTCCATGCCTTTTGTCTTTTCAGGAGGAGTCTGTGGTGGATGCGGATGTTGCCCAACAGCAATAGAGTTCATCGCGCCCACACTCGCAAAGCAGAGGGCGATCATCAGATACATTTTGACTTTCATGTTTTTCAATCTTTCTTGTCCTTCAAGTTAATCGACCAAGTTAATCGACCAGGTTAATCGACTTTAGCCTCGAGCAGTTACTTTATCCTAATCGGTATTCTCAGTGCCTGGCGATTGGCCGGCGTTCATCGCGATTGAATTTGTTTTTCTCATTTGTATGTCCTTCGTAAAAAAAGCGCTGGGTCAAAGCAGTGGTGGCGGCTTCGCTTTCAAGCCCTGAAGAGTCAGTGGGGGAGCGAGCAGGGTACAGACCCACCGCAAGAAGAACCTCTGCCCATTACAGAGAGACAGATGTTAAGGCTGTCTCATCGTGGCATGTCCACTCAATAAGCCTGGCCCCTGTGAATAACCTTGGTGAATTCTATCGAGCGGCGATTGGTGCTGATACTGTCAATTCTGACAAAGGGTGACGAAGAACTTACAGGAAGTTGAATTAAGAGGCGCCGCTGGCTTGAATTCTAAACTGTTAATGCGGACAGTAACAATTGCTTTTGAGGAAAATAGGAGACCGCTTTTGTTGTATTCGGCTGAATGGAGTTTGAGTATCAAGCTGGGAATCGATAGCGCCCGAGGACAACGGTGACGTTGTCTGTACCCCCCGCGCTCAGCGCACGATCAACGAGCGACTGGCAGGCCTCGGCGGCTGAAGCGGCCTCTCGTAAGGTCTCGGCGATTACCTCATCCTTGACCAATCCAGTAAGACCGTCCGTGCACAACAAAATCTGATCATCCTGGCTCAGGTGAAGGCGTTGCACCTGTGGATCGACCGGTTCACCCGTTGCTCCAATCGCCGCCGTCAGCACGTGGCGCATTGCTCTTGTCGCAGTATCTTCGGGATCGGCTCTGCCGGAATCTATTAGCGCCTGTGCCAGCGTGTCATCTCGCGTTAGTTGATGGAGTTTTTTGTTACGGAGCATGTAGGCGCGCGAATCGCCGATGTGACCAATCAGCAAGTTGGAGTCCAGGCTCACCGCCATGGTTAGCGTGGTGCCCATGCCGAGCAGACTGCTATTATTTTGCGCATGTTCTCTTAATTCGTCGTCGATATTGCGGAAGCGCTGAGTCATTCTCCGCTTTACTGTCGCCATGTCTTCTCGCCGGTTCACCTTCATGAACCAATCAGGAGTGTTGACCACCATTTCCACAAGTCTACAGAGCGCCGTTCGGCTTGCCACGTCACCGGCGGCCATACCTCCGATGCCATCAGCGACGACCATGCCGTAACCGATCTCGTCAAAACTCGGCTCGAGAAACCCTTCCGCAATGTTGCTGCTGAGAGTCTCCAGTGAGCGTCCGAACCGGGCCGCGAGATAGTGGTCTTCGTTGTTGGCCCTCGCGAGGCCTCGATGTGTCGCCGCCGCCAGATCCACCTTGACCAGCGAGGAGGCGGGATCGGCAAATCCTGTTGCCGAGGAACTGTCGGGCGGGAAAATCTCGAGGGTTTCATCTTCGCCGTTTGATTTTCCGTGTTTCTCCATTAGCTTCAACTCATCCGTTGGGGAGATGCTTCGTCTGACTTGAATCGCCGAGTGCGAACATCCAAATAACCTGACGCGATTTCAGCTGAGTAGATTCCGCGGTGGAGCTTCCACTCGCAGACTTTGCCTGATTCGTGGCTATCAGACACACGATGGCTTGTTCGGAGTAGTGGTAACCGGCCACCACGCGTGCTCTCAGATCGAGCGTTGATGTGGGTTGAGTCGGGACCATTTTGTTTCCGATGAGGGCTGGTTTAAGCTCGGCCGCCGCAATCAGTTTCACAACAGTGTGACCACTCGATTAGGAGCGGCCGAGCAATCGGTGTTCTCTTCTCAACTAGCATGAGAACACCCAACGCCGGCTCTACGCGTTACTGGCGGGCACGTCATCGCTTCAGATGAGGCGCCCTGAGCAGAACCGGCCAACTCTCCTTTCGGAAAGAGAACACGTGTCACGCCGCGAACGGTCGCCTTCCATAAGTACACCATGATGGAGCATCTGCGGCTAAGGAGCAGTGCGGAGCTGATCCAATTCGCGATCAGGACGTCGATAGTAGCTGCCTAAGCGGGCAACGGTTTCGCTTTGTGGTGAGCGGACTGAGACTGCAGACCCTATTCAGTCGATGCCCTAATAATAGTAATCCGAACGTCAATTCAAGAATGCAGTCAGGGCTCTCGCGAAACTTGCCATGGATTCCTCGCAGGTGCGAGGCGGAGTCTCACAGCCATTTTCACCAGGTCGGCGAGAGAGTCGGCCTTCATTTTTTGCATCACCTTGCCTCGATGCGCCTTAACGGTGATCTCGCTGATTCCGCTTAATGCGGCGAGTAAGCGGGCAAAACGCAAGCGCTCCAAGGAACCGGATAAGCCGCCAAGGCCGCGCAAGCCGGCGACAGTCAAGCGAGAGATGTGCGTGTTATCGAAAATCTTCTCGCTGGCTGTGGATGCAGAGGTGCTCGACGACAATCCCTGTCGCCGAGTGAAGCAGCTGCGAATGGCATTCCAGCGAGTGCGGTATTTGAGTCACAGGGAAGAAGAGGAACTCTTCGAGGCACTGAATGAGGCTGAGTGGGTCAAGGACATAGTGGTAATGGCAATCAACACGAGAATGCGGAGTGGCGAAATCTTCGATCTGAAATGGTTCGACGTGGATTTCAATCGTCTCATGGTGCACATCCGGCAAAGCAAGTCAGGCCGGCCACGCACGATCCCATTGAATGCCACGGTGCAATCACTTCTCGAAGGATTGCCGAAGACAAGCGCGTACGTGTTTCCCAGTCCCAAGACTGGTGGACGCGTGAACGATGTTGGAAGGCAATTCGAGCGAGCAGTGATGAAGGCAGGCCTCGTGGATCGAGCGAGCAGTGATGAAGGCAGGCCTCGTGGATTTTCATTTCCACGATCTGCGACACACGGCCGCGACGCTTATGGCCGATGCAGGAGCAGACCCGTTTACGCTCGCTGCGATCTTAGGTCATAGCGACATTCGGATGACTGCGCGTTACACGCATGCGACGGATGAAGCGAAGCGGAGGGCGGTGGAGAAGCTGGTCAGGCCTAGCGCAGTTGAGACCCGCCCGCTACCGCAGGCGGTTCTGACAAGAGCGGGCGAGACGCCCGCGGTTCCAGTAAACGCGTTGTCAATAAACACCGAAGTGAGTGCTCGGGCAGCGAAGTTTGGCAACGTATTGGCAACGGAGATAAAAACGGCGAGGGGCGCCTCGCCGTAACTTGTTGATTTAATTGGTGGAGCAGAGGGGGATCGAACCCCTGACCTCCGCATTGCGAATTAGGCGACCGGCAAAAACGTAAGTTATTGCCTTTTCTAAAGTTGCAGCCACCGAAGAAAAATCGAGGTTTTCCTGTTCTTTTCCATTCCTTGCCATCGCGTACCCGTCGCGTGCAGTTATTTTTGTCCACGTATTGACCACTTGGGAATTCTCGACTGAATTCCCCGAATGATAAAAACCCCACAACGTCATTCCACCACCGAACGCTCGGAAAGTATTGACCTCCCAATAAAGGGTGCCTAGACTGCGGTTGTTTCACGTTCATTATGAGTCCCACTAAGTGCCGTTCGTCTCGAATTGCGGCTTGTTGTTCCGATAGTGTTTCACCACAATGATGACAATCATAAACGAAGAGTCTCACAGGATCTTTCTTTAGGAGAATATTTTAGCGCTGCCCAAAGTCTTTCTAGTTCTCAGTCTAAAGTAATTCCCTCGCAGGTTTCTTTAATGTTGAGGTAGGCGCCTGTGTCGAGAGATCGCGTTCGTGGCTAAAACGAGACAGCAGGCGGCAAGCTCTCGCCGTTTGTTCTGTCTCGCTTCTATCTAAAGGACGCCAGCGCGATCCGGGATCGATGGGCCGACTGAGAATTAACATCCCCGAACCGTTGTGACAATGTCGGGTCTGCGCGTAGGAAGGACTCCGGGGTGGCAACGCACGACATCGATCGCATCTACGCCGTTAAGCGCAAAGCCCAGGCCCGACTGCTGGCAAGCCCCGGGCGTGCACGCCGTCGACTTGGGCGCGAAATACGTTGGCGGAGAGCGTACCCGGCAACCGATCATGATGTACTTAGTCGCGGGGAGGCTCTCGTATCGGAATAGGCGGGTGGCGAAATGTGAGTCTGAGAAGGGAGGGGATCTAATCTATGGCGGATCAGTGCAATGCCGACCTTCTCCTCGAGCTGGCACGCTGGGAGTTCGATCGTGAGCAGCTGATCGCAGAGGCAGCGCCGCAGGAGGCGATCGACGAAGTCGATGCGCGCCGCGTGCATGTCTTCGTCAGCTTCACCGGTGATGCGAGCGCGCTGGAAGAGGCGAACCTGACGGTCGGGCATTACGACGACAGCGTCGCAACGGGCTCGATTCTTCTGCGCCATCTCGCTGCGCTGCAGGCCGTCCCGGGTGTCGAGCGCATCAATCTCGGCGCGCGCCTGAATCTCCACATCGACCGCAGCATGCCGGAGGTCAAGGTCAATGCCGTGCGCTCCAAAGCGCCGCCCTACGTCGCCACGGTAGGGCCGCGCCCATACACCGGCAAGGGAGTCCTCATCGGTGTGATCGACGATTCGATCTACGAGCGTCATCCATCGTTTATCAAGCCGAGCCCGAATCCGCAGACCAAGCTGACCCGGTTCGTGGGCATCTGGGACATGGCTTCCACACCCGACCCCGCGAAGGCTCAAAAGTCGCCGCCCGGCTTCAAATACGGCGTGTTCTGGGATGAGGCTGCGATCAACCGCACACTGGCAGCGGGTGTGCGGGGCTTCAGCATGATTCCGCTCGCTTCGCTCTACGATCATGGCTCCCACGTCACAGGAATTGCGGCGGGAAACGGTGCGATCAAGGAGCCGAATTTTGCGCCGTATACATTTGTCGGCGTAGCGCCCGAGGCCGACATCGCTTTCACGAACGCTGCCCAGTACGACTGGAGCGGCGTCGGCATTGGCGATTCCGTGAAATTCATTTTTGCGCTGGCGGCCGAACGCGGCCAGCCCTGCGTGATCAACATGAGTTTCGGCACGCATGAGGGCGCTCGCGACGGTTCCGCGGATGTTGAACGAGCCATCGATCGCGCCCTGCTCGACTCGAACGGGCAGCCCGTGCCGGGCCGCGCTGTCGTCGCTTCGGCCGGCAACGAAGGGGCTGCGCATCGGCATTCGCGTAAACTGATCTCACCCGGCGGAAAACTCGTGTTCCGGCTGAACGAGGTAGACATCCCCTTTCCGAAGAAGAAGCACTCTCTTCCAAGACCGGAAGGCGACAGAATGTTCGGATTCGACAGGATCTACATCTGGTACAGCGGCTCAGCAGCGATCGATATTCGTGTGACACCGCCTGGCGGGCCTCCGGATCCCCCGGCTTTCGTCAAACCGGGCGATGTCAAAATCTCGAAGAGCGTCGGCGTGGTCTCCGGAGGGCCCGATCCCGCCAACGGCAAGAACTACATCGTGCTCACCTTGTTCGCACCCGTGAAGTACGGCATCTGGACCCTTGAGCTGCAGGAAACCGCAGGCGTCGAAGCGCCAGTGGACATGTGGGTCGACAGAAATGGGGACATATACACCTATCCGCAATTCGTCGACGGCGACGATGTCGTCGCTAACACGCTCACGTGTCCGGCTACGGCGAAGACTGCAATTGCCGTGGGCGGCTACATCTCTGAGCCGGCGTTGTTGCAACAGGAGAAATATGGCTCGTTATACGAGCATTCGAGTAGGGGACTGGATTCCACATTCGGCGTGAGCAATGCGGAGGTGCGGCCCCATCTGGTCGCCCCGGCGCGGCGGATCATTTCCTGCAACAACTCGAGCTTTGCAGATGAGGAGGGCGGCCTGATCGCGATCCTGCAGAGGTTTGGCGGTCTGGACTTGAAATGGCACGCCCTGATGACCGGCACGAGCCAGGCGGCTCCGCACGTGACGGGCGTCGTGGCGCTGATGTTCGAGCGAAACCCGAATCTAACGTGGCAGCAGATTCGAGCCATCCTCACCTCGACGGCTCGCAAGGACCAAATTCCGGACCTTGTGCTCCCCAACCGACACTGGGGCTTCGGCAAGCTGGATGCGAGCGCGGCGCTCGCCGCGGTACCATTGCCATGAGCACAGGACCGAGCACGATTGAGCGACTCGCGCTGGCCCTCGGTCGAGCGCTTGAGCCGCTTGGCCAACAGCTTTCGAATCCAGCGACATTTTTTGCTCGGCTTGGCATCGTGCCGAGTGCTGCGGTGTATGCGGCCGGCGCTTTGCCCGCGGCGATCTTTGCCCTGGCCACGGCACTGAAAGATCTGAAAGCCGCGGTCGACGCGCTGAACGTCGCGATCGACACTGATGACTCGCCGAGCATCACCCTGAACGGAGCTTCATCGCTCGAAAAGATTGCCTCAATCATCAAGAACCTTGCGACGGCCGGCTCCGCCCTTGACAACGCCATTCAGAGCGACGCGTCGTTGAGCCCGGCCGAGAAATTGCGTCTGCACACTCTGATCGCAGACCTGCCAAAGCGGACGTTCGATCTGCTGATGATCGATGCGCTCGTGTCGGGAAATGTCTCGTCTGCGGTGGTGCTCAACCTCACAGGCCTCGTCGATATCGTCGCAAGCCCGGGTGATGGTGCCGATCCGACGCTGCCGGCAAGCATCACCCGAGCCGTTCGTCTGGAGCGGCTGGGAGCCTTCATCAGCAGTCCGCTCGAGCATTTCAAGACGCTGCTCGGGTTCGGCCTGCCGAGCTTCGATGGGCGTGTCTTGTTCGAGCGGCTGAAGACAATTCTCGACAACCGCTTCGAGCGTGCCGAGATTATCGTCGAAGTCGGTATCCCGAACGCTTTGCAGGCGCCGACATTCACCCTCGCAGTCGACGGGTCGGTCAGCCCGCCGGGACTCGTTCTACCCCTGCGCCAGCAGCGCGTCGCCGATACGACACTGGAAGTCCCGCTGGGCGATTGGCAACTGAAACTCGCGCAGACCGGGCGATTTCCAGCGGACTCGTTGCTCAAGCTTTCGACCTCGGGCGAGGTCGCCGTGGTCCCGCCGTCCGGCCAGGCGACGCTGGGCTATTCGGCACGCCTCGGGGCGGAGCGCAAGGCGCCTCCGTTCACGCTGTTCGCCGCTGGGGGCGGAACGGTTATTACGGTGGAGAGCATCGCGTTTGAAGCGTCCCTGGTCGCGAGTTGGAACGCTGCGAGCGGACGTGCATCGGCACATCCCGCGCTCACCGTCGAGTTCAATGGTGGCAAGGTAAGAATCAGTACGAAGGAGGGTGCGGACGGGTTCATTGCAAAGGTGCTGAGCGGCTTCGAAATCGAGAGCCCATTTGACGTCGGCATAGATTTTTCGCTCGCGAACGGCCTCCACTTCCAGGGGAGCAGCGCCCTCGAAGTCCAACTGGCCCCGCACTTCAGTCTTGGGCCGCTGGCTGTCAATGCTCTGACCCTCAGCATCGGCATCAAAGATGGAGCCTTCCCTATCGCAATCACCGCGGATCTTAAAACGTCTCTCGGACCGCTTACTGCAATCGTCCAGGGAATCGGTTTCAAGATTGATGTCGCGTTGTCCTCTGACAACAAGGGCAATCTCGGGCCAGTGGATCTTCAACCCGGTTTCAAAGCTCCCAAGGGCGTTGGTCTATCGCTCGACGCCGGTGGTTTCAAGGGTGGCGGATTCCTTCTGCTGGACGCGGAAAAGGGTGAATACGCGGGGGCACTGGAACTCGACTTCAAAGGATTCGTCACTGTCAAAGCGATCGGCATTATCAACACGAAGATGCCTGACGGGTCGAAGACATTCTCGCTGCTGATCGTAATCTCGGCAGAGTTTATTCCGATCCAGTTAAGCTTCGGTTTTACGTTGAACGGTGTGGGCGGTATTTTCGGCCTCAACCGGATGATCGTGGTAGATGCCCTAGCCGAAGGCATACGCACTAATGCAGTCAAGAGCATCCTGTTTCCGGAAAATGTCATCGCTAACATCACCCGGATCATTAGCGACATCAAGCAATTCTTCCCGCCGCAGAACGATCATTTTGTTGTTGGCCCAATGGCCAAGCTGGGATGGGGAACGCCTTCCATAATAACCGTCGAACTCGGTCTACTTCTCGACTTACCGGAGCCGAAGATCATCATCGTGGGCGTTCTGAAAGCGGTGTTGCCGGAAGAGTCAATCGCAATCCTTCGACTGCAGGTCAACTTTATCGGCGTCGTCGATTTCGAGCGGGGATACATTTTCTTCCGCGCGGATCTTTATGACTCTCGATTGTTGATCTACTCGATCACCGGAAGCATGGCGTTCCTCGTGTCGTGGGGAGAGACCCAAACTTTCGCGCTCAGCGTTGGAGGTTTCCACCCCGACTTTCGCGAAATCCCAACTATTCCCGCTTTGCCCAACGGTTTTCGCAACATGGCGCGAATCGGTATCAGCCTGCTTTCTGATGACAATCCACGCCTAAAGGTCGAGTCCTATTTCGCGGTTACTTCCAATACGGTGCAGTTTGGTGCGAAGGTCGAACTCTATGCGGCAGCAGCGGGCTTCAACGTCTACGGATTCCTGGGTTACGACGTACTTTTCCAGTTTGAGCCGTTTCGGTTCATAGCGAAGTTGTACGGCGGTATCGCGTTGCGTGCCGGAACAGAGGTCATAGCTGGGATTAACATCGCGGCTCAGTTAATGGGACCAACACCCTGGGACGCCCGTGGCGATGCAAGCCTCACCATACTGTTCTTTGAAATCAGTGTCAGCTTTCACGTCACCTGGGGCGATCCACCTGCCGCCATACAACCGGCAACCGAAGACTTGAAGCAGGTATTGCTGCGTGAATACTCGGACACGCGAAACTGGCGAGCCGAGTTGCCACCTAACAGTCACCTGCATGTGAGCCTTCGCAAGGTTGATCCACCTGCAGCAGGTGAAATGCTCGTAATTCACCCCGCCGGGGTACTTACGTTCAGCCAGCGATCGCTCCCCCTGGAAGATTACTTAATTCAAAAATTCGGCAATAAGAAACCGCTGGGCGATAACAAATTCAAGCTGACAAATGCCAACTCAAATGGCAGTCCCATCCCCGCAGATTTCCAGAGTGTACGCGAGCAGTTTGCTCCAGGTAATTTCACTGAGCTGAACGACAGTGACAAACTCTCTCGTCGATCATTTGAGAAATTGCCGAGCGGATTCAGGCTTACCGGCACTTCAGCTTTGCTGACGACGCTGCCGGTAGTCAGGACCGTTGCATATGAGCTTAGTTACCTGCGTCAGAAGTCGCTCGTCTTGAGCGGCATTGTCGAGCTCGCAACACGAGCTTACGACCGACTGGTCAAGAGCAGCGCCGTACGCCAGTCAACGCTGTCGCGCCAGCAGAACCGGCGGTCGCTCAATGCTCCTTTGGAAGTGGAGCTGCCTAAGGAAGGTTTTGCATTAGCCAGCTCAGCCGACATGAAATCACACCTTAAGGATGGGGATGGCGCTGTGGTCTTCGCTACGCAAGCAGAGGCATATCAACGGCAGCAGGAACTTTTAGAGATGGATCCGGCGTTAGTCGGACAAATACAGGTCGTGTCACATTTTGAGTTGAACGCTAACTGATCATCTTCATGCCGACCGAAGTCGCAAAGTATCAATTTCAGTCCTGGGCGCGTAAGGGGATTTCTGCGCATATCAATGAAGCGGACACGTTAGGAAATCCTGCTGCCGTGCTTCCGGCAAACGAGCGTGCTTCAGTGCCGATCGGTGTGGTTGTCAATGCGCAGCCGCAAATACCTAAAAACTTCGCGTTGATTGGCCCGGGCGACATCATCGGCGTCCATCGAGACATGATTGTTCGAACTGAGCCGCGTATCTGGATAACGAATGCTGAACCAAACTATCTGGCGTTCATCGAGTTCTACGATGAAGACTTTCCCTGGCGCTACACTCCGGCCAAACCTCAAGGCGATCGTCTTCGTCCGTGGCTATTTCTGCTGGTGCTTAAGGAAGGCGAATTTGATCGCGACGATAAACGTCTGCCGCTTCCGGTTGTCAACGTCAAGACAAGAGATGCATGGCCTCCATCTGACGAAACGTGGTTATTCGCGCATGTTCATACCGAACAGAACATCGCTCCGAATGAACTTTCGAATCTGGAGAAATATCTGAAGTCGTTGCAACAGGCGGTCAATACCGATCCTGACCAGATTTACAGCCGCCTACTTTCACCACGCCATTTGGAACCGAACAAACCCTATCATGCGTTTTTGGTGCCTTCGTCAGAAGTCGGGCGATTAGCAGGCTTAGGTCAGCCAACCAAAGGTGTGTCGGCCCAAAAACCTGCGTGGGACGCAACGACGACTAATCTGGAAATGCCGATTTACTTCGACTGGTATTTCAGAACCGGAAGCCATGAAGACTTTGAATCGTTAGTGAAAATCCTGAAGCCAGAGATCCTCGACAAAAGGATCGGGATTCGCAAAATGGATTGCTCGGAGCCCGGCTTTGAGCGAGTAGACGATAAAGGGCTGGGGAGGCCGCCAGGACCAGATGGACGCCCAGATCTTCCCGGAGCTATTTCGCCTCAGGGTTTGGAGGGGGCACTGAAGACCGATCGCACAGTTCCTGTTCCGCCTACATTTACGGCCAATGCGTTTCAGGATGATCTCCAGATCCTCGTCAATCTGCCGGAAACCATAAAGACTGACCCCACCGCTCCGCCCGATGAAGACTTTCGGAACGATCCAATCGTGAGCGTGCCGTTCTACGGACAGAACCATGCACGCCAGCATAAGACCGACAAGGTCCTGCTCGATATAACCAAAGCCGGTTGGTATCACGATCTTAACCGCGATCCGCGACTACGCGTTCCCGCAGGATTTGGTACGGCGGTGATCCAAAAAAGCCAGGAGAAGTTTATGCAAAAAGCCTGGCAACAAGTGCAGAAGGTCTATGAAGGAAATCGGATAGTCCGCAACTTTAACTTCATGATGACTGTGAGCAAGTTCTACAGCACACAGTTCTTTACGGCACTGGCGCCGGAGCGACTGTTCGCGGTGACTTCATTGGTCCATTCAAAGGTAATGGGTAGCCCGACGACAATCAGATACCAGTTGAACAATAGTCGTCTGGCGGCGCCGGTCTTCAGTCCAGCTTTCAGGAGGCTAACTCGCCCGACGGGTAAGTTGGCCCAACGGCTGGCGGTGGATGGCAAACCTTTTGATTATTCAGCATTGGTGACTGCCATTAATGAGGGTCGCATAACACCTGCTCCGCCACGCGAGGTGCCCAAAGACATACCAGCGGTCGATGATCTCGCGAAGAAAATACAACCGCGCTCTTTTCCCCCATGGCTGCGATGGTTGATGCGAAATCGCTTGTGGGCGCTACTGGTTGCGCTCGTGCTGTTACTGCTTATCGGGATCTTTACCGGCGCATGGATCCTGTGTGGTCTATTAGCGCTTGCTTCGTTCGCAGGGTTCTACTGGTTGCAACAGCAGAGCAATAAAACTGACGCCGCCGAATCATTAATCGATCCTGCAAAAGGATTGATCGCACTGCAAAGCGTCCCGGCTCGTCCGGATTTCAATGTCATCCTGGAGGATGAGCCTGCGCCGCCTGCTGCCACTCCGGGCGTGTCGCCGGGGGCTGATAGCGTTGAGGCCAGAAACTTTCGAACTGCGGCGATTGACCTGCAACAGCGTCTGGCCATTCGCATCCCCGACAAACCGGCACTGACGAGCTTCGATATGGCGCGCGCACACGTGACGATGAAGCGGGCCATCGATCCTCACGTGGCCTTTCCCTTGCGCTTGTCAGCTTTCGTCAAGATCCCGGGTCGTACTTTCGAACGGCCGGAAGAGATTGTTGAGGCGATGGCCCATCCGGATTTTGAAGACGCGATGTACTCGTATCTGCGTGACATCAACAAGGAACTGTTGATCCCGAATCTTGACCTCATTCCGCCCAACAGCATTTCGCTCCTGGAGACCAACCCTAGGTTTATTGAGGCGTACATGGTGGGCCTTAATCACGAAATGGGCCGCGAATTACTCTGGCGCGAATATCCCACGGATCTCAGAGGTAGTTATTTTCGCCAGTTCTGGGAGGTAAAAGGCGTAAGCAATCCGCAGCCCGAAGACGCGGAGGGGTTGAAGGACATTACAAAAATTCATTCGTGGCAATCGACCAGCCCTTTGGGGGCTCACAAGCCAAAGCCTTCGCCGAATGCCGATGTCCAGCCCGGAGAGGAACAGGTGGTCCTGGTAATCAGGGGAGAGTTGTTGAAGCGTTATCCGAACACAGTCGTTTATGCGCAAAAGGCAATCAGCGACGACTTTGGAAACAATGTCATCAGCACCAAGGACATGACACCGGATGAATTTAAGAGACAATTCAAGTTTCCCCTCTTCAAGGCTGAAATCGAGCCGGACCTTCGTTTCTTTGGCTTTGACCTCACGATGGAAAAGGCAAAAGGTGAAAAAAAGAGTAACCTTTTTCCCGCTACTGATAAGCGCGGCTGGTTTTTTGTCTTGCAGGAAGTTCCGGGTGAGCCTCGGTTTGGCATGGACATAAAATACGAGCGTCCGCCCACCGGAGAGCCCAACACATGGAACAACCTTGCATGGGACAGGTTTGGTCCAACAGAACCTGCATTCATAAAAAGCTTTCCTGTACCGACTTTACCATTACCACGTGGCGCTGATTTGACAAATAACCCCTGGGCCTACAATGCGGCGTGTATGGCTTACATCCTCTTCCAAACACCGGTCATGGTGGCCGTACATGCCACTGAGATGTTGGCGAAGTTAGAAAAGAGATTTGCCCCACCGTAACGCTCCAGGAAGTTAAACCGTGCGTACCTGCTGGTTAGCTTGCGATGGCAATCCACTGACTCAGAAATATGCCTGACTTCCACGAACAAATTAGATTGATTACGGGTCTTCGGGAGAAATGCGGCGAGTGTGACGATTCGCTCTACCGGGCCCGCGTGGATCTCCATAACATCCACCTCCGTCTGCAACGTGCGCAACAGAAGCAAACCATTGTCGATAACGATCGCGACGAGCGAATTGCCGAGTTGCGCGTGCGGATCGATAGTCTGAATGCGCGTCTCGCTGGTTTGCGTAGAGATGAAAAACTGCTTGCGGATTGGTTTGCGCAGCTTGGAGAACAAAAACGGCTACTGGACCATCTTCAGCAAAACCTCGAAGCTTGCAGGCGCCGCATCGAAGATCTGCAGCGTCAACTCGATGAGCTGCGCCGGCAAGAGCCTCCTCCTGCGGATAAAATTAAGGCTCTGGAGGAGGAGCTCGACAAACTGATCCGGGCTCAAACAGATATTCAGGCGAGCATAGACAACCTTGCCGATAGCCTCCATCGTCTGGAGGAAGAGGAAGCAGCTAAGCGTCGACAAGAGGAGGAACTGAAGGCAAGGATCGATGCGCTTCGTGAGGATTTACGTGGTGAACAGGGACGTTTAGCTGAACTCCTTCAGCCCTCTTTTCAGGACCCGGCAACTCTGGATGGGCAGAGGCATGAAATCGAGGTGGCGACCGAACGACTGCAAGCCGAGTGCGGAGATTGTGACGTTAAGTTGCAATCCGCGATTGCGGATCTTTATCGCGAGAATCCACACCCCAGAGTAAATCTGGCCCGCCTTGATGATCAGATACCCTTCCTGCTTCTGCCGGTTCGGCTCGAGACAATCTTCGTTCCGATTCAAAGCGGGGAGCAGTCCCGCACTGAATTATGGGTGCGCGTATATCCCGACGAAATTGCTGTTCACACACACGAGAAAACGCTTACAGACCGCGAAGTCGTTGCCGGTGAACTCTATTGGACTGAGCTCATCGCCGCGGAGTATCTCAAAAAGGAAAAAGACGTCCGGCGTCGTGCCGCCTGGAGGCATATGGTCGAACTGTTTGGTGGTCAACGCGGGGCCTGGATAGCACGGCAAACCAAACCAACTAATTACGACGCGTTGGCCGCTGCGGGAGCGACGCAAACCCTCATCAATCTACTGGAAACAGCGGATCCCCAATTTTTCAGCGATCTTCTTGCGTCGGATCTTTCACCTTCGGCCCGCACAGCCCTCCAGGAAAGTACCGCAGCCAACGATGCCGACGCCTTTTGTCGGCTCGCCGATGAGGAGAAGTGGTTTGGTCAGATTAACGACACGTTGCGTTCGCTCATCACCGGCTTTCCTGTTCACGATTTGACGAAAACTGACTCCTGGACGCGCGCGCCGCGAACCAAAGTGTTGCCTGATCGTTTTGTGCTTTTACTTTACGGCAGCGACGACGCTGGGCCCCGCGAGGTTACAGGCAAGGTGATTCCAGATAGTTTGTTTGTTGGGCCAGATCCGTTGCAGGCTAAAGCCGCATTTGAAGACAAGGACAAGGCTAAAGTCTACGGCGCCGCCTTTAACTGGATGTCTGATTTCGATAAGGCGGTGGACCAGGGCATGGGCTTTCGCATTAATTTAAGCCCGGCGGAAGCGCGCGACGGCTTCGCAAAGATTTTGGTGTTGGGCGTCTTTCTTTCCGCTAACGCTGCAGAAAGTGCGGGGCTGCTGAAGGAGTTAATTGATAACCACCAATTTGGTCCCAAAGGCTTTAGTCTTGTCGCGCAAGGTACGCCCACCAACAACACGGAACGCAACGGGACCGGATACTCCGACAATGACGCTTATGACGACCTCGCTTTCTTTACTGCGATCGATGAGCCTGCGTTTGATCCAGCTAACGCAAATCCAAAAAAGAGTTTAACCGACGGGCGCTTACTGGCGGACGCTCTCGGTATTGATTACTCAACGGTCCAAACCCTACAGCGTGCAAACCAAACGGACGTGCTGGACGCGGCTTCGATGAATCGGGCGTTGTTTGCCGGCACGCTCGGTTATTGGCTGCAAAACTGGATGGGCCCGGTCATCTCGCCGGAGATTGCTCGCCAAACACGCTCGTTCTTCAACAGTTTTGTTAGCGGTAGAGGCCCGTTGCCGGCGGTCCGCATCGGCAATCAACCCTACGGTGTTTTACTGACGAGCGATTTCTCGCGCTGGAAATATCCTCACGATGATCACGGTCGTTTTCGGATTGGTTTGTTTCAGGATCAGATATCGTTTCTGCGGAAGCTTCACAGTCTTCTCAGTCGGCTCGAGCCGGTCTGGACCCAGCTCGCGAATAACCTGCCTTTCGTTGGTAAGCCAAAAGTCGACTCAATGGAAGTGCTGATTAACATTCTCGGACTTCACCCAACAAGTGTCGAGTTTTTCCAACGCATCGGTTATAGCCATGAATATCTGGAGACACTGATGGGCTTTAAGGGAGAAGGCCCTCGTGCGGGAGAACTAAATTCGATGAAGTTGGGTATAGCGACCATAACAGGGGCATACCTGGCGACTCTAGGAATTACCAAAGATGACGAAACGGTCCGTAAGATGAAGAGTTTGCACGTGCTCTGGCAGCATTACGTGACGCCGCTCGATGTCCCTAATCTGGTTGAGAATAAACCGCCTTCCGAGACCAACCAACTGTCGGTTAATTACATTGACTGGCTCGCGAAAACCGACGATGTCGCGAAGATCGTCAATCAGGATCTGGGTGTCACACCGCCGCCATCCGCGCTGCTGTATCTGATGCTAAGAAACGCGCTCCTTTTGCAACTACATCAGGGCGCGTATCAGTGGCTGAAGGAACGAACTGCGTTTGACGCGAATCTCGAGAAGTCGGCCATGGTTACAACGCTGGTGGGAATGCGAGAGTCGCTGCCCTCCCTTTCGAAACTCGAGATCATGGGCGCGCGCGTCGGACTTGCCGAGCCAGCGCACCCTACACCCAGTGTCAGCGTTAGCGACTGGATCTGGCATGGACCAGATCCGACTGAAAGTGAAGCGTCCTTCCTCAGAGAACAAAGAAAAGCGTTGGCCAATCTGGTTGACACGCCGACAGCGCAGCTCGAACGCTGCCTGATCGAACATATTGATTGTTGTAATTATCGGCTTGACGCATGGCAGACCGGCTTATTCACCCAAAGGTTGCACGCTCAGCGGAACTCCAGCGGCCAGGGCCAAAACCGTCAGTTGAGCATTCACCTGGGCGCGTACGGTTGGGTTGAAAACGTGACTCAATCCGCCAAGGTTTTCTTGGGCGCCGACAGCTTGCCGCTGAAATTGCGGCCGAGCGACACCAGTCCAATTCTGGAAGAGGACGACGTGATCGTTTCTTCGAACCGAAGAGTGAGCGGATCAAAGCAGGGAGGTTTCGTTCACGCTCCCTCGCTTAATCATGCTGCTGCCGCCGCTTTGCTGCGCAACGCTTACTTGAGTCATGCCGACCCGGTAAAGGCCGAGATGTTCTCCGTCAATCTTTCGTCTGAGCGGGTGCGGCGTGCTCAGTTCATACTCGAAGGTATGCGCAACGGCCAGCCAATCGAAGCCCTCCTTGGATACCAATTCGAACGAAACCTGCACGATCGAACCTCTGAAAGCGCAGACCGCCCCGACAATCCGGTACTCGAATTCAATCAGTTCATCCTGCCTTACCGGCAAGCATTTCCATTTGAGTCGCTGGAGATCGTTCAGGCGGGCACGGGTGGTCCAACGGAAACCATACCGCCTTACAGTGTCGTCAACGGACTCAAACTGATCGAAGCGAAATTGACGGCTGCTAACGGCTTTGGCCTTGCTTCTATTCTGGCGCCGGCCGAACAACCAACCCCAACTCTCGGCGCGGTAATAGTGACCGTACAGAAAGCTCTGCTCGACACGCTTGATGCAGTAAAGGATCTGCTGATGGCTGAGAATGCATTCCAATTGGTTCGAGGCAATTTCGATCGAGTTGCGGCAGTTTCATTGGCCCAAAAAGACGCGCACATTCCTCCGGGCCTGGAAGTTCTTGAAACACCGCGAGGCAGCGAATTCACTTTCACCAACCGTGTGACCCTTCATTTTGAGGATCGGGATCCGGCGCTGCCGACCACGAATCCCTGGCCGGGGATCGCGATGACTCCAAGAGCAAAAGCCGAACCTGGAATGAACCATTGGCTTGGGTCGATACTCGGGCCAATACCTGAAGACATAAGTTGCGAAGTTAGGTGGGTTGAAACTGCGGCAGACGGTACAGAGAATTCGTTCGATACGCACACCGTTTCTCTGGCGGACCTGGGAATCCAACCGATTGATTTCGTGTGGTTGTTTAGTTTCAATCCGGAGAACCCTGGAGGCGCAACCGAATTGGAAACGCGAATTGCTTTCCATTACCGGCGCACTCACGGCATCAGCGACGATAAGCTCACGCGCATACGTTTTAGTCCGGCTTCCGCAGCTGAACGGCCTAAATTCAATGAAGTCTTTCCGATTGCCCGGCATCTGCGCGCCTTGCTACTGGAAAGCAGAGCGCTCAACGCGGAAGATTTTCTTCCAGCTTCCGGAGGCAAGGAGACCGCTATTCCGGTAGATAAAAAGAATCCCAAGGGTTATGACGCGGCCGAACTGCGTAGTCGCATCGGAAACGCGCTAACTGATCTGGTAACGTTAGCAGACGCCATTGATGGTCCAACCGCTCCAACTGTACAACTCGTGTTCCTCGAGGACCCGAACACACCAGCCGATGATGAGACGTTTACAGGAAAGTTGGGTGACGCCTTCGATAAGTTGGAAGCCGCGCGGCTCTCGTTTACGAACGTTAAAGAGGTGACGCTTGCTTTTTCAGTTGCTGACGCTGAAATTCTCCACCAAAAGCTGCGGTCAATCGCCAACTACGGTCTGGGCGATGCTTTCCCGCCGGAGTCGGACCTTACTGTTGATTCCGCGAAAGTTGCGTTACTGGCGCGCGCCTATCGAACCGCTAGAGGACTGCGCCGAAAAGATCCGAAAGACGGAGTGATAGACCGGGTCACCGAGATCCTTGGTAAGGCAACCACCGACAAGTCGATCGAAGCACAAGTACAACTGTTGCTGGAGGCAGGGAAAATTTTGTTCGGGGAGAGCTTCAACTGGTTGCCCAAATTCTCCTGTCACAACGAAATTGATCTTGCCACCGCCGCCGCCGATCGGGACCAACTACTCGAACACGCAGCGGATCCGGCGATTGGTCTAACCACCACAGAAGTCGTGGATGAATGGCTCCAGGGGCTCTCACGCGTGAGGCGCGCAATACACAGATGGGAAATTGTGCGGATGTTCGCCGACGCACTCAATGACGTCAGGCTCGAAGTCCTCCCCGTCCAGGTTCCTTATCGCGCGAAGGACAGTTGGTTGGCAGTGGAGTTTCCCGAGAATGATCCCAACCCTCCAAACGATCCCACCGAGCCGCCTAAAAAATTCGGCATCTCGCGCGACACGTTGTCTATCGCCGCGCATGGCAAGAGTGCATTTCAAGCGGGCACGAAACAAATTGGGGTGTTGATCGACGATTGGACAGAAGAAATACCCACTGACCATGAAACTACAGGAATTGCCTTCCGTTACAACCAACCTAACGCTACACCGCCGCAGGCACTGCTTTTGGTAGTGACCCCGGAGGAAACCGGATCGTGGGATTGGGACGATATTGTTGGCACCTTGAATGACACGCTGCGCCGCGCCAAACGCCGCGCGGTCGAACCGGCACAACTGGAACAAACAGTCACGGAGTGGAACACTTTCGCGCCGGCCCTGGTATCTGAATTCAGCACTCTGCAGCAGTCAGATGTCTCCCTCGATCTGATGCGCATACTCGATTTCACTCCTCTGAATGAGTTTTATTCAAAACCACTGAAGCGATAAGCGAAATATGTCCAGACCAGTACTAAAACTCGATCAGGTTCTCACCGATGCCAGCATCTTTCGTTTGCCGCGGATCGTCGCCTTCAATCGCCTTGAGGCGCGGCCCCGCACTCGCGATTTCACTCGCAGCCTTCGCGCCGAGATACGCGATCCGCTTTGGATGTTGACCCGGCAATGGCAATTCGGTGAGTTCAAAGGTGAGGATGCGGCCTCATGCGTCACTTCACGCATAGCCTTTGAGCATGAACCGATCGACCGTGTGGCTTTCGGCAAACAGGAGCCTTTTGAATACGACGAATTGCAATTGCCGCTCGAAACGAGAGTGGAGCGAGAAACTATTCCATTGGCCCGCAAAAAGGGAGCGCTGGTTCACAGTGATGTAGTGTTTGCTGTCCAATGGGGCAAGCAGTTTTTGCGGCTCTTAACTGCAGCGAATCTTCATCTTCACTATGAGTCTTATGTAAAAAAATTTCCGATTGAGGTTTTGAAAAGTCCGGGCGAAGTCGTCAACGACCCTGAGGCTGAGGAAATCCGCATGTCGGTTGGGGCGCGCATAGCTGACGGCGTCGCGATCATACTCGCCGTCGAGAACGGCGATCACGATACCTGGATTGACACAATTGCCGGCGCGGACAGCGCGCAGCTGAAGATAATTGCCGGATCCTTTGCGGATTCCTGTTCTAAAAAGTTCCGGCGACTTTTCATCCAGCCGGAGGATGAAACGGATTCCGCGTGGCTAAAAGATCATCTCGAATACCAATTCTCCGTTGGCGGTCAACCGCTCCCGCGGAATGAGCAGACGGTGCTTTTTGCAGAGCAGTATCATCAAGGCCGTCTCGATTGGCATTCATTCGACTCAGTCAGAGATCGGCAATTGATTATCGATGAGGCATCCGAACCGGTTGCCAAAACCGAAGAGTTGGAATCATTCCTTCCAGCCAACGTCCGTTTCAAAGGCCAACCTCAACCGCGTTTCTGGGAAATGGAGGAAACGCAAACAGACTTCGGCAAGATTGAAACGTCTACCACGGGTCTGTTGCATCTCTTGCTCGCAGAATTTGGGCTCATCTATTCCAACGACTGGTTTATGTTGCCTCATCCCATGCCCATCAACACAGTTTGTGAAATCCGCGGCATTCTGGTGGACGACACGTTTGGGCGGCATACGTTTATTCGTCCTGCCGGCCGCGGACCTGAATCTGATTGGCAGCGATGGTCCATGTTTGCTCTTACTGAACGTGGACGAGCGAAACCGGAGGCTAATCGTTTTTACCTGGTGCCCACTGTGGGGAAGGTACTGGAAAGCGACCCGCTCGAGCGAGTGAATTTCATGCGTGACGAAATGGCAAATATCGTGTGGGCAGTTGAAAATATTGTTCCTTCTCAGACTGGCAAAGGCTTGAGTGGATATGAAACATCACAGACCAACTTACCGGCCGTCCCGCTTACGACTACCAATGAGGACGTCAGGATAAGGTATCGTCTGGGCACCTTGGTGCCGAAGAACTGGATTCCTTTTATCCCGATCCATGCCGAGGGCAGTGTTAGTGAAATTCGCCTGCAGCGCGCACGCATGGTTTACGGAGAGTCACCACGCGGATGGATACTGCGCGAACCAACTTCGCCGTATTTTGTCGAAGAAGAAGAGGTGCCCCGCGCTGGCGTGTATGTTGACCGCTCATGGCAACGGGCACGCTGGATCGGTGGCCGCACCTTTGTCTGGATTGGGAGACGAAAGACAGCCGGAAGGGGCGAAGGCTGGAGTCAGTTAGTTTTCGATCAGATTGAAGATTTGCAACCGAAGAAAGTTGAGTAGCCAAATTTACTAAAGAGGGTCGACCTGCGAAATGGATGATAAGAAGTTACACTTCGGTTTGAGTTGGCTTCCCCCAGTGCCGTCGAGCTCCTTGTAAAGTGTGCCGTTTGTGTAGTCGCAGTATGAGAGCCATCACCAAGAGCACCGATTGCGTTGCTACCTCCTGCAGACGAGGTGTGGGCCCGCTGAACTCACTATCATCAATCTTTGTTTTGAGATGGCACATTGGCATCTCACAAATCCGACTGGCGTCTTCGTCGAACGGGTTCACCCCACATACGAGTGCAAGCAGAGCCTCAAATTTGTTTACGTACGTAGGCCTTCATTATGCAGCGTTACCGGCGCCAGACCTCCGCATTACGCCGTAACAGTTTAAGAGTTTTCTATGCTGTACGTTAGGACCATCTGGCATCTCAGAGTTTTCCCATCTGTTCTCATTCTCTACCGTTTTCTACCATCCGGTGCTGTTATTTCTGGCCAGATATTGGCCACTTGGAGAAATTGGGTCTTTAAGTGTTGCGCTTGAAGTGGTTGAAGAATTGAGAGTTATTGGTGGAGCAGAGGAGGGTCGAACTCCTGGCTCCGCATTGCGAATCGGACTCTCGGCAAAAACGTAAGTAATTGCCTTTTCTAAAGTTGCAGCCACCAAGAGATCTTAAGGGTTTCCCGTTTTTTTTCATTCCTTACCACCGCGTATCCGGTGCGTGCAGTTATTTTTGTCCACGTATTGGCCACTTGGAATCGCTCGATCAAACGGTCTTTGAGACGCCAAATTGACATCTCAAAGAGGGCATGTTTGGTCAGCCAACAGCGCCCCGTCGCAGCCGTTGAAACGCCCACTTCCAGTTGCGCTTGGTTTGCTCATTCTCCTCGCGATGGAGCTGTCATCACCGGCGCGGTTCGCAATTGACCGCCGCTGGGAAAGGGTTTACGCTGAGCAGCATCCTCCGAATAGAATCAAGATCTTGACAATTCTAGAGTCAGCAGCTTCAGCTCCAGCAGATTAAACCCCCGCACGTTCTTTCACGATTGGGTATCCCGCGCCCAAAATCATACTTGCCTCGTTAGAGCTAACTCACATGGCAAATACAGTTTTAAAGGGTCGTGTCATTTTTGCCGATGGTGGCCAGGGGATACCTGACCTAACCGTACATGCGGTAGATGAACATACCCTTCCTGATCACGATTTAGGCAAAACCAAAACCGTCGACGGAAATGTTCAACTTGATTATGGACCGGGCGGTTATACCCGATGGGAGGGCGGCCTCAACCCGAACATCAGGGTTCGAATTTACGGGCCAATAAAGCGCGTCTTGTACGATCGTACTTTCGACGACGTTTCGGCCGCGATCCTGGATCTGGGAATAATCAAAATTCACAGCAACAACGTGGCAAACAAAGTCTGCTTTCTGACCCTGAAACTGTTTGATGATCTGAGTTTGCTGGGAAACGAGTACGCGGCTGCGGCCCGACTCAACACGTTGATCGAAACCAATCCATCACTGCGCGCGTCGCTGCAAGTGGTGCCCGTGTTTGAGGTTAATTGATAGGAATTGTCTAATTTCATTTTTCTGTGATTGCACAGAGAACATAGAAGGTTCACACAAAGACCCATGCCGGACGATCAATATTATCTCCGAATAAAAGAGAAGGCCGCTCCCGGGCTTTTCAAGATACCGCGAGTCCGTGCCGTCGGGCTGGGGCCAAAGTTTGTCGGCGGGCGTCCGGTTGGTAAGCTGGCGATCCGGGTTTATGTCGAAGCGAAGCTGCCGCAATCATCGCTTCCAGCCGAGGAAGTTATTCCGGAGTTTATTGCTGACGTTCCCACGGATGTATTGCAATGGGCGAGAACAGGAAGCACCCAAGGTCCGAAGGTTGATGGCTGTAACGTAGGTGTGATAGCGGCCGCGCAGTTGATCATGACCGGGCCGACGGCGACGCACATGGAGCTCACCTCCACCGCACATGGGCTATTTGATAACGCTATTATTCGTATCAGGGGTACCGCTTCGATTACCCGCATACCCTATAGAGTTACCGTCAAAGACCCTAATACTTTCATCGTTCCGATCGTTGAGAATAATCAAGACAAGCGGCCGGTGGACATTCCTTACACCGCCAACTCCGCCAGGTGGATCAATGTAAGTAACTTCGACAATCTTTGCTGCTGTCCTAGTGGTCCAATCGAAACCCTAATCATAGGGGCCAAAGTAGAAATTAAGTCCACCGACCACGGGTTGGTTAAAGGTGATCGCGTCAAGATAAGCAAGGCTCGCCTCCCCTTGGAACCTGCAATTCATAAAATCCAGCGGGACGATAAAGACAACTTCACTCTGGTGGGCGCAAATCCAGCGGACTTCACTGGGATTCCTACAGGCTGGCGTTGGCATAAGGTCAGCATGGCTCCGGCAGGTCACGTAACCGCAGTCAGCAGGACCAACCCCGTCGTCATTACTGCGCCGGGTCACGGCCTCGTCGAAAAGGATAGAGTAATTATTCTTACGAACGACCAACCAACCATCGACAACCTGGACAATCTCATCCGTAAGGACATTGGCCCGTATGTGATCACACCGGTCGATCCAGACAGCTTTTCCATCTTGGGTGTGGATGCAACCAGTTGGGACCCTCAGGTCGCTGATTTCAACGGTGCGTGGATCAAAGTGATCGAGGACCGCAAAAATTACGGCCGAAAGTGGGGCGGTATTCGATTGGATGTGAAGAAGTCGGAAAAGGAGACCGTACAACAAACACCAACTAATAACGCTGCTTCGCCCTTGTCACGTAACGTCACTCCCCCGCCCATCCAGGGTACGGTAGTAACCGAATTTCAGACAGGTACGCTAGGTTGTATAGCTATCGACAATTTCAGCGGCAAGAAAGTACTGCTGAGCAACGCCCACGTGCTCAATAACAATACAACTGACTTTACAGTACATCACCCGACACATTATCAGAGCTCAAAGAGCTGTAGTAATAACATCATTGCCGAGCGAGGAAGGTTCGTCCATGGGGAAGACGTGGTGCATCACTTCACGCTCGACGCAGGCATTGCGAAATTCACTGATGACGACGTTAAGTTCGATCCTTTCATCGTTGACATCGGGCCGGTGAAGGGAGTCCGCACCATTGCTCCCACCGAAATACCCAATGGGGACGTCCGAGTTTGGAAGCGGGGAGCACAGACAGGAATTACGGAGGGCATCGTCACTGATGCCAGTTTTAACTCAAGTACACCGCAAGATGGCGTGCTTTATAGAAATCAGTTAGTTATCAGTCCTGTTGCAGGAGACTTTCGCGGATTCGTTAATATTCAAGGCGACTCAGGATCTGTTTTGGTTGACAAGGACAATCGGGTGGTCGGATTGATTCATTCTGCGACGGAAATCGGTGGCGCAGTCGCGAATCCGATTAATGAGGTTGAGCTTGGCCTAAATATCAAGATCTTCACGGAGGCAGATCTGGTAACAGCGGGTGAGCCTCCAATTGATCCAACTCTACAAACCAGTGAGGTCGTGCTTCCTGATCTGTTTGCGAACACGGTGGCGGAATTATCGGCTACCGAAGCCGGAAATAATCTTGCCGTGATCGTGAATTCACACGTTGTTGAAGTCATGCAGATGATCGAAACAAATAAGAAGTTTGCGGCACTCTGGCACCGTAACCACGGACCCGAAGTCATGAAACGATTGCGCCAGGCAATCGCGGCGCGCAACGAACGACCCCCATCCTCAATTCAAGGACAATCGGCGCAGGAGATCGCCAGCAATATTCTGGGAGCTCTGAAGAGATTTGGCAGTCCGAGGTTGGCGCAACACGTCGAGGAGTATCAACAGCTGGTTTTCCAATTCATAAACATGACTTACGAGGAGCTCCTCGATTTCCTGCAGCGCAATCCGCAACTTGTCACGAGGTCATAGGGCACGGCTATGGAACGAATTCCCGGAACAGTTGAACTTCTAATCCATAACGCCAATCTCTATTTGCAGCCGTTGTTTTCCGCGTTGGAAGACGACGGAATCCAGGCTTTCCTGGAATTGGAATTAGACGTTGATCTTCCGGATGGCTCTTTCATGGGCGCGGCCCTGGCTACCGAAATAGATCGCTGCAAGACTGCCGTCACCGCCCTGTTTACGATTGTCGATGAGCTAAGAATTGCTTTAAGCGAAGAAGATCTTGCGATCATTGCCATAAAAGCCGCCGAAGTCCTCGAACAGATCAGAATTATTTCCGACGCCATCAAGCAACTGCGCGATCAGGCAGACCATATCTCAGGAGCATTCTCCGATCCGCTCGCTTCACAATTGAAGGACTACTGCGACCAGCTATTCGAACGCATCGCGATGTTGCTGGCGATTATTTACGCCGACAGATACCTGATTAGCGCCGAACTCATGCAACTGATCGGCATGTTGGATGTGGAACCCGTCACCTTCGGTGCGCCGGCATTTCCCAAAACGGTCTTGCAGGAAAAGATTTTCTTCAACCGGCTACCTAAACTTCTCGGCTCTCCGGTTGAACATTTGAAATCAGTTTACCGTTGGGGCGAAACTGACTTTCGCGCCGAACTGCTGTTAGAGCGACTCAGCAAGTGGCTCATCAAAAACAACTTCGACGTTACGTTCAAACCCGCCACGGCCACTGAACCCGCAGCTATCGAGTCTGAGTTTTTTGCAATCCAACATCATCAGGACGGGGCCGTTAACGGATTATCCTTCGAGAACAAATTCCCGATTCCTGATAACTTCACACTTGCTCTTAAGGTATCAAAACTATGGACGCTCGAGCTAAAGGTCACAGGTGGTTTCAAGGACAATTTCAAGTGGCTCTTTGCAGCGCCTGCCGATTTTTCGGTGCTGTCTTCGAATGAAATTAACGCCGGCATTGCTTTGAAGGCTACTGCTTTACCTGTTCCACCTAACGAAAAGCTTTCATTGCTGTCGTTGACGGACCTCGGCCACATTGACGCGTCCGAAGTCAGTTGCGCCGTCGAATTAACTTATCAGTTCGCCGCCAGCCTCTCAGATTCAACACTCGACTTCGCTTTTCAAACGAGCATCAAAGAAGGAATCCTCGAAGTATCGTTTGGCGAAGACGGGTTCCTTTCAGAAATCACCGGAGCGGATTCTTATAAGCTCTCTTTTGATCTGGCACTGCTTTACAGCATTAAAGATGGTCTCCAGATGCAGGGAAGTGGCGGGCCAGAGATCCAGCTTCCAGTAAATATTGAGGCTGGACCAATCCGTCTCAGTAACGTAACGGTCTCAGTAGGTCTTGCCAGTGAAACTATACCCATCGATGTCAGCGCCGACATTCGCGGAATTATCGGTCCGCTCACGATTGTGGTCCAGCAAGTTGGTCTCAGGTCGACATTTTCGTTTCCGGAAGTGGACGGCAATCTTGGCCCACTGGATCTCGATATCAGCTTTCGACCTCCGTCAGCAGTGGGTTTGTCTGTCGACGGCGGTGGATTCAAAGGTGGAGGTTTTCTCGAGTTTGAACCGGAAGAAGCGCGTTACTCCGGCATGCTGGAGCTGGAGTTTGGGGATCAGTTCACGCTGAAAGCGTTTGGTTTACTGAATACACGCCTGCCGAATGGTCAGAAAGGTTTCTCACTGCTGATCATCATCAGTTCAGAGTTCACACCGATACAACTGGGGCTTGGTTTCAAGCTCAGTGGAGTTGGCGGACTGCTGGGTCTCAACCGCACCATCAACATTGAACCACTGCGCACGGGACTGCGTGACAACACGCTGAGCAGCATTCTGTTTCCCACGGACATCGTGGCGAATGCTGATCGGATCATCAGCGACCTGCGCCAGGTGTTTCCGCCGCAGGCAGGGCGCTTCATCTTTGGACCGATGGCGAAGATCGAGTGGGGCACGCCGACCCTCATCACGATTGACCTCGGTCTGGTCATTGAAGTTCCGGAACCGATACGACTGTTGATCCTGGGAGTGTTGCGAGCGGTGTTGCCGGATGAGAGGGCAGCGATCCTGCGGGTGCAGGTGAACTTTCTGGGTGAGATCAACTTCGAGCGGCGGCAGCTCTCGTTTGACGCCAGTCTGTTCGACTCGAAGTTGCTGGGCTTCACCTTGTCGGGTGACATGGCGATCCGGCTGGACTGGGGCGCGGATGCCAACTTCCTGCTGACGGTGGGCGGCTTCCATCCGGCGTATCAGCCACCACCGATGAACCTGCCAGCAATCAGACGGCTGACACTGGCATTGCTGGATGGTGATAATCCGCGGCTCAAACTGGAGATGTATTTCGCGGTGACGTCGAACACCGCACAGTTTGGGGCGAAGCTGGAGCTATATGCAGCGGCGTGGAAGTTCAACGTGTATGGCTTTCTCAGCTTCGACGTGCTGTTCCAGTTTAATCCGTTCTACTTCACCGCGGAGCTGACGGCGATGCTGGCATTGCGGGTTGGGAGTTCGAGTATCGCCAGTATCAAACTGACGTTGACGCTGGAGGGCCCCACGCCGTGGAAGGCGCAGGGGACGGCGCGGTTCAAGATCTGCTGGTTCTTCACGCTGAAGGTGCGGTTCAACAAGACGTTTGGGGAGACGCGGAACACGACGTTGCCGGATGTGGCGGTGTTGCCGTTGCTGGCGGCGGCGTTGCGAGCGAATGACAACTGGGAAGCGGAACTGCCGCGGGCAGGGCAGCGGCAGGAGAGCGTGAGAGAAGCACCGGAGGCAGGGAGAGAGTTAGTGGTGCATCCGGTGGGGAGGTTAAAGATCAGTCAGAAGGTAGTGCCGCTGAAGGTGAGGATAGACCGGATCGGGAGTCAGCGTCCGAGTGACGGGCGGGAGTTTGAGATCAGTGAGGTAGTACCGGCGGCGAATGCGGATGTGGTGAAGGAGATGTTTGCGCCGGCGCAGTTCTTTGACTTGACGGACGAAGAGAAGTTGACGAGTGGGTCGTTCAAGAGTTTCGAGAGCGGGATCAGAATCGGGGACGGGGAGCGGTTGCAGACGGGGTACGCGGGGGCGCGAGAAGTGAGATACGAGTTGAAGTATATCGACTCGCAAAGAGATCAGAGGCTGGTGGGACCGCGAGACTTGTTTGAAGTAGACGTTGTGACGTTCAACAGTTGGAGGCTGCAGGGAGCGATCTCGAGTTCGGAGCTCTCGTATGCGCGCAAGCGGAAGTCGAGTTTGGCGCCGGAAGCGGTGGGGGTGAGGCAGGAGTCGTACGCGATAGTGAACACAGGGGATCTGAAACTGTTTGATGAGTTGAGTTTGCTGGGCAACGAGCACGCGGCTACAGCGCGACTCAAGACGTTAATTGAAACGAATCCGTCGTTGCGCGGGTCACTGCAAATCGTGCCCGCCTTCGAATTGGCTGCATAAAATGGTAGACGTACTCAAAAACTATACATTCCTTCCATGGTTGCGAAAGGGAATTGCCGCGGGAATCAGTGTCACTGACAACCTCGGTGGATCGGACGCGCAACCGCAAAGAGGTTCAATCGACGTCAGTTTCCGAGTTGGTAGTGAGCCTATTTTTAAATCGGTTCAGTTGTTAGGACCAGGCGACATCGTGGGCATTAACCCGAGAGTGATCGTCAAGACTGAACCACGCAACTTTATCACTGACTTCGAGGCAAACTATCTTCCGTATATTGAGTTCTACGAGGAAGACTTTCCCTGGCGCTTCACACCTGCAAAGGCTGCCGGTGACCTCGACCAAAGTAAGCTGCGCCCGTGGATCTTCCTGATGGTTCTTACTGAAGAAGAGTTTGAAGAGAAAGGCCGGGTTGGACCACTGGCGGCGTTTGCACTTAAACCCACAATAGATCCAGAACAGTTGTTTCCTAAGAAAGACCAGACGTGGGCCTGGGCGCATGTGCACATCGGTAAAAATGTAATCGGGACTACCCTGCAAACCCAAAACCAAAACCAGGTCGTCGCAGTCGAGCAAACGCTGGCCACACTGCTCGCTGATAATGCCGACAACGCTTCATCGCGACTGCTTTGTCCACGCAAGCTAAAAGAAAACACTGCCTATCACGCGTTTGTGATCCCATCATTTGAAACGGGCCGGCGTGCGGGACTCGGGTTGGATCCGGCAGGTGTTAACGGTCAGCAGTCCTCCTGGGACCAGGGGCAAACGCTGTTTCCCATCTACTACCGGTGGTTCTTCCGCACTGGCACAAAAGGCGACTTTGAGTTTCTCGTTGATTTGCTTGAACCACGTGAAGTCGACAAGCGCGTAGGCGTACGCGACATGGACATGCAGCAACCAGATTATGAAGTGAAGGGTATGTTGCCTCCATTCGACGTGGTAGGTCTTGAAGGCGCTCTCAGGAGCCCGGAAATGGAACCATCTCCCGCGGAGTGGCCACCCGCCGGGACAGAGTTCGAAGACCCCGTGGGTTCGGTGGGCCACTTCCTGAATCAGCTCCAAACCAAAGTCAATCTGCAATTCGCTCTTCAACAAGACGAGCCCGATGGTGGTCATCCCGATCCGGTCATTAGCCCTCCTCTGTATGGCAAGTGGTACGCGCAGGTTGACAAGTTGGAGGCGCAGGATGCAACGGGCTGGGTAAACCAACTCAACGGCGATCCTCGCTATCGAACTCCAGCAGGTGTCGGCACTCAGGTTGTCAAGAACGATCAGGAAAACCTGATGCAGCAGGCCTGGAGCCAGCTCGGTGATCTGCCGCGAACGAATCAGAAAATCAGGCAGCTTCAACTGGGGTTAATGAGTAGCTTCGTGATGTACGAGAAGAACATCCTCCCTCAGACATCGGATCACCTGTTGACGTTTACGCAACAGATCCAGAGCCGTGTGCTTGGTAGTCCACTGACGATTGCGCGTCAGATCCACGAAAGCAAATTGCCGAACGCCGCATTGGACCCAGCGTTCCGAAAGATCACCCGTACCAGGGGTGCGATCATGAGGAAGGTTGTGCCGGAAGGTCAGTCGCCCAGGCGGCCAGTCGTCACGCTGCTAAACGAAGGTGAACTCACCGCAGCCCCCGTCCCACCCGAACCAACGGGACAATTGTCGCTCGACAAAGTAGCGGAATCTGTGGACGCGCAAGACATCCCGGACTGGTTGCGCGATTTGCTGCTCAACAAGAATGCACGTTGGATACTGATCGCGGTAATCGTGCTTGCACTCTTGCTCGCGGTTGCTACGGGATTATTTATTGTTCTTATTCCACTTGCTACAGCCGCGGCCGTGCTGCTGCTGTTTGCTGAAACACTGCGCCGGCGAATCGAAACCGCAGCAACCTTTCGGGAGAGTGCTTTCACGCCTGCCTTCGTCGACACGATTCCGGCCCGTCCCAATTTTGTTCTGACTGAATTCAAGCAGGAGATGCCACCTGTGACCGGAGGCGGAAACACAGACAGCGCCGAAGCCGCGAATTTCCGAATTGCTCTCAAGGACGCTTACAACGTTCATCAATCGCCGCCGCCGGCCCCACCACTGCGTGAGAAGATAAGCATCGCCACGACCACCGCAAAACTGAAGACCGCGCTCAATCCCTCAATTACGATTCCCAAGAGAGCGGAGTTTATTCTGCAGATACCGGTGAGAATTAAAGATTCGTATCTTCTGCCTCACAAGACACTGGTAACGGTCATGGCCCATCCGGTTTTTACTCAGCCGATGTACCGGCCCATGCGCGATATTTCGTCGGAGTTCCTGGTTCCAAATCTTCAGCTGATTCCAAACAACACCGTCTCTTTGATGAAAACCAACCAGCGTTTCATCGAGGCTTACATGGTTGGTGTAAATCACGAGATGGCCTGCGAGCTGTTATGGCGAGAGTTTCCTACGGACCAAAGAGGGAGTTATTTCCGTCAGTTTTGGGATGTCGCCGACGTTGTCAATCACGATCCCAACAAATCACCAGCCGATATCGAACAGGACTTACTCGACATCGAGCGGCTGCATAAGTGGGAGCCCGCTTCAGAGCTTGGCACACATCCAAGTCGTTCAATTCCTGAAGGCGGCGATGCTGACGATTCGCGTTTGGTACTCGTGGTGCGTGGCGACCTGTTAAAGAAATACCCGACCGTTGTGATCTACGCGCAAAAGGCAATGTGGGCCACTGAAGAGGGCCGGCAGGTTCGCGTGCTGGATCCGAATAGTCCAGTCGAGAACATCAAGCATCCCATCTTCAAAGCAGAAATCGAACCTGACATTCGGTTTCTTGGTTTCGAACTGCCCAAGATTGAGGCCAAGGGAAGTTCGAGATTTGAAGATAACGATCCAGGTTGGTTTTTCGTGCTCCAGGAACGACCCGGCGAACCGCGTTTTGGTTTCGATAACCTCAGCGACGAATCGCCCGCAGTGCCCGCGAAGTGGGACGAATTTGCGTGGGAACATCTTAGCGATTTCGGCAGCCTCGATTTCATCAACCTCAACTCGCACAAGCCCATCCCAGGCAGCATCACTGAACCGACAGACAGCCAGTTTGTCTGGGCCAGCAACGCGGCCGACATGGCCTATATCCTCTATCAGGTTCCAGTGATGGTGGCTTTTCACGCCGCCGATATGCTGGCATAGGTCCACATCATGATTGAAGAAATCAAAAAAGCGCGTCAGGAAATGCAGGCTGTCGAAGAGAGTCTTTATCAAAGTCAGAACCGGCTGCGTGCGAAAGAAGCGAAATTGATCGGCGTCAACCGGTTAGGCAATGAAGGAACAGAAAACGCCGGCCGTCTGGAACGCGAGATCGCGCAGTTAAAGGAAGTGATCAATCGAAGTAAGTCGAATTTGCAGGTAACAAAAGGCAATCTCTCGGAGCTAATTGCAGGGTTTGTCCTGCCAGAATCGCCGCGCCAACTCATCTCTCGACTTGATGACAGCTTGCCTTTTCTCCTGTTTCCAGTGCGAATCGAAACACGCTTCATGAGTGACGGACAAGGCCGCGAGTTATGGGTGCGAGTTTATCCGGATGACATCGCCGTTCACACTCACGAAAAAGATCTCACACGCGACGATGCCGACTCCGGAGTTGAATACTGGATTCAACGCACCCTGGCGGCGTCTGTTACGGATACTGCGGCCAGAGAGCAACTGGAAAAAGGCGCGTGGCGGGCACTCGTAACCAGTCATGGCGGAACCAGGGCGTCGTGGATCTCTTCAGAAATCAAAAAGCGAGTGATCGAAAAAGAACGAGGTGAAAACTTTTCCTTTCTGCTCATCCAGTTTGAAGTTTCAAGTATCCTTGCCGACCGCCAACTAGATGCGCCAGGCAAGCGTGCGGCAATCGAGTTGCAGTTGGGATTCGGTCATCCCCTGGTTGTTCTCATTAAGGATCCGATTTTGAGTTTGCTCACTGCCGACCCGCAGATTGGTGATGCGACTGGCCAGTCGATAATGGGAACGATTAGTGACGGCATTTTGATTTACCTTGGCTTCGACCTTGAAGAATTGAAGCCTGAAAGCTGGAGTCACGCGCCGCGGACGGAAGTGATGCCCGATCGTTTTGTGCTGATCGGATTTTCAGGCGGTACGAAACTCGAACAGCTGTTTCCACAGGCTGTCGCCAATCCGCTGATACTCGGACCAAATCCTCAGAATCTTCGATCAGAGTTGAGTCAACAGGGCGGCGAGCTGATTATGGGCGAAGATTTTGAATGGATAGCGAATTTTGACAGGGCGATCGAGGTCGGAATGGCGATGCGTGTGCGACTGGCAGCGCCCTTTGCGACGCAAGGGTTCGATCGACTGATGGTCCTGGGGATTCGTGTTTCCTCGGCGACAGCGGATCACCAAAGGCTACTGGAAGAGTTGATTGAGAACCATCGTTACTCTCCGGAAGGAATGAGCTTTCTCCCGCAGGGAACTCCCACCAATCACACCGCCGAAATGCGATCCGGTTTCTCCGCCGATGATGCCGAAGGTGAGGCGAGTTTTGAAACAGAAACGCAGGCACCGGTCATTGATACAAGCGAAGATGAGCGCAAAAAGACCGACGCGAAACGTTTGTCAGAGGCCTGGGATGTAAGTTTGGAGTCGCTGGCGCCTTTGGCGAACGCCAATCGCATGGAAGTGTCACAAGCAAAGATTATTAATCGAGCTTTATGGCCCGCTACGCTCGGTTACTACCTCGACGAACTGCTTGAGCTAGAAGGCGGCGACATCGGCGACATCCGCAAGTTTTTTACGGATCACGTGGTTGCGCGCGGCAGTTTGCCGGCCATCCGGGTTGGCAAACAACCTTACGGAATTCTCGTTACCAGTGCGTTTCGCAGATGGCAACCCACTCAACAAATCGATGGCGAAGACTTCGCCTTCCTGGTCAAGGCCCATGATGTGCTGAAGAAAGTTGAGGACCAGTGGCAGCAACTCGTGCCGCGAGTGGCCCACGTTGATGCTCCGGGCGATTCTTTTGTGAATCTGCTCAACATATTGGGGCTGCACGCCACCTCAGTCGATTTCACGCGCCGGCTCGGTACCTACGAAGAAATGCTGTGGAATCTTGCTCATTTTTGGCTGGGGCATGCCTTTTTTGGCGGTAATCCAATCGTGAAATATTTTGAAGAGGTGTCATCAAGTGGAGTCGCCTTGCTGAGACAACTCGGCTTCAATTTTCCGAAGGTCCCTAAGCTTTTTAAACTTTTCTTTTCAAACAAAACGTCGGGCATAAACGGACCACTAATTGATGACGTGGAGTCAGCCGACGATGAAAAACTGTCTGAGACCGCTGAGCTGCTGGCAAAATATGCAGTAAAGATCACCGGAGAAGGAGAAGGAGAAGGTTTTGAAAACCGAAACTACATCGGGTGGTTACTCGGTACTGACATCAACACACTGAAACAACAACAATTTCCCAACCTCAGCGGCGAGCCACTGCCAGTCCCAACAGCTCTCCTTTACAGAATGTTGCACCGTTCGTTGTTGCTTTCAACTTACGAAGCCTCGATGAATATCTACACAGGGTTTCAACTGCTCGACAATGCGGTTCGTCGTGAGCAGAACTTCACAAATATCGAAGCCTCGCGAACTGTGACGCGCTGGGAGTTCATGGAGGCAAATGTGGGCCGGGTGTTGCCTCAGTTGGGCTCAGCAAATGTTGCTTTGGGCGACTTCCTGGCGACGGCTGATGTAACCCAGGTTCCGGCCGCCTTCACTCTGCAGGAAGTGAGGGAGAGTATCGCCGGTCTCGAGCATTTGAAGACCGCTGAATTGGAACGGCTGTTTGCCGAACATCTCGATCTCTGTTCCTATCGACTCGATGCCTGGCAAACTGCAATCTTCGCGCATCGTCTCAATCGTCTTAACCTGCTCCGGGGGAACGCCGACAACGAAGTTTCCAAGCGAGGCATTCACCTGGGTGCTTACGGTTGGCTTGAGAATGTCCGCCCTGCTCCATCTCCCACACCAGTTTCAATTGAGGACATTCCGGTTTCGCTTCGCCAGGAGGGTGTCACTGTTGTTGAGCAGCCTGATAACGGTGGTTACATACATGGACCGTCGATCAATCACGCGGTTGCCGCCGCGGTGTTGCGCAATGCGTATCTCACCCATGCCGATCAAGACAACGCCGAGCATTTCGCTGTCAGGTTAACTTCAGAGCGCGTGCGGAATGCACTCTCTTTCCTCGAAGGTGTGCGAAACGGACAGCAACTGGGAGCTCTGCTCGGTTACCAATTCGAGCGTGCGTTGCACGATCGTTATGTCGTTCAGGATATAGCGCCCGCTCAATTCATTCTCGCTTTTCGAAAGAAGTATCCTCTCGTCGCCGACAAGATCACGCCCGGTGAACCGGATGACACAATTAACCGGAAAGAGTCGTATCAAGTCGTAGACGGTTACGCACTGCTCGAAGCAGTGCTACTTGGAGACTCACCGTTGGGTTATCCCTACGGGGTGGATGGGTTGCCGGCGGTTGGCCTACCTGCGGCTCAGGCGATCATCGCTGAAGTTGAACGGCTTAAAGACACCCTCGATTCCATTGCTGATCTTCTACTCGCTGAAGGCGTCTTTCAGGTGGCCCAGGGTAACTACGAAAGAGCCGGCGCGATGCTTAAAGCTCTCTCAGAGGGAAATGCAGCGCCTGATCCGGAGGTGATTCGCACTCCGCGAAGTGGAGCAGTTGTTAATCACAAGGTGGCTGTTCATCTTGAAACGGGCGCTGTAGATAGTCCCTGGAGCACACCACCGACGCCAAGGTCGCTCGCGGCTCCGGGTCTGAACAAGTGGCTCGGCGATCTGATCGGACAACCGGAGATGCTTCGGTTCACTGTTCATTACGACCTTGACGATAGCACCGAGCTTGTTTCGCTCCGCGAATTGAATCTGCAGCCGATCGATCTGATCTACCTAATTGGAAGCCAGGCAAGTGGCATTGAGGTAACGCAGGAAGTTAGTGATCTGACCGAGTTGGAAGCCCGGATCGATTTTGCTTTTCGACGAAGAAAATTGGACGATCCTAATTTCGATTCTTCGGGACGTGTGACTATTCTGTTCATGAGTCGCAAAGCTTTTCCAGCAGCGGAACCTGCCGTTCGGACCCTTTTTGAACTGCTTCCGCTGCTTCGCGATCTGCAAAAACTGGTAATTGGCTCTCGTCCACTTGGCGCTGACGATTACATGTTGCCTTCCGAGGAGAAAGCCGATCCTGCGACTGCCGAGAATCCGAAGCGTTGGGATCTCGGCGCGTTGGAAACAAGTTTTGGTCAGGCGTCGATTTCTCTCGACGATACGCTGGAATTGCTCGAAGACATCACGGCGACGTTCCCGGCAAATGCTTTGAGCAAAGATCCCGCCGAAGCCGTCGATTTGGGGGACATTGATTATGACGCCCTGCGGAATATCCTCGTGACCCTCTCGTACTTCGGCTTGCCCGGCGCCTTTCCTAAGAATGCGGTGCTACCGGCGCTGGCTGCCGATGCCACCGACGAACAACATCTGACTTTGTTGCGCGCGCAACAATCTCTCATCGAGCAGGGTTTGTTGACGGTCGATCAGGGTCGCAGTCGTCTCTCGAGGGCAGTGGCCCTCACAACCTTCAGTGGTTTGACTCCCGAACAGATCAATCTCTTGTCCACTGTGCAAAAAGTGGAAATCTATCAGAGTGCCGGAACCCTGATTTTGGGTGACGCCTTTCGCTTTGTGCCAACTTTTCAACTCAAGAACCGCGTGGAGTTGGAGGCAGCGCACAATTTTTCGAACGATGTGGCTGCCGACGAAAGTCTGCTGCGTTTTACCCAGAGCCGTTTGAGTACCGCGGCGTCAAATTCTGCAATCGCCGACTGGCGGGATTTGGCGGTCGAGGAATGGTTTGAGGCAGTTGCGGCCGTTAGAGAAAAGATTGGTTTGGTCGATCGAGTTAGTACTTATCAGGAAGCTTTCGCCGATGAGGAGTTGAGCTTCAAGCCGCTCCAGTTGCCCTTCGATAAGAAGGCGCACTGGGTTGCGTTGGAGTTTCCCGAAGTGACCACTGAGCAGTTAGACGATGCGGATGTATTTGTACCGCAGGGAGATTTCTTATCAGTCGTACGTCAGTTGCCGGAAGGCTACGACGCGTCAGCACCGCAGTCAGGATTGTTGATTGATGAATGGAATGAAGTGATACCCAATCGAATTGAAACGACGGGCATCGCCATTCACTACAACCAACCCAACACCGAGCCCCCACAATGTTTGCTCATGGCGGTCAGCCCGAACATCAATGGGCGGTGGGAGTGGGATGATCTGGTGGAGACAATTACGGACACGTTTGATCGGGCGAAGCGCAGAGCAGTTGAGCCAGACTTTCTTCGCACAACTCCGTATGCCCAACTTTTGCCTGCTCTCCTCAGCAGTTTTACCAGCTATCCGTTTGGGACGATCTCAACCAACATAGCCGCGCAACCTTCGACGATGATATTTGAGCAAACTTAAGACCGAAGAGGTAAGAAACACTGTGTCCCAACAAATCGATCCAGCTCTGAAAGATGCTTTGTTAAGCGCCGAATTTCGGCCGACGATTACCCTTTGGAATCGGCTCGAGGGACGCCCGCGAAAGGAAGACTTCGATCGCAGTCTGCGCGCCGAGGTTCGCGATCCGCTCTGGATGCTTACTCGTCAGTGGCAGTTTGGTGAGTTCAAAGGAGAGGACTCGGGCTCTGCTGTCAAAGCAAGAGTCCAGTTGAATACTACGCAGCTCGATCGTTACGCAGTCAAATCTGAGAATCGCGATGCGACTGGCGGAGAGCAATTCCTGAATGCTGTTCCTTACGATAAAGATCTTCCACTCGAGATAGAAGTAGAGCGCGAACCATTGCTGGCGAGTGATCCTGAACCAAACAGTTCGGATCTCGTGCTTCGCAGTCAGATGGGGCGTCATTGGATGCGCTTGTTAAAGCAAGCTGGGTTGATAGACGAACGAGCGGCGGTGGTCAAGGAGTTTGGTTTTAAGGATGTTTCGGAAAAAGCAATTCTTGAACCAGATGAAGATTTGGAGTTGGCCCACCTTAAAAGTGACCCAGTGGCGTGGCAAACGTTGCGGGCTGTAAAAGGACGGCTCCCGGATGGCCGCAAGCTTTTGAGAGCAATAGAGACAGGGAAGTTTGATATTTGGGCGGATGGCCAGTTTGGAGCGACTGTGGCGGGAGCGCTGAAGGAACTCGGAAGCGATTTCAAAGGTTGGTACTATCGTCTTTATTCGCAACCTGAGCCTCAGTCTCAGATTCAACCAGGGCCCGCGCAAGAAGACGCATGGGCACCCTCTTATTTGGAGTATCAGTTTGCTTTGTCTGCGCCGGAAGATCAGTCGGGAGAAAAGCGTGCGGTGTTGCTGGCCGAGCAGTACTACCACGGTGGTCTCGACTGGTTCGCGTTTGATGTCGATAACCAAATACGTCTGGAAGATCTTCCTGGCGCCGAGTTTCCTGAGAGCAGTTTCACAGTTCGTGAGCCGGTCGCTTTCCTGCCGTCACAAATTGAATTTAATGGAATGCCCAATGTGCGTTGGTGGGAGTTTGAAGATCGCCGCACTGACTTCGGCAGCATTCGCGCGAGTACAGGCGACGTGGCCCTCTTGTTGCTCGCTGAGTTTGGCTTGATCTATGGCAACGACTGGACTGTGATTCCTTACAATCTCGAGGTCGGTACACTTGCGGACATCAAAGGAATCATCGTCACGGACGTCTTCGGCGTTCAGACGCTGATCCGGCCTGCTGGGCGGGGACAGCATATGGATTGGCAAAGGTGGTCTATGTATAAGTTGCGATCTACGGTAGGTCGCGATGGCTTGGACGATCGTTTGTTCTTGCCACCTGCGGTCACGAAGGTCCAGGAAAGCAATCCGATCGAGAAGGTTGTGCTGGCGCGCGACGAGATGTCGAATTTGGTTTGGGGTGTGGAAGAGATAATTCCGGGGTTACAGGGAACGGGAGTCAATGGTTTCGAGGCGGGCAAGTCTCTCTCAACTTACTTCTTGAATAGTCTGACTGAAACGACCAGACCCCAATCTCCAAATCAAGCACAAATTCGCTATGTGCTTGGCACAAGTGTGCCGGAAAACTGGATTCCTTTCATTGCTACGCGCAAGCCGGGATCAAATCGAGAAGTCCGCCTGCAGCGCGCCTCGATGCCGCGCCTCACGGACGCCGCGGATAAAAGCATAATTCGACCGCGCGGAAGAATACTCCGAGTGGGACTCGATCCGGCGGACCCGAATGAAAAGAAAAAACCTTACTTTGTGCACGAGGAGGAAGTACCGCGTGCTGGAGCGATCGTTACACGCAAGTACCAAAGCGTCCGCGGTCCTAACGGAAAGAAATTCACCTGGGTCGGACGGCAGAAGCAGAATGGGCGCGGCGAAGGTGCGAGTGGATTGATATTCGATCAAATCGTACCGTTGGACCAGCCGGAGAACGGCTGAAATCGGCATTTTTGAAATCGCTATGCCGCTGACTTGCGCATTGGTCCGCAGGGAACCGATGTTTGAGGCCGGTACTGTCAGGTTAACGGCGGAAAGATGTAATCAGAGTGCGATCACGGGCGCTGATAACAAGTCAGATTCTTGATTATTAGTCCGGCGAGCGCGTTGGTGGTTTTACAATCCATTAGCTGATTTAAGTGTCCATGTGAAGGCCTGCCCTCCGCATTACACATTCTCTCCGGTTTTCTTCCATTGGGTGCTGTTATTTCTGGCCACATATTGGCCATTTGAAAAAAGAGGTCAAGCAGAGCTTGAGTTGTAAGTGATTGAAGATGTAAGAGGTATTGGTGGAGCAGAGGAGGGTCGAACTCCTGGCCTCCGCATTGCGGGTGCGGCGACCTGGTAATCAAGAACCCGTCATAAACGCTTCAATCCGGCGAGAAAAAATTTCCACATTTTGGCATTTGGAAAATGAAGCAAGGAGGCTTAGCGCCCTAAATATTTGATAACGTGAGTGTTGGTGGAGCAGAGGGGGATCGAACCCCTGACCTCCGCATTGCGAACGCGGCGCTCTGCCAACTGAGCTACTGCCCCACGAAAGGGAGAATACAGTTTCGAGTTTCTGGATTCAAGTTTCGGGTTAGTTTCCAAGTCTCAGGTCTCAGCTTTCAAGTCCCAAGTTTCAAGTTTCAAGTTTTAAGTTTCAAGTTTCAAGTCTCAGGTCACAAGTCTCAGGTCTCTGGTCCCAGGTCTGAGATTTCAGATCTGGGACTATTGGGCTCTCAGATCCATGCTGGGGTGAGGGCGATTATCGCTTTAGCTTTTGCGCCAGGAGTGCGAGGGTATCTGCCAGCTTCTCGACGTTCTTTCCTCCGCCCTGGGCCATGTCCGGTTTGCCGCCGCCGCGTCCCTCAAGTTGCGCGCAGGCTTCGCGCATCAGTTCATTCATGTCCGCTGACACATCTGTTGAACGCGCGAACACAAGTCGGGCAGTTGACTCATCGCGCGAACCGAGTAAGGCGATTGCCCGTGGGTTGGCAATCAGCGCTTGGGCGAGTTTCTTCAAGCTGTCAGCGTCTCTTCCTTCAAATACTCTAACGATCACGCGGGTGTCATAGGAGTCCGCGGTGACTTGCGAATAGATCTCATTGGCCTCAACGGTGGCGGCAATTTCTTCCAGCGCCCGCACACGTCGATGTAGTTCCTTATTCTCTTCGATCAACTTTTCAGCGTGTGCGGGCGCATCATCGCGGCCACTGCTGAACAAAGCCGCGGTTGCGCGTGCGCTTTGGTTTGCGCGACGGTAGTCAGCCAGCGCGCGACCACCCGCCACCCACTCGATGCGAGTCATGCCCTTCGCGCGTTCCCAGTGGCGCATGGCGATCATTCCGACTTCTCCGGTGCGGTACGCATGCGTACCGCCGCAGGGAGTTAGATCAAAGCCTTCAATCTCTATCAGCCGCAGTTCGCCTTGTCGTACCGGATCCTTTCGTAATGGCAGCTCCGCTGCTTCTTCATTCGTTACTTGTTTGATAGTGATGAATCGATCTTCCCAGATCACATTGTTTGCCAGACCAACCGCTTTCTCGATCATTGCCGTAGTTGGATTCGCGAGCTCGACATCGATTTCACAGGACTGGTCCAGGACTCGGAAACTGTGAGTAGGCGCCTCGAACAGAGTGACCAGGGCCTGCGAAAGGATGTGCTGGCCAGTGTGCTGCTGCATGTGATCCAGACGACGAGGCCAATCAACTCGTCCTTTTACAGCCGATCCAATCTCGGGCGCGCGCCCTTGCAGCACATGCCAAACCCCACTCTGTTCGTCGTCGATGCATTCGACTACGCGCGTGTTATTCAGGGTTCCAGTGTCGCTGGGTTGGCCACCGCCGGTCGGATAGAACGCGGTACGATCGAGAGTAACCGCGGTCCAACCGCTCACCCTTTCGCTAACTTCCGTGACGCGAGCCTCAAACTCGATCAGGTGAGAGTCGGAATAATAGAGACGTTCGGTTGCCGACATGGACGGAAGTTTCGAGTTTCTAGTTCAAAGTTTCAAGTCGCGAGCAGGCTACCCAGTACCATAGTGCGGTAGCGTAAGCGTACTGTTAAAAGCACTCAGTACTAACTCAAGAGGCGCGGCCACGGAGGATCGCCGCAACAAAGCCGGCAAATAGTTCCCTTTCCCCTCGCAAGTCGACTTTGATGGATACTTTGAATGGTTGCGGCCCGCGACCAACGGTCTCGTATTAGTGAATTGGCACGACTTGTACGAGCATCTCGATTCGCTCAAGCAAATCGATTGGATACGTCCCGCAGACGACATTATTAAGCGCGAGCTGACGGTCTATCGCACGCTTTATTACGTTGCCCGGCTAAGGTTGTCGCGCGACGAATCGGGACCTGAGATCGATCAAATTATCAATGAAGTGATGGACGTGACCGGCCTGTCGGAACGGCGCGATGTTCCAGTGGGTCAACTTCCGGAGGACAGCGCAAGCTTGTCTCTATTGCCGTCGAGCTGATTACAAAACCTTCGGTAATTTTTCTTGACGTACCGACCTCAGGTCTCGATCCGGCAACGGAAGAGAAGATCATGATGCTCTTTCGGCATATCGCGGAGTCCGGGCGAACCGTGATTCTCACCACTCATGCGATGGAGAACGTGAAGCTTTTCGACAAGCTCGTCGTCTTAATGCTTGGGAAGCTCGTTTTCTATGGCGCTCCTCATGAAGCGCTGGCACATGTAAAGTCTGACAGCTTCAAGGATCTTTACGACAAACTCGAGGCGCCGATTGATGCCGCGCTCTTCCAACCATTCTCAAATATCTAGAATAGGCGAGGGAGTCTGACTGCTTTTGGCGCCCTTATCAGCGACATGCGTTGACCTGGTTAAGTCGTCGACTAGTCGAATACCTAACCAGGTCAAAGGAGGTGGGCCACTGGTCAAAGCCAGCAAGTGGTCAAAGCCAGCAAGAAGAGTTATGTGTTCCTGCGCCTGCGCCTCAACTTTGCGCCCAGGCCCGCCAAACCGGATGCGAGCAATAACATTGTCGCGGGTTCCGGAATGGGATTAGCTCCGACGATTGTGATGACTCCAGGGCCCTCAATATTCAGGGTGAAGGCGCCAAAGTCAGCATTGTCGAAGCCAGACTGGATAGCGAAGTAAGTGGTGCCCGCGGTGAGGTTAATCGTGAAACCTGATTGGTTGAAATTGCCGACGGTGAGGTCGTCGTTGGCGACGAGGACATTGGTCAACGGTGCGGCGGGGTTAAAACTATTCTGGTAGAGCGAGAGAAACGGATCGTAGGCACCCACGGTAGTGCTCAGAAATGTGTAGTTGCCGGTAGTTCCAACCGTCAGTTGCACGATGCTGTAACGCACCGCTGTACCAACGGCCGAGACCGCGCCGGGCGGAGTGCCGGCCAACGTGCGGTTGTAAGTGGGTCCTCCGGTTGTATCTCCGATGACCACTACAGCATCAGCCATCGCTGGAATTGCGCCCAAAACTAAAAGGGCAAAGGCAAGCCCCAAACTTCTTCCAAAATTACTCTTGTTCAACATAGATTCACTCCTAGTGAAATTTCGCAGTCGTGCTCTCGTCTGTACTCGAAAGGATCGCGACGTAATGGACCAAAAAACAGAAGGCAAGGACGGCTACTAGTGCTCGTATAAGAGATTCGATTTCAAACACTATTGATCGTCCCAACCAAAGGAAATCTTCAGTGACGCAAGAGACTCGGTACAGCTTGTTGAAGAAATTCTGTGCAGGGGAAAACCTAGGCCGCAATAATTGGGCCGCGACTGCTCAACTTCT
>JBGTOA010000010.1:0-11888 GCA_041742785.1 Pyrinomonadaceae bacterium | reverse complement strand
CGGGAGAATGGGCATCGTCGCACCGTTGAATGGGCCCGCATTCAAAGTCGAAACTGAAAGACTCGCGGCAGCTCGAATAGAAGGGTGAACCAATCAACCGGACCCCGCTTGACACGACCCGGCTTCATAGAAGGGACAGGCGCACGAAACCATCTCCGTCAATCGCATTAGTTGTTTGCTCCTATTTTTGGCGCGGGTAAAGCTCTCGCCACAGTTTGAGCAGTTCTTTTGTTTCGATTGCTCGAATGGAGTCGGGGGCATGTCGCCTCTAATGTTCACAGTGCTCTCCTCAGGAAAGACTGGTGCCGGAATGACTCGACTGATTAGAGACGAAGGTCCCAATCCTTTGAAACGCTCGCGGCCCGCGCAATGTGTGACTGTCCTCGTTGCGAGTCCCGCGTTGTTCGATGTGCAGTGCAAAACGCCAAGACAAATGGAATTGGCTAATGCGTTCTGCCGATATCTTGAAATGGCTCAGCTGATATAAACGATGGACCCGCAGACTCGAAATCCTAACAGGCGATAACTATGAAGAAAGACGCTTTTCGCTTTTGGCTGTCAAACAACCGTCGCAATGCCACCGGCAAGTCGCTCGATGCCCGAACGGTTGGTTCAAAGCTTTCGAACTGTAGGACCGTTGAACGCTATGAAGGAGACCTCGATCTCAAGTTCGATCAAGACCACCATGTGGAGGTAAGAGTCTTTGCCGTTACGGACCAGGGCCATGGGAATCCGCTTTAGTAATGGTGACGCCAACAGGGTAACCGTAAATGACTTCCTCTCCAGGTTGCGGAGTTTGATCGATAATCAGTCCAGGCTGAAGTGGTAGATCATACCGGGTCGCCAACAGTCGAATGTTTAAATTAGAGGTGCGGAGTTTGGCCTCAGCGGTTTCATAACTCAATCCTTTGATCGCCGGAACCCTGGTTTGAGCTGATCTCGACCGGCGCTCCTGTTGTACGTCCAAACGGAGCGCCAAGAGGGCGATTGCCGGCAGGATTATGTAGACAATGAACGCTCCCGTTGCAAGGACTGTGATCAGCCGCTTCGGTTTGCCTCGCATGTTGTAGCCAACCAGTACGCCAAGTAAAAATCTCATTTGTTGTGCTCCTTTGGATCTCTCTCATGATCCGCGGGTAGCGCTGTCCGCTATTATTTTCTTGATTATTTGGTCGGCGCAACGATGCAAGTGATCGCGGATTATATTGGCGATAGAAACAAAATGAGCTTAATCTCTTTTCTGAATTTCGAAGCTTCACGCGAAAGCATGTAAGATTCTTCGGAAGCCTTCTTGCCTGAATTTGGCTTGCTTGAAACTCTCTTCTCGAAATTGACGAGGCGAAGACATCGGTATCTATGACACTGATAGAGGCCTCTTTCTGGACGCTGCGGATCGACCCGACTCGGCCGATACCTCTAACATGACTTCAGAAGCTATCAATGGCTCTTCAGAATCATTTCCGGCCTAATACGGTAACAATCAATCTTTGACAATGGTTCCCAGTCGAAGCGAGCAGGGTTCTGAATGGTGGTTACCTGAGGTTGCGACGCGCAGTTGAACACGACGTAAAGCCAGTAATCATCGGCCAGGCGCTGGGCCGTTTTGTATTCGTTTGCGGTAAGAGCGATCTCACCAACCGCAGCGCGCCCCTTTACTTCGATGAACCGTGTCTCGACCGATTCTCGCGCGGCGTCCGAGACCGGTCGGCGCGAGATCAGATCAAAGCCACGAGTGTCGCTTTCGACACTCTCAACCTTGCAGCCTCGCGCTTCTTCAAAAGCAATGGCCGCGTGAACCGCGATTCGCTCGATGGCGGCAAACCTTAGATCAGCCTGAGCCTCTTGCTCGCCAGACGGCCGAGTCACAGTGTAGCCGACCGCCTTGTACGCTTTCAGGCGCTTCTCATACATGCGATTCAGCACCGGTACGCATGCATCGACGTAGTCGTACACTCGAACCACGTATTTGCTTTCATGAAGTCGATGGAGTCGCCCGACGTATTGCTGCAGAGTCCCACGCCAAGAGATCGGCATTGCGAGGAAGAGTGTGTCCAGCCGCGCGTCGTCGAAGCCTTCTCCAATGTAACGTCCCGTGGCGAGAATGACTCGTTGCTGGTCTGCCGGAACTGCAGCGATCTCCGCAGCCACCGAATCGCGTTGTTTCTTTCCCATTCCGCCCTTCATTACAAAAACGTTCGGCACCCGTCGCGCCAGCTTTTCGTGCAAAAGCTGCAAGTGGTCCGTACGTTCGGTGAGTAGCAAAGGAAAACGTCCGTCCTCTATTGCGCCCACAACATCGGCGACGACAAAGTCGGTCCTTTGCTCGTCATTAACGAGAGCGGTGTAGATATCTTGTATGCCGATACCATTCCATTCAGGAGGTACTGTGAATTCGGTTAACCGGGGTATGACCTCGTATTGAAAAGCTGAAGCTGCGGCCTGCTTCTTACTGCTCACATTGAAGCGAATCGGGCCGCATTGCATGAGGATGATGGGGTGGTGGCCGTCTTTGCGAATTGGAGTTGCCGTCAATCCGACGACGTACTTTACCTTTACCTTTCTCAGCACTCGCTCGAATGAGAAGGCGGAGACGTGATGGCATTCGTCCACGATCACCTGGCCGTATTCGGCCACTATGTCCTTAACCTCACCCTTTCGAATCAGGCTCTGTATGACCGCTACATCGAGTCGTCCGTTACGAGCGGTCTTTCCGCCTCCAATCTGGCCGATGTCCTTGGTGCCAAGCCCGAGGAACAGCGCCAACCGCTCCCGCCATTGGTCCATTAAATGGCGGCGATGAACTAACACAAGCGTATTCACTTTGCGCATCGCAATCAGTTGTGCAGCAACGGCCGTCTTGCCAAATGCTGTCGGGGCGCAAAGGATCCCGTTCATCACAAGCAGCCAAAGCCTTTGCTGCCTGTGTCTGCACCGCACGACGATCACCTTGGAAATCGACCTGGATAGGAACTCCGCTGAAGCGATGTTCGGTAACGTCAACCGAGATGCGATTACTGTGGAACAGATCGAGCACCTCTTTCAGCAACCCTCGAGGCAGAGCGATATGATGCAGCAGATCCTCGGCACATCCGATGACTCGCGGTTTGCCGAAGGTCGAAAGGCGCATCGCTTGAGTCTTGTAAAACTCCGGATTCTGAAAGGCGGCCAACCGAATCAAGCGATCCAGAAATGCATCGGGTAAGTCTTTCTTTTCGACGTAAATCAGATTCCCAAGTTTGATTGATATGTTTGGAGGCAGCGGTTCAGTTATGACCTTGAAAGCATGCTGGCCAGACGGCGGGAGGATCCACTGATCACTCGCTTCGTCGTAATCGGATGCGCTGTGTCTAATGTTAATGACGTCGCTGGCCGGATACACCTTGCGAAGCAGTACTTGAACTTCGTCCGGGCCCAATCGCTTTATCGAGGAAAGGAACGTCCACTGGTCGTCGTACGGCCGAAGTTGATCATCCACGAAGACGCTGTTGGCGTTTTCGCGAGGGCCGTGCTGTAAGGGCAAGGCTATGAGATTTCCGAATCCGCCCTTGGGCATTGTGTCCTGACTTGGAAACAACCGGTCATAAGAATCGAGCCCCATCGCGTAACGCCGCTCCATCGTGCGGGTCAGGACGGCGCTCGCGAGCTTGCGGGCCAGAGCCGCTTGGATCGGACTTGCAAAGAATATCCAGACATGACCGCCATTACCTGATCGCGAACGCTCGAGCGACGCAGGTACACCAGTCTCCTGGCACATCTTCAAGAAAGCGCAAGCATCCGCTCCCCAGCTCTTCTTGTCGAAGTCTACTGCTACGAACCAACAGGTATCGTCCTGCAGGAGAGGATAGACTCCGATCGTTTGCTTTCCGAGCAGATGATCTCTAATCACTTCCTCGCTCAGAGGGAACAGCTTGCTGTGGCGAAATGATTTCTTCTGGCCACGACCCGGTGAAGGCGCTTGGTCCCATTCGCGGATGCCCGCCGGAGAATAGCCAGTCCGGCCATTCTTTCCCTCCCACCTGAGCGCGTACACATCGCCTCTTCCGCGAAACAAACTACTGAACAAGGACACTTTGAGTTCTGGCCGAGACTCAGCCGTTACGGTGGCCGACGCTTGTGCTTTCTTGTTGTTGTGCGCCGAGAACTGATTAGGCGTGGGAGCGAGGGTATCTGGTGCTTGACCAACACGAACCCTAAGCCGGGCGTTTTCTTCCCGCAAACGCTCGCATTCCGATAAGGCCTGCTTCAGTTCGGATTTGAGGATGTCATCGCTTTGCATGCCCGACCCCGGGTGATAGGGACGCCAAGTCCACCAGTGTATGCGACGCTTAGAGCTCAGCGCGTATCGCCGTTAGCGATCATCTTCATGCTAATCAATCGCTCCCACATATGCTCCTCTAACGTGGAGTACGTGAACCTTACGTCCTCTTATCGTAAACAACACGCGATAGCGGCCCACAACCATCTGGCGAATTTCTTCCGAGAACTCGTCGTCTTCCGGTGCGAGCGAAAAGCCTTTCGGCACGATGGCGAGTTGTTGAGAAACTGCTGTCCGTAATTGTCGAACCCATTGTTTCGCCTCCTGCTTGCCCCAAGCGCGGCAACCCCAATCGTACGATTCGCGCACGTTTGCCTGAGCCGATTCCTCAAAGACAACAGCGTAGCGCTTCATTCGCGTTCGGAGATGCTCTTCTCAGCAAAGAACTCCTTGAAGAATCTTTCTGCTGGTTTCCCGGCGTTCCGTTTCATGCTTTCCAGTCCTCGCTTGATGCCTTCTATGGCTTCCATCCTGTCCTTAGCTTCTAACAGTTTCTGGTAGCTTTCAGCATCTTGGACGACCAGCTCGGCTTTGCCGTTAACAGTTAAGACTACCGGCTGCCCAGTCTTCTTCAATTGGCGGACGAGCTTCGCCGTGTCGCGTTTGAATGTGCTGAGACTATGAATATCGCGCGTAAGTTTCATCGGCTTGCTCCGTTGCTAAATCTGCACTGAATTTCGCAACCCACTGTAGCATAGTGATCGGTTATATTCTTACCTATAAAATAAAACACCCCTTTTCCGCGACGCTAGATCGTACTTGGCCGCCAGGATTGATAGGATTGCTCCCGCACAAATTCGACGAATATTAATCCTGCTGGGAACCGATTCTGCCGGATCAAAGCAAAAAGGACGAAAACCCGGGAGGTAAATGGGAGATACGTGGATTACCGACATCACGCACTTCCTGAGGAAGAATGGAGAGATCGCGCCCACGACCGGGCCAGCGAAACGCCTCGCCGAATTCCTTGGCAAGCTCATTGTTGAGGCGACAAAAGCGTCGCCGTTTGGAGCGACGAACACCAGGGTAAGGGTGTCGTCGCCGTCCCGCACGAAAGTTGTGCACCGGCGAGATCGAAACAAGCATCGATCCGGAATCTGAAGATATCGTTTGGAGATGTCCAGTCTGCGAAGATAATGGCGTAATCAGGAATTGGAGGGCTTCAACATGGGACTGCACGAATGATGCGCGGGCGCAATGAGCCACTCGATACTACTCAAGGCTGGCGAGGAAAGCGACACTAACAAAGGAATGGGACAGTCTACCTTGAACATCCGCAGTTTAGCCGATTACGCTGATGAAAACGAAACGCATACCGCAAGACCTGCAAATCTGGATCGACGCTCGGAAGAAGTACCATTTGGGTCATGAGCATATTCAGATGGCGCGCGAGCTGGGCATGAATCCGAAGAAGTTTGGCAAGCTGGCGAATCATCGGCAGGAACCATGGAAGCTCCCTCTGCCGCAGTTCATCGAGCACATCTATTTCAAGCACTTTGGAAAGACGCAGCCCGACCGAGTCCTTTCCATTGAACAGCGCGCGACGGAAATTGAGCAGAAGAAGAGAGCCAGGAGAGAACGCAAAGTAGCCTTGAGACAAATGAATACTTCAACCTCACCTTGAGGGGAGTGGATCGGGATACGCTCGTATGGCGTGACTCGATGAAATACCTGGAATACTACCAGCGAACATGAAACTCGGCAGAAACGACCCCTGTCACTGTGGCAGCGGCAACAAATACAAACGTTGTTGCCTGGCGAAGGACCAGGCCGCAAATGTCATTGACTACGAATGGCAGAGGCTCCGTCGCACAGAAGGGGTGGTCGTTCACCTTCTGCTTCACGCCGCCAACGAGTGGTACGGACCTGACTTCATAGAGAAAGCCTGGCAGGAATACACAGAAAGCTACGACGAATCCCTTTCCATCGAGAAGACTCCTGAATCTGGAACCTCCTTTGTTCCGTGGGCGTTGTTCAATTACGTTCCACAGGAAGAATCAGATGCCGATCCGCAAAACGAGGTGTCATTGGCTTTTTCATTTCTGATGGTGGCAGACGAGCTGGACCCTTATGAGAAACAGTTCGTCTTAGAGGCGTGCCGGCAGCCCGTAAGCTTCTGGTCAGTGCAGGAAGTTGATCAGGGAACAAGCCTCAAACTTCGTGATCTGTTCACGCACGCCGAACACATAGTCAGAGAACGTCAGGCTTCGGAGGTCTTGAAAAAAGGCGACATCGTTTACACACGGGTGATATCACTAGGTCAGACTCCTATCATGGTGGGCCTGGCTCCGTTACCCTTCCCGCCCGCTTTCCAGTTCGAGATTCTGGATGCCCGAGAAACTCTCTTTGGTCCTCGCCGCAAGATTTCCAACCATGATTTACAGGAATTCGAACCGGTTTTGCGACAGCTCTATTTCAAGCTCAGGGGCCGCCTGCTGAATCCCCAACTGCCGATTCTGCAAAACACCGATGGCGACCCGCTGGCGTTCGTCAAGCTCACCTACCAGCTCAATTGCTCGCCACGAACAGCGTTCGACAAGCTGCGCTCGCTGAATCTGCTGGAGACTGAAGACGCGCTGCTGGCGGACGCCACGCAGGACGAAAACGGCGAGCTGCAAACCTTGACGTTCTCCTGGATGAAAAGAGGCAACGAGAAACATCGCTCCTGGGACAACACGATTCTGGGCAACATAACGATTGAGGGCGGGAAGCTCATCGTCGACGTTAATTCGCAGAAGAGATCCGAAGCAATCCGCACCGAGATCGCCAAACGGCTCGGTGACGATGCCGTGTTGCAGGACTCAGTCAGCGAATCCGTCGAAGAAAAGTTTGCCCAAATGAAAGACGGCGTTGAATCGCCAGAGCAACAGCGGCAGCGCGAAGAGCAGGAAGCCTTTTCGGCGCTTCCCGAAGTGCAGGCCCTCATGAAGGAGATGGCGAAGAAACGCTGGGAAGAGTGGTTGGAAGAACCGGTTCCGGTACTGATGGGAAAAACACCAAGACAAGCCGCGAAGACCATCGTCGGGCGGGAACGATTGGAGGCTTTGTTGATTGACTTCGAAAGAAGCGCCGCCGAAACGGACAAACCTGCCTTTGCTCCGGATGTGACTGAATTGAGAAGGCAACTGGGGATGTTACCCGGCGTTGAAAATCAGAAGGCGGAGCGCAAGCGGAATAGGAGCGTTTCCGTAAACGAAGGCCTAAGACTCGACGGGGTGCCGCTCTATCAGCTCAAGATCACGTTGAAAGGGTCCGACCCGCCAATCTGGCGTCGCGTTGTGGTTCGCTAAGACATGCCGCTCCGGCGCCTGCACGGCGTAATCCAAAGAGTCATGGGTTGGACCGATAGCCATCTACACCAGTTCATTGCCGGCAACACGTACTACGGCACGCCCGACCCGGAAATGATGGGCTTCGGCAGGCAGACTCTCAGCGAGAAACGCTACACTGTCGCCGACCTGGCTCCGGCGGTAAAGAGAAGTTTTGTTTATGAGTACGACTTCGGCGACGGGTGGCAACACAAGATCGTCTTGGAGAAGATTCTACCGCACGATCCTGAATTCCAACACCCCATCTGCCTGGCTGGCGCGAACGCCTGCCCCCCTGAAGATTGTGGCGGCATCGGCGGCTACTACGAGTTGATCGAGATCCTCGCTGATCCACGAAATCCCGAGCACGAGTCTATGAAGGAGTGGCTTGGATACGACCTGGATCCGGCGCGGTTCAATATCGAGATCGCGAACGGCGCTTTGAACCGGCTTAAAGCTTGAGCTTTTGAGGACCAGGACCAGTAATGGGATGAAAAAAGAGAGCAGATAAAAAGCCCTGCCTCCGCGCGGGAAACGAATGGATCGCTCTGCACGCCTTTAATCTGCGCGCACTTGGGTGTAGACCTACAAAGGCAAAGGGTCTTCTGTCAGTGATCAACTCAGGTAAGATGAAGAGGGCGCAAGCATCGTTCTAGCTGAGATCGGTGGGGCCAATTTCGGATTCTAAGTGAGAACCGAAGGCGCTCTTCCAAATCTCGGCACCTGGCTAGCATACCTATACCACGAACTCAGCCAGTGTACATGATGAAGGGCACTACCGCCGCTCGATACAAACAGAGCACTTACCAAAGCAGCCGGTCTCTTGCTGGGTCAATTTCGCAAAGCGTATAGTATAGGTAGAGTTTATGAGCGCGGGCAAAAAAGCGGAAGATAGAGTTCGCTTTAGAAAGCTTAACATCAGACAATTCAAGAAGATTTCGGGAGATTTTGGCATGGGCATCACCGTGGAAGCGATCTATGAGTCGGGAGTTCTCAAACCCGTAACACCCCTCGACACGCTCCGGGAGCATGAGCGCGTGCGGATTACTGTTCAGCCCGTGGGCGTCGTCGCCCACCAACGGCGAGAACGCATCAAGCTCGACCACAGTTGCTCACGAAATCGCTGAATCGCCAGAGTACGACCTGCTGGCCGAGTGAAGTATGCTGCGCGACATCCCGCGGGGCACGCAGTGCTTCGTTGATGCTAACATCTTCTATTATCATCTCGTCGACATCCCACCGCTCTCTGAAGACTGCTCTAACTTTTTCGAGCGAGTCGAGAAGCAGGAAGTGGTTGCTTCGACTTCTTCCGTCGCGGTTGCTGAAGCCGTTCACAAGGTAATGCTGGCGGAGGCGGCAGCCCGGCACGGATTTGACCGAACAGGTCTAGCGCATCGCCTTCAGCGTCATCGGCAGCTAATCGCCACGCTTAAAGAACACACCAAAGTGACCGCGCTGATACGTGCTTAGCCATTCACGTAGAGCCAGTCACTCTTACAACACTAGACCGCGCTACTGCAGTGTCATCTAGCTTTCAGTTGTTGACCAACGACGCGTTGACTATTGCCGTCATGGAACACCTCGGCTTAAAAGATCTGATAACGAACGACGAGAACTTTGATAATGTGACGGGTATTACTGTGTGGAAGCCAAGATAGGATACGTTTACTCCGATCGAGTCGGGAAGCCTTCCTGATTCGTTTAATTTAGAAATCTTAGTGCCCATTCAGTGCCCAACGGTAGGGTGCTAGAGAACTGAGTGGACTTAGTCTCAAAAGCAAAGAGTCGATGAAACGCCAGCATTTTTTGAATTGCTCAGTAAAGTGAGAGAAGGGAATTGATTCCTTAAAGCCCCCCTTCGGCAAATCAAATCCGCAAGTTTAATAGAACAACAGTTTGCGCGGGGCGTCGAACCTGGCATTCGGCACCCATACCTCATATAGACACCAACCACTTCTAAATTGCAACATACTGTGAGAAGGAGCCGCCAGGAGGCGGACGAATTACGCACGAAAATACTTGCTGTTTTGGTAGGTTGATTTCGCAGTAGACTTGGATGATCCCACTGACAAGGCAACCGAGTCGAAGCCGTATGACCTTACGGTCAGCGGATCTTAAGTCCCAAGTGCATGTGCTTACCAGCAATACGTAACGCTACCAAGTCGTATTTACCGGCGTGTAACTGTCAAACCCGCTACGTCACGCTTGGCTGTTCACTTCTGCCGCTCATCTTGCCAGACGCTATAACGATGATCTCGACGTGAAAGCGGAAACCTCAACCGCAAGAATCATCAAGAAAATCTTCCCGACTGACGCTATAGTTGCGACGAAGTTCGTACTCTGGCCGGAGAAAATGCAGGAACCGTTTCTTAATGAGCGCAAGAATCCATGTGGACCGGGTTTCTGGAAACGAAATAGAGAGGCTACTGCCTGTGCTTGTGCACATCCAGGCCAACCTCGATCAGGATTTATCGCTTGAGGTACTGGCAAAGCGAGTTCGGCTCTCGCAGTTTTACTTTCATCGCGTGTTCCGCTCCGCGGTTGGTGAAACGTTGAAGCAATACACGCAACGCCTGCGACTCGAGCGTGCAGCGAGCCGGCTGATAATACACGACTCGACAATACTCGACGTCGCGCTCGACTCCGGCTTTCATAGCCACGAGACGTTCTCGCGCGAGTTCAAACGCAGATTTCAAGTCACACCGAAACGCTACCGAGAGTGGGGTCGCGGCGAAATGCGCGCAAGCCAACTTTCGGCACCTGGCCTTGAAGAGCTTTACAACGATTTTGAGTTATCCCAGACAAGAGTCGCTCACCTGGCGCAACTGCACGTAGCGTTCATTCGACACGTTGGACCATATGAGTCGGTAACGGACGTTCTCTGGCACAAGCTGGCCGATTGGGCGAAATCCAAGGGGTTACCCGTTGACCTGACTTTCCTTGGCATCGCACAAGACGCACCGGGTCTCACGGCCGCGGAGCAATTACGCTTCGACGCAGGCATCGTTGTACCGGAGGGGTTTTCATCCGCAGGGGCAATCGGACATCAGGTGCTCAACGCCGCCGAGTTCGCTGTAACCACGCATGTGGGACACTATCGAACCTTGCCAGAGGCGTACGCGACTATTGTTCGCAGGACTGCGAAACTGAAAGGCTATCGGGTTGGCGGTCTACCCTGTATTGAGGTCTACCGCACGACGCACGTAGACGCTAACCACGAAATGAATCACACCGAAATCTACATTCCGGTTAGCCGGATTAGAAAATGAGGAAGGCATGAGTACAAAAACGGTAACCGCGAAAAAGCATGTGGCGGGCCGTCAACCCGAATCTGCCACGCTGCGAAATGTGTTGATTCAGCGCTACGCTTGTACGAGCGATCTCTGCACCGAGGAAATCCTGTTCGGACTGGGTGGCGGCATTGGGTGCGCCTATTTCCTCTTTGATATGCATGGCGGGCATCCGCTTTACATCGGTTCACGAATCCATGCGAAAGAGGGTGACACTCCGTACTTCACGTTACAGATGACCGAGGGTTGGGGCGCGACCGCCGACGTACGGCATTCCTCATCGCCATCCGCCGCAGCAAAGAGCCTGGTAAAGATCCTGAACGACGGTTTCACTCCCATCGTCTGGGTTGAGGTCACGAAGCTGCCGTACATGTTTCTGTCGGGTCACGCCATGAAAGTCACGGTGCCGTCGTGGGTAGCGCCGTTGCGCAACGCTTATCACCAGGTGGCGGTGTATGGAATGGAAGGGGATGACGTACTTGTTGGGGATTTGGGCGACAGCGTGATCCGGTTGAGCATGGAGGAGCTTACCGAGGCGCGTAATTCAAACTACGCTCCCAAGTTCCGTACGGTGGTGATCAACGAGGCGACCGCCAAACCCCAGCTGCGCGAAACCTTATCAGATCGAATTCGGGTCACTTGCAGTCAAATGCTCGAGGGTCTGGGGATCGCGAATTTTGGCCTGGCGGCGCTGAACAAATGGGCCCAGATGTTGACGAACGCAAAAAACAAGAAGGGCTGGCCCAACTGTTTCCCTGGTGGACCACCATTGCATTGCGCTATGAGTAGTGTGTTCAGCCATATCGAATTGCGAGGCTACGGGGGCAGCGCGTTTCGCGGGCTGTACGCTGATTTTCTCGACCAGGCTGCCGGCGTATTAAAGAAGTCAGCGCTCCGGAAAGTTGCCGAGCAATTCCGTGAGAGCGAGGCGTCGTGGCGGGCAATATCGGATGCAGCGCTGCCAGATTCGATCCC
>JBGTOA010000053.1:0-15706 GCA_041742785.1 Pyrinomonadaceae bacterium | reverse complement strand
AAGCGAGCTGTCTCCGTGAATCCAAACACTTCGGCCAGCCATTCCAGGGCGGCAATGCCGTCCTCATAGGTCAAAAACGGAACGACGTCTGGCATCTTGTTCTCCTTTCGCCATGCCACGAAGGTTTCGAACACCAAACACGCACGATGCACTGCCGAGCCGGCCGTGCCGCATAACGATGGCCTTCAGCTGCGGCGCGCGATCAGCATTCAAGCTGAAGGAAAGAAGTTACTTGAGAAACATGCTGTCGCGCCGTCAGCTGCAAGGCTTTGTTAGGGCGCGCCGGGATCACGCACTAGCTTTCATTTCTGGCGGTGGGACCGTAGAACACTCTTCCACAATGGACTGAACGACGTTCCCGATTTCATTTAGAATTCTGCCAACTTCAAACCCGAGGTTCATAATCTCCAAAATATCAATTGATTCTATTGATTCAAGTAGCGACAGCCCATCCAAGTCGCGATGGGCGGCTGACATACATCGCAGATTGCTCAGCTTTCCTTGATGCTCCTTCCAAAACCGATCAAGTGGCTGACGCACGTTCCGAAGGTCGGCATCAAATTTCGATAACAAACCGAGCGTTTCAAGCGGCGCCCGAATTTTCTTACCCAACAATTGAGTCATGTCCTCAATAACTTCGTAGATTGTTAGAATCACATGGCGAGCTATCTGCTTACGGGTCCAAGCGTCTCTTTCAAAATGAAGCTGCATAACCAGAATCGAAAGGTCATGTGCAGCGATGTTTATATAGATTCCAACATTCCAGAGCTGGGCATGGGTATCCCACCCCCGATTCCGACAAGTCTCTAATGTCTGCCTAAACACTTCCGTTACGGCAATAAGCTGGTCATGTTTCTGGGAAAAGGTTTTCTGTAATTCAGCTCGCTTTTTGTCTACAAGCTGATCGATATCTTCCATCATCGCTATCTAGCTCCCAACCCGCGAGACAATCAATCAGCGCCCTAACGACGGCCTTCAGCTGCGGCGCGCGATCAGCATTCTAGCTCAGGGAACAAGGCTACTTGAGAAGCATGCTATCGCGCCGTCAGCTGCAAGGCTTTGTTCGGTTGCGCTGTAATTTCAATTCGTGCCCAGCTCGTTCCTCTTCTTTTTTCGCTTCTGCCAGATGTGTATCGCTACACCAGGCAGAGGCATACTCATGAAGATTATCAAGAGGAGGATCATTTCCGTTACGCCGAACGTGGCTGAAGAATTTACCGCAGCTGTGCCCACCAGGAGGAGAATGCAAAACAGGGTAAATGCCCAATTCCCCCACTTAAAGATTTCAAGCAGCGTGTTCACTATATTCTCCCTTCTTCGGCACCCCAGAATAAGCAACCGAACGCTGGGCATCAGCGGCGCGCACGAACCGCCGCCAGCGACAAGCCTCGCATGAGAGACATGCTAATTGCGCGTCCGCTGCATGCCATTGTTCGGTTGCGGCCTCTAGACAGCAATTTCCGCGTTGTTCTGATCCAACGTGACGGTCGCCTCAGCCGAGGTTAACTCAACTCTTACGTTCCAAATAACGAAGCCTTTCGGGGTGCTGGCCAGAGCAAAAACGTAGTAGGTACCCTGAGGAACGGGGTTGAATTTAGCTTTCCCGCCAAAGTCACTGGTTATACTTTGAACGACATGTTTGTTGATGGCTTCCTGGACCCCACTAGGAACGTTTGCTTCGGGACCATACTTGGCGGCCAATCCGTATGAAAAGATGATGCCGTGGTCAGAGTTGTCACCGCCAGTTCGCGGTTGAACACCAGCGTCACGCAGAATCTTGGAGAGGCTTTCGTCCAACAAGTGAAACGTCGTTCTCGCGACCGGTCTGATATCGCCCGATTTAAAGACCAGGCCAGCCTCAAGCGATAAAGTACTCAACTTTTGAGGAGTCGGTGTAAGAGCAATGGAGGTTTTACTCGGAACTGCGACCGCAGCATCGGCATATTTCCATGTTCCGTCGCTACGCAACTCAACTAATTTTCCGTCATCAGTTGTTGCCATCTTGACCGTAACTGGTTTTTCAGCACCGGGCTTCGCAGAGCTGGGTTTGGCAGCAGGTCGCGTCCTTGGTTTTGTTTGACCATGCACGGAAGGTAATGTTGTGAGAAGCACAAAGGCGACGAGCAGAGAGATAGTTTTCATTTTTCCTCCATTGAAAAACGCTTAAGATTAATCAACAGCGACGCAGCTAAACTTAAGCCTGAACTTGTCGTTGGGGGGTGGCCCGGAAGGCGTCCGGACACAAGCGATATTCTAGCCATCACAAAGATTCTATGAAAGAAGCTGCTTCAGCACGCCATGTATTTAGTGTCGACGGCCCACCAGGTAGCCAAGCGATTAGTAAATTGAAGCAAGGGACGAAGAGTTCGGGTACAAGCGAAAAATGGGATTCGCGGATATTCGGTACATAAGCGTGAGCGTCGCGGTTCCGAATAGTCCGGCACAGAAAGTCATAACTTGCTATCACGAGATTCTGCCCTTCTGTGGTCGCTCCAACGGCGGCGCATAGTTTCATGAGTGTCGCGTTCTTTTCATTTGTAAGGGTGCCAAGCGTTTTGAAGTTAGTAGCCGTAAGTGTGCCATCACACTTCCAGTTAGCTCGATAGCGGCGCGCCCAAGCCTCGAGATCCCCGACGGGATACGCCGGAAGGGGTTTCTCTGTTCTGAATTCGACATCACGCGAGAGGCATACTCCTTTAGCCAAGAGTTCAGCTCCGGCCGAAAAGTTGATCCAACATATAAGGCGACCGAATACAGGATCAAAATCTTGACGCCACGAAGATTCAAACGTTGGTTGGGATGTTGCGGCGAACTGCGTCTCGGCATTCCACACGACAAGTCGCGAGAAGTTGAGAAGGCTGACGCCTGCTATGACCTGAAGCCGTCCATCATCCGTTCGTGGCAACATCGCCGAATCTGTACTCCTTCTGAGAATGTTTGTGACCAAGGGATTATGCGAAGCAACCGAACTTTCTATTAGGTCATGAAATGCTCGTGTTGCAACGCGAGCATTTGCTCATATAATAACCGGCACCTTACCGATTTGTCAGTGTTTTCAACAGTCTAGTCGCCAAAGGTTGTAAAACCTCACGCCGGTAATCGAAGGGAGCCTCACCATGCCCAAACTCCTCCAGGAGGTGCGCGACCTCATCCGCACACTCCACTACAGTTTTCGCACAGAAGAGACCTACGCCAACTGGATCAAACAGTACATTCTCTTTCATAAGAATCGTTTACTTGCCGTTCGCTCTCGCGGAAAAGTACAAGAACGCAGACCGAGAATGGGGTTGGCAGTTTGGCTTTCCGGCAGCGACCCGCGGTCGCAACTGGTAGGCAGCTCCTGTGTTGCATTCGAAAATCTCCCAAACACAGGATAATCCAATGCTTCATACGGTGTCAGAATACTTAGTCCAGTAAACCTGTCATGGGTGAACCACCGCGGAAGAGTGTCTCGATCGCCTTGTATCCGCCCACGTTCGAAAACGGCGTTGGCTGAAGCCGCGACCGCTCATCCGTTAGCAATCTACAAATTGAATGGTTTGAGTTACTGCGAACGCAAGGCCGTGAGACGAAGAGAAGAGACCGGCCATGTAAACGTCACGGCTCTATTCCTTATTGCTCACCAGTCGATCCGGCTCCCCACCCTTGCGCCGGCCTGCCACTACAAAGCGGATCATGTTGTAGGTGATGTTTTCGGGAAGCGCTTCGAGCAGTACCTTGAATTTTACCGGCCCGTGCGTGGCCATCGCTTCCTCGATCAGCCGACGCTCATCTTCCTTAACCAGTTCGGACGTATCCAGCGTGAGACCATTTTCAAGACACTCCAGCAGATGGCGCTCAATGGTTGATCTGACAAGATTTCTGTGACGTGCGATCCCGTCCACCGAGAGCCCGTCGCAAAAGAGCGAATAGCTTTGCATGACAGTCGAAGGGGAAGGACCTGCCTCATACTTCTGGTACACGTCAGGCAAGTAGAGTTCAACCTCTGCCTGCTCGCGCATTACGCGTTCACCTAAATCAGTTATCGACACGGTCGGATACTCGCCGCGGCTGACGCGAAGACAACTCGCACCAATCAATGCTTCGATGAAGCCCATCAGATCTTCCTGGCGCATCTCTCGCAAGAGACCGTACGTCGACAGCCCGTTCAGTTTTGCCTGCCTAACGTTTTTTGCCGTCGATCCGCGAAGTGTCGACGCCAATAGTGTCTTCCCAAAGCGTCCCTTCATGCGCGCTGCGCACGCGAGTATTTTGCGCACGCGAAGCTTTTCGTCATCGCTCAGTTTGCGACGGGAAGCAATCGTGCTAGGGGCCGATCCGTTTGCGCGCGCCCCAGCGTGGGAAATTTCGACTTCCAGAAGTGGTGCGCGCAACGCGTTCGTGGGCGAGCAGTTTCCGCAGGCGCCACATTTGCGCGCGTGATGCCGATCGCCGAAGTAATCGAGAATATGGGCGCGGTAGCAATGTTCCGTGTAACAGAAGTCGATCATCTCGCGCAGCTTGCGCTGCTCGAGAGCGGCGCGCGCAGCCACGTCCCCGGCATTCACGCGCACTTTCGTCGGAGCATCATCGAGCAACACGATGCTGCGACTGCGACGAGCAGTCCTGCTGGACTGCCCCGGCATTGCCGTCCGCAATTCACCGGCATCCGGGCGATCCGATTCCCGCCTCGCGTAACTCGAGCGCTCGATGTGGCCCGCTCGCTCGAGCAGGTAGAGCGCAGACTGCACCGCCATTTCGTTGCGAACGCCTGCCCGATTGGCCAGCTCTGAGCCCGAAAGTTCGATCCGCCTCTCGCCGGTATTCACGAGCGCTCGATACACGTCCTGAATGACTTCAAAGCTCGGATAAGAGCCATCAATGAAGAAGTCATGCGTATTCTTGTCGGCATAGTTGAAGAGCAGGACACATGATGAGGCCAACCCATCGCGACCGGCGCGACCGATCTCCTGATAGTAGGCTTCTATAGATCCGGGCATTTGATAATGCGCGACAAAGCGAATGTCGGCTTTGTCGATGCCCATCCCAAAGGCATTGGTAGCAACGATCATCTGCGTACGTCCCGACATAAAGTCGTCCTGTGCTTTGACGCGAATCCCGTCAGCCATACCCGCGTGATAAGCAGCCACGCGCAAACCGGAGGCTTGCAGCTTGGCTGAAACCTGCTCAACGGCCTTGCGTGTCGTAGCGTAGATTATTCCGGAGCCCGCGTGAGTCTCGGCCAGGCGTTTGATATGCGCTACCTTCTCCCGCTCTTTCTCGGTAGCGATTACGTCGATGGTGAGATTGGGCCGATCGAAACCACTCACAAAAACCTGCGGGTGCCTAAGACCAAGTTGTTGGATGATGTCCGAGCGAACGTAAGGCGTCGCCGTTGCGGTGAGTGCGAGAGTCTGAGCACCATTCAGTAGCTGAATCGCGCGCTTCAAACGCAGGTAGTCCGGGCGGAAGTCGTGTCCCCAGGTCGAGATGCAGTGGGCCTCGTCCACGGCGAACAGGGAAACGCGTAGAGAGTTCAGGGCGTCGACGAAGCGGCTACTGCGAAAACGTTCCGGTGCAACGTAAACCAGCTTGAGTTCGCCGCGCCGTAGTGCCTCGATTCGTGCATGCTGTTCCCGCTCGCCGATCGAGCTGTTGATGAACGTAGCCGGCAGGCCGCGCGCGTGAAGCGCGTCGACTTGATCCTTCATCAGCGCGATTAGCGGAGAAATTACGAGCGTAGCGCCGCTGAGCATCATGGCTGGGAGTTGGTAGCAGAGTGACTTACCGCTGCCGGTCGGCATTACCACCACCGCGTCATCGCCTCGCAGGATCGCTTCGATGACTTCGTGCTGACCCTGGCGAAAATCAGGAAAGCCAAAGTGTTCATGAAGCGATCTGAGAGCGTCCGGCATTGTGAACATCCGCGGAAGTCTAGTGTCTCAGTCGCTGCATTTCAACCGAGCGGCAATCCTGTTGTGAGCAGACCCCACCAACGATTCGACATTCCCATGAACCATGCGCTGCTCGGACAGAGATTCAGTGACGTGGAAGTGTTGCGGGGCGCCGGCGCGAGAATAGCGAAGTCCGTGTTGTTGTTTTGAGTATCAGCACAGCCGTTGTTCTTTCGCGTGGCGGAGGTAGTGTTTCCGGGTGCGCTGCTTGGGCCACTGCCGCGGAAGCAGTTGGCACTAGTGCCATAACCCACAATATCAACGACAGCCGCAGCTGCCGGACAAACCCCGCTCAGCGCGCTGGTGTTGTTCACCAGGGCTACTTTCCCGGAAGTTGCTGCCATTGCAATCGTGCCCAAAGCATCCGGCACTGGGAGGCTCGCGCCATTGATGCCTCCCGAGGCTTCCTGAATGAGATAGTACTGTCCGGGCTGTAGAGTGATTCCCGTCAGGATTGTGACCGACCAGGTCGAGCCGGTGCTGCTCGCGTATTGGACCGACCATCCGGAGAGATCGACAGCACTACCGCCGGCGTTGAGGAGCTCAATGAAGTCATTTCTAAAAGGTGCGCTTGCGTTGCCGCCGCCTCCGTAGATTTGGCTGATTAACAGACCAGTGGCAGCTTCGGGTGGGGGGCTTGGTGAAGGTGGTGGAATCGGTGAGGCTGTCGGCGAAGGGCTCGGACTCGGACCTGGGCTGGGTGAGGGTGACGGAGTGGGTGTTGCGGTAGGAGATGGCGGCGCCGTCGGAGAAGGACTCGGGCTCGGAGTTACTTCCGGAGTGGGGCTGGGAAAAGGCGTCGGTAGAGGCGTAGGCGCGGGCGATGGTCCCGGTGTCGGACTGCTGGTGAGACTTTGCGGATTACTTGGAGCGATGAGCAGGAAGTCCTCGAAGTTGTCACCAGTGTCCTGTGTGCTTCCAGCTGTGCCGCCCGGGCGTCTTTCATAACTCTGATTTGCGTCACTGGGAAGCGGTGCGAGATGAAGGCCTTCGTTGAAGGCCGAACCGGCGCTTAGTCCCACCTGATCCACTACAGCATCAGTTCCGAGTGTCAGCGCTATACCGCCGTCATTCGCAATTCCGCTGGTGTAAGTTTGATCTGCCGCGACCGTCCCGCTGTAGCCAGAGCTGTTGGCCGCAAGGAAGTGTCCACGAGCTGGAATTACCGTCCCCACGGAAATCGTTAAACGAGTAGTGACGGTTCCTGAGCTGCTCGAACCACGAATCTTCCAACCTCCGATCGCTACGGGTAAATCGCTGTTGTTGTAGAGTTCGACAAACTCGTCGCTGGCACCATTTGGACCACGAGTGCGGAACTCGCTGATGAGGATCGCCGGCGCAGGCGTGGGCGAAGGTGATGGCAGCGGCGTTGACGTGGGACTGGGCGAAGGTGATGGCGTGATGCTAGGAGTTGGGGAGGGCGGAGGAGTTGCGACGGGAGTCGGAGTCGAGCCCGGGCTGGGTGAGGCTGTTGCAGTGGGTGAGGGAACCGGAGAAGGAGATGGCGACGGCGAGGGATTAGCAACCAACAGTGTTACCGGTGCCGACGTTATGCCACGAGCGTGGGCAGTGATCTGGGTTAGTCCAGCTTTAAGAGCTCTGGCGCGTCCAGCTCTATCTATGCTGGCCACCGTTCCGTCACTTGATGACCAGAGGTAGAGCACTTCAGATAACGGCCGGCCCTGCTGATCCAGAGCGTGTGCTGAAAAAAGCATTAGCTCGCCGACAAGCAGGGATGCTGACGATGGCGCCACAATAATTTCGTGGATCGGTGGCGTGGGCTGAAACCCTTCGCCGTTGACGCGCGTGCCTGGGCTGAAAGGGATTTCATTCAGTGTCTGATGCAGCACGAAGGCGCCGGTCACATCCGGCGAGCGAGTTAGCGATTGATTCGAATCAGCTCGAAGACCGGTCGAACCGCCATAGGTTTGGGAGGTCACCGGTTCACCTGCAAAGTTAATCAAGGTTATGCGGCCGGAAGTGTTTAGTAATGAGAGTGACCGCGTTGAGGCCAGGAATATCTGTGCCCTTTGGAACCGTGGGTCATTGGCCGCGGGACTACCTCCGCCGAAGACCACAAGTGAGCTGCCCGCCGGAAACACTGTGCCTTCGGCAAATCGATGTCGCAAAATATCGTCGCCACTTGCCGCGCGCGTTTGGAGTCCGTATCCGCCCAAGTCAATGTCCGCCGTCGTCGTATTGACCAACTCCACGAACTCATCGTCCGCGGCGCTGCGTGTTCCGTCATAATTTGCGTCTCCAGCAATTCCATCAGGGGGATCCGCAAGAAACTCATTAATCATGATATTGCGCAGAGCGCTGCCACCTAATTGAAGCGTGACTCGGTTGCTGACTCGACCATCGGCGGAGATCGACAACTCCACGGTACCCGCGCCACGCAACCCGGCAGGAACCAGCACATGGATTTCATCGAGACCAGGTAGTTCCAATGATGGATGGACGGATTCAACGGACACCGCCTGCGCATGAATTGTAATGTTGAGGTCTGACGCGTGACTTACTCCGGTCGCGAAGATGGTAAGTCGCAACTGCCCGTTGGTTGGGTCGAGTGGGGCAGTGGCCAAAGTATCGGCATTAAGAATGCATCCCTCACCTGTGCCATCGCCGGTGATTGTGAACACGCCGGGTGCGGCGGAAACCAGGTTGACAGTGGTTCGCGAGATGAATTCGTCAGCATTACCAATGGAAATCTCGGTTAGCCCCGGCGGGGCTTCTTCCGGAACGACAAAATTGACCTGCGTGGGAGACACGAAGAGAACCTCAGCAGCTATCCCCTGGACCAGTACGGAGGTGCTGCCAAGAGATTTGGGAAAAGAGCCATCGCCAGAGCGCGCCGCGTACTCGCTGGTGCTGGCAAGCGCTTCGCCGCGAGCTACTGCAAGGCTTCCTCTCGCGATAGCGACAGGAGTACCAGGTTCGTGACCGAACGAGGCGCCGTTTAGGATCTGAGCCTCACCAAATGGAGGGCGGTCATCCAGGTGGTGAACGTAAATCTCCGAGTGATTGGCAAACTCCGATGCAGAGACTGGCCCCGAGAGAACTCTGGGAAAATTGAAAGCTACCTTTGAGCCGTCGGTGTTGAGGGAAGAGATGACCTCCGCAGTCGCCGAACCTGGCGCCGTGGTAACTCTCGATAATTTCGCCGATGGTATATCGAACAGGTAGAGTTCAACGCTGCGATCTGTATTGCCTCCTATGACGTTTCGTCGCGTTGAGAACGTAATTCGTTTTCCGTCACCGCTGATGGTCGGATGCAACGGGACGTCATCAACCCTGGAGTCAAGCGTTGTAATCTGCCTTGACATTCCCTGGCGCAAGTCGAAGAGAAAGACCTGGGTTTGGTTTGCCGCGGTTTCGGCAGCATAGACCAGTCGCGTCCCGTCATCGCTGATGGCGCGTCCGCGAGACAGTGCTGGTTTGGCTCCAACCCCGGCGATGGTTTCGCTTTGCGCATTCAGGTCATGAAAAATCAAAGACGCGCTTTCTTTCGATGAATTCCGCAGAAACGCCACCACCGATGCGTTCCCGGAGATTTTGGGCGAGACGTGTTCTGCAGCTCCCGACGTGAGACGTGTGATCGCATCGTTTTTGGTATCGAGTAGAAATATCTCCGAGCGCAGTTCGGGATTGCTTTGGGCCAAGTCCCGGTTTGAGGAAAAAGCGATCAAGCGTCCGTCGTTGGATATCGACGGGTCAAAGTTGCCATCGAGAAGTCTGCTCGTGGAGTCGCGGGGCGCGGTGCTGGTTAGCTGGCGCAGGGTGACGCTTCCGCTCTGTGTGGTAATTAGAAATATCTCTGAGTTGCGGTCGGCGTTACTTCCAAGCGGATCCTCAGTTGAGGCTAGAGCAATGTGCGATGCGTCGTGGGAAACGGCAGGCGCCACCACTCTTGAAGACAGCAGTTGTGCTATCGGGGGCGGCTCGGAGGTTAAGTCCGCGCGAACAGCTCGGAATCCCGAAATCCCGCCAACTCCGGCGACGTCCTCGGTTGACTCAAAGATGACATGTTGACCGTCGCCGCTGAGAACCGGATTGAGATTCAGAGTGTGCTCGCCAGTATTGGTGATCCTGCGGATACCAAATGAGACTTGCGTGCGACCGGGTAAGACCACAGTCCAGAGAATGACTATGAAGACGATTAAGAGTATGACGAATCGAGTGCGAAGCATGGAGAGGTTGCTCCTTGTTTGGATTGCCGAGACGGTTGAGGGCCGTCGAATTTGAGTGGGATTCTACCTGTCGGAAACGGAAAGGCAACCGATGTTGGAGATTGACCGGAATGATTTTGATGCTTGAGAATTTGCTTCGAGAAAACTGTGACCTTTGTGAGATGGTGGTTCCTCACTATTATGAGAATTACAGCAAACGCGATTCGTGCTCGGGCGGTGAAATCGTCATTCCCAATGAGCTTTGTCTTCCGACCTCTGCGCTTAGGAAAATGCTCTTATGAAAATACTCTTAACAGGTTCCCATGGATTGGTCGGTTCCGCCCTCACAAAGTCTTTGGAGGCTGACAGGCACGAGGTTAGGCCATTGGTGCGTTACGCCACCGGATATGGGGCGAAGGAGATCGAATGGAGTCCCGAGCGATACAGTATCGCGCTTTCGCGCATCGAAGGTTTCGACGTTGCTGTGCACCTGGCCGGCGAGAGTATTGCCGAAGGCCGCTGGACCGATGAAAAAAAACAGCGCATTCGTGAAAGCCGGTCAAAAGGAACTCGGCTCTTAAGCGAGGCGTTGGCCGGACTAACCAGTCCGCCGCAAACCTTTCTAAGTGCGTCTGCGATCGGATTCTACGGCGATCGCGGCGATGAGATTCTGACGGAGGGCAGCGCGCCGGGAACAGGCTTTCTGCCGGAAGTCTGCGTGGAATGGGAGAACGCGACACGGGAGGCCGCGGAAAAGGGAATTCGCACAATCAATATGCGATTCGGAATAATTCTGGCCAGGGACGGTGGCGCGCTCGCGAAGATGTTGCCACCCTTTCGCATGGGCGTAGGTGGAAAGTTTGGTGATGGACGCCAATGGATGAGCTGGATTGAGCTCGACGATGTTGTAGGGGCGATCAGGTTTGCGATCTTAAATGAAGGGCTGTCAGGACCGGTTAACTACGTTGCGCCAAACGCGGTGACGAATTCGGAGTTTACGAAGACTCTTGGGAGAGTTCTTTCGCGCCCAACCTTCCTTACTGTTCCTGCCTTTGGGGCTCGGCTCGCGTTTGGTGAGATGGCCGATGCGCTGTTATTGGCGAGCCAGCGAGTGGAACCGGCGCGTTTAACGGAAGCTGGTTTCAATTTTCAGTATTCGCAACTGGAACCGGCGCTGAGGAATGTGTTGAAAGACTAATCAGAGGGGGCCGTGCAAAGAAACGTGAAGGCCAGGGATTGGGCGAAGCAATCGAGGCTGGCAAGGTAATCTGGGTAAGTGAGAGATAAAAGAATCGGGTTTTACGATAGTCGCTACCGTGTGGTGGTACTTGACTTCATCGCGGCCCCGCAAGTTGCGTCCGACTCGTTTAGTCACTCGCTTGAATCCCCGAGAACTCGTCGAGCGCCTCAAACACTTCCAACGCATACTTCACATTCCCAAACGGCGCCGATACCTGCACGCCCTGAATCAAATCCCGTACATCCAGCAACGACTCGCGGGCGATCTTCAAGCCTTCATCTCGACCCGCTTCCTTGCTCTTCGCCGAAGCGTCGCGCATGCGTTCCATAATCGATGGCGTCACTCGTACTCCTGGAACCTCGTTGTGCAAAAACTCTGCGTTTCGATAAGAAACCAGCGGCCAGATGCCGGCGATGATCGGAATGCGAACGTGTTCGATGCTCTTGATAAAGTCGCGTAGCTGGTCCGTGTCGAACACCGGTTGCGTGATCGCATACTGCGCCCCAGCCTCGACCTTGTATTCGAAACGCCGGATTTCTTCTTCAGGATTGATCGCCCCTGGATTCACGCCCACGCCGATGCAAAAGGCCGTGGGCAATCCGATTGGGTTGTTCCCTAGATCGAGCCCATGATTCAGCTTGTTTACCATGTTCGTGAGTCCGATGGCGTCGATGTCAAACACCGCCGTCGCATCCGGATAGGGTCCCATCTTCGGCGGATCACCGGTGATCAAGAGCAAGTTGCGGATTCCCAGCGCCGCGGCGCCTAAAAGATCGGACATCATTCCCAACAGGTTTCGATCCCGACAACAGTAATGCAGGACCGACTCGATGCCGATTTGCTGCTCAACTAGTACGGCCGTCGCCAGCGCGCTCATGCGCGATTGAGCGCGCGCTCCGTCCGGAATATTGACGCCGTCAACTCCCGCATCTTTGAGCAGCCGAATTGAATCAAGAGTCTTCTGAGCGTCGACCCCTTTGGGAGGTAAAACCTCAACCGAAGTGACGAATTCGCCATTGGCAATTTTCCGGCCCCAGGCTGAACGTTCCGCCGGCGGCACAATTTTCAGATCCGCAGGAGTCACGTCCGTAACCGTCAGCAAGGGACCGGACGACAAGACAACTTTCTGAGCTCGCGGAGAAGCCGCGCGAACTGCATCCGAAATCAGCTTGATGTGGGCGGACGTTGTGCCGCAACAACCGCCGATGAATTTTGCTCCGGACTGGATAAACCGTTTGGCAAACTTCGACATGTATTCGGGCGAGCACATGTAGAATTGTCGACCCTGCACGTCACGCGGCAATCCCGCATTTGGCTGGGCCGCCAATTTCTTCTTGGTGACCGCGCGCATTCGTTCAAGCGCATTGAGAATGATCGCCGGGCCCACGCCACAGTTGAGGCCAATCACATCCGCACCCCATTCATCAAGTCGTTCGGTAAGAAGTTCGGGGGTTGTTCCGAATAGAGTGTTGCCGTCAGTTTGGATGGTCATCTGTGCGACGATCGGCAGATCGCAGAGTTCGCGAACGGCGCGAATCGCCTGCCGAATTTCCGACAGGTCGGAAAAAGTCTCCAACACGAAGAGTTGGACACCGCCCTCGAGTAGGGCCGCAGCCTGCTCCTTAAAGAAGTCTTTTGCTTCGTCATAAGACGTCGGGCCGTACGGCTCGATCCGCAAGCCGAGCGGTCCGATGGCGCCTGCCACGTAAGCTCGATCGCCTGCAGCTTCGCGTGCGATTCGGGCAGCCGCCACATTGATCTCGTGCAAATTGCCGGCGAGGCCATACTCATTTAGCTTGTGGCAGGTTGCGCCAAAGGTATTCGTCTCGAGAATGTCAGCACCGGCGCGCAAGTATTCAGCGTGGACCTCCCGCACCAAGTCGGGATTACTAAGATTCAGTTCGTCGTAGCAGCGATTGATGTAAACGCCCTTGGCGTAAAGCATCGTGCCCATCGCGCCGTCAAAGACGTGAATGGAGTCGGAGTTCAGGAGATTGCGAAATGGTTCCATTTGGATTTAGTCGGTTGTCAGTGGTCAGTTGTCCGTTTTTGCTTTGGTCCTGGGCCTTTGGTCTTGGTCTTTGACTCGTGCCGCAATAGGTTTACATCATGCAAAGTTTGAGGAGTACGCCACAGAAGCCAAGACCAAAGGTCAGCTTTCGGACAAACTGACTGCTGACAAATAAAATTCCCGCGCTAAACAACGCGGGACTTCATGATTGCTGCTGAAGTTTTTCGGGTTGGCCGGTAAGCTCCCGTGCTGTTTAGCGGTTTGTTTTACGTGGCCGCAAGTCGCCTTAACTCACCACGTTTCTCGTTTGTTCTTATACGCCTGGGCTAAGTGCAGTGTCAAGCAGGGCACGCCCAGCAGGGCTCGCGCCGTAGAGGGTCTCAGTCGGCACCTTCACGCTGTAGTGTCAGGCGCAAGACACACTCAATCAACTCAGTGGGTCGCAGGTCAGTACCGTTACGCGGTAGCGTCGGGTCCAAGCCACAGGGCACAACGTCGTAACCCTGGGTCAAGCAAAGGGCGACGTTGCGGGAACAACCGCGACGGAGTAACGCTACCGACTGCGAGTCCGCCAAGTTAAGTGTCTTTGTGGCTTGAGACCCGACGCTACCGCGTAACGGTACTGACTGCGACCTACTAAGTTGAAAGAGTGTGTCTGGCCCTCCACGCCATCGCGTGACGACTGACTGAGGCCCACTTGGTTGCGTTATGTTGCTGACTTGGCCCGAGGCACCGGATCCAAGGTGCGCGTGGTGTGATCAGTTATGCTCGACCCTGGTTCTTGAAGGAGATGCTCGTCCGGTCCCCGCAACTCTCTCGTTACTGAGCCTTTGAGGGTAGCTGCTTCACGATCCTTCTGTTTACTTTGAGATCGAAAGAGCATCCAGACAAACACAATCTCGGCGATCGCAAAGGGAATAAAACTGAGGAATGAAATCAGCAGGATGGTTTCACTGTCGTTGATTCCCAGCATCTGCTTCATCAAGGCCATCAAGGCAATGACGATACCCATCCCGACTACCGCCACACCGACGATGGCCCAAACGAGAGACTCGGGCATCGTTTCTGATGTCTTTTGCATGGCTGGTTTTGCGTTCAGCTCAACTCCACAACGGTTGCAATAGCTGAGACCAGGCGTGACGGCAGTGCCGCAGTCTTGACAGTACATTGGTTAATCCTCCACGGACATACGATAGGATTGGAGGCCCGGTTCGGCAAGGATTTTGCTTCCCCGACACTGAGTTCGCCAGTCACTCGCTTGGTTCACGGGAGTACCAGGGCGCACGGAGTCGCGTTCTTGGTTGATCGCCAGCCCAGAACCAACCCGCCAAGAGCTTGACAGGCCCAGTAGGTTTTTGGCTGAATGCCTTCCACAGTCACCCGTGTAACTCTCCCAGAAATTGTTTTTTAAGTTCAACTCTAGAGGAGCTAGAACTATGTCTGCGGCCACAATGAATACACCTGTCGAGTCGGGCAAACATCCTAAAGGACTATACGTTCTGTTTGGCACCGAGTTGTGGGAGCGATTCAGCTTCTACTCGATGCTAGCGCTCTTTACTCTGTATCTACGAAACCCCGACGAGGGTTTTGGGTGGACCGCGGCTGAGGCTACCAACCTTTACGCCTGGTATCTGATGTTCGTTTATGCGAGCCCTCTCATAGGCGGCATCATTGCGGACTGGAAGCTGGGTTATCGCCGAGCTGTGATGCTCGGCGGCGTCTTCTTCATGATTGGCCACGGCTTGCTGTCGTTCCGGTCAATGACTGCTGTTTATGCTGCTCTCACCTGTCTCGTTATAGGCAATGGGTTCTTCAAACCTAACGTCTCTACGATGGTGGGAAACCTTTATCCAGAAGGCAGCCACCTCAAGGATCGCGCTTATAACATTTTCTATATGGGCATCAACGTCGGCGCCTTTATCGCGCCGATTGTGATGGAAGTCGTAAAGCAGAACTTTGGGTACCACGCTGCGTTCGCCGTGGCCGCCTTCGGAATGGTGATTTCAGTTGGAATCCTGTGGAAGTTCAAGCAACACGTTGAGCAAGAGAAGATTAAAGATGTTGCCTCGATGGAACCCCATGAGGTTGCTGATGTCGCCGCCGTGTCAGTTGATGCTCCCCCGCACAGCGTTAGCCGGCAAAAGGCGATGGACGCGGTGCCCGAATGGAAACGCATCTTTGCGCTGATAGTCATCTTTCTGATCGTCATTGTGTTTTGGATGGCATTTCATCAGAACGGATCCACGCTTACCTACTGGGCCGATGACAACACGGCCTGGGATGTGTCGGGGACGATTTCGAATGCAATCAATCCTTTCTGGATCATCACACTCACATTTCCGTTGGTGTGGTT
>JBGTOA010000021.1:0-5964 GCA_041742785.1 Pyrinomonadaceae bacterium | reverse complement strand
GGCGACCCAGTTCGGTGTGCCGCGATCGCGATTGTATGAGAGAGAGAGTTCCGGCTTCTCCAACAGATAGTTGTTCGGCTGGTTGATGTCGGTTATGGCGCCGCTGGGGTTACCAAACGTCAGATGCACGCTGGAATCGTAAGGCGCCGGTGCTGCCGCCGCGACGGTGAAGTTGGCCGAGTAATCGGCCTGCATGAAGTCAGTATTAGGCTCACTGTCATCTGTATCCACGTCTCTGACGTTCGCCGCGAAGATCTGAATCGTGCATTGCTCGCCCGGTTGGAAGTTCACATCCGGCGTAAGCACCCAGTTCCTGGGCCCGGCCGAAACAACCGCTGTGTGAGGTCCCGTGTTCACGCAGTTAATGGCGTACCAGGTTCCGGTAACTTCGACTGGCTCGCTGAAGAAAACAGCGACACTGGCGTCGCGCGGGGCCGGGGTGAAAGCGAAAGGGTCAGAATCTGTATCTGTAGACGAAACTGAAGGAGGCGCGTCCAAAATGATTGCGGTGCGCCGCGGATTTGGAGCATCTGCGGTGAAATCGTCACCGTTTTGATTTGTATCGATAGCGCCGTTGCCTTTCCGCAGAAGAGCCGTGGTGTTGGAGCCCAGGGGCGCACTGGCCGTTCCCTCGCGGCAGGCCGACGTTCCATAGCCGACGAAATCAACGAGGTTAGGATCCTCGAGCGGGCATGTGGCCGTAGCTCCCGTAAGCCCCTCCGCATTGTTGACGAGCGCAATCTTGCCCGAACCGGCAGCCATGTTAATGGAGCCTTCGGCGTTGGCCTCCGGGAGGGCGAGACCAACGGCACCGCCCGATGCCAACTTCACAAGGTAGTACTCGCCCGGCGCGATTGGTCCGGCCAGATGTGCGGTTGTGCTAGCCCAACCACTGCCCGTGGCGGAAGCGTACTGTACCGACCAGCCATTTAAGTTAAAGGTCGTGGGGCTCGGGTTATACAACTCGACATAATCGTTCAGATATGTGGCGCCAGAGTTTCCACCGCCACCGTAAATTTGGCTGATGACAACGTGATCTGAAGGTGGCGGGGGTGACTGAACAGTAAGTGCGATGGAGCCACTGCCGGATCGTGCTTCGGCATCAGTGATGCTGAATGGAAGGGTCTTCGCGCCAGGCGCCGTTCCCATATCAACCGTGGCCAAATATGAAAACACATTGTCGCCTGCGCTTAGGTCGCCGTTTGTCGCGTTGTCAAAGAACGTTTGGTTCGCTACTCCACCAATGCTGGTCAAGTCGGCGGAAACCGCCAGGCCCGTGCTAGTGGGGTTTGCTCCGGGATTCACTGTCACGGTCAAGCGGGTAGACGCTCCAGGTAGCACGGAATTCGGATCGGCCGCTCCAATTCCTGTTGGGTTCGTCGGTGTAACTACGCCGTCGCCCGTAACCGAAATGTCATCGATTCCCACCCACTCGTCATTCCCAACTGCGTTGCTGGTGATCATGCGTACTTGTAAGAGCGGTTGATTATTGGCCGCTGCAGGTAATACAACGCTGACTGGCGTGACCGCAGTACAGAGGCTGGGTCCGGTCGAAGCGTCGGCGACAAAACCAGATGGAACGTTCGTGAAATTTCCCGAACTGCCCACCCGGAATTGGAGAGCTACGGGCTGGACGGCATTGTCGATCGAACAGTCCAAGTCACGCACGTTGTAAGCAACGTTGATGTTCGATTGTCCTGCCGTGTTCAGGTGAAGCAGGAGGTAAGGCGCGTCTGCTGTTCCTGAGCCGTTCAAAGCAATCACTGGGTTGGTGTTCGCTGGTGCCGCCTGCAGGGTGCTGTGAAACTCTGCGACTCCGCCCGTTGCCAGCGTATTAGGATTTGTTTGGTTGGCGATTACATCGAGATCACTCGCCGCCCCACTTGTGCCGAGAAGGGTCTGTGGGTCGACGCCCGTGCTCGTCGTTATGTCTTGTCCGAGGAAACCTTCGATGCCTGCCACGCCCGACCAGTCATCATTGGTCGTAATTAACCCCGTATTCGTCCAGTCCTGAGAGAACGGCAACGTCTGCGCAGCGGTACTCGCCGACACGGGAACTGAGAACAATCCGCTGGTTGGAAGGATGACTCCCAGCAGCAAGGCTAGTGAGACACTAATGAATTGATGGCGAACAGCATTTGATCGAGCTGCGAACATTGTTTTGCTAAGCGGACGACGCCGCGTTGATAATGAAGCCTTATTGAACATAAATCAGTCCTCTCAAAACGAATTGGGTTGAAACAAATCCGCACGTGTTATTAGAGGAATACCGGGGATGGGAGAACTGCCGGTAGGAGTGTTGAAGCTTTTAGCAGTGTTCCCTATGAAGGTCAAGCCGCCATGCAGAAAATTTTGCATCGCTCGATTTGTCATCCCGGCGGGAGCAAAAGCGATGACCGAAGTCGGTCAATAGTCCGGATTCTGGAACGGCGCCAACTCCACACCAAACCCAATCGATTAGGAAGGTGGCTGACAAAGCAACACTAGACAGGCATAATCCGACTCCTTGAAGGGATTGCTCCGCTTAAATGAAACTCAGCAAAATCGAACTTCGCGAGATTCGTCTGCCCTTAATTCACTTTTTTGAAACCAGTTTCGGCCGCACGACCCAGCGCCGAATCCTGCTCGTGCGAGTCATCGACGAGACCGGTGCCGATGGTTGGGGCGAGTGCGTCGCCGGCGAAGGACCGTTCTACAGTAACGAATGGATCGAGAGCGCCTGGCCAACGACGGCCGAATTCCTGGCGCACATGGTCATCGGAGGAGAGATCGCGACCGCTGCGGATGTGTGGAAACTGATGAAGCCGGTTCGCGGTCATCACATGGCCAAGGCGGCAATCGAGACGGCATGCTGGGATCTCGAAGCTAAGCAAGCCGGGGTGCCGCTCTGGCGTCATCTTGGAGGTACTCAGAACGAAATAGCCTGTGGCGTTTCGATAGGTATCCAAAACACGCCGGGCGAGCTGATTGAAAAGATCGCGACCGAGCTTGCCGCCGGCTACCAGCGAATTAAGATCAAGATTAAGCCCGGCTGGGATGTGAAGATAGTCGAAGAAGTGCGGCGCCACTTCCCCGATATTCGACTGATGGGTGACGCGAACTCGGCATACACTCTCGCCGACGTCCCACTCTTCCACGAGCTCGACCGCTTTAACTTAATAATGGTCGAACAACCGCTGGCCCACGACGACATCTTTGATCACGCCCTTCTGCAGAAAGAGATCTCAACTCCGGTGTGTCTGGACGAGTCGATTCACTCGGCCGAAGATGCCGAGCACGCAATCGAGCTAAGTGCATGTCGCATAATCAACGTGAAGCTGGGCCGGGTAGGCGGTCACAGCGAAGCGAAGCGCGTCGAACGGGTGTGTCGTGAGAATCAAATACCTGTCTGGTGTGGCGGGATGCTGGAATCCGGGATCGGCCGAGCCCATAATATTGCGATGGCTACACTTCCGGGTTTCACGCTGCCGGGCGATGTTTCGGCGAGTTCACGCTACTGGGAGGAGGACATCATCGAGCCGGCCGTCAAGGTGACATCCTCCGGCACCATCACCGCTTCTGAAGAGCCCGGCATCGGCTTTGACATTTTGCCGCAACGAATAGATGCTCTGACCGTGCGGCAGGAGTCGATCAGCCCAACTTAAAAGTTAGCTCGCCGTGTGTCTGGTTCGGAATCAACATTCCCTTCAACCTGCTAGAGTTTCTATGACATCCCCAATTGCCAATTCGGACGTTACGTCCTTGCGCGATCACTTTATCGGTCGCGAGCGAGAAATACTGGCTCTCACCCGAGCCCTTGTCGAAGTTGAATCGCCATCTGGCGATGAAGCGGGAAGTAAATCCGTCGTCTCATTGCTGGCGGCGGCTGCGCGCAACATTCCTGCAATCAACTCCATCGACCGCGTGCCGAGCGAGAACTACGGCGAACATCTCCGCATAAAGGCTTTCAGCGACGGGCGCAATGACTCGCGAGCGGTTCTCGTTCTCGGGCACACCGACACTGTGCATCCGCGTGGGTCGTTACAGGAACGACCATGGCGTATAGAAGGAAACCGGGCATATGGCCCGGGCGTGTTCGACATGAAGGCCAATTGCGCGCTGGCGGTGGAAGTGATTCGGGCCTGTGCCAGTTTGAAACTGACCCCGAGGCAGCCGGTAGTCATGTTGCTTACCTGTGATGAAGAGAAGGGCAGTGCCAGTGGACGGAGTTTGGTCGAAGCGCAAGCGAAGCACGCCCGGGCAACCTTAGTGCTCGAGCCACCCGCGAGTGGTGGACGAGTAAAGACGGGCCGCAAGGGCACCGGCCTTTTTACGCTTACCGCGTATGGGCGTGCCGCGCATGCTGGTCTTGAGCCGGAAAAGGGGGCGAGCGCTGTGCTGGAGCTCTCGCGGCAGGTTCAACGACTGCATGAGATGAACGATCGCCCGACCGGGATTACGGTAAACGTCGGGACTATTCGCGGGGGTACTACTTCCAACGTGGTGCCGGCGGAAGCTCATGCGGAAGTGGACGTAAGATTCAGCACCACAGCAGATGCAGTACGAATTGAGCGGGAAATATCAGCGCTGAGGGCGTTTGATGATCGAGTTCGTCTGGTCGTTGGCGGCGGAATAAATCGGCCGCCACTCGAACGCACTGCAGAGGTGGTGTCGTTATTTGACCAGGCTCGGCACATCGCCGCCACGTTAGGATACGATCTGGGCGAAGCACAGGTGGGCGGCGCTTCAGATGGCAACTTCGCGGCTGCCATAGGTTCTCCAGTGCTCGACGGCTTGGGCATCAGCGGAGACGGCGCGCACGCCACGCATGAACATATTCTGATCGACGACATTCCCATTCGAGGCGCGCTGCTCGCTGGGCTCCTGGCCAGTCTGTAACACTGGGATCTCAACTCTCAGAATAGAAAGCTACCCAGTCTGCTTAAGCCTGTGACACCGATTCTTAGAACTCTAAGAAGGGGACCATCTGTTGTTTCTGTGTAATCTCTTAAGACTCAAGGTTCCGATTTGTCGAAATCCATGAAAGTCGCTACCTGGAACGTAAACTCAATCCTGGCCCGCGTGCCGCATGTGATGCGTTGGCTTGGCGCAGTCCGGCCTGATGTGCTCTGCATGCAGGAGACGAAATGCGTTGACGAGAAATTTCCGTTCGACGTGTTTGCAGAGCACGGTTACCAGTGCCTCTCTTTTGGACAGCAGTCATACAACGGCGTCGCGATCGCCACCCGGGAAACATGCTCGGCCGCGGTACGTGGCTATCCGGGTGATGACGACACGGCGCAATCTCGCCTGGTGACGACCATCGCAGGGGGGATCCAGATCGTGAACGTCTACGTTCCAAATGGACAGATGGTCGGCTCAGAAAAGTACCAGTTCAAATTGGAGTGGCTCGCCCGGCTGCGAGAATTTTTAAAAGCTAACTACGATCCGCAACAACCGGTACTGCTTTGCGGAGATTTCAACGTGGCCCCTGAGGAACGGGATGTTCATGATCCGCGACTTTGGCAGGGCAGAATTCTTTTCAGTGAGCCGGAACGTGGTGCGATTCAGCAAACAAAAGATTGGGGATTCACGGACGCGTTTCGGCAGCACACTGAGGCGGCGGGAAATTATTCGTGGTGGGATTATCGAGCCGGCGCGTTTCGTCGCAATCTGGGATTACGAATCGATCACATCTGGATCACAGCGCCCCTGGTAGCACGAAACGTAAAGTCCTGGATCGATATTGAGCCGCGCAAATGGGAACGACCGTCCGACCATGCGCCGGTGGTAGTGGAATTTGATTAGCTGGTTTTTGTACTTAGAGCTTTGTATTTAGAGCTTTGTATTTAGAGCTTTGAACTTAGAGCTTTGAACTTAGAGCTTTGAACTTAGAGCTTTGAACTTAGAGCTTTGAACTTAGAGCTTTGAACTTAGAGCTTTGAACTTAGAGCTTTGAACTTAGAGCTTTGAACTTAGAGCTTT
>JBGTOA010000074.1:0-152872 GCA_041742785.1 Pyrinomonadaceae bacterium | reverse complement strand
AACAACGCCAAGTGGCCCTCCGGCAACCAGTCCCGCAAATCTGGCGGCAACAGTAACTGCTGCTCCGGATCGTAGCTCAGGTAGATTCTGCTCATAGCCCTCACTATAATCCTGACCACAACTTATTGGTGCAGAAATTGTTTGGGTTATTCCGACAGACTCCTAGCAAACTTCTCGGAAACCGGATCCCGAAGCGCACTCACTTCCTTTTGTAACTCGCGCACTCCGTCATTCGTCATTGTCGTCGCGGAACCGATAAGCACCAGTTTGGTTACACGTTCTGGCGCGCGCGCCGCGACGTGCTGGGCCACAAAACTTCCCATGGAGTGGCCCACGATAGTTGCTCGTGGAATCTGCTTCGCATCCATAAACGCGAGTACATCGGATGCAAAGATGGGCATTCCGTAGCCGCGCTCGGGACGATCCGAATCGCCATGCCCCCGCTGATCGAGAACGTAGATTTGAAATCGCTTGTCCAGTAATGGCAAGACACGACTGAAAGAGAACCACGAGTCTGTGACGCCGTGCAGCATGATGACAACCGGCCCGGATGGATCGCCCTGTTGGGCATAGTGCAACCGAACGCCAGTTTTTAAGGTGACATTCGAGAAGCGCCACGCCGGCACTACGGTCACGGCTCCCGAAGTCATACCCGCCAGGTCTTCTACGAGAAGTTTCGTATCCGCGCTTTCCCAGGCTTTCTCAAACTCACGCTGCACCATTCGCGCCGAGGTGTCCTTCTGTTGCCTGCGCAAACTCTCGGCAAGACCAAACAACGCGCGGCCGTTTCGCTGATGTTTTGCCAGTTCTGCGCGAAAAACTTTTTCGGCTTCAACATAGTCGCCACTTAGCAGCAACACGCCGCCGAGCACTTCGCGTGCGGGCAGATCCCAATCGGCCGGCTCGTTGTAGCTCACCGCGTCCTCGGCGGCCACGGCTTGCTTCAGCATCTCGAGGGCCTTCGATTTGTCGCCACGAGCGAAAGCCGTCTTTCCGGCGAGCATCTGTTCGCCGACTCTCAGCACGGTCGTGGCGTTGTTGTTGCCAAAGCCCGTATCCTCAGGAATCGCAGCGATCACTGCCCGCATCGCAGTCAGCTCTTTCTCTGCATTCTCAACCTGGTTCATTGCCGCATAGGCCGAGCCACGCCCGTAATGCCAGAACGCGGTGGTAATCTTCAACTCAGCAGCCGGCTTTGGCGTTTTCAACAACTCGTCCCACTTTCCGAAACGCGCCAGCGTGACGGTCGAATAAGGGTGGAACATCTCCAGCATCGGCATCGCCTGCAAATGCGGTTTGACATTGGCTTCCAACTCGCGCGCCGACTTGATTGAGTCTGCATAACGGCCCTTCATTGCATTCGCGGCGGCCAAAAAGTGAATGTTGTGGTTGTAGTACATCATCGGGTAGACGCCCGTCGCGCCTGATTTCGCGATGTACTCCCGATCAGCGACAATCGCATCGGCGTTGGATTGCGCTGCTTCGTGATAGTCGCCGGTGCGAATGTAGATATGCGATGGCATGTGAACCAGGTGTCCTGCCTTGGGCGCCAACCTGCCAAGCCGCGCGGCGCTGGGCAATCCCCGCTCGGGATTATTCGACGCTTCTACCGCATGAATGTAGTAGTGGTTCGCGCCGGTGTGATTCGGATAGCGGCGCAGAACACCTTCAAGCACCGCCAGAATCTCTTCAGTGCCCTCCGCCGGTTTACCGTCAAGCGTCCATAATTTCCACGGTCGCAGATTCATCATGCTCTCCGCGTAAAGCGTGGCCGCATCTGGATCGTCCGGATACAGTTTTACCAACGCGCCCATCGCGTTCTTGTATTCCAACGCGAGCTTCTGTCGATCATCTTGCGGATCACTGGAATAGCGCTTTGCGAGTGCATTGATAAAGGCTCGCTCGTGTTCCGAAGCCTGGGAAGCGAGCGTCAATGCCTCTTGCAGGGTTGCGTAAGCTTCCTTTAGTTGCGGCGCGTCGGCTTGCAAGTTGTAGTTGGATCCGAGCGCGAGCGCGGCGCCCCAATAGGCCATCGCGAGTTGCGGGTCGAGCTCTGCAGCACGTTTGAATGAACGCACGGCTTCCTCGTGATTGAACGCATAAATGTAGGCGAGACCCCGATTGAAAAACTGCTGCGCCTCTGCATTCTTCGTGGAAACAGGGTGATGGATGTCACCCAGTCCGGTCGCGATGGCGGCTGCAGGCTCTGTGACTTTTGCGGAGTGCGTGTGCTGCCCCAGAGTTACGACAGGCAGCAACAAAGTTAGTGCAACGACGAGATACTTCATCTGAATTCTCCTGACGTCTCACGGACGCCCCATTACCTGAACGTCTACGAGAGACCAAAAAGGGCCCGGCGATTTGCCACGCCTATTCTTAAACGCGTAAGAATTTTAGGAAATCGATGTTAAGTCGATGAAAAATTTTCAGGGCTGGTAATGCGGGGCCTTGAAGAATTCGACATCAATTGCCCTTTTGCTGCTCTTCTTTCAACTGCTGAAGGTATGCGGTCTCGGTGCTGTTCACAAACTTCTGATAACCCCCCGGATCGATAAAGGGGTTCTTGCCTCCCGCCGCTAATTTGCGACGCTTCTCATTCAATTCGAAGAACCCACCGTGCGGACCGAGAAAAATATCGCACTTCAGTGACCGCAACACCGCAAACGAGTACGCATAGTCTTCAACAATACGCGGGTAGTTCTGGTTCTTAAGCAACTTGTAACCCGGAATCGTAGTGCTCCGGACAATGACCACGTTGAGATCCGTCCCGCCTTCCCGCACTGTCATCGTCCACGTAGTGCAACCCTTCGTGTGGCCGGGCGTAATGCGCGCGACCAACGTGACTCCGCCCAGCTCGACTTTATCCTCGTCGCGAAGAATTCGGTCAACAGCCGCCGGCTCGTAGGTGAACTTGTCGCCCCAGGCAAAGTCGCCGCGGCCGCCTTTGCTCACCTGTTCTGCATCGCCTTCGCTGATCATCAGCTTCGCCCCGGTAAGCTTCTTTAATTGAGCCAACCCGCCGGCGTGATCGAAATGAGCATGACCGTTGATGAGGACTTTTACGTCCGCCATTCTGAACCCGAGTTGTTTCACGTTGCGCTCAATGAACGGAACCGTCTCCGGCAGGCCGCTATCCAGGAGAATGTGCCCTTGTGCCGAAGTAATGAGAAAGGAACTCACGCCAGTTACACCCACGTAGTAAATATTTCCGGCAACCCGGAAAGGCTTAATCGGGCGATTCCACGCAATGCGTTCGGCGGCATCCTGCGCAAGTAAAGGAGCAACGCTCATGAGCAAGATAGCGATAAGAAGAATGTGTTTGAAACGAATCATGGACTAACGCGCCTTTCACTCTTCCAAATCTAAAAACTCAGTTCGGACGACTGACAACGGTCAACTGACGAGAACCGACTACTTGTACCTCTTGCCATGCTTGATCACCACAGCAACGTTCTGCAACAGATTGATGTGTCGCAGTACGTCGCCACGCACGGCGATGATGTCGGCGTATTTGCCTTCGCTCACTGTCCCTACCTGATCGGATACTTTCATCATCACCGATGGCCAATACGTCGCGGCACGAATTGCCACCATCGGATCGATCTTGAACTCATTCACCCAGGCGTCGAGTTCACGCCAGGTGGTCTGGCTGTGAAAGTTCATCGGTATGCCGCTGTCGGTGCCGACCAAGAGCACCACCCCTGATTCGGACAACTGTTGAATCTTGCGATTTAGGTGAGGCCGACGAAGCGGAGTTATCTGGTAATACCCGAGACGTTCGGGATAACGCAGTGACGCTTTAATGTCATCGATGATCGATAGCGGCAGCCCCACTTGCCACGACGGATCGTCCAGCTGCTCCGGGTTATCGCGCACATTTTCGTAGTTGAGCAAACCCTGCACGGTTGGCGTCCAGAACAACGGGCCAAGACTCATCTTCGCAGTGCGGTCGCGGATCATGGCAATTACGTCAGGCGGAAACTCGGGCGCAGTGGCCAGGCCCGTGTGTTCAAAACAGTCCACGCCAACTTGCAGCCCGCGACGAATCTCTTCCGGGCGATGCGCGTGCGCCACCACGGTAAGTTTGCGCTTGTGCGCCTCGTCAACGACAGCCTCGACTTCTGCGATGGTCATCTGGTCCTGATCGATAAGCTTGATCACATCCACGCCGGCTTCTGCCAGGGTCCGCACTTTGGCCCGCGCATCCTCAACGCTCTTTACTCCCCAACGAACGTACTCGGTGCCGGGGTAAGGCTCGTGCTGAATAAATGGGCCTGAGACGTACAGCGTGGGGCCGGGAAGCTCGCCTCGCTTGATGCGGTCGCGAACAGCAATGCTTGCCCTCAAAGGAGCACCCAAATCCCGTGCGCTGGTAACTCCGGCCATCAGCAACTGCCTGGCAGAAGCAGGCATGATCACCGATTCCATCTGCGGTTGATAAGTTTTGTCCCAATGTGTGTAATCGCTGTGGCCATTGATCATCAGATGGACGTGCATGTCCCAAAGGCCAGGCAGAACGGTCATGCCTTCCGTTGAGACGACTTCTACGCCGGGTGGAACGACCAGCGATCCAACCTGGCCGATTGCTTTGATTCGTTCACCTTCGATGATGATGACGCTGTTCCGAATAGGCTTGCCGCCAAACCCATCGATGAGCGTGCCACCAACCAGCGCCTTTATGGTTGTCGTTTGAGACCGAACTGGAAGACTTAAAAAATCACTACCGCTAAAAACAAGGAAAATAAGTAAGCGTAAAGCAAAGGAGTAATAGGGTAGTTGTCTCATGTTTCCTTCTCTTATCGCACTTCTCTATTAAAGGAAGTACCCTCAAGTCAGGATGGGCGATGGCGGGGACAGGTCCCCTTCCTGACTTCAGAGCCCATCCATCGTGCTCGGCCTTTGTCCGCGGCGTGCCTGGTCGTTAACGCTGATCTTTGTAGAGCGCCGCACCGGCGAGTGTAGCGATTATCGTGGTGAATAACTGAATCCCGGCCATCTTGATCCACAAGGCGTTAGAGATAAAGCCCAGCGGGATGAACTGGACTGGCCCTGTAAGTGAGAACGCAATCCACGCTACCACTCCCGCGAGCACAGCGGTCCTGGGTCCAGGGGAAAAAAGTGAACGCATCGTCACGTAGATGAAAATCGCGATCATTCCCCGACCCAACTCAAATACACCGAAGTACAACATAGACGTGGGATTCTCGCCCGTTGGAGCAGGAGCGCCCAGATTTGCGAAAACGGCGAGCCAGTCCGATTTAAGAACCATCTCGTGCAGCAGGCCATCGGTGAGAAAGCAAATGGCTGCGGCGACAATGCCACCCAGGATCAGGCGGCTCCAATTAATTTTCGACATAGGGGAACCTCAGTAGGACAGGCTTTGCTGTCTGTCTCACTATCCGATGACAGACCTTTCGGCTGTCTCATTTATTAGTGTAAAAAGCGACAGACGAAAATGTCTGTCCTACGTTTGTAACGCCTTTCGTGCCGCAGCTACCCTTTGTTCATCCACTCGCGCACGCTGATCCTCGGCACTCTTGATCAATCGCCCAAAATCGACACGCTGAAAAGCCGAAACATTCTCATCAGTTGCTGCAAGCGCAATCCAGAGTAAACGCTTGCCCTCAATTCCGAGTGACAGAAACTCCAGCGACTCCATTAAGCGCAGGTCGCCACCCGACGTGTCGTCCAGAGCCAGTTTTAATTCCGTGACTTTCCCGGCGAGCCATGCCGATGCCCGGCGTGCGACGCTCTCGGAAAGGTCCCGACGCTCCATTAGACTCTTCAACTCTTTCTGATCGCCCTCGACCTCTGATTTGAGTTGAACGAAAAAACCTCTGAGGGGAGGGTACTGCTGCGATTCCGTCAGATGATCGAGGAGTTCGATCGCCGCTACTGAGCCTGCCAGGTGATCGTTTAAGTAAGTCTCCAGATGTTCTTTCGACATTTCCCCCTCCCATTTGTTCGCGTGCGTTTTGAAATGACGATTTGAGATATAACTTTATCGCTACTTCGAGTCCGGGCCAATCTTGACCGCGCTGCCGGCGATCCTACTTTGGTCTTTCGGGCCAGTGTTCATCCGGCAGCGCCGGAGACGCCTGGTCAGGTCCAAGACGGTCCGACCGAATCTCAGCATGGATGAAATTCTCTGGAGCTACCGGCGCATCCGCCAGGCGACGCAGCATTGCCAGTTGGCCCACGTGCGTCATTGCATCAGCAAACGGACCCTGTAGAAGCTGGTAGTAGGAGATCTCCTGCAGTGGCGTTCCAGCTTCAAGGTGCCTGCTTACTACCAGGAGCATCTCGTGAAATCTTCCTATCTCATCATCGAAGGTGGAAAGCGGCTCGGGTTCGAATGGGTACGTTCCGCCGACGTACAACGTGGACGTGTAACCCATGAGGCTGGTCATGTGACGTAGTATTTCGACTGGTGTCCGCGCCTCGTGACCGGCCGAAAAATCGGGGTAATGCAAAGGTGCATCGCGCAATGCTTTTTGTGTGCGATAGGCGATGGCGGCCAGGAAATGTTGAAGGAATGTTCGTTCGGTGTTCACGTGCTCATCTCCTCAGTGTGACCTGCTCCAAAAGGTTGCGCCGATGAAACAAACTACAAGTTAGGCGAAGGCTGCTTGATCCCGAAATGTTCAGCCAGGATCGCAGCGTACTCAGCTTCACTACTCAGCAATCGTTCCTCGCGTTTGCCGTTCGCAGTGACGATCAAACGCATGCCACTCAGCGTCATCCGCCCGTTCCGGGTTGCTCGCGAACAGATGCGTGCTTTAGTGAAGTGCGAGTTGGGCGAAGTCTGGTGGTACTCGCACATTGCCGCATAATCCGCATATTGATATGGAGCGAGTGTGAATCGATATTGTGCCTTCCATTGTTCTTCCGGCAGCTTTTGATAGAGCACCAACGTTTCGCCCTCACTACTCAAGCGATAGGCGCGTTCGTCTTGCACTTGCTCGCTTGTAACATCGAGCAACAATGGTTCCAGGAAAGAATCGCCGAAGCCCACGTCCACCAACCAGCGCTGCTCCTCGGTGACCAGTAGGGTCATGTGATCAAAGTCGGGTCCGAAAACCCCCTCGGCGTTTGCGACCTGGGCAGAAAGCATTGTGACTCCAAATCCCAATTCACGCAGCAGCGCCGAAAATAGTCCGTTGAGTTCGTAGCAAAACCCACCGCGCTTTCGCGTGACGATCTTCTCGAAAAGCGCCTCGTCGGTCAGAACAATCTGCTGGTGGGAATGTATGCTCAGGTTTTCAAACGGAACTGAGAGCAAGTGGCAGTGCTGCAACCGACGCAGGGTTTCGGCACTGCGGTCGAGCGGGCCATCGTAGTTGATGCGTTGCAGGTAACCCCGAGTGTCCATCATCGAGCTTAGTGATAGATCCGCCGGTTTCGCGGATTCCATAGATTAAAAAAAAAGAGATCGCTGGGGGACACTGCGAAGTGCATTCGACGAACTCATACTCTGCGTAATTTGCCGGATGCGGTAGCCGCTACTCAGCGTTTTTGACCAATCGCAAAAAGCGTGGTCGCCGAACGGACATACATGACACCCTCCGAAAGCGCCGGCGTTGCCATCAGTAACTCGCCCATGGAATTCGTTGCGATGTGTTTGAATCTCTCGCCCTCCGCGACTACGATGATCTCGCCGTCTTCGTTCGAGAGGTAAATCTTCCCATCAGCCGCAACCGGTGAGGCACTGAAGCCGCTACCGACAAGCGGCAATCTCTCGCGATAGATTTCGTTGCCGCTGCTCAAATTGTAGGCGTCGAACAATCCGTTATTGGCAAGCACGTAAAGGATCCCTTTGTAGATCAACGGTGTCGGCATATAGGGACCACGGCCAGTGCGACTCCAGACGATTGCGTCGCTACTGGTCTTGCCTTCGGCCAGGGTCAGATCTCCGCGCGCGCCTGGCTTTACCACGAAGATTGGCCGTTCGGGGGCGCGGCCGCTGACCACAACGAAAACGTTGTCACCAAAAATCGGAGTAGGCGCGGTGATCTTTGAACTACGGCCCAAACGCCAGAGCTCTTTGCCAGTACGCGGATCGTAGCCACGAATAAAGTTGGATGCGTTCGTAATCAGCTCGGGACCGGTCGAGGTTTGCACTATTGTCGGAGTTCCCCATGAGGGAAGTTCTTCGCGGTCGGTCTTCCATAACGTTTTCCCAGTTGCGGCATCAAGAGCGATAACAAACGAATCAGTTTGTGTATCGCATTGAAGTATGACCATTCCGTTCCAGATGATGGGCGAGCTGGCGGATCCCCACTCGAAAGTCGGAATGTCGTAAGCGCCGAGATCGATCCGGCCCAAATCAACTTTCCAAAGAAAGCGGCCGTTGACGTCATATGCATGAACGCCCTGAGAGCCGAACCACGCTACGACAATGCGCCCGTCACTCGCCGGAGTGGAGTTCGCGTAGGTTGATTTGATGTGCCGTTTGTCGGCAGGCTCGCCCTGGTGCGCGACCCGTTCCCAAAGGGTCTTACCGCTCCGCTTGTCGACGGCGTAGATCATCCAACGATGTAGCGAACGGTCCTTCGAAGCATCTCCGTCGCCGTACAGGCCCGGGCGGAAAGTAGCTTTTGGATCGCTGCTGACGGCGCTGGTGACAAAGATTCGATCGCCCCAAACTATCGGACTAGAGTGTGCTAGACCCGGGACCGGGGAACGCCAGAGAATGTTTTCACCCGTCTTAACATTCCAGGTGTCGGGTAGGTTTTGTCCATCTGCAATACCCGAAGCCTGATTTCCTCGAAACGACGGCCAGTTAGCTTTACCTGCCAGGACACGCGACGGTGGTTTGGCGCGGGCGGTAAGTGTGAGCTTTCGTGGCGGCGTGCTTGCGCTTTCGTCAGGCGGCAGCCACGAACTCCCATCGAAGATCATCTGTCTGGACCTACACTCATCGGACACGAGGTTGAAGCTTATTCGCTTGCCGTCTCGGCCCACGCGGTAACGTCCGGCGCCATCGCAGCCACCCGGCCCGTCCGTCATCGTGAGTTCAATCTCCTGGCCCAACAATTTCCAGTTACCACTCAAGTTGGGCCAGCGCTCCGCAGCAAGAGTGAAGGTGCCACCGGGATCGAAACGGATGGTGAAGGCGCCAAACTTCAGCGGTGACGCCGGCAGGTTGTCGAGTGTCGTGTCTTGCGGCCTCGCAGGGGTTGTTGCGATGAGCGCCAGAGTGATGACCAGGACCGCATGCAACACTGTTCGTTTCATGGTTGAACTCCAGTAAATAGTCCAATTCCAAGCGCGCCCTGGACGCGCGAAGAATCATTTTGTTGGTTCTCTTGAGGGTGCTTTCGGCAGCGATCTTTTTGTTGAGTGGCGATGAACACCGACCAGGATAATTCCTGCCACGACCAGGATTGCGGCCGCCAGCCAGGCGCTGCCGACCGGATTGGTGGATAAGCTTTTTGGCGTCGCGCCGAAGAAGACCAGCACGCCAATACCTATCAGGGCTACGCCGGAGTGAAAAGCAGTTTCAGCCAACGATTGGTGTTTAAGACACATGGTTCGGAGCGGGCGCAGAAGCGGAATGTGGTTGCCGCGAATCCCTGACGCCATTTCGCTGCTCTGGAGCGGTGGTGCCCGCGCGCGCACTTTCTTTAATAGATCAGGCTCTCAGGCGCTGAAGCTGTTGCGGCTGAAGACTCGCCGCATTCCTTCATGAATTCTACGTCTGACACAAAAGCGCTGACGAGTTCTCGAAAGGCTCCGCATTATCTAGTCAAATGCCGGTACTTGATCCGGTGTGGTTGTTCGGCCGCTGCCCCCAGGCGCTCCTTGCGATCCGCCTCGTACTCAGAATAGTTTCCCTCAAACCATTCCACGCGGCTGTCGCCCACAAATGCGAGAATGTGCGTCGCAATACGATCCAAAAACCAGCGGTCATGCGAAATGACTACCGCGCAGCCCGCAAAGTTTTCCAACGCTTCTTCGAGCGCTCGGAGCGTGTTGACGTCCAGGTCGTTGGTCGGCTCGTCCAACAGCAAAACGTTCGCGCCCTCTTTCAACATCTTCGCCAGATGCACCCGATTACGCTCACCACCCGAGAGCATATTGACTTTTTTCTGCTGGTCCGACCCCGAAAAGTTGAAGCGCGCCACATACGCCCGCGAGTTAACCTCTCGCGTGCCAAGCTTCAGAAGATCCGTGCCGCCGGTGATCTCTTCCCAGATGGTTTTGTTTGCATCAAGCGTGCGACTTTGGTCGACGTAAGCCAGCGAGACGGTTTCACCCTTTCGAATCGTGCCCTTGTCCGGCTGCTCCTGCTCAGTGATCATGCGAAACAAGGTTGTCTTACCTGCTCCGTTTGGACCGATCACGCCGACGATGCCACCAGGAGGCAACTTAAAACTCAGGTCCTCGACCAGCAGCAGATCCCCGTATGCTTTGCTCACGTGATCGGCTTCGATCACCGCGTTGCCCAGGCGAGGACCGGGCGGGATGTGAATCTCGAGATCTTCCCGCCGCTTGTCGGATTGTTCCTGCAAGAGGGCTTCGTAGGAATTTATTCTCGCTTTGCCTTTCGCGTGTCGTGCTTTGGGCGACATGCGAATCCATTCCAGTTCTCGTTGCAGCGTCTTCTGCCGGTCGCTCTCAGACTTTTCCTCACGTCGCAAACGCTCCTGCTTCTGCTCGAGCCAGGAGGTGTAGTTCCCCTTCCACGGGATGCCTTCACCGCGGTCCAGCTCTAAAATCCAACCCGCAACATTGTCGAGGAAATATCGATCGTGTGTTACGGCGATCACCGTTCCAGGATAATGCTGCAAGTGGTGCTCGAGCCACGCGACGGATTCCGCATCGAGGTGATTCGTCGGTTCATCGAGTAACAGAATGTCCGGCTTCTGCAGCAGCAGGCGACAGAGTGCTACGCGGCGGCGTTCGCCACCCGACAGCACCTTGACAGGTGTTTCAGAAGGAGGGCAACGCAGCGCGTCCATAGCCATTTCAAGTCCCGAATCCAGGTCCCATGCGTCGAGATGGTCTAATTTTTCCTGCACCACGCCTTGCCGCTCAAGCAGTGCATTCATTTCGTCGTCAGTCACCTCTTCGCCAAATCGAGCATTGATGTCCTCAAACTCTTTCAGCAAGGCGATGGTTTCCTGTACAGCTTCTGCAACGACTTCGCGGACTGTGCGGTCGTCGTTAATCAATGGCTCCTGCTCAAGAAAACCAACCGTGTGACCGGGTGAGAGTACGGTCTCGCCGTTGATGTCTTTATCAACGCCGGCGAGGATGCGCAAGAGGGAAGACTTACCTGATCCGTTAAGACCGATGACGCCGATCTTCGCGCCGTAGAAATAGGAAAGATAGATGTTTTTTAGGACGGGTTTCTTGTCATAGAACTTGCTGACCCCGACCATTGAATAGATAACTTTGTTTGGCTCAGTGCTCATTAAGGAGATCAGTTACCTCGGAAATTGAATTTTGCGTCGCACAAGATTACACAGAAATCGCCAGTGCAGCTAGAACGCAGGAAATTCGGTAGTGCTCCGTTAGTGTGTTGCCCAGAAGGAAAACCCGATTAGTCTTGCGCGTCTACTGCGGGTAATGAAGAGAGTACCACCGCGCGGTGGTACTGACTCCAATCAACCTGCGCTCGTGCTTGTGAGCAACACACTAACGGAGCACTACCGGACATTCCAGCAGCGACCTGGCTCCGGCCCAATCCCCTTTCGAGTGTTACCAAACTATTACGTTGCAAGTGGGTTGGCTTCATGCCGGGCCGGCCCTCGTGAACCCGCGCAGTTAACTCTAATCGCTCAACCTACTTAAAGCACGACGGAACGTTTAGAACGAAGCGCGAGGCTTCGCGGTAATTGCAGGCAAGTGTGTTTGCTTCTAAAGCTTCCATTGACTTAGTAACGCGGGCGGGTGTACAAGCGCGGCGCTTACTCACAAGAGGTCGTCCCATAACAGATTATTCCCTTCCGTTATTCAAACCGAAGTCCAAGGAGGCTTTGATGAAGAAAAGACTTAGCATCCTTCCGCTGGTATTTATTCTCGGTTGTGCTCCGTTGGCTCGCGCGGCTGACGCAAAACCAAATACCACGACTGCTGCGGACAAGGAAGTTACGAAATCTGAAACACCCAGGGTAATTGAGCAAGTGATTCAGACACCGCAGCAGCCTGTTGAAGACGCAGAGGCTGCCAAAATAAAAGCAGAGGTCGCCAAACGGCTGTCCAGGAAAAAACCGCGCGTGAAGATTAGGCTACGCAGCGGCGGTGAGGTGAAGGGACGGATCAACCAGGCTGAAAGCGAATGGTTTACGCTCACTGAAGATAAGACTGGGAAGAAGATGGAGTTGTCTTACACGATTGTCGAAAAAGTTAGTGGGCGTGGGATGAGCACCGGCAAAATAATTCTGATCGCCGTCGGCGTGGTGGTAGCTGTTGTTTTGACTCTGGCTGTGATTGTAGTAGCCGATATTGCTGATGGTGGGCTTATCGACTAAATCTAGAAGAGTTAAACTTAAGTTGCAGTGTTGGTTATTAATGGAAAGACCTGGCCTTGAGTCTCTGCTCTGTGGTCTTGGGTGATTCTGTTCGGCACAGGTTCCCTGGCCGGAATAGTTTCGCAGCCTAAAGAAGCAAAGACCAAAAGACCAAAGACCACCTCTACTCAACCGGCAACCCCTCAATCCTCATAATCAGCAGCGCATTCGTCGTCGGGCAGGGACCCGGCCGGAGCTTGTAATCGAAGACCATCTTCCCGTCTCGCACCTCTTCACGAAAGTGAAAGTTCGCTACTCCCATAATCTCGTCCGCAAGCTTCACCAGCTCTAAATCATGAGTCGCCACGAGACCGATAGTCCGGCGAGCTGCTAACGCTCGAATAAACGCGCGACTCCCAATCAAGCGTTCGCGACTGTTGGTGCCGCGAAAGATCTCATCGATCAAAAACAGCACCGGCAGAGGGCTGTCCGCTTCAGTTGCCGCGAGCAGCGCCTTCAACCGCTTTACTTCGGCGTAGAAGTAAGACAGTCCATCCTGTACCGAGTCGCTGACCTTGATACAAGTGAAAACTCGAAACAGGGAAGTCTGCAAGCTTGCGGCAGTAACGGGCGCCCCGGCGTAAGCCAAACTCAGATTCACGCCTACTGTTCTTAGGAAGGTGCTTTTGCCCGCCATGTTCGACCCCGTCAGAACCACGATCTTCTCTTGATCATCGAGTCCAAAGTCATTGCAGACCTTTGCGTCGGGCTTCAACAGCGGATGACACAACTCAAAGGCCTCGAAGACGGCAGGAACATTTGCGTGCTCGGAAGCGCTTCCGCCCGGGACAGCCTCGACCACGATTGGAAAGCCGTAATCAGGATTCAAGTAAGCAAAGTTGGCAAGCGAGTTCAGCGCTTCCAACTCATACCACGCATCCAACCAGCGCGGTAACAGTTGCGCGAGATCCTTCTTGATCAACTCCAGACGGTGCGTAAAGTAAAAGTCCCACGGAACAAAAACGTGCACCGCGAACCACAGCAGGGCGTTTGTTCGCAAGCCCAATGCGACTGCCAGTCCTTCCAGCTTTCGCACTTCGGCCGATGGGCGCTTTTGCCGGTCCATGAACGGCGAACAGATTTCCGCAAGACCAGGAGTGTCCCCGCACCCCCGAGTCTCCAGGTATTGAAATACCGCTTTGAATCTGGTCAAGGCCTTTTCCAAATCCTGTAACTCTCCAAATGCGGTCGCGATTCTGGATTGAAGGGCGATCATCGCGCTGAGGTAAATCACGAAAGCGATGGGCCATATCGGAGGAATGAGTTCCAGGAACGCCAGTACAAGTAGCGCTATGTTCAAGGCCGAAAGTGTCGTGAGCAGAGCCACGGTCGGAAGCAATGACTTCTCATGAATACTGCGGCCTATCCAGTCGACCAGCATTCGGGATTTCCAGCGACCAGAACCACTGCGGACAGGCGTCGTTCGTCCCTCCTTGCCGGCAACGGCGGAAAGTAGTTGCAGCTTGTCGCGAAAGAGCGCGTGACTGGTTAGTTCCCGGACCAGTGCTTGTCGCCGCTCGATGAGCGGTAGATCTGGTGTAGTGTTCAGAAGCCACGATCTCAGTCGTTGACTGCCTTCAGCAGTGACGGCGCTGTCCAGCAAACGGAGCAGCGAACGCTCGCCGGTAATGTCCAAATCAGTCTCAAACGGATGAGCGGTTTCCGGATGAGATTCGTGCGTCGGATCATCGGCCGCGAGATCGCTCGCCGGCATTAAGTCCCAATCCAGATGAATGCGTGCCAACTGGACGCGTTTGATGTCCATCATCAGAGCGTTGCGCGTGAGGCTCTCCTGCACTCGGCGGTGATACAGCGCGACGGCCACAAACACAGTTACAAAAAAGAGAGCCAGGAGTATTCCGCTTGTGGTACCGGAAAACCTGCAGGCAATGAGCGCCACCAAAGCGCCACCGACAAAAAGAATTCGGCGCGCAGTCCAGTATTTCCCACTGATCGTCTCGAGATGATCCGCGCGACGTTGCAACCTCGAAATCATTCTTTCGAGAAACTGGGTTCGATCAGTAAATGTTGGCATTTGAGGTGCGTTTGCGGTCTTACAAACTCGATGACGGCACAGCCGGCGTTTGCGGCTTGGGCAGTTCCGGCGTGAAATCTTCACCAGGGTTGATGAACTGGTTGCGCTCAAAGCTATATTGCTTGTCGTACAACTGCTTATATCTTCCTTCCGCCGCCAGCAGCTCTTCATGTGAGCCGCGTTCGACTATCTCACCAGCTTCCAACACCAGTATTTGGTCTGCGCTGCGAATAGTTGAAAGGCGGTGGGCGATCACGAATGTTGTGCGGCCCCGACGCAGCGACTGCAGACCGTCCTGAATCATCGCCTCACTCTCGCTGTCCAGGCTCGAAGTTGCTTCGTCCAAAATCAAAATCTTTGGCTCAGCCAGAATCGCGCGGGCGATGGCAACACGCTGACGTTGTCCACCTGACAGCTTCACGCCCCGTTCGCCGACTATCGTGTCATAGCCGTCGCCAAATCCATTGATGAACTCTTCGCAGTGGGCCACCCGGCTGGCCGCGATTATTTCTTCACGAGTCGCCTGCGGAAACGAGAAGGCGATGTTTTCTGCAATGGTGCCGTCGAAAAGGAAGTTGTCCTGCAGCACGACGCCGAGTTGGTTTCGATAATCTTTCAGCAGCACGGAAGCCAGGTCGCGATCGTCCACCAACACTCTCCCGGCCAGCGGTCGGTTGAACGCCATTACCAGGCTGATTAGCGTTGACTTTCCGGATCCACTCGAGCCCACCAACGCGGTGGTCGAACCGGCCGGCGCGCGGAACGAAACATTATTGAGGACCGGAGTGTCGTCGTTGTATTCGAAGCTTACTTCCTCGAACACGACTTCACCTTCGATCGGCCCGAGCGGCGTCAGGTGTGCGTCCTCTTCATCTTCAGTCGCCATCCGCTTAATCTCTCGAATGCGATCGAGGCCCGCAAAGGCCTCGGTGATCTGGGTGCCGATTGAAGCGATCTCCACCAACGGCGCAGCAACCAGCGCCGTGAAAAAGATGTACATGAAGAAGTCACCGAGCGTCATCTGCCCGGCCAGGATGTCGCGGCCGCCAATAACGATCAGAATTACGCCAATCAACCCGACGATGATGGTTGAGAAGGCAGTGACGCCCGACACTGCAGTCATGGAGCGGGCGACATTGCGAAAGAGACGGTGCGCGCCCCGAGCGAAGACCAGCTCTTCGCGCTTTTCCGCCGCATACGCTTTGACGATGCGAATACCGCCGAGCGACTCGGTTAAGCGGCCCGTCACCTCCGCATTGATTTTTCCACGTTCGCGAAACAATGGCCGAAGCTTTTTGAAAGCCAGCGCCATGCACGCGCCGAACGCGCCCAGCGCGAGAAGAGTGATCGCGGTAAGTCTCCAGTTCAGATAGAAAAGCACGCAAAGCGCGATGGCTGCAGTGACCAGGCCGCCGACGAGTTGCACCAGCCCGCTGCCAACCAGGTTACGAATCCCTTCGGCGTCGGTCATGATGCGCGAGATCAGCACTCCGGTTTGCGTGGAGTCGAAGTATTTGATGGGCAAACGCGCGACGTGTTCCTGCACGCTCTTGCGCATTTCCGTGATCGCACGTTGCGCAGCGACACCAAGTATCTGTGAGAGCGCGAACGACGACAGTGCCTGAACCAGCGTGGCGCCACCGGCTGCGATTGCGAGAATGACGAGCAGCTCGCTCCGCTGCTTTAGAATGACTTCGTCGATTAAGTACTTCGAGCTTGCCGGCAGCACCAGACCCATAAGCCGGTTAATGATCATTAGGCCCATACCCAGCGCCAGGCGGTAGCGGTGCGCCCAGATTAATTCCTGTGCATCTCGCCACGCTGCCGCCGGGTTAACGCGTCTCTTTTCTGGCCTGGTTGCTGGTGAGCTCACCTTCGCGGTCCTTTCACGCCAGCGTTTCCCTGATTACGCCGGCCAGGTCGAGAATCGCCTGACGGCCATCACCACGGAACGATGAACCATGCATAACTGCGACTGTTCGTGGTTCGAGATCGGCAAGCCTGCGCAGCGTGCTGCCGGTGTACGGTGTATACGGCATGTCATTGGCCAAAGGACTTGCTAGTCCTGCCAGCATCGACGCTTTTGCGCGACCGACGATATCAGACTCGGTTGATGGTTCAGGATCGCCCGGGTGAAAAAAAAGGTCGGAGCAGAAGAGCGTTTTATCGCGTTCGTCGAAGAAGAGACCGGCGTCCCAACAATGTGGGACATGTGGAGTTGCCAGAAAGCGCAGACGATGCTGTCCCGTTTCAAGGATCTCGCCATCCGCAAGCGCGCGGGCCGGTCGCTCACCAAAGTCGTTCACGCTGACAACAGCGCCGACGAAGCTGCAAACTGCCTGTGATTGCGGCGCTACCGTTAGCCATTCGTTCAACGAGCCACACTCGTCCGACTCGAAGTGGCTGAATCCAATCCACCGCAACGTTTCCGGCTCAATTACCGAAGCTACGGCCTCCAATGTCAGTGGAAACATCTGCTTAAACCCGGTATGCATGAGGAACGGTTCGGTGTCTTTTACAAGAAACTGGTTGAACTGCATGCCATAGTCGGGATGAAAGGTCGAGATGCGATAAACGTCGGGTGCGATTTCAACAACGTTGGTTTCCATAATTCTTAATCCTTACTTGTAAAGTGGTCCACCTTCCTGAGCTTAGAAATGGCCAGCGGACTGGTCTTTGCCGAGAACACCAGGTTTCCAGGCTGAACTTATGGGCTAATTCGCTACTGTAAAAGTAAGAGCGGTGACTAGAACGTCACCTTGCCAATACTTCCGTTGGCGCCAGCGGCCCAACCGATCAGCGGCTGTCTGCCTCGCGCAATACTAAGCGTGTCGAACTTTAGGCCTTCAATAAGAGTCCAAGTTCGCCCGTCATCCCGCGAGTAGTCAGCACCTGTCGGACCGACCGCCATGATTCCCATCATTCGGGAACCCGATCGCACATAGGCAACTACTGATCGGTAACCCGATAGACCTTCCCTCAGTTTCCATGTCTCACCGCCGTCTTCGGTAAAGGCGAGATTATCGACCGCGTCACCCTCTTTCCGATAATCACCGCCGACTACAACGCCGTGTTTCTCATCCCGGAATGAGATCGAAAAGATCCCCGACGTGGGACCGGAAGCAATCGGCGTCCCAACCACCTTCCAGGTCAGGCCGCGGTCGGTTGTCCTGAGCACTCGAGACTTCGCTGCGGCGCCCGTGGCAATCCAAGCATGGCTCTTTCCCACGATGGCGATGTTTGTACCGCTGGCCGCGAAAGCGCCCTCATTCTCGAGCGCCGGCGGCAGCGATGTTGCCGGCACGCGCTTCCAGGCGCCGCCGCCATTCTCAGTCGTCATAATGTAGAACTTTCCCTCGACTGAATCTCCGATCGCGATGCCGTGGTTGGCGTCCCAGAACGACATCGCATCTAAAAAGACCCTTGGATCCTCATTCTTGAACTGGAGCATCCAGGTGGCGCCGCCATCGCTCGTTTTATAGATGCGGGAAGCCGGACCGTTTCCGATTGCAAGAACAAAGGCAGTCTGTTCGTCAATCGCATCGACATCGCGAAAGTCGAGTTGCTCGCTGGTAACATTCAACTTCCGCCAGGTCGTGCCGCCGTCAGTCGTACGCAAGACGGTGCTGTCAGCGCCGCTGGCCCATGCGACTCGAGCATTGACGGCGCTGATCCCGCGAAGACGGGCTTTCACGCCACTTGTTTGAGGAGTGAACTGCGGAGCTTGCAGAAGAACTGCGATTGTCAGTACGAGCATCATTGGTTTGCAAGAGTGTGAAACTAACCCGCCATATTTATTGAGGTACAACTAGCGTATGTAACCGTCAGTACTCTCTGCTCTCCAGAATTTTAGTGAATGTCGTTGCCTCAGGACACGTGGTCTTGATTCGAGTCGTAACACTGTCTGCGTCCGCGGGAGAGATGTGCAAGCCGATGATCTGTTTTGGCTTGAACTGGCTCTGCACGAATGCGCAACCGCGAGCCGAGAGCAAGTAACAATAAGGGATAAACGCGACGTCGATTCCAGCCTCAGCCAACCGGAAGCTCGCGAAGTTCTCGGCTGTCATGTCAGCGTCACCAAGATGTAAAAGTTTCTTTCCATCGAACTCGATCACATGCCCGAAGTTCTGGATCCAGCTAAAATGAGCACTGCCGTGACTTAATCCGAGGGCTCTGACTCTTATATCGGCGGCGCCGAAGTAGACTTCCTTCTGCCACTCGTGTTTGAGCCGATTAACTCTCGATTCAATCTTCGAATACTCCTTGAAATCCTTCTTCAGCGCATCAACGATTTGATCGCTGGAGGCCAGCACTGCTGCCGGATTGTTTTTCAGATGAAGGCCGACAGATTCAGAGTGAAAGTGATCGAGGTGAATGTGCGAGACGAGTATCAGGTCAATCTTGTGATACGGCGACTCCACCGATTCGAGGGATTTCCTTAAGCCTGGAGGAGGAAACGCGTAATCAGGTTTGTATTCGCGGTGTAAGCCGTCGATCAACACCTGTTTGTTACCAGACTTAATCAAGACGCCTTCGTTAGCGATGTAGGTGACCGTCAGCCGCGAATCGCCAGGTTGGGTCTTTTGAGGCGCCGGTACGTCATTGTCGTTCGCACAGAATGGAGCAAGCAAAAGTAGTAGAAGGGCGATGCTGCGGAAGAATAGTTTCATATAGCTGGATTGGTTAACGGCGATTCTGATCTTGATTAAGGACGCCCCGTCACGATCTCATTCACCAGTTACCTTCCTTCATCATCGGCTTCGATGCGTAGGCAAAAATCCACCCTCGCGCTAAGGCGAAAGGTAGTGGTTGCGGTAACGGTGCTGGCATATCTGGTCGAGGAGCAACTGTAGCAGGAAACCAACCGAATCTTCATCAAGAGGATTGTTAATCAGAACAGCGAGCGATAGCGACCACGCCGCCGTCCCACCATAAACGCTGACTGTCTTAACTGGGCTTGCCTCAATAGTCTCTAGCCTTAGGCGACGGCCAGGTTGCGGGCGCTTGCTGTACTGGTTTGGGTGTCAGCTTGACTCGTGATCTTGAGATTCCGGCAATAACCTTGGAATCTACCGCGAATTAATATTATTCGTGTCATAAGCCAAACTATCATTGACCTGTTGACCGGCTCAGTAAGTTCAACTCCCGGGGGGAAATCTTATGCGTGATCAGAGAACACCAGAATGTTGCCCAAGCCCATCCTCACCGCGTTCGCGAGTCAGTGGAATTCGTGGCGGCGCATTTTTCTTTCTGCTGCTGGCCGGCGGCCTTCTGGTAACTCTCGGTGATCGTGTCCAGCGAGCGGCGAGCCAGGAACCGATTACTAAAGGTGCGAACCCGGAAACCCAATCAGCACTGCCCGGCTCAACTGCCTTCGCGTCCCTTGCGAAGACAAACGGCAAGATCGCCTTCACGAACACGCGTGACGGTAATGTAGAAATTTACGTTATGAATTCCGATGGCAGCGCGCAAACGCGGCTGACCAACAATATCGCATTCGATGGAGACCCAGCCTGGTCTCCTGATGGCGCGAAGTTAGTCTTTACGAGCACCCGTGATGGCAACGAAGAGATCTATCTGATGAACGCCGATGGTACCGGCCAGACACGGCTCACGAATAATTCCGCGAGCCAGTATAATTCGGACCGTTCTCCCGCGTGGTCGCCTGACGGGGTAGAGATCGCCTTTGCCAGTAATCGTGACGGTGGAGATTTCGACATCTTCGTAATGAACGTGGATGGGAGTGGTCAGCGAAGTCTCACTGGCGGCTCCAGTGCGGACTTTCAGGATCCCGATTGGTCTCCCGACGGGCGGAAGATTGCTTGCAGTAATGCTGTCATTCAAGACGGTGTCCGCGGCTTGTATGGCGTCCTGGTAATGAACGCCAACGGCACCAATCAGACGCGCCTCAGTCTGCCGGGCAACATTGACATCACCCCGCGTTGGTCACCCGACGGAACCAGACTCGTATTCGCCAGCACACGCATTGGAGACCTCGGTCCTTTCCAGGTTTACTCGATGACGAGCAGTGGCACGAACCAGACGCGACTTACCAACAATACTGGCGAGAATAGCCGGCCCGCCTGGTCGGCTGATGGCACCAAACTTACGTTTCAAAGTACGCTTAGATTCAGCTTCGACGTTTATACGATGAATGCCGGCGGTGGAAATGAAACGCAACTAACCTTCACGTTTGCACAGGAAGCTCAGCCGGCCTGGCAGCCGCTTTCCGCGGTTCCTTTCAATCCAATCGATGATCCCCAATTGTTTGTGCGCCGGCTTTACCTCGACTTTCTGAATCGCGAACCGGACCCGGAAGGCTTTGCCTACTGGACTAACCAAATTACTTCATGCGGCCTGGATCAGGTTTGCATCAGTCGCCGGCGAGTGGCCGTTGCAGCAGCATTCTTTATCGAACAGGAATTTCAGCAAACAGGGTTCTTCATCTACAGGGTTTACCAGGCATCGCTCTGTCGCAGACCGACGTTTGCGGAATTCGTCATCGACCGCGACACGTTTTCAAACAGTGCGAGTCTCGAGGCGAACAAGCAGTCGTTTGCGCAGAGCTTCGTTCAACGAGCCGAGTTCATTCAGAAGTTCCCTTTAGTCATGACTCGCGACGCTTTCATTGATGCGCTGATTGCTTCAGTCCAAAACTGTTCCGGTCCGAATCTGGCGAGCCAGCGACCGCAGATGATCGGCGAGTACAATTCGAGCACCAATCAAACAACTAGTCGGGCGAGAGTATTGCGGGTCGTCGTCGACAACGCGGACTTTTTCGATGCGGAATACAACAAGGGATTTGTGCTGGCTGAGTACTTCGGGTTTCTGAGACGCGATCCCGATCAGGCTGGCTACGATTTCTGGTTGGATGTCTTGAACAACCAGGTACCGGGGAACTATCTTTCGCTGGTCTGTGGGTTTATCACTTCAGAGGAATATCAGAAGCGGTTTGGGACGACAGTAACGCGCACGAATGGTGCGTGCGGGCCGTAAGATTTTCCATCTGTTCATTTGACAGTTCTCGTTAGTTCTCATTTGTCATTTATGAAGCGTGTCAGGAACCCAGGTATCGGTGATCAACCATCAGGCAGCGATCCTGAACCACTTTGATCCCCGCTATTGCCAGCTTCTCCGCCACTGAGTCATTGGCGATTCCTGATTGCAGCCACACCGCCTTTGGCTTTGTGGCAAGAATATCATCCAGTGCGCTGCGACGTCTTGAGAACGCCGGAACACGTTCACCAAATCAACCTCTCCTGGTATCTCCTTCAGCGACCGATAAACTTTTTGCCCTAATATTTGTGTGACCTCAGGATAGTAAACAGGCACGGGGATAATCTCGAATCCCGCTGCTTGCAGGTAGCTCGGCACATAAAACGCGGGTTGCCCGGCTTGCGCTTCCGTTTTGATTCCAAGGATCGCGATCGTGCGCGTGTTCGCGAGGAGTTCACGGATTTGTTCTGCAGTGGTGATAAGGTTCGCGCTCCAGTTCATGCACCGAGTATATACAAGTCAGGGGAACCAAGCTCAAAGCGCAGGTCTTAGAGGTCTCACGAGACCTGACCAGAAATCCTGAGACCTGAGACTTGAAGACCTAAGACGGAACTCAGCACTCAGCACTCTTTGTCGGACCGTTGGACATTCACTTTCTGCCTCGTTATCATGGCCTCTCTCCAGAACGGGCAACTATCCAGGCAGTATTGAAACCAATTTCGACTGACGAGCGCAAAACTGCGGCTTACTTTGCTAAGTAGGACAAATATTCTTGTCTGTCTCCTGGACGCAGGAACAGGAACGTCGTTTGACCAGGGACAATCAAGAATGTCTATCCCACGGCCGCTCTGTTGAGAATAAGTCCGGTTCTCGCGAGCAAATCAATCGCTCTAAAACATAACCGCTCCAATTCACTGAGGAAATACAGAATGAAAAAAATCTCACTAAGCCTTCTCGCTTTACTACTGTGCGCCTGCGTCGTTGCCGCGCAGAAAGTGCCGGTGCAGGAAGTAGTTTTGGATAACGGAATGCGCTTGTTGCTTGTGCAGCGCAAGGGCGATCCGAATGTCGCCGCCGGCTGGATCGCGCGCGTGGGTTCGGTAAACGAACGCCCCGGTATCACCGGCTTGTCGCATCTCTTCGAACACATGATGTTCAAAGGAACGCATGCGTTAGGAACGAAGGACATCGACGAGAATCTAAAGCTGATTAAAGAGATGGACGACGTGCGTGCAGAGCTGCGAAAGGAAGAGCAGACGCTGATCCTCAAAGCGCGTCATGGCGAGATCGCAAATGCAAAAGATCCGCAGTTTCGCTCCGCCCGTCACAAAGAGTTGCTGGCGCAGTTCGAGGCTCTTACCAGGCGCGAAAAAGAGCTGATGGTCAAAGATGAGTTCGACCGGATCTACACGACGGCGGGCGGCTCTGGAATGAATGCCGGCACCAGTAGCGACTTCACTGTCTATTTCATCAATGTCCCGGCGAACAAGCTCGAACTCTGGTTCTGGATGGAGTCAGACCGGCTGCGCAATCCCGTGTTCCGTGAGTTCTATTCGGAGCGTGACGTTGTTCACGAAGAAAGAAGGCTTCGTACGGACAGCACGCCGACCGGCAAATTCAATGAACTATACGATTCGATGTTCTGGCAGTCGTCGCCTTACGGTTGGCCTGTGGTTGGTTGGCCGAGCGACCTCGAAGGCATTACCCGCGAAGAAGCGCTGGAGTATTTCGCCGTCAACTACGCACCCAATAACCTGACGGCCTGTCTGGTCGGTGACATCGACCCGGCGCGCGCCATTGAGCTCGCCAAGCAATACTTCGGTCGTTTGCCACGCGGCCCGCGCGCTCCTGAGCCGGTGCGAACGTCCGAGATGCCACAGCTTGCTGAGAAGCGCATGATCGCTCACGCAGAAACGGTTCCGCAGGTACGCATTCGTTATCACACCGTAGCCGACGGTCACCCCGATGCGTTTGCGCTCGATATTCTCGGGAGCGTTCTCTCCGGACGCACGGGCCGGTTGTATAAGTCTCTTGTGTTGCAGCAAGCCGTTGCGAACAGTGCCAACGCTAATCAGGATTCGCGCAAGTACGAAGGCCTGTTTGAGATCAGTGGCGTCGCAAAGCCTGGAAAGACGCCCGAAGAGGTTGAGCAGGCTCTCTACAAAGAGATCGAGAAACTGCAGAAAGAGCCGGTTGAAGCGCAGGAGCTGCAAAAGGTCAAGAACCAGTATGCGGCCGGGGTCTTTCGTGGTTTGCAGACGAACTTTGGGCTGATGGTGCAGTTGCTGCTGCGCGACAACAATCGCGGCTGGTCTACCATAAATACCGATCCGCTGCGACACCAGGCGGTGACGCCGGAAGATGTCCGGCGGGTGGCGAACACCTACTTCAAGCCTGAAAACCGGACGATCGGGATTTACTACACGAAGAAAGCTGCCGGAGGTGCGATGGCCGCGGCGGATCCGGCGCTTGCGGGAATGACGGACGAAGAGAAAGCCCAGCTTGGCCAGATGAAGGCGATGCTGGCCCAGGCAAAACCAGAGCAGATAAAGACGATTCTCGGCGGTGTCGATCTGCGTGCCGCTTCGGCTCCTCCAGAAAAACAGAACTTCTACAAGGTGGTCAAAAAGATGCTGGAAGATCGCCTCAAGCAACTCGAAGGAGGTAATCAGTAATGAGAAAAGGAAAGATGCTTTCAGCTCTGCTGGCGATCACGTTGCTCGCACTGTCGTCGCTCAGTCCATTCGCACAGACACAACAGATCCCAGCGCACCCGCGCGATCTGAAATACACAACGCTTAACTACACACCGCCAAAGCGAGAACAGTATCGCCACGTGCTTTCCAACGGCGCAGTGGCCTATCTGGTGGAAGATCACGATCTGCCGCTGGTAAACGTCTCGGCTCTTGTGCGCACCGGCGGTTATCTCGATCCTGACGACAAGAAAGGACTCGCGTCTCTTACTGGCAGTCAGATGCGAGCCGGCGGCACCACTTCAAAGAAAGCGGAAGAGTTTGACGAGGCCGCGGATTTTCTCGCGGCAAACATCTCGAGCTCGATCGTTCCGCTGCAGGGCAATGCCGGTCTCAATCTACTTTCGAAAGACATCGATCAGGGCCTGGCACTTTTCTTTGACATGTTGAAGAACCCCGGCTTTCAGGAGGATCGGATCACGCTCGCTAAGAGCCAGTTGTTGCAGGCCATGGAGCGACGCAATGATCGCACTGATGCCATCGAAGGTCGCGAGTGGGCTCGCTTGATGTACGGTCCGGATTTCTTTTCCGCAAAAGAGTCGACCAGGGCCTCGATTGAAGGCATTACGCGCGACGACCTCATTGCTTTCCATAAGCGGTACTTCCAGCCGGCCGGCCTGATCTTCGCGATCTCGGGAGACTTCAACACGAAAGAGATGGTCGCGAAACTTGAAGCGGCAATGAAGGGTTGGCCTGCGAACAAGGAAGCGGTTCCGCCGGTACCGAAGCAGACGCATGTGCCGGTAGCCGGTGTTTACGCCGTTCACAAGGCAGACGTAAATCAGGGGCGCGTAAGCATCGGCCACATGGGAGCGATGCGAGATAACCCGGATATATATGCGCTCACGATCATGAACGACATCCTGGGTGGCGGCGGGTTTACTTCGCGTATCACGTCGCGTGTCAGGTCGGATGAAGGTCTGGCCTACAGCGCCGGTTCTAATTTTGGCTTTGGTGTTTACAATCCGGGCGTGTTTCGCGCGGCCTTCCAGTCCAAGAACCCGACTACGTCTCAGGCCATCGATATCGTGATGGAAGAGATCAATCGCGTACGCACGACGAAGGTCTCTGCGGAAGAGTTAGAGACCGCAAAAAACTATCTCGTCGAAGTCTTCCCGCGAAACTTCGCGACCGCCGCCCAGGTGGCGGGCATCTTTGCTCAGGACGAGTTCACCAAGCGACCGGCGGACTACTGGACCACCTATCGCGATCGCATTCGTGCGGTGACTGCTGACGAAGTGCACCGGGTGGCGCAGAAGTACTTGCAACCGGAGAAGCTCGTCGTACTGGTCGTGGGAAACATCGATGAGATCGCGAAGGGCAATCCTGATAAGCCGCAACATTCACTGCTGAAAATCGCGAAGGATGGACAGATTCGGCGAATACCTTTACCGGATCCGCTGACGATGGTTTACCCAGCCACCCAGTAGCTAACCTTAGGCTTTGGGGCACAACAGAGGCGGCGAGATCAATTGGTCCCGCCGCCTTTTCCGTACTCTCAGCCTTTGCCGGCGGAGGAGAGTAGTTCAACTTCATTCGGCCAGGCCACGAGTTGGCTTTTGATTCCTCTGCTGGCTTAACCTTACGTCATGATCCAACTCCCAGACTCTGACGGCGAGCTGCTGCGGCAATGTGAAGTCGAAACTTTTCGTTCGAGCGGCCCCGGCGGCCAGCACGTAAATAAAACCGAGAGTGCGGTGAGGTTAAGGCACGTGCCAACAGGTCTGGTAGTCAGCTCGCAGGAGCAACGCAGTCAACATCAAAACAAGGCGCACTGCCTCCGGAAGCTTCGCGAAAAAGTAGCCCGATTGAATCATCGGCCCGCTAAACGCGTACCCACTCGGGTACCTGCGAGCGTGAAACGACGAACACTGGAGGAGAAGTCGCGTCGTTCGCAAATTAAGCGGTTACGATCAAAACCTGACACAGGTGAATAAGTAACCTGGAAGCGCGGGCCGCCCGCCCGGGGTCCAAATCGGCCGGGTGAGCATTAGGAAGATGCTATCTTGCTTGCGGAGGATAATCGCCATGATAACTGTCGCGAATCGAATTTTTGTTAAGCCTGAGTATGCGGCTGCGTTCGAAGAGAGGTTTCGGAATCGAGCCGGACTTGTCGACGGCATGCCGGGATTCATTTCAAATCAGGTGCTTCGCCCCGTAAACGAGGGAGACCCATACGTTGTTTTCACTTTGTGGGAGAAGCGCGATGACTTTCTCAACTGGGTGCGCTCAGACGAGTTTGTTAAAGGGCACGCGCAATCCGGCACCCTACCGAAAGACGCATTTGCAGGGCCGAACGTGCTCGAACTTCACGAGGTGGTTCAGGATTCCAGCCGTCCGGATCTGGCGCCGGAGCCGGCGGGCGGGCCATTCAGGATGCACTAGCGGGGAGAAGCGGGACTGCGGAGACTCGAGGATAGGGAGCATAATTTTAGGAGGGACGCACGTTCAAGGCCGGATCCCCCGATCGATGTTTCCTTTAATGTTCTTCATTCCGTTCGCGGAAAGCGGTGACAGCTTCAATCGCTCCTTCGTGCATTCTCTCTGGCCTTACGTACAGCCAGTGCTTTTCGAATTCCTCATCACTCATTGCAGAGCTAACGGCGCGCTCTTTCTCTTTCAAATACTGTTCGGCCCAATCGCGGAGGTCGTAGTCACGGTTAAGAGCCATCCTCGCTTCATGCATTGTTATCGATGTAGTCAACGGCTTGGGTTCCTTTCCTCAAATTCGTTCGATCTTCTCTTCCGGAGCCACCGCGATCGTTTTGAAGGTCGACATTCGCACCAGGCCGGGCGCGGCTCCTTTCGGCTTCGACAGGAACTTTCGCTGAGCGTAGTGCACGTTCACCTTCGCATCCTCGCCTGCCTGACTGAACTTCGCTGCCAGTTGCGCTGCTTCGATCATGGTTCGCTGCGGTATTTCGTTTCGACCTTTGTTGCGCACTACCACGTGTGAACCAGGATAGTCAGCAGCATGCAGCCAAAGGTCATGAGGTTTTGCGACTTTGAAGGTCAGGTGGTCGTTCGTTCGAGCGGTGCGGCCAACCAGGACCTCGTAACCATCCGACGAGCGATAACGGCGCACTCCGGGAAGGTTTGCACTCGCGTCTGTTCGCTTCGTGGGCTGGATCGATTTCTTAGCCTCTTCAAAATCCACGAGTCTGGCGACATCTCCCTTGTTTATTAGATCTTCAACCTGGAGTTGTTGCTGTCGAAGACCGTCGAGTTCTCGTTCAAGCTGGATTACGCGCCGCGCGATCTCTTCCTTCGCGCGCTTCGATTTTGTGTAGCGGGAAAAGTAGTGCGCGGCTGCTTCCTGCAGAGACTTGTCCTCGTCTACCGCGATTTCCACCAACGGCTCGCCTTCTGAGAAATAATCTTTGACTCGAGCCATGGCTCCCATACGTTTCGCGTTTGCGATATTGGCCAGCAATAGATCGCCCGCCCGTTTGTGCTGGTCGGCTTCGCCGTGACTGATCAGATCACCCGTTAGGTTGGATCGCAGCTTTTCGCGCTGAGCAATCTGACGTCGCAGGCGATCGCGGACCGCCTGTACGCGCGCTGCAAAACTGCCAGCGGCTGCAAGACTTTCGTAGTAGTTGACGACCGCGGCTGAGAGAGAAGGGAAGTCCCCTTTTTCGATGGTGGTCTCATTGGCTTTGACCTTCAGCTGACCAGGTGGTTGTTGGTAGAGCTCGCCAGGTTGTTGGCCCACACCTTTCGGCGGCCGGATCGCATTGGTGATAACGTCCTGATCATCAAGCAGGAACAGATTTGCCGAGCGTCCCGTTAGCTGGGCCACGAGAGATCGTCGGTACGACTTGCCGATCTCATCTTCGCCGGAGAACTTCAGTCGAACGATTCGCTCGGATTCGTGTGTTGTTATGGAAACGAGTTCCGCGTTCCGCAAATTACTGCTTAAAGCCTGGGCGAAGCGGCCGGGGGAAAGGGATTGCTTTTCAAGGTCTTTCATGCGGCGAGAGATCAGGTGCAACCTGGGCACACCTGGTTCAGCGCTTATGAGTAGGTAACTGCCCTCGCGCAGGCGAAAGTCCAACGCCAAACCAAAGCGGGAGACTTGAAAAATGTGGCCGAGGTAGCGCCCCGTAATGAGCGGGCGGGCTTCGTCCACAACCAGTTTTATGGTTTGTTGATTCACGATTCGTTGCCGAGGCTAGCAGCGTTTTGGAGATCTATCAAAACAGCGTCGCGATGCCCAGTGAATCAGTTTGAACCAATGCCCTGAGACGGGGAGCGTTCTTCTGAAGCAGAGTCCCCGGATCTTTCGAGCATTACTCGTCCGTCTTTGCTTATAAGAAAAAAGGACAGACATGAATGTCTGTCCTGAACTTCGAGGGGAACGAAGCCTTAAGCCCGGATGACGGCAGTGTGAGTAAAGCGATCGTGAGCGGTTCGCTTTTCGCGGTCAACGAGCGCAAATGTTAGCGCCAGACCGGCACCAAACAGCGATGCCAGGTAAAGCAGAGCGCGACCTGCCGATTGCTTACCAGTGGGAATCAATCCGGTGCGCGCATCCACGACCCGCAACTGAAAAAATCTCATGCCCAGTGTGCGGCCAGTCAACGCCGTCGTGATGGTTGAGTAAAGGAACTTCACCAACACAACGATGGAAGCCGCGAGCATAAAAACTCTTGGATCATCCCAGTTCGCTTCCATTAACACGACGCCGGCGGTAAACGGAGAGCAGAGCAGCCCTACAACGAAGAGATCGACAAAACCCGCAACAATTCGCCTTAATGTGGGCGCCCGATTACTGGGGTCTTCGATGTGGATAGTCGTTTCGATCGAATCGAGATAGTTGAGTGCAGGGCTGTTTAAATCGTCACTAATGATTCGCCGAGTTCTGCCCCTGGCCTCGCCGACTTGAATAGCAGTAGGCGGCGGAGGGACGACGATCAGATTGTGTGGCTTGCTTATTTCTTCCGTTTCATCGGAGTGAAGCTCTACTGCACCATAAGTGGCCTCGACAACTTCCCGCTGCGACACGTCAGCCTCATTAGCGAGCTCAAAGCCTTCATCGATCGCGTAGGCCAGGGCGGCGATTGTCCCTGATCCGCCTGATTGAGCGGGCGCCGCAGTTGGCTCAACATACGCGCGTTCAATTCTTTTCAGCGCAGCGGCTACCAGCGGATTGACGGCGGGTGTTTCGGCCTGGGGTAACAGTTCCAGTTGCGGAGTCCGCCCTGAATTGTTATCTGCATCGAGTTTCGATGCGGCAGCTTCGGCGGCAGCTTCGCGCGCGCGTCGTTCCTGAACCTCGCGGACGCGTTCGGTTATCTCTTTTCGCCAGCCCGGTACTGAACTTCTAGAGACTCCCGGGAACTCAATCAATCGCGAATTCGAGTTGATTGCAGTTGAATCTGCCTCTGACTCCTGCGTTTCCGCTGACAGGCAAGCTCCGAGCGTAGGGGATTCCAGTGTTTCCATTGGGTAACCGGATTGTGGGACGCATCCACAGGTGGTAAAGCCATCACCGACCGCACCGCACGAGGGACATTGCATAAACAAAATGCCTCCGCAGGTATTCGTTTGTGCCTGCACGTTGCGACAAGTGCTTAACGGCTAGCGTCAACCTGCCGCGCAATCGGGCGCATGCTATCAGGAATAACTTTAACTGGTCAATCAGAAAATGTACGAGCGATTAGAGTTGTCTGTTGGAGGGTCGAACACTCACAGGGGATTCGCGGCTGTGGAAAACACTCTAGAGCGGGGTGCGCCCGGCGAAACCGGCATCGACATCGTGCCACCATTCCAGCGTATCGCCCTCGCCGATCTGCCAACAGAGGAGCACGACGCGACCTTCGCGGAGCGAGGGGAAATCAATCAGGCCACGATCGAAATCCTTGATCTGCACGCCCATTGTTTCGAGTTCGCCAATAAGGCTGGTGAGATCGATTAGCAGCGAAGCATACTGAACGCCATTGGATACGCCACCGCCGCCCTGTTCGGCGGCCTCTGCCGCCAGCTTTGCAACTTCATTGTACGAATAGAGCTTGCGGTGACACCGCCGGATCTTGAGGAGCATTCCACGAACGGTGGGGAGAAGAGCGTTAGCCTCTTCCACTGTGAATATCTTCATTCGATGCTTCGTCGTGTGCCTATTGGTTTGAAAACTCAAAACGAGCCCCTATCTGGAAGTCGGGGCTAATGCTTTGGTGTCAACGTTCATCTGTGACGCGAATAAACTCGCTCGCGCACTCCAGGGTCTCAGCTTCTTCTTCGATACTCGTTTCAAGGACCACGCGCATCGCAGCTTCGAATCCCACGGCCGAGTTGTTTTCCTGAAGATGGAGTTCATCATGGAGATATTGCGGCGGCAGGTGATCATGCAGATCGCGCTCGTCATAACGCGCGCCCTGAGTCGCTTCCTTTCGCACCTTGTCGGCAATCTCGCCCAAATCAATGAAGTAGTCAGCAACGTCAATCAGCTTCGGTGCCGTGTTTGAGCGGAAGCCCGCGAGTTCAACTCGACAACCCTTGTACGCTACCGCGTTCACCGCGTAGACAAAATCCTCGTCGCCTGATACGAGCACTGCCGTGTCATATCTACCGGCCAGCGACAACATGTCGACGGCGATTTCAACGTCGAGGTTTGCCTTGCGTGTCCCGTCGTAAAATGTCTTGAGCTCTTTCTGCACAACACGAAACCCGTTACGCCTCATCCACAGTAAAAACCCCTGTTGTCTTTCCGCCCCCACGTCGACGCCGGTGTAGAAGAAAGCGCGCAGCAGTCGGCCGTCACCGAGCAGTACCCGCAACAGTTTGTTGTAGTCAATGTCGATGTTGTGAAAACGCGCCGCGTGGAAAAGATTGTTTCCATCAATGAAAACGGCCACCCTGCCGCGATGTCCAAGTTGCCATGAAATGTTGTTAGTAGGATCAAAATTGTGCATGTGAAAAGTACCCCGGATATTGTTGTTTAATTGAGACCTAGGATGCTTGCTTGCGCATAAATGGTCAAGTTGCAAGCTGGTCACAAAGCTCGAGCAAAGGGCTATTCAATGGCTAAAACCTCAGCTTTTACCGCATCCACGTATACAGTCTCGAAAGGAGCGCCGGCTACGGTTACCGCCCACGCAAGGTGGAATTCGATCACATCAGCAAGGCCCGGCTTAACATAAAAAACCAGCTCGTTTGCCTCCACTGCTGAGTTTGGCGGCACCGAAATCAACTGCTGCCGCCCGTTCGCATCCAGGTAAGTCAAGGCATTGTCTCGCACGTACCTTACGGCATCTTCAGCTTTGAGCACTGCGTTAACACCGGCGAGTGAGCTTTGCACGCGGTCGGCATCAGGAATGCAAGTACTGGTTAGATTCAGCACGCGCCGTTCGGCATTGAACCAGATCTGAAGCTTTCCAAAATTGCCACGGAGAGGATAGCGAAAGGGGCGCTGGTCGTAAGCAGCGAGCTTATTGCCATCCGGCTGATCGGTTCGTTCCACGAGTGAAAGCTGATTTAGATCCGCGCCAATGATATGCCGCCACTCCTCGATGAACCGTCGCAAAGATTCCCGTGTCTCCTCTTCACTCATCTGAGGTTTAGTCCCGATCTTTGGCAGGTACAATGCCACCGTATCCGTGGGCAGACTCTTAATCGTCGCTGTGACCGGCTGCAATGCTACTTCCGAGACTGAGCCTTGCGGCGCGAGCACCTGATACACCGCATTCAACGTCGCATCGCGTCTCTGAGAATCTTCCTTCATCATCAACGGGTAGACCGGCTGGTTGGGGCGTGGCCCACCAGTGTCAGGCGGTTGAATCGCGCCGCAGTTCATCGTCACAATCAATGTCCCAATCAACGCGACGAAAAGGACGGAATGACGGATTGGACCTGATAAAACTTTTATGGTGTTCATCCTGTGCTGTGTATCCAGCTCCACCCACCCTATAATCGAAACTGTTGGAGGAGCTGTTGCCTAAAGATAACGAAAACATTCCCCTGCCTGACCTTGGTCCTTTGACTCCTTCAGAGCCAGCCGGTTTTGCACCAGAGCAGATGGTCCGATGCCGGAAATGCGACCGTATGAATGCGCCGACGCGAGTGAGTTGCATTTACTGCGGGCTTGTTTTTGCTTTCAAAGAGGAGAACGCCCGCCAACAGAAACCCACCCTTAGACCACTGGAAAAGTGGGAACAAGGATACAGCAATATTCTTCTTCCGTCGGTCTTCAAACAAATTGAATCAGAAACTCATGACGAGGTCGCCGGTTTTCTGAAACTCGGCAGCGAAGATCTAAAACGGATCCTCGAGATGAGTACCGCCCTGCCACTCGCACGCGCGGCCACGCTGGACGAGGCCAGGTTGATTGAGCGGCGCCTCCGAGAACTTGGCATTTCCACCTTGATCGTTTCGGACGATGAGCTGGGAATGAAGCAAGTACCGGCGCTTCGAATTCGCGCGGCTCAGCTTGCGGAAGAATTTTTGCTTGCCCGTCAAACCGGCGGCAGCGAAGTCATACGTGTTAACTGGTCCAGTATCCAGCTGTTGGTTCCGGGTCGTTTGATAACGCGAAGCGTGGAAGTTAAGGAACGAAAATCAGGTCGCGAGGAGAACGAGTTGTGCGACGCCAGCGAGACTTATGCTGACGAGTCAGTGCTCGACATTTATAGTGAAGAGCTCACGGGCAACCTTCGCCTTGCCGCCAATAGCTTCGACTTTTCCTGTCTGCGCGAACGTAAGGCTCTTATCGTGAAAGAGAATTTCACTACTCTGCTCAAGATCTTCGGTGAACGCGCGCGGCAAGCTGGCCTTGATGATTCGTACCGACTGGTGCGTGCGGCTCTCGAACCTGTTTGGTCATCGGAAAAGCAAACGGCCTCCCGCGGTTGGCGTCGCGAACGCCCGGGCAAATATACCATCGGCGCTCTGACTGAAACGAGTAACGAGGTCCAGTTTATGCGTTATTCCCGACTTCTGAATTACCTCGTCACACGCAACAAAGAGAGCTCAGTTGGGCGTGGTGGAGAGGAAACTGTGCGATTGTAGCTCGCCCTTGAGTAACGACTCGGTATGAAGTCTTCGAAACCACGACGACCACCGAAAAGGCCGGCGAAGAAAGTTGAAGTTGAACCGCCTTTTCAATCAACGATCTACGGATTGATCCCCGTGGTCGAAGCCCTGCGCGCTGGTCGACGACAGATCGAGCAGATAACGATCGCTGAGGGTGCACGTCACGAGCGTGTGCGAGAACTTCTCGACCTGGCAAAGCAGGCAAGAGTGCCGGTGCACCGTGTTCCGCGAATTAATATCGAACGAGCTTTCGGTAACTCTCAACAGGCCCATCAAGGAGTCGTCGCTCGCCTCGCTGCAGCCCGCTATCGTGAATCAGATGAGCTGCTTGATGATTTAACTGCTCGAATTTCTTCATCCGATCCAACGCTTGCTCTCGGGCTTGATGGGATCGAAGACCCGCGGAATTTCGGGGCCATCCTGCGCACAGCGGAGTGTGCCGGCGTGCACGGCGTTTTTATTCCCGAACGTCGCGCCGTTGGTTTGAACGACACGGTGGCCAAAGCCGCCGCCGGGGCCCTGGAGTACGTTCCCGTAGCCCGAGTGACCAACCTCGTCCGTTTGATAGAGCAATTGAAAGAACGTAACATCTGGGTCGTTGGTACTGCCGGAGATGGCACAATCAGCTACACCGACTGGGATTGGACTTTGCCAACGATGGTATTCCTCGGTAGCGAAGGGACCGGCCTGCATCGGCTCGTGCGCGAGAATTGCGACGCTCTGTTAAGAATTCCTGTCGTTGGTAAGCTTGAATCATTAAACGTTGCCGTAGCAACCGGCGTACTGTTATACGAAGCCCGGCGGCAACGAACCGCGAAAGAATGTGATCCGCCGAAACTTGGCATTACCTGCTGACTCTTAACCGGAGGTGAGAATGTTCTGCCCCAAATGTGCTGGTCAAAATCTTGAAGGTGCGAGTTTTTGCAGGGTATGCGGCGCAAATATTAGCCTCGTGCCGCAGGCCATGAGCGGGCAGCTACCGCAGCAGAGTGATGCCGAGCCGAGCCGACACGAGAAACGCCAGGCGAAGAGAGCAGGCAAGGAGTCCGGCCTTGATGGTGCGTTTCGCAACGCATTTATGGGATTCGGATTTTTGTTCGTCGCTATCGCGCTTTCGTTTTCAATTGGACGCGGCTGGTGGTTCTGGATGTTGATACCGGCTTTCTCGATGATGGGAGCTGGCGTCGCTCAATTCATTCGCTACAAAGAGCAGGAAAAGAAGGCGGCTTTGAATCCACAACCCTTTCAATCTATCCTTCATCCTCCGCCGGCTGCTGGTTCCTTTCAACCTCGGGTTACTGCCTTCAATCCAGATCGAAACACGGGCGATCTGGTCGCACCACCGCCGAGCGTGACTGAGGGAACCACGCGGCATTTGGGTGCCGAAGCCCCGACGCGGAATTTAGATCCTTCAAATGAAGTTCAAAAGTGAATGCGGGATCTTGAAGAGTAACCAGGTGATAAGCGAGAATCACGTTCTTTGCCGCTCTGCGAGGTCCTCACAAAACTCTTGTCCGCTCCCTGCTCGTTACTTGTGCTTGCCACTTCTTACTCGTCAGTTCTCCCCTCGATCCGCTTCTAAGTTTGTTTGATGAACGCCGGCAAATCCCTCGTCTGCATTCCCATCTGCGCCCTAACCGAGCGCGAGCTGAAAGCTGCCCTGCAACAAGCTGCCCCTCAAGCTGAGCTGCTTGAATTCAGGCTGGACTGCCTCGAGGGAGTTGAGTTCGCTCGGGTCGTGCAGCACCTGCCCGCGTTGATCGAGTCTGCGAAACGCCCCGTTATATTGACTCTTCGACCGGCCGATCAAGGTGGTGGCCGGCCAATCGCGCTTGAAACTCGATATGAGTTTTGGAGCTCCGAATACATCTCGTCGGCTGCTTACTACGATATCGAGCTGGATATCGTGTTAGATCTGTCGCTCGTTGAATCCTCAATCGATTGGGACCGTGTGATTTGTTCCTACCACAATTTCGAGGGTGCGACTGAAGGTCTGGAGAAGATTTATGAACAGATGCTTAACACACGAGCGCGTATCATGAAAATTGCTGTGCGTGCCGATGATGCAACTGATTGTTTACCAATCTTCCGTTTACTGGCTCGACGAGCCGATGCTGAAGGACGACATCTGATAGCCATTGCGATGGGTGGGCCAGGGACGCTGACGCGCATCCTCGGTCCCGCAAGAGGCTCATTTCTGACGTATGGGGCCAACACGAGCCATCAAGCTACCGCGCCGGGTCAGGTGACAGTTGACGAGCTACAAAACGTTTACCGCATTGACAAGATCGATAAACAGACCGAGGTGCTGGGAATTATGGGCAAGCCCGTGGCGCATTCATTCTCGCCGCGGATTCACAACGCCGCCTTTGCTGCTACTGATATCAACGCGGTCTTCCTGCCCTTTGAAGTTCAGAACCTGGGCCGCTTTTTGACCCGAATGGTTGACCCGCGGACGCGCGAGCTTGAATGGAATCTGCGCGGGTTGAGCGTCACGGCTCCACACAAGCGGTCCGTGTTGAATCATCTGGATTGGATCGATCTCGCGGCGAAAGAGATTGGCGCAGTGAACACGATTGTCCTCGATGGCAATCGGTTGCTCGGCTATAACACCGATGTCCTGGGGTTTGTCAGCTCGCTCAGAGAGGTGCTGGGTGAGCTGCGCGGCCTGCGCGCGGCGGTAATCGGCGCAGGCGGCGCCGCCAGAGCTGCTCTTTGGGCTTTGAAAAAAGAAGGCGCTGAGGCAGTTGTTTTTGCACGCGATTCTGGAAGAGGGCAATTGCTGGCAACTGAGTTCGGAGCAGAGTGCGTCGAGCTTGCGGACGCCTCTTTCGGCGGATTCGACATCGTCATCAACGCTACGCCCTTGGGTACGTTTGGAACGTTCACTAACGAAGTGCCTGCGACGACTGAGCAGTTGCGCGGCACGCGTTTGGTCTACGATCTGGTTTACAATCCGAGCGACACGCAATTTCTACGCGAAGCGCGTGCTGCAGGATGTGAAACGCTTGGTGGTTTACCGATGCTCGTTTCGCAAGCGACTGCGCAGTTCAAGTTGTGGACAGGCGTTGATGCGCCGGAGAAGATAATGAGGGCAGCGGCTGAGAAGGCAGTGCGTGAGACAAATCAAAACCGGCAGTTTTCACAGTCTCTCCTCAGCCACCTGTTGCATCGTGATGGATGACGCAGAAAGATATTTTCACCTTTGATCAAACGATGAACTCGAAATAGAGTGGACTCTCAACAAGCCAAACAAGCGAGCACCGAACGCTACAGCCGCCAAATTTTGTTCTCGGGTATTGGCGCAGCCGGACAAGAGCGTCTGCGGAACGCTCGTGCGCTGATTGTTGGTTGTGGCGCGCTTGGCTCGTCGCACGCCGAAGCCCTCTCACGAGCGGGCGTTGGTCGCTTGCGCATCGCCGATCGAGACTTCGTCGAAGCCTCAAATCTGCAAAGGCAGACCATGTTCACCGAGTCAGATGCCGCCGAACGACTGCCGAAAGCAATTGCGGCCGCCAATCACATCGCGGCAGTGAACTCCGATATTGTCGTGGAACCGGAAGTCGTCGACGTCAACCATTCAAATATCGAAAGCTTGATCGACGATTGTGACGTAGTGCTCGACGGCACTGATAATTTTGCGACTCGGTACCTGCTCAACGATGCCTGCGTGAAGCACGAGGTTAATTGGATCTATGGAGCGGCTGTCGGATCCTATGGCGTAACAATGACCGTTCGGCCGCATCAAACGCCCTGTCTGCGCTGTGTTTTCGAAGAAGCACCGCCCGCGGCCAGCGCTCCAACCTGCGACACGGCCGGCGTAATCATGCCGATCATCAGCGTCGTGGCAGCTGTTCAGATTACCGAAGCGTTGAAACTCTTGACAGGCCAGGTGGAAGAGCTGCATCAATCGCTAATGCAGTTTGATGTCTGGCGCAACGAGTGGCGTAAAATCAATCCTGGCGCGCCGCAGGCTGATTGTCCGACCTGCGCGCTCGGTCGCTTTGAAACCCTTAAGGCGACGGCTGGTGAGTTTGCTGCTGTCTTGTGTGGCCGCAATGCCGTCCAGATATCGCCGGCCAATGCAGGCAAGGTCGACTTCGCCGGACTTTCTGAGCGACTAAAACCAAACGGGCAAGTGAAGTTCAACGATTATCTGCTGCGGTTTAGTAGCGGCGAATTTGAGATGACTGTTTTTCGGGATGCCCGTGCGATCATCCGCGGCACCGACGAGATAACAACTGCCCGCTCACTTTACGCAAAGTACATAGGAAATTAAGAATCAAAGATGCTCACAAACAAAACTGATCTTAACAGTTCTTTCTGGACCGCCCTGGCGTTGGTTCTCCTGCTGGCTTCAATCCCCCAGGTCAAGGCCGGCCAACCGATCATGTGGGAGACAAACTCTCGCATGGAATTGCTCAGGGGCGATGCACGTGGTGTTTCAATCACAGATACCGGCGTGCTGATGCTGGCGCCAAACTTCGCAGAAGTCTTCAGCACCGAACAGGCATTCATTTGGTCCAGCGCCATCGACGAACAGGGCACGGTCTACCTTGGAACCGGACACGATGGGAAGATTTATCGGGTTGGCACTGATGGCAAAGGTGTGCTGCTTTATGACGCACCCGAACTTGATGTTACCGCGCTGACAGTCGGTCGCGACGGCGCTTTGTATGCCGGCACCTCGCCCGATGGCAAGGTCTATCGCATCGGCGCAAACGGCGCCGCCACTGTTTATTTTGATCCGGCTGACAAGTACATCTGGTCCCTGGCGATGATGACTGATGGCTCGTTGGCAGTTGCCACGGGAGACAGCGGCAAGCTCTACCGAGTGCGTGCGGCGGGCGCGAATCCTGATACATCGTTACTCATTAACACCAATCAAACTCATGTCATGTCTTTGGCAGTTACCGCGCAGGGCGATCTGATCGCGGGGACCGATCCCGGCGGGTTGGTGCTGCGGATTTCAGCTGACGGAAAAGCCTTTGCGCTGTTTGATGCGCCGCTCAGAGAAATTCACGCGCTTGCGACCGCGGCGGACGGCTCGATCTATGCGCTTGGTTTGAGTGATGCGGCCGCGACCGGACGGCAGCAGGCGAGCGTTCAATCTAGCCCGCAAGCAGACTCGCAAGGCCCCCCTACTGCCTCGGTCACAATCACTGCAATCGATGAGAGTGGCCAACCGCTGCAGACACCTGGAGCGGCGGCGCGGAGTCGCAGCGACGTCTCAAACGCTCGTAGCGCAGTTTTCAGGATCTTTCCTGATGGCGGGGCTGACGTAGTTTGGAGTTCACCTTCGGTAACAGCTTTCGCAATCGCGCCCGCTTTGCAACCGGGCGCCGTGCTGATCGGCACCGCGGACAAGGGACGTATTTACTCGGTCACGAATAGTGGTCGCGACACACTGTTACTGCAAACAAGCGAAGGTCAGATCTCGTCATTTCTGACTCGTGGTGGACAGGTGTACGTTGCAGCCAGCAACCAGGGAAAGCTTTTCCGCTTCGGCAGTGCCTCGATGTCGGAGGGAAGCTATGAATCTCCGGTGCGCGATACGAAGTTGATTTCCATGTGGGGACGAATCTGGTGGCGAGGCGCAGGTAACATCGAACTGCAGACGCGAAGTGGAAACGGCGAGCGACCTGACAGCACCTGGAGTGAATGGAGTAGTCCTTATCGGGATCCGGCCGGAAATCAAATTGTTAGTCCGCGAGCCCGGTTTGTTCAATGGCGTCTGACGATGCGCTCCGGCGCGGCTGGAAACACCTGGGCCGAAGATGTGAGCATGGCCTACCTGCCGCGTAACGTCGCTCCTGAAATTCTGGCGATAACGGCGTTGCCAAATGGCGTTGGTTTGCAGCCTGCCATCCAAATGCAAGCTGATCCGAACGTCGAAGCATCTGGGTTAGACCCAGCACAATTTGGAGTGGCGGCCCAGGTGCAGCCGCGACGCGTGTTTCAACGTGGTGCTCGGTCGTTCCAATGGCAGGCGGAAGATCGAAACGGCGACACGCTTGAGTATGCGATTTACTATCGTGCTCTCAATCAAACCACGTTCCGATTGCTGAAAGACAAGCTGCGGGACAACTTCTACACGATTGATGGCGCGACACTGGCGGACGGTCGTTACATAATCCGGATCACGGCGTCGGACGCACCGGATAACCCTGCTGGCCAGGCACTATCCGGTGAGCGCTTGAGCGAACCTGTTGATATCGATAATTCTCCGCCGGCGTTGCGGATAGTTGGCCAGCCGCAGTTCAGCAGCACAGGGTTGCGTGTGGTGTTTGATGTCGAGGACGCAACCGGAAAAATCAGGAAGGCCGACCTAAGCGTTGATGGTGGGCCCTGGACTCCTGTTTTCCCTGATGACGGAATCGCCGATAGCGGTCGCGAGCGCTATTCGCTTGATTTGCCGATTACGGCGCCGGGAGAACACACTACTAGCTTAAGGGTGTTTGATAGTAGCGGAAATGTTGGAACCTTGAGCATTTCGGCCCGGAGATAGCACTTTAGGGAGGCTGCGAGTGCCAACCGACGGGGAGGCAGGGAATATTTTAAGGGGAACTCGTTGCACGATACGGTGCGAATTTGTTCTAAACCGTGCGCCACGCCTGGTCTTGCTGTTAGACTAAACCGGCCGAAAGCCGGGTAGACTGCTTCTTTATTGGATGTCCAACTGTCACGAGGGCATGGCATCCATGTTGCTGAAGTAAGGTTGGCGCGACTCTTCTCCTTCCCATTGAGCGCTGAACTGGAGCAAGAGGAGGCTCGAAATAATGACTAATTTAAAGCGAAAACTGCTGGCAATGGCGATGCTGGTCGTCGTCTCAGCCGGGGCCTTCGCGCAGAGACCAGACGACAAGCGCCCGCCGAAGAACCCCGATAAGGTGGTTGAAAAGCCCAAGGGAGAGCGGCCGCCGCCACAGAACACTAATCAGGGAAAGAAAGACGGTAAGAAGGGACGACCTTAGAACGGCTTCCAGTCTTTCATCGGAAAAACCAAAACCCGCGCATGGCGATTGCGCGGGTTTTGTTTTGTTGCCCAAGGCGATGATTGCGACGCCTTCGTCGGAAATCATAACGGGCGCGCGGCAGGACCGGGCAGCCCTCAGTTTCCTGCCACAAATATCTCTCGGCGGTGTTTCCCCTTTGAGCGATCAAAATCTGAATCGAGGTACTGCTCCCATGCTAACGCACTACTCGTTTCGTCACCACTCTGGCTTTTGTCGTTTCCCTTACCGCTGCCAGCGTCCTGGCCCAGAACGAATTGACAGGCGAATGGACCGCCTCAATAAACGACCACGGGAAGGCTTCAGTTGCATTTCGAGCGGCGCACTCACAAAGGCCGCAAAAACTCAATGGGGCAAAGCAATGGCTTCGCAGATTTGCAGGGTCTTACCAGCGAGCAAGCGAAGACCGGAGGCGCAGTCCAATTCAGCCTCGTTCGTGAAGCCGGCAGAATCGATTGCGAAGGCACTTTCCAGAACGGCAAAGGCTCCGGCCAGTTTCGCTTTACCGGAAACCAGGCTTTTGTTTCGGCGATGAAGAGTCGCGGGTTCAATTTCGAAGAGTCGTCTTCCGATAAGAATTACGAGTCTGAGAACAGGCTCTTCGCAGCCACGACTTTGAATGTCACCACCGCGCTTGCCGATGACCTGTTGTCGGCAAACTTCGGCAAACTTGATGTCGGCGATCTCTTCAAAGCAGCAATCTTTAAGGTCGATTCGAAATTCATGCGTGAAATGAAAGCGAGCGGCTTTCCCAATCTGGGCATGGAAGAGCTGGTAAAGGCGCGAATCTTCAAAATAGACGCCGCCTTCGTTACCCACGTAACTCAAATGGGTTTCGATAAAGAGCCTTTTGAGAGTCTGGTGAAGATGCGCATTTTCAAGATCACTCCGGAGTTTATTATTGAGATCCGCAATGAAGGGCTGATGGATCTTCAGATCGAAGACATCGTGAAGCTCCGTATCTTTAATATCGATGGCGAGTTCATCCGCAAGGCGCGAGCTGAAGGCGTGCCACTTGAAGTCGAAAAGCTGGTGCAAAGACGCATTGGCGTGGCAAGAAGTTATTAAGCCTCTCTAGTCGAAAAGGTAAGTGGGGTAATTTGTAGGTTGGCGGTGGTCAGCAGCGCTCCATCTTCACGATCTGCAAATTACCCCACTCACTCTTCCACTCACAGGTTGCGAATTGGGGGCCTGCTTATTCCGGACTTCGTTTTCGTGCCTTCGCGACTCATCAGTTTGGCCGCCGACCCTCACGAATGTTAATGTTCCTCCGAATCCACTGAATTTAGGAGACCTAAATCGCATGACTCGTTTAGCAACGATTTTCACTGTCGTACTGTTATCGCTTGCGATCGCCGCTTGCGCAAATCCTGCGGATGACAAGCCGAAAGCTGTTACCAGCGGCGCGGCCCCGACCGCTTCCGCGCCGGTGGTTGGAGAGAAGTATTCGATCACGCCGGACAACTCCAAAATCGAATTCATAGGCTCCAAAGTCACCGGCAGCCACAACGGCTCATTTGAAAAATTCTCCGGCGCCATCGATTACGCGGGCCAGCCGGAACGGAGTCAGGTTAGCATCACGATCGACCTCGATTCGGTAACGACGGACACTCCGGATCTGACCGCCCACCTGAAAACCCCGGACTTCTTTGACGTGTCCAGATATCCGCATGCGACTTTCCAATCTACTGAGATCAAAGCCGGTGGCGACAAAAGTGCGACGCATACCATCACAGGCAATCTGCACTTGCATGGAGTAACCAGGTCAATATCCTTCCCGGCGACGATTGCTGTTGCGCCTGACGCTGTGACCGTCGACAGCAGCTTTGCGATTAATAGAAAAGACTTCGGTATCAACTACGCGGGCGCGGCCAATAACCTGATTCGTGATGAAGTTGTCCTGACGCTCCGTGTGCGCGGTGTGAAGGGTTAGCAGGTTGCTGGACTAGAGATCGTAAAATCTGAGAACTTTCATCTGCTGCTTCTGCTCGATTCTCTGTGCCAACACGATAACTCGGTCGCTTCCCAGCTTGTTTGACGTCGCGATGCCGTTGTCGAAATTTCTTCCTGGGGCAAAGGTGAACGCTCCCTCGACTGCGCTTCTGTGCGTGCCCTCTTTGGCTTAGGCTGCCGGCGCGGAGTTAACCATCCACGGTATGCCGAATCGATCGACGCACATCCCAAAGCCGGCGCTCCAAAACGTCGCCTGAAACGGCATCTCGACTGTTCCGCTTTCAGATAAACCCTGAAAAACTCGCTCGCCCTCGGCCTTGTCCTTGCAGTGGATGGCGACGCGAATGCCTTTTGGCTGCTCGTATCGATCGGGCGGGGAATCGGCGCACATCAACGTTGAGCCGCCGACGTCGAGCGTGGCGTGCATGATCGAACCATGTGCTTCCGGCGGCACCTGCTCACAAGCCGGCGAGTCTCGCCAGGTTTGCTTAAACGTCGTCTTCGCGCCGATGACCTGTTCGTAGAACTTCAGCGCCGCCTCGCACTGGCCGTTGAAATTAAGGTAGGGATTCAATTGCATAGTTGCCTCCATTGTGCGAACTCAGACGCATTCACCTGGGGCTGTTCCCACTCAGCGGCTGCGGCACATCGGCGACGGTGTAGGCCATCACCGCCATGGTGGCGACGCAAAGCCGGAGATCGCGGGGGTTGATCTTGTCGAGGGTGTCCGCGGCGGTATGATGAATGTCGAAGTAGCGTGTGCCGTCCACATCAAGACCTGCTCCTACCACTCCTTCCCGCATGATTGGGCCAATGTCCGCACCACCGCCAGTTGCCGCGATGCGGTCGGCGCCGATGCCGGCGAGCAACCTGGCAATCTCCTGCATGTTCGCACGGGCCTGCGGCGGGGCCATCGCAGCGAGGCCAAACCCTTCCGGCCGGTAAACCCCTGAGTCAGATTCAATCGCCAAAATGTGTTTCGAAAGCTCGGCGCGATGCGCATCTCGATAGGCATTGCCGCCCCGAAGCCCGTTCTCTTCGTTTGTATAGAGCACAACCCGAATTGTCCGCCGCGGTCGCAGCCCGAGTTCTTTGAGCAGTCTTACGCCTCCCAGGCGATGATGCAGCCGCCGCCATCGTCGTGCGCGCCCTGGCCCACATCCCAGGAATCGTAATGCCCGCTAACGAGTACCACCTCGTCTGGCTTCTCTGAACCTCGGATCTCCGCGATGACATTTGCCGACTCGGCATCCGGAAGAAATTTCGCTTCCATCTTCAACCGCAGTATGGGCCGGTCACCCCGAGCGTACAGGCGCTGTAACAACTCGGCGGCCTCGACGGTGATGGCGGCTGCGGGAATCTTTGGTTGTTTTTCGTCGTAGGTCATGGCGCCTGTGTGCGGCGTTTGCAGACTCACTGAAGTGACCGATCGCACCAGGGCGGCGACCGCACCATGTCGGGCGGCGCGTGAAGCGCCCGAGAGACGATAACGAACGGTCGCCCCGTAACTGGTAAAGGCTGCGTTGTAGACGACGATCTTTCCCTTCACCTGCTCGCCCAGTGTATCGAGCTCGTCGAAACTGCGTACGACCACGGCCTCGGCCGTGATTCCTGCCGCTGGCGTGGCGACGCTGTTGCCCAGGCCCAACAGCGAGAGTTTTTGCGAAACGGGCCTTATCAGCTCGAGGCTCTCTTCACCGCGCAGCCAGCGCGGCACCATCACTTTCTCAGCGCGCACGTTGTCCAGACCATCGCGTTTCATCTCCGCGATTGCCCATGCAATGGCTCGCTCCAGACTCTTTGAGCCGCTCAGACGATGGCCGATGTGATCGGTCAGATAAGCGAGCCGTTCGTACCCTTTGTTGCTGGTAAAAGCTGCGCCGATGATCCGTCCGGCCGGCGCACGGTAATCGTCAATCATGACGGTCGGTGGCGGTAGCGGCGTCGGCGACGGAGTTGCCGATGGCGAGGGTGATGGCGCCTGTGATGGTGTTTGGAGCGGACGATGTTGTGGCGCAGGAGTGGCGAGGTAAATCACTGCAAGCATGAGTGCGAGCGATTGTATTAAACGCACGTCGAGGTTGTCCTCCGCATTCGAGTTTGGAAATTTTGTCCGACCAGGATAACTCGGTGAGGGCAGTTTAGCTGATTGGGCAGTTTTCGCGAACCAGATCGCAGTGTCGAATGTGCGAGCTGGTATCACGCCAGCGCGGTTAGCTTTTCGAAGATGGGCCGAACGCGCCTCAGAGTCTGGCAATTGCGCAAAGGCACGTGATAAAAGTTATGTAATGAGTCTCGCCCGTAGTTTGAACCTTGCGCATGGGACGAGTATTGACCCTGGCGCCGCTGATGCGAGCGCAGCGGCGGGATGGTGCCGCTTAATTTCTTGAGACGCGGGAAAGGAAGAAGATTATGGCAAAGCTTTCGCTACCGGCCTTCCGAAAGGAACGCCGACTTCACGGGTTGTGGTTCGGAGTTACGCTTGGTTGCGCGCTGGCATTCGCAGACTCAGGTAGTTTTGAGGCTCGCGAGGTAAAGGGTCAGCAGCCTTCCGTTGAGACTCAGAAGAGCGCAACGGGTGAGTCGCGATTTACCACACTCGATGGTGCGCGTGTTCACTATGTGAACTACGGCAAGGGCGAGGAAGCGCTGGTATTAATTCACGGCTGGACGTGCAACGTGGATAACTGGCGCGACCAGGTGCCCGACTTTGCGCAGCGGAGTCGGGTGATCGCGATCGATCTCATCGGACACGGCCAGAGCGATAAGCCCCAGGTCAAATACAGCATGGATCTTTTCGCCCGAGCGGTTGACGCCGTCTTGCGCGATGCAAAGGTTAAGCGCGCCGTGTTGGTGGGCCACAGCATGGGGACGCCGGTAGCGAGGCAGTTCTATCGCAGGTATCCCGCGAAGACCCGGGCCATTGTGATTGTTGACGGCGCGCTGAAGCCGTTTGGCGACAAGGCAATGATGGATCGCATCATCGCGGGGCTTCGCAGCCCAAACTACCAGGAGACTATCGATCAGATGTTTGCCGGGATGATGGGCACCGGTCTCTCCGCCGATGCAAAGGAGCGAATTAAAGCTTCCTCACTGAATACGCCGCAGCACGTTATTGTGAGTGCGATGGAAGGAATGGTTGACGCCTCGATTTGGGGAGACGACAAGATAAACGTTCCGGTGATCGCGATCATGGCTAAGAACCCGTTCTTTCCGCCTGACATTGAGCAGACTTCCAGAGCTGTCGCCCCTGGTATTGATTTCCGGATGTGGGACGGAGTGGGCCACTTCCTCATGATGGAGAAGCCTAAAGAGTTTAACGAGGCAGTGTTGGGGTTTCTGGATCAGAATAAGCTGCTAAAGAAATGACTGATGCCATTCGGCAGGTGGCCAGGGGCGGCTTCGGTGGCCGCCTTATTTTCTTTTGACAACTGGGTTCTTCAGTAATTTGCAACAGGGATATAGGACAAGCGCGACGAGATTGAAACGATAAGGGTGTCTAATGATGATCGAAACACAGCTTTCAAATGTTCAAGTAATCTCAAATGTTCAAGTAATCATCGGCAGTAAACCGAAAGGAGTTCAAGCAATGACAGCGAATGCGGTAGCAGGTCGAAAAAAGGTGCCAATGTTCAAGGACTCGAAGGCCTTCACCAGCTTTTCCGTGAGTGATTTGCGGAAGGCAAAGGAGTTTTACGTCAAGACACTCGGCCTCGAGGTCAATGAAATGCCGGAGGGGCTGGAAATTAAGCTGGCCGGCGGCAATGCAATTTTTCTCTATTCGAAACCAAACCACACGCCGGCTTCGTTCACGGTTTTGAATTTCCCCGTAAACGATATCGACAAAGCAGTGAAGGAGTTGCGAGAGCTGGGCATCAGCCTCGAACAGTACGACCTACCCGACCTCAAAACCGATGAGAATGGTGTCTTTCGCGGACCGGGTCCAAAGATCGCGTGGTTCAAAGATCCGGACGGAAACATTCTGTCGGTGCTGGAAGAGTAAATGTGCAATGGCGGCACTGCGGGGCCCTGGCAACAGAGTTCACGCGTCGGTGTAGGGCGATTTCAAAATGAAAGTCGGGGCGGCCACGAGTTCCGCCCCTACAGAGGTCACACAATCCCGCGATAGGACTGAGATCGCCCTACATCATTTCTTCAGTTGCGATATCTCTAAGGCGGCAATCTTGTTATCGCGTGTCAGCTTCACAGTGCACGACAGTGTGCTCGCCATGTCGTGTAGAAGGTAACGATAGACACGCAGATCAGTTTCATCGCGGCGTTCGACCAGCTCACTGGTGTGAATTACAGCGTCCGGCACACTTAACGAATCCAGCATCTTACCGAGTTGTTTGGCTCGCTCGGGAAAGACTTCGCCGCGAAGCGCGGGCGTAAATACTTCCGAGTTCGTTGAACCTTTAGCCAAATGAAGCAAGGCACCTCTAACCAGTAAGGTTGCCGCGGGTTCTTTATCCTCAATTGCAGAGACATCGGGAAGGGCGAACTCGGGAAAGAAAATCGCTACCAGGCCGCGAGTGAGCTTAAAGTCTTTTGTGTCCCACGAGTTGGCAAAGAAAATGATGGTCAGCTCGTCGTCAGGAAAACGGACGATGGATGACTTGAACCCCTGCCAGGCTCCGCCGTGATAGACGACCCGACGATTGTGCATATTGTCAGCGTGCCAGCCGAAGCCATACGCTTTCTTCCTGCCATCGTTTAAAGTTGCGGGAGTCCAAATCCGGTTCAAACTCGATTGCTTAAGTGGCCGTTGGGTGTAGAGTGAGGCGTCCCACTTAGCCAAATCCAAAACAGTAAAATATAGCGAGCCGTCAGCGGTGCTGTTCGTCGACGGTGAGACCCATTCCTGGTTCTTCAGTATTCCGTTAACAAGACGGTAACCAGCGGCACGGTTCGGCACAATGTCGGCTTCTGAGATCACCCGGGCCGTCATCATTCTTAGTGGCTTGAAAATTCTCTCCTGCAGGAAGTCGCCGTAAGATTGTCCAGTAATTGTGCGAATCAGGATTCCCAGAGTGACATAACCCAGGTTGCTGTAATCCCATCTCGCGCCGGGTTCGAAAGAGAGGGGCGACTTCTTGATGAACTCGAGATATTCGCCTTCGGTATAGTCGCGCCGCAAATCGATTTCAGGTGGGTAATCGCCCATTCCCGAAGTGTGGGCAAGCAGATGCTGGACAGTGATGTTCTTCCAGGTCTCCGGCGCATCAGGAAAGTATTTGCTGAGTTTGTCGTCGAGCGAGATTCTTCCTTCTTCGACCAGAATCATTATTGCCGCAGCTGTGAACTGCTTGCCAATTGAGCCGGACTGAAACACAGTTTCGGGTTTCACCGGAATGCGATGTTCGAGATTCGCGAACCCATAACTCTTGAGCATGAGGACACGCCCTTTACGAACGACCGCGAGCGAGATTCCTGGAATCTTCTGTTGTCGCATCTCAGCTTTAACGAAGCGGTCAAGCTTTGCCGAGACGTCCTGCTGAGCCGCGCAGGGCGCAATCGAGAAGAAGAGAATCCAGAGTGATGTTAGCGTCGATTTCCCGGGAGTTTTAGGTTTCATTGGTAGTGTGGCCAGCGTCTTTATACGCCGAAGGCCTTGGCGACCTCCAGTAGAATAGTGTTCCAGCCGGGAGTCTTTTCAACTGCAAACGGCTCTCTCTCTCTTAAACAAAACTAGCGGTAACTTTGAATCTTCGGGTAAACTACACCTGCTCCTCTTCCTCATCCAGCTTGGATCCCCTCAAAGGTCAAAAAGGGCGGTAAGTTATGAATGAGAAAGACCCAATATTGCCGGCCGCACGTTCACAACGGCCGCGTAATCCTCGAGTTCCCGTAGAGTTTGCTCTCGAGGTTGAAGGCGTGACTCCCGCGGGCAAGGGTTTTAAGGTGAAAGCCCAAGCCGTTAAGATCAGCCGCGCCGGAGCGACGATACTGCTCGATGCCGACGTGGCAGTGGGCGCCAGAGTTAAACTGACGCCTCCTTTCGGTGCTCAGCTGGAAGCCGAGGTTAACGGAGTATGGAACGACCAACTCGACGGCAAACGCCGTATCGGTGTTAAGCTGCTTGACGATAATGGCTGGTTCGCGGAATAAGGTTTTCCGTGATGACGAATAGATGAACGCGAAACGCTGGATTGTGCGTGCGACAGACTCCGAAAATTCTGCCGCGCTCGCCTGCGTTTTGGGCACTTCCTCAATTATCGCTGCGCTCCTCATCTCGCGCGGTTGCTTTGACGAACGTTCAGCGCGGGCTTTTCTCAGGCCGTCCGCAAACCAACTCCATGATCCTTATCTAATGCTCGGAATGCGCGAAGCAGTCGCACGGCTGCAGCGCGGATCTCTTCGAAAAGTTTGGTGGACACTCGCATGCTGCAGGTATCACTATCAGGCATGACCGTATTAGCGAACTGCGAAGACGCCTAAACGAGCACGCGGCAGCATGTTTGACGGAAGACGATTTAGAGCCTAGCGTGCAGATCGATGCCGAGCTCGCACCAGAGGCTATCACTCTTCAGCTCGCGAGAGAGTTGAGCGCGTTAGGGCAGGAACCCGCGGCCGATATTTGCTACTCGCAACTTGCGAATTATGTCTGACCCACGTGTATGAAGGAACGCCACCTTAAAATGCACCTGGTGGGCCCGAATAATCGGCCGATTGAGGCAGTTTGGTGGAATTGCCTCGATCAACTTGAGCAAACGCCCTTGAAGAACAACTGCATCGAAGTGGCTTACACAATCGAAACAAATACATGGAATGATGAGATGCGCCTCCAGTTGAATGTTGAAGACTTGAAAGGAATGAGTGCTGAGTGCTGAGTGCTGAGTGCTGAGTGCTGAGTGCTGAGTGCTGAGTGCTGAGTGCTGAGTACTGAGTACTGAGTACCTTATTCCTTATTTCAGGGTTTATCAGAGTCGGTCGGATAGAAGAAAAGGTACACTGGAACTCAGTACTCAGCACTTTATTTCAGTATTTTTATGCAAGAAATCACCAAAAGAAGAGCTATGGCGATTGGGCTACGTGCGCGCCTTCCGCTGGTGGTGCGCATTGTGGCGCTTTCGATTCTAGTCGCGGCCCTGGTCTTTATCGGCCTCTCCTATTATCGCCTGCGCCACAACGATAAGTTTTTTCTCAAATCGGCAACTCCCGAACTATCAAAAGAGATCATCGGCATCATCGAGGGCTATGAGCAACGCGTCACCAAGGACGATCGTTTGTATCTTCTGCTCAAAGCTTCGAGAGATATCACCTATGCCGACAACCATCACGAACTCGAGAATGTCAGTCTTGCCGTCTATCCACCCGAAGGCGAAAAACCCGATCAAATTAATGCGCTGCGGGCGATCTACGATCCGCGCACTTCAATCATCTCGTTTCAGGGGAGTGTGAAGATCGAGACTAAAGATGGGTTGAAGGTAAATACTGAAGCGTTGGCTTTCGATCAGACTAACGAGATAGCGAAGACGGATGCGCCGATCACGTTCGATCGCGAAAACATCTCGGGCAAGTCAGTCGGCGCTATCGTCGAAGCGAAGAACAAAAGACTCGAGTTGCGCAAGGATGTAGAGATCGTCGTAGCCCCTGAAGTTCTCAAAGAGCCTCAGGGAAGGCCCACTTCGTCTCGCTCGCGCCCGATCACGATTCGTTCGGCGCAGGCTGTCTTTGAGCAGAATGCACTGAAGCTCTCTTTCTCTGGCGGCGTTACTGCCGAGCAGGAGCGGGAAGTGATGACCGGAGACAATCTCTACGCGTTTGTTAGCGGACAGAAGAAACTTCAGCGACTCGAGCTCCGTGGCAATGCTTACCTTCGGTCGATGCAGGAAGGCCGAGCAGCTGAAGTTCACGCGGTTGATATGGACTTTTTTCTGGACAGGGATCAGCGACTCGAGCGCGCAGTAGGAATGAGGGACGTCCGCTCAAAGACGCTGGATGCCGACGCCGAGATGCAACTAAGCGGCGCCTCGTTAGTCGAAGTGAAGTTTCAGGCGCAGGACGATCGCAGCCTGTTGAAAGAAATGCGCACCGAGGGCCGGTCGGTAGTGAATCTGCTGGCGCCTAAATCCAGGGCAAACGATCCGCGTGCAGCCAACAAACGTCTGACGGCAGATGCCGTGAAGCTTTTCTGGAGGACAAATGGGCGCGACCTCGAGAAAGCAGAAGCGCTTGGGAACGTTGAGCTCTTTGTTGAGCCGGTGATCAAGAACCAGAATTCAGATAAAAAGACGATGACCGCGCCGCGTGTTGATTGCGAATTCTTCGAAGCCGGCAATCTGGCGCGTACGTTTACTGCGACCGGTGGAGCGAAAGCGACGGTCGAACCAACGCAGGAGACTGCTCAGCGCGGCACGCGAACTCTCACTTCTGAGAAGATGATCACCGGTTTTGCTAAGGACACTCAGGACGTGGAACGGTTTGACGCGCAAGGCGACGCGAAGTTCAACGAGAATGACCGCAATGGTGTCGCGGCCAACATCACTTTTACAGCCGCAGACCAGACGGTACGTCTGCGAGGAGGTGAGCCTGCCGTTTGGGACTCGCGCGGGCGGACAAAGGCGCTTGAACTCGACTCTGATTTGCATAATGACGTCTCTTACAGCAGGGGAAAGACCGCGACTACCTACTACAGCCAGGAACAGACGAATGGCGCAACGCCTTTTCAAAAAGGCAAGAGTCCGGTTTATATCAGTAGCGACCGGGGCGAGTTTCATCATAATCAAGGCAGGGCGATTTATACCGGCAATGCCCGCGCCTGGCAGGACGACAATTTTCTGCGAGCCGACAAGCTGACTATTCACGTCAACGACAAAAAGATGGAGGGCAATGGCCGCGTGCAAAGCGGACTTTATAACGCCAAGCGCAGCCAGGGGGCGGTAAAAGAGAACGTGCCCGTCTTTGCCACCGCCGATTACATGTCGTATTCCGAGCCCAATCGAGTACTGCACTACGAAGGCAACGTGGATATTCGCCAGGGAACAGATCGCATCACGAGTGGCAAGGCCGACGTTTATCTGGCGAAGGAATCAAGTGAGATGGAGAAGACTGTGGCGGAGCGCAACGTAATACTGACGCAACCTGGCAGAAAGGCTCTTGGGGATTGGGTGCAATACACAAGTGCGGATGAAGTGGCCGTGTTGCGTGGCAATCCGGCGCGCTTGGAGGACCTGGAGAAGGGCAGCACCGAAGGCGCGCGTTTGACCGTCCATGTACGCGAAAGTAGAGTCACTGCCGACGATCCCCGCGGCGCGCAATCACCTGGCCGCGTAAAGTCGGTTCACAAGATCAAGAAGCAGTAAGACTGTCCGTTGGATGGATCACGGGTGAGGTATTGCAAATTACTGACGGTCTAAAAGAGAAATCTCACGACAGTGTATTCTCCGAACAGGACGCGGCTACGCGCCAACCATCCCCTTTCGCCCTATCGGCGGCACACCTGCAAAAGACCTACGGCAAACGACGCGTCGTGGACGACGTTAGCCTTCACGTTGAGCAAGGCGAAGTGGTGGGTCTGTTGGGTGCGAATGGAGCCGGCAAAACAACTACTTTCTACATGATTGTTGGGTTGGAACAGCCTGACTCGGGCGCAGTGCATCTCGGTGACCGCGATCTTACGAAACTTCCGATGTATCTCCGGGCGCGCCTGGGTCTCGGCTATTTGCCGCAGGAGCCTTCAGTTTTTCGCAAGATGACTGCGGCGCAAAACATTCTGGCGGTCCTCGAAACCATGGGTTTGCGCCGCCGAGAACGGCTGAAGAGAGTCGAGGAGTTGCTGGAAGAGTTTGGTATCGCCCATGTGCGCAACACCCGTGGCGATTCTTTATCAGGTGGCGAACGCCGCCGGACTGAGATTGCCCGGGCGATTGCAACCGAACCACAATATATTCTGCTGGACGAACCTTTCGCCGGCATCGATCCGAAGGCCGTTGACGACATTCAGAATGTGATCCTTTACCTGCGAAACCGGGGGATTGGGATTTTGATTACCGATCACAATGTAAGAGAGACATTGGGCGTAACTGATCGCGCCTACATCATGGCGGAAGGCTTGATATTCAGGTCAGGCTTGCCTCGCGAATTGACAGAAGACCCCGACGTGCGAAGACTTTACCTCGGCGAGAAATTCCGCATGTGAAAGCGAGAGCGCGCAAATCGCTCTGAATCGGTTATAATCTCCCCGCGCGTTCACGCGCAAAAAATAGACCAAAGTTTAGTTTTTACCTGAGTAATGTCGCTAAAACTCACTACCAGCCTATCTCAACGCCTTGTGCTGACACCGCAGTTGCGGCAGCGAATCGAGATGTTGCAGATGACGACCCTGGAGCTGACGGATCTGATTCAACAGCAGTTGCTCGAGAATCCCGTGCTCGAAGAAGTAGCTACGCAGGAAGAAGCCCGCGAGCTGGCTGAAAAGATTCTGGACCATCTCGCCAACTCAGATTCCGGCGCTGCTGCTGATCAGCCGCAGGTTGAGCCACACGAACCGGAACTCGGTAGTCCTGCCTCAAATGGCTCCGGTGATGTTGAAGGTTTAATCGCTTCATACGCTGAAGGCGATGTTGAGACAGGCGAGTCAAGTGAAGGTCAAACTGCCGATCTCAGTGAAGACTCAATTGGCGACGACATCGTGGGTGAAGAAGCAGTCCGCGATCCTTTTGAAGAGATCGATTTCGGTCGTGAGTTTCAAGACTATCTCGATCCTGGATACAAGACCCAGGAAGTCGAGTACAAGGAAGATGCTCCCACGTTCGAGCAGTTCCTGACTCGGCCTCCATCACTCGCCGATCATCTCGAGTGGCAGTTGCACTTGAGTCCAATCGAAAACGAAACGTGCGAAGCAGCCATTGCGGTGATCGGAAATCTCAACGCCGATGGGCGACTCAATGCGAGTAACGAAGAGGTTTCCGCGATGGGCAACTGGTCCGGGGAAGTCGTGGAAGCGGCTCGCCAGGCGTTGATGCGGCTGGATCCGGTAGGCTGTGGCGCGCGCGATGTACGCGAATGCCTGCTGGTGCAATTGGAAGTTCGTGGTGAGCAGGACCGGCTCGCTGCGCGTTTGATTAGCGAACATCTCGCTGATCTTCAGCAACACAAGTTGCCGCACCTCTCGAAACAGATTGGGGTTGACGTCGACAAGCTGTTGGCCGAGTTGCAGTTCATCCGCACGCTCGATCCTTATCCGGGTCGTCGCTATTCGTCTGAAGAGCCGGTGCTGATTAGTCCAGAAATCTACATCGAAAAACTGGATGAAGATGACGAGGACTACGTGATCTATTTTGCGGATGACGGCAGTCCGCGGTTGCGCATCAGCCAGCAGTATCAGCAGATGCTGACCCAGGGCAGTGTCAGTAACGAAACCAAGAGCTTTATTCGCGAGAAGATGCGCTCGGCGGTAGATTTACTTCGCAACATCGAACATCGCAGGCAGACGATTTACAAAGTCGTCGAGTCGATTGTGAATCGGCAAAGGGATTTTCTCGACAAAGGCGTGCAATATATCAAGCCGATGATGTTGAAGGACATTGCTGAAGATATCGGCATGCACTTGTCTACAGTTTCCCGAGTCGTCAATCGAAAATATGCGCACACCCCGCAGGGTGTGATCGAATTGCGTAGGTTCTTTACCGAAGGAATGATGAATGAAGACGGCGAGGAGATCTCGACTCGAATCATCAAGCTCAAGATCAAGAAGCTGATCGAAGAAGAAGACTCGCACAATCCAATTACTGACGATCAGGTGGTCAAGATTTTAGCCAAGGACGGAATCAAGTTATCGCGCCGCACGGTTGCCAAGTATCGCGACCAAATGCATATCCCCGGATCGCGCGAACGTCGAGCTGTAGTTTAGTTGCCCCCTCGAGCAGCAAGACGAAATCAGCTTTGCTATCTACTCTTTGCGCTATGCCAGAGCGGCCGGCTGTGACAAGCAGGACTATGGGTTGAAAACAGAGGAGGGAACGGCTTCATGAGGTTCGAGTACACGGGGCGACATGTGGTGGTCACACCCGGCATTCGCAAGCACGTCAAAGATCATTTTAAGAAACTGGAGCACATTTTCACCGACTCGACGGCTTCCACTCACGTTGTCATTGATGTCGAAAAGAATCGTCACATAGGCGAGGTGATTGTCTACTGGCGCGATTACACGCTCACCGCAAAAGAAACCAACGCCGACATGTACCTGGCGCTGTCTCGCGCTATCGAAAAGATTGAGAAGCAGGCGCTGAAGCTCAAGCAGAAGATAATCGATCGCAAGCAAGGAGCACTGCCGACCTCTTCAGTGGCTCCGGAAGCCGATGGTTATGTCGAAGCTTCTCCGCGCGCACCGCGCATCCTGCCCGCTCGGCGCTATTCCGTTAAGCCCATGACTACCGAGGACGCTGCGCTGCAACTCTCATCAGAGACTGACCAGTTCCTGGTCTTTCGCGACGCAGATACCGACCGGCTGGGAGTCTTGTACAAAAGGAAGGACGGAAATTTTGGTTTGATTGAACCGTAGCCTGTTGCTGGAGAATTATCTGCGACGGTGGCCCGGACGATTCTTTGTGAGGAACCGCCGGGAACGCAATTCAGAATTCGAGCATCTCAGTGCCACCTGCGCCGAGTTGTTGGGTCTTCGCAAAAGTTGAAGACCCGGTAGCCCCTCGCAGGTGGTTTGATGAGGAGCGACCAGGTTGAAAATAATTTACCTCGAGGGAGATTGACGAATGTTGAAAAGATTTCCTCTGCTGTTGCTGGTTGGTTTGATTTCAGTCACCGCGGAAGCCCAGGCACCTACGAAGTATGGGATCGACGCTGCCCACTCGAACGTGGGATTTACGGTTCCGATTCTGAATGGAGTCTCGCACGTACGGGGAAAGTTCAACGACTTCACCGTGACCGTCGATTACGACGATGCTGATGTTACGCAGTCCGCGTTAACTGCCACCATCAAAACTGCCAGTATCGACACTGGAATCGAGGCCCGCGACAAGCATCTGCGGACCCCCGACTTTTTCGATGTCGAGAAGTATCCCGAGATCACCTTTCAAAGCACTCGAATTGTCAAAAAAGCAGATGGATTCGAACTGACGGGCAACTTCACGCTGCACGGCGTCACGAAAGAGATCACTATCCCGTTCACCGACAACGGCAGCTTTGTAAACGATGCAAACAAGACCACTATGCGTGGGTTCACGGGCACGCTGAACCTGAATCGTCGTGACTATGGAATGCTCTACAAACACGCCACTATTCCAAACTGGATCGGTGACATCGTGCAGATCGATTTAACGGTGTTGTTGAGAACCCAGCCTCCGAAGTAGCGGTCTAAGAATCGCGAAGTAGCGACGGGGCCGTTACGTGATACGCAACCTGTGTGAAAACCGCTGTGATCCTAAGGTACTTCCCCGGGATCGGCCCCGTCGCATCGCTCCGCGGTTCTAATTCGACCTCAGGTTGCAAGAAGCTTATTGTTGCTGCTCAACTGTTCCCTCGAAGCCAAACAATGACAGACGGCTATGTCTGTCCTATTCCTGATGGCCAAAAAAAAACAGAAGACTACCTCAAGAGCTGATACACCCGACATCGTGATTATTACGGGCTTGAGCGGCTCCGGCATGTCATCGGCGACCAATGCGTTCGAAGATCTTGACTATTTTTGTGTCGACAACTTGCCACTTACGATGCTTCAGACCTTTTCGCGGCTCCTCACAGGCGACGCGGACGGAAAGGGAATCGCTCGAGCTGCGCTGGTCATAAATATTCGCGAACGCGGCTTCCTGGCCGAGTTTCGTCAACAACTCGATGCCCTCAACGAAACCGGCCTGCGTCTTCACGTTATCTTCCTGGAAGCGTCAGATGAAGTCCTCCAGCATAGGTTCAGTGAAACACGCCGCCCGCACCCGGCCGAGAAGGGCCAGGGCCTGCTGCAAGCCATTCGCGCGGAACGAAAGGCAATGAAGCCAATTCGAGCTGTCGCCGATCAGATCATTGATACTTCCGAGCATACTGTTCACACGCTGCGCGGTTTGTTGCTTCGGCGATTTAGTCCGGAACGCAAGGGTGGACCAATGCGGGTGCAGGTGCTGAGTTTTGGACATAAGTACGGAAACCCCGGTGATCTCGAATTGCTCTTCGACGTTCGGCATCTGCCCAACCCGCATTTCGTTCCCGATTTGAAACAGCTTTCCGGGCACGACCGCCGAGTAATTCAGTTTCTGCGCGCGCAACCGGAAGTGGAAGAGACCCTGCGACGCTTTAGCGAGCTGCTGGATTACCTGCTGCCCCTTTACAAACGCGAAGGCAAATCTTATGTGACGGTCGGCATTGGTTGTACCGGGGGACGTCATCGCTCCGTAATGATCGCCAATGCGCTGGCGCGAAACCTCCGCCGCATTGGCTTCAACGCGCACGTGAGTCATCGCGATGTGAAGAAGGCAAACCGCAACGCAGGTGCAGGAGATGCGAAATGAGCGACAACGAACAGGCGCTAACTGCGAACGAATCGCGAAAAGTGGCGGGAGTGATCGTCACCCATGGACATTTGGCCGGGGAGCTGCTGGCCGCGGCTGAAATGATCATCGGGCCCATCTCGTATGTAACCGCAGTCTCAATCGGCTGGCACGACGACGTCGACGCCGCCCGCGACGAGGTACAGCGCGCGATTACCAGGGTGTCCCAGGGCGCGGGTGTGCTCTTACTGACGGATATGTTCGGCGGCACTCCAACCAACATCGCTTCCATGTTCCTGGAAGAAGGTAGAGTCGAGGTTGCCACAGGCGTAAACCTTCCGATGATCATCAAGTTGTCGAGCCAATCGGGAAAAGAGTCTCTCTCCGAAATCGCGCATCGGGTTTGCGACCTCGGCAGGCAGGGTATTTATCTCGCAGGTGATTTGCTTACGCCGCCAGGAAAGGCCAGTGGCGACTGATGGTTGAACGAACGTTTACGGTAAAGGCTCGATTGGGTTTGCATGCGCGAGCATCGGCACGACTGGTGCGCGTAGCCACTGGTTTTCGAAGTCGATTGAGTTTGGAGCGGTTGGATGGCAGTGCAAAGGCTGACGCAAAATCGATACTTAGTGTCTTAATGCTGGCAGCAAGTCAGGGCACCGAACTCCGCGCGATTGCGGATGGCGAAGATGAGCACGAGGCAATCACCGCGCTTGACGATCTGTTCTGCGATGGCTTTGGCGAGTCTTAGCGTGAATTGAGAAAGTGATGAGTGAGAGTTTCGAAATTCGCTGTAAGGGAGTCGGGGTTTCCGAAGGCATCGTGGTTGGGCGAGTCCTGCGGATGCACGGTAATACCGGCTACGTTTACCGGGCCAACATCCAGCCGGCAGACCTGGAGCAAGAGTTAGAGCGATTTCGGGCGGCGGTTCGACTCTCTCGCAGTCAGCTGCAAGCGATCAAAGATCGAGCGGAACGAGAGTTGGGTAAGGACCACGCCTACATTTTCGACGCGCATTTGCTGTTGTTGGAAGATGAGAAACTGATCAATGACGTAGAAAACTCGATCCGCACTGAACAGGCTAATGCCGAATGGGCGCTGAAGGTTGTCAGCGACCGCCTCCTTTCTGTCTACTCCGAGATCAAAGACGACTACCTCCGCGAGCGCGGTTCAGATATCGAGGATGTAGTGCAGCGGTTGCTCGTGTCGCTTAGCGGTGAACAACCGGTGCATCGGAATCTTCCTGAAGATGCGGTGATCGTGTCTCAGGAGTTGCTGCCCTCGGCGGTCGCTGAGCTTGACCTGGATTTCGCGCGCGCAGTTGCGACCGACTCTGGTGGGTGGACGTCACACATGGCGATCATCGCCCGAGGCTTGGGAATTCCTGCAGTTGTAGGCTTGCGCGATTTCTACCGGCGGGCCCGCACGGGCGACACCATTATTGTCGACTCAGGTCGCAATGAAGTCATTCTCAATCCGACGCCTGCTACCTTCGCCCGTTATCAATCTGAAACCACCAATCGCACCAGGACGCGCATGCCTGAAGCCGTGCACCGTGGTCCCTTGCGAACTTTGGATGGCGTTGAAATCAGATTAAGGGCCAACGTCGAATTGCCGGCAGAGTTCGCGGGCGTTAGCACTTATGACGCCCAGGGCATAGGACTGTACCGCTCTGAGTTTTTGTTAGCGCGGCGAGGAGTAATGGTTTCTGAGGAAGAGCAGTACCTCGCCTACTCGAAAATCGCTGAAGTGGCCGGCAAGTATGGTGCGATAGTTCGATTGTTCGATCTTGGAGCCGAGAAACAGTTTGACCCTGCCCGGGAGCCCGAACGAAACCCAGCTCTTGGTTTGCGTGCTATTCGCTACGGCTTGCACAACGAAGAGATCATGCGCACTCAGATGCGGGCTATTCTTCGTGCCGCTACGGGTGACAGGCTCGATATCGTACTGCCGATGGTCGGGGATGTCTCGGACGTGCGCAGGGCGAGGCGCATTCTGAATCAGGAAGTGTCGAGTCTCGCTGACGCCCAGGTTCCTCAAGGCCAAGTCCGAGTCGGGGCGATGATCGAAACTCCCTCGGCGGTCATTACCGCAGATAGCATCGCCTCAACAGTCGATTTCTTCGAACTGGGAACTAATGATCTGGTGCAGTACACGCTGGCCGTTGACCGCGGCAACGAGGATGTAGCCGACTGGTTCCGAACGCTGCACCCGGCAGTTCTGTACGGCATCAATCGCAGTTTGGAGGCTGCTCGCAAGCGTGGAATTGGGGCGATTGTTTGTGGCGAGATGGCATCGACACCATCTTATGCCACGCTGCTAGTTGGACTGGGCGCCACCGACTTGAGTATGACGCCGTCTTCAATGCCAAGGATTCGCCGGGTGTTGTCACTAATTGATTCGACGATCGCACGCCAAATCGCAGCTGAGTGCCTGGCATGCGAGACGGCCGACGATGTCGAGGCGTTGGTTAGAGAGCGATTTCGCGCGAGCTGGCCGGGAGTATTTCCGCTCAGCAGCCTCCCAGTGACGAGGAAGAGATAGATCTGGCCGTCCCTCGTTGGCTGCGTAACGGTCGGCACAAAGAGCTTTCTGGCTTTGATCAATCGCCTGGGTTAATCTCCGGCTTATTTTCTCATGGCGGTTCCCGAGACCGCCTTTTTGCTTTTGCCGGCACCATTCCGTCTATAATGCCTCCGTTCCAGACACACCTGACTGCGTTAAGCCGAAAAATGAATAACTGCCAAACGATTGAGAGATGAGCCAGCCCACGTTGAAACTGGTTCACGTTCTGCTTGGCAAATCGATTGTCGAGTCTTTACTGGTTGCCGGCCTCGCAATCGGCTTCTTCTTTACTGCCTTCCCGCCATATTTTCGCGGTTGGGGAGAAGTCGCGGACCAGCGTGTATCGGGTTGGGCAGTCAATTCCGCGCTGCCTGAGGAACGTGTCGTTGTCCAACTATTTGTCGATGGCGTTCTGGTGGAGAATGGAGTGGCAAACGAGCTCCGCCCGGATGTGCGCTACGCCGGCTGGGCCAACGACGACTATCACGGCTACAGTTTCGCTCTTACTGCGATGGCGCCCGGTCAACACGAAGCCCGGGTTTATGCGCTACACAAGCAGGGTGACGGAGTGAATCAGACTTTACAACTACTCGGCGATCCCATTCGGTTTCGAACTGATGAAGCAGGCCGGTCGACGGGCTTGGTTCGGTCGAAGTGATTAGGCTTTCGCATGGATAACAAAGAAATGCTGGTGATCCCGACTTTGAGCCGCTCGCTCGCGCTGTGGGAGATCGCTTCAATCACATCATCAGGCCTAATCGTTTTGTGGGGTATCCAGGTTTTTGCGGATCGCCAGCCCTGGATTGGCGTGGTTCCCATCGTGCTCGCGATGGTGATGATGATCTACTCGCACAGGCAACGAGGAGAATCTGCGCGCGATCTGGGATTCCGGCTGGACAACTTCTGGCAGTCGCTGAGCCTTTTGATCGTGCCGACCCTGGTCGCCCTTGCGCTCATCGTCTTTGTGGTCTGGTTGCTGAACGATCAACGATTTTCCCCAAGGTCTTTTAGAACCAGACTCTTGTTTGTTCCGTTGTGGGCGCTGTTTCAGCAGTACGCCCTGCAGGGATTTATCAACCGGAGAGCGATGCTGGTCTGGGGACCTGGCCTCAAAAGCGTGGCTTTGGTGGCTGCGATCTTTAGCGTCCTTCACATGCCGAGTCCGGCGCTTGGGTTACTCGCCCTGATTGGAGGCTTGATCTGGGGCAGCAGCTATCAGAAGCAACCGAACTTGTTTGCACTCTGCCTATCCCACACCGTCGTTTCGCTGGTGCTTTCGCTTACCGTGCCGCCGAATCTCACGCCCTTTCTGCGAATTGGATTCAAGTACTTTGGACTTGTCTTCTAGAAACCAGGGGGCTCTTTTTTTAGATTGGTAAGCCTGGCACAACGGCAAGCTTTCCGCTTGGCACGCTCACCACATTGAAAATCGACAATTGAGTCATTTTGGCTGGGCGGGCAAAGAGCGGGTAAAACCTTGCCAACCGCTGTGCTGTACCGGTTGAACACAGCTTGCTATAATCCGATTGCCTTGCAACGAGAACAGGTTGGGCGGTCGCTGCTGAGTTCGCATTCAGATTCAATCGGCAAAGAGCGAGTTTGTGGGCGATTCAGGAGAGGAAAGTCCGAACACTACAGGGCAGCGAGCCCGCTAACGGCGGGGCGTCAGAGCGAAAGCTCCGGCGACGACAAGTGCAACAGAGAATAGACCAGCCTTGGAGATCCCGAATTCGAGATCTCGTCAGGTGATGGGTGAAACGGTGCGGCCCGAAAGGGCTTAAAGTAAGAGCGCACCGGCGCGAGTGGTAACACCCGCGGCCAGGCAAACTCCTCGCAGTGCAAGACCAAATAGGGAGGCGTCAACCAGGGCTGCCCGCCCAAAGCAGTTTTTCGAAACTGCTACGACCTCCGGGTAGGTCGCTCGATCCAACTGGCAACAGTTGGGCTAGATGAATGATCGCTACTCCGGTGAAACGGAGCACAGAATTCGGCTTATAGACTTGTTCTCACGCACGGCAGTTTTCAGATCATAAAACCTAAGGAGAGTTCGCCCCGCATGGCAAATCGTAAGGGAGTCTTCATCGGTGCTTACGTACCCAACCATCTCAAGGAGTCTCTGCGCCGCCGTGCTGCGGCAGAACATCGCACCCTTTCTCAGGAGATAACTCGTATCCTGGAAGAGGCTGTGCACGGCAAAGGCTTGCCGGCGGGAAGTATCGACCGCCGTAATCGAGAATCAATTCCTCGCCGTCGCGCGACCGATCCAGTTCCTCGCCGCCGCACCGTTGACGTGCCTTACGTTCCCTCCGGCAATCGAAGCGGTGAAGAAACCAGCTAAAACTGCGTACCCCAAACGGAAAGCAACTTGAAGTACCTTCTAATCGCTGCGCTGGTTGCGCTCGTCTTCGTACTCCTGTACTGGCGCGTCCGTCCCTACATTGCGTTGTTTCAAAAGATAATCGGCGTGGCCTCAAGCGTGGTTGATTCGAACGCCACTCGTTCGCGCAAAGTAACGGGAGCGAATAAGCTGAGTCGTTGTGTCGCCTGCGGCACTTGGGTGCCCGAGCAACGCGCTGTCACAGTCGGCGGTAGTTCCGTCTATTGCTCTCGCGATTGTCTCGAGAAGGTTCCAGCGAAGAAGAAAGACCAGCTCGCCGGATGACGACGTACAGCCGGGACTGATCAACTCACCTTTGCCGCTTCTTCCGGTAGCAGATTACCCGCGTCATGAATAGCCCGGTCTGTGTCGGTGAAATAGAGAATAATAGTTCCCACCACGAAAAGAACTATTATCGAAAGTATCGCTTGACGGTAAGAGTTGGTCGCGGCCACCACGATGCCAAATATTAACGGCCCCAGCCACGACGTGCCGCGCTCAGAAACTTCATAAAGCCCAAAGAAAGATGCTTCTCGGCCTTTTGGGATCATTCGCGAGAAGAGAGATCGTGAGAGGGCCTGCGAGCCTCCCAGCACGATCGCGATTACGGCCGCCATAAACCATGCGTGCCGGGTGGTTTGCAGAAAGCCGTAAGCATAAATAACGACCCCGCACCAAAGCACGAGCGACACCATGATGGCGTTTTTGGTCTTGATCGCGTATGCCAATCGTTCAAAGATTAGTGCGCCGAAGATAGCGACGAACTGCACCATCAGGAAGATTCCAAGCAGGAATGCCTGGTCGGTTTCGAGTCCCCTTGCTTTGAAGAGTTCCTGCGCCAGGAAGACCGAGGCGAGGCTGATGACCGTTTGAATGCCGTCGTTAAAAAACAGATAGCCAATCAGGTATCGCAGGGTATGACGAAGCCGGGCCAGCTCACGAAAGGTTCGGCCCAACTCAGAAAAGCCAATGGTCAAATAGCTCTTTCCAGATGGCAGCGTCTTTTCAGGGGTGCGCGATTTAAGCGTTGCGAAGGTAATCAACGCGAAGCAGCCCCACCAGATACCAGCGGATAAAAGTGAAATCCTGACCGCCATCCCGGTGCTCAGTCCAATGCGCTGAGCATTGTTAACCAGAAAAAAGTTGGCCAAGAGCAACAGTCCACCGCCCAGATACCCGTAGGCAAAACCTCGACTCGAAACTTTGTCACGCTGATCTTCGGTCGTGATTTCGTTCAGAAATCCATTGTAGAAAACCAGCGCGGCGCCAAACGCGAGATTGGCAATAATGAACAGCAAACCTCCCAGCCAATAGAGATTTCCCGAAACGAAGAACATGAGGCAGGTCGCGATCACGCCTATGTAACAGAACAACGCCATCAACTTTTTCTTCAAGTTCGAGTAATCCGCGATCGACCCGAGAATCGGCAGCAGAAAAACCTGCAGAAACACCGCCACCCCGATGCAGATCGGAAAGAATGATTTTGCCGTGATCGCAAAACCACCAAGGTCCAACACTGTGCCGTTTTCCCCCACGGCTCGCTGAGTCACATCGGTCAGGTAAGGCCCGTACAGGGCGCCGGCTATCGTGGTAGAGAACGCCGAATTGGCCCAGTCATATACCTTCCAGCCAAAAACTTCGCGCGGATTGTTTTTCTCAGCTGACATGTTGAACCTCAATTTTTAGGTGCACTCCCGACCGACACTCTATCGAGCTTTTCACCGAAACCCCGGACGGCCTCGTCCGCCTAGTTTCGCAGCCGCTACCGGAGCCATCACCTCACCTTCGCGGCTCGAGCGGTGCGGACGAAGCCGTCCGCGCTCCCGGTGAGCTTTGCTCCGCCCGGCGTGCTCCAATGAGGGATTCGTAACTTTGAGCAAAAAATTACGTCAGTATCAGTCATTTTGTTTTGCGAGAGTCAAGAGGTAAGCGTGTCAACTATGACTGGCGTGATATCGGATAGGTTTTTGATTTGAGCCGCAATCCGTTCGCGATTAGCGCCCCAAACGATCGTCGGAACATCATTCAACGTGTGATTGCGTGTGGAAAGGTCTTCAATGTTCCCGTGATCGCTGGTGAGTATAACCGTAGTGCATCGAAAATCAATCCGACTTAACAATTCCCGGATGAACAATGCCAGCTCTTTTAGCTTGACTCGGGCGCGATCGAAATCCTGCGCGTGGCCCAACTTGTCAGTGATGAAGTATTCGTAAAGCGTGAAACGATTTTCCGACGCGATGCGTACCAGAATCTCTGCTGCTTCCGCTCCCGAGCGAGCTTCAGCTTCAATTCCCAGCGAACTCAGCATCTCATTCGTAAAATCGTGAAAGAGTGCCTTGCCCTCTCTTAACTCAGCAATAGTTCGAAAGGGAATTCCCGCGGCTTCGACTGCCGTCGTTGTAGCGGAAACCCAACGCGGGCGTTTCTCAAAAAAGCGCGTTCGATGGGCATTGGCAAAAGTCGCCTTACTTATCCCGGCGTTCTTCAATTGCAGAAAGATTGAGTGCTGGCTAATGAGCTCGCGCATGGCGGCGTTCGGAAATCCCTGTTTGTGATAACCGAGCTGCAGTGGCGCGTTCACACCGGTCAGAATCGTTGCCTGTCCGGTGGCGCTCTGCGGCCGGCCAGGTATGCCAAGGCGCGGATCAGTTGGTACCACCACTCCTTCAAACACCGTTGCCTTGACCTCGCCACTGAACACCGCTAATGGTTCAGCATCCGCCAGACCGTCAAGCGGATTGAATGGCCCGCGCGAACCAATCCCGAGACCGTCGATGAAGAAGAGTAGTACTGAAGCCTCGTCAGTCATCCGTTAGCAGACCACGGTCGCGGTAGAGGTTCAGTTTAGTGTGCAGGGTCTTGAAGCTGATCCCGAGGAGTTCGGCAGCGCGGCGCTTGTTGTTGCTGGTTTTTTGCAGCGTGCGAATGATCATCTGGCGCTCCACTTCGTCTATCGGCGTGCCCACCGGCAGGGTGATTGTGTCCTGCTCCCGAAGTTTCTCGCGCTGTTCTATCGGATAGGGAGCGAAGTGATGTCGTTCGATCTGCTCGCCGGAACAGATTACTACGGCACGCTCAATTACGTTTCGCAGCTCGCGCACATTTCCCGGCCAGGCGTGATATTGCAGCGCTGCTAATGCTCCGGAACTCAGAAAGCGCGCCGGCCGATCGTGTTTCTCGGCGAGGTGCGTCACCAGATGTTGGGCCAACAGCGGCAAGTCTTCCTTACGATCCTTCAAAGCCGGCAGGTGAAGTCCGAATACGTGCAGTCTATACAGCAGGTCTTCTCGTAACGTTCCATCTCTGACTGCATCCTGTGGATCGCGATTGGTGGCGGCAAGAATCCGCACATCGACGCCGATCTCTTTTCGACTGCCGAGTCGCCTGATAGCTCGCTCTTCAATCACGCGTAAGAGTTTGGTTTGCAGCAACGGGGGCATTTCGCCAATCTCGTCCAGCAACAGCGTGCCCGTGTGCGCGAGTTCAAAACAGCCTTGCCTTCTGCTCGCTGCTCCTGTAAACGCACCCTTCTCGTGACCAAACAGTTCAGACTCCATCAACGTTTCGGGAATAGCGGCGCAGTTGATCGCGATGAAGGGTTTGTCCCGTCGCGGGCTCATGTTGTGAATGGTCCGTGCCACTAGTTCTTTGCCGGTGCCTGACTCGCCGGTGATGAGAACCGATGCTGATGATGGTGCGACCTGAGCGATGAGCGCATAGATCTCGCGCATCGGAGCTGAGTTGCCCACCAGTTCGCCAAATGCGCCGCGCTCCTGAAGTTGTCTGCGCAGCAGCTCGTTCTCGCGACGCGCTTCCGTAAGTTCTACGGCGCGATCGAGTACCAACTGCAGCTTTCCCGGGTCGACAGGCTTCTCAAAGAAGTAGTAAGCGCCTTCCTCCTGAATCGCACTAAGAGCAGTTTCAATCGAACCGCCGTTACTCAAGAGAACAACCGGAACATCCCTGTACTGGGCCTTAACGAGCCTAAGAAGATTAAAAGCATTCGGGGTTGAGTCCGGATTCCCGGCGACGATTGCGTCCGGTTGCAACGCGGATTGCGGGTTGCTGGGCACGGGACAGGCCGGCTCAACCACTGCCTGGTAGCCCCATTTTGAGATGAGGCGGTAAAGCGCTTTGCCCTCCTCCGGGTCGTTATCAATGATTAGTACCAGGCGGGAATTCATCGTCCAAGGAGTTTAGCATGAGCGCCGTGAGCAGACATTGAACCCTTGAATCCTGGCAAAATTGAGAACCTTCTGGATTGAGGGCATCCTCACTGGCGCCCAATGTCGCGACAAGGGGGGCCTTGAAAGTTGAAGCTGGCACCAACAGGGGATGCACCACAAAACTCAATCTAAGATTCGTGGCCGGCAAAGAAAGCGGCGATCGCGTCGACGAGGGCAGGGATCGTGAACTGCTGCGGTTGAATCCGGACTTGTAGACCATACTCAACAGCAGTTTGTGCTGTGACATCGCCGAGACAAGCGATTACGACATCCGCTAAAGCTTCACTTAGGTCGTGAGTGTCAAAGAGCCGCGCGAGATTTCGAACTGTTGATGAGCTTGTGAAAGCAATGCAGTCAGCACCACCCGCCAATATTGTTGCCAAGCGAGCCCGATCGATGTTCATCGGGAGCACGGTCCGATAAGCGGGAACCACATCCACACGCGCCCCAGCGTCAGTGAGTGCTTTTGGTAAGAAGTTTCGAGCCACCGCCGCGCTTGGTATCAAAAAGTTCAGACCCTGGAGCTGTTCGCTGCCGCCAAGGAAATGTTGTAGCGCCGTGAATACGCCTTCGGCTTTGAACTCGGCCGGTACTACATCAACGTGAATCTGAAGCTCACGCAATCTTTCAGCAGTCGCATCACCAATCGCGCACACCCGTAACTCGTCAAGGTTTCCCACCTCATGTCCCAGATGGTTGAAGCGGCGAAAGAAATAATCGACGCCGTTAACACTCGTGAAGACGATCCAGTCGTAGCCATAAAAATGATCGATGGCGTCATCGAGCCGGTGGTAATTATCCGGCTCGGCGATTTCAATCGTGGGGCAGAACATGATTTGTGCGCCGAGACCTTCAAGTGCAGAGGCAAGACCTTCCGCCTGAGCACGTGGGCGAGTGAGCACGATAGTGCGATCCCGGAGCGGCTTATCAGAATTCATTTTGTTATTTCAGGTGGAGGAAGTGACCCTTCGGCATCTACATCCCCGCATCTCCGTGATCCGCATCCCCGCGTCTCTCTAAAAAGCGTCGAGCAGTTTCCCAGCACCTGTGCTCAATAAACGTTCAGCCAACTCGGCCCCCAACTGCTCGGCCTCAAGGCTCAAGCCATGGATGCTCTCTCTGATCACTTCGCTTCCGTTCACTGCGGCCACCAATCCTTCAAGATGAAGCTCGTCATTACTGACAACTGCGTGCGCGGCAATCGGCAACTGACAGCCGCCACCGAGAGCGCGCAGCATGGCTCGCTCCGCCAGACAGGAAAGCTCCGTCGGCCCTTCATTCAAGCTGCGCGCCGCACGAATCGCGTCCTCGTCATCAACGCGAGTCTCGATTCCCAGCGCGCCCTGGCCCACGGCTGGTAACATCACCGAAGTTTCAATCGCAGCGCTGATGCGTTCGCCTAGCGCTAATCTACGCAGACCGGCCGCCGCAAGGATCAATGCGTCGTATTGGCCCTCATCAAGTTTGCGCAGCCGCGTATCGACATTGCCCCGCAATTCTCTGATCTCGAGATCCGCTCGCTGGTACCTTAACTGAGCCAAACGACGCGGACTTGATGTCCCCACCAATGCGCCTGCTTTTAAGCCTGCCACTGAAGACCCAGTCGCTGCCAGGTCCCGACGCAGAACCAGCGCATCACGAGGATCTTCGCGCTTACAAATCGCCGCAATCAAAAGTTTTTCGGGGAGAGTAGTTGGGAGGTCTTTCAGTGAATGGACGGCGAGGTCAATCCGGCGGTCCAGCAATGCGTCTTCGAGTTCTTTCGTGAAAACGCCCTTGCCGCCGATTACGGAAAGCGGCTGACTACTTGCGTCACCCGACGTTTTCACAACTTCGATGGCTATTTCGAAGGCGGGATTCAATTGAGCCAGTTGAGTTCTGACCCATTCAGCTTGTATAAGAGCGAGCTTTGAGCCGCGCGAGCCGATTAGAAAACGGTCACTCATATCTGCTCTTGCGCGCGGCCCTTCACTTTTCTGCAGGTTCATCCGACCCGAACGCCTCAAGCCAGGCTTGAATCGGATCGGCGTCAGCCATTTCACTTGATCGACGCATCTGGTGCAGCACTGGATGAGAGATCTTTTTTACCGTTGTGAGCAGTAACGCTTCAACCGCTTTTTCCTGCTCGGGCGTCAGTGGCCCAAGTTTGCTACGTTGACGCGTCAGCTCGAGTCGAGCGATGTCCTGCAGCTTCTGGCGCAACGCGCCGATGCCTGGCCCAAAGTCCAGGGCACGCAGAGCTCGCTGAAACTGCATGATCTCGGATTCGACAATCAACTCTGCTCGCTCAGCTTCACGTTCACGTTCCCGAATGTTCGAAGTGATCACCGACTCAAGATCGTCAACGTCAAACACAAAGGTGTTTGGTAGTTCGCCGATCCTGGGATCGACATTTCGGGGCACACTGATGTCGATAAAGAACGAGGGACGATTCCGCCGCTTATCGAGGGCTTCACGCGCCATGTTTTCCGTGACTACATAATGGTCGGCGCCTGTCGAGCAAATGACAATGTCAGCTTCTGCCATGTGCTCCTCAATGCGCCTGACGCTAACCGCCTTATGTCCCAACCGGTGTGCCAATTCTGAAGCTGCCGCTTCACTGCGATTTGCAATAAGGACTCTTTCCACACCGGCGTTCAGCAGGTGGCGCGCTGAAAGTTCCGCCATTTCTCCTGCGCCAATCAACAAAACTGTGTGGCCCTGCAGCGAGTTAAAGATCTTCTTGCCCAGCTCGACCGCCATGTAGCTGATCGATACGGCATTGCTGGCAATTCCAGTTTCTGAGCGCACGCGCTTGGCTACGCGAAACGCGTGGTGGACCAGCCGGTTCAGGACTTTGCCGGCGGTCCCTGCTTCGCGGGCGAGCGCATATGCGCGACGCACCTGTCCCAACACTTGAGGTTCGCCTACGACCATTGAATCCAGCGAAGAAGCGACGCGGAAAAGATGTCGGACTGCGTCGTCGTCACTCCAGTGATAGATGTGATCGTGAAAGGAGGAGAGCGGAAGCCTTCGCGACTGGCTTAGAAACTGGGCAACGCGTTCCTTGCCTTCGCCGGCGCGAGTGGTGACTGTCGATGTCAGAACCTCGACGCGGTTACAAGTCGAAACAATCAAGGCCTCCTGTACCACATCACCGTCCACTAACTGCCGCAGACCTTCGGTGCAGGCTTCCTCGGAGAAAGCCAGCAGTTCCCGCAATTCAACGGGAGCGCTTTTATGATTGATTCCAACGAGTAGTATCGACATGCTTCAGTTGGGCTTACTCAAATACGTGATAGCCTCCCATAAATCTGGCGCCAAGGAACGTGCATAACACGAGTACGAATCCAGCGATACCCATCCAGGCAGCGCGTCTGCCGCGCCAACCCGCTGTCGATCGATAAATGATTAACAGAACGTAAAGAAGCCAGGTTAATACTGCGAAAATTTCTTTCGGGTCATTGTGCCATATTCGACCATTGCGTGACGATGCCCACAACATTCCGGTAGCAATGCCCACCGTAAGAAAAGTAACGCCGGCGGCCGTCGCGCTGGTTGCGATTTCATTGACCTTGGTCAGCGAAGGCAGGCGGTGGAAGATTGCGCCGAACGACTTGAGTTTGAGCGCGCGCTCCTGAAACAAGTACATCAGGCTGGCGACGAAGACGACAAAAAAAGCAGCGTAGGCAAAGATAACCAGGGTTGTATGTACAGGAAACAGCCAGGTTGAGGAAAACTCATTTACCGTGGTTGCCGCGTTCGTGCTCGCCCCGATAAAGATCGTGATAAAGGTCAGGACGGCCACCAGCGGCAGAGTCAAAACGCCGAGCGCCTGCGTGCGATAACGATAGAGCACTAGTCCGTAAGTGCCCACCAGGGTCCACGCCAGGAAAGAGAGCGTCTCCCGCAAAGCGAAAAGGGGGTAATGGCCTTCGATAGCCCAATCAGCCAACAGGGCAATTGTGTGAAGCAGAAAACCCGAGGCCAGGGCCCAAAAGGACACTTGTTGCAGTGACCGGCGCTTATTCACAAAGGCCAGCACGGCATGAATTGCGGCAACGACGTAGGCAGCCAGAACGGCCAGTAGCAGGGATCTCATTAGAAGTGATTAGAACAATTGACATAGTAAACGAGTCCAAAGTCCAAAGTCCAAAGTCCCTCATCCTCGTCTGTGACTTTGGGACATTCAGACTGTGTGCCTTTGTCCTTCCGTGGGCAAACGTTATTCCAGCCGACACCATCGTAGCAGCAGTCTTTACCACCTGCGTTGAACTACACAGCATTTGAGGGGAGAGATGATGTTCGTTCAGACGTCCCGTTGGTGCACAATTGCTCTCATATCTTTGTTACTTGGAGGAATTGCGTTTGCACAACGAGCTCCGCAAGAGCGGAGTCCTCCCTTACGCCCTGCGGCTACTACGCCCAGCCCTGAACCCACCGGCGAGCCTACCCACACAGACGAGCCGCAGGATCTGGACACTGTCAAAGTAGAAACAGACCTGGTCACCGTACCCGTTATTGCTACCGACCGGAACGGAATCTATATGCCTGGTCTCACCAAAACAGATTTCGCCGTTACGGAAGATGGTGAAAAGCAGGAGATCGCTTTTTTCGCTACTGTCAGCGCTCCTTTTAGCGTGGTGCTGATGTTGGACACCAGCGCGAGCACACAGGAGAAGTTGGGTGACATTCGCCGTGCGGCAATTGCCTTTGTCGAGCAGTTACAGAGCAAAGATAGAGTGAAGGTCATCTCTTTTAACGATCTGATCAACGATCACAACGAATTCAACAGCGACCGCGCTTTGCTTAAGGCAGCAATAAACAAGACGGCGGCCGGGCAGGGCACAAAGCTTTACGACGCCTTCTCGTCAGCGCTCGACTCTCTTAGGCGCATTCAGGGACGCAAGGCAATCGTCTTGTTTACTGATGGCGTCGATCGCATTAGTGACCTTGCGACGTTCGACAGCACCTTGCGAGGTTTGGACGAAGAGGGCGTAATCGTTTATCCGATTCGTTACGACACGCGGGCGGAAACGGAACAACTGGTTCGCAAGCAAGCAGCAGAACAAGGCCCCGAGCTGCCGACTATTGGTGTCATTCGCGCGCCTTCGCGCGGCACTACCGCGCCAACATTTCCGAGCGATGATCCTGATTCAGTGCCGACCTCGGGCACTCGCCGACGTTCTGGTCCGTTGGGCCTGCCTTTGCCTGAAGAGATCATGCGTCGGCGCAGAGAAGATCAGGAACGCGAGCAACGCGGTCGTTATCCGTCGCCTGATGGACTGCCTGAAGCTTCGAGCCGGCGACCAAACGACCCGAACGATCCCGTTGGCGCTGGGCGAGATCCGATGCCGGGCACAACCCGGACCCGCTATCCGCGACGGGAGAACGATGCGATCGGCCCGATGCTCGATTTGGCCTATTCCACAGCAGACAGTTACTTGAAAGAGCTCGAGAGAAAATCCGGCGGGCGCCTGGTGCGTGCTGATACGCTCGCGTTATTACCGGAGGCCTTCGCAAAGATCGCGGCCGAGTTAAGAACGCAATACGCGATTGGTTACTATCCCCTCAACAAGGCGCGCGACGGGAAGTATCGAAAAATTAAGGTGACCACCACGAAGCAGGACGTGGTTATCAGGGCGAGACCTGGATACTCGCGATCATAAACAGACCTCTTTTGGTATTAAGAGCGGGGACCTGTCCGGCTTCCTGGCTTGAGAATCCAACCACTCCCAATTAATCTGCTGGCACCAGATGCAAAGTGCTCTATAGCCTGCCGCCTCGCTTGTTTCGATTCGATCTCCCGTGTTAGTTTTCTCCTTCCTGAGACTGAAATCAAAACTCCTTGTCCAAAGTTTATTAATACACTCCATTAGAGCTATGCCTGAAAGAAGCGAAGCCTGGGAACTACTGTGCGAGTACACCAAAGGAGACAGCCTGCGTAAGCATGCGCTTGCGGTCGAAACCGCCATGCGTGCCTGCGCAACGCGTTACGGTGAAGCTGATGCGGACATTGATGAGTGGGGAATGGTCGGGTTGCTTCACGATTTCGATTACGAGATGTTTCCGACGACGGACCAGCATCCGTTCACGGGCGCCAATATTCTCTGCGGTCGCGGGTACTCGGATCGCCTCATCAAAGCAATCATGGGCCACGCCACCTACACGGGCGTTCCGCGCGACACCTCGATGGCGAAAGCATTATTCGCAACCGATGAACTATGCGGTTTTCTGGTGGCCTGTGCTTTGGTGCGCCCCTCGAAGAGTCTGGACGATGTTGAGGTTGCTTCGGTCAGGAAGAAGTTAAAAGACAAGGCCTTTGCGCGTTCCGTCAATCGAGATGATATTCGCCAGGGCGTCGCTGAGTTAGGTGTCGATCTCGACGAGCACATTCGCTTTGTGATTGAGGCGCTTCGCCCGGTACAGGAAAAGATTGGATTGAGAGCAGTGAATACCGATCAAGCGATGGGGCGTTCTTGAAGCGGTGGTGGCGGCCACGGCTCGGTTGGGGCGGTTACGATCGATGCCACGATGAAGGCAGCAAGACTCAGCAGGATAGAAAGGAGCGCAGTCATAACCGCTTGTAATTTACGCCGGCGTGCCGTGTGTCGGTAGACGAAAACAGCCGCGAGCAGACACGTGGCCAGGGGGAGCAGCAAGGTTGCCAAAACCATCAAACTCGGAGAAGTCACGGGACGCAGGGTTGAGAATACCGCCAGAATAATTGCGATGGATGTGCCCGCACCGATGATGGCAGCCAACAATGAGGCAATGAATACGAGCTTGAGACGCACCGATTCAGTTTTCTCGAGATCAGTTTTGCTCTGAATAACAGGTAGTCAGCGACAGTCCTATGAAGTGCGCCCAAGGATAGCACGCTCGGGGATTCAAGTCTCAGCTCTCAGGTCTTATGTCTCAAGTTTCAGGTCGCGCAGATCTGAAATCCTTTGGGATCTGAAATGTCAGATTTGGGCTTTTTGAGGCCTCAAAAACACGAGCACTCGTCTGGAGTGTCAAGGATTTCCGACCTGAGACCTTCTTAAATGCTGAGATCTTGAGACAGTAACAACCTCCCGTTTGAAACATGAGAAGCGCCTTAATTTACTTATCTGAACGCGAAGGTCTTAAGGACTTCGCCACCCGCTTTAGCCTTTTCAAACGCTTAACCACTCGATTTGTCGCGGGCGAAACCGTTGCCGAGACTGTCGAAGCCATTCGCCGGATAAACGCCGATAGCGGTACCGCTTCCTTTGACCATCTCAACGAATCAGTAACCAGTGCCGAGGAAACGCGCAAAGAAGTCAGGGAGTACCTGCATATCCTCAAGGTAATCGACGACACGGGCATTCACTCGAATGTTTCGATTAAGTTGACGCAGTTTGGATTGAAGATCGATCCCGAACTGGCTTACCAAAACGCTCGTACCGTGGTTGAGGATGCAGCTCGGCGCGGCACGTTTGTGCGCATCGACATGGAAGGATCGGACGTAACTCAAATCACTATCGACATCTTTAAACGTCTGCGTGCTGAGTTCGGCTTGAACGACGTGGGCATCGTTTTGCAGTCTTACCTGCGACGCACTCTCGATGACGCCGTCGATGTCCTGACGATCCCTGCACGCATCCGAATCTGCAAAGGTGCCTACAACGAGCCTCCCGAAGTCGCTTTTCCAGATAAACACGATGTGGACGAAAACTATGTTCGAGTGATGCGGTTGCTACTTTCGAGCGGCGTCTATCATGGCATCGCCACGCACGATCCAAAGATGATCGAGGCGACCATCAAGTACGCCCAGGAAAAGGGAATCGGTAAGGAGGCCTTTGAGTTTCAGATGCTGTACGGAGTGCGCCGCGATCTCCAGCGCCAACTCGCGAAGGATGGTTACAACATAAGAGTCTACGTGCCCTATGGCAAACACTGGTATCCTTACTTCATGAGACGTCTTGCGGAGCGTCCGGCAAACATCTGGTTCGTTTTGAAGAATCTACTCAAAGGCTAAAGGGCACAATGGAAAACATATTTTGGATTCTCTGGTGCGTGCTCGGAGCAATCCTGATTGTCGCCGAGGTTTTCACCGCCGGGTTCGTCCTCTTCTGGTTCGGTATTGGCGCTCTGGCTGCGGCCTTTGCCGCAATTGTCGGTGTTGACAGCCTCGCGCTTCAGTTTTTGATCTTCGTAACAGTATCAGTTGGATTAACCGCGGCCTCACGCACAATCTTCGTCAACTACTTTTCCCGCGAACTGACGGGCGACTCTCTCAAAACTGGTGTCGATGCGTTGCCGGGCAAAACGGGAATCGTAGTTTCTTCAAGCCGCGGCGCGATGCGAGAAGGTGCAGTGAAAGTGTTTGGCTCGACCTGGACAGCGTATCCGGCTGAAGGCGAGGAGCCCTTGGAAGCAGGCGAGCGAGTGACAGTAGAAAGAATTCAGGGGGCGTCGATTTACGTGCGGCGATTAAGTGATGACGGCACTGATTGGCGCCAGAAGGCTCTGCCGGAAGATTGAGAAGAGTTTTCGGCTCCCACCGATCGAGCCTGTTAATTCTTCCGTCCAGCTTCCTCACTTCAACCACCGCAACTTGATTCCGATAAAGAAGTTCTTGTTCTGCAAAAACGATCCTATCGCCGATGATTTTGGGGAGCTGGAAGGAACTGAAGGCACCATCCTTTTGGCCGTAAAGATTGTTGTGACGCCATAGGAGTGCCGAGGTTCTGGTCAAAGGCGGGGCAGAGTCCCAGGAAGATGAAAACGACGGAAGCACACAAACCGGGTAACTCCCGGTGCTTGCCTCATACGCGTCCGACCAGTCCAACAGCAGTGAAACTAGCGGGGCTCGGTATCCGCTTCGTAGTTGTCGTCGAGGGTTTTGTCTTCTTCTAACTGAGGAAGTTCGATAGTGATCCGATCGTTGGTAGGTGCTTCGAGTTCTTCTCCGTCAAAACGAGCCAGCACCACTGTTATGTTGTCCTCGCCGCCGCGCGCATTTGCTTCAGCAATCAGCTCCGTACAGGCGGTTGCGAGTGCCGGATTGCTGGTCACAATGTTCTGAATGTCTTCTGCTTTGAGCTTGCCCGATAGACCGTCGCTACAAAGCAGCAAGGTATCGCCGCGTCGCAAACGTATTCTGCCGGTGACCGGCGTAACGTCGCTCTGCGCACCAAGCGCCTGCAGGATAACGTTGCGGAACATGTGAGTTTCGGCTTCTGCTTCGCTGATTTGTCCGACGTCGACCAACTGCTGCACCAGCGATTGATCCTTGGTAGCGAGGCGAATTTGATCCTGGCGAATCAGGTAAGCGCGACTGTCACCCACCTGAACTAAATCCAGCATGTCTTCGCGAACGGCAGCTCCGGTAAAGGTGGCCCCCATCCCGGCGCAGCGCGAGTCTTCCTGACTGCGGAGATGAATGGCGAGGTTGGCGTAAACGGTTGCGTTTTTCAGACAGTCGACCAGTGGAAGTTCAGATTGGCAACCGTCGTCCTCATCATTGCCTATCAGCATTTCACGTACGGAATCGACGGCCATGCGGCTGGCGACATCACCAGCGAGGGCGCCGCCCATGCCGTCAGAAACGACGAGCACCAGGCCCTTATCGCCCAGATCGAATTCGCTCAGTTCTGTCGGTGCTTCAGCATCGTCAGATCCGGTCCAGGTCTTTTCCTGAGACAACTCGAGGACCAGGAAATTGTCCTCGTTGCCACGGCGGACTCTACCGACGTCAGATTTTGCGTGCAGTTCGACGCGCATAAAAGGAGAGCGGAATTATAAAGGCTGAAACCCGAAGGGATTTTAACCCTTCTTCAGTTTTGCTGTCACTTCCTTAGGCTTGGATTTTATTAAGAGCTTGATCAATATCGGCGATAATGTCGTCCGTGTCTTCGAGTCCCACCGAGATTCTGACGAGACCCTCGGTTATCCCCAGCCGCTCGCGTTTGTCGGCGTCCACGGAAGCGTGAGTCATCGTTGCCGGGTGCGAAATCAGAGTTTCCACTCCCCCTAAACTTTCGGCAAGCGTGCACAGCTTAACAGATTCCAGAACTGTGCGCGCCGCAGAAAGTGAACCTACATCAAAAGCTACCATTCCGCCAAAGCCATACTGTTGTCGTTTCGCGAGTTCATGCTGTGGGTGTGAGGCTGACCCAGGGTAATAGACTTTTTGCACTTTTGGATGCTCTTCGAGAAATCCTGCGACGGCCCGGCCCGATTTGTCGTGCTGTTCCATCCGCAGAGCAAGCGTCTTAGTGCCGCGCATTACGAGCCATGAATCGAGAGGGGAGAGAATTGCGCCGGCACTGTTTTGAATAAACCCAATCCACGCCGCGTCTTCTTCGTTGTTGAGAAGGACGACTCCACCAATGCCGTCAGAGTGGCCGTTCAAATATTTCGTGGTGGAATGAACAACAATGTCTACCCCAAACTCAAGTGGCCGCTGCAGGTAAGGCGACATGAAGGTGTTGTCGCAGACAACGCGTGCGCCGACGCGATGTGCTACTTCAGAAATCTCGCGCAGATCCGACACAATCATGACTGGATTAGTGGGCGTCTCGACAAACACCATTTTTGTATTGGGTTTAATCGCGGCTTCGACATTCAGTGCGTCGGAGGTATCGACAAAGTCGAACTCGATGTTGTAGTTCGCAAGTACTTTCGTAAACAGGCGGAATGTCCCGCCGTAGGTGTTATCCGAAACAACCACGTGATCGCCGGCTTTAACCAGTCGCAGGGTGGCATCGATGGCGGCCATGCCCGAAGCGAAGGCGAAACCAAACTTTGCGCCCTCAAGTGCGGCAAGGTTCTTCTCCAGCGCTTCGCGCGTTGGGTTCTGCGTGCGCGCGTACTCGTAACCTTTGTGTTTTCCGAGCCCTTCCTGGGCGTAGGTCGAGGTTTGATAGATCGGAACCGTGACGGCGCCGGTCGTTTGTTCCGGTTCCTGTCCGCTATGAATTGCTGTGGTTGCGAAGCCCATAAATAATAGATGTCAGAGGTTAGTAGATTCTGAACGGTGGCTGTCAGATGTTGGTTGTCGGATGTGATTGTCGGTCATTGAGAGATGATGCCTGGCGTTGTATTGGAAACCATGGATGTTAGTTCAAAGACTAACATCCAGCATCTAACATCCAACATCTATTCGTCGAATATTCCCTGGCTAATATACCTTTCGGCGTTATCCGGGAAGACGGTGATCACTTTCTTTCCCGTCCCCAATCGTTCCGCAATTTGATAAGCGGCGGCGGCGGCGGCACCGGTTGACCAACCGCCCAGAATTCCTTCGGTGCGGCCGAGCCTGCGCATTGCCGCGCAGGCATCTTCATCGGTGACCATCATGATTTCATCGGCAAGTGAAGGATCAAAAATAGCGGGGATGAAATCCTTCTGACCAATACCCTCGATCTTTTTCGGACCCGGGGCCTGTCCCCCGTAAATTGATCCTTCCGGCTCAACTAAAACACACAGCACGTCTGGATTGAGCTTTCTAATCGCCCGCGAGACGCCGACGAACGTTCCTGAAGTGCCTGCGCCGATAACCACAGCGTCAATTTTATCTCTCAATTGCTCGACGATCTCTTTTGCCGTCGTCGTTTCGTGACAGCAGGGATTCGCTGTGTTTTCAAACTGTTGCGGAACGAAACTGCCGTCAATCTGCCCGGCAAGTTCGTATGCGCGCGCGATCGCGCCTTTCATACCGGCATCGTGCGGTACGTATTCGATTTCACCGCCAAGCGCTTCCATCAACTTCATTTTCTCAACTGCGAACCCTTCGGGAACGCACAGGATAACATGATAGCCGCGCGCCACGCCGACCAGGGCGAGACCGATGCCGGTGTTTCCCGCGGTTGGTTCGATGATGATGGCCCCAGGTTTCAAAAATCCCCGCTGCTCCGCGTCCAGTAGCATCCCCAGTGCGACGCGATCTTTAACCGAACCACCAGGGTTAAAGCCTTCCAGTTTTGCGTAAATACCGGCTAGCGGTGGTGGAGCAAAGCGGGCCAAATGAAGCAGTGGGGTATTTCCGATCAGCTCAACAATACTTTCAGAAACACCAGGGGTCATCAAAAGGGTTGCTGCGGAGTTGAATATTCAGAGGACGTTATCGAGGCACGATGGTAGCCCGGGGGTTTTGAGGTGTCAATTCTGATAGTGCTTGGCATTCTGATACTGTTTGGTATCAAGTGGTCCGTGGTCGTCTTCTCTGACGTGGCGGTTTCTCACAACGTCCTGGAGGAGCGAGCAAGTGAACTCGCACACACGGTCACCTCACAGCCGGAGCCTCAGCTGGTGCTGACAATCTCCGCACCGTGAGAGCAATCGGCAGGCCCACGCAGAAGATATGGACGAGCACGCCCGTTATCAGTACTGATGGACGAAGAGAAGGTCTGAACAATACCGCCGACAACGGCAAAACTACCCACTGCATAAAGAAGTAGACAATCACACCGTAGAGAACTCCGAAAATAACTGCCTGGCTGACCAGAAAACTCAGCCTCCTACTCGCCAGGTAATAGACAGTTGCCCAAATCAATGCGATCACAAAATGCAAAAAAATCCCCAGCGCCGCTGTTCTGGAACCGCCCTGAAATGAATTTGCTCCCAGAACCCCACTGGCGATGGCCTGAAACATCCGGCTGGGCCTTCCTCCGCGCACCATGGTTGTGATGATAGCCGCGGCGAGATCCAAACAGCCGGCGAGCAATCCAGCCCAAAAGACTGTCTTGGCTGAGTTCGAGCGGCGTGGGTTAATCATGTGGGTTTGAAACAGACTTAACTTGAGTTGCTGACCAATCTGCGCTCAGCGAAACTGTGCTGCTCCTGATACTTGTTAACGCGCACGCTGGCGAGGATCAAGATACTCCCGCAACCCATCCCCGATGAAATTGAACGCTAGCACCGTGAAAGCGATCGCGAGGCCGGGAAAGATTAAGGCGTGCGGCGCTGCTTGCAGCGTTGACAGATCGCGCGCTTCTTCAATCATAACTCCCCACGAAGGTGATGGTGGCGGGACTCCGAGACCCAGGAATGAGAGCGAAGCTTCGGCCAGCACCGCTCCAGCCATACCCAGGCTTGCCTGCACAATCAATGGCTGAATCGCGTTGGGAAGAATGTGATGCAACAGGATGCGCGCATCACTGGCGCCGAGCGCTCGGGCGGCTTGCACGAAATCATATTCGCGCACTTTCAGTACCTGACCACGAATCAATCGTGCGTATCCAACCCACCCGATGATGCAAAGCGCCAGAATAAGTTTATTAAGTCCGGCGCCCAGAAATGCGACCATCGCAATAGCCAATAGCAGACCGGGGAAAGCGAGGAAGATGTTAAAGACGTAGCCGGAAATAAAACGGTCGATCCAGCCGCCGTAATAGCCGGCCAACGCGCCTAGAAACGTTCCGATAACTGCAGAAACCGTCACGACCACGATTCCCACTTCGAGTGAAATACGGGCCCCGAACACGACTCGAGAAAAGAGATCGCGTCCGGTCGCGTCAGTGCCGAAAAAATGTTCCCCCGACGGCGGCAGATAGCGAATGGTCAAGTTCGTAGCGCCGACATCGTGAGTGGCAATCCAGGGCGCGAAGAGCGCGACGATTACCAGCACCGCAACGATCACCAGGCCAATGACAGTTAATCGGTTCATGGGCTCTTCAGCTCAATCTGATGCGCGGATCGAGCCATCGATAAACCATATCTGTAAGCATGTTTGCGATGATGTAAGTCATGCTGATTACAAGCACGCAACCCTGAACCACGCGATAGTCTCGTTTGCCGATGCCATCGTCCACAAGCAGCAGACCGAGACCAGGCCAACCAAAAATCTTTTCAGTGATGATTGCTCCGGCGAGTAGCACACCCAGTTGGAGGCCCAGAATAGTCACCACGGGAATTAACCCATTCTTCAACACGTGCTTGTAGACAACGACCGTTTCGCTCAAGCCTTTTGCACGCGCGGTTCGCACATAGTCCTCGCCCAGCTCTTCAATTACGGACGAGCGGACCATACGGGTCAGGATCGCTGACAGAGCGGCGCCGAGCGTAAATGCGGGCAGGACGATGTCGCTCCAGTCAAAGCGACCCGATGGGGCCAGCCAGCCGAGCTTAACCGCAAACAGGTAGACCAGCATCGGTCCGATTACAAAGCTGGGTAAGCTAATACCGACCAGTGCAACCACCGAAGCTGTGTTGTCGATCCAGGTGCCGCGATTCTTTCCCGCAACTACGCCGAGAGGTATAGCGATTACAATCGCAATCAGGAGGGCAGCGATAGCGAGTTCAACTGTAGCCGGATAGCGCTCGAGGATTAAGTCGACAACCGGTTTGTCGGTTCGAAACGAGAGCCCCATGTCCCCACGCAGAATTCCACTCCAGTAATCGGTGTAGCGATTGTCCGCACCGTGCCATTGAAAGTCGCGCTCACCCTGAGCGTCACGCGGAAAGGAGAAGAAGAACGGCGGGCGATCGAGTCCATGTTTCTCTCGAAACTGTTGAAACTGTTCGGGTGTCGCCTGTTCACCAAGTACCGCAACGGCTGGATCCCCAGGCACTAACTCCATTAGCAAAGTAACGAGTGAGACGACGGTCCAAACCACCAGCAACAGGATCGTAATTCGTCGCAGCGAGCCTAAGATTTTGTACTTGAGAGATGAACGCACTCTGAGAGTGTTTCTTTGGAGCAGACAGGATTCTTAATTCGCGTGGATGATAGCATAAGGGCCAACTGCGGCAGGGGCGCTGCCGGAAAGTTTCCGGTTTCGAGTTGCTGGTTTCAAGTTCAGGTTTTCTTCGCATTGCCTCCGTGGTGAAGGCTCACAGTGAAGCAGAACTAAAACTCAAAACTAGAAACTTGAAAAAAAAAGAACGTAGCCTGCAGTAGAGCTGATATGATTCGCACGGCCCCGACAACCGCACGTTCCACGAAGCTAAACCCAGGCTACGTTCTTATGGCTGCACTCACTGGCTGCAGCCAAGCTCAAGTCCTTCAGGCTTTCTGCCGAGATGCAGCGCCGCCACTCCTCCTGTTAGGTTCTGATATCGCACATCCACTAACCCGACCGACCGCATCATTTCAGCAAGCTTCTCCTGGTTCGGAAAACTCGAAACGGAGTCAGGTAAGTACTCATACGCGTGTCGCGAGCCACTTATCAGGCCGCCGATTAGGGGCAACAACTTTTGAAAGTACAGGCGAAACAGAAGACTGAATCCGGGTATCACCGGTTGAGAGAACTCCAGCACCGCCACGCGTCCATTCGATCCCAGCACCCGGTAGAGTTCCTGCAAGCCCTTCTCGACATCAGCGAGGTTTCGCAGTCCAAACCCGATTGTGACTGCATTGAATGAACCCTCCCGAAACGGAAGGTTCAAAGCATCGCCTTCAACGAAAGGAATCGAGCCTTTGCTCGCAGCCTTTCGCTTCGCAATATCCAACATGGGCCGGCAGAAGTCGCTTCCCACAACATTCGCACCCGTCCTTTCAAAAAGCGTTAGCGAAAGATCGCCCGTACCGCAAGCCACATCCAGAATCCGACCACCGTGTGGTAATTCTTGCGCGATGGTTTGCGCAACCAACCGCCGCCACCGCTTATCCACATTCGCGGATAATATGTGATTCAGCAGATCGTACCGAGCAGCTATCTTCGCGAACATCTCGCGGACGCGCCCAGCATGCTCTTTTTGGGCTGCGGTTGTCTCGTCAGACACAGTTAAACCAAATCGAATGAAAGTATGGTTGCAAGGGGGTTGCGAAAGCTTTGTGATTAATGCGGCTTGGTAGCGTTGATTGGTGTTGGTCCGGGTGTTGGTGTCGGCTGTCCCTCTCCCAGCATCTCGACCGGCACATCTCGCGCGAGGACCCCCTTGAGTTTTTCGCTGTTGCCGATTGCGATGGACGCAACGGGCGCGTTGTTGAAGATGCGGTTTGCCACGCGTTGGAGATCAGCAGCGGAAGCTTTTTCCATGACAATAATTTGCTCGGCTAACGGCTGCAAGTTGTATGTATCAATGTCGAGCCAAGCGTTCGCCACGCCTTCGGGTTGTGCCAGGGCCTTGTTTGTAGTTGCCAGCACCTCGGTTCTGGCCTGCTCGAGCTCAGCAGCAGTAGGAGGAGTCGCCATCAAAGACTTCAAAACGTCCCTTGCTGCGGAAATCGTGCGGGCGGTCACTGAGTTATTGACAGTCGCTCCCATCACAAACATTCCCGGCAACAGCCGCGCCTCATTACGAACAAACACCGGACTCCGAGACAATTCAGGCACGAGCTTTTCCCAACGTTGCCGCGCAACATCGGCGAGCATGGTTGCAGCTGCCGCATCCCGGTCAGACCGCGCAAGGCCGCGAATCGCCAGTCGAATCTCAGCGCTCTCATCCGATGGCGCGTTGATTATTAAGGTGCGAGCATCCGGGGGTGGTGCTTGTCGAAAAGTCGCCGGTACTACCTGCTCACTCTTTCTCCAGCTACCTAGCAGTTGTCGCAGAGTTCTCAGTACGCGAGCCGGCTGTACTCCTCCCGCTACCGCCAGCGTAGCATTGTTTGGATTGAGAAACCGATCACGAGCGAGCATCAAATCGGCACGATCGACTCTTCCCAATGATTCGACCGAACCGGTGTACAACTGCCCGTACGGAAAATCCCCGAACAGCCGGGTTGCAATCGCCCGATCGGCCATCATCGCTGGTGAAACGCTTGTATCCTTCACAATCTTTATCCGCGCATCGCGCACGGTGGCAACGATTTCCGGCGTTAGTTGGGTTGCTAACAGTGCGTTCCTTAAAATCTCGACTATCTTCTCAAACTCACTGGCCTTTCCTTTCATCGCGACTGTTATTGAATCGTAGTCGGTGACTACTTCGAGTCGACCCTGCATCTCCTCCGTGAAGTATTCACGTGTGGCTGGATCCGGAAATAGCAGATCACCTAGCAACGTCATCTCACCGGACTTATTCGCCAGATCAAAAGCTGCTCCGCTATGAATGCGTAGCTTTAGCAGCACGTCTGCTTCCCCGGGACGTGGCCAAATGAGCACGCGCAGTCCGTTAAGCAGCACTTCTCGCTGCGGCTCGCGACTGCTTTGACCCCGAATTTTTATGGCCGAAGCAACCATAACGAGGCACAGGAGTCCAAGTAATGTTGAACGAAATGCTGTTTTAACTGAGATCATAAGGAACTATGGCTAACCGGGAGATGAGACGTGGAAAGTTTGACGGCGCGCATCACAACCAAGCTTCCCGATTGGGTTATTCAAAATCCGGGGATGAAACATCTTAGAGATAGCGTATTTACTCGTCAACCGTTTGCTCATTGAGTGCATCCAAGCGCATGGTTTGAACGTTGGCTTGCCGCTTGAAGTGCGGCCAATGTCGCCATCCTGATGGATGCCACAACTTCGCTGGTCGTTTCGTGCAACGTCGTGAGTACCCGCAGTCGAAGAGGAAATCGAGCCAACACCGTAACTTTTAGACTTTTGGTGGGTATAAGAAAGCAGGAAGCGATTCCTGCAGGATCGAGTGCCTGATTGCCAGAGAGAATCAAAGACGAAGTATTGCTTTCGAGAGCAGAGGAAGGTGACCCGACAGCGTTCCTCGAGCTATACCACCGCTACCGAAATCCGATTTTTCGTTTCGCGTACCGACTGCTTGGGAGCGTTGAACTGGCCGAGGACGTTACGCATGACTGCTTTTTGAACTTGATTCGACGACCGGGAAACTTCAATCCCGCGTTGGGTTCTTTGAGCACCTATCTTTATGCGGCGACCCGCAATCTCGCGCTTAAGTATTTTCGCAAAAGTGGCAGAGAGGAAGCGATCGAAGATATGGAAGGGGAGCCGGCGATTCCTCAAAGACAGCAGCCCCTGCGTCAGCTTCTGGATCGCGAACTCAGTTTAAAAGTGAGGGAGGCCGTATCCGAATTGCCGGACCTGCAGCGAGAATCATTGGTTCTTTTTGAGTACGAGGGATTGCCTCTGAATGAGATTGCAGGCATTGTCGGGGCTGATGTTGGCGCCGTGAAAGCACGTATTTACCGGGCTCGGCAGCGCTTAAAGAGTGCCCTGCTGCCATATTTGAATAGTGGTTTAGAGGTTGGTAACTTGGAGAAAGCGTTGAAATGAGCCGAGTTAAGCCAGAAGATCAGTTTATGTCAGATGACGAGTTGAGAAGAGTTCTTGAACGCTGGAGTACTCCAGAGCCGACAGAATTTCTCGATCAGCGCGTCGTAAACAGTTATTATATGGCGTCGAGACGGCCGGAGGCTGCGGCAGATTTAATTCCGCTGGCCCAAACGAAAAATGAGGTAGTAACCATGAAGTTTTGTTCCACTTGCAGAGATGAGTACGCGGACAAGTTCAGCTTTTGTCCAGTCGATGGCACACCACTGAACGGCTTTGTTCCACGCAAGGAGGAAAGCACCGTCACCGCGATAGAGGCACAACCGCCGCTCAACCAGCCACCGGTTATCAAAAGCGAGCCGGTGAAAGACGTTATCGACGCTTACTCGATTGTGCCGCCATCTGAGATTTCATATGCGGCGTCGGCGTCTTCGTCCGGAACCGTGGTCACGCGTGGTGAGTATCATTTGACGATCATGGAGGACAAGGGGTTGGTGCTTCGGTTGGTGGAAGAACTAAAAGGCGTCCAACACCAGTATGAGCTGACCTGGCCCGAGTTTAAGCGCGATCCGTTTGGCTTTACTAAACGTGTGATCGTCGGGTACGGCCAGATGGCCGGGAAGTTCCTTGGCAACCGGAATGCTTTGATTGCTATGGGTACCGCCCTCGTGGCGATGCTGGTCCTGGTTGGTGGGGTGGCTTACATGGACAGTGCCAGCACCGGTGCTCCCTCCAAGACCGGGTTGATATTGTTTGCCGTCATCTCTTTTGGCATGCTCGTCGCAATCTTTGCGACCTGGATGGGCAAGGAGAGCGGCGTTGCGGTGGCCGGCGCTCAACCCACCGATTCCCGCAACGTGCTCGTTGCGATGGTCGTGGCGTTTGCATTCATCTTCGCTTTGCTGGGCAGCGTAGTCTTCCTGGATCGCCGACAGAGTGATCTGGTAGCCCAGCAAGCAGCTGAAGAAGATCGTGTCGATCATATACTTGACATTCCCGACGAACAGCCCACACCTGATCCCGGTACTGCAGGTTTCAATAAAGGCAGCGGTGGCGGCAGCAAACCTAAACCAGAGAAGGCCGGTGGTGGTGGTGGTGGTGGTCGGCAGGAGCAGACTCCCGCCTCGGCAGGCAAACTCCCGCAGGCCTCTTTGGACGTGCCGCAGATTCTTCCTCCTGACCCGAAGCCTCCAGTAATTAAGAACCCGTCGTTGCCAGTGGCCGCAACCGTAGTTGCTGATCCATTGCTGGTGCCACCTGATGCGAGCGTTCGCCCATATGGTGATCCTCGATCAACCAGCACAGTCGCTTCGTCCGGACCCGGAACCGGCCGCGGTATCGGCAACGGCACCGGCACTGGTGTGGGCCCCGGTGAAGGTGGCGGTATCGGACCTGGCAGGGGAGGCAATATTGGCGGCGGTGACAGGAATGACGGCGGTGGTGGACCGGGTGGCGGCGGTGGTGGTACCGACTACAACAAGATCTTCAGTGGCCGCGACGTAACTTCCAAAGCGCGCGTGTTGTCGAAACCTGAGCCGCAATACACCGAAGATGCCCGTAAGAACCAGATAACAGGAACCGTGGTCTTGCGCGCAGTGTTTTCATCCAGTGGTCAGGTGACTCAGATTCGCACGGTGTCAGGTCTTCCGAACGGATTGACTGAACGAGCCATGGCTGCTGCGCGACAAATTAAGTTTGTGCCGGCGACCAAGGACGGACGTCCCGTGTCGATGTGGATGGAGCTGCAATACAACTTCAATCTGTACTAAGTCAGTTCAATCTAAAGCGGCGCTGATCTTCGAATCAGCGCCGCTTTTTTCTTTTACCCGCACATTTTCTTTTAGCTTACGCGGCGAGCGCCTACTCGCGGTTCTACACCAGGCTCCCGGCAAACCGCCTCAACCGGCTGATACCCTCCTGCAAATGCTCCATTGATGTAGCGTAGGACATGCGCAGAAAACCCTCAGATCCAAAAGCTGCACCATCCGTAACGACTACCTGCTCGTCATCCAGGAGCTTTTGCGCAAACTCTCCTGAAGTCTTGAGTCCTCCATTTAAGCAACCTCGCACATCTGGAAAAGCGTAAAAAGCTCCTTCGGGTTCATTGCAGGTTATTCCGGGAACTTCTCTGAGCGCGCCCAGAAACCATTCCCGACGGCGGGTGTATTCCGCAAGCATCATGGCTACTGAATCCTGTGGCCCATTCAGTGCTTCGATTGCAGCGCGTTGCGCGATCGAGTTTGGATTGCTCGTCGAATGTCCCTGGATATTGAGCATCGCTTTTGTCCATTCGCGCGGAGCAAGCGAGTAGCCCATGCGCCATCCGGTCATCGCGTAAGTCTTTGAAAATGATCCGGCAATGCAAAGTTTTGCTCGTAACTCAGCCGGCAAGCTGGCAGCACTAAACACTTCTGCCGGCGGATAAACGAATCGCAGATAGCACTCATCCGAAATCGCATAGATACCTCGCTCACTCACGAGTCGCAAAATTCGTTCGAGCTCAGCGGGCGCGATCACTCGCCCGGAAGGATTGCAGGGAGAGTTAAGAATGATAAGTTTCGTGCGAGGTGTGATGGCGCGTTCAACCTGGTCGGCGTTCAGCACAAAACCGGTTTCTTCAGTTTCAAGGTAAACCGGTGTGCCACGCGCAAACACCACAATCTCTGGAAAAGTCACCCAATAAGGTTTTGGGATCAGGACCTCGTCGCCGGGGTTGATGAGACTGGTCACGGCGTTGAAGATGGCCTGCTTTCCCCCGGAAGTTGCCATCACCTCTGAACGATCGAACGTCGTCCCAAACCTGGCCTCGTAGAAGTCAATAATTGACTGCTGAAGTTGACGTGTTCCCGCAGTCGGCGTGTACTTGGTCTGGCCCGCGTTCATAGCTTCCAGAGCTGCGTCCTTAATATTTTGGGGCGTGTCGAAGTCCGGTTCTCCCGCGCCAAAGTCGACGACGTTCAAGCCGGCCGCGCGCATCGAGTCCGCTGCCTGCATCGCAGCGAGCGTCGATGACGGTCGCATTCGGGCAACATTCTCGGAAACTAAAAAGGGGGAATTGGCAGTTTTGGTGCTCATGATTCTGGTGGGATAGGCGCCGCCTCGGCGCCCATTTGTTATCTCTTCCTGGCAGTTTGTTTACTTGCCCTGGTCTTAGCCGCTTTCTTTGCCGCGGTGGAGCGTTTGGACGATTTAGCAGCAGTCTTCTTACCGCCCTTCTTGCCACCTTTCTTCGCTGGATCCTGGTTGGCTTTCTTTCCCCGGCCCGACCCGCTCTTCTTACCGCCACCGCTGGTCTTGTTTACTGTGGCCCAGGCCCGTCGTTCTGCTTCGTCGTCTGACGCACCGCGCTTCTCATAACCCTCTTCGATGTGTTCAGCCTGTCTTTTTTGCTTGTCGGTATAGGAGCTTTTATCTCCTCTCGGCATGCTCCGGTCCTCCCTTGTTCGTAATCAGTGCCTCTTTACCGTCTCAGCAGGCGCTGTTTAGTTGTAGTAGAAACGCGGGCAGTATAACACGTAGGGTTTAGCCGTTATCCCTTTGCCACTTTCTCTTTCATGCGTTCTTCGACAAGTGTAGGAACCAGTCCGTCGAGTTCCCCGCCGAGCTGGAAAACCTCCTTGACAAGACGTGAGCTGACATATGAGTAGGTCTCAGCCGGCATCATAAAGACCGTCTCGATGCTAGGTTCGAGACGCCGATTCATCAGCGCCATCTGCAACTCATACTCGTAATCAGAGATAGCACGGATGCCGCGCACAATCGCGTCCGCCTGTTGGGCCAGGGCGTACTGCACCAACAGGCCTTCAAAGTGGTCGACGCGAACGGCGCAACGGCCCCGATCGATAATCTCGAGCACTTCGCCCAGCATTGCTTCTCGTTCCTCGATGGTAAAGAAGGGTTTTTTTTCGGGATTAACGAGGATGGCAATAATTATTTCGTCGAAGAGTTTGCAGCCACGCTCGATAATGTCGAGGTGCCCATTGGTCACGGGGTCGAAAGAACCAGGGTAGATGGCTCGGCGCATGGCAGGGATGGTAAACGGAAAAGCAAAGAGATGCTAGATGTCAGATGTCGGATGGCAGTCGCAGCTCTAACGCTGAAGGTGGCCACTTGTGCTTGGCAACCGTCTTCCCATTGAGACTCAGCGAGCGGGAACAGCATTAATAAACTGGCATCCGGCATCACCAAACCCGGCTTGACACTCCCGGAAGGCGATGTTTCAATAACGCTCGGAACACACGTGGTGAGTTAAGGCGACTTGCGGCCACGTAAAATAATCCGCTAAACAGCTCGGCGAGTCTTTCCCGTGAGAGTGACCTAAATGGGTTTGAAAGCCCCGCGTTGTTGAGCGCGGGGCTTTCTTTGTGGGGATGTGCTCGGATGTCAGACGCTGGACGTGAGTCTTGAATTAACAGCTATGGGTCCAATTGAATTCCAAGTATCGTCGCTCGGTTAGTTTTAATTACATCCGACACCTAACGTCCGACATGTACTAACATCTAACCTCCAACATCTGACATCTAGTCTATGGCTACCTTTCTCGACACCCTTAAAGACCGAATCGTCGTCTTCGATGGCGCGATGGGCACCAACCTGCAGGTCCAGAACCTGACCCTGGAGGATTTCGGCGGGCTGCGATTTGAAGGATGTAACGAGAACCTCCTGGTAACCAGACCCGATGCCGTTGAGAACGTGCACGCAGCCTTTCTGGAAGTAGGCTGCGATGTCATTGAAACCAACTCTTTCAACGGCACTCCAATCGATTTTGAAGAGTATGGCATCGGGGACAAAGCCTATGACATGAACGTCATGGCGGCCCGGTTGGCGAAACGTATTGCTTCAGATTACTCGACCAAAGAGAAACCGCGTTGGGTAGCCGGCTCGATGGGGCCCGGTCGTAAACTTCCCACCCTGGGCCATATCAGTTTTGGCGATCTGAAGAGCGCATATAGTGAACAGGTGCGTGGCCTGCTCGATGGCGGGGCCGACCTGCTGATTGTGGAAACCTGCCAGGATCTATTGCAGACCAAGGCCGCGCTCGCCGCCATCTTCGGCTACTTCAAGGAAACTCGGAGTCGCGTCCCAGTGATCGCGCAGGTAACCATCGAAGTCTTCGGCACCATGCTCAACGGCACTGAGATCGGAGCCGCCTTAACCGCCTTGGCGCCGTTCCCGATTGACGTGATCGGGATGAATTGCGGCACCGGGCCTCGGCACATGACCGAAAGCATTCGCTATCTATGCGAGAACGCTCCGCTCCCGGTTTCAGTCTTGCCGAATGCCGGTTTGCCGTCGGTTGTTGAAGGCAAGATGCATTACGACGAGACGCCTGAGACTTTCACCGCCCAGGTAGTGCACTTCGCCAACGATTTTGGTGTGAACATTGTGGGTGGCTGCTGTGGCACGCGGCCGGAACACCTGAAGCTGGTTGTCGAAGCGATGCAGCGCATCACGCCGAAGTCGCGTGACGCGAAACTGGTTTCCGCAGCCTCGTCAATCTACTTTCAGCAGCCTTACGTGCAGGACACTTCATTTCTAATTGTCGGCGAGCGCGTGAACGCCAGCGGCTCAAAGAAGATGCGCGATTTGCTGAATGCCGAAGATTGGGACGGATTGGTTTCACTCGCGAAAGATCAGGAACGCGAAGGCGCTCATGTGTTGGATGTAAACGTCGACTACGTCGGCCGTGACGGCGAGAAAGATATGCACGAACTCGCGTCGCGTCTGGTTACAAACATTAAACTGCCGCTGATGTTCGACTCGACCGAGTGGCAGAAGATGGAAGCCGGGTTGCAACACGCCGGGGGCAAGTCGATTCTCAACTCAACCAACTACGAAGATGGCGTGCCGCGCTTCAGCAAGGTAATCGAGCTCGCGAAAGAGTATGGCGCGAGTGTAGTAATCGGTACGATTGATGAGGAAGGCATGGCCCGCACGGCGGTCGGGAAGTTCGCGATTGCAAAACGGGCCTATGAACAGGCGACCAGTGAACTCGGTCTGCCCGCGGGCGATATTTTCTTTGATCCGCTGGCGCTGCCGATCTCAACCGGAATCGAAGAGGACCGGCGCAACGCGCTCGAGACGATTGAATCAATACGCCGGATCAAATCGGAATTGCCGGGCTGCTTCACGATCCTTGGTGTTTCGAACATCTCCTTTGGCCTCAATCCTGCTTCGCGCGTGGTGCTGAACTCCGTCTTTCTGCATGACGCGGTCGAAGCCGGACTGGACGCTGCGATAGTAAACGCCAGCAAGATCGAGCCATTGAATCGCATCGGTGAGCAGGAACTGAAAGTTGCTCGGGAGTTGATCTACGACCAGCGCAAATTCGAAGGAGATGTGTGCACCTACGATCCGCTCACACAGTTCACGACGCTGTTCGAGGGAGTAAAGGCAAAGAGTGCGAAGAAAGCGAGTAAGGGTGAGACGGTAGAAGAGCGGCTTAAGAACCACATTATTGATGGCGAGAAGATCGGGCTCGAAGACGAGCTCAGGACCGCGTTGGAGAAACATCCCGCGCTGGACATCATCAATAACATTCTGCTGGAAGGAATGAAAGTGGTCGGCGATCTCTTCGGCAGCGGCCAGATGCAGTTGCCGTTTGTCCTGCAATCGGCCGAAGCGATGAAAGCTGCCGTGCGTTTCCTTGAACCATTCATGGAAAAGAAAGGCGGGGCCACTGCTAAAGGGACCATGGTGCTGGCCACGGTCAAGGGCGACGTTCATGACATTGGCAAGAACCTTGTCGACATCATCCTTACCAACAACGGCTATAGGGTGATCAATCTCGGCATTAAGCAGACTATTGACAATATTCTCCTGGCCCATCAGGAGCATAAAGCCGACGCCATAGGAATGAGTGGGCTGCTGGTGAAATCGACTCTGATCATGAAAGAGAACCTCGAATTAATGAACGAGCGCGGGATTACCGTGCCCGTTGTGCTTGGTGGTGCCGCGTTGACGCGGAAGTATGTAGATGATGATCTTAAATCGATCTACAACGGCACACTTTTTTATGCGCGTGATGCTTTCGCTGGTCTCCACACGATGGACAAGTTGGTAAGCGGCAACGGAGACGCGGAGAAGCGGAGTGAGAAGGGCGCGGATGCACTGAGACGCGGCGACGCGGAGACCGCTGATCTGGTTCGTGACGAGGCCTCGGATGTTGAGGATGAGGAAGATCTGATCGGAGAAGAAGCGAAGCTCGGTATTCGCAAGGCGCTGAAGCCACGTGGTGCTGCGAAAGTTAAGGGCGATACTACTCACACCACGCGTTCAGCCGTGCGCACTGATATCGAGATCCCGGTGGCGCCGTTCTACGGGTCCCGCGTCGTAAGCGAGATTTCGCTGGACGATGTCTTCTCCTTCGTCAACGAGACTGCTCTGTTCAAGGGGCAGTGGCAATTCAAGCAAGGGAGGACTCCGCCCGAACAATATCAGGAACTCGTGCAGAAGACCGTGCGGCCGATTTACGAGGAGCTGAAAGAGCGGAGCAAGCGCAAGCAACTATTGGTGCCCCGTGTCGTCTACGGCTACTTTCCCGCACAATCTTCAGGCAACGAACTGGTTATCTATCAGGACGATCTTAAGACTGAGCGCATGAGATTCACTTTCCCGAGACAGCCCGCAGGGAAGAATTTATGTCTCGCAGACTTTTTCGCTTCCGTTGAATCGGAGCGGATGGACACGGTGGCGTTTCATCTGGTCACGATGGGCCGGCGGGCTACTGAGTATTCGCAGGAACTCTTTAAATCTGACGACTACACCAACTACCTCTATTTTCACGGGCTCAGCGTCGAAGCCGCGGAAGCTCTCGCTGAACTCTGGCACAAGCGCATTCGCGAGGAGTTGGTAATTGCCGGGCAGGATGCCGGCGAAGTGACGAAGTTGTTTCATCAGGCCTATCAAGGGTCGCGTTTCAGTTTTGGATATCCAGCCTGTCCGAATCTGGAGGATCAGGCAAAGCTCTTTGAGTTGATCGATCCCTCGCGTATTGACGTTGAGCTCACCGAAGAGTTTCAACTTGATCCGGAGCAGTCCACTTCCGCAGTCATCGTTCACCATCCTGAAGCCAAGTACTTTTCGATCGACTAGAGAAAGTTCAAAGTCAGATGTCGAAAGTCCAAAGTCCTGAGCCGAAAGTCAGCCTCCAGCTCGAGGCCGGGCGCAGGGACGAACGGATTGGATCCGGCACTTTGGATTTCGGACAACTCAAACCGTCTTCAGACGAACTCGCGGTTCTCTCTTACTTCGAGCGTTTCGCCTTCAGGCTGGTCTATCGAATGAACCATGGCGATTGGAAACGGTTCTGGACCTGGTGCCAAAGCACCCTGGGCGCGGGTTGGATCCAGCTCGCCACTTATAACATCATGAATGTTTACGGCCTTGATCACGTCGCAGCTGCTTCTCATGAGCGCCCGATTCTCCTCGTTGCAAATCATCGCTCTTTCTTTGACATGTATACAGTCTCTACCGCGTTGTTTCGGCATACCAGTTGGCGGAAGCAACTCTTCTTTCCGGTTCGGGGGAGGTTTTTTTACCAGTCACCCTTAGGGCTTTTCGTTAATCTGGTAATGGGATGGTGGTCCATGTTCCCGCCATTTTTTGCCTCCGGGGAAAAGCCGCTTCCTGAGAAGCGTGAGTTTGATAAGTATTCGTTCCGCGTCCTTACAGAGATCTGTCGAACCGGCGCGGGAAATGTGATTGGCTTTCATCCGGAAGGCACTCGCAACAAGAGCAGTGATCCATACTCCTTTCTGCGCGCGCAGCCCGGTGTTGGTAAGCTCATCAAGGACGCGGCGCCGCAGGTGATTCCAATTTTCATTGCCGGATTAGGAAATGATTTGCGGAAACAGGTGCTGGGAAACTGGAACGACGGAGAACAGATTCGAGTTCACTTTGGCGAGACGTTGGACTTCTCGTCGTTTATGAACCGGCGCGATTCAGTGAGGACTTACAAAGAAATTGCGGATTTCGTAATGAGCAAGATCGCGGAACTAGGCGAGCAGGATCGTGAAATGCAAAAAAAGTGCTGAGTACTTAGTACTGGCCACCAACCAGTATTGAGTACTGAGTTCCGATCTCCAGATCTCTATTTTCCCGTTTCGCCTCCTTGGGTTTCGAGTCGAGGTTCAACTTCAAAGCACTAAGCACAAAGCACAAAGCGCAAAGACCAAAGACCAAACCCGTCCCCCTCAATGTTTCTGCCGCTAATTATCATCAACCCCGAATCGGCTGCCGGCGCGACGCGAAAGGCGTGGCCGCAGATTGCGAGTGACCTGGGCACACACCTCGGCGCTTTCAAACCCGTGTTCACTGAGCGACCCGGACAGGGAACTGACATCGCGGCTGAAGCTGCACGAAAAGGCACACGACTGATCATCGCCTGCGGAGGTGACGGCACGGTATCCGAAGTTGCGAATGGAATTCTGCTTTCCGGGAGGGACGCAGAGCTCGGAATCCTGCCCAGTGGTACCGGCGGCGACTTTCGCCGCACGCTCGGGATTCCCAAGCGTGCCCGCGATGCTGCGGAAATCCTGCGCGATGGTGTCACGCGAAGAATCGATGTCGGTCGCGCTACCTACGTGGGCCATGGAGGTGAGCAAGAGACACGCTTTTTCCTTGGCGTGGCATCTTTTGGAATGAGCGCAGACGTGATTGCGAATGTTAAGGAGAGCGGCGACTGGCTTTCGCCGAATACGCCGCGTTGGTTGGGCGGACGCATTGCTTTCGGAATGTCGATGTTAAAGACCGCGCTGCAGTCGACCGCTACTCGAGTGATTGTGCAGCTCAACGAAGCGCATGAAACTCATCTCACGGTTACCAATCTCTGTGTTGCCAACGCTCGCTTTTTTGGCGGCGGCATGAAGATCGCGCCCGATGCCAAACTGGCTGACGGAAAGTTTGACGTAATCACTATCGGCGATCTTGGCCCGCTTAAGATCTTTACGAATGCCCCTCGTCTTTATCTCGGCGCTCATCTCTCGATGCCTGAGGTGGCCCACGCGTTGGCTCAGACCATCACAGCCCGTCCGGCGGTTAAGAACGACGAAGTAGCAATCGAGTTAGACGGTGAACTTCCCGGCCGTCTGCCCGCCACCTTTCAAATCCTTCCCGAAGCCTTGCGCATCCGCTGTCCGCGTAAAGTTTGAGACGTCGCGCCATGCAATGGTTCACGCCGAAATGTCCCGTTGAGGCCGACGACAAAGAGTGGATTGAAGATTCCATGCTTTGGCTCACGGAGGAGTTTGGACCTGACACTCTTCGCGACGTGACTGTTGTAGTACCCACCGACGAATTCTTTCCCGAGCCATTTTCAGATGACGAAGACGACATTCAGGTTTTGGTTGAGCGCGTCTGCGGTTACATGGGCGTGAATCCCGAACGAATCGAGCTGGAGTTTTTCACCGACGAGATGATCGAGTTACAACGCAGCCTTCCGGCAGTTGAGGGTCCTTACGGCGGAGTTGCGGGTCATTACCAGAAGCGCCGCGGTAAATTTGTCATTACCCTTGAGTCTTCTCAAACTAGTGAACCCATGGGGCTGATTGCGACGGTTGCTCATGAGCTGGGCCACGTGCGACTGCTTGGAGAAGGCAGGCTGCACGGGGGCTACGAAGATCACGAGCCGATGACCGATTTGGTGACGGTCTTTTTAGGATTAGGAGTGTTCACCGCCAATACTGCGTTTAGACTCAATGCGAATTCTCAGGGGTGGCGGACCGAGCGTCTAGGTTATCTGACCGAGGAGATATTCGGTTATGCCCTGGCGTTGTTTGCCTGGGTGCGTAGCGAGGCCAACCCGTCCTGGTCAAAGCATCTGGATGGGAATGTCAGCGCCCATTTCAAGAGCGGACTCAAGTACCTCGAGAAGACCGGAGAGACAAAGTTGAGCAGATTATGAGAACGAGCGACAGTTAACAATCCGGCCGACTGTTGTGGATCACTTAATCCTCCTCAGGTTGTTTGAGAAGCCCCAACCAATTAGCGGCACACCAGATGCCCTTACTGCCTTTGCGTTGCTCAAACGCATGACCCCGCATTTCCTGCGGTAGAACGGAGCGGTCTTTCTCCCGCGACTGCTCCTTCCTACCTCATCACTCCCGACAACTCCGCTGACTCACCAGGTTCCCGCCATGCGCGGACGACACTCTCTAAAACCCATTCTTGAAGGTTGAGTTTTCCCAAGATGATCTCATTACGGCACGGCCCGAAGTGCGCTCTCCAAATCCCTATTCTGTTCGCGCTGATCCTAAGTTTGCCAATCGCCGTGACGGCGAAGGATCGGCATGGTAAGAGCCGGCGCGAGAATCCGCGAGGAACTCGACTCGCCATTGCGAAGAACAAGAAAGCTCCAGCTAAACAGACGCGCCGACAAGTCACTGCCAGACGAGGTCGGCTCGCACATAGGAACATGGAAGCTCGCCGTCGTGCGGAAGCCGCGCGGCTCGCGGCTCTGGCACGCGAACGAGCGGGAAATGAGGCCTTGCGCGAAAAAGTGCGGGCCATGATCGCGAATGATGATCCGACCGGCGAGGATCTCGAGGTACGCAGAATAGCGGTAAATGCTCTCGGCGATCACGCAGGCACGGTTGTCGTGATGGATCCACAAACCGGTCGCGTCTACTCAATCGTGAACCAGCAGTGGGCTGTGCGCGAAGGCTTCAAGCCCTGCTCAACGATCGAGCTTGTCACCGGCCTCGCGGGTTTGAACGAGCACGTAATCGATCGCAACAACACTGCAGATATTTCTGAGTCAAATAAGGTCGATCTGACGAAGGCGCTAGCCCATTCGAAGAACGATTACTTCCAACAGGTGGGTCGCCAGCTCGGCTTCGTAAAGATGCTTGAGTATTCACGCCAGCTCGGTCTCGGTGAAAAGACCGGCCTCAACGTGCGAGATGAATCTTCTGGTCGACTACCTGCTTACAAATACGGGTTCGATCTGAACCGCATGTCATCACATGGCGACAATTTCCAGGTTACTGCTTTGCAACTGGCAACCCTCGTTTCTGCTATGGCGAATGGTGGAAGGTTACTCAAGCCTTATCTTGCGTACACGCCAAAGGACGAGACACGCTTTAACAACCGAGTGCGCCGGCACGTCAAAATTGATGCGGACACGTGGAGGTACATGATTCCTGGAATGGTAGGTGCGGTGAACTATGGCTCGGGTCGCAAGGCCCACGATCCGTCGAAGACGGTCGCAGGCAAGACGGGCACCTGCATCGAGCAGGGCGGATGGGTTGGTTTATTCACCTCCTGCGCACCGCTCGTGAATCCGAAGTTGGCGGTGGTTGTCATCGCACGCGGCGCCGATGCTCGCAGTCACTTCCCGGCAGCAGTAGCCGGAAGGATCTATCGTGATTTGAACGGGCGCTTTGGGAACTCTCAGAATCTGCAACTTGCTTCTACAGTTGAGATTTCTCCGAGCCGTCCCAGCGAAGTTGATGATGAGGAAGCAGATGAATTCGCAGCAACCAATGGCGACTCTAACGTGCCAGGCCATCGAGAAGCGGCGAAGGAGACCATCGCTAATACGACAAGGACCATTGAACGAAACACCAGGACGAAACCGGTGCTAATGCAGATACCGTCACGAGGCGCGCCGCCGGTACGAACCCACCCCAGCCTAAACGTTCGTCGGGCTCGCAAACCCGACCACGTCGCGCCTTAAATGCCGGCGAGCTTTAAGATTCCATCCTTACGAATCCTCTCGCCAATAAACCGGGCGTGTTGATTAAGCTCCGGCTTTCGCGCTCTTCCTGATTTCGTCGAGTTCCTGCTGTGTTCGGTCAATCACAATTTTCAAGTTTCGTAGACGCTGCGGGTTGTCTGTTGCCTTAGCCGCCGCTTTCTTCAGCGCGTCCAGATAGGCTGTCTTGAGCGCCTGTTCAGCGGAGACTTCGACATCAGGTTTTACGCCCGTGCCTTCCCAATTTGTTTTTGTGATCGGGCTAACCGCTCTTCCAGTCGGCACAAACATTCCAAAGTGATCGGTTATGCGAACTCCCTGACCCGGATTTGCTCCGCCTCCGGTAACCTCGCCAACAATCGTGGCGCGTTTCAAGTTTTTCAGGTTGTAACTGAATTCTTCGGCGGCTGAGAAGGTGCGTTTACTGGTTAGCACATAAACGTCCTTTCCGTTGAACCGTTTCCCCATCACTTTTTCTCTTGTGAAGTAGTCTACCGTGCGATTGCCTTCGCGCCAGTAAAGACTGTTCAAATGAACCGGTTTCTCATCGAACAGATATGAAGAGATCAACGCAACCATCTCCGGACTGCCGCCACCATTTCGCCTGAGATCGATAATTAGCGAGTCGGTGTTTGCGAGAAAGTTCATTGCTGCCGCTATGGTTTCCTCGGCGCCATTCGTATCGTTGAAGCCGCGCAAACTCAGATACCCGATGTTGCCGTCAAGCCGCTCAACTTTTTCAAACCCAAAATTGCTCCACATGTTGTTCAGCCGAAAACGCTCGCGCTCTTCTGCTGTGGGTTCGGCCCGTACCGCGCGCACCGGCATGACTTCGGAAAAGTAATCAACGCCGAGATGCTTATCGTGGCTGATCTCGCGGAGGTGGGTGGTCAACAAGACGGCAAACGTCTTAGCACTGGTAATTTGGTCGTACTCTTTTTTGGCGATGCGCCCGCGAATAGACCGCTCCATCTGCTTTGCCACCTCTGGAAAGACATACGCATCGTTCAGCTTCTTGAGAACACCTTCGATCACAGCCGAGCGCGTAGCCGCATCGATGATCATGTCCGGACCGTCGTTCTGCCGCTGGGCCATAGCCATTGATCCAAACAAGAGAATAGCTGACACATTCACGGCGATCAGCAAACGCTTTGGAAAACTTCTCATGTCGTACCTCCGTCAAATTGATTACTGTGGAAATGGCTGCTGTTACTTTTCCCGGGAACTCGCGGCGCTTAATCCCCCAAGCACCAAATCTGCAAGGCCGCATATCTTTTGCTCGATCTCTTCGCGGTTGCCGAGTTCCTTGACGCTCAGGCTATAGGGCAATAGAGAGTTCGTGGCTAGTAGCAATGTGTGCGCAGTCGCGTTCGCATCGCTGAACTTGAAGAGCTGCTTGCGGGCTCCCTCCTCCAGGACGCGCGCGAAGATACTCGCTTCGTCGTCGAAATGGCGCTCGCGTCGGGCCAAAAGGTTGGTGCGTAGTTCTGCCAATAACTCGCTAAGACTTTTCGAGTAATGCTGCACGCTGTCGAAACGCAGCAGTACTCGGGTGATGAGCATCAGCCGAATCTTGTCACTCGGCTTATCATTTGAATCAGCGATTTCGTTGAGTCGCCTTGTTAACCGATCGACGATGCGATCAATATGAGCGAGCGCGATCTCCTCCTTGCTGCTGAAGTGCAGGTAAACTGTGCCTTTGCCGATACCGACTTCTTCTGCGATATCGTCGATGCGCATCTTTTTGTAGCCGTGCCGTTCTAAAAGCCGGTCGGCGGCATCCAGAATTGAGTCTCGCGTTTCCTCTCTTATCGCACGCATCTCTCGCCTCTCTTTTTCGAAACTGACTGGATTCGCGTTCTGGTCATTTTACCTAAACGCGCGGATTTCTGGATTGTTCCGGAAAGTTCAAGGGCAATTCACCGCGAAAAGCAGTCCTTTACCCAAGGAGCATTGGGATAGAAAGCCCCGCGGCTCGGATAAGTTATAGTGAGACTCCAATGTTCACCAGAGCCATCGTGCGACCGCCCAGCGAGAATTTCGCCGACGGTCTCACCACCTCGGTCAATCTGGGGCGTCCTGACTTTGCGATGGCCCTGACGCAACACGAGGCATACTGCCGCGCGCTCGAGACCTGTGATTTGAGACTTGTCCGACTAGAGGCGGATGAAGAATATCCAGATGCAACGTTTGTTGAAGACACCGCGGTGCTCACCGAAAAGGCCGCTATCCTGACACTGCCAGGAGAACAGAGTCGCAGGGGAGAGGTTGGCAGTATCGAGAAAGCTCTGGCGGAGTTTTATCCTGATATCACACGCGTTGGCGGCAGATCAGGGGACACGTCGGAAAAGCCGGTTGAGACCGCGACACTTGACGGGGGAGATGTATGCGAAGCCGGCGAACACTTCTTTATCGGAGTATCCGCTCGCACGAATCGCTCGGGTGCGGAGCAACTCGCGAGAGTTGTTGGTGAGTTCGGTTACACGTCCAGCCTGGTCGATATGCGGGCAAGCCCACGCATCTTGCATCTGAAGAGTGGAATAGCCTACCTCGACGATAATCGTCTGGTCTTGATTGACGAACTCGCCGAACGTCAAGAGTTCAGCGAGTACGAACACGTTAGAATAACTGCGCGGGAAGAATATGCAGCAAACTGCGTTCGAGTAAACGAACATGTTTTGGTTGCCGCGGGGCATCCGAATTTTGAGGGAACTTTAAGGCGCCTCGGTTATCGTACGATTGCGATTGAGATGTCGGAGTTTCAAAAGATGGACGGCGGTTTGAGTTGTTTGTCTCTGCGATTCTGAAAAGTGGTGGGACTAATGTAACGTATCTGTGATTAGTGCACCTTATGATTAAGAAACTTACCTGCGCCAGGCTCCGTTAAGAAAGATCTGGCGCTGGCGCGGGTTTTTTCGCATCTTTCCACGGAAAGTATCTAAGCCGAGGAATCAGAAATTGTCAGGATTAGGCAGACGAAGGTTTTTGTTGCATGCGGGGCTCGCCGGCGCCGGAGCGCTCGCCCTAGACGCGTTCCACGGATCGCAGATCATCGGCGCGGTTGCGAATGGCTGGGCGCCGGCCAATTCTGCCCGCTTTGGTCAATTGGTTCCCACTGAAGCGGCAAACACACGTGAACTGCTGCTGGCCCTTCCGGACGGCTTTCACTACACGGCATTTGGAAAAACAGGCAAGCTGATGTCGGACGGAAACCCCACTCCGCGAGCGCACGATGGTATGTGGGCCTTTAAGGTTCGTGATCAACTCCGGCTGGTTCGTAATCATGAAGTCAGCAATCCAGTCGGACTGCCCGGCGTTGCCATTGGAGCAAATCCCTATGACTCGATGGCGGGTGGCGGTACTACGACATTGATCATCGATCCCCGGACTCGCGAGATCGTCAAAGACTTTGTGAGCCTCAGCGGAACCCTCATCAATTGTGCCGGTGGCCCCACTCCCTGGAACAGTTGGGTGAGTTGTGAAGAGACCACAGTGGGAACGGAGAAGTTCAAGAATGCCCTGGGACTGGATAAGGGCGGCTTCTCAAAACCGCATGGCTACTGCTTTGAGGTTCCCGCTGCTGCTGATAAGCCAGCGACGCCGGTGCCGCTCAAAGCAATGGGGCGGTTTGTGCACGAGGCACTCGCAGTCGATCCCAAGACCGGAATTGTTTATCTCACCGAAGACACTGATACCTGTGGCTTCTACCGATTCATCCCAAGGAAGAGAGGCCATCTGGTTGCCGGGGGCCGGCTGCAGGTTCTTGCGATTAAGGACCAACCTAAGTTCGACACGCGAATGGGCCAGAGGGTTGGAGTTTCTTTGCCAGTGCATTGGGTGGACATACGCGAGCCCGACCCGGCTGCTGCCGAACGCGATCCGATTGCGGTGTTCAAGGAAGGACTCGAGTCAGGCGCTGCACTTTTCCGGCGGCTCGAGGGCTGTCTATACGGCAGCGGAAAAATCTTCTTCACTTCAACCAGTGGAGGCGACAAGAAGTTGGGTCAGGTGTGGGAATACACGCCATCGGATCAGAATGAGGGCGCGCTGAGGCTCATCGCCGAGCCCACCGACCCGGCAGTGATGAATAACCCTGACAATCTCTGCCAGACACGCCAGGGCAGCCTTTTGATCTGTGAAGACAACAGCGTGTCGGTGCACCTGCAGTTAATGACTCAAAGTGGAGAGATTACGAGTGTAGTCAAGAATGTGATGGCTGGTTATGAAACTCGTGAGTTTGCCGGTGTCAATTTCAGTCCTGATGGGCAGACGCTCTTCTTGAACATCCAGGAGCCGGGTGTAACATTCGCGATTTGGGGACCCTGGGACAGCATGTAGCTGGTGAATGGCAGAAAAAAATCGCTTCGGAGAGTTTGATGCGGCGCGATTGAAGACTCCCTTCTTTCCCAATTCTCATTCTCTCTGTCTCATCTGTGAGTGTTTCTTCGCGTTATGCTTTCCAGAGTTCAAGGTTTAGAATCCCCTAAAACAAAACCAGCTCGCAGGATTGATCTTCCTGCAAGCAACGAGAGGCAGGAACGAAACTATGGCAGAAGACTTTGACAAACCAGCCGCTGTGGCATTGCTGAACGAAATTTTAGAAACTGAGCTCGCCGGAGTAGTGCGTTACACTCACTACTCTCTCATGGTGTTTGGTCACAATCGCATTCCAATCACCTCGTGGTTGCGCGGCGAAGCGTCGACTTGTCTGGCACACGCCAATGAAGCAGGCGAGTTGGTGACGCACTTCGGCGATCACCCGTCCTTGAAGATCGGCTCACTATTGGAGACTCACAAGCACGGAATCAATGACATTCTGATTGAATCGCTCGAAGCCGAGAAAGCAGGCCTCGCACTTTACCGGCGTCTGCTCGATCTTGTTCGCGATCGCTCGGTGTTGCTCGAGGAATATGCGCGCAAGATGATCGCTGAAGAGGAACAACACCTCGGTGAGGTCAACAAGATGCTGCGGAAGCCCGGTGAAATCACTCAGTTTTCTGCTTAAGAGTAGGATAGACATTCCTGTCGGCCAGACTTCACTCAAAGGCAGACAGAGTTCAGCCCTACTATCTACAAGCATCCCACGCCCAGGGATGGGAGTTTTAACAATTAATGGATGATCGACGATCTAAACCGAGGCTGAAGATCAGTCTGGATGCGGTTTGGGAGCGAACCAACGATGCGCAAAAGGCAAAAATAACGAATCTTTCCGAGGGAGGATGCTTTCTCGACACGGTTGGTGAAGTCAGACAGGGTGAGATCGTTGGGTTTCGCGTGTGTATGCCGGATGAGGACTGGCTGTATCTCGAAGGCGAGGTGCGACATTACATCAATGGGATCGGATTTGGAGTTCAATTCACTGAACTCAATGATGACCAGCAAGCGAAAGTCCATGAGTTGATTCGCATTGCTAAGGAGTCAGGTCCCGGCTCGGACTTATCAGCCGATCTCGTGGAAGAGTGACTGAGGAGGTTTTCGATGTCAGAAGCCAATAAGCAGATCCTGAAACGTTGGTTCGACGAAGTTTGGAACAACGGAAACGCCGATGCGATCGCTGAGATGTTCGCCGCTGAAGGAATCGCGCACGGCCTCACGGATGATCTCGAGAACCCTCTGCGGGGCCCCGACAGCTTTCGTACTTTCCATGCCACTTTCCGCGGGGCTTTTCCCGACATCATCGTGGCGGTGGAAGACATGATCGCAGAAGGCGATAAGGTTGCCGCGCGTTGTTCCGTGCGTGGAAAGCATGAGGGCGACAATTTGGGCTTTGCGGCAACGCAAGCGCCGGTTGAGTTCACGGGTATAACAATCGTCCGCATTAAAGATGGCCAAATTGTCGAAGCCTGGAACAACTTTGATTTTATGAGGATGTACCGGCAGGTGGGCGCGATTTGACTGGTCAACCCGTGGGATTGCGCAGGCGGCCGCCAAAACAAGGTTGCCTCCCCTCAATCTGAGTGGGCTCCTCAATACTTCCCAGCATTCAACGTTGGCGGGCGCGGCCGCGGTTGCGAGTTACGCCGCAACGTAAGCTTCAGACTGGGTTGCTCCGACGAGCTCTTTCCTCAAACTCGGTTTTTCCAAACTCACATCGCCACTTGGTTTCAGAACGAAGAATCGTCGACTTACTGGATGGACCAGATTTCGCCAGCGGGACAACCGTCGTTCAGAAATAATTTCGAAACCCGCAGCAGTGAAGATCTTTCGCCAGGCTGATTCAAGTTGAAAAGAGCAGGGGCCGGTGCGAGGTTGCCACTTGCGATTGTGGGTCCAGCAAACCGCACGGTCCCAGCGGGATGCCGGAATGTCTTCATAGATGATCGCCAAACCATCATCGATCAACACGCGCCTGACTTCATCCAGTACCAGGCGGGCGTCCTGAGCATGATGTAAGACGTAACAGAGCAGCACCGCGTCGAATGATTCGTCCTTTACCGGAAAGTGCCTGCCGTCATAGGTGAGATATTCGATGCGTGCCGTCGTACTCACCCCGACATCCAGTCCCACCACGCGAGCACCAATCAAGCCCGCAAGATGATGGGCGATAAAGCCATTGCCGCAACCAACATCGAGCAGGCGAGCTTGCGGCGGCAAGAGCGGGGCGACTTCAAGGGCCATGTCATACGCCCTGCCTACGGTCAGCCGTCTTCTTTGCCGTAACCAACGTCTCTTGATTCCACGCGCTAAATGCATTTGTTACTCCCCATGCCTTGTCCAGGAACTTGCATGGCACAACGAGCAAAGTGAATGCCATGCAGGAAAGAAGTAAAAAGTTGAGCAATAGGAGGTACGGGTGAGGTCGATGGGAGAGTTCGCGCAAGAAACGGCGGACAGATGATTGTAGACGTTTGTGGCGCAATGAGTTTACGCCAAAAGGATATCCATGCGTATTTAAGAGGAACGTCGGTACCCGTAAGCGCAATAGCACCGGTCGACGTGTGGGGTTTTTATCGCACCAGAGACCGACGCTTCACGCTTACATATGACTTGATTGGGCATCGGGCTCAAAATATCGCAAACGAACCAAACTGAAGCAGTCCCTGAAAGCGCCTCGTCTGGACGATTCCGCGAGAAATAGTCAGAATGCACAAAAACCTTTGAGGTGGATGCATGAATAAACTCTCAGTTGCAGCTATTGTTCTGGTGCTTGCCACCTTTGTCTTCGCCCAAACAGGATCGCGTATGAAGCCATCAGCAAGTCTCCCTTCCGGTTACTCGCCGCTTGAAAAAAGCCAGCCCATCATTGACAAGACGCAGACGCTACTGCTCGCCCCCAGCCTGGCGCACCTCACAGAAGGTGAACGAAAGGCAGTGGCCAAACTTCTTGAAGTGGGTAAGATTTTTCAACGTCTCTTCGAACAGCAGCGGCATCCACAAGCTCTCTCGTCGCACGAGCAACTGCGCCAACTCGAAAAGCGCACCGGGTCAACCGCAACGACACAGAACCTGCTAACGCTCTATCGATTGAACCAGGGCCCGATTGCCACAACTTTGGAAAACAAACGCGAGCCATTTCTGCCTGTTGACGGGATCCAGCCTGGAAAGAACGTATATCCATGGGGCGTGAAAAAGGAGGCGATTGAAGCCTATCTTACTGCCCATCCCGAAGCCCGAGATTCGATCATGGATCTGCGAACCGTTGTGCGACTCGCTTCGACCGAGAATCTCCAACGCGATCTGGCGGTTTTAAATCAGTACCCCGTGCTCAAGACTCTGCACCCAGGCCTCGAGCAAAGACTCAACGCATCGGCGCTGCTGCAACGCGGCGCTCAGAACAGGGCTGCCGAGCAGTTTTACGCTGTTCCGTACTCCGTCGCGTACGCTGACGGGTTGGTCAGGGCTTACGAGTTATTGAGTGAGGCCGCGGCTGACGTTCAGGCAGACGACGAAGAGTTTGCGCGCTACTTGCGCAACCGTGCGCGAGACCTGCTTTCAAATGACTACGAATCCGGTGACGCTTCATGGATCACCGGACAGTTCAAGAACCTGAATGCGCAGATTGGTTCTTATGAAACGTACGATGATGAACTCTTTGGTGTGAAGACCTTCTTCGCCTTCAGTTTGTTAAGTACTCGCCATCCGGAGACCGCGCCGCTGCGACAGGCCATGAAGGGACTGCAGGCACTGGAAGACTCACTGCCGTACGACAATCACAAGAAGATCCGCGAAGACATTCCCGTTGGCGTTTACGACGTGATTGCTGACTTTGGCCAATCGCGTGGCGGCAACACGGCGACAATCCTGCCGAACGAGAGTTATCTCGCGCGCCGGTACGGTCGCACGATTCTCCTGCGTGCGAACATCATGCGCGAACCGAATATTTTTGAGGGTACGTCGGCCACTTTTACGGCAGCCGTGGGTCCCGAACAGGCAAGAGAATTGACTTCCGAGGGCAACTTCTATCGCACGCTCTGGCATGAGGTCGGTCACTATCTTGGCGTCGACCGCACCAGGGACAACCGGGATCTCGACGCGGCGCTGCAGGAAAATGCGAGCGCCCTGGAAGAGATGAAAGCCGACCTGGTCTCGCTTTACGTGGCAAGAGCTCTTCAGCAACAGGGCTACTACACGGATCAGCAATTGCGAAGCGTTTATGCCGGAGGAATACTTCGCGTGTTGCAGAACAACAAACCGCGACGTGATCAGCCCTACAACACGATGCAGTTGATGCAGTGGAATTTCTTTCTGGAGAACGGGTTGCTTACTTTCGCAGATGGCAGGCTGCGCATCCACTACGACAAGTACCACGACGTTGTGGGAAAGATGCTGAAGAAGACTTTGGAAGTGCAGTATTCAGGTGACAAAGCGGCAGCGAACCAGCTCATTGATCAATACACGAAGTGGGACGAGAACCTGCACGGCGTGATAGCAAAGAATATTAGAGATCAGCAGCGCTACCGCTTTCGGGTCTTTAAGTATGGAGCGTTAGGCGAGACACTGAAGCCGTGAGCGAGCGCGGTAACTGGAGCGCGGACGGCCCCGTCCGCTAACGCTGAATACCACACAAGTTTGAAAAGACTTCATCCAGCTCAAGTGTAGCGGAGCTCGCGGACGGGGCCGTCCGCGCTCCAAATGCTTCTGATCGTCTAAATTGGCAGCAACTTCTGTATTACTTCCGGAACGCGCCATTCCCCAGAAAATTCTCGCGCAGATAAACCACGGTTTCGTGTAGCGTTTCACCCGCATCCCTGGGGCGAAAGCCTAACTCTCGCGCCGCTTTCGCGCAGTTCAAATACCAGAAATACTGCGCCATTTCGATCGCGCCCGGCTCGACCGGAGACGCAAGCTTCCACTGTTTGAAGAATGAATCCACCAGCTTCGATCCGGTCACCATGAACTTTGACGGCAGCGCCAGCTTTGGTGCTGAAATCTTCGTAAGCCTCTCCAGACGGCCGAAGAATCTATCGAAGGTCCAGTTTGCCGAGCCCAGCAGATAACGCTCGCCATGGCGGCCCTTTTTCATCGCTATTCGAAAAGTCTTTGCCGCATCGCGCACGTCCACAAAGCTCAAGCCGCCGGTAGGCACCGCGCTAATCTTCTTCGCCATGAAATCGAGCACAACTTTGGTGGAACTAAGTCGCTCGTCTCCCGGTCCCAGCAGCAGACTCGGATTCATAATCACCAGACGCAGCCCTTTCCCATTGAATCTTTCCAGCGCCGCCATCTCCTGATAAACCTTGCTCGCGTAGTAGGGCCAGCGAGTGATGATTTCGAGGGGTGGCGGATATAGCTCATCGGGTGTGATATCACCGTCATCCGTCACGGCAATGGTCCCGCTCGTCGAAGCCAGGACAATTGTTTTTACTCCGGCACTCCTGGCTGCTTCGCACAGAATGCGAGTGCCTTCGACGTGCAACGCGTACATGTCACGTGCATCCTCAGGCTCGCGCGAAACCTTTCCTGCGAGATGATAGATCTCCTTGATACCTTCAACCGCCCGCGCGGTGTCCTCGGGGTCGAGCACTGAACCCTCAAGAGTTTCCACCCCGAGATCTACGAGCCAATCGGGAATCGAGGTGGCCATGACGCGAATGTCTTTTATTCCGTCCTCGACCAGTTGACGCACGAGGTGCGAGCCCAGAAAGCCGGTGCCGCCGGTGATGAGAGTCGTAGGTCGCGGACGCTTTTCGATGGCGGCGCGACGCTTGGTGCCTGCGCCCGGCGTCATTCGCGCCGTTCTTTTTTGTGGGGTCTTCATCTCAGAGTGGAGTCCAGAGGGAAATTAGCTCACGAGCTCTGTCTCGCGGTCGGCCACATTAGCGCGACGTTCAGCCTTCCAGCGCTTTCGCAGCTCCTTTGCGTCAAACACCTTGCGCGTTCCGTCGCGCATATTCACGACCTCGTGTCGAACCAGCGCGGCGATCAATCGATAAGCTTCTGCTCGCGGCAGACCCTTTGTCAGCTCTTCCAGTTCCTCGATTGAAAGATAGCGCCCAATTTGTGCCCCGATGTCGCGGCTCTTGATGACGCTGGAGCCCTTGGGAAACGCGTTATATGTTCCTTTGAGAAACATCGGAAGAATACCGACTCGAGAGGCAAGCGCGAGATATCCGACGATAGGTTTAAAGTCGGCCATCTTGCCGGTCACCGATCTAGTGCCTTCGGGGAAGAGCACAGCATTGAAGCCGCGATCCAGAAACGACCTTGCGTGACGTAGCGATTGCCGCAGCGAACCGCTTCGCTCCATCGGGACGAGGTTGGTGAAATTCTCCATCACGGCGCGCTTGTATTTGTTGTCGAAGAAGTAGTCGGCGGCGGCAAGCGCGACCATGTCCTTCCCAGCTTCGCCGAGCGCCATCTTCGTGAGACCCATATCGAGATGCGAGCAGTGATTTGCCGCCACAATAAAGTTCGTATGTGGCGGAATGTTTGAACGGCCTTCGTAATGCGTGTTCAGGAACTGATCGTAAAAAACCTTCTGCAACAAATCCGCTGCCTTGTTGCCGGCAACTCTCACGAAAGAGGGAACATAAATCTCGTCCGAGTCTTTCTCAGTCTCGACCGGCCGCGCTGACGCCTCCGATCGCGTCGCGCCACCGCGGCGATTCACTGTGCTCAGCAGCTCGCGCAAATCCTGCACCTCATTTAAACGTTCCGGACTTGAGATCGAGCCGCCGGCATGTTCGATTGCCGTCGCCAGCTCGACAAACATCAGACTGTCAAATCCGAGATCGGCCAGCCTGGAATTGAGAGTCACTTCAGCGCGCGAGCGGTTCGATACGGTGGCGACGATACTAATCAGCCAGTTCGCATCGGCGTCCGCCGGCTCGTGACCTGAAACTGCCTGACTCGACTTTTGATTTTGTTCGAGCCGCTGCATGATTTCGAGTACTTCGCCGCGTTTCACCTTGCGGGTCGCCGTGCGAGGAAGCTCCATCTCCGTGAAATGCAGCACCTTTACCCGCTTGTAATAGGGCAGGCCCGCCGACACCTCCCGGAAATGCTCTTCCACTTTTCGCCGCAACTTGTCGCGAGAAAGTGTGATGTCGTACTCATCGTCGGCGACAACCAGACAGGCCACCTTTTCAGCAACTCCATCCGGCAGGCCGATTACGCTGAGTTCCTTAATGTACGTAGAGTTTGAGTAGGTGTCTTCCAGTTCGTCTGGATAAACGTTCTTTCCGTTAGTGTCGACAATGATCTCCTTCGAACGGCCGACGAGGAAGAGGTTGCCGTCATCATCGAGTTTTCCGAGATCACCCGTGTGCAGCCAGCGCTCTACCAGCGCGTCGCGCGTAGCCTCTTCGTTTGCGTAGTAGCCCAACATCACGTTTGGCCCACGCGCAATGACTTGTCCCACTCCGCTCGGATCCGGATCTGCAATACGCACTTCCACACCGGGTAAAGGCTTGCCCACACTTCCCGTTAACATTCGATTCTCAGGCCGCGTTACGGTCAACACCGGAGAGGCTTCAGTCAATCCGTAACCCTCAAGGATCGTAAACCCGAGTCCCTGAAAATCTCTCTGAATCTTCTCTCCCAATGCTGAGCCACCGCTGATGAAGTAACGAATGCGGCCGCCCAGTCCCTCGTGAATCGGGTAGAACAGAAACGGGCCGAAGTTCAGCGGCGTCTTGTCTCTAAGCCAGGCGTTCGCCTGCATTAGCGAGTCTGCAGTCTTGCCGATCCATTCGCTGCGTTCGTAGAGTCGAGTCTTGATCCGGCGGTGCAGCAACTCCCAAAGTGCCGGCACTCCCACCATGCCAGTTACGTGTCCGTTCTTAATCCCGCGTGCGAGCGCATCGCTGGTTAGTTCCGGGAGGTAAGTTATTTGCGCGCCTCGGCTCAGGGGTGTCAGAAAGCCGGTTGAGAATTCGAACGTGTGATGTAGCGGCAGCACTGAGAGCACGCCGTCGCCAGTTGTCATGTCGAAGACGGAGGACAACATCGACACCATGCTCGTGAAGTTGCGATGTGAGAGCATCACAGCCTTTGGTCGGCCCGTAGTGCCGGAGGTGAAGATCAGCGACGCCACCGTCTGCGCCTGGACGCGCTGCGGCAATAAGGCGATACGCGCATCCTCGATCGTCTCGTCTGGCAGCGCGAAGACTTCTTCGAACGTCCAGACTCGCGCGGGAATCTGCAGTTCATCGAGCCGTTGGCGCAAAGCCGGGTGTTCCTCATCGAGCCTGCCACTGATGATTATGCCGGCCGCATCTCCGGCGCGCGCAAAGTTCAGAATCTCGTCCAAAGAACTTTCCGGATCGACGGGGATGCAACTGGCCCCGGTCTTGAGCACCCCGAAATAGGTCATTCCCCACTCGGGTCCGTTGTGACTGAAAAGCATTACGCGGTCGCCGTGCTTGATGCCCTCACTGGCGAGGAAGCCGCCGGCACGCGTAGCCAACTCGCGCAAATCTGCATAGGTGTACTGCTCTTTGTGACCATCGCGCTCGATGCGCATCGCCACCCGGGTGGCGTGACGTTTGGTGGAAGTCTCGAAGAGTTCGAGCAGATCGCGATAGGTGTAGATACGCTTCGGCTGTGCCCGCATATCTTCTTCGAGCGTGGGAAACACCCATTTCTTCAAGCCCGGCAGATGAATGTTCAGCCAGTAGTCATACCAATCGAACTTCTCCGGAAACCAGCTCAGTAGTGGTTGCTCGTCCGCCGAAATGCGCGCGAACAGTGCGCGAATATTGTCCGAGCGGAAGACGTAGGCATTGTTGATTGTGAACGGACGAAATAGTTCAAAAGCCTCGGCGGTCTCGTGCGAAATCTCTTCCACTCGCTCGATGCTGGTCTTTACGCGATCGATGACCTCGGTGATTCGTCCGCCACCCCAGCGTGGCCGGGCGCGATCGAGCAGCGACGTGGCTTTCTTTGCCGCACTGTTGAGCATCGGCATCGAAGTCTTTTCGAAGTGGGACATCGTTACCGGTCGCGGTTCCATGCGCGCCGCAATTTCGTTCAGCAGCTTGACGCCGGTGTCTTTCTCCTGGAAGTGCTTGCGTTTGTATAGTCCAACCAGCCCGACAATTCGATCCATGTTGTTGGCATTCGTATCACCCGTGGCGGCTTGATAGACAAGCGACGGTTCTTCGACACAGGCCTGTGCTGAGACGGCAAGCATCACGGACGCGACTTGATCAACAGGAGTAATGTCCAAAATTAGTTTGTCGTTTGCGGGAATCTTTATTTGGCCCTTGAGCACCAGAAAAATAATCGGTGCCGTTGTCGTGAATCCTTCGTTCCAGCCGGGAAAGGGATATGAGAGTGCGGATTCGACGATACTCGGACGCACGATCGACTTGATCATGCCCTCTTCGGCGGCTACCAGTTGTTCACCAAGTGACTTGGTGTAGGTATAAATATTCGGCCAACCCCACCACGCAGCTCGCTCGACGCCGAGTTCCGTCAGTCTGGTACGCGTCCAAACTTTTCGCTCACGTGCTACGGCCAGCCCGAGCGCGTCAGGATCATCGACGTCTCGTCCCTCCTCATTCAAGCGCTTCCTGGCGAGGTCGCGAAACTTCGCGGCCATCATCGCGTCACGAGCTTCTTCCTTCACACGCTCGGCGAGCTTTGCGCAATCTTTGATCTCCTGCTCCACTGAAAACTCTACGCCCGGCAATTCGAGCTTTCTCGGGAAGTAGCCGATGACTGGATCGCTCTCCCCAACCGCGCCAGAGCGGTTGCCGGCAACGAAGCAAGTCGACACGTGAACCAGCGCCGGACGCTTCATGCGCTTTGCGAAGGCGATTACATTCTGCGTCCCGACAACATTTGTGCGCAGGCCGCTTTCCAGGGTGGGATTGAAAGTAACGTTGCCGGCGCTGTTGATGACGACATCGATATCGTCAGCAATACCTTGAGCTTGCTCCTCGTTAAACCCGAGATTCGTTTCGGCGATATCGCCGCCGACTATTACCACCTTGTCCCGAATAAAGCCCTCCAGCGCTTTGCCGTATCGTTCCCGGAGTGGATTGAAAGGAGGAGCCGTGATGACGTTGTTCCAGAAGCGGGTTTCCGATTCTTCCTGCGAGCGCGCGCGTACGGTTACATACACACGTCCGATGTTGGGGAAACGGTGCAACAGCATGCTCAGCGTCACCTTGCCTAAAAATCCCGTGCTGCCGATCAAAAAGATCTTTCGGTCCTGATAGGTCTCTGTAGGTGAAAACTTCATATCTTTGACTCGGTGAATAAAAAACTACTTCGCGCCGAACTTTTTGAGCGTCCGGAGCATTTCCTTATTTCCGCGTTTGGCGGCTACCTGCGTCAGTGGATAAACCTGAGGTGTGGCTGTTACATCCCGCGGATCGACTCCACCCTCAAGCAGCACTTTCACCATTTCGGTGTGGTTATTCTCCACTGCCAGCGTTAAGACACTTTCCGCATCCTTGCAGTCTTTCCCACCGTTCCTCATGAATAGCAACACCATCTCGTTGCGTCCGGCTGTCGCGGCTTCCCACAAGGCAGTGCCAAAGCCGTCGGCGTGCTTACCAGCAAATAGACTCGCCCCTCGGTACAAAAGGAACCGCGCGGTCTCAAGGCGTCCGTCCCATACTGTCTCCATCAGTGGCGTCTGATTCCATGCGCCTCTTGAGCTAATGTCCGCCCCACGATCAAGCAAGAGCCGCACAACAGCCGTATGGCCGTTTCGCGCCGCGAAGTGCATCGGACGACACGACGGATCGGTGCCGTTTGGGTCGGCCCCAGCTCGCAACAACAACTTGACGGTGTCGAATTTTCCCTGCGCCGCCGCTTCGCAAAGTTGATGCTGCGCTTGTCGCCCAGCGAACCCGCGCATGGCTGGATAAAAACTCGAAAAGAAGACTGAGCCCAACAGAGCGATTGCAAACACGAGCGCATTGGCTCTGTAAGTTGTGAGTCGTAATTTGGCAGTCGCCATGAGTGCTACTCCATATCCGCGATTGCAATTACCGGTTGATGCAACATTGTGATCTGCGCTGAGTTGCCCATGTACCCTCGCGCCATCGAAATCGCTTCGGTCAAGTTGTCGGCCCGTTCCCAGCCCATGATGGCGGGCACGTGAGCATTCTCGGCGCCCGCGGCAATGATATGACCAGCGTGCTGCCGCCCGCTTTCGCCCCAGTACCACATGAAGAACGGATGGGAACCGTGGTAAGCGTTGCCGCGACGATACATCTCGACGTAGCTCGGATTGTTAGCAAACTCCTGTTCGTACTTGTCGCGGAGCGCGTTTGCATCGCGAGTTTCCGGCAGCAGTCGATTGAAGAACTCGATGTAGCTGGGATGAAAGTCGTGATCGAATTCGTCGGTGCACGGATGGTGCAGAATCAACGCGCCACCTTCCTTAAGGAGCGGCTTGCCGCGATACATATTGAAGTGGTAGCCAAGCGCCATCACCTGAACCAGTAGAGGATTGAGGATTGAATTGATGCTGTACGGCGACATGTCCGGCACCGGGCAAATCAGGATGTCGGCCTGGCCCTGAATCGGAATCACGTATTGATCCATGCTTTTCGCGATAATGCGGTCATGCACCGGATCTGTCTTGCCCGCGTGACAGGCGATCATCTCGTAACTGCTCTTCAGCGAGTTGTACATTGCACACTTGGCAGGACGCGGCAGCTTGCCCATGGCGAAGCGCATGCCTTCGTATTTCATCCGGTCAAAGGCTGAGAAGTCGTCTTCGTTCTTGGTCAGGAACCCCATCTCCGAGCCAAAGATGTAGTTGTTGACCGTGGTCTCGATGTGAAAGACGTTGAGGTGCTCGTCTGCAATCTTGCCCACGCGGCCGATCACTCGCGCCAGTTCCGAGCCTGCGGGGTCCATATAACTGTGCGAAGCGCGAATAGTGTTGGGATTGTGATGAGCACGCAGCGACTCGTAATCGCAAAGCCCAACGCCGACTGACTTATGTCCGCCGTTCATCGGCACAAAGTTGAAGTTAAGGTAGATCAGCAGGTCACTCTCAGCCGCGCGCCGGTTCATGCGCAAAGGCTCTTTGTGTTTGGTCTCCCCAATAAGTACGAGGTTGTTGGTATCTTCAGCGTCGTGGTTGTAGTAACGGTCCGGATAAAAGTCGTCCCAGATTCTTTGGCCGACCATCCGTTTCATTTCGGCTGGCGTCATTTTGCGATGCAGAGAGATGGCGATGATGATGTGGATGTCGTCGACACCGTGTCCATGCAGCATGTCCAGCAATATCTCGAGCGCGGTTTGCCGAATGTCCGGCGTCTTCATCGGTGGGATAGGCATGCTGATGTCGTCCACCGCGATCGTGACCCTCATGCCCGGCTCTAACTGCGCAAATAGCGGATCGCAACCATGCGGATGGTTGAGCGCGTAGCGGATTGCTGCTTCGCGATTTGCGAGCCCCTTAATCGGCGGGTTGGGATAGATAACACGCGTGCCGACTGGAAGGTCTTCAAGAATAAAGTCCATTCCCGAAGCAAGTATCCGCGGCGCGCTATCGCGGTCGATGTAAACCACGGACTCGTCAGTTTTGCGTCTCAGTTGTAGCGCCATAATTTTTGAACGATGATCGCCTTATTTCAAATTGAGGACCGGCCAGTCGTGATGCAATGCTGTCTGTCTCAGTCGCATGTCGGGATTGATCGCTGCCGGATGACCGACAATTGAGAGCATCGGCAGATCGCTCATGCTGTCGGTGTACGCGTAAGAGTCGCTAAGACTGAGGCCTTCGCGTTCAGCATAGACCCTGATCCACGATGCCTTGGTCGCGGCTGCCATCACCGGTGGCAGCAGTCTGCCGGTGGCTACGCCGTTAACGAACTCGAGTTGATTGGCGACATATTCGGTAATGCCGAGATGTTCCATTAACGGTTTTACCGAAACATTCAATGCTCCCGTCACCACGACTTGCCGCAATCCCAGGCTGCGGGATTTTTCAAGCAGTTCGTAAGTGCCGGGAAAAACGGCGGGTTTCAAAATTTTCTCGAACAGGTCATCGGCAAGATAGCGCAGGCGATCTTCCGACACGCCCTTGTAACGTTTGAAGTAGAGGTCGTTGAATACTTTTCTACTATACTGGTCCGTGAGCGCGAACATCGGAAGACTCAGCAGTGTGGCCGCACTCATGCGGAAACTGCGCATCAGGCCTGGTTGGTTGCGTGCGTAAAACCCAAGCGTGTGGATCAGGTTTGTGCTAACCAGGGTTCCTTCAAGATCGTAGAAAGCTGCTGCTGCCAATGTTCCTCCAAGTCACTCTTGAAAGCAGAATTTGCCGACGCTTTCGGACTTCGGGGTTCCGGAATGTCGGCAATGGGCGTCAATATAACCCATTCCACGGCATTTTGGTAACGCTCATATTCTAGTGTATGAGGATACTAGACAATATTACCCTTTTGGTGAGGTGGAACTGTGATTTGCTTAGCAAAACGACGAGCCGGGGCTCAATTGAGTCTCCTAAGTATTACATTATTGGCGGGTCTTTCCTGCGGTTCGACGCCTCCGGATCCCTCTCCGGCAGGGGCGCCGTCGAATCCTGCGGCGGCGCTGGATAAGGTCAAGGAAGCCGACCTGCTTTACGAGCAGCGACAGGATTTGAGTAAGGTTCGGGCTGCTCGGACGATATTGAGGCAGGCGCAATTGGAGGACAATGCCAGCTACGAGGCCACCTGGAAACTGTCTCGCGTCAATTACTATCTCGGAGACCACACCGACAGTGACGCCGAACGAGATGAAGCGTTCAAGGATGGGATTAATTTCGGTCGTGCTGCCGTGCAGCTTCAGAGCGAACGGCCGGAGGGTCATTTTTGGCTGGGAGCAAACTACGGTGGCGACGCCGAAAACAGCACGCTTGCAGGACTGACCAATTTTGAAGACATCCGCAGGGAGATGGAAGCGGTACTGAAAATTGATGAAGGCTTCGAAGCCGGCAGCGCGTACCTCGGCCTGGGGAGGCTTTACTTGCGGGCTCCGAGAGTGCTCGGTGGTGATACTCAAAAAGCGATTGAGTATTTGGAGAAGGGACTACGTATTGGCAAAGACAACGCGCTTATGTATGCGACTCTTGCCGAGGCGTATCACAACGCAAACCGAGACGCTGAGGCGCGCAGGCAGATCGAGTCTCTTGAGCAGATGAAACCAGATCCAAAGTACCTGGCTGAATATAACGAGGCGCTGGCCGATGTAAAGAAGTTGAGTGAGAAGATGGCTAATCGAAGGTAGCCAATAGAGCCGTGCGCCCTCGCAGGTTTGGTTGAATCTGCGGTTTTGGATAACCGTGCAATGGGCCAATTTCCAAGCGGGAAAATGGGTACGCTATTCGCACCGCTGAAGTTTGGATTGCGGGGAGATCTGCTCCGCTTGCCCACGTTCGAACCGCAAGCATCGAACTTGAACTACTATTACTGCCTGCTTCCCAGTCGTTTTAACTCTTCCAAAGTCCGTTTATGCTGCTCGAGCCTCTGTCCCGCTTCGCCCAGCTTACCTTCCGAAGTCAGCCTTTGATAGTCCTCAAATTCCTGGATAGCCCGGTTGACTAACTGCATCACCGTGGCAGCCGGGACAGGTGTTGGCTGTGGCTTCGCATCCCCGGGTTTAGCCGGCACTTCAGGCGAAGCGCCGGGCGAAGGCGACGCCAATGGCGCAGGCGCTGTTCCGGCCTCGCCAAAGAGATTCATCATTGCGTCGTCGAATGTCTGGCCATAACCCAGGCGCTCTTGAATCGCGAGCACCACCAGCCGCAGTTCGGGCATGGGACTTCGTTCAGCTTGCAAGTAAACAGGCTCGACATAAAGCAGCGAGCGACCGACGGGAATCACCAGCAGATGGCCACGCAAGACTCTGGAGCCCTGTTGATTCCAGAGGCTGAACTGGGCCGACAGTTGCGCGTTCTGATCGATGCGCGCTTCAATCTGAGTTGGCCCTTCAATTAAACGCGACTCGGGGAAGTTGTAGACAATGAGTTTCCCGTAGTTCTCCCCATCACAGCGCCCGGCCATCCAGCCGATCATGTTATTCCGATTCGCGGGAGTAAACGGCAGGATGATTACAAACTCCAGGTTGGCTGCTTCGCCGGGGAGTTTCATAAGGAGGTAGTAGGGGTCCAACGGCTGGCTTTGCTTCTGTCTTTGGTCATCGACGGTGACATGCTGGGCCACGCTCCAGACATCTTCGCGCTGAAAAAACACTTTTGGGTTTTGCGTGTGATAGAGCCCATAGACTTCCGCTTGAACTTTGATCAAGGTCTCGGGATACCGCACATGCTCGCGCAAATCGACCGGCATCGAGGCCTCGTCCTTGAAGAGCGATGGAAAAGCTGCGCGATAGGCCAACAGCAACGGGTCGGTATCGTCAAAAACGTAGTATTGCAAAGTGCCGTTGTAGGCATCGATGACAACTTTCGCGCTATTGCGAATGTAGTTGATATTGTTCCTGCCGGTGCGATGGTGGCGAGAATACGGATAGGTATCCGAAGTAGTAAACGCATCGATAATCCAAAAGAGACGACCTTCATTGTTGACGACTATGTAGGGATCATTGTCGTAGATCAAAAACGGCGCCACGCCGTTGACCATCTTGAGGACTCTTCTATTTATCAGGACGCGGCTTTCATTGGTTACGTCGTCAGAAAACGGAAGCTTAGAAAGATCGCCCAATGCCCAGGCAAGAAGCAACCGACGTATTCCTGAGCCTAACTGGATCCCGCCGCTACCCTGATAGCTGGTGAAAGTGTTCTGTTCGCCTTGCGGAAAATCAAACTCCGCCTGCTTTGTCTTTACATAAACATCCGTGTCGGTCTCTTGTCCGTAATAGATCTCCGGTCTTGTGATCTTAATTTCCGGCGCACGCGATTCGATTGGCATGTTTGAAACGATGAACTGCGGCATGCCTTCGGGTGTAAAGCCATTGGCCGTATTCATTGTGATGCCGTATCCGTGTGTGTAAATAAGTTTCTCGTTTACCCAGTTGCGAGACTGTGCGGGCAGCGCACCCACCTTCATCTCGCGTACCGCAGTCATCATCTGCCGCATCTGCCCACCAACCTGATAACGGTCCACATCTACATCAGGAAAGTCGTAGTAAGTGCGGATTGCCTGGATCTGTTTGAGTGTGTCCTGTAGCGCACGCCAATCCCACAGCCGAATGTTATCGAGAGTAGGCCTGTTATTGGCGAGATCAAGGGCCTCCACGGAGTTCTCGGCCTCAAACTCGCGCAACTCGATTTGGTCGAGACCGAAGGCCCTTCGCGTCCATTGAATGTTGTGTTCGATGTACGGCGTTTCCCGACCCAGCTCGTTTGGCTTAACGATAAAGCTCGTCACGTAAGCCGGCACAATCACTACTCCAACGATGTAGACCGCCATCGGAATCGCCACGGCGGCGAGCAGCAGTCGAATACCCTTCCTGGTAAACGCGTTCAAGATTGCGATCGCAGCCGCAATTAACAAGGCGACGGAAACGAGCGTGAGTGCCGGCAACAGATAGTTTGCCTCGGTGAAAGTAACGCCCGAGAAAGACTGATGGTCCTGCCAGAGATGCGAGAAGCGTGAAAGATAGGTACGCCAACCCAGAAGCACCAAAAAAACGGCCAGCGTCAGAGAAACTCCGGCGAAAGCAGTCCCAATCGCTTCCTGTTTTCCAGCCTTTAGGATCTTCTGCGGAACGATCAATAACGCGTAAAGAAGGGAGGCGCAGAGGACCACGAATGCAATCGTAATTAACCAGGAACTGATGTCGTCATAGAAAGGTAGGGCAAACAAATAAAAGCTGAGCGGCTTTCCAAAAATAGGATCAGGCATCGGCGCAGCGACACCGTTGAAATAGCGCGCATAAGTTTGCCACTCGCCTCGCATTCCCAAGCCGTAGAACACGCCAAACACGCAGGACACAACCCACCCAATGGGGCGCACAAAACGTGCGGGAGAGAATTGCACCGGCTGGTTATTTACGACAATCGTCCGTTCTTCCAGGACATGGTCGGCGAAAGCTCGCTCAAGGAGCCAAAACGCGGAGCGTAGGATGACGATGGTCAGAACGGTATAGGCAAGAAAAAGCCCGACCTTCAACTTGAATATGTACCAGTAAACATCTGCATAGCCGAGCGAGCTAAACCACAGTGCCGATAAGTAGATCGACAAACTGCGCGAGAGCAATATCAAAAGGAGAACGACTGCGGCGATCATCCAGCCACGCCAGTGTCGCTTTCTTTCTGGCTCGATTTCAATAATCTCGTCGTCGGGCAATGCGAATGGGTTGCTCATGCGGCGTAGCATACAGATGATTTATATGTGGCTCAATGAAAACCGTTGGTAAAGAAACGCCAGAACGGTGGCCGTCGCGGTGTATTTTCCTAAGATGGCAATCAGAACATCGAAGCAAAACCGAGGCGCGGCAGCCAGGGGGGGCCGGCCCCAGGGAAGATCACGGAATTTCACCGACGGCCTTTCACATCCGGTTTGCGCCACGTTAAACAGGTCGCTGCTTCCTCGGTTCTGACTGATCGCTGGAGACTCGGTGTTCTGAATGGAAGTGAGTAAAAAAGGGCCAGTTCGCGGTCATCATGTCGCTGTGTATAATAAGCCAGCGCAGCACGGCAACCTTCGTCTCTTGTTAATCAACGATTCAGGATTAGCTAAAGTGGTTTTGGTTAGCTCTCGGTAATCAGTTCATGCTCACGATAGAGACAGTTTTACAGAGCCGGTACCGGGTCATTCGCCGGCTTGGCGAGGGCGGAATGGGTGCTGTCTATGAAGCGATGGACGAGCGATTGGATACGACGATAGCATTGAAAGAGACGTTGTTTGCCGACGAACGCCTGAGGAAGCAATTCGAACGAGAAGCGAGATTGCTGGCGCGGTTGCACCACCCGGCATTGCCCCGGGTCAGTGATCACTTTTCGGAAAGCGAAGGCCAGTTTCTGGTCATGCAGTACATTCCCGGGGAAGATCTCTCCGGGATGATTGCAAGCCGCCGGGGACCCTTTCCTGCCGACCAGGTCATGAGCTGGGCCGATCAATTGCTGGATGTGCTCGATTACCTTCATACGCAGGATCCCCAAATCATTCATCGCGATATCAAGCCGCAGAACTTGAAGCTGACAGCACGCGGTCAAATCATCCTCCTTGATTTTGGACTGGCGAAAGGGCAAGCGAGTGAAGTTTCTCGTGTCAATACCGCGGCGAGCATATTCGGATATACGCCCAACTATGCGCCTCTCGAACAAGTCCAGGGACTCGGAACCGATCCTCGCAGCGATATTTACTCCCTGAGCGCGACCTTGTATCACCTCGCAACGGGCGTTAAGCCGCCCGATGCCTTGACTCGCGCTGCTGCAATTATCAACGGGCAGCCAGATCCACTCATTCCTGCTAATGAAGTGAACGCTGGGATTTCAGTTGCGACTGCGAAAGTTCTCGAGCGGGCGATGGCCCAGAATCGGGAGCAACGTTATCCGACCGCGGCGGCGATGAGACGTGCGCTCCAGGAAACGCGCGAAGCTGCAACGATGTCAAACAGAAGCGAAGCGAACACAGTCCTCTTTCCGGTGGCTGGTGTCCTGGCTAATCCCACCGTGGCGAATTTGAAGCAGGTTACAGTTCATGGTGGGGGAACGCCGGCAACAGTCGCACCGGCTGAGACAACAGTCGTGCGTGGTCGCCAACCTGGTGGTAAACGCGTCCCAATGTGGCTGGTCCCCACAGCAGCGTTGGGTTTGCTTTTGTTTGGAGTTACAGGCTTCTACGCCTATCGCAATTTCAAATCTTCCTCCAGCGAGGGGGTCGCGCCGAGTGCGGTTGTTGTTCCCAGTGCGACAGCTACACCAGCCCAAGGCGCGCCGGGCTCAACAGGTTCCGACGCGCGGGTTGCCGATAATGCGCCGAAGACCGACTCTCAAACCGGCTCGAGTTCAAATAAGATCCAGAGTCGTTCGGGTCCGCAGGGTTCGACTGTTCAGCGGAATAGCGCGGAAACTGATAGAAAGGGCGCCGCAAAGGCAAAAGAAAAATCTGCCGCTTCTGGATCAGGCCAGACTTCTGTGAATGGGAACGTTGAAATTCCGAAGGTGCCCAAGGTTAATGTGCCTAACGCGCCGAAGGGCATCGGGCGAACCACAGTTCGAAAGGCGCGAGGTGTGACAGTGAGGACTCTTCCCGACGGCTCGCAACTGATTATTTCCGCCGACGGTTCGCGTGTGCTGATACATCCAGACGGAACGCGGCAGATCCTGAGCGGCCCTAACCAACAAAACCCAGGAAGGGTTCCCCCACCACCGCAGAACTCACCTGATTAACTCGATCATTCTGGGACCGCGGGCAACCAGGCCCCAACAACGTGCCAGGGATTCAAGTTGAGAAGCACTCTGCATTGTCGGTAAGTGGCATTCAACGTTAGCCGGGCGGGATGCGCTCCCTAAAAGGAGCGACCCTTACTTTCACTGCACCTGGTCGTGGGTGGGAGAACTATTGATGATCTCGTGTCACGCTTATCGCCGGCGGGCTCTTACTCCGGTCATCGTTACGGCATTTTTCTGCGTTGTCCTGGTCCCACGCGCGTTTCCTCAACCGGCCGCAAATCCTGAATCTATCATTCGCATCACGCCGGCCGCGCCCGTTTTGGATCAGCAGGAACGTCGCTCTGAACTTGCGGAACGGCGCGCGACCATCGCGCGGACCATCGGAGCAAAAGCGCTGCTGATTCTTTTTAGCGCGGAACCGCGCATTTATACGGGGGGCGTAGACTATGACTATCGCCAGGAAAACAATCTCTATTACCTCACTAATCTGAATCAGCCTCGAGCAACGCTGGTTATGGCGCCTGGAAATCCGCTCTATCCGGAAATTCTGTTCATGCCGCGACGGAACCGGGCAGCGGAGGTTTGGTCCGGAGAAACTTATAGTCCGGAGGAGGCGAATCAAATCTCGGGCATCCGGGAGATCTGGTCAGATCGTGAACTACCGCTTTTTCTAAGCGCGCTCAAGACGCAAAGCAAGCTTTACCGGCCGCAACCGGAAAACATTCTCCTGTCCAAATCTGAGCCGGCTGTGGCACCTGACCCGACCTCCTTTGAATATTTCTTTGCCCTCGCAGAAAAGAAGGAAGCTGAGCTTTTCGCATTGATTCCCGGCCGCAGCGAGCATCCTGAGTACCGACAAGAGGTTGCCTTTGTTGCCGACGCTGAGATTAGACGCGGATACAAACTTGACACTGCGTTGCCAATCTTCGCACGCATGCGGATGCGAAAATCGCCTTCCGAGCTGCGGCTGCTGCAACACGCGATCGACATCACTATTGAAGCGCACCAACGAGCGTGGTTAGCGGCAGGAACCGCAAAATGGGAATACGAAGTCGCCGCTGAAATCATCTACACCTTCAAGCGTCGCAATGCGGACCACTGGGGTTTCCCTTCAATCGTTGGCTCAGGACCAAACGCCACAATCCTTCATTACCCTGAATCGAAGGGCCCAGTGAAGCCGGGCGATTTGCTGCTGATGGATATCGGTGCGGAGTATGGCCATTACACTGCTGACGTGACACGAACGATTCCGGTCAGCGGGAAATTCAACAAGGAGCAGGCTGAGATTTATCAGGTGGTCTACGACGCGCAACAGGCAGCCGCCGGCGCGATCAAGCCCGGGGCTTTTATCTCTGACGCACATCGAGCTGCCACGGAAGCGATCAAGGAAGGGTTACTAAAGTTGGGACTTATTATCGATCGGTCCGATCAGTCTTATGGAATTTGGTTCACTCATGGCACTTCACACTGGTTGGGAATGAATGTACACGACGTCGGAGATTCCGGCCGGAGGTTGGAACCCGGGATGGTCTTTACCATCGAGCCCGGCATCTACGTGCGCGCAGATGCGCTGGATTACATGCCACCCCGTTGGAAGACTGAGGACTGGGAGAAATTTAGAGCGGCAGTACGACCAGCGTTTGAGAAGTATCGTAGCATTGGAGTCCGCATTGAGGACGACATGCTCGTGGTTCCGAGCGGCGCGCGATGGATGACGGAAGCGTTGCCGAGAAAAATGTCGGAGATTGAGGATTTTATGGAGCGTGGCCGGCGATGAAGACAAGGTCTCAGGAGGTGAAATCTAAGGGTCTCAAGTCTCAAGTCGAAGGTCTTTCACCAATCTTGTTCTGAGACCTGAGACCCCTGAGACTCACCTTCTTCCTAAGAGACTTCGTAGCCACCCTGAGAACCACCTCAGGGCTGTTCGAAAAAATCCATGCTCTGGCGGCGCTTCGCCCTCGGTGGTCTTTGCTTCTGCTTCAAGTGCGAGGAAAAACTGCGTGGCCATCATCTTTGCCGTACCTTGAATCATTCTTTGCCCTACGCTGGCGATAGTTCCGCCTACCTGAAGCTCACCCGCATACTTAATCAAAGTAGAGCCATCCTGCGCCGCAAGATCCAGATCCCCTGAGCCCTTCATGAATCCGGGCTGGCCCTTTGCTTCCACCACGATCCGGTAATGCTCGGGGGCACGAATGTCTTCCAGACGAACACTGCCATTGAACAATCCTTTGATGGTGCCGACGCCGGCACGAATGGTCGCGGCGTAGGCGTTCTCACCGGTTTTCTCCAGGCGTTCGCAACCAGGAATACACCTTTGCAGCACGTCCGGATCGACGAGGCAGCCAAACACCCTTTCGCGCGGTGCATTCAGTTGATTGGTGCCGTCGAGTTTCATTAAAACGACTTTCCGAACAATCAGCGCTGCAGCTTCGATATCCAGACTCTACATCTAGCTCCGTCAAAGCCATTCCGCGGCAAAAAAACTCTCAGATTGGGCCACCTACCTGCGCAACCGCGGCCTTAATCGCGCGCCCGGTGTAAACCTTCGCCAGGTGTTTCCGATACTCATCCGACGCGTAGAGATCAGAATTGGCATCTACACCATCGCACACTTTTGCCGCCGCGGTGGAAATGGTTTCTTCGTTTAGCGCCTTTCCCGTCAAGGCCGATTCGACCCCGCTGGCACGATAAGCCTTCGAGGCAACACCAGTGACGCCAACCCTGGCTGACTCGCAAATTCCGTCTGCCGCGAGCGACAACGCCAGTGCCACGCCGACTACTGCGAAGCCGGAAGCTGGATGACGGACCTTCTGATAAGAATGGCCGAAGCGACCGGCTGGTTTCCGAATTTGAATCTCACGCAGAATCTCCCCCGGAAGCAACGACGTCGTCAACAGATCTACAAAAAAGTCGTCCGCGCAAATCGACTTGTCGCCCGCAGCTCCAGTGACAATCAATTCAGCGCTGAGTGCGATGATTGCGGCCGGCCAATCGCCGGCAGGATCGGCATGCGCCAGACTCCCGCCGATTGTGCCTTTGTTTCGCACCTGGACATCCCCGATATGTGAGGCGCATTCCGGGAGCAGTGGGCAAATCTTTTTCAGGATGTCAGAGGATTCCAGTTCATAGTGAGTAGTCATGGCGCCGATGCGAACCAGATCTCCCTCTTCACGAATGTATGAAAGATCTTTAATGCGCCCGAGGTCGATCAAGAGTTGCGGCTGGGCGAGACGTAGCTTCATCGCCGGAATAAGACTGTGTCCACCGGCAAGGAGCTTGGCGTCATCGGGATGCCGGGCCAGCAGACGAACCGCCTCAGCAAGAGTGGTCGGTGCCAGGTAATCAAATTGTACGGGAATCATTATTGTCTCCTTGCTGAAATCACTTCGTCGCAGGGTACGCGGCGGTTCATGAGTGCGGCCTTCCCATCGCCCTGGCGTTCAAAGTTAGGCGTTGATTATTCGCCAAATCGCTTCCGGCTTCACCGGCATGTCGAGATGCCTCACACCAAACGGCGCAAGCGCGTCCACTATCGCGCCAACGATCGCCGGTGTCGCACCGATAGTTCCGGCTTCACCCACACCCTTCACGCCCAGCGGATTCACCGGCGAAGGTGTCTCCGTTCGGTCCAACTCCATGAACGGAACCTGCGAAGCTCTCGGCACGGCGTAATCCATCAAGGTTCCGGTGACTAGCTGGCCCTGCTCGTCGTACACAACTTCCTCAAATAGCGCCTGGCCGATTGATTGAACAATGCCGCCGTGCAACTGGCCATCGACGAGCATGGGATTGATGACTTTTCCACAATCATCCACGGCGACGTATCGCAGAAACTTCACATCGCCGGTCTCACGGTCTATTTCGACAACGGCGATGTGTGTGCCGAACGGAAAAGTAAAGTTTTTCGGTTCAAAAAAGTAAGTCGCCGAAAGTCCGGGTTCAGTGTCGGGTGGTAACTCCTTCGCGAGGTGAGCGGCGAGCGCAATGTCCTGAATGGTTAAGCCCGCAGCATCGGTTGTTTGCGGTTCCGGCAGAGCGCCCGCGGGAGCTTGACCAACTGGAACTACGGGATCAGACTCGCCCGCCGCAGTCGCTGCGCCCGTCCCTTGGTTGATCGTGTAGCGGCCACTTTCAAAAATCAGGTTGGCGGCGTCGCACTTCAGCATGTGCGTTGCGATCTTGTCCGCCTTCTCTTTCAACTTCTGAATGGCGATCAACATCGCCGTGCCGCCAACCGCAGTGGCGCGGCTGCCAAAGGTCCCAATTCCGTATTGCACTACACCGGTATCGCCGTGCAGCACTGTCACATCGTTGAGATCGACACCGAGTTCGTCGGCCGCGATCTGCGCGAATGAAGTCTCCTGACCCTGGCCGTGCGGCGAAGCGCCAGTCATGACCGTGACCTTTCCGGTCGGTTCGATTCTGACAGTCGCGCTTTCCCATCCTCCGGCAGGCATTGCCTGGGAAGGACCGAGCGCGCAGATTTCAACATAGGTCGAAATGCCTATCCCAATCAGGCGTCCGGCAGCACGCGCTTGCCGCTGTTCCTCACGCAGACCCGCGTAATCAATCGTCGCCTGGGCTTTGTCGAGGGCAGCTTCGTAGTCACCGCTGTCGTATTCCAACCCCGTCGCGGTATGGAAAGGGAATTCGTCCTTGCCGGGAAAGTTTCGACGACGCACCTCGGCGGCATCGATGCCCGTGTCCAGGGCCACCAAATCCAGGGCGCGTTCGACGACGTAAGTCGCCTCCGGCCGTCCGGCACCACGATAGGCATCGGTTGCCATCTTGTTTGTGAAGCACCCGGTCACATTGATCTGGATTGCAGGAATTCTATAGGCGCCGGACAACATCAATCCGGTCAGAGTTGGAATAGCAGGCGTTAACAACTGGTGATAAGCGCCGAGGTCTGCAAAGACACTGTAACGAAGGCCCGTCAGCATCCCGTCGTTCCGGCAGCCAATCTCGATATAACCAACCTGCCCGCGGCCGTGAATCGTGGACTGAATGTTCTCTCTTCGACCCTCCATCCACTTCACGGGTTTTCCGAGTTGGATTGCGAGCCAGCCCAGCAGCGCCTCTTCGGCGTATACGTTTAGTTTTGAGCCAAAGCCGCCGCCCACCTCCGGCGTTATCACGCGCAACTTGTTTTCAGGGAAGCCGAGCATGATGGCGAGTTGGGTCCGGAGCAAGTGGGGAATCTGTGTGGAAGACCAAACAGTCAAATCGCCTTCGCCGGGGAAATATCGCGCCAGCACGCCGCGCGGCTCCAGCGCAATCGGCGCCAATCGCTGGTGAACGATGCGTTGTTTGATCACGCGGTCAGAAGCGGCGAGCGCTGCGTCGATGTCGCCTTCACCGGCAGTTAACTTGTAAGCAATGTTGTCGCCAAAACCGTCGTGGATCACGGGCCCGCCGTTCGCTGCTGCTTCGACGTCAACTACCGGCGGAAGATCCTCGTAGTCAACCACCACCAGATCCGCCGCGTCGCGAGCGATGTACCGATCGTCAGCGACCACGACCGCGACGGGATGGCCGACAAAGAAAACCTTATCCTGAGCCAGGACGCGATAGTCAGGGACTTTTAAGCCCGGCAACGCGCTGGCACACGGCACCGGGCCAACCTGGGCCACATCTTTACCGGTGTAAACAGCGACTACGCCGGGTAGTTTTAAAGCTGCCGATGCATCGATGGCATTGATCCGCGCATGGGCATAGAACGAACGCACAAACGCAATGTGAAGCATGTCCGGAAGCCTGATGTCATCGACGTAATGGGCGAGGCCCTGAATTAGCCGCGGATCTTCCGTTCGCTTGATTCGCTGTCCAACGTATTTGGCAGGCATGATTCCTCCAACTAAAACGAGTCTCTGGGCTTGTTGAGTTTCTAGTTCCTGGTTTCAAGTTTCCAGTTCAAGGTACGACTTAGTTTTTCGGTACTTGAACCGAAGCGCGAAAATTGCGACAAACGGCAAAACTTAAAACTTGAAACTAGAAACTAGAAACTTGAAACTTGCAACTCTCGCTCTTCCCTCACTACTTTCCTTTACCCACCGCGTACTCAACCGCTTCGACAATGTGTTGATAGCCGGTGCAGCGACAAAGATTTCCCTCCAGGCCGTGACGAATTTCATCGGACGATGGGTGGGCGTTACGTTCCAGCAGTTGCGCGCTACACATGATCATACCGGGCGTGCAAAAGCCGCACTGTAATCCGTGCCGTTCCCAGAAACCCTCCTGAACCGGATGGAGCTCACCGTTCCGGGCCAATCCCTCAATCGTCTTGATGGTTGAGCCTTCGGCTTGAACCGTGAACATGGTGCAGGACTTAACTGCCTGACCGTCCACTATCACGGTGCACGCTCCGCAGAGGGATGTCTCACAACCGATGTGGGTTCCGGTTAAGCCGAGCACGTCACGGAGATAGTGCACCAGGAGCAGACGCGGCTCGACCTCTGACTGGCGAATGACACCATTCACGTCGATGGCGACAGCTTTCTTCATTGGTCTACCTCGCTTCGTTAGGTTGTTTGAGTTGGCAGGCGGCCAGTTTATCAGGCCTCAGGTCTCAAGTCTCACGTCTCAAGTCCCAACTCTTTCACGAATCAAGCTACGACCCGACACCTGAGACTTGAAACTTGAAACTTGAAACTTGAAACTCGAGACCTTATTACACCGTCGCCTTGTGAATCCGTCTCTTCAATCGATGCATAGTCCTTCGGACCACCTTCAACTGCTTCGGATCGTGGGCCGTCAAAGCCTCATCACGTTTCTTTTTCAACTCGCGCAATTGCGCCTTGATGCTGGCCTTGTCCACACCAACCACTTCATGGTGCTCGTGCTTGATTCCAAGGGCATCGGAGAGCGCGACCAACAGGTGTTCCTTGTTCAATTGGGTATAGCCCCGCACGGATTCGTGATCGATGCCTTTGGCGATCTCTCGTAATTCGACGACCGTCTTATGCTTTAGTTGTTCGTACGTGTATTCCAACTGATGATCCTCCTTTGATAAGGGTGTGGTTTCTCAATCGCCGAATATCTGCCGCAAGTGGTTCTTCATATGAGCCAGATAATCCCGTATGAAGTACTCGAGCGTGACCGGCTTGTTCTGTGGCACGGCCTTCCAGGCAATCTGGTGAAGATTATGTTTCGCGCGCTCCTTCTCGAGCGTCTCTTCGGGAATAATCGCTATCAAGTGCAGTAAGTGTCGATTGGATGCCGACCAATGCTCCACAAGGTCACCCCACGGCTGATCCTGATAGCGTTGGACCGTCACCCAGCGTTCCTGATCGTAACCCGGGAAAACAAGGTCGTCAGAGAATTGGGCGTTTACGAAGCGCACGTGATTGTTGGCGGCGGAATCGATCAAGTGGCCCAGAATCTCTCTTGAAGACCATTTGCCAGTCGCTCGCGGTTCTCCGCTTGTATCCTCAGAAATCGTCAGCATGCGCCGCGTGGCATCGTCAATTGTATTCGCGAAGTCAGTTAGAAAGTCGTTCATCATCATCAGACCGGAAGCGTAAGCGACCGAATCAGAACCGGGCCGTTTACGTGATATTCAACCCGGTTGTGACGGTCTGTTTGGGTACGTGGTGACCTAAGATACTTCTCTGGAAGCGGCCCGGTCGCTATCGCTCCCGGTTCTGTTTTCTATCGTTCCAACGCTTTGCGATCCCAGTTGGCAAGATTCGCCCCGGCTTCATAACTGCTCTGGAGAAACTGGAGTAGCGCGTCCTTTGGCGAGTCAGCCCGACGCAAGTCATCGTATGGCAGGAGAAACTCGCTGAGTTGCGCACTATAAAACCCAGGCGACGCCTGCTGATTCTCCAAACCTGGCGGCGCTGGAGCTGTGTAAGAGTAGAACGCAGGGCCCGTATAACCAGCACCCGGCCAAAAGCCTGCACTAATGCATTCGTGCGAGTATGCTTCGCTCGTGATGATCCCAGGCCTCGCGGGAGCGGGCCGACCGGAGAAGCGCGTGACCGCTATGTCCAAACTGCCCCAATAGAAATTCACTGGGCTTGATTTCCCAAGGAAGCGACCTCTGAACTCTTCGAACACCGGTTGAATACTCGCCAGGATCCGCCAGAGCTTATGGGCTGACTCAGGATCATAAGAAGCGTGGACCGTATCTGACTCAAAGGGAATCGGGTTGGGAACCTCCTGTGGCTTAGTGTAAATGTCGACCTCGAGGTGGATCGATCGCAGCGTCTGCATCACTTCATGATAAAAATCGGCGACTGTTTTTGGAGCCAGCGCGAGGGATTGTTTGAGTCCGTCGCTGGTGCTGAAATGCAGCTGATGATTAATGAAATCAAACTCGATCTCTACAAGCTGTTTGCCATAAGGCATGGCCGAAGTTGTTAGCCCGCGGGGAGAGACGTAAAGGGCGCAATGCCACCAGTGATTGACGGGCGGCGAGAGTTTTAGACGAATCTTGCCGACAACCTGCAGCCACATATGCAGGGTTGCATAAGTATCCTGCCATGATTCAAGAGGTAGACCTGGCCATAGCTCGGCGTCTGAGTTGTTATGTGATGCGGTTGCTTCCATGATGGGAACTCCTGAATCGGTTATCGTTCATCACTACTGTCCCAACTTGGTTAGACGGAATCAGGTACGTAGCAATGACACTATCTTGAGTTTGCCAGACTGTTTCGCCTCACTGAATGAAATCGATTCCGACCACCCGTGGAGTTAAGTCGAGAAGTCACAACCTTAAGGTAGCAAGAGTCGCGCAATTTCATCGCTTCGGATCTCTTTGGGCAGTTTTGTAATTCTAAAGTACGAGCAGTATATAACTAACCTCGCCATGGTAAAGAGTAGCCGCAAAGCGAGAACTCAGATCAAATCCTTGCCCATCCGAAATCCGGCGATTGATTCTCCATCAGGCATCTTCATCTCCACTGGTTCCATCCGCGCATAACCCAACGACAGATAGAGAGGCTCACCCGGAAGCGTCGACACCAGTTCGACCCGTTTGAATCCGTTTTGAGCCGCAGCTTCTTCGCACGCCGAAAGTATTCCGCGAGCGATGCCGCGACGTGACCAGTCTGGATGAACATAAAAAGCACGCACGCGTGCCGAGTCACGCTCAGGATTGAGCCGAGGATCGGGGCTTTCCGCCTTCAGTTGATCTCCGCCAAAGAGCGTCGCTCGCTTACTCCAGCCGCCGGCACCAACCAACATACCTTCCGCTTCCGCCACGAAGTAAGTTTTGTCTCTGATTAATTGCGTATCCACTCCGAAGATGTAGCGCAGCGCGCTTGTGATCTGCCTTTCCGTGTAATAGCCAGAACTCAAAACGCGAACAGACTGTTCCAAAAGGCCCTGGATCGCAGCCGTGTCAGCGAGCGTTGCCAATCTTATTTCGATTCTCATCAAGCGGAGAGTTTACGCGAGTCGCAGTGATTTGTGGGTCAGCTCATGACCCTCTGCAGGGTCTCCCGGAGGTTTGGGTTTGGTGTTCACTAAGCCGTCGCCGAGAATATTCCAGAGTGTTCCACTACCAAAACCGAGTCGTCATTTTCATACCTCACAAGTTGCGGGTTACTATACGGGTCCCCTGCAGCCCCATTCTTCCTGGTAAAAGAGAGAACTTGGAAATGGCATTTGATCCAGACGATATGACTCCAGAACAGATTGAGAAGCGCGTAATCAGACTTGCTTTCGATGGTGACCGACTACGCTTCAAGGGATTCTGCGCGAAACTAAAATCCGGCTTACCCGAAGGGACCGGAATCGTGTTGCGCGGCAGCGTGATCACGAACAAGCGGCACGAAAACGGCGGCCCTTTCGATGAGAAGGGAAGGGGAACCAGCGATCTCGACGTGACCCTGGTAGGCAATCAGGTGATGGAGCTTTGGGACACTGCTGCCTATTATCTTCCCGGGCTGCACAGCAAACCGCTTTGCGATCAGGATCCGGATATCGCCAGCGCAATCAACCCATTGCGAGAAGAGCTACAAAAGATTGCCGGCCGTCCCGTTAACTTCCAGGCGACCGCAAATCTGATCCTGTTCGCGCGCGACGTCCTGTTTGATGAGCCTTACTTCACTCTGATTGAGGCGGCCAAAGACGCGTGATTGTAAAACTGCTCAGTTACAACATTCGCTTTGGCGGACGCGGACGTGAGCGCGAGTTGGCTGAGATGATCCGGAGTGTCGGGCCTGACCTCGTAGTGTTTCAGGAAGCAATCGATCCGGAGCTCATTAAGCGACTAGCCGAAGCGACCGATTTAACCTACTGGTCGGCCCGGTCCGAGCATTCGATTGGTTATGCCGGCAGACTACCCATCGCTCATCATGAATGGCACTACCCCGCGGGCGCGAAACACTCTTTTCTGGAGATTGTGCTGGCCGGCAGTGAGTCGCGAATTTTTGGCTTGCACCTAAGTTCGATGTTTTCAAAGTGGGGCGAGCAGAAACGCGCACGAGAGATTCGCGCGTTACTTAAGAGCATCGAGCGACATCAGCAGGGATTTCACGTTCTGGTAGGAGACTTTAATACGCTGGCACCGGGTGAAGTGCTCGAGACCCGCAAGATGCCGAGTTGGATTCGGGCACTGGTGTGGCTAAGCGGTCGCGACATTCAACGCGAGACGATCGGCATAATGGGCGAAAACGGCTATGTTGATGCCTTTCGTGTGCTGCACCCGCTTGTGAAGGGCTATACCTTCCCGGTTTGGGATCCCCATGTGCGACTCGATTACGTCTTTGTTCCGGAGCAGTTCAAGGATCGGGTGAAGAGCTGTGAGGTAATAACCGATCCTGGAGCCATCGCGGCTTCGGATCATCTTCCCTTGTTGGCCGAGATTAAAGTCTAATGACCTGATTATTCAGAGCGCGGGCCCCGTTCTCTGGCTGGGTGAACCAGGATCAAAAGGAGGGGCGCCGCCGGACGGAGCCCTACAAAAACAGTTCAGCTGGTCGCCGCGATAGAAAGGTATTTGTCCTTGATCACGCCCAGGTGATGAAGTTCATGACCCGCTGTGATGTAGGCAAGCGCGCGCACACTCACGTCATTATCGCTGGCATTGCCGGTTCGGGCCCAGGCGCTGTCGTCGAGATTGCGGAACAGATGCAGATTAGCGCGTCGGACACTTTCGAACTCGTCAATAATGTCCGAAAGTTGACGACCTCCGAAGTTTGCCGACTGGATATAACCTTCCTGTTCAAAACCCGCCAGGGCCGTCTGATCGTTTCGGCCGAATCTCAGGGCGCGATAAGCGAAGATTCTTTCGGTATCGATGATATGACCCAACACCTCCTTAATACTCCACTTGTCGGGAGCATAACGATAGTCGCCTTGTTCGGCCGATAGACCACGCAGAAAGGAGAGCATGCTCTCGAGTTGAGTTTCCAATGTCTTGACGATGTCACCATCTGGAACCAGCGAAACGTATTTCGAATAATAGTCTGCGTATTCGTTTTCGGCGGGTTTTGCAGCAGCCAGGGACATGATACTTAGCTCCTTTGATTGAAATGATTGGTCCTTATACCGCATGTGTCCCGTTGTTGAGACCATTTTTAGTCACCTCTCGCGCCTAAACAATTTCAAGGCATCAATTAATCGGTTGGTCGCGTCCTCGGACAGCATCTCTTTCTCTGTTTTCCAAAGAATTCGCACCGGCTCATTGGCGCGATCGATGAGCACGTACATCTCGCCCGAAGCGTAATACGCATACAATTGCCGCCGATAGCGCAGCAGGTTGAAGACGATAATAAAATCAGCGGTCTCCAATTTTTCGGTGCCAATCATGCTGCCATATTTGCGAATGTATTTGTTCAGCCGTATCGCTATCTCAGCATAGACGCGGCGGTGACGTCGCGAAACCCGCTTGCGTTCTCGTACGGCCTCGGCCACACCACGGTCCGGGTCCCGCGCATCAATCACCGAGGAACTGATGACCATCAGATTGGCTACTCGTTTGTTTCTGATTTCCTCCAGCGATCCGCGGATTAGTATTGGCGCTTCATCAGAGGTTTCCTGCGCGTACGCGCCCTGCATTACGAGCAAAAGCAGTGCGCCGATGATGATTGGCTGGAAGAGCCTGGAAAATCCCGGAAGGTGCATGGTAGGAATATTTCTCAGTCTGGAACGTCAACCGTCTTGCAACAACTTCTTCTGTAAATAGACGACCTGCCCGAGAACGGCAGCGGCAAAACGATCTCGAGGCGGTTTAGCCGGGGCGAGGAGCGTAATAGGCCTTGCGTCCCAACACCCTGTACTCAGGATGGCCGCGGACTTCAATGGTGACGCGCCTTCGTTTTCCATCGCGCGCTTTGTTCTTCGGGTAATAGCCGATGATGTATCGCTCATCAATATCTGCGAGTATCCGCGTGTAGATCGCGTCCGCTTCCTCAGGTCGTTCCAGAAATGCCGTTAGTCCGCCCGTCAAGGTCGAGACCTGCGAAAGAGCCCGCTGCATTCTTGCCAATCGAGTAACTCGTTCCAACACCGTTTGAGCTGACGTGTCATCCCATAGTATGCCTCCCGTCGTCCTCGCCTGGGCCGGGTTTGGCAAGCTCCTCGACCAGGTCGAGGTGGACTGCTCCCAACTGGCTTTATACTGTTTTATCTGCTCGTCCGGCGGTAGGCCAACAAATCGAAATCCCGGAATGACTGTATAGACTATCGCGCGTGAACTTTCGGCTGCGCGGTAAACATCTTCCAGGCTGAACTCTCGAATATCCTTTGCTTGTTGCTGCAGTAGTCTTAAATGCTCTTCACGTTGCTCTACGGTTAGGTTGGGTGAAATCTTAGGCTGAAGAAAGTAATGCTGTCGATCTACGTTCCTCAGCGAGCCAACTTCATCGCCATCGGTCTGAAAAATAATTATCGGCCGCACATCTTCGTCATCAAATGCTTCCTTCAGCGTGGCCATCAGAGCGCTATACTGCCGGCTACGTCCAAAGGTTCGTGATTTGGAGTAGAAGAACGTGGACCTTGCTTCTGTTTTCTTCTTAAGTGAATCCAGTTTCTCTTTCAGTCTCTTTTTGTCTGACGTGAAATCAACCAGGAGCTCAACGTCGTCGGTGACAATAGCCATCGTGTCCAAAGGACCGAGTTTATCAACGAGCAATTTCGCGGCCTGGACGCTGGTTTTGATGTAAGGAAACTGGCTGCCGCTGTAGTCGATAATGAGCACGATGGAACGCGGTACTGCAGTATTACTCCCGAGAGAAAACACACCTACTTCCTGCAGTTGGCCCTCTTCAGTGATGATAATGTCAGCCTGAGTCAATCCGGTAACGACGCGTTCCTTCTCATCCACGATCAGAAAATCGCTTACCACGAGCGTCGTTTCGACCTTTACTACGTCCAGCTCATTGTCTTGAGTTCGCTTCTTTTTTCCCTCGCGCTTTTCGACCGTGGCATTTGCTTTCGGATCCCAGGTGAGCCGTTTTAGGCTTTGCCCAAAGTCCTTCAGTTTTGGTTTTTCACGAGACTGAGCGGAAACCTCAGGTATGAGGCCAAGCGACGAGACCGTTACCAGGTACGCCGATAGGAAGAAAGAGATTATTTTCTGTTGCATGGCTCGTGCTCCAGAAATCCGTACTTAGGGGAGTGTTCACAAAACCGGTATATCGTCGGCCGTGTGGCAAGTCTCGATCAGGGAGTCCCGTATTTCATCCGCACAACATTCGCTTTTCCCTGACCCAGGACGGTGACTACCTGTTAGGTTCATTAATAGGTTTCCTGGTTTCGGATTAACGGCAATCCGAGTTCGCATTTTAGAAAAGGATCGAACTCACACAAAGTCAAACAGGTCCGTTTACTGTTAGTTCCTTCAAAACAGTTTCGTCAGGATCAACTTTAATCGAAGCTGGCGCCTGCCCTAAGGGAACCTCTTCCACGAGATCTTTGGAGCGCGGTCTCAGCACGATACGTTGCGGGCCTGCAGAAGTAACAATCTCCACCGGTAATGAGTTCAGAAACACCCCTTCCGGTTGAGTTTGCTTAAGATTCAGGCGAAGCGAACGCTTTTCCTGGTTCCAGGTCCACGTCAGTTCGTAGTGTGGATGTCCTGCTCCGTAAACCCAGTTGCCAAAGAAATGTTTGAGATCGCTGCCGGAGGCTGCTGTCAGTGCTTTGCGCAGATCTTCACTCGTCGCCGTGCCGTTCTTGTGTGCTGAGTAGTAAGCGCGGATGCCAGGGTAGAAAGCGTCGTCACCCACTTGAGAACGCAGCATGTGCAAGACCCAGGCGCCTTTCTGATAGTTGTTGCCGTTGAGCAGTCTAAAAAGGTCTTCCGTTTCGGTGTCGTGCAATGGAATGCGTCTCTGCCTGGCGAACGCAAAGTAAGCATCGGCGTTGCCGGCCATATATTGTCGAAACGCAGCTTTTCCGTCATGTTCCTGCACGAAGAGGCCGGCGAAGTAAGTTGCAAAGCCCTCACTCAACCACAAGTCTGACCAGGTCTCTTGCGTTACAGAATCGCCAAACCATTGGTGAGCAATCTCATGCGCAATGAGTTGCACCAGTGCCTTTCTGACGCCAAAGGTTGGGCTGATTTGCGCGTTCGCTACCGGGTTGAATAAGTTGCTGCCGAACACTATCGCACTTGAGTTTTCCATGCCGCCAAACTGAGTAGCGCCTACGATCAAGGCCAACTTCTCGTAAGGGTATGGCGCCACAGTCTCACTGAAGAGTTTTAAGGAAGGCGCTGCGGATGCGAAGCCTTTCTGCGCGAAGGGCTCATCGGCGCGAGGAACGTAATATTCGAGTCGCGTATGGGGTGACTCGACGTTGAACTTAGCAAAATTTCCTGCCGCGAAGATCATGCAGTGCGGCGGAATGGGAACAACCTCCGAGTAGGTCCAGGTACGCATTGCCGGGAAGGTGTTTTGCGCGCCCACGAGGCTTCCATTGGCCACCACCAGATTCTCGTGGGGTGCGGTAACAGAGAATGCCACGGTGGCTTTCGCCGAAGGGTGATCGAAGGAAGGAATCCAGTGATGGACGCGGTTGGGCCAGTTGTCTCCCACGACTGCTGGATTTCCGCTCTTGTCTCGAGTCATTACCAGGCCGTCTTTCGGAACGCCGTGGTAGTTTACGGCCACAACTAAACGGGTACCCTTTGCCATTTGTCGTGGCAGGTTGACTCGCAACAATCCCGAGGAATGCTTAAAGTGGGCAGCGCGGCGGTTCAACGTCACAGAATCAACCGACAATTCACCAAAATCCAAATCAATGAACGACACGCCGGGCTTTAAAGTCACGACCGTGATTTCTGTACGAGCTTTCCGGATCTCTGTCAGCTCGTTATTGAGTGTGATCTGGACGTTGTAGTGTGTTGGCCTCCAGGTGTCGATTATTCGCTCACGCCGTGTAGCAAATACCGCTGAGGCCGTGAAAAAGAGGAGTGCAACCGTGGTGAATCGAATCCAGCACTTAACTTCACACAGGGTTACTGAAGGTTTGGATTCATTCATTCCTACCTGACTCCTAACATCAGCAGGGCTGAACGATCGTAGACTTGCCGGTCGGGTGTTTTCAGCCACTCACGGTAAGCGCCGAGCTCCTGATCTGAGACGGGCCGGTTTCCAAGCCTGGCCGCCGGCGTCCGCTCAAAAGCGCGGTTCGTGAGTGGCAAGTGAGCTTTTCGCAAGGGAAGGGATCCCGGTTGGGCCAAAGCTTTCTCGGCTGCTTCAACGTCTGGAAAGAAATCGTCGTAGGCTAGCAGATGCCAGACTGTGCTTTCGCCTTCACCTTCTGTAGCCAGCACGCGGAGCAATCCGTAACCACTCTCGAGCTGGAAAATCAGATCGTCGCCAGGTTCGAATGATTGGCTCATGAGTGGGTTAGTGGGGACAGAGATTCCTGCCTGCAACTGTTTTAGGATTGCGACGAGCGGAAATCGCCGTCGTGCTCGCCAGGGAGAGACGTTGGTAGAGATTAGCACAACTGATCTTTCATAAGCGTTGTCTCTTTTGGGGAGCGCGGGCGGCCTCGCCCGCACCGGCAACGCCTCCATAAGGTGTTTAAGTAGGTCTTCCCGGCTATGGGTCGTTCAGCGTTGTCCGGGCGGCGGGCCGCCCGCACTTCGGTAAAGACCTCGCGATTGCAAATCACAGATCGTGCCTCTAGAATCGAACACTATTTCCTTGACCGACATACACACACACATCCGTTAACTAATCGGGCGCAACTCCATGAGCCAGACTGATCAATCGGATCGGGATTATTACGCCATCCTCGGCGCCGACGCCACGACTTCGGCTCGCGATCTCGAGCGATTGTACAAGCGTCAAGCGGCGCGCTGTCATCCTGACAAGGGGGGCAGCGAGGAGGCGATGAAGTCTCTGAACGAGGCTTACGGCGTTCTGAAGGACCACGCCTCGAGGCGCGCCTATGACGAGAAACTACTGCGCCCCAACGCACGCGCTTTCGTTCCCGTGTCACAGCCCGCCGCGCAGGATATCGGCGAGTTTGGGCAATTCCTGCGCGCGTTTCTCTGCCTGTTGGTCGGACTGTTTCTGTTGCTGCTGGTTCGTTTTCAGTGGATCTGGTTTCTCTGGCCGCTCGCGATTCTGGCGGTTTTCGTCTCACTCTTTGGAATTTTGATGGCACGCAGCGCTGTGAAAGCCTGGCTGCCGGCGGGTAACGTTCTTCACCGACATGCGCTGGTTCAAGAGGCAGTTTTCTGGAGTTTAGTGCTCTCGGGTTGCTATGGTGTGTATCTGGTTATGACGGGGATAAACTGAGTCGAATTAAAACGCGCATGAGTGTAACGGGTCTCGATCTCCTTTTTCTTGAAGTCAACAATCTGGAAGAATCGCTTGAGTTTTATCAGGGGTTGCTTGGGCTCGAACTCGAAAAGCACAATCCCGAAAGCGAGCCTCCGATGGCAACGCTGCGTGCCGGAAGTTTGCAAATCACTTTGGCGGAGCAACTTGAGACGATGCTACGGCGCGGGCGCGGCACGCATTTTTTCCTCGGAGTCACGGATGTCGACCAATATTACGAACAACTCAACGCCGGTGGCGCACATGTGCATCCGCCGATTGACGAGGGATGGGGTGGCCGCTTTATCACTTTGCAGGACCCTGACAAATATCGTTTCTTTTTTGTTACCTGGTCGAAGAATAGCGAAGCCGGGTTGGCGGCGGTCCTTGACGAAACATAACTCCGGAGGTGCGATATGGCAGGACAACATGCTGAGAATCTGTTCAGGCGTTTCAAAGGCCAGGTCGTAGCAATGAAGACCATCTCAGGAGCGGTCTACGAAGGACGCGTCGCGGAGGTAACCAACGACTACGTCTATTTGGTAGAACGCCAGAGTACGGAGTCCGCGGAAGTGTATGTCTTCTTGAGTTCGGTCGAGTCGGCGATGTTAGTAGAAGTTCCGGCAGCTTAAAGATCGAGGTTTACAGGTATGCAGTATGTAGAGAATCCTCCCAACCCATGGCTGACGCACTCCGTTGAATGGCTTGGCGAACCACCCGAAACAAAGCTGGAAGTCTTTGAAGAGCATGACACGCGGTCAATCATCAGTCATAACAACAGCCCTGACGTAAGCTTTGACTATTCGATCAACTGCTATCGCGGTTGCATTCATGGTTGCACCTATTGTTTCAGCCGGCCGACGCACGAGTATCTGGGTTACGGGGCAGGCTCCGATTTCGATCGCAAGATTGTAGTGAAGGTCAACGCGGTCGAGCTGTTGCGCAAAGAGCTGATGAAGCCATCGTGGAAAGGCGACGAGATTGTCTTTTCGTTTACTTCAGATCCGTATTTGCCGCTCGAGGCTCATTACAAACTGACGCGCGGTTGTTTGGAAGTGTGCGCCGAGTTTGGAAATCCCGTTGGGATCATTACCAAGTCCGCGCTCATCCGGCGCGATATCGAGGTGTTACAGGAGCTGAAAGTTCGGTCAAAAGTGAGCGTGTTCTTTACCATCCCATTCACCGATCGCGAAGCCGCGCGCGCAGTCGAGCCTTACGCGCCGCTTCCTGATGCGAGGTTTCACGCAATGTCGGATCTGGCAGACGCCGGCATTCAGGTTGGCATTGGCATCGCGCCCGTGATTCCCGGTTTGACCAGTGACATTCCGGAATTGCTGAAGCGTGCGAAAGAGGCGGGCGCCACGCAGTGCTTCATCAACATGTTGCGTTTGCCCGGCAGCGTCGCTCCATATTTTGAGGAGCGCCTGCGCGCAAAGCTCCCGACCAAAGCAGATCGCATCCTGAATCGTATTCGCGACGCGAGGGAAGGGAAAATGAACTCGAGTCAGTTTGGCGAGCGAATGCGCGGTAAGGGCCAGTACTGGGAGGCAATTGAGAAGCTATATCGAGTGCACTCTGCCCGGCTGGGTTTCAACAAGCGCTCACCGCATGACGGAAACGGTGGCAGGACTTTTCGCCGGCCGACGGCGCAGCAATCGCTGTTCGGCTAGTCTGCGAAAGTTTTCAAATCTCATTTGACCTTGCTCGTTTATCATTCGCAAGAACTGAATTATTCAAAGTCTACCTTCTCAGATCCAGCATCCTTCTCTTATAATGCTTCCGCGCCACTAAACAACTGAAAAATGAGGACTCGATGATGTTGATCAGAGATGTCATACGCAACCGTGAGCCCTATTCCATGAAGTCTTCAGCCACTGTGCAGGATGCGGCCGAGTTCATGGCTTCACGTAATGTCGGCGCAGTCTGTGTTGTCGATGATGCCGGCAAACTGCTGGGCGTGTTCTCCGAACGAGATGTGGTTAGAAGAGTGGTCGTGCAGCATCGCGACCCGATAACGCTGACCGTTGGCGATGTCCTGAGCGAGCTTCGCGCCGTGATCAAGTGTGATGAGACCCCGCATCAGGCTTTGGAGTTGATGGAACTTATAGGGACCCGGCATCTTCCGGTCGTCGATGGCGAACGATGGGTTGGCATGCTCTCCATGCGCGATCTAATGCGTGTTGAACTAAGCGAACAAGGCGACGAAATAAAACTCCTCCATGAATACATCCAGCATTAGTCGGTAGCTTCCCCTACAAAAAGTCTCAAGTCTCAGGTCTCAAGTCCAGCCAAACTTGAGATCTCAGACTGTTACTTGAGAACAGAAAGACTTGAGCACTGAGTACTGAGTTACCGAGTACTGAGTTCATCCGAGGTGCGGTATGAAAGTTCTCTTATTGCCTATGCTTTTGATCTGCCTGGTCGTTGCCTGCAAGTCGGCGCCGCCGGGCGCTGGAGCTGGGGAGGTCGACTCTTCCACCGCCACTCAAACCAGCTTTAAAGTTGAGACCGTTGTGAGCGGGTTGGAAGTTCCCTGGTCGATTGTCTGGACTCCTGACGGGCGGATGTTAATCAACGAGCGACCCGGCCGCGTAAGGGTTGTGGTAAACGGTCAACTGCGTCCCGAACCGCTTTATCAGGTCCCCGATGTCGAAGCGAGCAGCGAGAGTGGGCTGATGGGGTTGGCATTACACCCGCAGTTCGCAACGAACCATTTTCTTTATCTCGCGTATGCCTACGCTCGAGACCGAGTGCGGGTCGTCCGCTTCCGCGAAGACGGAACGACATTGCAGGATCGCAAAGTTATTATCGAGAACATTCCTGCCGCGCCGAATCATGCCGGTTGCCGAATCCGTTTTGGTCCTGATGGCAAACTCTATGTCACAACGGGTGATGCTACCGAGCGCGAACTGGCGCAGAAGCTCGACTCGCTGGCAGGCAAGACGCTGAGGTTGAATGACGATGGAACGGTGCCTTCAGATAATCCTTTCGTGGGTCAGCAAAACGTACGACCGGAGATCTGGTCGTTCGGTCACCGGAATGCACAGGGTATGGACTGGCAGCCGGGCACTAACCTGATGTTTCAAACTGAGCATGGACCTTCCTTATTCGACGGGCCCGCCGGAGGCGACGAAGTCAATATCGTGGAACGAGGAAAGAACTACGGCTGGCCTGTTATTCATCACAAAGAGACGCGTCCGGGACTTGAGTCACCCCTACTCGAGTACACGCCAGCGGTTGCCCCAGCGAGCGGTATGTTTTATCGCGCCTCGCTGCTGCCGCGGTTTCGCGGCAACTTCCTGTTTGGCGGCCTTCGTGGCGAACGAATAGTGCGGATTGTACTTGATGGCCGCAGAGTGATGAGCCAGGAAAACTTGCTTGAGAAGAAATACGGCCGTATCCGAGATATTGCTGAAGGGCCGGACGGAGCTATTTATTTTTCCACGTCAAATCGGGACGGCCGCGGTAAGCCGGCCAGTGATGACGATCGAATCATTCGCATAGCGTCGCAGTAGGACAGGTCTCCCCGCCTGTTCACTTCTCTTCGGAATTTGGGCGGAGAATAGAAAGGCCATTCTGTTAGTGGATTGTCGTACGTCAAGGAGGTGTCAGAGAAATTTCTGGATCAGTACTTCTGAGCCAACAGCGCACTCTTGCTCCAACCGATAGCTTCATGTGGCCGGAAACGATAGTGGTGGATCACGCGGAAATGGCGCTCGGTATTTTGCATTACGGCGCGGGGCTCGTGAGATTTAAAGCGGAAGAGAATCTCCAGAAAAGTGCTGATTGGTGTAGGTCTGCAGGGTAGGTGCAGCAGGTGTCCGTCGGGAGCAATTACGCGCGCCAGCTCGTTCAACCCATCCTCCAGCGGCACATACTCGAGTGCTCCACTCGTCACAACCAGATCAAAAGAGTTGTCGGGAAAGGGAAGCGCCAGCACGTTGCCCTGGGTAAAACAGACATCCTGCTTCCGGCCACGACTTTGCGCGATGGTTTTGCGAGCGGCAACCACGGAGGTGGCTGAGAGGTCGAGGGCAGTAATCTTGACGGGGAACCTAACCGAGCGAAGTAGCGCCAGAGTCAATAAGCCGGTGCCGCAACCCGCATCCAGAATGCGGGCGCCGCGGGTGACCGGCAAGGGATTATTCGCAAGATATTGGTCGAGAGACCTTCCGTAGCCATTTAGCTTGAAGGTGAGATCGTATACGCCCGCAATTCTGTCGTAAAACGAGCCTGCCCGGGCCTCGTTCTTCGTTGCGGTCAGTGCATACTCCATTCAGCTCTCCTCAATGCCCCGCGTCCTTGCTTAGCGAGTAGTTTCAAAAGCGACTTCGAGTTCGGCGCGCAATTGTAGCTTCCCATCTGCGTATTCTCAACCCGTGCAAGAAAAATAGAAGCCGGCGTTCTTCCAATGGTGGCGCATTCTATGATTCTTTTGACGGGAGCAGGATGATGAACAAGAGTATCACGCTCGCAATTGGCACGGTTCTGGGCCTGACTTTAGCCGGGCTCACTTTTTTAGCTAACTCCGCGGAGGCGACGCCGCAGAAACCTGAAACGACCTGGGTCCGTCCGCAACTGCCAATCCGATATGAGCCGTTTAACGTCGAGATAGTGGTTGCGGGCAGGCCTCTGGAAGAGCATCAGGCGCGCGGGAAGACATATGTTGAGGCGGTCGCTGGTGCTGAGTATGAAGTGAGAATCCGCAATCCCTTCCCCTATCGAGTCGCGGTTGCTCTGTCCGTGGACGGCTTGAATTCGATTGATGCGCGTCGCACCACAGCCTGGAACGCCAGCAAGTGGGTGATGGAACCCTACGGGACGATCAATCTCAGCGGTTGGCAGATGAGTTCAAGCCGCGCACGGCGATTCTACTTCACAAGTGAGCGCGATTCGTATGGAGCCAAGCTGGGACAGACGGCGAATCTGGGAGTCATCTCGGCGGTCTTTTTCCGTGAATTAACAAGGTCTCCCAAGCCAATCACCCTAACACCGCCTCACCGTTCCCGTGATAGCGCCGGCCCGGAGAAGAGTGAAGCGCCATCATCGGCTAACAAAGATGCCCAGGGCGAAGTGACCGAGAGACGATCGACCTATCCACAGCCCGATGATCAGTCGGCGGCTACCGGTATCGGGCGATCGGTTCAAAACGATGTACGCTGGGTGAGCATGGATTTGGATTCCAGACCTGCCGGTGAAGTGACAATACGATATGAATACTATCCCGCGCTCGTGCGTTTGGGGATCCTGCCGAAGCACTACCCAGGACCGGATTCGCTGCGAAGACGGGAGAGCGCGAGCGGCTTTGAGGACCGAAGGTTTAGCCCGGAACCAAAATGAGATCTCGGATCTCAAATCTCAGAAGCGGTTACTTGCGAACCAGATCCTCGGTATACAACTGCCGATAAGCACGATAGTTGTTCATCACCTTCTGGACGTAACCCTTCGTTTCTTCAAACCCAACTTCTGCTGTGAATACACCAGGGTCTTTGTGCCGGGCCCGCTTTACCCACCGCTCAACATTATCTTCACCACCGTTGTACGACGCCGCCACCGGTTCGAGGACCTTAGGAAACATCGAAGTCAGATGGGCCAAATACTCACTTCCAATCAGAATTGAAGTTTCCGGCCGATAGAGTTCGCTTTCTCTTAGCGCGTTTAATCCGGCCCCGGGTGCATAGCGTTGTGCTGCATCAATAGTGAGTTGCAACAGACCGCGCGCGCCGGCAGGCGACTTGGCCAGAGGCTTGAAAACGCTCTCCTGTTTTACGATCGCCAGAATCAAGCGCGGATCGAGCTTTCTCGCTTTGGCGGCTCTTAGAATCGATTGCCGGTAAGGTGCTGGATATTGGTTCTCGACCGCCGCAATCTGCGACCGGACTCGCTGCAACCTCTGACTCGCGAGTTCACGGGCTCGTTCGTTGTTCATAGCGAGCAGTCGTTCCGTCGCTAACCAGCCATAGTAAGAATTTGCCCCATCGGGAATTGACTGATAGGCCGTCACGGCGGCTTCTCGGGTTCCTGATCGGTCTAAACTGTAGGCCTTCAGATACCCAACCTCGGACGGCGAAGTGAGCACAGCCCGCGAAAAGCTTCTCCTGCTTAGCAGGTCGGCAGTCGTTACGGCCTGCGTCCAGTCAGCTTCAGCAACTTCTAATCGCAACCGTCCGAATAACGCATTCGTCTCAGTTGGTGTGCCGGGGAACCTTTGAATTGTGCGGGCCACCCACTCGCCTGCTTCGGTAGGGCGGCCTGCTTCTCGAAGCGTGTCGATGATGTTCAGGTGTGCGCTTTCTATTCGTTCGCCCTCAGGATACTTTTGCACGTACTGAACGTATCGGCTAACCGCCTCCGAAGGTCGGCCCAACCGTACCAACGCCGACGCACTGAAGTTCAATCCCTCACGACCTGCCTTGGTTGCCGGGTACTGCTGAGCGAGTTTATCGAGCGTGTCGGCAGCCTCAGCGTATCGGCGCGACTGAAGATAGGATCTGCCAATTCCCAACAAGGCTTCCGGAACCGCTGCGTCTTCCGGGTAGAATTTCTGGATTGCCTGCCAGTGCTCGCGCGCTTCGTCAAACGCGCGATTGGTCATGTAGACGTTCGCTCGGCGAAGATGCTCAGCAGGAGTCAAGCGGCCCAACTTGCCGGAAGCATCACGTGACTCAGTCCGGCGAATCGAAGCCAGTTTGTCGTCCGGCGCCGATTGCGAGACGGTAGCAGGGCGCACGCGTGATGGGACAAAACCCGAGACCGGAGATAGCAATTGGAAGGAGAAGATAACCAGCGACGTAACCGATATTGTTCTTAGACCAAACAGACTCATAGTTCAAATGCTCTCTTCATCATAAGGAGATGAGTTCGTAACTGGAAACGATCTCTACAGTTGGCCGCAGGGTGGCAGCTACACTGCAATACTTCTGGTCGGACAGTTCGATCGCTTGCGCCAGTGATTTTTCTGAAATATTTCTGCCTTTCACCTTGTGGCGCACCTCCATCCGCGTGAACCCACGTGGGTGTTCCGTACGACGCTGACTGGAAATTTCGATTCGATATTCAAGGATCTCTGCGCGTTTCTTGCGGAGAATATTAACCACATCGATGCCGGTGCAGGATCCGAGCGCCATCAATAGAAGTTCAACCGGTGTGGGAGCGGCGTTGCGTTCGTGGTTGGTGTCGAGCGTTACCGAATGGCCGGAGGGCGTGATGCCGATAAACAGATCGTCTCCCGAAAAGTGAATGACAGCGGGTTTGGCTTGATCAGACATGTCTTAATATTCCCCGTGCGCAGAATAACACACGGTGTTGGATGCAGTGATTGGCCCCCTCGTCGGTAATGTGAGGTCAAATAACATCGCCAGACCATTTTGTTGATGCGTGGTCCAAACCCAAAAGTTCTGTGTTAGTATCTGACGCCAGCCTACTGTGAATCGAATCTCCCAGCCCAACCTCAACCGTCGTGGCAAAATTTATCGGAGTTTGACTCGTCTTGTGACGAGCTTAACGACAGGAGCGTGGGAGGCACCTTAAGATGGCTTTAATCCTGATAGTGGATGACGACGAAGCAATTCGTGACACCCTGTTCGAATTGCTTTCCGAAGAGTATGTCTGCCAGACGGTCGAAACTGCGGAAAAGGCCTTGGCGCGACTACAATCCGATCCTTACGACCTCGTGCTGACTGATATCTCAATGCCGGGTTTGAGTGGTCTCGAGTTGCTTGGGCACGTGCGACAACAGTACCCAAATACGCCGGTAATCATCGTGTCAGGAATTAGCGATCAAGAGCACGCCCAGGGACTGATCAAACTAGGCGCATTCGACTTTTTGTTGAAGCCCTTTAGTCTTGAAATGGTTGAGAAGAGTGTGAAGCGAGCTCTTGACTATCGCGAGCGTTTACTCGACGAAGCGAACAAGCGTGACAGCGATGAAGGCCCAGCCGACTGGAGCATCGTGCAATGAATGCGACAGCTTATCTATGCCGCGATGATCGACAGATTTTGGCGGGCCAGCATTGCATCACGATGTTTTCGAATCTCTTCAGCGAGTTCCGCGATCCGTTCGGCCGCAAAAGGCTTCGTGACAACCCATTCCACACCAGCATTCCTTTGTTCACTGGACCCCACGGCATCGCCCCACCCGGTGACGACTGCTATGGGAATCGTCGCGCTACGTGTTCGGATTTCGTGTGCTAACTCCCAACCGCTTAATCCCGGCATTCCCACGTCAGTAAAGACGCCGTCAAACTCGCGCGCCTCGAATAGTGCCAGGGCTTCACGCCCATCCTGGGCCATATGCACCTGGCACCCTTGCTGTTCCAGAATATCGCGGAGCAGCTCTCGCACCTCGGTCTCATCGTCGACTACCAGGATTCGCAGTTGATGCTCGGTCGTGGAGCGGATTAACTCGGTCGTTTCGCGAAGCTCAGGTGGAGCTGTGACTTCTCCGGATGGTGCGGCTGCCACGCATTTCGCGCTCGGAAGAACAATACGAAACTTCGTGCCACGCTTAGGTTCAGATTCGACTTCGATGTTACCTTCGTGGCGCCGTATGATGCCGAACCCTACCGCCAGACCCAGGCCCAAGCCGGCTTTTCCTTTCGTTGTGAAGAACGGATCGAATACCCGAGACCGAACGTCCGGATCCATCCCGGTCCCGGTATCCGCCACGGAAATCACAACTGAGTCCTCGTGATCTTCTGCCGCGAGCGTGAGACGGCCACCATTAGGCATGGCGTCAACCGCGTTGAAGACCATATTGATTAAGACTTCGCGAAGTTCAGAATCGTCGCCCATGATCTGCGAGTGAGAGTCTATCTGCAGGTTGAGATTGATCTGAACGTTTGACGCCTCGGCTTGATCCTTCCATCGTGGCCTGGTGATTTCACTAACATCCAGCAGCAGTTGATCAAGAGCGATCGGCGCAAAGTCATGATCCTTGCGCTGGCGTGCAAAGTCTTGAATGCGCTTAACTGTTTTCGCGCCGTCCTGGGCGGACTTAATAATTATGTTCAGGCCACGCTTGATTTTCTCGGGATCGTCAGTACGCAACAACAACTGCGCCCGGCCCAGTATTCCTGCGAGCGTATTGTTGAAATCGTGAGCGACACCGGAGGCGAGTTCACCGAGGGCCGAGAGCTTTTCCAATTGTGAGAACTGTTCGCGAATACGCTCCTGCTCAGCAATATAGTGCGAAAGCTCGGCGACATGTTGTTCGGCTTGTTGAGCTTGCGCCGCCGATGTTTCGATGTTCTTCAAATAGTTTCGATATGTGAAGAAGACGATCGCGATGATCGGTGCGCTGATGAATACCGCGTAGAAGCCCACCGTGGAGATGAGTTTCGCAATTAGAGTCGCCGCGAAGGCTCCAGCGAAGTAGGTGATTGAAGTCCAAAGATAGTGTTCATTCCACGTGCGCCAGATGGACTGATTTATTTTCAGCGCGCCTGCTAAAGCAACGAATCCCGAGTTTGACGCGTATTGCAGTAACGCCATGGCGCAGGTGGCCGCTATCAAACTCACCGATGCCGGCGCTGCCTGCAGCGAAACAATGTCTCCGAACCAGGCCTGTAATCCCTGCGCCGTGACAAATGTGGCGCAGGCAGCGCAGCCCCAGTTGAATGCGACGGTACTTATTTTTCTGCAAAAGCGTCTCGACGAAAGCAGCGCTTCGCTGGCAGCGAGCAATATTGCGGCGTCGGCTCCATAAAGCAGCAGAGTGAGAAAAATGAATGTATCCGAAACTGATATTCGGGAAGTGAAACCTGGGATGGGAATGATGATGCGCGAACTGAGGAAGAGGGTAAGGAGCGCTATCACCAGAAACCGGGTATCTAGTTTCTCCACTTCGACCGCGTAACAGGCGTGCGTAAACACGAGCGCACCCATGGCCACGATGGACCATAGGTAAGGCTTATACAACTGCCTTCTAGTCAGCTTGCGAACGTCGATCATCTGGCGGGACCATTACCCTCGGGTTTGTGGAGATGAGGTGAGGGGGCAGAGGACAAAAAGAAATTGTTCAAGAGTCGAGTGTTGAGGTGTCACCGCCCGCGCATGAAGGTAGCCGCTGCAGGAATATCGTATCGTACGTGCTGCGCAGGCGAAATCCTGATTTCCGATATAGTGCATGGGCCGATTTGTTCTTTTCATTAACGAGCAGACAAATTGATTCGGTCCGTCGCAGCAACTCTTTTGCGAGCTGCGTCAGACAGCGACTTCCGAAACCGCTGCCTCGTTCGCCTTCCTTAACCCAGACGCCTTCCAGATAAATTACATCCACAGCATCCGCGATGACCTCAGCCTTAAAAGCCAATTGGTTGTCTTGCCTCACCACCCATGTGCGACCCTTTTGAATTCGCCGCAAACAGCGCTGTGCGAATCCGCCTGGATCGACCTGTCGTGGGTCGATACCGCTCTCTTCGTAAGCCATTTGCGCTTGAATCGGCATAACCAAATCTAATTCAGCCTCAGTCGCACGTCTCAATCCTGATACTTCGAGCCGAACCGCAAGGGGCCAGCGGAGTTCGAATAGGGACTCGCGCCAGCCCAATCGCATTTCCTGATCAATAGTCGAGTAGTATCGCCAGAACGCACTGATTTGATCTCGTTCGCCCAGCACCATGTGGGTGGTAGTGCAGGTTTGGGCGATGGCGGCGAAGGCGCGAAGAGCGTCGTCGCTGTGGGCTTCCAGCAGAGTTGCATGGCCAATAAGCGCGACACCTTCGAGCTCGCCGTTGAATCCGCGATAGCCGTAGAACGTTCCTCGATTGAGTGGGCTGACCAGCCCATTATCCCGAATGAAGCCCACCATCGTGACCGTATGAAGGGGACGCTGTGAAAGGAAGGCCAACACCTCGAGTTCGTGACAGGCAGTCAGCGGTTGAGCAATTGTCCCCGGAATATGCTCCGGCCCGGATATCCTGGGAATACCTTTTCTCTGTGGTTTTGCTGGCATCGCAATTGTCCCTTGACCTCAATGGGTCTCACTTCATGAAAGCGTGTTAGAAGCCGAGGTAATCAAGATCATCGTCAGTGTAGACGATCGGTGAATGCGAACCGTCGCCACCCATCATGGCGTTGTAGGCCTGCATGACCGAGTCGCCGATCAGCACGCCGTCACCGATAAGAACTCCATCGCCAATCAGGACACCGTCGCCGAATAGGACCCCGTCGCCGATCAACACGCCGTCACCGACTAACACGCCGTCACCGACTAACACGCCGGTCGAACAGAAGTGTTCACCTCCACCAAGCGTGGTGCCGTCGCTGACCATGATGCTGTCGCCGATAAGCACCCCGTTTGTGAACATGTTTGAGTCGCCAATCAACACGCCGTCTCCGATTAGAACTCCATCACCGAGTAAAACGCCCTGGCCGTAGACTTTCTGGTACTTGGTGATCAATGCAGTGCCGGTGGCATAAGAACTTTCAACGATGATTCCTCTGGACCAGGGAAAGGTAGATACACCATGGCTAATTGTCGGCACCGTATCGTTGAAAGTAATGCTTGATTGTTGCCGTGGAGTGGCGCCGGTAAGCAAAGGCGTACCAAGAGCGGTGGCGGCGTTGAGATCAGTCCGAACGAGTTTCGCCAGGCGTACGGCGCCGTCAATATTGAGTTCTCCCGAACCTTGCTCGAGTAGGTTAAAGTTCGGCAATTGCTGCGCTGTGTACATTAGCAGTGACTTCACCATATTTGGTGTCAGAGTCGGGTTCGCTTGCAACAACAACGCCGCAGCGCCGGCGACTAAAGGGGACGCCATCGAGGTGCCGCTGAGCCTCATCATTTCTCGGGCTGGATTTGTGCTCACGTTCGCGTCCAGCAGGGGGTTCTGTTTCACCAGCAGGTTGTTCGGCGATTGTGCGAACAGCGTTTTGTTTCCGGGAGCCGAGATTTCAGGCTTGATAATGTTGTCGTAGTGCCTGATACCTTTTTCGTCGGTCAGGTAACTACGCGTCGGCCCACGTGAACTGAAAGTGGCGATTGTATCGTCAGCTCGATTATCTGAGCCTTTGGTATCGACGGCGCCGACAGTTATCGCGGAGGGTTCGTTACCGGGCGAATGGATTTGGCCGTACTGTTTGACACCCGCGCTGTTTTTGCCGTTGTTACCGGCAGCAGCTACAACCACGATGCGCGCGTCAACCAGCCGGCGGACTGCCAGACATACCGGATCGGTTCGATAGGAGTTAACGGCGGGCAGGCCCAGGCTCAGGTTTACGACTCGAATGTTGTACGTGGTGCGATTGGCCATTACCCAGTCCAGTGCCGCCAGGAGGCTTGAAACGCGGCCGGTCCCTTCCGAATTCAGAACGCGGAGGCTTACCAGATTGGCGCCGGGCGCGATGCCGATGTATTCGCCGTTTGCAACCAACCCATTCCCGACTGCGGCGGCTGCGACGTGTGTTCCGTGTCCATAAGGGTCTTCGGTAATACCCTGCCCGGTGAAGTCCATCTTGGAAACAATTCGGGACTTGCCCGTCTGCGTATCTTTGAACGCCGTGTGAGCCGAATAAATTCCTGAATCGACAACTGCGATGCCGATACCGGCGCCATCCAATACGCCCGATCCGTTTGAGGTTCCGAGCGAGCGAACATTGTCTGCACCGGTCGTATGGGCCACGTGTCCACCAAACGATCTCACTTCGCTGTCATCCGAGAGAAACGAAACTTCCGGGAAGGTGGCGAGCGCATCCACCACATTGGCCGGCAGTTCGAGTGCTAACGAGTTGAACTGCGTGAACTGTCGCTTAACCTTAACGCCGTTGCCCTTGAGAAGGGCGTTGAGGGGCAAGCTCATCTTGCCCTCGAGCTGCAGGATGACGGTGACAAGGCTTTGATCTGATTTGCCCTTCCTCATTTTGTCGCGCAGGTCGCCAGCGACTTTATCGCCCTGCTTCCATTTTTGCGATCGGCTTGTCTCGTTCCTGGCGGCTGCAGAATTGGTAAATAGCAGCTCGCCAACAGAAGCGGCTCCCAGAGTCAGGCATGCAATCAGAGTCAGTCCCTGACGCGTCGATATTTTCATTGAAGTAGTCCTCATCATCATGCTCGTCAACAAAAGTCGGACTGGCAGAAAGGCCTGGCCCGCTTCTGCCTAAGGGCATGGCGCGTGCCGTGATGAGCAACCTCGAGAATTGCCGAATTTGTTGGGGAAATACGCGTCTTTGCGATTGGAGAGCGACCGGAACGGTCAAGCGCACTTGTCATTCTGATGAGCAGTAACTGTCAATCTGATTGACTGACCGATTCCGGAAAGAGATCAGGGATTAGTTGATTATGGGGTGAGCTGCCGAGTAATAAGGCGGGGCTTTTTCTATTCAGGCGTGCGGTCCGAAGGGCGGGATTCGACGGTTGCGGCACCTAGCTCGGTTTCCGCTTCCTTCAGCATCTGTTGCTCGAGCCGGGCCATTTCAATGGCAAGGGGAAAATGATTCTGAGACGCCGTGAGTCGTTGCAGCATCAGATCAGTTTCGCGTTGATTCAGAGTCCGGCTGGCTGCCGCCTCGATCATCTGTAATCGAGCGCGTGCCTCGGCCAGTCTTGAAGTGGCTTCGGACCGTAAGGCTTCGAGTTGCTGATGATCAGCTTGCAGGTCGTTCAGGAGAGAGGTCGTGTCGGCACCTAAAAGGGAGCGCGCGCGATTCATACGTCGTTCTACCTTGAGGCGTTCGCCACGGGCTCGCGCGATTATTCGCGAGGCGGTCAGCCGCGCCGCTAAAGTTTCACAATAGGCGTCGGCAAGGAGGGGGTTCTGTTTCTGGACCTCGTCGAGTGTCTTGCGCTCAGCAGAAGTCAATTCAGATCTGAACCACCGCACCTCGCCGGCTGTAATTCCGTCTTCGGCAAGCCGGTCACGAAGACGTGCCAACCATCGTCGCCTATAGAGAAAAAAAGCAAGCACCACGAGTAGGCCAACCAAGGCGCCTATCCCGAACGAAAGGACCGCGAACACCAGGTAAAAAGCGGCTGTGTCAGTCGCGGAGGCAGTCAGGAACAGCGCGAGGAAAACGACAGGGGCAGGCAAAGTTAATAAAAAGAAGGACAGCCACGGAAGCCACTTAAGTAGCCGAGCTATCATCTCATCCTTGTTGTTCAACTTTCCTGTTTCAGCACACATGGGTGTCAAATCAAGTGAGACAGCTCGTCCCCTATCCCCTGTTTGTTGAAATAGATGGTAGCGTTTAACACTAGTCTTCGCTAGTTTAGACCCCGATCCCAGCAATTCATTCAATCTCTGTATAATGCCGACACTGGAGAACAGAGGCATGACGCAAAAACAGTCTAGAAGGTCAGTGCTGGTACTGCTGGTTCTGATAGGCTCGCTGATGATTCAGCCCACGAGCCTTAGTCAGACCCAGCACGCTGGTTCAGATGATTCGCCGAGAGGTGCAGCCCGCCCGGTAACAATTCCGATTACGATTCGCGTCAAGGGAACCACCCCGGAAGCGGAGCTGCGGATGGTGGATCTGGCTGTCACTGAAGATGGCGAGCCTCAGACAATTCTGCACATTCGAGCGATGGGCTCCAATTCACCAATTACGCTTGCGGTGTTGATCCAAGATGACGTCGTTTCGTCTATAGCTAATGAGATCAAGCCTCTTGCCGGGTTTATAAGAAGGCTGCCAAAGGGTTCGCGTGTATTGGTCGGTTATGTCAGGGCAGGGAGCCTACAGGTGCGGCAGAAATTTACGACCGATCTTGAAAGAGCCGCACAGTCTTTGAGGACTCCGCTTGGCTCCGCCAGCGCAGCGCCGTACAACCCGTACGTTGAAGTAATCGAAGCACTGCGCAGATTCGATTCGCAGCCGTCGGGACGACGAGCAATACTGCTTGTGTCGGATGGACTGGATACTTCGCACGGCGTTGAGTCGAGTTCGGCGAGTCAAAGCCTCGATTTGCAACGTGCCATTCGTGAAGCTCAGCGTCGCAGCGTTGCCATATATGCTTTCTACGCGCCGACCGTTTCGTCGTCAGGCAGCTCCTTGTTAAGTGGTAACGCGCAAGGGGCTTTGAAGAGGCTTTCGGATGAAACTGGTGGACAGGCTTTTTTTCAAGGCACCGGAGCTCCGGTGAGTTTTGATCCCTTTATCAAAAGCCTGGATGTGGCATTGGACAGGCAGGTAGCGCTAACTTATCTTTCAACTCATCCAGGCAAGGGCTTTCACAGAGTCGACGTAAAGTCGTCAGCTCCTGGAGTCGAGATTGCTCATCCGGCGGGTTATTCCAGAAGGTAATTGAAGCGCTATTGCACAGTTGCGGGAAGCAGGGAACCTCGCCTGTCAACTGCGGTGGCCCAGCCTTCAGCCAGATTGCCAATCATTCCATGGAAGTGTATATCGCTTCCCGAAAGTACCAGCAGAACGTCTCCGGCCTGGTAGCGTGGATCGTCAAGTTGGAACTTCACCACAGTCGCGATCCCGTTTTGCTCTTCCACCGCTTCGAAGGCGAAAAGGTCAGCATCTACGACATAGGTCTGCGAGTTATTGGCTACTCTTTGCTCGTCTGGCATTAATTTGATCCTTACAAATGAAAAGTCGGCTGGGGCGGCTAGTGGGGCTCGAACCCACGACCTCTTGATCCACAATCAAGCGTTCTAACCTACTGAACTATAGCCGCCATAAAATCTGATGAAGGGAAATGCCCCCGGCAGGACTCGAACCTGCGGCCCTCTGCTTAGCTTCCAGCATCAGGCTTTCCCTGACCGCCCGCAAGAACGGGTTTGCTGGCTGGACTATATCTTGGACATCTCAGTCCCGACCCGTATAGTCT
>JBGTOA010000067.1:0-99720 GCA_041742785.1 Pyrinomonadaceae bacterium | reverse complement strand
TCTTCGCCTTCGTTCTCACGAACGCATAATTAATCTGCGGCAATGAATTAAAATTTGCCGCTTTCCCACAGAACTCTTTTGCCTTTGCCGTATCGGCTTTGCCTTGATAAGCCTGACACAAGCGGTAAAGATCTACCGGGTTCTGTTGATTGGCCTGCTGTAACTCGGCAATGGATTGATCGTAGTTCTTCTCAGCAAACGCGATCATTCCGGCCAGCTCGTGTGCCTGCTTGATCTGAAAAGAATTTTTCTTCGCCTCAGATCCTTTGCGAAATTCCTCAGCCTCGGTTTTGGCCATCGCCAGATCTTTCTTGCCCAGGGCAACGCGCGCCAGATTGTAATGGTTGAAGAGTTTCGCGTTGTCTTTGATCGGCTGCGAGAGGTTTGAGTCGGTAGTCAGTTTCAACGACCGATCAAACGCCTGCTTCGCATCGTCATACTTACCCATCTCCAGCAGGATGTTTCCCTTCAGTTGGAGATCGCCGGACATGTTCGCCACATCGTTCGTCTTCTCTCCCAGGGCGTATTGCTTATCGACTGCGGCCAGCGCCTGGTCCATCTTCCCGCTGTCTGCGGCCAGCACAGTCAGGGCAAAGAGTGCCTGCCGCCGCTCACCATCGCTTCGGGCCTTACCCGTGATCCGATCGAATTCGGTGGCCGCTTCCGCCGTCTTTCCCTGATACATCAGTGCCGCGCCGATCCCGAGATGTGAATTGATGAAGTTCGCATCAATCCCGAGGGCCTTGCTGTATTGCGCGATCGCATCGTCAAACCTGCCCATCTTCAGATAGAGCTCAGCCAGCGAATCATACGGATTCGGATCGTTTGGGATCAGCTCAATGTACTTGCGGAAGGATTTCTCGGCTTCGGCGTAGTTCTCTTTTTGCCTGAGCGCGTAACCGAGAATGTTGAAAGCAGGCGAGTAGGTCGGTGCGATTTCAGTCGCTTTGCGGTAGTGAAGGATCGCCGAATCAAAATCCTGCTGAGCGAAGAAATAGCCACCAAGGGTAAAACGCGCACGCTCGTCGTTGGGATAAGTGGCGACGAGCTTTTCCAGAAGTTCTTTCTGCTTGGTCGGATTTCCATTGGTTCCCGCCTCAGTTCCCAGGATCAACAAACGCTCACCTTCCGAAGCCTTGTCCGCGAGGCTAATCGCGTGGTTCAGATGCTCAAAAAACTCTTTCGCGGTCGGAGAAGCATTGGCGCGATTGAGATGGGCCAGGGCGAAATTCGGATCGAGTGAGATGGCCTTATCGTAGTGCTGCAGCGAATCCTGAATCAAAAGCCTTTCACCAAGATCGCGCCCCTGCAGGAACTCTTTGCGCGCTTCCTCGGATGAAGTCGTGTTAGGGATCTTCATATTGGCGGCATTCGACGCACTTGAGGGGTTGCCGGAGGCGGCACCGGTGCCGGGATGTTCGTCCACCTTCCCGCAACCAGTCAGCATGATAGCGGTAATGGCGAGTATGGTGATGCGCAGCGGCAAGTGATTGGGTTTCATGTGGGTCTCCTTCAGAAAGAATTCGATGGCTAAGTTGATTGCGGCTCGAATGGCGAAGCTATCGCCGTGTGAATCGTTTGCACGACAAACACGGGCTACTGGTTAGCGCTCAAGCGGCGCGCATTTCGATGTGACGATTAACGTACTTGAGAGGCGTGAGAATATTCCTGGACTACAAGCGAGTCAACAAAATGTTAATTCGGAATTCTTTACAATAATTTGGAAAGAGGACTTAGCCGCGGATTAACGCAGATTAAACTGATCTGAAGACAAATGAAGGTTGGACAACCGCCTCTTTTCTAATCAGTGTCATCCGCGTAAATCCGCGGCTAATAGATCCTCTGCACTGAATGTCTTATTTACGAAAATCCCTACTGCGCCAAAACGAACGGTTGTCGCTTGATTGCTTTCACACACGTCGCGTCCAATCCCTTCACACTGCCCTGCTCCACAAATTCCGCGTGCAACTTGTCTACACATGCAGCGCCCTGCATCCCGCCCAACCCGTGGCCGCCCTGAGGCACGACCAGATGCAGACTGTTGGAAAAACTCTTCGCTACAAAATCGCCGTGCGACGGAGGAGTTACCGGATCCCACTGGCCCGTGAAGATCAAAACCGGCGCCGCCGATTTAACTGGCGAGCTATACCCCGGCGGGATCGGCGAACGCGGCCACAACTCACAAGCCGCTCGTTGCTGTTTCATCCGATAGTCGCCGAGAAAAGTGTTGACGGAAAGTCGTGTTACTTCTTCAGGTTTGGCCCAGGGCAGGTCTTCGGCACAGGTCACGGAGAGATACATTCCATTGCTGCCGCTCGCAACAATCCGGCGCCGGTATTCCAGTGCCGCCTGGGCCAAAGAAAGAAAGTTACCTTCCGCGGCTTGGTGAAGAAACAGCGGAATCCTCGGCACTGCGCCGGGGTTGTAGAGCATGTATCTGATCGCTTCGGCTGCCAAATCGCGCGACAGTTTCACTTTGGTGACTTCATTTGCTTGCGCACCATCCCGCATGGGCGACCGCACGGAAACCTCGACCGGCCCCTTGAGCAAACGTTCGAGTACTGCCTTCGCTTCACCGCGAAGATTCGGAAACGCTCCGTTACAGGCTTGATCGGCTGCACATTCAGCCAGGACTCCTTGCAACGCCCTTTCGGTGTCCGGGGCAAAAGTGCGAGGCATGTGATGGCTGGTTGGTGACACGCCAAACAAAGTCACCGTGCGTACACTTTGCGGATGCTGGCGCAGAAAGACCATTGCCGCGCGAGTGCCATAGGACGCGCCCATCAGATTCAACTTGTCATACCCAAGCGCCTGCCGCAACTCCTCGAGGTCGTCCACGGCGATTGAAGTTGTGTACAGCGTCAGGTCGGCTTTCTTTTCGAGTTGCTCTCGACACTTCTTCACATCGTCGAGGGGAAAGAAGTCCCCCAGATAACTTTGCAGGTCCGCGGGATTGAATAACTCGCAATCTAGTGGATTCGAACCACCGGTGCCACGCTGATCAACGAAGAGTAAGTCTCGCTTCTCTCTAATCCTTCCCAAAGCTTGCGCCACGTAAGGCGCATCCTCGGTTGCCGACGAGCCTGGGCCACCCGGAATGTAGACGAACGGATCTGACAGAGGGTCTTTGCCGGTCGCTGGGAACACGACAATCTTGAGTTTTATCTTTCGCCCGGTCCTGGTCGCACGGTTCTCAAAAACTTCATGGTCGCCGCACCTGGCTTGCGCGCCGGCCACGGTGCAGGAAATCAAGGTCAGACGAGGGGAGCCTTGCTGTTCATTCCTAACCGATAGCGGAAAGAAACAAACAAAGGCGATCCCGAAAAAGCCTGCCAGAAAGTTTGTAAGGGGCATGTGTTCTCCTAGAGAATTCACGAGACCAGGCTCGATCGTTTAATGCGGCTAAGTTGTCCGTTGTGCGGCGGCGGCTATGTACCGCCCTCATCCCTTGTAGTTAACAACGGGGCTGCGCCCCAATGTTTGAGTTATCCGGTGGCGCTTGAGTTCTTCACAATGGCAATTCTAATATTTCTGCGGCTACGAAGGGGCCTCGCCCCGAAAGAAAACACAGCTGCCGGCGGGGCATAGCCACCGCCGCACATCGAACGGCACAGCCGCAGTGAGCTTCGAGTCTGTTTATATATCGCACAGTGAGAATTGGGGCCTCCCCTGCGTCTCTACCTTTTACTAGCGTATGATTGCGCAACCTCGGGGGGTTAACTGATGAAAAGTCTTTCTCTTCTCTGCGCGTCCGCACTTCTTATCTCAACCTTAGTGGCTGTTCCCAATCGGATCGTCATCGGATCAGCGACAGCTCAAGAGCAAAAACCCCCGACCCAGGACAAACGCGGCATCGGAGTCGAAGCATCGCCGACTCCTACTCCTGACGGCGCTAAGACAATTCCGCCAAAGTCCGCTGCGCCAAAACCCGAGATCGTTTTGCAAGCCGGGATCACCTCGCCGCAAACCCAAATAGGCTTCAGCCCTGACGGCCGGTTGCTCGCGTCGATGGGCATGGGCGGAAACTCAATCAAACTCTGGGAAGTAAGTTCCGGCAAATTGCTGCGCCAACTGGAAAGCAGTATTCCCTCGCTGGGTTCTTCTTCGATGTCTCGGCCCTTCAGATTCAGCGCTGACGGAAAGACGTTGGTCGCGTACACGGACGGCCGTTTGCGCCGTTGGGAAGTTGAGTCGGGAAAAGAACTCAATAGCACCATGTTGCCGGCGACAAAGGATCTTGTCAGCGCAGTATTGAGCGAAGACAGCCGCACTCTCGCAGCGCTCAGCGCCGACAGTTCGTCAGTACGCCTGTGGGACCTGGCGACGGGACGTGCTCTGCCAGCGATTACGTTTGAGAAAGATGATCGAATCGCCTCTCAGGAAAGCGTCGCGCTTAGTCCGGATGGAAAGTTACTGGCAACCTTAATTGAAAGCGTTAAGGGTTCGATGAAGGGTGTTGAAACTACTTTCGAGCTACAGATCTGGGACACCTCCAGTGGTCGCAAGACGCAAACCTTCAAAGTCAAAACTACTAAGACACCGTTTGGAGTAGTGTCCCGGACACAAACGGTGGCAAACCTCGCCTTCAGCAGTGACGGAACGTGGTTGGCGCTGCGCGACGAAAGTTCTATGAAGATCTGGGACGTCTCGACTGGCCGCGAACTGAAGACGTTTTCCACGCCCCCAATAACATCAGCGAGCACCGAAGCCATGTTTGGACCCTTTGCCGGAAAGTTTCTTTTCAGCAACGACAGACGTCTGCTGTCGGTGGTCACGGAAGTCAGCAAGATCAGTATCCTGGATGGAACGACTGCGAACAGACTGCATCTTCTTCCCGGTCACGATGGTCCGATCGTTGGTGTGAGTTTCACCAATGACGGCAAGCTCCTCGCGTCCTCGGGTGTGGATAATCAGATCAAGCTCTGGGACGTGGCTACCGGAAGCGAAGTCAGGGCCATGAGCGGCGCTGCGATGCCGTTGAATGATCTCACCTTCTCGCGCGATGGTAAGTCGCTGGTGTTGTCGGGGCCACAGGGCGTGAGCTCGTGGGAGATAAACACGGGCGGCGTCAAACGCGCGGTCACGCTTTCCAGCGACTACTCGCGCTCGACGATGCGTAACCCGATGACGGGCGACGCAACTGCGCTGAGCGCGAACGGCAAGTTGCTCGTAGCAGGCAGCGATTCGAGACCGATGGCCAAGGTTTGGGACGTGAGCACGAGCCGCGAGATCCGAGAGATTGCGCTCGCTGACGGAAAGGAACTTGGCAATGCCGCATTCACTGCGGACGGAAACACGCTGGTGCTGGTCGAGAAGAGTGTGAAGAAACCCGCCACTCCGTCTCCGACAGTGGCAGGGCAACAGCCTTCCACTACTCCGCCAACCGCGATGGCGATGCCCGACTTGACCAAACTCATGGAAGAGGCGCGTAAAGATCCCAAGAAGATGCAGGAGCGGATGAAGAAGGTCGAGGAGGCGATGGCCAAAGGCGATCTCAGCGCCGGCATGGAAATGATGGAATCGATTGGCATGACCACTGGTCAAAAACCAGCAAGCAAGAATGTCATGCGAATCATTGACGTCGCGTCAGGCCGACAGGTTCGCACCGTTGATTTACCCGGCGGATTCATGAACGAGATGGTGGGCGATTCGATCATGACCAGCTCCGCTGTTTCATTTAGTCCTGACGGAAAACTTCTCGCCTCAGCGTCCGGTTTTGGTGGTCCTGTGAAGTTTATCGACGTTGCGACTGGCCAGGAGTTACGAGTTCTCAAATCTGCCTTTTCATTGAGTGTTAACGCGGTTTCATGGAGTCCTGATGGGAAACGACTCGCTTCGGCGCATTGGGGCATGAAACGAAATCCTGCAGATCCTAATGCGAACCAGGACTTCTCGTTTGAAGACATGGTGTTCTCGATCAAGATTTGGGACGCGCAAACGGGCGCTGAGTTAAACACACTTTCGGGTCACAACAATTTCGTAAACCGGATGGTCTTCAGCGGTGACGGACGGCGAATTATCTCGGGGAGTTACGACAGCACTATTAAGATCTGGGACGCAGGAAACGGACGCGAGCTGAACACGTTGAAAGGTCACAGCGGTTCAATCACCGCGCTCGATTTTAGTCCCGATGGAAGATTTATCGTCTCTGGAAGCGACGATGGCAGTGCGCGGCTCCGGAAAGCAGAAACCGGTGAGTTGCTGGCGACGCTTGTGAGTTTGAATCAAGGCGCCGACTGGCTCGTGGTGACGCCCGAAGGATTGTTCGACGGCTCGCCAGGAGGGTGGAACCAAATACTCTGGCGATTCACTCCGACAATATTCGATGTCTCGCCAGTCGAAATATTCTTCAACGAGTATTTTCATCCGGGTCTACTCGCCGAAGTTTTTGCCGGCAATAAGGTAGCCGTGGCAGCTGATATCTCGCAAAAGGACCGCAGGCAACCGCGCATTAGCGTGGAAGCGCCCGGTCTTACACAGGGAAATGTTTCCACTCGTCAATCCAATCTAAAAATTACGGTGAGCGATGCACCGGCGGGGGCGCGTGATTTGCGTTTGTTCAGAAACGGCTCGCTGGTCAAAGCCTGGCGTGGCGATGTTTTGCAGGATCAATCGAATGTGACGCTCGATGCCACGGTCGGCATAGTTGCCGGTGAAAACAACTTTACTGCCTACGCGTTCAATCGCGACAACGTTAAGAGCACCGATGCAGCGCTTACACTCCAGGGCGCGGATAGTTTGAAACGCGGCGGAACTCTTCATTTGTTGGTCGCTGGTATAAACGAATACACGAACACCGGATATAACCTGAAGTTCGCGGTCGCGGATGGCCAGGAGTTCGCCCGGGAAGTTGAGAAGCAGCAAAGGAAGCTGGGCCAATTCTCTCAATTTGAAGTGGTCACCCTATTCGATCAGAACGCTACCAAGGCAAATATCGTCTATGCCCTGTCGCGGCTGGCCGGACTCAATGCTCAACCTCCGAGCGGTGCCCCGGCGGAACTACAACAGATGCAGCCGGCACAGCCTGAAGACGCGGTAGTGGTTTATTTCGCCGGTCACGGCACGGCGCAGAATCAGCGTTTCTATCTAATTCCGCATGACCTCGGATATCAGGGAAAGCGAAACGAACTGGATGTGGCGGGATTGCGCGACATTCTTACACACAGCATTTCCGATCAGGAGCTCGAGCAGGTGTTTGCGAGTATCGATGCCGGGTTGGTGTTGATGGTCGTGGACGCGTGCAACAGCGGTCAGGCGCTTGAGGCGGAAGAGAAGCGACGCGGACCAATGAACTCAAAAGGGCTCGCCCAACTGGCATACGAAAAAGGTATGTACATTCTAACGGCGGCGCAAAGCTATCAAGCCGCGTTGGAAGCCGAGCAGTTGGGCCACGGCTATTTGACGTTCGCTTTGGTGGAAGAGGGTTTGAAGACTACCAGGGCGGATACCGAACCCGCCGACGGCGAAGTGTTATTACGTGAGTGGTTGAACTACGCGACCGATCGCGTGCCGCAGATGCAGGAGCACAAGATGCGCACGGCGCGCGGGTTGAAGCTCGACATCGCATTTGTGGAAGGTGACGAGAAGGTGGGCGAAGTTGATAAGCGGAGCGTGCAGCGACCGCGTGTGTTCTATAGACGCGAGGCGGAAACGCGGCCGATGGTAGTGGCGAGGCCTTGAAGAAGTTTCGAGTTTCTAGTTTCAAGTTTCTAGTTTCTAGTGTTCTCAAGTCTCAAGACTTGAGCCCAACTTGAAACTTGAAACTCGAAACTTGAAACTCGAAACTTGAAACTCGAAACTAGAAACTCGAAACTAGATACTCCTCAGTTCTTCTTCCAGACCCACTCTTCCGAGGCCGCCTTCCCGTTCATCGTTCCCTCAATTTTCGCGTGCAGGGCGCAGTCAGCGATCCAGTAAATAATCCGCTTGGGAAAATCGTGGTCCGGGTTTTCAAACGCGACATAATTTTCTCGCGCTTCCGCAAGCTTGAACGGGGTTGCCGGGCGTCCCTTCGGACTGGCCCAATACGTAATCCCGTCCGGCTTCGCTTCGATTCGCAAAAACTCAAACAATACTGTGCGTTCACCTTTCACGTCACGATGCAGCCCGAGCATCGTGTTACCCTTCGGCATCATCCACAGTTCCTCCATCTCGAGCCCATCCCGAACACCGCTCCAGCTTCCGGCAAGCCATGACAAACTCGAGATTTCCTGAGTCGCCGGTGCACCCTGCCAGTTCGCCGCACCAAACGTCAGTAACAGAAGTGCGAATACGATTATTGATTTAGGCATACTTTCTCCTCCGTGCCCGGCAGAGTACACGTTCGGAACCAGGTGGTATTGAACAAATGCGACATGGAAGTGGAGGCTAAGAAGGGCTGCGCATTCAGAACCGCGGGCGGCAGCGACTGGGCGGACGAATAGCATTCAAAACGTTTCCACTTGCATGCTGATTTCTGAGTTCAATTTGCGAACGGACCGCAGGGATTGCTCGGATGAATCGGCTTGGTCGCTGCCGCTTACTGTTCTGGTTCACCGCGACTCTCCCAACAATGTCGCCAGCCGCTGCGGGTCCACAAAATGTTGCGCAAGGTTGCCGACCGCTGTCAATTCCCTCTCCGTCGGGCTCTGTCCGGTGAACTCACGAAACTCACGCACCATGTGCGGCTGATCCGCATAGCCTACCGCCAAAGCAACGTTGACCCACTCGCGCAGCATGCCTTCTCCCACAATCCGCAGCAGGTTCTGAAACCTGATAATCCGTGAAAAAGACTTCGGCGAAAGGCCTATGCTCGCGCGAAACTCTCGCTCCAATTGCCGAGCGCTGAACCCGATGTTTTCCGCGAGCTGATCTACTCGGATCTGACCACGGCTGTGGATGATCCGCGCGATCGCAGCTTCAAACCGTGGTCGTTGACCGACGCCCGAGAGCTGTCGCATCAGAAAGGCCTCCACCAATCGCATTCGCTCCCGATCGCTTTTCGCATTTAACACCGCATCTTCGATCGCACTTCCTTCGTGCCTCCAGACATCTGCGGTAGGGACCATTTGATCGGTGAACTCTATCAGCGGAAACGGCAGCAAACGATAAGCCCCACCCGGACGAAAACGGACGCCCATCACCGACGGATTTCCCACGGGTTGCAGCAAGAGATGACGCGTTAGTTCGCCAACCAGAAAACTTCGCGGCTGCTGTTCCCAAGCGCCACTCGGCAACATGCGGTCAAAAGAAGCTCCCCGGTGAAAGATCCACTCAAGACAACCATCCGGCAGGATTCGCTCGGGGGCATAGCTTAAAGCCGGCTCATCAACGGCAACGAACCAGACACACTCGACGAATGCTCGAAGCGCGGCCTGCGGAGTGTGTTCGGTGTAGCGCATTAGTGGAGACTGTAATCCACCTGACTTTCCCGAGCAAACGTCTCCCTGAATCGATTGAGGAACTAGTGGCCGAGCGGTATTATCCAACCTCAGTAATCCGGATGGTCTGATTACGATGCGCCGATTTCTCTCAGTCGTTTGCCTGGCTTCACTCATCACCGCTGGTGGTTGTGCGCAACGAACCGCCAGAGAGCTTCAGCCGAACCAAACCGCACCCGTTACCACCTCTGCGAGTCCGTGCGCGCTACCCGTACCGACAGGCTACGTCAGTGATTTCGCCAACGTGTTGGACCAGACGGCGCGTGCTGAACTGGAACGCAAGCTTGAAAATTTGAACCGGCAGGGAAACATAGATTTCGCGCTGGCGTTCGTTGAGGAGACTGCCGGACGAGAGATCTTCGATTATTCACTCGACCTGGCTCGTTGCTGGGGAATCGGCACCAGAAATCCCGACGGCGCCGGCGTGCTATTGCTGGTGGCGGTTAAGGACCGTAAGTGGCACATTCAGATCACCACAGCACTGGAAAAAGTGCTCACCAACGCCGACGTCTACGAAATCGGCGACAAGATGATCCCAGACTTCAAACAGGGACAGTTTGCTGCCGGCGTGAACAAGTCTGTGGACGCAATGATCAACACGCTCGCCACACGACGAGGTTTTTCCGTGGTGATTCGAGAAGGATCGGACAGAGAATAAACCGCGCCTTGCGTGGATAACAGATGCAAAGCCAGCGCAGCAGCACTCCAGAGACCTTCAGATTTCCTCGTCTTACTTTTCAGATTCGCGATTCGCGTAATCCGCCGCGAGCACTAAGACTTTGAAACCATAGCATTTCAATTGTCGTAGCTAAGGCAATGGAGGTGGTTCGTATGTTTTGTCCATCCTGCGGAATGGCTTTGGTGCAGCAAACAAGGTACTGCAATCGCTGTGGCGCTCATTTGATCAATAGAGATTCTGACGCGATCAAGTTATTCGAGAAGCGCATGGAGAGCGAGATGGAGGGACTATTCTGGAGCACTGTGTTCGGCCTGGGACTCATCCTCGGGGGCTTGATAGTGATGAAGAAGGTGCAACTAAGCGACTGGTTCTTACTTGCGTATATGATTCTCAGCTCAGCGGCGTTCATGACCTACTTCGGATTAGGGCTCTGGCAGGTGCGTCGACTGGCGAAGAGCTCCAAAGATGCGACTAGTAATGTTGAACCAGGGCAACGCGATATTGATGAACTTAATCAAGCAAGCTCAGAATCACTGCTTCACGCCGCGCCAAGCGTCACTGAACATACAACCCGCACGCTCGAGCCGATACCACGAGTCCTGAAAAACGACCACTAAGCGACGCTCTGCTAATAGAAATCTTCCGGAAAAATACTTAGCTCCCGTTTGTCTCCTGGTGCTTTGCGTTCTATCGCTGGCGTTTCAACCTGCGCGGGCGAAGCAGTCTGAACTGCCCATCCCCGTCTGCACTGTTGCACCGATGTTTCCGCCCCTTGCAATTTCGGCCGGTGCGAGCGGAAGCGTAGTAGTTGAGGTTTTTCTGAAAGCTGAATGGTCTAATCGCGTTCATCCTTCCGGCTTCCCGACAACAGCCAGATAAGGACATTAACGCCAGGATGCCGAGGCGAACCGCCGCTATTCGTCGGTTCCTATTCCTCCGGTGCTTTTCAAGCTTTTTGTTCGATGGTATTCTAGGTGGATTTTCAGGACTTTCCGAGTGATCTGGGCTCAGTGCCGCTTTAAGTACCAGCATCACGATCTGGGTATGGCGCTTGCCAAAGTCTAATGGGCGGATCTCATTCATCGCCTTCTCCTCGAGAATCATGTCAGCGAACTTTTCAAAAGAACAGAAAACACGTTGCGGCTTCGCAGGCTTCAGTCTGGTTGAGTTGCTAATTTTGGTCGCGCTCCTGGGCACCGTTTCCGCAATAGCAGTCGTGCGTTTTCAAAAGTCGAGCAGCAGTCTGGAACTTCAGAGTGCGACGCGCAATCTCGGGACCCTTCTTGAGAAAGCCCGCATGGACTCAGTGCGCCGTCACGGAGGCGCGAGCGTCGAAATTAACAGCCGTACGGGTTACACAGCCAACATCGACTTCAGCGGCGAGGGTTCGCCCACTGCACGCACCTTCACTTTGCCGCCCGGAACAACTCTCCGCTATGGGCTGCCACCCGCAACGACGAGTATCGACCCCGATATCACCCCGCTCACAATCGCTTTTAACTGGCGGGGACGCACAACGAATACTGTCTTGATCACCTTGACTGACTCGGCGGGAAACGGCGGCTCCAGCACTGTCATGGTTGGACCTGCGGGCGACCTGTCAACTGATACAACGGTTACCGGACCAATGACTACTCCGGTTCCCATGAACACAACCGTCACGCCGACTACCGGGATCAAGAGTATGCGGTAGTGAAAGAGCAAATGATGGCTTATATCAGGACAGGCATTTCAGTGAGGCAGGGCGGTGAGACCGCCGCTGCGAACTCTGCGGGCGAACGTGGGTTCACGTTGATCGAAACGATGTTGGCCCTCGTGATATTGATGGTCGCCGGCCTCGGCATAGTGTCTTTATTTACCTACTCAATTCGATACAACTCCGGTGGCAATGATCGCGCCGTGGCCATCAGCCTTGCCCAACAACAAATGGAGCAATTTCGCGCGGTCACTTTTACCGATACAACCCTGACGGTTTCAGGTCCGACGGTGCTGCTGCCGGACACTATTAGCAATGGCCGGGTGTATCGACTGACTAAGACAGTAGCAGGGTCAAATTACGATGTCAGTGGTAACCCAACTTTAAAAACCATCACCATTCAAGTAACTCCCCTTAGCCCGGGTTGGGCAGGCTTTCCGGTGACAATCCGCACTATGCGTTCGTCAACAACCACCGGCACTTACTAAGCAGACCGAAACACAAGCTATGCGTGGCATCCGCCAATTTATGAACAAGTCAACTCTTCGCTCGCGACCTGAATCTGGGTTTTCCCTGGTCGAGCTCTTGCTGGCAATGACAATCACGCTAGCCATCATGGCGATAGCTTCCACACTGCTGGCCTCATCTTTTCAAATCGGCAACCGCGAACGACAGAGGTCGGCGGCCATCGCCGACGCGCAGCGCGCACTGAACATTCTTTCCCGTGAAATTGCCAACGCGGGTTATGGACTCGTCGATAATGGCATTGTTACCGGAGGAGATTCGGGTGTCACTTCGATCCGCGTTCGCTCAGATCTGGATCTCTCTGGGGCGACTGATGGAGATGGCGAGGACGTCAAATATCTTCTTGTTAACGATGCAAACGGGAGTTTTATCGTTCGCCTTAATCTGCAACCAACTCAAACCACGGGGCTGTTAGCGAATCGCATAGATGGACTGGCGTTCTACTACTATGACCGCAGAGTTACGTACACGATCGCAAACTGCGCGATCGGTATATGCAATATTTCCGCTGTGCTCAACTCCGGAGGAACGGCTCAGGCTCAAGTAACGCCAGATAAGGCTAAATATATCGTCGTGTCGATCATGGTGACGTTGCCCGCAATCGGAAAACCTGGCACAGCGGGTTATCAACCGCCTTCCGCAACACAATTGGTATCAACCGTGGCTTTGCGCAACGCAAATTTGCAAACGTATTGAGACCCTGTGTTCGATACGAACCTTGAAGAGGTAGCGATGAATGAATTGAGACCCATACCAAACCGCAGCCGGCGTTCAACCGAGCAAGGCGCAGCCTTGGTCATGACGATCTTAATCGCCACGCTATTGCTCGTCACGGGAGGAGCGCTGATCCAACTGACCTCGATGTCAGCGGCAAACGCCTTCGAGGCAACTGCCGAAACTGAGGCTTACTATGCGGCGGAGGCCGGCCTGCAAGCAGCTCTAAATGCGCTACGAGGTAACGCGGCGCCCACCGATTCGGCAATGCCAACCGGCATGACTCGCATTGATTTTCGCAACGCAGCGTTGCCTGCAAGTTCCAATGATTGCCCGGCCGGGCTCGGAGGTGACCCTTCGACCGTGGCGCGACTCTCACGGTGGCTGCCCTACACGAACAGACAGACAGCGGGTACGCGTGTCCTGCTCCAAACCGATGTTTCTGGTAACCAGGCCAGTTATGACCGAATCGTTTCTTTGCCGCCCGGCGACACGATGCCCATTTCGTCATTGGTACAACCTGGTCGATTGCTGATTCGCTCGACAGGTTACGCCCGGGGCGGCGCCACAAAAAAGATGAGCATGATCGTCTCCAGGAATGCCTTTGACCCTGCTGTACCGGCGATGATGACGCTCATTGGCGCACCAAACGGCACCCCGGCTATGAGTTTTGAAAGCGGAAGCAGCGCGGCACATGTCTATTCCAGCATCGACAATGCTACGAGCGGTCACAGCGGTCTGCCTGCATTCGGCACGACCAACGCAACCGACAATGGAATCGCCACCACCCAGTCCGCCAGCAATACAACCACGACCCCGGCCGCCGCAGTACTTGAAAGCACCGCAGTGCCATCCTATCTGCGCTCACCTGCCGCGGCGCGCGCATTTCTTGATCAGATGCAAGCGGCCGCTATGCTTGGAGCAGCTCAGTCACCCGCGTCCGCAACCTATCTTCCAAACGGAGGCAGCGGTAATCCGACGGGATTCACTTTTGTCAAAGGTGATTACACCATGGGCTCGGGCAGTGGGTCGGGGCTGTTGATTGTCACCGGAGAACTGACGACTAATGGCGGAACCGACTTCAACGGACTGGTTCTCGTAATTGGTTCGGGGTACGTAAACCGCAACGGCGGCGGCGGCGGAGTGTTTTACGGTGCAAATTTTATTGCGAATGTTGATTGGCCGGTTGCATTCGGCAATACGCCGCGGGCCGACTTTGGCGCACCCTTCTTTCAGTTCAACGGCGCCGGTAACGCGACAATGCAGTACGACTCAACAGCGGTCGCCAACGCGCTCCGGCTGTTGCCCGCGCCAGTCCTGGGTGTAAGTGAGTATTAGGGCATATGCCTTCGGATAACCAACGGCCTTTAGCGTCTAACTTGCCTCTTCTTTAAGGTCCCCGCTGCGAATGATCGACCAGGGCTTAATCCCATGGGAAGGTAGCAATCATGCTTAAGAAATCTGCGAACTATTTTAAGGCCACTAACTCTTCGATAAAATGTCCTCATTGCGAACTAATAAACTTCGCTGACTCAATCGAGTGTAGACGTTGCCAGTTAGATCTCTCGGGTCGCTCAAGCGAAACGAGCGCGCGGCGATTGAGGGCTAAGGAGGTGGGCCGACGGACTTTTGGCTTTGGATGGATTTTCGTTGGCGCCACCGTCATTGCGGTTCTGATAGTTTTATATCTAAATCAAACTCCGACTGAAGTAACCACCGTCGTCAGCGAATCAATGGCGGCCCGGACGACCGTTCAGGAACCGGCCCCCATGTTTACAGTCGAGCAGGAAGCTGCGAGTCAGGAAGCAGTCACGAAGATCGTGAAGAAGGTCAAAAGTTTTCAGGACTCGGCGGAAGGTCGTGAGAGCTACGAGGAGTTTGAGAGCAGTCTCAATAAACTTAAGTCGGATCTTAATGATGAGCTGCTGTCGTTTGTTCGCCAGCTCGACGGTGATCAAACGTTCCGCGTGGAGGTGGAGGCAACTATTCGCGAGTACACAGCCGCCGCAAGCTGGTGGAAGACTACTATCACCTACAACGATGTCTTTGATGAAGCTGATAGAAAAGAGCGAACGCAAAAGAATTTCGAATCCGCACGTACACACTTTACCAATGCGGTGAACGCCTTAGCTCGCTAAAGTCATCTAAGAATCAGAGTGAGTAGCAAGCAACCGGCGCACATGGCAACCACCATCGCGCCGGTTTTTTGCCGGGCATTAGACTTTGACTTTGCTTCAGCCCTTCGTCAGTTCGTCCGCAATCTCATTCGCATTGAAGACCTGCCGCAGAATTTCGGCCATCCCGCGCGAATCTACTGAGATCGCGCGATTCACGGACTCGTCATACATGAAGTCACCGACAAGGGACTGAATGTTACCGTCGAAGATCAAACCAACCAGTTCTCCGTTCTTATTGATCGTCGGCGAACCGGAGTTGCCCCCGATGATGTCATTCGTTGAGACGAAGTTGAAAGGCGTGCTGAGATTTACGGCGGACTTCTTGTCCAACCAGCGTTGCGGCAAATTGTAAGGAAACTTCTGATCAAAGCTCATCGATCGTTCATACAGCCCTCCCAGCGTGGTGTACGGAGCAATCTTCTTACCGTTCTCGTTGTAACCTTTCACCGCACCATACGAAAACCTGAGCGTGAACGTCGCGTCCGGATAGAGCTTTGTTCCTTCCGTGTCGAACTTAGCGCGGGCAATCCTGGCGTAACTGGCACGCTCAACTCCCGTCACTTCATTTTCGAAGCGCTGTCGCAATTCGCGCGCTTTGGGGTCGACCATGCGGGCCAAAAGGATCATCGGATCGGTCGAAGCCGCGATCGCCTGTTTTCCCCCTGCGGCTAACTGTTTGCGATAATCCGGATCCTTGAGCTTGGTCCCGTCAATCAACTCTGCCGCCCTGGCTTCAGGAGTCTTACCGTTTAGGATCTGCTTCGCCATTGCATGGTCAACTCCCAGAAGCTCGACCATGAATTCCAACGAGTCGGTAAGTTTCAACTTCTCAAAGTCTTCGTGAATTGGCGCCGGCGAATACAAACCAAGTTCGAGGGACGGACGACGAGCATCCGTGAACTCCGGCAGACGATCGGCATTTGGCTTGGCGCTTTCATCCGCCAGTCTCACCAGCGTCCTGGCAAAGCCGAACAGCGAGCTATTGAAGCCGGAGGCCTGATCAAAAATCCTGCGCTCGCGAATGAAGGAGGGCAATCCCTGATGAGCTTTCGCAATAGCGTCCCAGGCATCGCCGTACAACTTATGCCGTTCCGGATTGGCAGCAATCGACTTGCGGAGCGCTGCTTCCTCCTTCACCTTACGGTCCATCAGCGCTTTGCCTTTCAATCCGGCAAGCTGACCGCGGTAGACCTTCAGACTGTTCTGAGTGCTGTTCAATTCATTCTGGGCCTGCCGGGTCTGCTCCTCACCCTTGGTCATATACTTTTTTAACATCTCCTCGCGACGCTCGAGCAAGCGAATGACGATTGGTATGGCCGTATCGCGCAACGTTTCGAGATGAGCAACCGAATTCAATCGAGCTGTGGAGCCGGGATGCCCGGTCACAAATACTAGGTCGCCTTCTTTAGTGCCCGCTGTGGACCACTTAAGATAGTTCTCGGGTTTCACCGGCTTGTCGTTCTCATAGACGCGAACGAGCGCCATATCGATGTTGAAGCGGGGGAAGTTGAAGTTGTCAGGATCGCCGCCAAAAAAAGCCGCTTGAAATTCAGGCACGAACACCAGTCGAACGTCGGTGTACTTCTTATAGCGATACAGATTGTATTGACCGCCCTGGTAGAGCGTCACAACGTCTGAACGCAAGCCGGTGCTTTTGGTTGACTCACCTTCAATCGCAGCTATCTCCGCTCTGCGTGCCGTGAAAGCTTCGCCATCCGACATTCCGGTTTTCACGGCGCCGTTCACCCGCGCGGTCACGTCTTCAATGCTGTTGAGCACGTTCAGTTCGAGACTGGGGGCTTTGATCTCTTCGGCGCGAGTGCGGGCCACAAAGCCTTCCTTCGCGAGGTCTTTTTCGGGGGTGCTCACCTCGCCAACAATGTCTTCAACGATATGGTAGTTAGTCAACACGAGTCCGTCCGGCGAAACGAAAGAACCGGATCCACCGTTGTTGAAGCGAACCGAGGCCTGCTGCAATTTCTTCAGCCACTCGTCCGTGACATCGAAACCATATTTCCTTTTGATTTCAGCCCTGGGAACATTGTTAAAAGTCCACATGCCTTCATCAGCAAAGGCGGTTAGCGAAAGCGTCTGAATGCTGAAGGCAGCCAGTATGAACGCACACAAAAATCTTCGGATATTCATCATTTGAGCCTCTAAAATTGGTTTACGGGAGAAAGCGTTAGACCCTGTTGCTCTCTAATTGGATGCCTGCTAATTGGATGCCTGTAAACGTAACACAACGGGAGGTGGGGGCGAAGCGGGGCCTGACAGACACGGAGACACGGAGGCGTCTCCCTGGGAGCAAGGCGCCGTCAGAGAGGTTCACACGGAAAGACTAAACGCTGGAGAACTATCCCTGCGTGGGGTTGAGTGCAATTGTTGGCGATTACGACGAAAGCGTGGTTCCAGAAGGGTTAACACCGCGCAACTCTTTTTTTTGTGGCACTTCAGTCAAATCAGTAGTTTATTAAACCAGGCGTCAGCGATGGTGGGTTGCCAACCCTCATTCGGTTGCGTAGCCTCAGCGCCTATAAACATCACGCTCCCCCGGAGCTCGAGCGTTCGGTTGCGGCCCAAGCCGCGCTCATGGTCAAAAATACTTCTTTGGAATCGGCCCGTTCGCTCGCGCTCACGGGCCTGTTTGAGCAACTCTCAAGACATGATCAAATCCCGCCCAACCAGAAGTTCACCGCGCCGAAAGCCAGTTTCGGAATTCAGCTCACGGTTGATCTCTGAATGGCGAAGGTTGGGACTCCCTAACTCGGGCGAACCTGTTCTTGTGGCGGTATCCGGTGGCGCAGACTCCGCCGCGCTCGTGCTCGCGCTCAATGAATCGATTGAGGCAAATAAGCTGCATGTGACTCCGATTGTGGTTCATTTAGATCACAAGCTTCGCAAAGCGAGCAAGGAAGACGCTGAATGGGTCTCGCAACTGTCGGCAAAGTTAGGCTATCGAGCAGTTATTTCCGCGTCGAATATCAAGAAACGCGCGCGGGATACGGACGATAACCTGGAGCAGGCTGCCCGGCGAGCAAGGTACGAATTCTTCAAGAAATCTGCGGTTACAGAGTCAGCGCAACTGGTCTTGACCGCACACACGCTTGACGATCAGGCCGAGACTATTCTGATGCGACTGCTCCGCGGAAGCGCGGCAGAAGGTTTGAGCGGCACTGAGGCCGTCCGGTTGTTACACGAGGGTTCGACCGTTTCTGTTGCTCGGCCGATGCTTTCCTGGGCGCGTCGCGCGGACACTGAACAATATTGCCGCTTGCGTAAAGTTCGCTTTCGCGTGGACGAGATGAACGATGATGAGCGATTCACGCGAGTGAAAGTCCGGAAACAGCTCTTACCACTGATGCAGTCCTTTAATAATCGCATTGTTGACGCCCTGGCTCGAACGGCTACGCTGCTTCGCGAGGATGCTGCAGCGCTCTCTGAACACGCGGAACGATTGCTGAATCGTGCGATTGAGAAAGCTCCCGAAGGCGGAAAGGCAACTGCAAAGCAACCCGTCAACGTTAGCATTCTCGCCGACGCCCCAGCTGCCATTCGTCGTCGGGCGCTTCGCCTTTGGATAGCGAGAGAAGTGGGACATCTGCGGCGTCTTGAGATGCAGCACTTGTTAGCGGTCGAGAACCTTTTGGACGGCAATCGTGGTCGCGCAACCGAGCTGCCGGGCGGGATCACGATTACGAGAAGGCGTGGACGGCTCTACCTGACGGTCAAAGGGGTTGAAAAAGGCCCTCGCAAACTCTAAAATCGCTCCCGTGCCACCGCCGCTCAACCCCGACGGCGGTTTTCGCTTTTTGATTGGGTAAGTGCGAAGAGTTCGCGGGGGTATCACACAACTGCTCGATTCACTCGGGCATCAAAGCCTCGGACTTTTTAATCCTTTGGGAGGGTGCTCGGTTGGCCATTAAGGCCATGAGCGTTTAGAGCGACGACAAAGCAAGCCGACTTGAGTTATGATCGTCGGCGGAGGCGTTAATGACATTGAGTTCTACTGCTAGACAAATCATTTTCTGGTTACTAATCGTTGCAGGCGCACTACTGCTCTACAAACTCGTAGTGAACCCGACAGGGCGGAATTCGCAGCCGATCGATCTCGCAACACTGCATCAGAAGATCGAGGCCCTGGATATTAAACAACTGACCATCAAACAGAACGAGACTGTCGCTATTGACAAGAGCGGGCAGGAGTTTCGCGTCCAGCTCACCAACGAAACAGCCAAGAACGAGTTGATGAAGAAAGGCTACGAGTCCGCAAATGGTCAACGACGAGTAGACAAGGTTGAGGACGAATCAGGCAGCGCCAGTTATATCTGGCCGATGCTCATCACCTGGGCGCCGCTGCTGTTCATTATTGGTATCTGGGTTTTCATGCTCCGGCAAATGCAGTCGGGCGGAAATAAGGCCCTGTCGTTTGGAAAATCTCGAGCAAAGCTGCTCAACAATCAACAGAAGCGTGTGACGTTCAAGGACGTCGCTGGTGTTGAAGAAGCGAAAGAAGAGCTGCAGGAGATCATCGAGTTCTTGAAAGAGCCGCAGAAGTTTCAAAAGCTCGGCGGCCGTATTCCTAAAGGCGTCCTGATGATGGGGCCCCCGGGGACCGGCAAGACGCTGCTGGCTCGGGCAATCGCAGGCGAAGCAAACGTTCCCTTCTTTTCAATCTCAGGTTCTGACTTCGTTGAGATGTTCGTGGGCGTCGGCGCTTCGCGCGTGCGTGATCTTTTTGAACAGGGAAAGAAAAACGCTCCGTGTATCATCTTCATCGATGAGATCGATGCGGTCGGACGTCATCGTGGCGCAGGCCTCGGTGGTGGACACGACGAGCGTGAACAGACGCTTAACCAGTTGCTGGTTGAGATGGATGGTTTCGAATCAAATGACGGCGTTATCCTAATCGCGTCGACCAATCGACCGGATGTGCTTGATCCGGCGTTGCTGCGACCCGGCAGATTTGATCGTCGCGTAGTCGTATCTCGGCCTGATGTTCGCGGCCGCGAAGGCATTCTGAAAGTACACACTCGCAAGATCCCGCTTGGCGAAGACGTTGATATAAGCGTGATCGCTCGCGGTACACCCGGTTTCACCGGCGCTGACCTGGCAAACCTTGTTAACGAAGCGGCGCTCAACGCGGCTCGTTACAACAAGAAGATGGTGGCCATGGGTGATTTTGAGCTGGCCAAAGACAAGGTGCTCATGGGCGCTGAGCGCAAGAGCATGGTTATCTCGAACGAGGAAAAACGCGTTACCGCTTATCACGAGGCCGGCCACACGCTGGTTGGGTTGAAAGTGCCGAACGCTGATCCCGTTCATAAGGTAACGATTATTCCGCGCGGCATGGCGCTCGGTGTGACGCAGCAGTTGCCGGAAGGCGATCGTCATAACTACAGCGAGGAATACCTGTTGGGCCAGATTGCGATTCTAATGGGCGGACGTATCGCTGAAGATGCGTTTCTCGGCAGCATCACGACTGGCGCTTCCAACGACATCGAGCGGGCGACGGAGTTGGCTCGCGCGATGGTCTGCGAGTACGGCATGTCTGAGATGGGTCCGCTGACCTTTGGCAAGAAGGAAGAGCAAATATTTCTCGGCCGCGAGATAGCCCAGCATCGTGACTTCTCTGAAGAGACGGCGATCAGAATCGACGAGCAGGTGAAGAAGATTGTCACGAGCCAATACGACCGAGCGAAAGGCATCATCGAAGACAATCGAGACACGATGATCCGATTGGCGGAATGCTTGCTGGAACGTGAGTCGCTCGATGGCGTGGAGATTCGGCGGATCGTTGCCGGGCTTCCCCTGGACGATCAGCAGCCGGTTGCCGATCCCGGAAACGACGAAGATCGCCCGCAGTTGAAAGAGCCGACGCAGAAACCGCTGAAGCCGATTCTGCCGCCGATTACAGGAGGCAATCCGGCACCGGCTTAAGAACTATCCACAGATTGCGCAGATTTCACAGATTCAAGCGTAATACTCAAAACTAGGGTGACGAGGCACTAAGCTTCGTCACCCTTTGTTTTAGGGCGTCAACCTCATGACTTTTCAATTGGGAATGTGCTTTTGGAACTCAGTACTCAGTACTCAGCACAGCACTTCCCCTTGCACCTTCTCTTGCCCTCTCTTTTTTGAATCTTTGTCATCTGTGTAATCTGTGGATAGCGTTTTTCGTTTATCATCCCAACATGCGCGAATGGCATATCAAAGGAAGCAAGCTTCCCATCGGCAAACGAACGCTCGTGATGGGCATCCTCAACGTCACTCCCGACAGCTTCAGCGACGGCAACCAGTTCCTCTCAGTTGATGCCGCGCTCGAACACGCAGAACAAATGATCTCGGAAGGCGCCGACATCATCGACGTCGGCGGCGAATCAACTCGCCCCGGCGCGGGAGTCGTCTCGCCTGAAGAAGAAATAGAGCGGGTTGTGCCGGTGATTGAAGAACTCGCGAGGCGCACCGACATTCCAATCTCAATCGACACGACGAAAGCGCTCGTAGCGCGCGCCGCACTCAACGCCGGCGCTTCGATCGTTAATGATATCTCCGCTTTGCGTTTTGATTTTCACGTAGCCGACGAAGCGGCAAAGGTGGGCGCTGGGCTCGTGTTAATGCATTCACGCGGTACTCCGGCAACAATGCATCGTTTGCCGCCAGTCGCGGACATCATGGAAGAGGTAACTCGCAGCCTCCACGCGAGCATCGCGATGGCCGAACGCCGCGGCGTCAAACGCGAATCGATCGTCATCGATCCCGGCATCGGCTTTGGCAAGAGTCAGGAACAGAACATCGAGGTGATCGCCAAACTCGACCAACTTATCGCGGCCTTCCCCGACCTCCCGGTTCTGATCGGCACTTCCCGCAAATCCTTCATCGGCCGCATCCTCGAAAAGGTTGAACGAAGTGGTCGGGCTACCGCAATAGCCAGTGAGATTGCGCCGACAACGGATAGGCTTCACGGAACCATGGCGACTATCACAATAGCGATACTTCGCGGGGCCAATATAGTCCGCATCCACGATGTACAAGCGGCGGTCGAAACGGCCCGCACAACGGAAGTCCTCAATAACGTTGCAACCAGCTTCTGATCTCCTGGTGTTGTTTGATCCTCCCATCACGCCTAGTTCCAATGCTACCTACGCCATGAAACTCCAATCGCGTTCCATTGTCGATCCTTCTATCTAATCTCGAATTGCGGGGATTCGGCGTAAACAAACCAAAAACGCAAGTTCGGATGTCCGCCGAACTTGATGCGGGGAGCTCAACTTGCCCAAAGCTTCTTCCTAAGCGAAAATCGCAGCTCGCATATTTCTTCCTTCAAACATCGAGAGAAAGCCTAATGTCACAAATCCTCCGCGCGTCCGCCTTCGTTATTCTGCTGCTGTGCGTCACCGGCTTTGCCGAGTGCTACAAGCCAGTAACGAAAAACCAGTTGCCTTCGCGAATTAAAACCGTGGCCGTCCCGGCGTTTCAAAACAACGCGTTGCGTTACAAGATTGGATCGCGGTTTACCGAGGCTGTCATCAATGAGTTGATTCACCGTGGCCGCGGTGTGCGCGTTCAAGGTGATCGAGAAGGCGCGGACGCTGTCATAGAAGGTGTGATTAAGAGCTTCTCGCACTCCGGCGTGTTGCTGGACGACCAGGGCCGCGCGCGCGTCTTTGAAGTCACCATCGTCGCGGCTGTCACAGTGCGCGATCAAACCGAGAATCGTGTTTTGTACGACAACCAGAACTTCGTTTTTCGCGGCGAGTTCGAGTTTGCCAACGATCCTCGCAGCTTTTTCAGTGAAGAGGATCCAGCGGTGCAACGGATGGCGCGAAGTTTTGCGGAGAGCATCGTCTCAACACTCATCAATGCCGTGGAGGTGAAGAAATGAAACCTCTCACGCGGGCCGAGCTGGAGAAATCTCTCGCTCAGGGCCGCGTCTCTCCGCTCTATTTTCTGTACGGGCCGGAGGGTTATCTTCGCGAGGCTGCTGCGGATGCAGTATCGGATCTTGCGCTCAGCGATACTCTGCTGCGGGAATTCAATCAAACCACGTTCAACCTCCTCACCCAGAACTCAGGCGCCGCGATCGCCGCTGCTGAACAACTGCCGATGATGGCGACGCGCCGTGTGGTTCGCATCACGAACTTTGGCAAGATTCGAGAAGCAGATGAAGCTACGTTGATCGCGTACATTAATCGGCCGGCAGAATCCAGTGTGGTGATTTTTGAGGCGAGCGAGCCAGATAGGCGAAAGACTTTGACCAAGGCTTTACTCGACAAGTGTACGGTCGTCGAGTTTCAACTGCTCAAGGACGGAGAAGCAAAGGCCTGGGCCAGGAAACGGCTGCGAGAACTAAAGATCGCAGTGGATGAACCGGTGCTCAGCGACATCATCTCGCTGGTTGGCACCGATCTGCAGACGCTGAATTCTGAGTTGGAGAAACTTGCGGCAGCCGCTTTCGACACCGGACGAATCACCTGGGAAATGGTCGAGGCGCTATTGGCTCGATCCCGCGAGCTGTCGAACTTTGAACTGGGTGACCATCTGATCGCACGCAACCGCAAGCGCGCGATGGAGACCGTGCACCGTTTGTTGAAAGACGGCGCGCCGCCGGTGATGCTGATCGGGACTATCGCCAGCAACTACCACCGCCTGGCGCTTGCTAAGGATATTCTGGCGCGCGGGTCACGGGATGAGGTTTTTAGGGTGATACCGATGCCGTTCTTCAAGCGCGAAGCGTTCATCTCTTCACTCCAGCGCACAGATGCTGCCAAGATCGCGCGAGGTATTCAACTCATTGCGGCGGCGGATCTGGCAATCAAGACTTCGCAAGCAACACCTCGTTTACAGTTGGAACTGCTTGTGTGTGAACTTGCGTCGTAGGCACACAGTTCAATGAGTTGTGCCTTGGACCGGAAGGTAGAGACTGAGACCCACTGGCTGCGTTAGCTGGGCCTTGGACCCGACGCCCACTTCCGGTGCTATTTCTCCCACGTTGCTCGACGCAGAACCGGATCCTTCACTAGAGCGCTTTAAGATCGGGCTCAACCCAGCCACTCTTCGCCTCAGGGGACTTCAATAACTCTTCGCTGTAATACTCAGACACCAAACGCGATTTAGTGAACGAGTCAATCACCGCATTAGCGAGCTCGACGAGCGACAGGCTCGCCTCAAGCTCTTTCAGCCGTCGCTGAACCATTACGACCCAGAACCGGGTAATTGTTTCGTGATAGACATCGGCGCCAATCCCGTGATGATTCAGAAAACGCAGCAGCCCCTCGCGTATTGAGGCTAAGGCCTTCGCTTCACTCCCCTGCCTCAGATACCAAACCGCGACAACGAGATGATCTCCATGAGAGAACGCGTCCTTGCCGGTCGTACACGACTCGAATCCATGGACCACCGACTCTATTTGAGCGTCGTTCTGGTAGTGCTCCATCGTTTTTCTCCTGTTGGCAAACACAAAAAACGAGGCGGACCGATTATCGATCCGCCTCGTGCGAGTCAAAAAGTCTTAATGGAAATTATTTGGCTGCGGCTTCCGTCGTGTGTCGAGTAAGTCGCGATTTGTATCGTGCGGCCGCGTTCCTATGTAGCACGCCTTTTTGTACGGCCTTGTCGATAGTCGAAACGGTTGTGGGCAGCAACTCGGTCATGGCAGCCTTGTCGCCGGCGGAAAGCGCGTTGCGCAGGGACTTAATCACGCCTCGCACGCGTGTACGATTGCCGCGATTGAGCTTGCGCCGTTTCTCGTTCTGACGCATCCGTTTCTCTGCTGATTTATGATTAGGCATTCAAATCTCCGATATCTACACTAACTGCTACTGGTTTCTCTCCGTCTGCGAGCGCCCGACCGTGCGAGCAAGTGTCGGAGTATAGGGGCCGAGGTGACCCTAGTCAAGGCGAGCCGCGGCGGCCGGAAGCCAGGCAGTGGCCGAATTTTAGGGTTAAATTTGACACGTTCGCAAGTGCTGTAGTAGCGTCCAACCACCACGTTTATGCACGCTATTTCTTCGCAATCTCACGCCGCCGTACCCGCTCAGAATCATGCACGCCTGGAAAGAGAGATTTCCCGCTTTTGAAGAAAATTGAACTTCCACCCAGAGGTTTAGAAACTCTTTTTGGAGTCCACGACCAGAACATAAAGTATCTGGAGTCACTGCTCGATATTCGCATTAATACCCGTGGTCAGGATGTCTCCATCGACGGCGATCCGAAGGACGTCGCAACGGCCGAGCAAATTCTGGAAGACTTTTCCCTGCTCTTCAAAGAAGGTCGTCAATTCACGGACAAGGAACTTCGCGAAGCATTTACACAGATCGCCGAGGACCGCGCTTTCAGCCTGCGCGACTACTTTACAAAGGCCCGCTTCAATCCGGCCGGTAAAAAACAGGTGGCCCCCAAGTCGGCAACTCAGCGTCACTACATCCAGGCGATACAGGAAAAGGACGTAGTTTTCGGCATCGGTGTGGCAGGTACTGGAAAAACGTATCTCGCAGTGGCCATGGCCGTGCAGGCCTTGATGCAAAAACAGGTGAATCGCATTGTCCTGGCGCGCCCTGCAGTGGAAGCCGGTGAAAAGCTGGGTTTCCTCCCTGGTGATCTGCAGGACAAGGTCGATCCCTATCTTCGTCCGCTCTACGATGCGCTCTTTGATCTGATCGATTACGAAAGGGTAACTCGCCTGCTCGAAAAGCGGGTCATAGAAGTGGCGCCGCTCGCATTCATGCGTGGCCGCACGCTAGCCGATGCCTTCGTGATTCTCGACGAAGCACAGAACACAACCAGCGAGCAGATGAAGATGTTCCTCACTCGCATTGGTTTCGGATCAAAGGCCGTAATCACCGGTGATGTTACGCAAGTAGATTTGCCCGCCGGGAAGCGCAGCGGGCTTATCGAAGCTGAACGAGTACTAGCCAATCTGGAAGGGATCGAGTTTATCTACTTCACGGAGAAAGATGTCGTGCGGCATAAGCTCGTCCAGATGATTATCAAAGCCTACGAAGAGCACACCAGGAAGACACATATCTAGGGTCCTCAAAGAGAAGATGGTTGAAGTGCTAAATCGCCAGCGCAAAGTGCCGCTTGACTGTGAGAGCTGGATAGAATTCACGACCAGGGCACTTGAAGTTGTGCCCGCCGGGAAAGGAGCCGTAACTGTCGCGTTTGTTTCAGATCGGACGATGCGTGAGTTGAATCGAAGCTGGCGTGGCAAACCGGACACCACGGACGTCCTATCGTTTCCTGCAGAACAGACTGAGTTTGAAAACAGCGCGAACTCAACTCTCGGTGATATCGCAATCTCGGTCGACAGAGCGACAAAACAAGCCCGAGAAAATGGGCTGACTCTGGAGCAGGAGATTTCTCAGTTGATACTTCACGGATTGCTGCACCTGTGTGGCTTCGATCACGAAACTGACCGGGGCGAAATGAACCGGATCGAGTTGCAGCTACGTCGGAAACTGAAGATATGAGGTCTTCTGTTAGGTAGAACCTTTAGAAAGTGCTGAGTAATGGCTGAGTGCCGGCCGGTACAAACCTTCGACCGGGTCCGTAATTTCTAAGTTGTTAACCCTGGAAGAACCTCGACACGAAACGCAGTAACCAGTAATCAGTACTGAAACTCAGCGCTCAGCACTATTGTTGACCTACTGCTTTTGAACCTTAGGGCTTTGCGCCTGCTACTGCGACGTTCTACTATTCGAACCAATGCAAATAGAATTTGTGTTCACCGGGCTGCTGCTAATCATTCTGTCATTGCTTGCAACAGTAGACATGGCCTTCGGGCAACTGAGTGATGTTGGTTTAAGGCGACTGATCACTGAGGCGGAAGAACGCGAGAAGTCACGCACGTCTGCTTTCCTCAAGCAGGTACTGGAGAATCGGCCGCGATTTAGCTTCGCGATTTCCGCAACGATTCAGATCTTACTGGTTGTTGTTGCTGTGCTTGTCACTTCGATTGCGCTCAGTCTTACCTCCGAACCGCGCTTTGTGTTAGTTGGCTTGCTTACCGGGCTGGTCCTTGCCGGCATCTTTCGCCAGCTCATTCCCCTGTTCATCTCAACCCGTGATCCGGAAGGAACGCTGTTGTTCCTGCTGCCGATCATTCGTCCCTTCCTGCCGTTGATGGCTTTTGCCGCCGACCCTTTTCACAAGTTATTCGATAGAACCAGACGAAAAGAACAGGTCCAGGAGAACGGCGACGATGAAGAGGACGAAGACAGCGGAGACGACATCCAGGCGTTGATCGAGATGGGAGAAGCCGAAGGAATATTGGAAGAAGAAGAAGGCGAGTTGATTCATTCGATCCTGGAATTCGGCGACACGCACGTGAGTGAAGTGATGACCCCCCGGCCTGACATCGTTGGCGTGCCAGTCACGGCCACGGTCCGGCAGGCCCGCGACGTAATCATCGTTTCAAAGTATTCGCGCCTGCCCGTCTACCGAGATCAAATCGACAATGTCGAAGGCATGATCTATGTTCGCGATCTGCTGCAGTGCTGGCCGGAAGGCAAAGAGGATTCACCAATCACCCCGTTGATGCGTCCCGTGTACTTTGTTCCTGAGACCAAGCCGGTGGCGGAGTTACTCGAAGAGATGCAAAAGGCACACGCGCAGCTCTCGATGGTGATTGATGAATACGGTGGCGTCTCAGGTTTGGTGACGGTCGAAGACATTCTGGAAGAAATTGTCGGCGAGATCGAAGACGAAGATATCGGGGGCGAAGACCTCCACGAGATCGTTGAGGATTGCGAAGGCTGTTTCGAAGTGATGGGTTCGACTGAGATAGGAAAAATTGAGCGCCTTTTTAATATTGAGATTGCAGCCGACGATTTCACGACCATCGCGGGTCTGGTGATCAATGAAGCCGGCAAGGTTCCCAAGTCTGGTGAGCACCTCACTATTCGCGGACTGGACGTGATGGTGATCGAAGCCGATGATCGGAGAATCGTTCGGTTGCGCGTGCAACGAGCAGTTGAGGGTAACGGAACGGAAGCCACTAAGACAGAACCATGAGCCACTCCTGGAGAACACTGGCCGGACTAATCTCAGAGCGGTGGCGCACGCCTTCAAAATGTGAAGCCTGCGGTAACGAGTTCGCTTGCGGCGCGAAACTCTCTGGCTGCTGGTGCGCCGAAATGAAACTGTCCGACGAAACGAGAGCAGATTTGGGGAAGCAGTTTTCCGGTTGCCTTTGCCCCGCGTGTCTGAAGCAGTTGGCTGAGAAAGATCTGACCTGAGATTTGAGATTAGTTGAGACTTGAGTCCCGAGACCCTGAGACTCGGCCACTGACTTGTCATGAAAAAGAAGAGAAGCAAATTCCTTGCTGGTAAACGCATTGATCCGGCACCTATAACAGCTCAGACAAATCTGGCGGATTTGGTTGATGAAGCGTTTCTCGCGTACAACGGCGCTCGGTTACGAGAAGCTTGCCAACTGTACACCCTTAAGATGCTAGAGCCGCAAGTGACCGTCGGTGTCTCGATCACCGGCGCATTGACGCCCGGCGGGCTTGGTATTTCTGCGCTTATTCCGTTAATCAAAGCAGGGTTCATTGACTGGATCATTTCCACCGGCGCAAATCTCTATCACGACACTCACTTTGGCATCGGGCTTTCAATGCACCAGGGTAACGCGCAGATCTCCGACATCGTCTTGCGCGACGAGGAAGTGGTGCGCATCTACGACATCTTCTTCGACTATTCGGTTTTGTTGGACACGGACGCCTTTTTCCGGCGCGTAATCGAAGGCGACGAGTTTCAGCGGACGATGTCGACGGCGGAGTTTCATTACCTCTGCGGCCGCTACGTTCAGGAACGCGAACACAAGCTCCGTTTGAAAGAGAAATCCCTCCTGGGCGTAGCTTACGAGTATGGCGTTCCTATTTACACTTCATCACCCGGCGATTCTTCAATAGGAATGAACGTGGCCGCGAAGGCTTTGCAGGGAAACAAACTGGCGTTTGATCCGTCGCTCGACGTAAACGAAACTGCGTCGATAGTGCTGGCGGCGAAACGCAACGCGGTGAGCGGCAAAAAAGGCCGCGGCAAAGGCAAGCCCGGCCAATCGGCGGTCTTTATTTTGGGAGGCGGCTCCCCAAAGAACTTCATCTTACAAACTGAGCCGCAGATTCAGGAAGTGCTCGGCATCGACGAGCGTGGTCATGACTATTTTCTCCAGGTAACTGATGCTCGACCTGACACGGGGGGTCTCTCCGGAGCCACTCCAGGCGAAGCGGTATCGTGGGGAAAAGTTGATCCTGATCGCTTGCCTGACGCGGTTGTGTGTTATGTCGATGCTACGGTGGCGCTTCCAATCATAACGGCTTATGCTCTAGCCCGACACGAGCCCCGCGAGCCAAAGCGATTGTATGACCGGCGTGGTGAGTTCATGGATCTGCTGATATCGGAATACAAGAAATCGAAACGACGTTAACCGACTGTTGCTGAATCACGAAAGGGAGTAATCAGTATCTTCATGGGGAAAATTCTTATCCGAGACGCCGGAAACACCCTACCTACAGCGCCAAAGCGATCAAACTACGACTGCCTGAAATGCCCAGCATACTGTTGTTCTGTTTACGATCGCGTCCAGGTCACTCCCCGGGACGTAAAAAGACTGGCAAAGCATTTCGGAGTAACTCCCGAGGTAGCCACCCAGCGTTACACAAAAAGGTACGATGGCAAGGAGCGAGTGCTCAAACGCAAATCGGATCATGTGTTGGGCGAAGCGTGCGCGTTTCTTGATAGCGAAACGCGCGGGTGTACTATCTATCACGCACGGCCGTTAGTCTGTCGCGAGTTTCCCACTACCTCACGCTGCGCCTACTACGACCTGCTGAGATTTGAGCGCACGCAGCAGGACGACAAAAATGTCTTGCCGCTGGTGAAGATCACTTTTACCAAAGGAAAGAAATAGGAACGTACCAAGCGAGGGAGGTGCAATCGCCATGCATGAGTTTTTAGGTAAGATGATTGGTAAAAAACTGGATGTCTACTGTGGGGCCGCGTCCAGCCTGAGAGGTGAAGTGATTCGAGTTGAGGGAGGAGTGCTGCATCTCAAAGACAGCGATCAGAAGATGTGCTTCGTGGCCATCGAGAAAATCGTCGTTGTTTGGGAAGCCCGCGACGATGAGCATCGCGCCGGATTTGTCCCTAGTCTCTTGAATAACAAGTAAACGAGCGGCGTTGCTAAAACCGAAACGCCGTCGCTTTTTTGCAAGCGGCGGCGTTTCATTTTTCTCCGGGGAACGAGTTTACTCGGCGGTTGTCGACGGCATCGGCACTCTACGAAATCCGTCAAGTCGGTCCAGCCAGTAATCGCTGAAGGGTGAGTAGATCACACCGTGAGTTCGCGAGGCGTGATAAAAGCCCCGCTCATCAGCCACCACGCCGACGTGGGCCAGGTTACGAAAGAACACCAACGTTCCAAACTCATACTTCTCTTCTTCGGACGGTGCTTCAAAGCGCAACCACAGAGTTCGCGCGCTCGCGCGTCCAAAATTTATTCCCGCTTCGTGAAATATGCTCCACACGAATCCAGAACAATCGAAGGAGGAAGGCCCGGTAGCGCCCCAGCGATATCGCGCACCCAGTCGCTCGTCAATTGCCGAGGACATTATGCTTTGAAAGTTAAATGATGAGTCCGATGCGCCACCAACAGTTGGAATCCTGGTGCGCCTGACATCCTCCGCCGACGCCATGGATATGATTAACGGTTCATCTGCCTGAGTCTCCAGTTCATCCACTTCGGCGCTTCTGGCCAGGGGAGCAGTTTGTCTCGGTCGGGCGTCGCTTTTTTGCGCTGCGGCAGAAGCCACCATGCTAAGCATAAAACATACGGCTAACGCGCAGGGGAACAGTTTTCTAAGGGTCATGAAGGGGACTGCCTTCTCCTCTTAAAATTGCGAATAACTTTTTTGGGGATTCATTAGTGAGGCACTGCTTGAATCGAATTGGAGTTTAACTATTGGGATATAACTGAACAAGAACCAATGTGACTGTTTCGTGACGGAGCAGAATTAGTAGGCGAGGCGACCCAAAACGGTTCGATTCTTCCTTTGGGACCTGGGTATGGTTTTCACGGAAAGAATGGAAAGCGTTTGATCACCGCACACGTCCGGTCATTCTGAAGGAAATAAATGAGGGTTTTTTGGCGGGTTCTGAGGAAAACAGAATCAACTGTGAACACGGATAGACTTGTAGAGATTGAGAGCAAATAATAAAGTCAGTGCGAGCGTCATTGGGGCACCTACCTGTAATTGATTTGTTACTTGAGTTAAATGCCGAATACAGGCGCGGTACCGAACAATTTTTACTTCAACTCCCCTCACCAGCCACATGATAGTTCAACCCCACAGTAATGACTTTCTGTAACAGTTGATCGTAGGCAACGCCCGAGTGTGCCGCGGATTCAGCAAAATCTTCGCCGTGCGCGATCTGAGGGTTCGGATTGGCCTCGAGGAGATAGAATTGCCCATCTTCGGTGAGCCGGTAGTCCAGCCGTGCGTAGCCGCTGAGAAATAAGTAGCGATAAATACGCTTGGAAAGGCGCTCGACCGTCTTGTGCTGCTCCAGAGTGAGTTCCGCTGCTTTGGTTTTCACACCGACTCGCTCCTGGTAAGCCGGGTCCCATTTCACTTTCAGGGTCGCGATGTTTTCTGACCCCTCAGGCAACTTCTCCATGACCAATTCCCAGGGTGCATAAGTCTGAATGTTCTGGTTGCCGATAACGCCGACGTATATTTCGCGGCCTTTGATGTACTGTTCGGCGATCGCCGCGGTTTTATTCTGACGGTGAATGAACTCTACCCGCTGCGTCAGTTTCTCCTCATCATGCACGACGGACGCCTGAGAAATTCCCACTGAGCCTTCTTCGCTGATCGATTTGACCAGCAGCGGAAACTTTAGCCGCTTCGGGTGGCGCACTTTTCGATTCATGGGAAAGACTGCGAAGTGCGGTACCTGAATACGGTGGTAGGCCAGAATCATCTTCGTGAGTGCTTTATCGTGTGCGAGGGTTAGCCCGCGCGGATTGCAACCAGTGTAGGCCTGCTTCATTAGCTCGAGGTAGCTAACGACGTGCTGATCGTACAGCGGATAACCGTGAAACTCTTCGAGCAGGTTAAAAGCAATGTGCGGCTTGTGCTCCATGAGAGCGTTGCCAATCACATTCAACTGATTGTAGAGCCCGACGGGATAAACCTCGTGGCCCATCTTTTTCAATGTTGAGGCCACGTCAAATTCAGTCTGTACCGAAGCCCTTTCTTTTTCGCTCCAACCGTCCAGTGAATCGGGCGGAACCAGGTCTTCGTGCACGAGCACGATGATTCTCAGCTTTTTTTTGGGCTCGAAGGTCATACTGCGATGCGATGATAACCCGAGTGGAGCACGTTCATCACTTGAACTGTCAAAACAATCATGACCCGCCTGCGAGCTTCACGCTGAGGGGTAACCACACGCAGCTTCAGTTCTTTGCAGCGGTCAATCATGTTCTGTAGCACATGATCGATGGTGTACTGATGGACACCCGTGCCTTCAGCAACTATCTGGCGCACCTCCCTGCGCACGCTGCGAATAAAGCTGGCAGCGCTTGGTCGCGACTGGTGACGTGGATCATCGGAAAAGATGCGGCTCAGGTCGCGGTCGTAGACGGCGGGCCACTCAAAGTCATATCGCTCTCGCTTGCGTCGATAGTGCTCGCGCAGAGTTGTCCTCACAGCCGACAACGGTTCGACTTTTGTTCGCAGCCGATTGCGCGGGCGGGACCCCGCGAGCTCATTCATCATCTCGTCAATGTACTCGAGCTTTCGCAAAGCCGGCCAACCTTTGTACCGGCGACGCCAGCGTGAACGCGGCGTGAGCCAAACAGCGAAAGTCTCGGCAAAATCCTCAGCCGGGTGGGCCTGCGCATACCAGGCGCGCAAATGCAGAACGTAATTTCGGCTTCTGGGTTTTGGTTTGTAGAAATCGGGATAGGGTTGAGCAAAAGAGCCAAAGAGTTCGCGCCAGCGTCTTCTAAAGTGCAAGCGAAAGGCAGTGTCGAGTGCGTGTCCGGCTTCGTGTCGGAGAATACGCATGCATTCAGGATCCGTCCCGCCTTCCACTTCCAACATCTGCTTACGTTCGAGCTTCAATAAGCGCGGATGCGCCAGATAAAAAGGGATGGCGATACCAGGCACGCCATCCGGCGAAAACCACTCCTCAGAAAGCCAGACGTGGGGTTTGAACCGGATGCCGCGGTCGTTCAACTCCCCATATAAACGGATGATGTGCGGCTCCAAAAACGAGCCCTTAATCTTGACCGCCAGATCGCAAATCCGCATATCAAGGAGGTGCTCATCCGACAATCTGTGCCAAGGGAAACGATAACTCACGCGCCTCGCCGCTCCAGTTTTCCCAGATTCTTTCGTAAAAGCTTTTGATTTAGCGAGTTGGCCGTAAATGCGGGCAAAAACATAGCCAGGATAAAAACGACAGACCTCAGGAACGGTCGAACGGGAATTCAGGATAGTTGAGCGGAGCCATTGTAACGACCCGCGTAGGGATGCGCTAGCGAGACTGCTCATATGGGCTAACTGCCGGGTACCACACCAGTCTTCAGAAAGGATGACGGACAATACTTCTCGACGACGCAGTCCTCGCAAAAAGGATTGCGAGCCTTACAAATCCTGCGGCCATGGGCAATCAGCAAGTGGGGAAACATGATCCAGTCCTTTTTGGGGATAAGCTGAATCAAATCCTGCTCGATTTTTTCGGCGGTCTTCTGTGTTGTGAGACCGAGTCGCCGTGTCAGCCGAGTGACATGCGTATCGACAACAACTCCTGACGCCACGTTAAAGGCGTTTCCCATCACTACGTTGGCTGTTTTCCGCGCGACACCGGGGAGTTCCAGCAGTTCTTCCATCCTCCTCGGCACCACTCCACCATATTGCTCGATCAGCATCTTCGCGGTGCCCTGGATAGCCTTTGCCTTGTTTCTGAAAAACCCTGTGGTGCGGATGTCCTGCTGCAACTCGAGCGGCGAAACCTTCGAGTAGTCTTGTGGCTTAAGATACTTGCGAAAGAGATCAGCCGTAACGAGGTTGACGCGCTCGTCCGTGCACTGAGCCGAAAGGATCGTGGCAATCAGTAGCTCAAACGCATTCGAGTGATTGAGTAAGCAGGTCGCGTCAGGATACGCGCGCTTCAAGCCTGTGATGATCTTTCTGCCTCGGTCCTTGAGTTCTGATTTAGCCAATTCTCCTCCTGAGTGGTTGTTGGGGAACGAGGGGCTTTTTCAACAGTCGATCTACCGCATCGTAATGCCGGATCCTTATCGGTGTCCGTGAGCGATTTTCAAAGCTTCGGGCAATGAGCGGAGCCGGAGCATCGCGACGACCCCAAGCATAGGGCCGGGAGCGAGAATTGCGAATGCGTAACGCCAGCCGACAAGATTTACAAAGTGCGGAATCAATTCAATCGAGATTGAAGTCAAAAGGAACCCAACGCACGTTTGAATCGTCAACGCGGTTCCGAGGTAGCGCGGATCACCGAGCTCAGTTACGCAAGTCGAGAACTGCGCAGAGTCAGCAACCACGCTCGCTCCCCAGATGGCTGCGACCAAAAAGAGTAGCCACGGATCGCCCTCGAAAAGAAAGCCAATTACCAGGCAACAAGTGCCGCTGATGGTCATGGCACCGGACGTGACTGCCGTCCTGCCGATGCGGTCCGCAACCAATCCGGCTAATACACAGCCGATTGCGCCACAGCCAATAACCAGGAAAGCGGCCATCTCAGCGAGTGATGCCGGACTTCCCTGTGCTGCTAGGCTGGCCCTCATCATTACTGGAAGCCAGGTCCACATCGCGTAGAGCTCCCACATGTGCCCGAAGTATCCAAAGCTGGCCAGGCGCACGCCCCGGTTCGCAAACACTTTCATGATCTGCGTCGCGTCGAATCTCGCTGCCGGCAACGTGTAAGGACCGTCTTCAACGAAAAACAACACCAGCGCACCACCCACCGCCGCCAGAATGGAAACGCATAAGACGTTTACGCGCCAGTTTGAAGTTCCAACAGAATTAATCAGATAAGGAAAGGCTTTTCCGAGCGTCAGCGCCCCGATTAGGACACCTAACGCGAGCCCTCGAGAATGTCGAAACCACGTCGCTATGATTTTCATTCCCGGTGGATAGACACCCGCGAGAAACATTCCTGTGAGAAACCGGAGCACCATGGCGACACCAGCATCGCCGGCAAAATAGCCGAAAGCCGCGTTCGCCAGGGCGCCAACTAACGCCGAGATCGCAAACAGGTAGCGGACGTTCAGAACGTCCGGCAGGTTCAGTGCCGCACTCAACAAAGTTCCGACCACGAAGCCGAGTTGCACCGCAATGGTCAACCAACCAGCAGAAGAGTCTGAAAGTTGCCACTCGGCTCGCAGAGCCGGCACTACTGCCGAGCCGCTAAACCAGAGAGACATGCCGAGGAGTTCGGCAAAAGAAAGGAGTATAAGAATTCGCCAGCGGCCGGACGGCGCCGGCGCTTCTGATGTGACAGCGACCGCCATAAACGCCGCGCAGGATACTACAAAAAAAGCGGCCGATTCCGAAAAACCGGCCGCGATGCCTGGTAACGCTGCTGTGTGCCTAGGCTACGGCTACCTGGGGAGTCAATTCGTCGTCCTCAGCGATCACACTCGGCTTAGTCTTACGCGCCCGCTTGTTCTCATACATGGCTTTGTCAGCCTCAGTTAGCAATTCATCTATGGAACTATACCGTCCGGCTTCGAGAGCCGCATAGCCGATACTGATCGAGAGCTGATATGGAGTGGTCTTCAACTGATTAAAACTCTCAATCTTTCTCTCGAGCCGCTTAAGCAATCCTTCCAATCCGCCATCCGGATCCACAGCGGCCAGCACCGTGAATTCGTCTCCCCCAAGCCTGCCAACAACATCCGACGAACGAAATGTCTCTTTGAATAGCTCGGCAGTTTTGATGAGCGCGCGATCACCCTCGGTGTGTCCGAAGGAATCGTTAATCTGTTTCAGATCATCGAGATCGGCGTAGACGATCGCGAGCCCTTTCTGGGAGCGATAGGCCGTATTGAGATGCTGTTCGGCGAAAGCCATGAAACCACGCCGATTGTACAAGCCTGTCAATTCATCGACGAGCGAAAGTGTGTGAATCGCTGCTTCTGCGCGCTTGCGTTCAGTGATGTCTTGAATCTGAAAAATGAAGTGTAGTGGTTTGGCGTCGGTGTCACGCACGAGCGAAGCGCTGGCGGACGTCCAGACCTCGTGACCGCGCCTGTGGATGAAACGCTTTTCTAACTGGAAGGTCATGATCTCCGCAGTCAGCATGCGATAAACCTCGGCCAGATCGCTTCCCAGGTCCTCTCGGTGAGTGATCGACTGAAAATCCATCCGCAATAACTCCGCTTCCGGATAGCCCACTATCTCGCAGAGCGAATGATTCACTCGAAGCCAGCGTCCCTCTGGAGACACGAGGGCCATCCCGATTACGGCGTAATCGAATGCCGTGCGAAAGTGAGCTTCGCTTTCTTCCAGCGCCTTGCTTATCGATTCCTGCTCGCGAAGCAGATGGTTTAGCTCCACTACGTGAAGCCGGGCTTGCTCGGCCCGCGCTGCTGAAGCCTCGATATTGTGGGTGTAAGTCCGGTAAGTGATATAGATGACACCGATGACTGGCGTGGTGGCGATAAAAGCAAAGATTCCGAGTTCGTCGATCAGTCGTGCTACCGTCTCTGCCCCAAAAGCGCTGGCGAAGTAAGTAATCGAGGTCCAGCGAAAGTTGCGGTGCCAGTTTGTCCAAAGCGGCTCACCTGATTTAAGTGAAAGACTGACAGTCACGATTCCGGAGTTCATCGCATACTGGACCAGCGTCATAACGGATAAAGCGACCATCAGTTTCGCCGGGTCCTGCGTACGCAGCGTAGTTACGCTTCCAAACAGAATGGCGAGCACCGACGCAGTTGCAAAGGTGGACACACCCATCACACTCGCATTGAACAAGCGAATGAGAGTTCGCCGGCTAAAGTAGAGTGACGAAACAAAGGCTTCCACAAACGCGAGTAAGACTGCAGCTTCACCACCGTAAAGAAGCAGCGTGAGGAAAACAAAGATGTCGGAAACTGAAACGCGTCCGCGCGCCCGGGGAATTCTGATAGTAATTCCGGCAACCAGAATGGTGACGGCTGCTAGAACAGCGAACTTCAAATCAAGCGCAGCCAGCGGCAACCGGTAAGCTGAAATCAGCGAAACGGCGAAACCGCATAGCGTCACACCTGCCAGGTACCGCGTTCTAATCTTGTCTCTGTTCACTTGTTTAGAAGCTTGTGAGTTCAAGCCACGCCCTCGACCGTTAATTTGCAACTAACATTCCCGAACTGCCTTCCTGGCAAACTTGCCAAAGCCTAAGCATTTTCGCGATGACGATTTGGTCACTCGACTGGATCGGTCAGGGACATTCATTCTGAGAAGTAATCTCGCAATTTGACCACATCACAATGAACGAGCACCGTTAGCGAGCACCCGTATTTTTTTTAGAATGCACGATACGGTACAAGCTGCTTCTTATTCGTGCACCCACCACTCTAAACTTGGTCAAAAACTCAGCATTTCTGCCCTTTTGCAGCCCCTGAGCTACGGCACGCCGATTGAAGTTAAGCCGCAGGGGTCGGCAAAAAGATTTTGAAGAGGGTAACGAGAGGAAGGAAAGATGATGAAAAGCAATCGTAAGTCAATAAGTTGGGTACTGATGCTGGTGCTGGGAATGTTCCTGCTTTCAGGAGTAGCGGTGAGCGCTCAAAGCCGCGACGGATACTGGGGTCGCGACCAGCAAAATGATCGCAATGATCGCAGAGACTACCGGCAGGATCGTCGGGGTCGTGGACGTGACTGGAACGAGCAATACAATTGGGGTGGCTCGTTTCAAATGCGACAGACTGCTTTGAATGCTGGTTATAACAAAGGCATCCAGGAAGGCCGCAAGGATCGCCGTCAAAATGAGCGTTTCGAGTTCCGAGATGAAAGCGCTTTTCGGAGTGCCACAAGTGATTACAATTCACGATTTGGCGACAAGGAGCTCTATCGACGTTACTTTCGTCAGGGCTTCGAGAATGGTTACTCGGACGGTTACTACGGGTACTAAGCCCCGCGCGTGAATAATGGTAACGGGAGCGTTGACATTGGTCATCGCTCCCGTTTTGTTTACACACTCACAGGAAACTAAAAGCCAATGATTCCGGCTTGCTCCAACGACTTGATCATCCTCAGACTATCAGCCTCACGAAAAGGACAGATCGAGAGAATCGATTGAATGTCCCACTCACCGTTGATCCGCGATAAGACAAACGCCTCCTGCGGGCCCAACTGCTGTTCTGTCAAAGCTTCGGGCAGCATCAATATCTTCGGCACTGATTGAGGTGAGAGCTGCGAATAAGCCTGCTTGACGAATTGAGTCTCGGCCTCCTGGAGCAACGTTTGATGCTCCGCGTTCTTGGGCTGGGCCAATATCATCCTATGAATGAGGTCGAGCGCCTTGTCTGCGTTGTTGTCTTTCAGCTCCCGCCTGGCGAGCCATAACATTTCAGCAGGATCTTCAGGAAGGTCAGTCAACTCAGTAAACGGATCAGCGCTCGCTGGACTCTCCTCCGCCACCCTGACAATACCGTTAGAGACCAGATCAAAGAGCTGTGCATAGATGTTAAAGGACGAATCGTGCATGTTGTAGCAAATCTCAGCGACAGTCATGCGCTTCTCGATGAATTGCAGAATCTGCCGCACGTCTTTGCTCACGCCGTGGGAACCTGCCGAGCCCGCCGCTAATTCCAGCACTGCTCGATCGGAAAGAATTAAGGTGCGATAGCGTGACAGCTCATCGACGCGATAAATTCCTTCCATGATGATGGTCGTCGGCTCGACCTCAATACGAATCAGATCCGAGGGCAGGGGTTCAGCGTCGAAAAATTCGAAGTGCGCATTTTCCCAGACGAACAGGTCATAAATGATATCGAGCGTGCGGATGCGTAGGATTTCAAGCACTCCAGCGGAAGTCATGGATCCCTGCGCGACTAGTATCTCGCCAAGCTTGCCACCGGCCTTGCGCTGGTCCTCCATGGCGGCCTGGAGCTGTGCCTCGTCCAGTTTGCCGTAGTGAATTAGCACCTGCCCCAGATACTCCTTGGGGTCGTTGGTGTTCGCACCGACGACGATTCCGCCCTGGAAATAGATCTCTTTGACGACCTTGCCCCGGCTGAACTTCAGCGTTCCACTCTTCCTCCCGGCCGCCAAAAATTGGAGGAGATCGGAGACACTCATTGTTGCCAGAGTTCCGTGGATGGCCATTTCAGTTAGTCGTACCGATAAGCGGCTGATTCATTTGTCACGTCTACCGGCAGGCCGGCCAATTGAATGGGGAGGCTGAAATGGAAGGTTGGTTTGCACGTCACAGAGATTACATGTGATGCGAATAAGGATTCAAGTCCTTAGTTTTTGGGAGGCGTGCCAAGGCACGGGGCGGCTAATAAGAAGCCGGAAACGGGTTTCGAGGCGCGGGGAGGGCGTTAGTTGAGCGGGCGCTCGATCGGCAGGTCGAAAGAAAACCGGCACGATGGGAGTTCGTGCCGGTCTCCTTACGCCACGCCACCCACGATTAACGTGGCGCCCACGCAGCACAATTCGTTCCCCTCGACGAATGTGGCTGCGGCCGAAGATGCACGCTTGGCCACTACCGTACATCTTCGATCTCAATAATTAGTTTGGGGGCGATCGTGGGAACCGCCCGCTCGGGACGAGACAACAAATTTCAGTCTTTCCGACTGCGACGACGAATGGGCGATCGCTCTTTGAGTAAGTCTTTGTGGCGGGCCTGGATGATATACGCCAGGCCTTGATAGCTCATGCCCAAAAGGGCAGCAGCGCGAGTGACGCTGCCGCTGACTTTTGCGAGGGCATGTTTGATCAACACGGCTTCATACTTGAGCACTTCAGCCTGAAGATCGCAGGGCTTGTTCGTCAGACTTTCGGTGGCTTCATTGGATTTGATCTCCTGGCGCAGGCTCAGAAGAACTTTTCGGGCCGCGGAGTTGAGGCGTAATAACAGCTCACGACTTTGTGAAGTAGCGAGCCATTCGCTGGCCCGATAATAAGCAGCATGCAGCGTTTCTGAGGAAAGGTCTTCGAGTTCCTCAATGAGGGTTAGCGCGGCGATGCCGGCTTTGTTGAGTGCGCCTACCTGATGGGCAACTTCAATGGCGCGTTGAAATGTGAATTGAGCCTGGTCGAAGCGACGCAGGCGAGCTAAGGCGATAGCGTGAGTTGTCAACGCGTCCGCTAGCAGACACTGTTGGCCACTTTTCTCTAAGACTTGAACCGCGGATCGAGCCACGGCCTCTGCTTCTTTGTATTTCTTCTCGGCAACAAAGACCTGAGCTCGACTCTCGTCAAACTGCGCAGTACGAACCCTGTCCCTTGCGAGAACGCTAAGACGGCGGGCTTCCGTCAGATACTTCTGAGCTTCTTTGTATTTCGATAAATTGCAGAGAATCAGACCGACATTGTTTTTTACATCCGCTCTAAAAACAGTATGCCGCGCTAACTTGAAATGGTGATCAGCCTTTTCAAACTCACGCAGTGCCTTCTGTAGATAGGCAGCACTCTCCTCAGACTTAGCTTTGTGTCTAAGGACAATCGCTATTTGACCGTGATAGGCACCTTTAATTGCATCACTAGAGATTCTCTCGAAGAGTGAGGCGTTGTCGATGAGGATCTTCAGCGATTCACTATACCGTGTCGCCGACCATTCGACTATTGCTAACCTCAATAACGCGCGCGCGCGAGTGTTTCCCTCCGCCGTCAGCTTCTGCAAAGCCTCAGTGAGCAGGATCCGAGCCTCGTCCAAAGCCCCTTCGCGCCAATAGCAATACGCTATCTCGGCCCTGGCTGCAGCTATCTTCTTAATGTCGCTAAGAGATTCGTAGAAATTAATACTTTCGCTGATAAGGTTCTTGGCAGTTTCTTGAGCCTCCTTAATTTCATTTTTTCCACCAATCCAACCATACAAAATCCCTACGCATAACAAGAGCTCAGCACTAACGGACGGGTGCAAGCCCTTTGTCAGGGGTCTGTGGCCAATCCCCCTCCACAAAGGGCGCATTACTTCTTGAGCGCCTTCGTAATCCCCTTTTTCCTTTCGCTCAAGTGCGTTTTGACAACGCAGGAGGGCGTCCTCATTGGCGCTCAGATTCGAAGTGTTTAGCCTGGGTGAGGTGATCTTCACGCGAGATACGCCTTTCGATGTGAGTGTAAGAGATCTTGCGACTTCGGGCGGATATTAGTTGCCTCTCTTCTGGCTTGCAAGAATTTCTGGAAGTTGCTCTATTCTGTGCCGATGTAAGAAACCTTGCATGCTTTTTTGCTCCAAAGGAGAAAACACCCATGAGACATTTTCTACTGGCAGTTGTGTTGTCTATCGCATTTGCTTCACAGGCCTTCGCCGGTGACGTGCCCTCAGGCGATTGGACACCACCACCGCCGCCACCGGAGGAATCCACCAGTTCCGTTGACACGTCAACTCCAGGCGACAGTTCGACGTCCGACTCACAAGCTACGACGACCTCAACTGAAGAGTGGATGCTCTTAATAGTTCGGTGGATGGCTCTGTAGACTTCCTGGCTTCGCTCCCCTAGCGAACCGGGACCTGGTAATCGATAAAGTTAAAGCCTAAAAACTGCTCTTCTGGCGGTTAAGGTGAAGTGTATCTCTCGTGGTCGTCAAGAAATACAAACCGGTAGAACCTACTCAGGGCGCATATGATTACTCCAGACCTTAGAACTCAATTCAAGCCAAATCAAAGACCAAAACCTCACACCGGTCACTTCCCTCGATCCGCAGCTCAGTTTCATCGCTTATTGCGGCGCCGTCGCCCTGACCGAGCTTCTCCCCATTCAACGTTATTGACCCGCGTGCCACCTGGATCCACGCGTGACGGCCCGAAACCAACTCATGCTTCGCTGCTTCACCTTGCTCCAAAATCGTTGCGTAGATACTTGCATCCTGATTGATCGTGACTGACCCCGCTCGGCCGTCAGATGACGCTATCAGCCGCAATCCTCCTTTTCTCTCCTCTTCACTAAATGCCTTTTGTTCGTAGCCCGGCGTAAGCCCCTTGCGATTCGGCAGTATCCAAATCTGCAACAGATGCACTGATTGCGACTGTGACGGGTTGAACTCACTGTGGGCCACGCCTGTGCCCGCCGTCATCCGCTGCACATCACCAGGCTCGATAATCGATCCATTTCCCATGCTGTCCTGGTGTCGCAACGCCCCTTCCAAAATATAGGTTATGATCTCCATGTCGCGATGCGAGTGAGTCGGAAACCCCACGCCGGGTTCCACCCGATCCTCATTGATCACGCGCAGGCTCCGAAACGCCATGTGGTCTCGATCAAAATATTGATCAAATGAAAACGTGTGATAGGTATCCAACCAGCCATGATTGAAATGGCCACGTTCCGCTGCTCTTCGAATAGTGATCATCTTTTACTCTCGCCTCTCGCGGCCATCGGGGTCACTCGGAGAAACAACATTCGTGGCCCCTAAAAAGATCTGCACCAACTCGTTCAACCCGCGCGCGTCTTCTTCGTCGAACCTTGCAAACGCGGGACTGTCGAGATCAATCACGCCCAGCAATGCGCCGTCCATGATCAGCGGCACAACGATTTCGGAGTTCGAGGCACTATCACAAGCTATATATCCCGGGAATTGGTGTACATCCCCAACAATGACCGTGGCTCGCTGCTCTGCCGCCGTGCCGCAGACGCCTTTACCGACTGGAATGCGCACGCAAGCCGGCTGGCCCTGGAACGGACCCAAAACCAACTCACCTTCCTTGTGAAAGTAGAAGCCCGCCCAATTTAGTAGCGACAACGAATGGTAAAGCAGCGCCGACATGTTGGCTGCGTTCGCGATAAAGTCGCGTTCCCCTTCCAGCAAGCTCGCTAGTTGCTCCGCCAAACTGCCGTACAGTTCACCTTTCATCTGTCCTTCACGCCTCTCAGGAACCATTATCATTCGCTGCTCCCTGACGCCGGCCGAACGCTAATCACCACCGACTTTGACGTTGGCGTATTGCTCTTTTCTGCCACGCTGCGCACCGGAACGAGCACGTTCGTTTCCGGAAAGTACGTCGCCGCGCTGCGTCGCGGAATATCGTAAGAAACGATTGTGAAGTTTCGCGCCACTCGCTCTTCGCCTTCGAAATGACTAATGAGGTCGACTTTCATTCCTGCCGCCAGCCCCGCCTCGCGAATATCCTGCTCATTAAGAAACACGACTCGGCGTCCGTTACTAATCCCACGATAGCGATCGTCCAGACCGTAAATCGAAGTATTAAACTGATCATGACTGCGAATGGTCATCATGAGAAACTGACCAGGCTCCAGGTGATGCTTTGGTAAAACGTGAACCGTAAACACGGCCTTTCCTGACGGAGTCTTAAACTCGCGTTGACGGACCGAACTCGGCAGTTGAAAACCTCCGGGCTGACGGATTCTGGCGTTGTAGTCTGCAAAACCGGGCACTACTCTCGCGATGTGATCTCGAATCAGATCGTATTTTGCGACCAGCTCTTCCCACTGAACGTTGGATTTTTGGCCCAGGGTCGCGCGAGCCAAACGCGCAACTATGGCCGGCTCGCTCAATAGATGTTCGGATGCCGGCGGCAGAAAGCCACGCGAAGCCTGCACGACGGCCATCGAGTTTTCCGTGCTGACAAACTGGGGACCACCAGCTTGCTGGTCAATCTCAGTTCGTCCGAGGCAAGGCAGAATCAATGCCTGTTCACCGGTAATCAAGTGCGCCCGATTCAATTTCGTGGAAACGTGCACAGTTAAACGACAACTACGCAGTGCGGCTGCTGTGTATTCGGTGTCTGGAGAAGCTGATAAAAAGTTGCCGCCAAGCGCAAAGAAAACCTGCGCATTCCCGTGATGCATTGCCTGAATCGATTGCACGGTGTCAAAGCCGTGCTTGCGCGGAGGCTCAAAACCAAATTCAGCACTAAGGCTATTCAAAAACGGCTCGGTGGGCCGCTCCCAAATCCCCATGGTGCGATCGCCCTGCACGTTGCTGTGACCGCGCACCGGACAAAGACCGGCGCCCGGTTTCCCAATCTGGCCGCGCAACAGCATCAGGTTGACGATCTCCTGAATGTTCGCCACGGCGTTCTTGTGCTGTGTCAATCCCATGGCCCAGCAGAAAATTGTGCGCTCTGACTTGATGAAGATCTGCGCCGCGGCTGCGATCCTGACGCGGGGAACACCACACTGCTCAACAATCGCGCTCCAGTCCTCGCACTCTAGCGCTGCAGCGAAGTTTTCAAAGCCGGTCGTGTATTCGCGAATGAATTCCCGATCCAAAACTGTTCCCGGCCGCCGCTGCTCTTCGGCCAACACCTCCAGCATGATTCCCTTCAACAGCGCGACATCTCCGTTTATCCGCACTTGCAAGAAAAGATCCGCCAACTCTGTTCCACTTCCGATCCAACCTGACAGATGTTGCGGGTGCTTAAAGCGAGTCATGCCGACTTCCGGCAACGGATTGATGTGCACGATCTTGCAACCGTTTTTAGTTGCCTGCTCCAGGGCAGTCAACATTCGCGGATGGTTCGTGCCCGGGTTTTGACCGCTGACGAAGATTGCCTGAGCCCGATCGAAATCCTCCAGGGTGACGGTGCCTTTGCCGACGCCGATAGTTTCCCCAAGCGCTGAGCCGCTCGATTCGTGACACATGTTCGAGCAGTCCGGGAGGTTGTTCGTGCCGAATTGTCGGACAAAGAGTTGATAAAGAAATGCGGCTTCGTTGCTGGTCCGACCTGAGGTGTAGAAGACGGCTTCGTCAGGGCTGTTTAACGAGTTCAACTCAGCCGCGATCAATGTAAAGGCCTCGTCCCAATTGACAGGCTCGTAACGTGCAGCGCCGCCGCGAAGGATCATCGGGTGAGTGATGCGGCCCTGTTTGCCGAGCCAATGGTCTGACTGCAAGGCAAGATCGGTGACCGTCCACTCGTGAAAAAACTCTGGCCCAATCTTTTTCTTCGTCGCTTCGTCGGCAACATGCTTTGCGCCGTTTTCGCAAAATTCAGCGTGCGACCGCTCTTCCTCGGGTTCGGGCCAGGCGCAACCGGGACAATCGAATCCAGTCTTCTGATTAATCTTCACCAGCGTCTGGACCATGCGCACCGCCCCCATCTCTGCCAGTGAGGCCTTCAGTGATGAAATGATCGCAGGCACGCCGCCAGCACTTTTGCTCACGGAACCAACGCGTGCGGGCGTGGATTCTTCCGGCGGTTGGGCACCGGACGGTCGATCAGTGTTTTCGCGTTTGGACATACGATTGTTGGCCGGGGAACTGAAGGCTAATTCTATGCGAGGGAAGTAGCTTTACAAAATCTCGCCTTACTACCGTACCGACGGTTTTTGCAGGATGTGTATTTGAAGCGGGTTAATGAAGTCATCAGTACCTAACGCGTAGCGTCGAGTTCCGGGGCGATAACGAACTAGCGAGTTAAGCCCGCAAACGTTTACAAAGATCGCGTGACGGTAGTGACGACTTCACACTTACAGCTGCCAATTAGATTGACTTGCGGCCAGCCTTTAGCTAAAAAGCTTATTCTCCTGCAATTGAATTCTTTTAAGACTTCGGCAACGAACCCGATGCCTCCAGAGCACCAGCTCAAGTACCGATCTCTTTTCAACTGAGGAACACGATGAATCGATACAACTCTCTGCGCGCGACGCTTGTGTCTGCGCTGTTGCTCTTTATGTTTTCGGCACTCACGAATGCCCAGGTCAAGCCAGGCCGCGATCCGAATCAACCGATTGACGAAGAGTACACACAGAAGATTCGAGAATATACGACCGAGCCCTTTTTTAATTCGCCCCTGACTGATTATTTGCCGGCGTCTCAAAACGTCCCGAATCCGAAAGCCGTCCTTGGTGATGTTGCCGGCGCCCCGGGGAAACTGCCGTACGCCGAAGAAGTCTATCGGTACATGCGCATGCTGGAACGCGCCAGCCCGCGAGTGAAGGTCTACTCGATCGGTACTTCCGAGGAAGGCCGCGAAACAATTGCCGTCGCGGTCGCCTCAGAAAGGCTGCTCGGCAGGCTGGACGAGAATCGAGCCAGGCTCTCTCAACTCGCCGATCCGCGTAGGATCAAGATGGATGACGCAGAAGCTGACAAACTGGTCGCGGCATCGTTTCCGATCTACTACATCACCGGCACTATCCATTCGACAGAAACCGGTTCGCCGACTGCGTTAATGGAACTTGCCTACCGTCTAGCGGTCGACGAGAGTCCCTATGTAAAAGCGATTCGCGACAACATGGTCACTTTGATCACACCTGTGGTAGAGGTCGATGGTCGCAATCGCATGGTCGACGTCTACAATTGGCATTTGGCACATCCGAACCAGAACTGGCCGGCGCTGATCTATTGGGGCAAATACGTAGCACACGATAATAATCGCGATGCAATCGGGCTTTCGCTGAACCTCACGCGTAATGTGCTCAATACCTACCTCGGGTGGAAAGCTCAGGTGTTACACGATCTGCATGAGTCAGTTCCCTATCTCTACGACAACACAATCGGTGACGGGCCTTACAACGCGTGGGTTGATCCGATCCTGACTGACGAGTGGCAATTGATTGGCTGGAACAACGTTTCCGAGATGACGAAGTTTGGCATGCCGGGTGTTTTCGCCCACGGCAATTTTGACACCTGGTCGCCGGGATATCTGATGTTCATTGCGGCGACCCATAACGGTATCAGCCGGCTGTATGAAACTTTCGGCAACGCCGGCGCCGACACCGTGGAACGAACTCTTTCGGCGAACGAGTACTCGCGCACCTGGTTTCGACAGAATCCGCCACTGCCGCGGGCAAAATGGTCCCAACGCAACAACAACAACTACCAGCAGACCGCCTTGCTGACCACTCTTCATTACTTCGGCAACAACACGAAACTCTTTCTCAAGAACTTCTATCTGAAGAGCAAACGCTCGATCGAGAAACCAAAAAACGAAGGTCCGGCCGCTTACGTTTTTCCGGGTGACGATCCGCGTCTGGGAAATCAGGCAGAACTACTGCGCACGCTGCAAGCACAGGGTTGCGAGATTCACCGCGCCACTGCTCCTTTTACCGTGTCAATCAAGGCGAAGAGACCAGCCGCGCCAGGCGCCACCAGCACGCCGGCAAACAGCGCGTCTCCAACTCCGTCTCCGTCTCCATCACCATCAATGGAAGAACGAAGATTCCCGGCTGGCAGTTATATCGTGCGTATGGATCAACCCTACAGTCGTATCGCCGATGCACTGCTGGATTATCAGTACTGGGCGCCAAACGATCCACAGCAGGACATTTATGACGACACGGCCTGGACCATGGGCGAACTGGCTAACGTTGAAGCCGTGCGCGTGGTGGACGTGAAGGTTTTGAATGCGTCGATGGAACGAGTCAACGGCGAAGTGAAATCTCCCGGTGTGGTTTCAAGCGCGGGCGCAGTTCACCTGATCAATCACAACGCCGACAACAACCTCGCAACCTTGCGTTTCCGTTTGAAGAGTGTGGCGATGGAAGCTGCGGAAGAGCCTTTCGAAGCGGCGGGGCGGAAGTTCAATCGCGGCTCCTTCATCATTCGCAATGCATCGGCTGACGAGTTGAAACGAGTGGTTGAGGAACTGGGGATCCAGGTGTATGCCGTCGACGCTGCACCGGTGGTGAAGACGCACGCGATAAAAACGGCCCGGGTGGCGATAATGCATACATGGTTAACCACGCAGAACGAGGGTTGGTGGCGGCTCGCTCTCGATAAGTTGCAAATACCTTACTCTTACATCAGCACGCAGGACGTTTCAAAGGACTCGAATCTCAACTCCAAGTATGACGTGATCATCTTTGCACCGGTTGGACGTGGGACGCAGGCAATCATCAACGGACTTCCGATGTTCGGAAACCCGCTGCCATGGAAGACTACGACGCTGACACCAAACCTCGGCAAGATTGATTCGACCGAAGACATGCGCCCCGGCCTCGGATGGTCGGGTCTCGAGAACCTGCAGAAGTTTGTACAGAACGGCGGGGTGTTTATCACGGTCGATGACACTGCGGACTTCGCAATCTCCACCGGCCTCGTGCCGGGCGTAACGATCCAGCGCGCACAAAGACTCAAAGCGGTTGGCAATATCATGCGCATAAAAGCGGTCGATAGTGCGAGCCCGATCGCGTACGGCTATGGCGACTCGCTCTCGATGTATTGCTCTAACGGGCCCATTTTCAATCTCAGCAGCATGGCAGGTGGACGCGGTGGTCGTCCACGTCGTGAGCAACGCCGGACGGGCCGGGGCACGCCCGACGATCCGGACACGGTTCAGGGCCGACCTCCGGTGGAAGCGCCGGAACTGCCGAAAGCTGAAATCTGGGAAGCCCTGCCTCTTACGGACGAACAACGGCGCAACGGTGTGCTGGTCATTCCTCCGGACCAACGTCCCCGCGTGGTTTTGCGCTATGCGGACACGCGCGAGCTTTTCGTTTCCGGCTTACTTGATGGTGGGGATGAGATTGCGCAGCATCCGGCAGTGATTGATTCGCCCTTCGGGAAAGGTCACGTCGTGCTTTTCTCGACGAACCCAATGTGGCGCGGACAGACGAAGGGCAGCTACTTTCTCGTGCTCAACACGATCTTGAACTTCGACAACCTGAACGCGGGAAGAAAGCTCGACGAGAAGTAAATGTGGTGCGTCGGCGACAAATCGTCACCGCTTCAGATATCTCTTGTTTTTCATAAGTGGAAACAATTTCTCGGCCTGCTTGAGATAGTCCGGATTATGCCTGCTCGGTCTTCCGCATTCAACAGATCCACGAATTACATTGCGCGGCTAATCAGCAATCAGCGTTGGGTAGGAACGTGAACGTGAGCACCCAAAGAACGCAATCAAGCGCGAACTGCACAGCTGGGAGCGCCGGCGGCCTCGCCCGCAAGAGGCTTCGCCTCTAAACCCTCTTCGCCTCTGAACCCCCAAAGTAAATTCTAGCTCTTGCGCTTGACTGCTATTCAACGTTTGCGGGCGAGGCGGCCCCGCGCCCAAAGAGGAGCTCGATCTTCTGTTGGCGTAAGTGCGTTTGACCATCGATAATGATGGCCTTCAACGAAGCATGAAACGTCACATTCTTATCTACGGACTCTTAGGCGGCGTGCTTATCGTCGCGCTAAGACTAGTCGAGTACCGGTTCCTGGTAGTCGAGCACTCCCTTGAACTTTACGGCGCGTTGGTCGCACTCATCTTTGCCGCGGCCGGCATTTGGCTCGGGCTGAAATTCACGCGCAAAGAGCAGATCATTTTGGTGAAGGAAGTGGAAGTGGCAGGCCCGCAGACGTTTGAACTGGACGAGTCAAAGCTGGAAGAACTCGGAATCACCAGGCGTGAGCTGGAGATCCTGCAGTTGATTGCCGATGGGCTCAGCAACCGAGAGATCGCCGAGAAGTTATTCGTTAGTGAGAATACCGTGAAAACCCACTCCAGCCGGTTGCTCGCGAAATTGAACGCTCGGCGTCGAACCCAGGCGGTACAGATTGGGAAAGAGCTCCGTCTGATTCCCTAAAATTGTCCGTAGTCAGTTGTCCGTGGTCAGTTGTTCACATTGGCACGTCGAAAATCGAAGCCAAGCAGACTGGTGCACAAGAACAACGGACAACTGACTACTGACCACTGACACTGGGAGGAGCGACTAACGCACAATTCTAATCGTTCATTAGGATGATTTTGCCGCCGATTCGTCGAAATCATCCGAAAGTATGACGACAACTCTCTCTGAAACGCCTAACTTTCGCCACGGATTTCAAAACTCTTAAAAGGAGGGAGTGCAGACCACAGAGTCTGTCCAACCAAAGATGAAGAAAATAGTACTGACCTTCGGCCTGATCTCCGGAGCAATCACTTCCCTGATGATGCTCCTCACCGTACCGCTCATCGACAAAGTCTCATTCGACAAACTGGAAGTCGTCGGTTACACGACCATAGTGGTTTCGTTTCTGATGGTTTTCTTTGGCATTCGTTCGTATCGCGAGAATGTCGGCGGCGGAAAAATCACTTTTGGAAAGGCTTTTAAAGTGGGGCTCTTCATCACGCTGATTTCCTGTGCCTGCTACGTGATCGCATGGGAATTTATCTACTTCAAGCTCGCGCCGGATTTCGGCGACAAGTATGCGAACTACATGATCGAGAAAGCGCGGACGGCTGGTGCGACTGACGAAGCGCTAAAGGCCCAGATGGCGCAGATGGAAAGTTTTAAGAAGCTTTACGCAAACCCGTTGATCAACATCGCCTTCACAATAATGGAGCCCTTACCGATTGGATTGCTAATCACGTTGATTTCCGCCGCAATCCTGAGACGGAAGGAACCAAAATATCCGCGAGCGGAACCCGCCGTCGCCGGGCCATAAGAACAACTCCGATTTGAGCACCAACGGTGCGGCCATATGACAGCCAGGGGCAAGCGACGAAGGAGCGCCGCCCCTGGAAAAGTCAGAGAGACCGAAGAGCCCTGAAAGGCGCAATAGCCGCTTGATGTCATCACCTGCGGGTTCCTATCTCGTTTGAGATCAAGTATCCTCAGGTCGAATACAAATAACCGAAAGCGAGATTCAAAGACATGCCTCAATCCTTGTCTTCAATCCTCATACACCTGATCTTCAGCACTAAGAACCGCGAACCATTTCTTTCACCCGAAATTGAAACCGAACTGTACCCATACATGGCTTCAACCTTCCGAGCTTCCGAGGCATGAAGTCGCCAGCGCTCATCATTAATGGAGCGTCGGACCACATTCATTCGTTGTTCTCAATTTCACGAGTAATTACCGTTGCGGACTTAGTGAGAGAGGTGAAGACTGAGTCGTCTAAATGGATAAAAACGAAGGGTTGGGAATTTAGGAACTTTCATTGGCAGAGTGGTTATGGAGCATTCTCGGTGGGTCAATCTCAAGTGCCGGCCGTCAAACGATATATCGCGAGGCAAAAAGAACATCATCGCCGGGTAACGTTTCAGGAAGAGTTTAGAGAGTTTCTGCAGCTCTACGAAGTTGCATACGCCGAGCGTTACATATGGGATTAGGCATCGAAATTTTAGCGCCCTTTCAGGGCTCGGGTGGTTCCGCTACTTGACCAGGGGCGGCGCTCCTTCGTCGCTTGCCCCTGGCTATCCTATTTCGCGCCCTTGGCGCTGGAGCCAGCTACCGGTCCCATTCCTTGAACCCTTCCACCACGCGCAGCACTTCGCTTCGCTTCTTCTCAAACACTGCAAACATAAAGATGATCGTGGCGCCGCTTACTATCCCTGCGACATACCACAACCAGGTCCAACCGAGATTCGCCGACGCGTACCATATCATCGTGATAATCGCGAGCAGCAGAAATACCGAACCGAGCAGAAGAAAACCCCGCACGCGAAAGATAATGCCGCAGAAAATTCCAGCGAGCGAAAACGCTGCCAGCACGAGCGGCAACCAGGGCGACTCTGCTACACCGTTGATGAAAATATCTGCAGTGGACGAAGCATAAATAGTTACCAGAGACAGGTACCGGATACCCGCCATCTGCTCTTCAGTAAAATCCTCTTCGTTCAGGTAAGCCGCGATCAGCACTGACACTGCTATCGGAACTAACCAGAGCTGTGGGTGTTGAAAGAAATGATAGTCGGCCGAACGATGCCACAAGTACCAAAGCCCGGCGTTACCCGCGAGCGCCGCAACCAGCCCAAAGATAAACGACCGACGCAGAATCGACAGCAGTCCGTAGAGCCCGCCGACGATAAACAACAGCGCGGAGTAGTCCACTTCGGAATTCGCGAGCCAGAAACCGAGGACCGGCAAGAGCGGCAGAAAAGCCCCCGTGCGTTCCAATGGCTGAGCCAGGACCAACAACTTTCGTCGTCGCAGAGTCTCGCTCATCGCCACACCAAGATATGCAATTACCATCACCACCAACGGCCAGTAGCGTTCAAAGAAACCCGTGAAGAGCCAGGGCAAGGTCAAACGAATATGCAGGAACAGCAGGGCCAGCAAGAGTTCCGCAGCATAGACATAGTTCATCCGACCGCGCTCGGAAAGCTTCAAGGGATCGTGTGTTGGTGAGAGCGCAAAAAGAAGACTGATCGCAATAGCGCCGGCCAGCGTAAGGCCTATGGCCAGTAGGGCGAGAGGGCTGATCCGCACCGCGCCGAACGAGACTTGATAGAAGACTTCCGTGGCGAGGGAAAACAACAACGCCGCAATGCCAATTCCGACGATCCACGGTACGCATGCCTGCACCGATCCCACCCAATCGGTTTCGCGCTCTATGCCTTTGTTGAGGCCAAGTCCGTACAAAGCGGTCAACACAAACATCTCGACCATCAGGATCACAGCGCGGTTAAGCCACGTCCCGTTAACACCGGGCACGAGGAAAGACCAGCCGAAAAAGACCAGGCCCACGACCAATGCCGCGACGGCCGCCCGCCGCAAACGTTCGCGCCACAATCCTCCCGCTAACAAAGCGAAAGTGAAGGCCTGGAGAATTACCGCGACTGCTGCGGTCGCTCTTAGCGGAAAACTCAAGAACCTGAGCTCGATGCGAAAGGCGAGTAGCGTTACAACAATCGCGAGAATGCTGTTGAAGACAACCAGCCAACGCAGTGTTTCGCCACCGGCTTCGAACTGCCGGGGAATGTGCAGACGATCGGCCTGAGCAAAAAGCTGTTCGCGAGCGTTCCAAAGCAGCGAGGTAAGCACGGCAAAGGCTGACATTACGATCACTGCAGCCCAGGTAAAGCGGTGAGCGGGCAAGTCTGATTGCAGCAAGGCACTACCCGCAGCCATGAGGCCAAGCAGATAAAGACCCGCCACTGCATACCTCGCCCAACCGTGCCAGAGACAAGCGAACAACAAGATGGTGGTGACGCCAATCGCCAGCCATGCAAAACCAAAGTTGTGATCGCCGGGCAGAAACCAATGCCCAGCAAAGCCAACCAGATTTGCGCCGACGGCCAGGCAGACCTGGGTCCGCAAAAAGTACTGAGTGCGCAATCGCTCGGGCTCGCTGAGAAAACTCGAGAAACGCTTCGTGCGACTCAGCCATGCCAAGGCGTATAGCGAGAATGTCAGTGCATTCAGGTAAATGACGCTGACTAGCACTACCCGGTTCATCGACCCCGCAGCGGCAACCACGCCGAGCAGGTAAATCATCGTCACAGTGAAATTCACAAACACGCCGGCCGCGAACGCGTAGTGTGGCAATCGCTCGCGAACTGCATAAACGATCAAAACCAGCGCCACTAACACGAGCGGAGCGCCGTACGAGAAGCTGTCGGTGAGTGGCGCAAACACTCCGGCCGACGGTCCATGAACTGGTACGTAGTTGATCGCGAGGAGTGCCGGAAAGAATGTCAGCAGCAAAAGAGGCGTGATCACGAGCGCGAAGAGCAACAACCTCAAGCGCTGGGCCGCTTCACTCGCAGAAATTTCCAGCGAGGGCCATCCCATTGTCTTGAGCTGCGCCGCCAGATGCGCATGAAACCAGATTGGCACAGAGACAACCGCGAGTGCGATTGCTGCCAACCAACGCCAGGCTGACGCTGTCGCCGTCTGCGTTTCCCAGGTTCCCGCTAGCAACGGCAATGCACAAAGAATGGCAATCAGCGTCCCCAGCAAATATACCGAGCGCCGGCGTTCCCAAAGATTTGCCAGCATCGCGATCAACAGCAGGGCGAGCACAATCCACGAACCCAGTTGCAGAACCTGGTCATGCGGGAATCCGGCGATGTCCCAGGAAGAATTGCTTAACTCCCGCGAGGAGAGTTCACGGATCAATCCCGATAAAGCACCGTAGCCCGCCAACAAGACAAAACCCGCCAATACAATCCACAGCACAATCCGATCCATGGCGAAGGGTAAATCGAGCAGGCGCTTGAAGTCGTGGATAAAACCCCGTAGGTCGCGAGCGCCATTCTCGTCAGCGGGAATTGAACTTGACGAGACGCGCTTAACCACGAGCCTCAGTGCAACCCAAACCAAACTTAGCAGCAGCAGCACCGTGCCCTGAATCTGCAATCCCCACGGATGCAGCCATGCATGTGGGAGGTAGGCATACCACTCGTACTGTTGCAACGCTGCCTTGATCGCCACCACCACAGCAATCGTTAATGCGATCTGAAAGACCACAAAGAGTGCGCGCTGGCGTTTGAACCATACGAACATCAGCCAGATCCCGGAGAGCCAGAACAGGCTCTGTGCCTGCATCGCGGTCGTTTCCCACGGCCCCGCCTGCGCTAAACAAATGACGGCCACGAATGACGAGAGCAGGGCAGACTCGTAAAGCGGTCTGGCCAGAACTTCGGTGTCGAACCGGGTGCTGACAACCACGGCGATCGCACACACGGTGGCATGGGTGAGAAAAGCGGTCTGCCACGGAAACGGGATGTGAAGCACCTGCGCGAAAGCCTGGGCCAGGGCGAAGAGTAATAAGGCAGACCCAATCCAACTGAAGAGTTGCTCGTTCCGACGAGCGGCAATCCAGAAGGTGGCTGCTGAATACACTCCATAGACGAGCCAGATGGCGAATGGCCCGGCCGGCGACCACAGACCGTAGGCAGTGACCAGGATCAAACTAACGACCGCGGTGGCGAGCGCGGCAGCCAGGTAGGCGTCACCCTCTGCCCTGGTCCTCCTGCGCGTCAGCAACTCGGAAGTGACCACAAACACGATGAACAACGTCGCCAGTACCTGACCGCTACTAACCGACAGAGACTCGGTTAGCAAAGACACTACGCGCAGGTTTAGCCACGGCACATGACCCGCGGAAACATGAAAGAGAACAAGATAAGCAAGTGCGAAGCAGATCGCGGCGGGCAAGTGCGCCGCGGGAAGTCTCAACAGGATCGCAAGCACGGTGAAAACTACGAAATTGATGAGCGCCGCGGGAACAATGCTCGCCGGATTCGGCCAAGCCAACACCATGCCGGAAACTACAATGGCCGTCCCAAGCAACGCCAGACTGGTCCCTACCGTCCTGGCCGCGACGAGTTCTTTACTCGTGACGCGCCGCCACAAGAGCATCCCGGTGGTGAGTAAGGGAAACCCAGCGACGCTGACAACCGGAGCCAGGTAAATCATTGTCAGCCACACCGGTCCACCCTTGTATAACAACAGTGCAAACGGAAGCACGGCAGCGAACGTGAGTGCGCCCAGGGTGATGAAGATCGCGATCGTCTCGTCTTCTGTAACCTCGCCGTCAGCCAGCGATTTCTTCAACATCCAAAGGCTCGAGCCGACATAGCAGGCGAGCGGAAACAACCCGAGTGCGACGAGTAGGCCCGGTTCGAGTTCCGGCGAGGCAAAGTGGCGGATCAGCAGTTGGCCAATCGACGAGCCCAGCACACCTGCAACCAGCAGGTGTGGCCAATCAGGCGTCAGAACCTTCCCGGCGAAATAGACCAGGCAGAGAAAAACCGCGGGAGCCAGCAGTTCACTTCCCAGAATCAGCGTGTTTTGAATTTCAACTCCGCTCGACACAGCGGCGATGGCCAGAAAGTTTAGCGGGACGAGCAGCGTGGCTGTGGTCAGGATTCCGCGGCTGGTAGTGGGTAACTTCCAGCGATGTTCGGTGTACAACCCAATTCCAAACAGCGCAGCCGTCACGGTGGTGAAGATAAAAAACTTTAGCACCGGAATCTGCGCTATCTCGGACCAGAGACTGACAACCAGCGCCGTCGAGCATCCGATGATCAGCAACCCGCCGATAATCTCACCCCAACGGATGTTGTTCTCTTCCAGGAAGGTGTTGAGGACTTCGGAGAACGATCGGCGTTGCGAGCCAGGCGCAGCAGGACGGGCGTAGGAATCATCAGGCCCTTCGGCCGTCGCTTCTGCCTCAGTGAAGAACGTCGGAACCGGTTCAATGACGATGTTATCGTTCCCGATAATGAAAGCGCCGGCAACAACCGAAGGCGGTACTTCTTTGAATGGTTTGTCTTCTCTGTCTGGTTGTGTAACGGAAGGCGGCTCGAACTCAAGTTCAGCGTGTGGCTGAGACTGTGCGCCAGTCCCAGGTGCAGTCGGCGACTTACCGGTCAGCCTTTGTCTCTCGACTTCAAGCTGTTCCCTGATCTTCGCGTAAGCCGCTGCATCAACCCTTCCGGCCCGATTGAATCTCTCAAGCTGGCGTTCCGTGGCGGCGAGATCTTTTAGCAGCTCGCTGAGTATTGTAGAGGGCTTTTGCCAACCGCAGAGCGCACAAGTTCCGAAGCTGTCCGTGAGCTCAGTCCCGCAATTCTGACAACGTGATTTGACTGACCCGCTGGATTCCTTTTTCGTCGCCTGCTTGAAGACCCATGTGACGAAGAGCCAGAAAGCGTGGCTCATGAGACTGAGCACCAGCAGGACAAATAAAATGAAGATGAGAATTTCCACAGGAGTCTTCGGTGCTCAGCGCCTATTCGGTTGAACCTCTGGGTCGGGTTTTACCGTGGAGTGAATCAAGCACCTGGATGAATGAAAGCTGGAAAACATGTGAGGTGCGATTATAATCCTGAATGCCATCTGCCGTATCGTTGCTTGAGTCCGACATGCTTTCGCTTTCGTTGCGTCACGACAAACTGAAGTTTGTCGGACACTCCAGACGAAACTGATTGTAGGGTGAGCTGTGAATCTTTTCGACTCCATCTTCACACCTGACTCGCTTCCCAAAACCGCTGTGCTCTACGGAGAGCAGCGACTAACCTATGCTGACCTGCGTTCGCAGACACTCGCCTTTGCCGAAGTCCTAATCCGCCTGCGAATCAACTCTGCCGATCGCGTTGCGCTTCTGCTTCATGACTCGCCTGAGTTTCTCTCGGCGTTTATCTCAATTTGCTCAAGCGGGGCAATCGCTGTTCCCATCAACATGGGTTTGCGACTCGAGGACCAACTCGCAATTCTCCGTGACTGTACTGCAAGCGTAGCAGTGGTTGAGGAGGATGTGTGCAGTAGCCTTATGACAGTTGCGTCCGAAGAGTTGCGGCAACTCGAGCACATTATCGTGATTGGTCGCGGGTCTGGTGCTTTGCGGCTGGGTTCAACCAAACCTCGGATTCACGATCTCAGCGAGTTGCTTGGCCAAATCGAACTTCCCACAGAGCCCAACTTCCCTTCTCCCGGACCAGCAACGCCGGCTTTCATTCTTTACACCTCAGGCAGCACCGGGGAACCTAAAGGCGCGGTCCATCGCCAGGCCGACATTTTCTTTACGAACCAGACTTTTTGTGCAGAAGTGCTGCAGCTTCAGCGAGATGACATCTTGTTTTCGTCATCGCGTTTACCGTTTGCCTATGGTCTCGGAAACAGCCTGTCGTTTCCGTTGCTCAACGGAGTAACGACAGTCCTTTGCCGTGAGAAGCCAACGCCGCAAGTTATTAGCAGCGTGCTTGAAGAGACGCGTCCGACGATCTTTTTCGGTGTTCCGGTGGTATACAACCTGCTCCTGGAGCATCACCGCCGTGCAAACAAGCTCGATTGCACGAGCTTGCGTTTGTGCGTGTCTGCAGGCGAGGCATTGCCGGCGCAGCTTGGCGAGGATTGGCAAAACACTTTCGGTGTCGAACTGCTTGATGGCATCGGGTCAACAGAGATGCTGCATATGTTCATCTCCAACCATCAGGGCGACGTTTTTTATGGCAGCAGTGGCAAGCTGCTGAGCGGTTATGAAGCCGAACTTCGAGACGAGAATGACCGGCCAACCAGGGAGGACGGCGAAGGCAATCTGTGGATCAGGGGGGACAGCGCCGCGACCGGTTACTGGCAGCGGGGAGAGGAAACCGCGCGTACTTTTGTTGCCGGCTGGGTTCGCACGGGTGATCTGTATCGGAAGGACGCGCAGGGACATTGGTTCCATATGGGTCGCAGCGACGATTGTTTCAAGTCGAGCGGGCAGTGGGTGTCGCCGGTTGAGGTGGAGGGTGTTCTGCTGCGGCACACTGGGGTTGGTCGTGTCGCGCTGGTGGAAGACTTTGACGACGACTGCTTGCCGTGCGCGTGTGCCTTTGTCGTCGCTGACGCGGTAGAATCAGACACCTCGAGACTTGAAGAAGAGTTGCGTGAGTTGGTGAAAGGCTCACTTCCGCGTTTCAAGCGGCCAAGGAAGTATATTTTTGTCGCTGAACTACCATATACGGCAACTGGGAAGATCCAGCGCTTCAAACTGCGCCGGCAGTTGCGGGAAGGGTGAGGCAAAGGGACAAGTTTCAAGTTTCAAGTTTCAAGTTTCTAGTTTCAAATTTCTAGTTTCCAGTTTCCAGTTTTGTTCGGGAGTTAGTGGTTGAGCTTGATCAGGAAATCGTCGAAACTTGAAACTTGAAACTCGAACTTGAAACTTGAAACTTGAAACTTGAAACTTGAAACTCGGATCTTTCTTATGAAAAGCATTCAGGAAACCTTTGCGCCCGAATTGAAGTGTTTTGGTTGCGGCCCAGCCAACCAAATGGGTTTGCATGTTCGCAGCTTTCCAGACGGAGAAGAAGTCATCGCTGAATGGCAGCCGCGGCCGGAGTATGAAGCATTTCCAGGCATGTTGAGTGGCGGAATCATCGGCACACTGCTCGACTGTCATTGCAACTGGGCCGCTGCGCACTACCTGATGAAGCGTTCCGGACTCGATAAGCCGCCGTGCACGGTGACTGCGGAATACACGATCAAACTTCTTCGGCCGACACCGAGCGATAAGCCGATACGGATGATTGCGCGAGTGGCAGAGTCAACTGACGATCGCGCTACGATCGAAGGAGAGCTGATCGCACATGACAAAGTAACAGCGACCTGCCGCGGCACGTTTGTCGCAGTAAAGGAAGGACACCCTGCTTATCACCGTTGGTAAAAAGAAGATGCTGGATGCTGGCTGCCAGATGTTAGAACGCTCCTTCCGGCCAGCGCACTTCTAACATCCAACATCTGACATCTATTCACATGATTCATCGACCACGCCGGCTAAGACGAAGCGAAGCGCTGCGAGCACTCGTGCGTGAAACGAGGTTGCGGCCCGAAGATTTCGTCCTACCCCTGTTTGCTTGTCCCGGTACGAACGTTCGCAAAGAGATCTCCTCAATGCCGGGTGTCCATAACCTGTCGGTTGATGAAATCGCAAAGGAGGCCGCCGCCGCTTTTGAACTCGGCGTACGCAGCATAATTCTTTTTGGCTTGCCGGAATCAAAAGACGAGCTGGCATCGGGTGCTTATGCTGAGGATGGCATCGTGCAACAGGCAGTCAAAGCCATTCGGCGGAACTCGCCGGAGCTGGTAGTCATGACGGACACCTGTCTTTGCGAGTACACGTCGCATGGACATTGCGGAGTCGTGCGTGGCAGCGAAGTATTGAACGACGAGTCGCTCGAACTGCTGGCGCGCACGGCATTGAGTCAGGCGGAAGCTGGGGCTGATGTAGTTGCGCCCTCGGCAATGATGGATGGTCAGGTGGGAGCTATTCGAGACGTGTTGGACCGCGCCGGTTTTGAGAATGTCGCCATCATGTCTTATGCCGTGAAATATGCATCAGCTTTTTACGGTCCATTCCGTGAAGCCGCCGAGAGTACGCCGGCGTTTGGCGACCGTCGCGCATATCAGATGGACGCAGCAAATGCACGCGAGGCAATGCGCGAAGCCGAACTCGACTACTCGGAAGGCGCGGATATGCTCATGGTCAAACCCGCGACGGTCTATCTCGACATTCTCAAAGCCGTGCGCGAGCGCTTTGATTTGCCTCTGGCCGCGTACCACGTCTCGGGTGAGTACGCGATGCTGAAAGCGGCAGCGAAAAAAGGCTGGATTGATGAGGAACGGGCCATGCTGGAGACTCTCACCAGCATCAAACGCGCCGGCGCCGACATTATTCTTACTTACTATGCCCGCGAAGCCGTGCGCGCGGTGCAGTAACAAATCGGCATCTACGGGCCATACGCGCGAGGGTCAGCCTTCCTTTTTTGTTTGGGCTACAGCACGATCCTCGAAACCAGAAGGAGAAGCATGGACTACATCGCGCAGCTAACGATCATCGGTGAGGTTGCTCTGGCAATGCTGCTGGGCGGGCTAATCGGGCTCGAACGCGAGATAGCGGATAAGCCGGCTGGATTTCGCACGCAGATGCTGGTTGCCGGCTCGGCGGCGCTGTTGGTGGGGCTTGCAGGTGCAATCATTAAAGTATTTTTGGTTGAAGGAAACGCCAACGTCACTGCTGACCCGGTCCGTATTGTTGAGGCGATCGTGGCTGGTGTCAGCTTCCTCGGCGCAGGAACAATCTTTCGCAGCAAAGAGAACCGGGAAGTTGAAGGACTGACAACCGCAGCCTCCATACTCCTTTCGGCGGCTATTGGAATCAGCGTCGCGCTACGTCAATTTGTGATTGCCGTAGGAGTTACGCTACTGGCGCTGATCGTTCTGCGCGCGCTTTCGATGGTGGAGAGGAAGCTCGGGGCAGCGAAGGACCATAAGAAGGGGTGATGCGGTTCTTCGATTTCGGTCTTTGGTCTTTGATCTTTGTCTTTTCGCTCTTTGGCGAGGTAGAGCTTGTCGCCAGCTCGATCGGGGGTAACAGAGATCAAAGCTCAAAGACCCAAGACCAAAGAACATTACTTCCCGTGCAACGCATTCCCTGCCGGGCGTCTCTAAAAGGTGATTTCCGCCCGGTAATCTTTTGCATGAGCGTCATTAGTGGACACCTTAATGGGAGCTAAAACTCCTTAGAAAAGGGGTGAAAACATGCGCAATCCGGCTTACTACGGCACTTTCCGATTAGCCGGCTGGCTCGCCGCTTTGCTTTTGCCGATGCTGATGACTACGCCCGCATCAGCCCAATCCGGCCGGCGCGCACCCAGTATCCTTCCTACAACCAACCCGGCTGAACGGCTAGCCGAGGAAACCACCGAACGTCCTGCCAGTCTCCCGGAGCTTGCCAGAAAAGTATCGATCATTATCGGACGGCAACCCACTTCAAAACATCTGGCTTCTGAGGACACCATCTACGCCAGCTTCATCAATCGCTTAAACCAGTTTCCTGGGATTGCCTCAACGTCGATCGGAGACGTCAAGCGCGATCAGGCCGTAAAGCGTGCTCGGTCCGAACGCGAGTCACTGGTAGTGCTGCTCCAATTTGAAGTCGATTTCTACCAGGAAGGAACAATCCTGATTAACTCGCAGGACCTGGTAGTGAAGTATTCGGTCTTTAATCCGCAAACGGGAAAGGAAAGGTCCAAGGGAAAAGTTTATTACCAGGGAATCGGAGGTGGCCGACTCAGAAAGAGCGAATGGCCCACCGGCACGCCAATCAGGATAACAACCGAAGCAGCGGGGATTGAGGCCGCAGAACAACTGCATGCGTGGCTGGCGGTTGTCATCGGCGTTAAGCATAAGCGCGGCAGTCAATGAGTGCTCAGGCTGGATCAAGCTCGACTCGCTGTTTGTTATTCGCAAACCAACCCGTTTACCATCTTCCCCGATGCCCAACCCCCTGAGCTTGATGATCGTGGCCGGTGAACTGTCCGGCGACTCTCACGCCGCAGCGTTAGTCGGATCGATAAGGAAAGCCGCTCCCGAGACTCACTTCTTCGGAGCTACTGGCCCACGGATGCGCGCGAGTGGGGTCGAGAGTGTGGTGCGCACCGATCAGCTTTCGATTTTGGGATTACTCGAGATTGGCAGCGCCTTGCCAAAGTTTCTCCGCGCCTACCAGGAACTGAAGCAGGCTGCCGTTTATCGCAAGCCGGCCGCGGTGATTCTCGTCGACTGGCCTGATTTCAATTTGCGCCTCGCGCGCGCCCTTCATCGTCGCGGGCTTAAAGTCATCTACTACATCAGTCCGCAACTCTGGGCCTGGCGTTCCTATCGAGTGAAATCAATTCAACGCGATGTTGATCTGCTACTAACGGTCCTTCCTTTCGAAAAACATTGGTACGCCGAACGTGGAGTTACTCACGTTGAGTTCGTGGGCCACCCTCTTGCCGGTGAGGTACACGCCACTTATGGACGTGATGAGTTCTGCCGGCGCAACGAACTCGATCTCAGCAGGCCAATCATCTCGCTGCTGCCGGGAAGTCGACGAAAGGAGCTCGAACGAATCTTGCCGCCGATGCTAAGCGCCGCGAATATTGTTCAGCGAACGCGGGCCGACGTGCAGTTCGTTTTGGCGATTGCGCCAAGCCGCTCTCTTGAAGAGACGAAAACTATTTTGAGCAATACTGAATCGGTTGCCGAACTGAGAGTCGTACACAATCAAACCCGCGAAGCGCTCGCCGCCTCCGATGCAGCGGCGGTAGCCAGTGGCACGGCGACACTCGAAGCGGCATTGCTCAACACACCGATGGTAGTTGTGTACAAAGAGTCGGCAATTAATTGGCACACGCTTGGACGCTTGATTAACGCCGAGCATTACGGCCTGGTGAACTTGATCGCCGGCAAAAGGCTGGTGACTGAACTGATGCAGAACGGACTTACGGATGAAAAGTTGGCAGCTGAACTAATTGGACTCTTGAGTCCTGAGACGAACGCCCAACTTCGCAATGAGTTAAAGAAAGTCACGCATGACTTAGGAGAAGGCGGAGCGTCAGATCGCGCGGCTGCTTCTATTATCAAGTTTCTAAAATAAGCGGGATACCGCACGTTATGAACCCTCCCGACTGTGAGACTCCGGGACAGTCCTCATGAATTTACAGAGCCCAGCTAATCAATCCAAATGAATTTACCTAGCCAAGCTAGTCTAAGAAATCCGCTCGAGCTTTTCTTCCAGTTCTTTAATTCTCTGTCGCAACTGCTTGAGCTCATCTCGCATTTGCGGCAAGCGTCCGACGTGCGCGTTAAGTCGCTTGTACTGCTCAAGCGGCTGAATCGGAATTCCCCACCACACCCCAGGTCGCACGATCTTGCCTGGCAATACCCCGGCTTTTGAGCCAATCACAGCGCCTCTTTGCACGCGGATGTGATCGCCAAAACCTACCTGACCTCCAATAACGCAGTCGTCTTCGATAGTCACGCTGCCGCTGATTCCCGTCTGCGCCGCGATTACTACTCCGGTACCGATATCGCAGTTGTGTCCTACGTGGACCAGGTTATCCAACTTCGTCCCGCGTCCAATTCGAGTCTGACCCAACGCGCCACGATCGATGGTTGTGTAAGCTCCAATCTCTACATCGTCTTCAATAACGACAAACCCGATTTGCGGAAACTTGTGATAGCCCATGTCGTCGCGCACGTAACCGAATCCATCGGCGCCAATGCAGACACCGGCATGAAGGATCACGCGATCGCCGATTGAAACGCCGTCGTACAAAACCACATTCGGATGCAACACGCAGTCAGCGCCGATGTTGACATCACTACCAATAATAACGCCGGCTTCTATGCGAGTGTTGATTCCTACCCGCGCGTTCTCTCCAACTACTACGTTCGGACCCACGAAAGCTTTGAGCGCTACATCAGCTGTCTCGGCGATGACAGCCGAAGGATGGACGAACGGTTCGCGCTGCAGAGGCGGATGAAGCAGTTCGGCTGCGAGGGCAAAGGCGAGCTTGGGACGAGCTACGACGATGAACGTCTTGCCAATTTGATCGCCAACATTGGAAACGAACTCTCGGGAGACCAAGAGACAGGCGGCATGGCTCGACTTTGCAGCCTCGAAGAACTTCTCATCATCGACATAAGCGATCTCTTCGTCTCCTGCGGATTCGAGACTGCCGAGTCTGCTCAATTGCAAGTCAGCGTCACCAATCACTTGCCCGCCGGTGTGGGCCGCGATCTCGCCCGCTGTAAAACTCCTGGCTTCAGACATTAGATTCTTTCTTTGCGACTCAGTGCTTGCCGGCCCTCATTGTCAATTGATCGGCAGTGCGCCATGGCGCTGGAGATTTTCCCTGACCCGAGCCCGCGTAAAGCCGCGTTCCGAGCCACGAATGAAATTCAGCAGGTGGGAAACGTTTTCATCGTCGATCTGTTCCAGTTGCAGCAGAGCTTCAGTTAACGAAAGGCCGGATCTAAAAAGGTGGTGATAAGCGCGCTTCAACTGCTGTCGTGCCTCGCTTGAGAAACCGGCTCTTCGCAATCCTATCGTATTCACTCCGCGAACGCGCGGTGGATTTCCATCGACAATGAAAAAAGGCAGTACGTCCTGAACGATCTTTGACTTGCCGCCGACCATCGCATAACGCCCCATCCTTACGAATCAATTACAGCGGTTTGATGAATCTGCATTTGATCAGAACCGAGAGCAGCAAAAGGGTTGTTGGTCTTTGGTCTTTGCACTTCTCGGAATACAGGTCTGGTTCACGGCGACTCCGAAACTCGCTTGGAGATGCAAAGGCAAAGGCCAGGACCAAAGGCCCGGTCGCTTCCGCTGGGTTCTGAATTCCAGTCGCGTCAATTCGCGCAGTCGGCGTTTGATCTCGTCACCACTGGACTGAACCGGTGCTGGTACTCGACCGAAGTAATAAACGCGCACACCATCGTTTGTTGGATGAACGGATCTCGCACTGGGAACTCATTCACCTTACCCAACCAGAACAGGAACCCGCCAATGTCTGAGTCGCGCCGCAGATAGCCTGCATACTCGGTGAAAACAAAAGCACGGTTGTACTCGTTCGTAACAAACGGCTGATTGTTGACCGGATTCGTGGCCGAGTCGTCTGCAAGCCGATAGAGCACGGCGCCGCGTCCACCCTGGTTGAACTCATTGATGAGTGCGTTCTGCTGGGCATCCAAATCCGTCCCGGTATTTCTAATTGTCTGCAGAATGGCGATGACAAATTGCGAGCCCGTGAGCGACAGCGGATAGCGAGCAATAAACTCCGGCCGCGCTAGGAACAGGTTCGCCAGGTTTAACTGTGACTGGGCCACATTGGGACTTTCGATCACTCGCGTGCGATCCGCCACGAAAACAGCATAGCTCGGGACCTTCTTCGCTTCAGTAGGATTCAGGTTATCAGGGTTTGGAAACGGCTGGTCATTGCCATAGGCCGCTCGATAGAGCCTGAAAACGTAGCTACCGGTGCGCTGGTACTCGTCCTCATAGAAGAATGCGTTGGAAACCTCGACGCGGCGTACCCTGCAGGCCGGATCGCCACCGCACATCTGCACCTGGTCCGTCCAAAAGGCCAGTCCCCCGGGATCAGGCAGACGCGCAAGGAGATCGTAGTACTGCTGGCGCACGAAAAACTCGGGCAGATCGATCGGGTTTGAAGCAGGCTGCAGCGTGTCGTTGTCGTGGATGGTGATGGTCGCCGTGCTCTGCGCCCCCAACGTTGTACCCACGGCATTGCTCAAAGACACACTAAAGCTTTCGGGGCCTTCGACAAACAGGTCGTCGTTGATGAGCAGCGTAAAGCTCTTACTGGTTTCGCCAGGCGCAAAGTGCACCGTGCCCGCGGCGATCGTGTAATCACAATTCTGCAACGCCGTACCGCTGAACTCGGTGCAGTTTCCGCTGGGACCCGACGTTGCATAATCCACCGCAGCCGCACCGCCGGTGTCGCCGTTACGGCTCACCGTAACATCCAGGCTGCCCGCGTTTTCAGTCACGTTGAAAGTGGGGGCAATCAACTGTGTCGTGCCGGCAGGGGCATTCAACGTCAGCGCGAATGATCCGGTTGAGCCTGAACTGAAACCGTTAACCTCGATTATGTAGGTACCGGCAAGTCCCAACGTGAGAAATCCCGGCCCACCGGGTATCCGTGCATTAAAACCGCCGGCACTGTCGTCATCGTTTATGATCACGGCGCTATCCGGGCCAATGAGTGTCAGGAAACTATCCAGGCCCGATGAAGTGGAAGTTATGGCGATTCGCTGTCCGGCCCCTGCAGTAAAGCTGAATCGCTTGCTGTAGTAAAGATTACCCCGTACCGGCGATATACAATCGCCAGTATTGAGACTGCTGCCGATCGTCTGGCCAAAATTAATCGGAATGGGAACGCAATCCGGACCCGTTCCTGACTGGTAGACAGGGATCCGCAGACCACCAAACGTCCCTGCTGTGCCGGAGCCGCCGACTACCAGAAAGCCCTGCCGTCCGGCTGGGCTGGTGTTCGCGGTTACGGTGTATCCAAGATTCTGATTGCCAGTGCCGCCGGAAACTTCAGTAGCGAGCCAATTCCCGCTGTCAGGATGAATATAGGAGCGAAACAGGTACGGACTCGAGCAATTTCCCCCTACCGAAAGGTTGCCGGAGATTCCAGCAGCCGGAACCTGGACACTTGCGGGACTGACACTCAGCGTGCAGCTCCCAAAGGTCAGACTCAAGGTGTAGCCCTCAGTCTGATGCTCAACGGCTGAGGTCGCTTCAATGACGTATTTCCCGGTTTGAGGCAACGTAAAAGGACCGCCAATCAGAGCGTTCACGCCCCCGCTGCTGTCGTTGTTCTGGATTATTTGGTAACCAGTTGGCCCAATGAGATAAAGAAACGGGTCGAGAACCGTTCCGGTCCGATTCATGGTAATGGTGACCTGCTGACCGGCAATTCCGTCAAACGAATAAAGGTCGGCGTAAAAAGTCACGCCTCTCGATGGCGAACGGCAATCCGACACAGCCAGATTGCCATTCACGACCTGTGAGCTCGAGCCAAGTGAGGTTTCGCTGCATTGTGAAGGCGCGGGCGGCGCTGATCCGCTGTCGGGCAGGCAACTTGAATTCGCGTTTGCAAAGCCAATCATCTGCGATCGCGAGTAAGGACAAAAGCCGGTGCTCAAGCCAATCGAGGATTGCATGAGCGAGCCCGCGCAAGCGGCCTCAACGTCGCGCGGAATCTCGGTAGTCGGCACGTTGGGGTGACGTCCAGAAAAGTTGTGGCCCATCTCATGCGCGGTCAGAGCTACCGATTGAACCGTCAGAAAGTTGCTGACTAACGGAAACTTCTGCGAGAGGCCGTATGAAAATGGAGGATTCTGACAAAGCACTCCTACATACGCGACACCAATCGTACTGCCGTCGAGATCCTTGCCGGTCCAGATGTGCGCGAGGCTGCGCTGGATTCCGGCGAAGTTCGCGTTCCAATGGTTTCTGAACTGCGACAACAGATCGGACGATGCCGTGGCCGAATAAGGATCGGTAGCGGCATCTGCCCATGTATTCTGAAAAGTGATCTGAAACGTAACTCCGATCTCGATCTGATAGATGCCATCCACCTGATTCATGACGTTTATGATCCGCGTGGTGGCGGCAGCAGCACCCCCGAACGCAGCAACATATTCAGCGTCGGCATCGGTGGCCAGGCGAACGATTCTCATGGGCGTTAAAGTCGGGATTGGATTCAGCGCGTTGCTCGCACTCGCGTCGTCGGCGGTAGCGCGATCATGGGTGCGTTCGGCTTCAGCGGCCACTTCATCGGCAAGCGTAACGCCACATTCTCCCGCCGCCCCGATTACATCTCCGCTGCGGTAAAAGACAAACTCATCCGCGTTGGCCTTTCCGGAGACAGAACGCGCGGGCTCAAGGAAGAATCTCTCACCGTCAGTGATAACCAAACCCTCGACGTTATCTTCAGTTACGGTGAACCGCGCCTGCCCGGCGCCATGACCCGCAATCGTCCCCTTGTAAGTTTGGAGTGGTGCTCTCGGAAGCTGTTGAGCAACACCGTCGGCATCTATTACTTGAGCGAGATAATCCGGCGCTCGAAGATCGTGTGGAGTTAACTTGAGGTCGAAAGTGCCGTGAGTGGTCTGCAGTAATAGTTTTCCGTTGCGCCGGATCTGCGCCGCGGCTGCCACGCCATTGAGCCGCAGTAAATCATACTGGCGCAGTCTCTGCGCGAGCTCGGAATCCTCTCTATGTGCCTGGATCAGTTCCGCAACGACATCCGGAGCCTGTCCCTCACGTTCCTGCTGAGCTGATGAGGCAGTGCCAACCGCTAAAGCACCCCGACCCCGCTCGGCCTGCGTGGGGCTTATGTAAACGAAAGCCAGGAGAGCAATGATTAAGGTGTAAGGTAGGAATTTGAGACTTACTTTCACGCCGTGTCTCCGGATCTAAGTGCTGGCGCACAGACGATATTCAATAAAATGGCCTGGGGATAACCATACTAGGCAACTCGGGCTGACGTCGCCACGCAGTTATTTTGGGTTGGACGAGACTTGAGTTTATGAAACGGGGAGTGACAGCCCCGCTGGAGCGTTCACAGTATAAGTGAGACAGCGAGAAATCCCTAAGACTAGGCATAGTCACACTACAAAAACGGCCATCAGTGGCCATTTCTTGGGGCTTTTTGTCCTTGCCATTGTCCGCCGGGCCAACTATCATGGCTCGCGCCGAGTGGGTCGGTAAAAACTTGGAAGCATGCAGTCTATATTAAGTAATAATTAGCTTTATTCTATTTGAGCGTGGTCAAGAAGGACCGCGATGAGGAGATTAGCCATTGTTTAGTGATCAGTTTCGTCGGGGCGAATCAGAGAAGAACAAACTTGGTGGAGTCAAAGGCTCGACCTTTTTGTCAAATCTGTCAGACCTGGCTTGGAAGGCGTTTCAGTCAGTCAACAGCCGACTTCCAGAAGGTGAAGCAATACGTCCCACCTGGGCTCCCGGACCCTTGCTCAAGTCGTACGAACGTACCTCGCCACCACTCGGCTTCCCGCGGGAGACCGACAGTCTCTGTCCCACCTGCGTCAAGGAAGTTCGCAATGCCGTCATCTCCGGCGAAACCACCCTGGAGACGTTAATGCACGCGCATCCGGGGGAAATTAAGGCCCAGATTGTCGAAGAGAACGGCCAGGTGGTCATGCGTAAAACTTGCCCCAAACACGGCGAGTTTGTTGACGTGATGGCTACCGATCCAGCGTTTCTGGAAAGAATCGAGTCGCTCTTTTTCGGCCGCGACTTTCGCGCCGCCGAAGATGCAAACGTTCACCGCCACGGGACTTCAAACATAAAGTTTGGCCGCGGCGCCGTGCTAACCGTAGACCTGACCAATCGCTGTAACATGATGTGCAATCCATGCTTCATGGACGCCAACCAGGTCGGGTACGTTCACGAACCAACGTTCGAGGATACGAAAGCAATCCTGGATCGCGCTGTGTCGTTTAAGCCGAAACGTCAGATCATCATCCTGTTCTCGGGCGGCGAACCAACCCTCTCGCCGTACTACCTCGAAGCAGTGGCTTACGCGAAGAAGGTCGGCTTCTATCGCATCCTCGCAGCGACTAACGGTATTCGTTTCGCCGAAGACATTGAGTTTTGCAAAGCCGCAAAGGCCGCCGGTCAGCATGGCGTCTATTTACAATTCGACGGCGTCAGCGAGGAAAAGAATAAGCACCGTGGTGTTGGCAATCTGTTCGACGTGAAGTTAAAAGCAATCGAGAACCTGGCGGAAGTGGGAATCAAAGTCACGTTGGTCACGACCATCGTAAACACGATCAATAACGATGGCATTGGGCAGATCGTTGAGTTCGCCGCAAAGAACATCGACAAGGTCCAGACGATCGCGTTCCAGCCGGTGTCGTTTACCGGTCGAGACGAAGACGTTTCAGACGAGTTGCGCATTCGCCAACGGTACACGCTCTCTGGAATGACTCACGATTTGAAAGATCAGCTCGGCGGACAACTGCAGCCACTCCGCGATTGGTTTCCGCTCTCTTCTTACTCGGCCTTCACGAGTGTGATGGACATGCTGCAGGGCGCCGACGCTCCCTGGGGCTGGTCGTCGTGTAACTGCCATCCGAATTGCGGAATCTTTACGTTGATGGTGGTGAACAAGCAGACGGGCGAGTTTAAGTCGCTGTTTGAGTTCTTCGATTATGAGCAGTTCATGAAAGACGTCGCTGTGATCACGGATTCGGCCCGTGGGAAGAAGTTGTCCTATGCGCAGCTTGCCATCGCGATCATGCGCAACTTTAACCCGGCAAACGCACCGGAAGGATTCCCAATCTCGCAGATTCTAAATCTGTTCAAGCCGTCATCGACGAACTCCAGCTCGGATCGCAATGACCGTATGAAAGCTGAGAAGCTCGACGATCCGACCGATATCTGGCGCGTGCTCTGCGTTGAGGGAATGTGGTTTCAGGATCTCTTCAATTACGACTTCCGTCGCACAGAGATGTGCGTGATTCCCTATGGAACGCAGGAAGGCGAGATTTCCTTCTGCGCTTACAATACGGGTGTTGGTTGGCGGCAGATCATCGAGAACATGCATAAGACGGCAAACCTCGCCGACTGGTACCAGGAACATGGCCGTCATGCGGTTTACGCTTCAGGCAAGCCAGTGCCTTTGACCTCGACAAAGCACTCGCTGAGTCTTCCGATCGTGCAAGCCGTGCTCGCGGAAGATCAAGATGAACCGGTGGCTACAGTGACCCCTTATCTTGTTGAGGAACAAGAAACCGTGGGGGTCAGTTAAGAGCCGCTAAACCTTATAAACGAAAGAACACGCAAGCGTGGCAGGTACTCTGTCACGCTTTTTCGTTGTGACGGAGCGACAATTGTCACAAGCGTACTCCGGGGTCGACGTGCAGGAGACTACGATTTATCACTAGCTGATTCAGGGCATTGGAATTGCGAAGCGTGGAGGTCAACTCTAAGCAAGAACAGTTTTGACCTGCAATGGGGTAGAAGCTGATGAAAAGAATCCTAGCGGTTTTAATGTTCGGTATTCTCGTTTCCTGGCCTTTGACTAAGGTACAGGCTGATTCTGAAGCTGTAAGAGAAAAGCTTCAGTCGTCCGAAAGTGCCGACGAGCTAAGGAACGAAGACATAACGAGAATGCTCAATGAGACAACGTCGTCTGATGTGATCATTGCGAAGATCGCGGTTTCAAAAGTGGCTTTCGAAGTTTCACCTTTGCAAGTTGAGGGTCTGAGGAAGGCCGGGGTGCCGGAAGCCATTATCGAAGCTATGGTTGAAGCCATGCGATCGCGACCAGGTTCCGCAGCCCCGACGCTAACTCAAGAGAGTCAGGAATCTCTCGTTCCTGACGGCACACGTATCGAGATCGAGTGCGCTTACCCGATGAGTTCTCTTCACTTCAAGCCTGGGGACGAAATCAGTTTCAGGGTGGCCAATGCAATAATTATTGATGGTATAGCGCTGATCGAGGCTGGCGCGACAGCTACCGGACGGATTGAGAAATCAAAACGGGGTGGTCATTGGGGAAAGGCGGGCTTGCTCACGTGGACGATGAAGTCAGTGGCGGCCGTAGACGGCTCGCAAATACCGTTGCGCGTCCAACCGATGAGATTGCGAGGCGACAGTAAAGGCGCCAAGGTGGCAACCGGAATGATCGTTACCGGCGCGCTGCTGCCGTTGATCGCGCCAGTCGCACTGTTGCATGGATTCAAACGCGGTGGCGACGCCTACATTCCGGCGGGGAAGCGTTATGAAGTATACGCAGATGGCGCCGCTACGGTTAAAAAACGCGGACAGTAGTTCGATGCCGATACGATCAAGGTTTGTTGAGCAGGTGTTCGCTTGACGTCACGACTGGCCGCTGCACATCACGGAGCTGACTGGTGATGTCGCGGAGACGTGTCGCTAACTCTTCAATCGTTTGGACCCGTTTTCTTGCTTTCTCGCTCAACTCTTCCCGGAGTAGTAATTGAGCTTGACCCAATACTCCGGTCAGCGGGTTATTCAATTCATGCCGCACGTGAGCGACGAGTTCGGCAATTTCATCCAAACGTTTCTCATATCGGGCAATCAATTCCCGCAGTTGTTCCTCGGTTGCAGTTCCAGCCTCATTTTCTTCAGTCATCAGAGCTCCCAGGATCTGATTCTGCATTTTCTGAGAGGATCAAACGCTGAGTCGCAGCGAGCGACGTGGGAGGCAGGCAAGGGCTATTGTGCCGTGAATAGTAGAAAAGGTAAATGGTTAAGACTGTTCGTGATCAGTTCTCTGTGGGAGTTGAGGGTGGTCAGTTTGATTTTTGGGCGAGCGAACCTAAGCTTGACCTGGCAGGTGAGCACAAACTGCCAACGGACCACTGACAACAGACTACTGACAACGGACTACTGACAATGGACTACTGATAATGGACTACTGACAATGGACTACTGACCACTGACAAACATCGTTGCCGTTTGACAATGCTCCGCGCTGAACGTAAATTTCTTTCCTGTTGGGAGGTCGTCTAACGGTAGGACTGCGGACTCTGAATCCGCCTATCGGGGTTCGAATCCCTGCCTCCCAGCCATACACCACCAATAACTTACGGGCAGCAACAAACTTGTAACTTGAACCAATACTTTGCCGCCCCGGTAACTTATTCCTTCAATAGTCTCCGGCAAATCATTGCTTCCATTCTGAAACTAAATTGCTTCCATTCTGAAGCAAATGGGGCTAGTTCGACTTGGCGCGATCTTTGCGAGCTTAGCTGCTCAGAAGTACCAGGCCAAGTCAATGGTCGATCTAATCCCCATAGACCAGCCGCCCTTGCGGCCAACTGAATTCCTTCCGCAGTCTTCGCCGGATCGATACCACACTCCTTCGAAACTCGACTTTTACCCATCTTGACCAACGGTGAGACTTAGCAAAGAATCCTGTTCGTTATGTTGCACAACGCTTGGCTCTTCAATCAACAGCGAACCGACGGGGAAAGTCCCTTGATTGTTCCGTTTCCCGGCATCGAGCAGACCACCCGCACTGACGTCGGGGGCAAAGCCGCTTCGCTGATCTGTATGAGCGAAGCTGGTTTGCCTGTTCCGCCCGGTGCCGTCCTCACGAGCGCCTTCTTCGCGCCGTGGTACGACGAGATCAAGGCGTCCGCAACGTGGACCAGGATGATCGAGGCCTCGCCGGATGATTGGGCTCCTCTTTGTAATGAACTGAAGAAACGCGCGCTGTCTCTTGCATTGACGGTAACGCAGCACGACGCGCTGCACGCTTTGCTCTCAAACCGTGTAGCCCCGAGCAAGGAGGTGCGCTTCGCCGTGCGCTCATCGTCGCCCGACGAAGATTTAGCATCGGCCTCCTTCGCCGGGGGTTACGAGACTCGGCTGGGCGTGCGCCCGGCTGATTTGGAGGACGCCGTGCGCACGTGCTTTGCCTCGAGTCTCGACCTGCGCGTATTTATCTACAAAAAGCAGCACGGCTTCGACGTCTGGTCGCCGCGCATCGCAGTCGTTGTGCAGCAACAGGTCGATAGCGAGGTCGCCGGCGTCGGATTTTCCCTGAATCCGGTGACGAACGACTATGACGAAGCGGTCATCGAGGCGAACTGGGGCCTGGGGACATCGGTCGTCGAGGGACTGGTCTCCCCGGACCACTTCGTCGTGAACAAGGTGGAGCGGCGGGTGGTGGAAGAGACGCGGGGCGACAAGCACCTCTCGATTTGGCTTGACCCCGATGGTGGCACGATTTCACGAGAGAATTACCGCTTCGCGGAACGCACCCTGAACGACGCCCAGATCCAAGAGCTCACCGACATGATCGGCCGTATCGAGGCGCTGTACGACACGCCGATAGACATTGAGTGGGCCTACGCCGGTGGGACGCTCCACGTCCTGCAGGCGCGCCCGATTACCACCTACGTGCCGCTGCCGGCCGATATGATCACGCAACCGGGCGAACGCAGGCGGCTTTACGCGGATGCGGCGTTGTCAAAAGGTCTGACCATGAATAAGGCAATTTCGCCGCTGGGGCTCGACAGTATGGAGCGCCTCTTCGCGACGATCATCGAGTCATGGGTCGGCTCGTTGAAGCAAGATTCTACGCCAGAGAAAGCGCTGTACATTTTCGAGGGCGGTCGAATGTACATGAATCTCTCTAACCTGATGTGGTTAACGAGCCCCAGGATGATGTCGAGGAGCAGTGCCCCTACCGATGCCTTGATGGCGCAGATCCTGGCCGGCGTCGACGCGAGGCAGTACCGAGCCGTCACACGACCCTCGTCTGTGACCTTCCGACTCCTCTGGCTCATTCCCTGCGTCTTCTGGCGTATGCGCGGCTTCTTCTGGCACGCACTACGGGCACTTCTGTTTCCGGAAAGCGCATACCGAGAGTACCAGCGAAGGGTAGACGCATTCGAAACAGAGCTGCGCGAAGATCTCCACGTCAGCCTCCCACTCGATGATTTCCGACGTACCTGCGAGGTTCGCATTGCGCAGGAGTTCAACGTCCTGATGTCTGCCGTCGTCGTCGGGATGGTGTCACCGGATCTCGTCGTCCGGGACAAGTCTGCTGACGTGAGAGCGCTTGTGGACAACGCCAATCGCGGGGTGACGGGGAACTTGGTTGTCGAGATGGGAATGGCGCTGCATCGACTGGCGAATATCCTGGACCGGACCGAGTTTGAGGATTTGGCCCGGTTGACCGAACGGATTGAGCAACGCAAGGTGTCCCAGGAGTTCCTGAGGGCTTGGGACGACTTCCTCTCCAGATTCGGCTGTCGCGGTCCACTCGAAATGGACCTGGCTAGCCCGCGCTACGCCGATGACCCCCTCCTCGCCCTGAGACAGATGTCCTTTATGGCTGTCGATGATGGCTTCGATCCGGAGGCTGTGCACAAGCGTCACCTCGAAGAGCGGCAACGAGCCTACGAAGAGCTGATGCGCAGATCAGGCCCCGTACGGCGAGCGCTACTGCGCCGGATCTACCAGCTCAATGACCTGTTTGCTGGGACCCGCGATACGCCGAAGTACTTGATTGTCCTGATGAACTACGCCGTCCGCAAACGCGCGCTGATCGACGGCCAACGCATGATGAAGGAAGGGCGTCTCGATGCGGCGGAGCATGTCTTCGACCTGAGGTTTAACGATCTGCGCGCGGCGGCCGAAGACGCCACACTGGATCTACGGGAGATCCGCGAGGAGCGAACGCGCTTCCGAAGGGAACTCGACGCGCACGTGCGGTCGTTCCCGCCGGTGATCGATTCTCGCGGTCGGATTCTGCGCCCTCCTCCAATCGAGCACGCGCCCGGTCTCCTTACAGGAATGCCTGTATCGCCTGGAGTGGTGACTGGTCCGGTAAAGGTCCTCCATACGCCTTACGAGAAACGCGTGGAGAAAGGTGACGTGCTCGTCGCCTATACGACCGATCCTGGCTGGACACCACTGTTCGTTAATGCAGCCGCCATCGTGCTCGAAGTCGGAGGGGCTCTTCAGCATGGAGCACTGGTGGCGCGCGAGTACGGAAAGCCGTGCGTGGTAGGCATCGACCGGGTGACGACGAAGCTGCGTGACGGTGAGACAGTGGAAGTCGACGGGACGATGGGAACCGTTCGGCTGTTGTCGTAGTTACTTTCCGAGATGATGGCTAACATCGGCTTTGCACAAAAAGTGCACGCATGATACTGCCGCTGGAAGTTACGTCTCATTCACCCCAACCTTCAGGTTGGGGATCAGCGAGCCAAATAAAGCTAGGAACCATTTCGATGGTTTCCTATGCTGGACAGAATCAAGGGCTTGGGTTGTAAAACCATTGAAATGGTTCCCTGGGCACTGGCTTACCGCTATCCCCAACCTGAAGGTTGTGGTGAATGAGACGAAAGCCTCGTAACCATGTACCGACTCAATCGATAAAACGAAGGCACCGGTCAACTGAAACTCCTGCTCGATGAAGAACGCCGCGCTAACTCCGGTGCGGCGCGATGTCGCGCAACGCGCATCGCTGCAGGATGCTGACGAAACTAAACTCACCGAGCTCGCGAGTCAGATTGCGAAGTGCGATTCGGCTCTGTCACACCGGACCGAAGCACAGCGTTAATGAGAGGGGGGCTTTTTTCACTTTTGAGGCAAAGCCCAAAAGTGAGACGATGCGCTATTCTGCAGTGGTCGAACCTTCGATACCATCTGACACTTTCGATCAATTTATGAGAACGTTCGCCCCTTGAATCATTATGTTCATCGCACAAAATACCGGTGACCGCACCTGGTGGCGCGTGCTGTTCCTTCCGCCAGTACTCGCGCTGACCATTCCTTTTTTGGTCTTCAACGAGTTGCTGTCGACGTCTTTGGCCGCGTCAACGTTCGTGGTGACCAACGTCAGCGACAGCGGTCCGGGCTCCCTGCGCCAGGCTATGATCGACGCCAACGCCAACCCAGGCCTTGATACGATCACTTTCAGCATCGGCAGCGGACATCAAACCATTAAGCCTCTGCAGCGACTGCCTTTTCTGACCGACCCCATCGTCATTGATGGAAGGTCACAGCCGGGGTTTTCCGGCACGCCAATCATAGAAATCGACAGTTCTAATCTGGTTGAAGGAAACGGGCTCTTTATCGACGGTGGAGATAGCACGGTGCGCAGCCTAGTAATCAACGGTTCGTATTTCGACGGCATTGCAATCGGATTCAAAGGTGGAAATCGGATCGAAGGGTGCTTTATCGGCACTGATGTAACCGGCACAATTGCTCGCCCGAATGGTGGAAACGGGATCAGTGTTCCAAGTTCGAATAACGTTATTGGAGGAACGACTTTAGAAGCTCGCAACGTTATTTCCGGCAATCTCCGGGTCGGAATTGACATCTCCCGTCCCTGCTGTACGGGCAATTCGTCGGACATTTCAGGTAACGTTATTCAGGGCAATCACGTTGGCGTAAACGCTCAAGGCAACGCTGCGATTCCAAACCAACGCGAAGGCATCAGGATGAGCAGCGTCAACTCCGGAGTACCTGTTACTGGTAACGCTATCGGCGGAACAGCAATCGGCGCGGGAAACGTAATCTCAGGCAACCGCTTCGACGGCATTGACATGGGTGGATCCAACCTCATGAACAACACCGTCCAGAGTAATTTCATCGGCACCGACGCCACCGGTAACTTCGCCATCGCTAATGAAGGCAATGGTATCGAGTGCACCGGCAGCAACAACCTTATCGGCGGATCGATCGCGGGTGCCCGCAACATTATCTCAGGAAACGGGAAAAGCGGAGGAGACGGAGACGGGGTGCGCTTGGGCGGGGCTGGAAACATTGTTCGAGGCAACATCATCGGAGCGAATGGTTCACTGACCGCTCCCATCCCTAACTTCTTTCACGGCGTGTCGATCAATGCGCTTAACTCGGTTATCGGTGGCACTGCGGCAGGCGAGGCAAATGTTATTGCCTTCAACGGCACCGTCGGCATCGTTTCCAGGGCGACATCCGCTACGGGGAACTCCTTCCGGGGTAACTCAATTTTCTCAAACGGATTCTTGAACCACACTAGTAACGCAAGTATCGGAATAGATATTGGAGATGCTGGTCCAACTCCGAACGATGCTGGCGATGGCGACGCTGGCGCAAACAACCTGCAAAACTTTCCAATCATCACCGAGGTTACGCCGGGCGCAAACTCCGTGAATGTGAAAGGGACGCTGAATAGCAGTGCCGCGACAATATTCGACCTCGATTTCTATGCCAGTAGCGCCTGTGACCCGCTCGGCTTCGGCGAGGGCGCGCGGCTCATCGGCTCAGCCATAGTCCAGACAAACGGCAATGGCGACGCCAGCTTTGATATTACGCTCCCTGCAACGCTACCCGGAGGTCAAGTGTTAACAGCCACGGCCACCGACCCGTTGGGCAACACCTCAGAGTTCTCACTGTGTAGTGTGCCTTCTCCGGCCGCGGGCAATATAAATTTCAGTCCGACCTTCTCAATCGTTAGTGAAGCGGCAGGGACGGCGACCTTCTTTTTGACCCGCACCGGAGGCAGCGCAGGTTCTCTGACGGTTGGTTTTTCTATATTCCCCGAAACGGCAACGCCCGGTCTTGACTACACGGAAACAGAAGGGACACTGACGTTTGCCGACGGTGAAACTTCGCAGATGTTTACGATTCCTATCAAGGACGACAGCATCAGTGAGGCCTTCGAGACCGCCAAGGTGATTCTGAACACTTCGGGCGCCCTCGACACTCTCGGCAGTCAAAGCACGGCGACTTTGACGATCGAAGATAACGATCCATTGCCGACCGTTTCAATCCGCGACGTACAGGTGATTGAAGGGAATAGCGGTACTACCGACGCGATCTTTTCGGTAACCATATCCTCTCCGAGTGAACGACAGATCTCGGTGGTTTATTCAACTGCGAACGGGAGCGCTTCATCCGGCAGTGATTATGTGGCAAGTACAAGTTCCCTCATCTTCAGTCCTTTGGAAACCAGCAAACACGTAATGATCACCGTTAATGGGGATCTCGAAAACGAGCAGGAGGAGGACTTCTTCGTCAACCTCATAAGTGCAACCAATGCGACCAGAGTTCGCAGTCAAGCCAAGGGGACGATTCTCAATGATGACGGGACGATCCCTGTGCTCGAGTTGATTCTCGAAGAGCTGCCATCTGAACCAATTCAAGCTGCGGCGTTGGATTCAGTTCTGTTTGTGAGAGATCCGTTTCCGGTCATAAATGAAGCAAACCTGCTCAATCAAGGACCTGATCGAAACACGAGGGTTATGGTTTTTGTGAGGGATCTGCCGCCAGGTGTTACCACTCCTTCAGTCAGCGTTAATCTCGTCGACCCTGGTAACAAGAATTACAATCTGGTAGCGGAAGATGTCAGACCACTAGTTGGCTGTGATTGTGTACAAGTGATCTTCAGACTGCCGGACGACGTGACACTCGGCGAGTGTTTCATAAGAATTGTGACGCCCACCAGCTCCAGCAATTCAGGCACTATCAGGATCAGGATTTAGAGAGCGAAGTTCGTGAATGTCCGACATGCTTCAGCTTGTCGTCGAGATTTACCACACTCAAAGCAACCACAATACTTGTAACTTCGCACATTGAGAGTTACCAATCCAAACGACAAGCTGAAGCATGTCGGACATTGATGAGCTGGCCTTGGCAACACGGCCATTCAGGCTTACAGTAATTTCTCTTGCACCATGTCGGCACGGGATGCCACTCCGATTCTTCCTACTGTGGTGATCCCACGTTCTCGCCTTTGGGTGCGCCTGCCAGCAATCTCACTGGTCCAAGTTACGCCGCCCTTCCCTGCGTATCCATCAGGTCACGCTGTTTTTGGTGGCGCTCTTTTCCAGACTCTGCGCAACGTTTACGGTACGGACCGAATTCGATTCACATTTGTTTCGGAAGAATTAAATGGAATAACTCCCGGTAACAACGGGGTGCCGAGCGCGTTGCTACCGAGAACGTTTAATACGTTCTCGCAGGCGGAAGAAGAGAACGGGCAAAGCCGGATCTACCTCGGTATCCATTGGGCGTTCAACAAGACGGCGGGTATCACCCAGGGCCGACAGATTGCTGATTATGTTTACCAACATGCTTTTGTCCCCGTGCGTAGAGGAAGGTAACTCTTAGAAAAGAACCCAGCCGTGAACGGCGTTCGCGTCGCTACTGCCGGCTGTCGTGATGCTTGAGACCGGCTGCTTCGGTGCTAACAGGAAGGTTTCAATCGCTGCGCTGGCGCGCAACCTCTCAACAAAAGCCAGTTCACCACTACGCAACTCACTTTGCTGCAGATAGCGAACAATGGTGACTTTCGTCTGCCGCACATAGACGAAAAGAAAGGAGACAGGAGGTAGGTTAGTAAGAGGTAAATGCCGGATGTTAGACCTTCTAAGCGGATACCTTCAGGATGTCTTCTCGAACATCCAACCTCTAACATCCCAGCATCTATTCCCTATTGCTCGCTGTTCTCTCGTTCCCAGTGACGATGTTTGGCGATATCAGCGATGAAGGTCTTTGCAACTCTGCCAATCGCAACGTCGCGACCTGCTACGACGCCTGCTGTTACTGAGGGTTCGGATTTGGCCCCGTTTAGTTGCGAAGCCAACGAAGCCTTCAGGAACTCAACCCCCGCGCCTCTGGCCGCGAGCGCTTTGCAGTGCTTGTAAGCTTCGCTCACAAATTCTCGAGCATCTGAGTTTTGCGTAAGAGCAGCGACGCTCGCATCACCGCCCGGAATGTAAACCGCATCAAACAACACCGACGATCCGGTGAGGAAACTAAAATCCACCTTCAACGCTGCGCCGGAAACTCCGGTCACAACCCCGAGCCGAGGGGCGACCGTCTTCGGCATTGCGCCTGCCGTCAGCAAAGCCTTATTCATCTCTGCCACGTCGGCATCGTCAAAACCATCGGCCAGTAACACCGCGATCTTTCGAGTCTTGATGGTGTCATTCGGAAAATTGGGATTATCGACCTGGCGTAACGCTGGAGAAACTTCCACCGGCTGAGTGACGCGTTTTGGTTGAAACTTCCGCGGATCTGCATCAGCGGGGACGCTCATGTTCATTGGCTTATCCAGTTTCGCCGGCACGCGCAACCCAAGCCCCTCCGCGACACTGTTAGCAAGCCCCTTATCGACCTGAGCAAGTAATCCCAGCATGCGTTCGCGAATGGCAGGCGTCTCGACTTTGCCCAACTCGAACCGTAACGCTCGAATGATGTGGTCTTTCTCGGGCTCGCTTTGACTGTTATAGAACAACGTCGCCTGACTGAAGTGATCGAAGAAACTTGTACTCCGCGCCCGAATCTTTTTCGCGTCAATTCGTTCAGCAAAGCTCGTGAAGCCACTCATGTCTGCTCCTGCCTGAAAAGGGCAGCCGCCTCTGAGCGTGTTCGGCTCGTAACTGGTCTGTCCGCGATTCACCGTTTGCCGCATGAACCCATCGCGCTGGTTATTGTGCACGGGCGCAACCGGACGATTAATCGGAATCTCATGAAAGTTTGGGCCGCCCAGCCGGATCAATTGTGTATCTGTGTAGGAAAAGAGCCGGCCCTGCATCAGCGGATCGTTGGTGAAATCTATACCGGGCACAACGTTACCCACGTGAAAGGCTACCTGCTCGGTCTCGGCAAAGAAATTGTCCGGATTGCGATCGAGAGTCAGCTTTCCTATGCGACGAACGGGTACGATCTCTTCGGGAATAATCTTCGTCGGATCGAGAAGATCGAATGCGAAGCTGTGCTCATCTTTCTCTTCTACGATCTGGACTCCCAACTCCCACTCAGGAAAGTCGCCGTTCTCGATTGCTTCCCAGAGATCGCGCCGATGAAAGTCCGGATCTTTTCCTGAAATCTTCTGCGCTTCGTCCCAAACAACGGAATGCAGGCCGAGGAGCGGCTTCCAATGAAATTTTACGAACCGTGATTTCCCCCGGTCGTTGATGAGCCGAAAAGTGTGAACGCCGAAACCCTCCATCATGCGAAAGCTTCTGGGAATAGCGCGATCCGACATCACCCACATAATCATGTGCATCGATTCGGGCATCAGTGAAATAAAGTCCCAGAATGTGTCGTGCGCGGACGCAGCCTGCGGGATCTCGTTGTGGGGTTCCGGTTTCACCGCGTGAACCAAATCGGGAAACTTAATCGCGTCCTGAATAAAAAAGACGGGGATGTTATTGCCGACGATATCGAAGTTCCCTTCCTCGGTGTAGAACTTGACTGCAAAACCGCGAACATCACGAGCGAGATCGGTGGAGCCACGCGAGCCCGCCACCGTCGAAAAACGCACGAAGACCGGTGTCTTTACCGCGGGGTTTTGCAGGAACGCAGCTTTTGTGTACTGCGCCATCGTCTCGTAAACCTGAAAATGACCGTGCGCCGCTGAACCCCGCGCGTGAACCACTCGCTCGGGTATCCGTTCATGATCGAAGTGTGTGATCTTCTCGCGAAGAATGAAATCCTCGAGCAAGGTCGCGCCGCGTTCGCCGGCTTTGAGCGAATTCTGATTATCGTTTACGCGAACGCCCTGATTGGTGGTGAGAAATTCGCCGGCGTTGTCCTCGGTATTCTTTTGCAAGTCATCAATCTTGGCGTTGTTGTTTCTGGGATCGAGTTTGGCGGCAGCCCGGGCTTGTTCATGTAGCAACTTGGCCTTGCTTGTAACTGTTTTGTTTTTCGGTTTGTCTTTCGCTTTCCGGGTAGTCATCACGTCTCCTTCATAGGGCGATCTGAAATGTGCGGTCGACGACCTCACAGACGAGACAGGCCTACAACCTGTCCGCCGCAAGGTCGTTGAGATTCCTGAAATGGCAATCTGTGGCAGTGACAGCCGGAGCCGTCTCCGCTAAGCCTTCGTTGCGCGAGATTTTTTTGCTTCCGCTGCTTCAATAGCGGTTTCCACGTCCTGCTCTTCCTCAGGTGGCGGTAACACCGCAGGCATTCCCAGAGCCTCGATCCAGAGTTCACGCGTCCAGCCACTTGTGTGATAAAGGTGCTCGTCCTCTTCCGGTTCCACCCGATCGTAGGCGTCTTTCAGCATAGTGGCTTCGTCACCGGCTACATTCTCCGCAAGCTCGCCAATCAGTTCCCAATTCAGGTGGTCTTTAGTCTCGGCCAACGTAACGCATTCCGCCGCGACGATCTGGGCTGCTGCGGGGTCGGGCCCCCTCAAAGCCATCTCCATTGCCTGAACCAATGAGTCACCGATATGTCTGACTACCTTTCGGCCAGGGGTTTCGGCTTCAGGATCCAGGCTCATTCCTTTAAGAAGGTCGGAGACGATCTGCACGTGGACTTTGGTCTGCTCCAGGTACTTGGTCCACTCCTCCTTCAGGTCCTCGTTCAGAACACAGCGTAAGGCTGTTGTGTAGATCTGCACTCCACCTTTTTCCGTCTCGAGTGCTTGATAAAGCAGATCCGTTGTGTGGGTGGTGTTGAGCATATTGCTTTTCATTTCTCCCTCGCCTTGAAGTTATTTGCAGCGGGTCTTTAGCAAGAGAAGTGCCGAGCACTCGTACTTGAAAAGCTGGGTTTGGGTCGTTCGATAAACGGACGGGTAATAGAAAACGAGATACGGTAATGTTCGAAAACAGATTCTTTAAGGATCCTGCGACTATTGATTCTGATCTCTCATCTCGTTGGACTCTGAGTGAGCGCCATGAAGATACTTCTCAAGCCGACCCACCAAGCCTGAACATCTGATTGACAGACATCGCGTCGACTTTCTATATTGAGTCAGCGCCGCTGGAGTTTTGCCGGGCGCCCTTGCCTCGAAAAACCTCTCAAGCAAGTAACCGACCAGTCCTAAATCCGAAAGTAACGTCATGAAAATGTATCTGCTCTCTTTGTTGCTCTTTGCCCAGGTCCTGTTCAGTCCGGCGAGCTTCGTAACCACTACCTCAGGTCAGACACCCGAACACGGCGGACAGATCGACGCCAGGTACGATGGCTTTAACTATGAAACCGTGGTCACCCTGCGAAAAATGCGGGTAGTGTGCGGCAATGGGAAAGCGACTGAAAGCGGGATGAAAGGCGTCTGCGTGGGCCTCGCTGCGTCACTGCATAGTCCGGGGCAGCAGCTCGAGTACGTGCGTTACGCAAAGATTCGACTCGTGTTCGAGACCAAGGATTGGGTTGCGCGACACCCACTCGGCCAGCGCGATTTAGTAGCAGTGGTTGATAACGAGAGCATCAAACTGGGCACGATGCAGCTCGCGAAACAGGAATTCGACTCAGATCGAGGTGTTGACGTTATGCAGGAAGTTTTAGAAGCTTCAATTCCCTATCAAGCCTTCGCCAAACTTGCGAAAGGCAGCATGGTCGAAATGAAGGTCGGATCAACGATTTTCACTTTGAAAGAAAAGAACCTCGGGGCATTGCGCGACTTGCATAACAGAGTAAAGCTGCAGGGAAAGAGTTAACCGCAAGACCTCTGACCTTTGACTTCTCTCAATACTTTGGCACCCGCGCATCTACTTCGTCGGACCATGCCGCAATCCCGCCCTTCAGGTTGATCAGACGGCCGGGGAATCCTGCAGCCTTCAAGGCAGCAATTGCCTTGGCGCTGCGCACCCCACCCTTGCAGTGGATCACCGTTTCCTTAGCCGTATCGATCTCGTTCAAACGTGCCACGACCTGGCCGAGCGGAATCAACGTCGTCCCGGCAATCCGCGCAATCTCAAACTCTGATGGTTCACGCACGTCGATAATCTGCAAGTCGTCGCCTTCGTCCAACCGCCGCTTCAGCTCTCGAGCACTAATCTCTTCAAGCCGCTCACTGGCGGTTTTATCCGTTGGTGACTGCCGCAGCCCACAAAACTCCTCATAGTCGACTAACGCGGTGACGCTGGGATTCTCGCCGCACACAGGGCACGCCGGATCCTTGCGCAACTTAAACTCGCGAAACTTCATCGTCCAGGCATCGAAAAGGAGCAGTCGATTAATCAGCGTCTCCTCCGCGCCGAGAATCAGCTTGATTGTTTCGTTGGCTTGAATGGCGCCCACAATTCCCGGTAACACGCCGAGCACGCCGCCTTCGGCACACGAAGGAACCAGTCCGGGTGGCGGCGGTTCGGGATAGAGGCAGCGATAGCAAGCTCCCTTTTCGGCCCAGAACACGCTGGCCTGGCCTTCGAAACGAAAGATCGACCCGTATACATTTGGTTTGCGCTTCAGCACGCACGCATCGTTTACCAAATAACGCGTCGGGAAGTTATCCGTACCGTCAACCACGATGTCGTAATCTGCAACTAGTCTCAGCGCATTCTCGCTCGTCAGCCTCGTCTCGTGCGTTTCGATCTCAATGTGCGGGTTGATATCGCGCAAGCGGTCGCGCGCGGATTCGATCTTCAATCTGCCAATGTCTGCGGTACCGTGAATGATCTGCCGCTGAAGGTTCGAAGACTCGACTACATCAAAATCCACGATGCCCAAACGACCCACCCCCGCGGCGGCCAGATACATTCCCACCGGCGCGCCCAGCCCGCCTGTGCCGATCATCAAAACACTCGCAGCCTTCAAACGGCGCTGCCCTTCCATGCCCACCTCGGGCATGATCAAATGGCGGCTGTAGCGCGAAATCTCTTCATTTGAAAGCGCCGGCAACTCACTCGCTTCGGCTTCCATCGCCGCACCGCCCGCGATTGACGGCACGATCATCACCGAATCGCCCTCCTGCAAAGGCGTTTTCCCGCCCAACCGATGCCGAATATCTTCGTCGTTGACGTAGACATTCACAAAACTGCGCAGCGCGTTTTGCGCGTCATAAAGATGACGGCGAAGTTCCGGATGGCTCGTGGTTAAGCCTGCGAGTGCTTCGTCAACCGTTGTGGCTTCGACGGCGACTAAAGGGTTGCCGGCTGTGAACTGGCGCAAAGCGGTTGGAATGTTGATAGTGATTGCCATAACTAACTTCCTTTCAGAACCTCCTCTTCATTGAATCGGGAGCGGTCGGACTCCATTTCCCACGAGCGTAAGTCACTCGCGCGGCCGGCCATCACAGAGACAACTACGTAAGAATAAGTAGGCCACGCATGGGCGAGATCGTATTGGGAGGGAACAGCCGGGTGTTCCGGATGCGAGTGATAGAAGCCCAGGATGTCGAGACTTCGGCTCTCTGCGTAGCGCTCACCTTTCATGATCTCTTCAGGCTGAATCAGAAAACGATTTCGCCTGGCTGACTCTTCGCGAGCGTTCGATATTGCGTAAACCTCTTTCGTCAGTTTCAACCCCTCAGCGGCAAAATTGCCGAGCAAAAGCCCGCAACACTCGTACGGGTAGTCGCGTTCGCCATGCGCGGCAATCTCGGCCAGATGTTCCTCAGTTAGTTCAATCATAGAGTGTGCTCGCTGGGAACGCGGCCCGCCTCACGGCTGAAGCCCTGAGTTTGAAATTGAGCGAATCACCATTCTTGATTTCCAGCCAGCTGGCGGGCGAGCCGCCCGCGGTCCCCAGTCCAAACATCTTTACAGGTACCTTTCACCGCCGTCGCACAGGATCGTTACGACGACAGAGCCTTTGCGTAGTGACCTGGCCAGCCGAAGCGCCCCAAATACATTCGCGCCTGAACTCGTGCCAACAAAAATCCCTTCCTCCCTCGCGAGTCTGCGCGCCATCTCCTGCGCATCTTCGGTTGCTACTTCTACATTCTCATCCGCAAGTATTGGATCATAAATCCCAGGTACCAGCGCAGTTGCCATATGCTTCAGCCCTTCGAGCCCATGTAACGGTGACTCCGGCTGCAAGGAGATCGCTCGTACCGTTGGATTAAGCTCTTTGAGTCTCCGCGAGGTTCCGACGAACGTCCCGGAAGTCCCCAGACCGGCGAGGAAGTGAGTGACGCGGCCCTCGGTCTGAGACCAGATTTCCGGTCCTGTCCCTTCGTAATGCGCGCGCCAGTTCGCGTCGTTGTTGTACTGGTCGGGATAGAAATATTTCTGTGGGTCGGAGGCAAACAGCTCGCGCGCAACAAGCTGAGCTCCGTCAGTGGCCGCCTGCGGATCGGTTTCGATTATGTCGACACCGAGGCTGCGCAGAATGTGTTTGCGTTGTGAACTCGCATTACGAGGCAGGCAAATGGTCACCGGATAACCACGCGCGGCGCTAATCATTGCGTACGCGATTCCCGTGTTGCCGCTGGTCGCGTCAAGGATAGTCATTCCGGGCCTTAACTTGCCGCTTCGTTCGCCAACCCGAATCATGTTTAGGGCTGCACGGTCTTTCACAGAGCCACTTGGATTTAGGTGTTCCGCTTTGGCAAGGAGCTCAACGCCAGCAGGGAGGGGCTGTCCAATCCTTCGCAGCCGTAGCAGAGGCGTGTTCCCAATCTGCGACTCAAGCGAGTCACCGGTTGGCAGGTCGATTAATGTTTCAATTGAAGCGCTCATAAATACCTACCCCTGAAACTGGACACCTCGCCCTCTTTGCGGGCAACGTCGAACTCACACCTCACTGCTGCACGCCGTGCCTGGTCATCCCATACCCCAAAAAAAACCGGCCGCGAGCTTCATCGCGACCGGTTGCCGTAAAAACTGTGCTTGCGTTAGATCCTAAATTCACGTTCCTTCACGCCTGCACACGGCCTCCCGATCGCGCTGCAGCCAATAACAGCAGCAACCAAGGGAGCGGTAACAGTAGCAAGCGTGGTTCATTTCAATTATTCGATTCGTTGAGCCTGACTATAGAAACTGCACCACTGAAGTGTCAAGCAAGGACATGAGGTGGTGTCCTAATTTGAATTTGGGCTATTTTGGGGGACACCTTCAATTAAGCTTGTCGGGTTTGCGATACAGACTTGTGGGAAAGAGTATATAAGTTCCGTTAGGACGGCAAGGGACTGACAATTTGCCAGAGAGGTGATTCCAAAACTCAGCCTAGGACACTATGACATTAAGAAATTCTCATGAAAGCCAAAGTCCGACCTCGCCGAGCGTCTCTCCGCGTCTCCGCATCTCCGCGTCACCGTGCCTCACCCGCAGGCCGCCAGAACGAAAGCAATCGCCTCCCGCTTGAGCTTTGCAGCAAACTCATCATGCCCATGTAACCAAACCCGAAGCAGAACAGGAACAGGAAAGGCACCGTGCCCCACATGCGCAGGCGAATCGTGTAAAAGATGGCAACCAGGAAATAGATGCTGAAGCTCAATTCCAGCAACGGCAACCAACCGCGCTTACGCTTGTACTTCTTACGCTTCCACGTTTCATCGTCGGTCTTTTCCACGCTGTACTTTGGCGTGCGCACAAAATCGCTCTTCACGCCGAACAGCGCCTCGAGCACGGCGCGCGCATTCGAAAATGCCAACCCGATACCCAGCGCCATCACCAGCGGCAGGTGGAGCAACCGCGGCGTCCGTTTCTTGTCGAGATACCAAACCGCCGTACCGTAAAAAAGGAAGACTGAAATGGAAGAGAAGAACAGGAGTGGCAGGTCAACCACCATCAGGTGATAGAGCGGCTGATTGTAACGAACCAGCAATAACGGAAACTGCAGAAAGCTCGCCAGAATCATCAGCGGATAACTAATGTTCCCCGTAAGCCGGAAAAACATCTCGAGTCGCACCCGCATCGGCAAGTCTGCTCGCCAGATGCGCGGATAGAGTTTTAGCCCCACCTGCATCACGCCCTTGGCCCAGCGACGCTGCTGCGCCTTGAACGCGTTAATCTCTACCGGAATCTCAGCCGGCGAGTCCTCGTCCAGCAGGTAAACAAACTTCCATCCCATCAACTGCGCGCGAAAACTAAGGTCAGTATCTTCGGTGAGCGTGTCATGCTGCCAGCCGCCACTGAGTTTGATGGCTTCGCGGCGCCAGATTCCGGCAGTGCCGTTGAAGTTAAAGAAGCCGCCGGTTCGATTTCGCGTCGTCTGCTCAACGACAAAATGGCCGTCGAGCATGATTGTCTGCAAGCGCGTCAGCAAATTGTAATCGCCGTTGATGTGCGACCAACGCATCTGCGCGCAACCAACGAGTGGATCGGTAAAGAAGTCCACGAGCCTTCGCAGACAGTCCGGCTTTGGCACAAAGTCCGCATCGAAGATCGCGAGCAACTCACCCTTAGCGCTCCTGGTTCCTTCCTCAAGTGCCCCTGCCTTAAACCCCGTGCGATCGGTACGGTGAAGATACTGAATGTCAAAACCCAGCGCCGCATATTTCGCAACCGTCGCTTCGGCCAGCCTCACCGTCTCGTCAGTGGAGTCGTCCAGCACCTGGATCTCGAGTTTCTCGCGCGGGTAATCGATTTTCGATACCGCTTCAACCAGCCGTTCGACAACATACATCTCGTTAAAAAGCGGGAGCTGGACCGTAATGTGTGGCAGCTCGGATTCGTTGAATTTGCCGAGCGGCGTGGGAACGAAGTCTTTGTAGCGCCAGAAGTCAATCACCTGCTTGATGCGGTAACCGCCGTAGACGGCGAGTACGCTGAGGATGGTGAAATAGGAGACGAGTACGACCCAATCAAACAGGTCGAGGTGATAGAGCGGGCTGATGTTGCCCCAGGTTTTGTAGACGGATTCGCTGAAGAACCGCTCGAAGAGCTGCGTCGGGGTATCGCCAAACGGCGGCTGGGTATCCTGGAAAAACATCTTCTACTATAAGACTCCATCTATCCGCAGATTCCACAGATTACACAGATTCTGTGTAAGAACGCTACCGCCGAGCGAGGGGCCAGATTTTATTAGGAAATGAAAAGGTGTTTAGCTGGTGAGCTTATTACCAAACTATGAACCTGTGTAATCTGTGGATAGCTTTAGATCCTTCTGTGGGGCGCGCTGTAGTCACTCGGCGCGCTCGCAAATGGCTCGGAAGAAATCACCGGCGCAACCTTTCTCGACCTCTTTCTCAACCCCAAATCCACCAACCCCGGCATCACAAACGCCACCGCAACTCCGCCGAGCAATGCACCCGTAGCAAACCTCGACCAGTGCGTATTCTCCCAAACATTTAGGAACCCCAGTGCAAAATCGATCGCGAGCGGCACGGCTGCGAGAAACAACCACTTCCGCTCCGGCGCATTCGTCCGTCTCAAAGACCCAACCAACGGATAGGACAGCAAGGCGATTGCGAACCCGGAGTAGATGCCAGTGCAACGCGCGCACACCGCGAGCTTATATCCGGCTATAAAGAACGAACGCTCTGGAATTTGATGACAGAGAGAATGAAGCGATTGATAAGTCGTGAGGCCAACCGCAGGATGCCCCGCCGCCATCGCCACCGGCGCACCAAAAATCGCGGTCAACAAGAGCAGCGAAACAATCAGCAACACCAACCACATTACCAGCGGCCCGCGATTGGCTTGCAGGGGGGAAACATATTCGGATGGTGAAGCTGGCATGGGCTTGTCCGTTGTCAGTGGTCCGTTGTGCGTTGTTTTTCTACCGCGAGAGGTTCGTTTCACTAAAGAGTGCGGAAAAGAGAAAGGCCAACCGTAAATAAAAGAACAACGGACACTGACAACTGACCACGGTTAACATCTGACATCTGACATCTGACATCTGACATCTGAGATATCTGACATCTGAGATATCTGACATCTAAAATCTAATTACCGTATCCGGCCCTCCCTCAATGTGCAGCGTATCCACGAATCGTATATGCCGCGTCTCCGTCGTCATGACCACCGAGTGCGTCCGCTTGCCTGCCCCAAAGAACCGCACACCTTTCAACAACGCGCCGTCCGTCACACCGGTCGCGGCGAAGATGATCTTCCGTCCCGGCGCCAGGTCGTTCGTATCGTAAATCTTATTGATGTCGGTGATGCCCATCGACTGCAACCGCTCGAGCGCGATCTCCGGGGCGGGTACCTTGTCTCTGTCCATCTCGAGCTTCTCGTGATCAATGACCAGCCGCGCCTGTATCTCGCCATTGAGACACTTCATCGCCGCCGCCGTAATCACTCCCTCGGGCGCACCGCCAATTCCCATCAACGCATGAATGTTTGTGCCGGCTACCGCTGCTGAAATTCCCGCTGAGAGATCGCCGTCGCCAATCAACCGAATGCGTGCCCCGGCCTCCCTCACGTCAGCAATCAACTTTTTATGCCGGCCACGATCGAGCACAATCACGGTCAGGTCTTCCACGTCGCGTCCCAATCGCCGCGCAATGTTCTTCAAGTTATCCTTGACCGGCGCATCGATATCAACGACACCGCGCGAAGATGGCCCCACCACGATCTTGTCCATGTAGATGTCGGGGGCGTTCAAGAGCCCGCCACGTTCCGCCGCCGCGAGCACGGCAATCGCGTTGCTGGCTCCGAGCGCGCACAGGTTTGTGCCTTCCAGGGGATCGACAGCGATATCAACTTCCGGACAGGCCTGCGCGATCTCGTCGCTGGATTTGAACCCGCCGCCCACTTCTTCACCGATATAGAGCATGGGCGCTTCGTCGCGTTCGCCTTCGCCGATGACGATGCGGCCGCGCATGGGCACAGTGTCCATCACTTCGCGCATAGCCTCGACGGCGACGTGGTCGGAATACTTGCGGTCGCCCTGGCCCATGGTGCGCGCGGAAGCGATGGCCGCGGCCTCACAAACCCGCAGGAAATCCAGAGACAGCTCGCGCTCCGTGTTTAACTCGTGACCCATTTCGATTTCTCCTGCTCGGAAGTTTTGCCTGCTAACCCAATGCTTCTGATAGTGCTTCTGATGAGTGTTTTCCGACGCGAACGGTCAATAACACTAAATTTCGCAGATGAAGAAGTGCGGCGTCATACTAGCAGACGAGGCGTTGTATTTGTAGTTTGCAGGCGTCGTCATTTAACAAGTCGTTGTGCAGTTCCACAATTGCAGTAAGCTCAACAGTCAAAGAAAGAGAACGCCTCTATGCCTCCCAAGAAGTTCTCCACAATCTGGCAAGCTCCACCTCATACAATCGCAAAGATTGAAATGCTTCAGGCCTATCTGGTTGCCTGGTTTCAAATCTTCGGACGTTCTCGCAGTGGTCAAGAGATTCTATATGTCGACGGCTTTGCGGGGCCGGGAGAGTATATTAATTATCCCGTCGGTTCTCCCCTAGCTGCGCTGACGGCAGCTAGAAGAGCGATTGACAACATTGGATCAAGTTGGACTGCAGGTAAAATTCATTGTGCGTTTATCGAAGCCGACCGCATTAGGTTCGGTCACCTTCAAGACAAAATCGAGTCGATCCCACAAGATGATTCAATAGTTACTCATGCCTATCGGAGGACGTTTAGAGATGGGTTGGAAGAACTGAGAAGAGATTTGCCGAACCCGTTCCACGCGGGTCATCCTCTTTTTGTTTTCATCGACCCATTTGGTGCGACCGGTGTACCTTTCTCAGTTGTAGCGGAAATCCTCCGGGGCTCGTCGTGCTCAGAGGTTCTTATCAATCTCGATGCGGACGGAATTGCACGGATCTTTCGTGCAGGAGAACATGCGGCTCACGAGAGAAATCTAAAAGAGATTTTCAATGGGGACGAGTGGAGAACTCTGCTCGATTCCAGGGATCCTTCTGGAGTTCTAAATCGAAAGATTCTCCAGCTTTACAAGTCGAAGCTGCGAGGAATTGACAGAGTTAAATATGTCTTTCCGTTCGAAATGCGAACTTCACTGCACGCACTCAACTACTATCTTGTGTTTGCGAGCCAGCATTACTTGGGCCTTGAGAAAATGAAAGAAGCCATGAAGAAAATCGATCAAGCTGGGAGTTATTGCTTCTCCGATGCTGGCGCATCTCAGACATCACTCTTCCGATTTGATGACCCAACTGAGCATGCTCAGAGACTGTATAAATCGTTCCACGGGAGAAAGGTCGGATATGCTGAGTTGCGAGACTTCGCTCTAAACGAGACTCCTTTTACCAATCCCAAGAGCATGCTCGAAGATCTCGAGTGTAATAGAAAGTTGATTGAAGAAGTGAAGAGCGCCAATCCTAAACGACGCCCGGGAACCTTCAACGAAGCAAAGCTTAGTTACATCAAGTTCAAATGATCGAGGCAATTTATGGCTACTAAATCCAACATCGAGTGGACCGAGATGACGTGGAATCCGGTAACGGGCTGCTCCAAAATCAGTCCGGGGTGCAAGCACTGCTACGCTGAAACCTTATCCAAGCGCCTTCGTGCTATGGGTGCCGAACGGTATCGAGATGGTTTTGAAGTCACCCTCCACCCAGATCTAATCAGCCTGCCTTTGCGATGGAAACGACCAAGGACGGTTTTCGTAAACTCGATGTCCGATCTTTTTCAGGCGGACGTGCCTTTTGAATTCATCAACCGAGTCTTTGAAACAATGTGTCAGTGTCCGCAGCATCAGTTCCAAGTATTGACCAAACGATCAGAACGGCTAGTGGAGGTAGCGGGAGACCTCGAGTGGTCGAGAAATATCTGGATGGGAGTAAGTATCGAGAATCAAGACTATGCATACAGGGCTCGGCTTCTGAGAAGTGTTCCTGCCGCCGTGCGTTTCCTTTCTGTGGAGCCGCTGTTGGGTCGCATAGATAGCCTTCCTTTAAAAGGAATCCACTGGGTCATTGTAGGAGGAGAATCAGGCCCGGGCGCCCGGCCAATGAAGTCCAGTTGGGTAGAGTCAATTTATCGGCAGTGCCGTGAGAAAGATGTGCCGTTCTTCTTCAAGCAATGGGGAGGTGTCCAGAAACATCGGACGGGTCGCGAACTCTTTGGCCGAACGTTCGATGAGATGCCACGAACAGTCGCCGCTTGAACTTATGGGATCTCAGCCACCCTTTCGGTTGAAAGCCACAGAAAACATGTGGAGCGCGGTATGCAAGGTGGAACATTCATCTCACCCGTTCTTAGATGCCTTTCTCCGAATGGCAGTACTGACGACACGCAGTAACCTACGATCCTGAAGAATCGACCTTATTCATCCTTTTGGATACTAAAACGTCATCCTATCTCTGCTACTATTCGGCGCAATTCAACGGATGGCTAAGCAGGAGAAGAAGAATAACCACCTCGATTCGGAACTTATTCGTAATCAGGAGACAAAGCATAACCAAATCCACAAAACCTCTCGTACTCGACCTGAGCGAAGTCGGCGCGGGGATGTTGAACTGGTGGGTGGGAAGTGCGCCAGTTTGGTGAACTGTATCGCGCGTTGAGGCCGAGGAGCGTGCGGGCGGTGGATGGGTTTGCCACTACGAGTGAGGCTTATCGACTCCTGCTTGAGACCAATGGCTTGAAGCGGAAGCTGCAGACGCTGCTGAGCGGTTTGGATCATGACGACACGCGCGCACCGAATGAGGATGGGCGCTGATGCTCGACACAACGGGCTGTAACCGTAAACAGATTCGTGTCCGATATACTCCAGTTTGTCGCCGACCAGGCAATCGATTCAATCTCGCCGGAAAGCTCCTTGCTCAACAACCCCAACTACTCGTCAGTTACTTCACCCAGTTTGTCAGCAGCTTGTGAAATTCGGTGATCGGCTCGGGAATCTCATCCCGCACTGGCGGAGTACCGGCGAGCACCTCGCGAGCCTTCAATCCGTACACCGCTTTATTGATGTTGTTATCTGAATTAATCGCGCTTTGAACCGTGTCATCCTCTTCGACCCGGACGCCCTGCAGCTTTCCCTCGCCCAGTGAGTAGATGATGATGTTCGCGGCACGGATTTTCTCCTCCTGCTCCGCCGTCAGTTCGCCAACCGGGCCAGCTGCACCTACTAAGGGCATGGCGTCCTTCTCAAACGGTTTATCGTCCATGAAAAGCATGATGATGCTCGGCGAGCCGCCTTTCATCTTCGTCCAACCTTTATCCTGTACGCCAAAGCCGTAAAAAGCTGGCATGCTCCAGCCGTCGCCGGTGCGGCGTGAAACCAAGCCGTATCCTTTCATGAACTTCTGGACCAGCATGTTCACCTTAGTAGCATCGGGGAAAATTGCGATCACTCGGGTGCGCCCGAGCAGTTCTTTGGGAATCGACTCGCCAGGCTGAAGCGCTGACAATTCTTTCAGCGCGTTGGTGGCCTTGGTCGCTCGGCCAGCAGCGGTCGTAAGCTTGGCGTGGTCAACTCTCTGCGCCTGGGCGGGCGGTGAAAGCTCCCAAGAACAAGAGAAGAGGATTGCGGCCACGAACGCGGCTAAAGTGAGTTGAGTGTTGAGAGTACGGGGAAAAACCATTTGAGCCCTCCAGCGTGTAGTCGCGGACGAGCCGGATAATATCCTGATCTATACTTTCGTGGGTAGATTTGCCGCACCCCCAGCGGTGATTTGGTCTCGCATACTCGGCTGGATGCAGTCAGTACCGTCTCGCGGTTGTGTCGGGTCCAGCTAGCATCCAAAACGCTGAAAGACCACCGCGATTCACACTTTTAGACACTAAATTGCCGGAATATCTCTGCTACTATTGCACCTCGAGTTAGCAGAGCTTCTCTTTCCGTCTGAACTCGTTGCATCTGGAGACCATAACGATGAGTAAGACTCCTAAACCCGCATCCGAAAACCCTAATTCTACGAGGAAGCGCGCCGGGACTTCCAAACCTCTGGTACTCGACCTGTTGGAAGTTGGCGCGGGCGATGTTGAACTCGTTGGCGGAAAGTGCGCCAGTTTGGGTGAACTGTATCGCGCGCTGAAGCCGAGGGGCGTGCGGGCGGTGGATGGGTTTGCCACGACGAGTGAGGCTTATCGACTCCTGCTTGAGACCAATGGCTTGAAGCGGAAGCTGCAGACGCTGCTGAGCGGTTTGGATCATGATGACATGCGCGCGCTGAATGAGGCTGGGCGCGAGGCGCGGGCGCTGATGCTCGACACGCCGCTGCCGAAGGAAGTGCATGACGCCATCATCGGTGCGTATCGAACACTTTGTCACCGAGTCAATAACCCTGCGGCTGGCGTGACGAACCGCAGAAGCACTGACATGCCGAACGGTTCAGCAGCCGCGATGAACACCTCTGAGACCGCTAACCCGAACAATGCAGATAGCAACCCTGCAGGCATTAGCCATACAATTGACTCAGCAGGTGCTCCTGCGGTCGACTTAACACAACCAGTCCTTAACCCACCCGAAGTCGCCGTGCGCTCTTCCGCGACCGCAGAAGATCTTCCCGACGCCTCCTTCGCCGGACAACAGGACACTATCCTCAACGTCCGCGGCGAAGAAAGATTAATCGAAGCTTGCCACCGCTGTTTCGCTTCCCTCTGGACGGATCGCGCCATCTCTTATCGCGCCGCACGTGGCTTCGATCACTTCGACGTCGCGCTCTCGATTGGAATTCAACCGATGGTCCGTTCCGACCAGGCGTGCTCAGGCGTGATGTTTTCACTCGACACCGAATCCGGTTTCCGCGATGTCGTAGTCATTAATGGCGCGTGGGGTCTCGGCGAAGCAATCGTGCAAGGCATGGCCACACCCGATGAGTGGGTAGTTTTCAAACCAACCTTGAAGACCGGCGCGCGGCCGATTGTCAGCCGTCACATCGGCACCAAAGAAGTGAAGATGGTCTATGGCCTCGACGGCAAAGGCACACGCACGCGCGAAGTAGTCGAAGCGCAGCGCGCGCGGTTTTGTCTTGACGATTATGAAGTGCTCGAGCTGGCGCGTTGGGCCTGTCAGATCGAAGATCACTATTCATCGCTCGCCGGCAAACACACCCCGATGGATATCGAGTGGGCCAAGGACGGCTACACCGGCGAACTCTTCATCCTGCAAGCGCGACCCGAAACTGTTCATGCGAGCAACCGTCACAACTACATCGAGACCTATCGCCTGACCGGCGAACACTCTGCGCCGCTGGTTACCGGAATCGCGGTCGGCGAAAAGATCAGCCAGGGCCGCGTACACGTGCTCGACCATCCGGATCAACTGACGAAGTTTCAGGCCGGTGACGTGCTCGTTACATCGATGACGGATCCTGCCTGGGAACCGATCATGAAAAAGGCGGCGGCGATTGTTACCGATCGTGGTGGTCGCACGTGTCATAGCGCGATCATCAGCCGCGAACTCGGTTTGCCGTGCATCGTCGGCGCCGGCAACGCCACCACCACACTCGTAAATGGCACGCAGGTGACGGTGTCGTGCGCGGAAGGCGCGCACGGAAACATCTACGAAGGCGAAATCGAGTTTGCCGTCGATCGACGCGAAGTCGGCGAACAGCAACGGCCGCGCACGCAGGTAATGATGAACGTCGGCGATCCCGATCACGCTTTCGCAGTCGCTTCACTTCCCAATGACGGCGTTGGCCTGGCTCGACTTGAATTCATCATCAACAACCACATTGGCATCCATCCGATGGCGCTCATACGTTATCCGCATCTGGCCGACGACGCGACGGTGAAAGAGATTGAGCACCGGCTGGGCGAAGAAGACCCGCGCGATTTCTTTGTGCGTCGCTTGTCGGAAGGGATTGCGCGCATCGCGGCGGCGTTCTTCCCGAAACCGGTAATCGTGCGCATGTCGGACTTTAAGTCGAACGAGTATGCGATGCTGATCGGCGGCGCCGAGTTTGAGCCGACGGAAGAGAATCCAATGCTTGGCTTCCGCGGGGCCTCGCGCTATTACGACGACCGCTATCGCGAAGGCTTTGAACTGGAATGTCTGGCGATGCTGCGCGTGCGTGAAGAGATGGGCCTGGTGAATGTGAAGGCGATGATTCCCTTTTGTCGCACGGTCGCTGAAGCCGAACGCGTAGTTTCGTTAATGGCGGAGTTTGGTTTGAAGCAGGGCGAGCATGAACTCGAGATCTATGCGATGTGCGAGCTGCCGGCGAATGTGATCTATGCGGACGAGTTTCTGCGCGTGTTCGATGGTTACTCAATCGGCTCGAACGATCTGACGCAACTGACGCTCGGGCTGGATCGCGATTCAGAGATGGTGGCGCACTTGTTTGATGAACGCGATGGTGCGGTGGAACGAATGGTCACTCTTGCTATAGAAGCAGCGCACCGAGCTGGAAAGAAGATCGGCATCTGCGGGCAGGCGCCTTCAGACTATCCGGAGTTCGCACGGTTCCTGGTTGAGAAGGGTATCTCTTCGATCTCTTTGAACCCGGACACGGTGTTGCAGACGACAGGAGTGATTCTGGAAGCGGAAGCGGGACTGGGGACGCTCGATGCTCTTGCGACGATTAGCGATTCGCCGGTGTTGCTCGGAATTCCGCCTAAGTCGACTCCACCGACCGTTAGAGATGCGGCGCCGCTTGAAGTCTTGCCCAAGTAAGAAAAGCTATCCACAGATTACAATGATGACACCGATTTCAAGACAGGTTAACCAGGTGTCAGTTCAGGAAGGGCGGGTTTCCCTGATCCTGCCCTTTTTTCTCAGCACTCACCCATTTTCAGAAATCCGAACAACCGCGCATTGCTATATACTGTTGCTGCCTTTCGCTCAGTAGCAATGCCTTCCCCCGCTAGTACATTAAACGTCACGCTCTAAGTCTAATCTTTGTCATCTGCGTAATCTGTGAATAGTTCTTTAGGAGGTTTTTCATGTCAGCAGCGGTTCCATCCAGACCAATCGATGAAAACAGACTGCAGGAGTTCTTAGGAAAAGTAGTCGGCGACTTCGGCGCGTCGCTGAGTTCCGCCCTCGTCTATCTTGGCCAGAAGCTGGGACTCTATAAAGCCCTGGTCGAATCCGGTCCAACTACCGCTCCTGAGCTGGCGAAACGCACGAACACAAACGAACGTTACGTGCGCGAGTGGCTCATCAACCAGGCCGCCGGCGGTTACGTTGAATACGATCGGGAAGCTGGGAGGTACAGCCTGTCGCCGGAGCAGGCCGTGGCGCTGACCGATGAGCAGAGTCCATTCTATGTCGGCGGCGGCTTCTTCGTCGTCAAAGCCATGACCCAATCGGTCGAGCGGATCGAAGAACATTTTCGCAACGGCGGCGGCATGCTCTGGGGAGAACACCATCCCGATCTCTTCATCGGCACAGAAAAGTTTTTCCGTCCGGGCTATGCGGCGCACCTCGTGACTTCATGGATTCCTGCGTTGCCGGGCGTCGATGAAAAGTTGAAGGCCGGCGGCACGGTGGCAGACATCGGCTGCGGCCACGGTGCTTCGACGGTCATCATGGCCCAGGCCTACCCCAACTCACGTTTTCACGGCTTCGATAATCACCAGGCTTCGATCGAGAAAGCGCGCGAACGAGCTGAAGCCGCCGGCGTGTCTGATCGAGTGACCTTCGATGTCGCAAATGCGCAGACGATTCCCGACGGCAAGTATGATTTAGTTTGTTTCTTTGATTGCCTTCATGACATGGGCGATCCGGTGGGAGCGTGCAAGCGTGCTGCGGAGATACTCGCCGACGACGGCGCGGCATTGATAGTTGAACCGATGGCCGGAAATTCAGTCGAGGAAAACTTCAACCCGATCGGCCGGACATTTTCGGGGGCATCGACGCTTTGCTGCACGTCAAACTCGCTCGCGTTGGATGGTCCGGCGTTGGGTGCGGTCGCTCCGGAAGAGGCGATTCGCGATACGGTTCTGCGGGGCGGATTCAAACAGTTTCGCCGCGCGACTGAGACCCCATTCAATCGCATCTTCGAAGCAAGAAAATGATTCTGGCTAATTTAACTCAAAAGGAGCAAGGAACGGTTTTCAAACACAGTGAATTGATCAAAACGCGGACTTAACATCCGCTCAGAGAAAACTTTTGGATATCCAGGCAACCGTGACGGCTTTCCGATTCGAATTTGGAGGACGTGGGAGTTGCTTCATTCCTCCTGATCGTTCCGTTTTTTCGCATGCGCTGCACACACTCTTCTGCCTGATAGCAACAACTTAGGCAACGACCAGCCCCAGATATCTTTCAGAACTTTCTTGACTTAAACTCTCGCCTCGAATTATAAGCGCTGCGATCCTGCAGGACTCCCACGATCCGCCAAGTGACGCCTGTCGCGACTCGCCCTTCGCCTCACGCCTCATTAGCAATCTGCCCAAGAGTCCTCACGATCACGATCCCACTCACTCAAGTTCTGATATCAACGCCACGGGAGCCTCTCGACGTGGATCTGAGAATTCAGGCGGTCATGAATCTCGTGCGGCAGGGACCAGCGCGAGAGTTCGAACTGGACGTCCTGGCCCAGACCGCCAACATTTCCGTTTCTCATCTGCGCCATCTCTTTAAATCCGAAACTGGCATGACTTTGGCCCACTTCATAAAGCGAGTGCGGCTGGAAAAGGCGGAGCAACTACTGCAAACGACTTTCCTCAGCGTCAAAGAGATCATGAACCGCGTGGGCATTGTGAATCAGAGTTATTTTTCCCGCGAGTTCAAGACGATGTACGGATTGGCGCCGGGTGAATATCGCCGCGCGCAACGCAAGGATTAGAACTTCGCGGCCCCCTTCCAGGAGAAAGAATCAATGGCAATCTTCCTCTTTCTGATTACCGGTTTTGCCTTTCTACTTGTAATGATCGCGGCCATCTTCCAGTGGCTCTGGCACATCACCATGCCGTGTTCGGCCGATTAGGTACTTGGT
>JBGTOA010000030.1:0-45477 GCA_041742785.1 Pyrinomonadaceae bacterium | reverse complement strand
TGTAAGTACCCCTAAAAACAGGACCATTGAAAAATAGAGGTTTCCGGGCGAGTATGATGCCAGGAGGCCCAATGCGAAAGAGCAAATTCAGTGAGCATCAAATCATCACGATCTTGAAAGCAGTGGAAGCGGGACGGACGGTGAAAGACGTCTGCCGCGAGCACGAACTGAGCGACGCTACCTACTACAAGTGGAAAGCAAAGTACGGCGGCATGGAAGCCGCAGACATTCGCCGCTTGCGGGAACTGGAAGAAGAAAACCGGCGCTTAAAACACATGTATGCGGAGCTCTCTTTGGATCATCGGATCTTGAAAGAGGTGCTGGAAAAAAAGCTATAAAGCCGGTAGTCAAGAGGAAGTTGATTGCCGGCGCACGTGCGCAGTACCAGCTCAGCGAGCGCCGGGCCTGCCGGATCTTAATGCTGCAGCGCTCGGTCAATCGGTTCCGGCCGCAACCCAATCGTGATGGCGAAGTAATCAAGTTGCTGTTGGAGTTGGCCCATGGGCGACCGGAGCAGGGTTTTCCTAAGTTGTTTCGGCGACTGCGACGGCGGGGTTATGGCTGGAACCACAAACGCGTCTATCGCGTGTATTGCGCGCTGAAATTGAACAAAAGACGGAAAGGCAAAAGGCGGCTGCCCAACAGAACGCCGGCGCCGCTGGCGGTGAGTGCAGCACTGAATGAGTGTTGGTCGGCAGACTTCATGAGCGATGCGTTGTGGTGTGGTCAGCGCTTTCGCACTTTCAATGTGGTCGATGATTTCAATCGCGAGTTGCTGGCGATCGAAGTGGACTTCAACTTACCCGCAGCGCGCGTGGTGCGCACGCTTGAGCGGATCGCCGCTCAGCGCGGCTATCCCCGCAAGCTGAGATTGGATAATGGACCGGAGTTCATTTCGGTAACGCTGGCCGGCTGGGCCGAGCAACATGGCGTAACGCTTGAGTTCATCAAACCGGGCAAGCCCATGCAGAACGGATTCATTGAAAGATTCAATCGCAGCTACCGGGAAGCAGTGCTCGATATGTTTGTGTTTCAGCGGTTGCAGGAAGTCAGAGAGCAGACCGAAATCTGGAGGAAAGAATACAACGAAGAACGACCACATGCGTCTCTGGGCCATCTGACGCCCAGGGAATATCTGTTAACCCAAAAACCCGAAACCTCTCTTAATCAGTGGTAGCAATCAGGGGAGACTTACATCAGGAACGTGAAGATGCGCACAACGGAGACCCGAGTCTGTCAAGAAATGTTATTACTCAGAACGAACTCTCAGCGCCGGAGTTGTTTTGGTCCATCTCGGACAACGAGGTATGACCGGATGGAGTGTGGATAGGGTCGAGTGTCCACCTATGACTGAGGCCGATGAGACGGCCGCACAATATTCTACCCCTCAGCTCTTGTCAACGTTTTTCTCACGTTTTTCTCACGTCCAACAGCCTTATCGCACAGATGGAATTGAACGAGGCGAGCGTAGATGAACTCGACATTGAGACAGTCGTGAACTTTGCCATTGAAGCAATCGCAGACTCCTCACGCTTCTCGCTTGACGCTACACTCGACCAAAAGCAGCGGTTCCAGCAGGTTTGTTTCCCGAGGTTTAGCTTGCGACGGTGAGAGATTTGGAACCGTTGCACCTGTTTAGCTTTCAGCTGCTTACAGCAAGTTTCGGCAGGTCAATCAAGGTTGGCCTCCCGTAGGGAGTCGAACCCGTGTCGCCGCCGTGAAAGAGAGGCAACCTGTTGTAATTCAAGGGAACTTAGCGGCATGGATAGCACTTTACCGCACTTGAAAGACTCACGGGTACGCTTATTGGACCTTTAATGGACCCGCATTGCGGACGGCGGACGCCGCAACAAGGCAACAGCGCCACAGGTTAGAACGCTTTGTAATCCCCCTAATCGGACTATTCTGAACCAGGTATCTAGGAACACTCGTTCAGATGCAGCAAATTATCTGTGGGTCTTCCATCGGCTTCAGTCTGAACGAATGGATTTCCGAACCGGGAAATCTTGGCAACGAGATAGGCAACTCCAAAGCGGTCTTGGACGTAGGCTCGACCTCCATCTTTAACCCACTTGTGCATCTCAACCCTAGATGTCTTTCCTGTCTTTCCCGTCCCATCCTCGACCCACCCGAGCCAACTAATGGCGACGTGGGGATCTTCGTGATTTCCGCCTGCTTTGTTAAGGCATGTGATTCTTACTGACATTAGACTTCTCCTCTTCCAGTCCAAGTAACAATCCATTCCTAATCCAAAAGTGACTTCGGCATCCAACTTTTCTGAACACTGAAGGATAGAGAGTGATTGTCGAGTCCCAATGCTGCTTCACTTGCCAGCAAGGGGAGCCTTCGCTCAGTAGGTTCAATTGAATCTGCGACCCACAACCGCAGGGACGCTCGAAAACAGCTGCCCAGGGCCTTTGGTTTACGCCTAGCAGGTAAAGAACATTTCGATTGCAGATGTCTGGTTGGTCGTCTACGATCAGAGTCTTGAATGGCACGGGCTTTCTCTGTAAGCGCCGCGACGCATAGCGAACCCAGTAAGCGAGTCCTCGCACTAATTGCTTAATGTGGGCCATTCCAATAGTGGTTCGACATCACCTTTGCCGATGTGCCGCGTTAGAAACTTGCACGGATCGCTGGATTCGGGTTCCCGTATGACGGTCGTCTCCATGAAATTGAAACGGATAGTCGCGCAGTCCCGGTTCGGGCAGGATCGAAAATTGTGAATCCGGCAAGAAATTCATTTACGGCAAGACTGGCGATGGAAGCATTGACGCTCGCTACCGCAGGCGCATGCTCATCAACTCCCTCGATGTAGTTCAGTCTTCGTTGTTCCGAATAAGCAGCAGGGTTAGTGCGGCGAATACCTTCGGCGCGCACTTGTTCGAGGGTGTAGCCTTTACGACTCAAGAGACTTGAAAGTCCCGGCTGCAAGTAGTGGACAACACCACTGGCTTCGTTAATCCCGCCCTGTACGTCAGCGGCGAGATGAACGCCTAGATCGAAGTAAGGGACGACGTAAAACGTGGCAATTCGATTAAGGAGATGCCTTCCCTCTGAGGTATCCATGCCACCGAAAACTGCGTCACATTCCGCGATCCTCAACACAGCTGTGGAATTGTAGAGATTTAGTTTCAACGGCAAGACCGTTGTCCCCAGTCCCATGCGCTTTACGGCCTCAGCCAGCACTTCAACCTTGGGACGGCCAATATCTGTGTGCTTCGCATTTGGAATGCGGTTTCGAACTCCAGCTTTCGCGTCACGCAGCAGAATGGGAGGCCTGTCATTGCTCTATGCTTCGATGAATCAAATCAATGGCAACTATAGATGGGTGAATCGCGGTTCGCTAACCATCACGCCACACAATAGCAACGAGATTGTTGGCGAAAATACTTTGGTGGTTTGAATTTGCAGGCGCAAGCGCGGTTCGCCACGCTCCCTTGGGAAACAAAAGCGAGTTGAATGTTTTGACTCTCAGCCTTGGCGCCCTGCCTACCTGATTGCAAGTCGATCAAGCTTGAATCTCATCCTCAAGCTTCCGAGAAAATGGATTTGATTAAGCGGCGAACTTTCTCTTGCCTCAATCTGTATTACCCGCCAGAATCCCGCAAATCCAGGTTCTGACCCATGGCTAACAATCTTGCACCGCAGTCGCCGATCCCTGCCCCAGTTCCTCTGGCTTCAGCCGACGCTTCGCCAAAGCCGGTGACGCCTTTTCGTTCGCGCATCGATTCCATTGATCTACTGCGCGGCATAGTCATGGTAGTGATGATGCTGGACCACACGCGGGACTCTGTGCATGTTGATGTTCTGCAAGGCAGAGATCCAACAGACCTGTCCCGCACCAATGTCATTCTCTTCTTCACGCGTTGGATCACGCACTTCTGTGCTCCGGTTTTTGTTTTTCTCGCAGGCACCGGAATCTTCCTGCAATCGACTCGCGGAAAGACTAAGGCTGAGATCTCGCGGTTTCTGGTTACGAGAGGTCTGTGGCTGATCGTGCTCGAATTCACGATCGTCCGTACCTCAGTATTTTTTAGTTTTGATTACCGCTTTCTCGGGATCATGCAAGTGATCTGGGTGATCGGCGTCTCAATGATCGTGCTGGCGGCGCTGATTCATCTGCCGCTGTGGGTGGTGGGAACTTTCGGCGCCGTGATGATCGCCGTGCACAATGCCTTCGACCATCTTCACGTTCAGGGTTGGCAAGGACCAAACAGCGCCGTTCCGGGTCTTGACTCGAAATTATTGATCATCCTTCATCAACCATTCGAAGGCTTTCCGGTAGCGGGATTCCCGAGCCCGGTGGTCTTCGTGATCTATCCGCTGGTGCCCTGGGTCGGTGTGATGGCGCTGGGTTATGCGTTCGGACGACTGTATCAATGGGAGTCCGCGCGCCGTCGCGAGCTGCTGCGCATTCTGGGCGCGGCGGCGATCGCACTGTTCGTCGTCTTGCGAGGCGGCAACATCTACGGTGATCCGGCGCCTTGGATCACGCAGAAGAACGCGATCTACACGCTACTTTCATTTATCAACCTGACCAAGTATCCGCCTTCATTGTTGTTTCTGCTGATGACTCTCGGGCCATCTCTGCTCGCGCTCGCCTGGTTTGAAAGGCGTGAGTTCCAGAAAGTTGAGATGAGGCCTCAAGCGCCGGCCGGACTTCTCGCTCGTCTCCGTAACGCATTCATAACCTTCGGACGCGTTCCTTTGTTCTTCTATCTGCTCCAATGGCCCACCGCGCATTTCCTCGCCGTCGCAGTGCATCTATTAGCTGGCAAACCGGTTGGCTGGATGTTTAGCAGCCCAGTGACTTTTAGCGGAGCTCCTGCGGGTTCTGGATTCAGCTTGTATGTGGTTTACCTTTGCTGGATTGCTGGTGTGTTGCTGCTTTACCCCTTGTGCAAATGGTTTGCGGGCGTGAAGCAACGGCGGCGCGATTGGTGGCTTTCTTACTTATAGTAAGAGGCTGGCTGGGCCACGCGGTTGCTATTGACTTTTTTCATTCCTCGCCATATTGTCGCCGCCTCTGGTGACTTGATGCTGCCCCGCCGCTGGTTGCGCTCTCACAGTCACTTGCCGGTTAAGGAGTTACTCAATGGATACACCGCGCTAGAAAAATCGTTGCCGATGCTTTTCATTCCGACGCGAATTGGCGAAGGCCGGGGCCTCCCCTGAACCTCGTCTCCCTTTATTCATCGTTGGGTGCGGCATCTTCGAAGATAGAGCCGAATCTAATCGTGTCAGCCCGGTGTCCTTAGGTGCGGAAGGATCGACGTCATGCCTCTCACACTCATTGGCCGCAGCCCGGCCCATCGAAACTTACTCGAAAAAATTGCCCGCATTGCTCCCACCGATGCGGAAGTCCTGATTAGTGGTCCCAGTGGCGTAGGGAAAGAGCTCTACGCTCGTCACATCCATCATTGTAGCGGCCGGCGCGCAGCCGGTTTTGTTCCCATTAATTGCGGCGCACTGCCGCACGAACTGTTCGAGAATGAATTCTTCGGACACGTCGGCGGCGCATTTACCGGAGCGCGTCCTCAAAGTGAAGGACTGGTAGCGGCTGCCGAACACGGCACGCTCTTCCTTGACGAGATTGACTCGCTCTCATTGGCAAGTCAGATCAAGCTCCTGCGCTATCTCGAGGACGGCGAGTATCGTCGTCTGGGGGAAACGCAGATTAAGCGATCTCATGTGCGCTTCATTGCCGCCACGAATGCTGACCTGGGAATAGATATTCGCGAAGGACGTTTTCGAGAAGATCTATTTTTTAGATTGCGTGTGGTTCCGATTGAGGTTCCGCCACTCAGAAACCGTCGCGAGGACATTCCGCTGTTGCTCGCGGCCTATATTGAACACTATTCGCACACTTACCGGCTGCCGAAGATCCGTCTATCGGCTTCAGCCATTCGGGCGCTGGAAACCTATTATTGGCCGGGAAACATTCGCGAACTCAAAAACTGTATTCAATGTCTGACTTGTTTGCGCCCGGACCATCTGGTCCACCCGCACGAGCTGCCGTTGCTGAAAGAAGGTGAGATAACTGAAGACGGTCTCAACCAGATGAGAGTTAGCGAAAGACCGCTTAAGGAAGTGAAACGCGAAGTCGTAAGCCGTCTGGAACGAGCCTATCTGCTGGACGCGCTACGACTGAGCCATGGCAACATTGCGCAAGCCGCAAGAGCCAGCGGCAAACCGCGTCGTGCTTTTTGGGAGTTGATGAGGAAATACGGAATCAAGCCAGCGGAGCTGTTTTCAGAGACGGAAGTTTTAGAGGACAGTAAGTTCCTCTCCTAAGAGGATCATCAACACACGGCTCAAACCTTCGAAATCGTAATCGTCTCGCCATCGATTCTGGCGATCTCGAAATTGTAAGGGTCAAAAGCGCCGCCGGCATGTCGGGTGATGATTCCTGTGTTCCGTTCGACCAGACGAAGGTAATCGGCAGTGGCAAGCGCCACTCGACCCTGGTCCGCTCCGATCGTGATGTCATTGTCGAACTCCTCAGCGTAGTTAATCCGTTCCAAAACCTTTGCTGAGCTAAGGTCCCAGATTTCGAGTCCTCGAAAGAATTCGTCAGGGTTATCCGGCTCCTCATCCGGTTCTCCCGGATCGCGAACAACTACAGCCTGGTCCTTTCCCGCCGGTCCCACTGCGATGCGATGACCCCATTGGGTTACATGTTCTTTTTCAACCAGCGCCACATACAAGAGCATTGGATCACGGAGCGCTTCAACCGTACGGACTGCAATTATGTTGTCGAATGATTCACCGTCGTTGTAACCCGTGATGCAGATCCAGTCAGCACCCAGTTGGACCACATGTTGGACGTGAAACCACAATAATCCCGTCGTACCAAGCCATCCGTGTTGGGTACCCTCGCCCGTCAAGATCCTTACGCTCTTGTTTCGAAGTGCTACAAAGATGAATAACGTCGCCTCGATTATGGCGAGACCGGCTTTCAACTCCTGTCTACGGCCTTCTTCCCCAGCCAAATCAATCACCTTCTCGCCGGTGTGGGTGTCCCAAACGGCGCCTCGTCTCCAATCATCGCCGAGAACCAGAAGAAATTGCCCATTCATTGAAAGTTCCTGTGTGTCGATGGGCCAGTCGGTCTGGATAGTCCGCGTTCCTCCGGAGTCAATAACAGTCAATGACTGATCCTCTCGGCTAAGCACAGTGCGCGATCGCAGCAACAAAGACTTCGTTAATGCTCTGCGCGGAAACGGGTAGGTGGTTATCGGGTTGCTCATGTCTTTAACATCCCACTGATTTAGGTGTTGCCTTCACGGCCACCGCAGTCTTGTTAATTCCGTCTACTGCTTCTTTAATCGCAGCGTTATCCAGATCACCAGCGGGAGCTCCGGTTGGGCGGGCGCTGCCGTGTTGTAAGCGACCAGCCAGTGGTCCATGTCCCGGAGTCGGATCGATTTTTATTCCATTGGCTGCCAACTCTTCCGGCGTGAATGACGAATGCTTAGAGTTCGAGCCCTGGCCGTAGATCGACTTCCGCACTTTGAAGAAGTCATTTACATCTTCCGCGCTCTCGGTCTTCCACATTGAAACACCATCTGTATCGGTGGGTCTGAAGCCGGCCTTCTCTCCAAACAACCACCACAAGGTGCGATTGAAATCCGGATCGCTATTGTGAACGAGAACGTAATCTTTGAGTCCGACAAGAAAAGTGGATTGGTTGGCGATGTGCAGATTGAACGTCGCCCTCGTTTCGGGGAATTGTTGATTTTCGATTTTCTGAACGGCGATTTTACCGTCCGGGGTAACCAGCAGATCGCCCGGTGAAAGATCGCGGGCCTGCACCCAACCGGAACCCAGCACAAAAAATCGGTGGTTGCGCGTCGTTGTTACCGGCTCTCCGTCGATCGAGAGGTGAACAAGCTCAGTTGCGCCTCCGCGGAGTACTTCAAGGATTCTGGCGGCGCAGAGGGTGTCTGGTACTTCAGGATCCATTGCCATCACCTGGCCGCCCGGCTGAAGCTCTTCAATTGCTATTGGCCCGTCGGGCGTCAAGACGGGAGTGCCACTGACAAAACATGGCTTTAGACCAGGCAGACGACTTCTTGCCTCTTGCAAAGCCTGGGCAACTCTCGCTTCGGCTTGCGCGACGGTCTCACCTGGATAAGGCGTGGAATTAGAATCGCGAACGAGATCTTTTCCAGTGCGACCGGAGAGATCGTATTTCCCCTGGTCGTTGAGCGGCGGCGGCGTCTCGACTTTCGGCTCAGCTTTTGGCGCCGGTTTCGGTTCTGACTTTGGTTTGGGTTCTGGTTTAGGTTCTGGCTTGGGTTGCGGTTCAGCGGTTCGTTCAGCCAGCTTCCTGGCCGCCTCAGCTTCGGCGAGGCTGGTCTCGGTGACAGCAGGCAGCAGCCCTGCAGGCTTTGGTGGCAGCATCCCTCGCGCCCGAGCAACGTCACCCTCAGCTTTGAAGAGTGCCTCAACAGCAGGAAGACCGCGTTCATGGACCAGGATGGCTGCCTTTGAATCCGCCTGAACGTATCCGGCAACCTTGACCATTCCATCTTTGCCGATTCGCGAAATCAGTAGCCCCGACATCGCTTGCGCTTCTGGATTAAGCGCGAGAATCGATCCGAGTCTTGCCACATCTTTGGGAATAGGGCCCTCAAAACCTTTGATCACAAATTGCCCGGGACCCTCTGGTCCCATGACGGTCTTGGGCCCTCCCATTTTCTGGTATGCCTTGACCCCTAGATACGTCCCCAGCACCATTGCCGCGCCAGTCAACTGATAAGCACCCTCTTCGATTTTGCCATGAGCAAGATCCCATCCTCCCTGCACAGTTCCCTTAACCAGTCCCACGGCACCGCCGACGACGTTGAAGGTTAGATAGTCTGCGGTGCCAAGCGCCACGTTGCCGGGGCTCATAGCTTCCTCCATCAGCTTCTGGTCGATTTCGTTCAGCAGTTTGGAATACTCTTCGGGTAACCTTTGTCCCTGACTGAAGTAGGCGCTGCCCGTGCCGCTCTGGGCGGCGGGGCTGCTATTCAAAAAGTCCCACAGAAACTGCCCGACACCGCGCGCTGCATCACTTAGACCCGCAGACCTGTCCTCATACTCAGAAGGCTTAATTCCTCTTTCGGCAATGATCGTCTTCACTGCGTCCATCATCAGGATTGTCTGTGCGAGCCTCTTTTCCTCGGCCAGAAGCTTCAACACCTCTCTCATATCGTCCGTATGCATCGTCGCGAAGATGAAATGTATAAAGACCTGTGCGCGATCCACACCGTAGTCATGAGTAGCCGTGACAACATATTCAGCACGTTTCTTATTAAGCGCTGCCTGTCCCCCCAGCACCGGACCTAGTGTGCCAACAATGATGGCGTCGAAATCTGAGAGGTATTCGAGCACCGCTTCCATGTCGAGATATTTTTGAATGGACAGAAACTCGGACGCGGATTCGGACGTTTTGAAAACATCGACGATGGCACGGCTTGTCAGAGACTTGTCATCCGCAATTGCCTGCTTGATCCAGTTTGCTTTCTGTTCAGCCGTCTTCAGATCAGTAGGCGCTTTTGCGACGTCGCAACGTTGCAGCCGTAGTCCTGATTTCAAATTCGGCTTGGCATTGCGCGCGAGAGTGGACAGTCCGGCCTTGGTCTTTCCCCAGACCGAAGCGACGGCGCCCACGGCAGCAGTGTCAGCATCATCCTCGAGACTGGTGTACTCCGAGCCGCCTTTCGCTGCGGGAAGCGCAGCACTTCCCGACCCTCGTTGTTGTGCGACGTGCGCAAGTTCGTGTGCGATCAGCGCATCTCCGATTACGGTCCCCGGTTGGTACTCGCCGCGGCCAAAGGCAATGTGATCGCCGATTGTGAACGCGCGGGCACTCAAGTCATCTGAGAGACTCGATGCATCCGAATCTGTGTGCACGCGCACGCCGCTGAAGCTGGCTCCATAAGCCGACTCCATTTGTTCCTTAATACCTGCGTCCAGTGAATGCCCGGGCCCAAGTTGAGACTGGATCTCGTCTGGATGACCCGCAACTTCCGCAGGTCCACCTTCAGCTTTGCGGAAGATGTTTCCGATGCTCGACATACCGCGGCCAATGGTTGCGGCGGCACCTGTCATCGCCTGGCCCATCGCGGCGCTAAACCCGCCAGCCTTAGCACCTGGTAGAGATTGCGCCAGACCCTCGGGCAAACCTGTGATCTGACCCGTCGTCTTCCAGGTTGTGATCGAGCGTCTTACTCTTTCAGTCACGACGTAAACCAAAGCGCGAGCGTTATAGGTAGCGGCACCCTCGGGCGCATATTTTCGAATCGCTTGTTCCAACTGCTGTCCGCTTTGTTTGCTGTAGTTTGCAAACCAGCCGTCAATGTAGTTGCTCGCACTTTCAAACCGCGGGGTCCCCGCCATTCCTTCCGCTGCTGCGTTCTTGATGTTTGCCAAAAGTTGCGCAAGAAAGTCCGACTTCTTCATCTGACCGGCTTCGAGCGCGGCAGTGTCTTCGACGATCAGCGGGGACGGCGCAGTCACGTGAGCGGGAATGGCAGGTGGCTTCTCGGCGGGAGTTGCAGGAGGGCTCGTCGCATCAGCAACGACGACGGGTGACTGCGCCTCATCTTTCGGCTTGCGCTGGATCAGCATTCGCGCAACCGCGGCGTTCCCCAGGTGAGCATGAAATTGTGAAGACGAGGTGGGTTCAGCAGGCGATCCGCTTGTGACGGCTGAAGCTACGCCCGCGTTCCCAAGATTGGTTTGATTCTGTTGTTGCTCAGGTAAGTGGTCGGCAATTTCCGGTGGCTTCGCTAACGGCGGCTCCGAGGGAGGAGCTCCCTTAATCTCTGTCCTGGTGTTGGCTCCTGGGTAACTCATTACGTAGACCAAACGTACTTGCTTAATCACAGCTTAATGACGCGAAAAAGTGTTCCTCAGCCTTTCGATTATTTTCACGATCGGAGGTTGGAACTTGCCAGCGGATCAACACACCGTATTCGTTAATTCGAAATGCCAGGGCGATATGTGTTGTTGCGATCTGCTCGGCATAAATGTGACCTAGAGATCCATCAGCCTCGCGAACTAAACCTGTCGCAGTGCCTTCCGCCACAGTCGCAATCTGACGTTTTGCTTTCACGTTGCAGACTGAGAGCGACTCTTCAGAACCGAAAGTAACTACCTCAGATGGACCAAAGCCCGCGCGGAAAGTGTTCAAGGTTTCTTTCGGTCCATACCAAATGCCGAGAACTACCGGGTCTTTCTTTTGGATCACGTAGGTAGTCCCCTCAAATGTTCCTTCCGAGAAAGGCGTGCCGGCGAAGAAGTCGAGCGAAATTCCCAGCTCGCTTATTGTTTTTCGCTCCCACTGTTGCTCGTTCGCTAATTTCACCTCGTCCCTTTCTGTTTATCTGCCCACTATTGCGGAATTCCCAGGACCGTTTTGATCTTCTCAGCTTCGCCGGATGTGAATTGCTCTTCAACCAGATCGCGCCATTCGCGGTTGCGTTTGATTTCGTCCTTATCCGCTGCCACAAGAGCCGAATGTTTAGCTGTTACGGCCGCCTTTGTTGCGGAAAAATCTCCCCACAACCAGTCATATCCTTCGATCAGTTTGCGCAGATCGGCGAGTGCGTTGGAAAGCGTCAGGTTGATCCCGTCGGGATATAGGTAGTTGTCCACATTGTCTCTAAACCCAGCCGTGTTGGCGTCATAGGCAGGCTTAACAAACGGATAAGTCGGATTGCCATATAGATGCTTGAAGATTGTGCGAGCTCGGGGCGATTTTGGCCCGAGGTTCGACATGGTCGGGTCAGGCGCCGTTGAGTCGGCGGAACCCATTCCCATTACCCAGTAAGCGCGAAATTCAGTCACGTAATCTCCCCAATCGCCTGCGGGCCTGCGATCAAGAGAGTGGATTCCTTCATGCGCTAACAACCCGGCCATTTCTGCATGGCCTCGCTTAACCCCTGTATGAATGTTTGGCGTCAAGTTGAGAAAGACCGTGTCGGGAAATGTGGGAGCTCGCCAGCCGATTGCGCCCTGACTTTGGATGAGCGTGTGGGCGTCGTCCACCTGGCCCAGAGCATAGGCGACGAATCTGCCTGGGTCAGCTCCTTTAGCTTTCAAGTAGGTAGCGGAATCGGATCTCACAATGCACGGTTTCACCTTGATGTTGCCGGCCGCGGCGGCTTGCGCGACGAGAGCTTGAGGCGATCCGGGTGGGGCAGAATTGAACATGTCGAACAGGAAAGTTCCCGCTACGCCAATTGGTTGGTTCAGCAGCACATCATCCGCCGCGAGTATTGCCGCGTCTCCGCCAACCACCGCCGGCAAGGCAGGCGCGATGTCGAATGAGTGAACCAGGGTATGGAATAAGACACCCGCGCCCGCGCCTGAATAAAATCGTATTGTAACCACCATCTTTTCAGCGACAGCGGGCGCGGGGGTCGGCTCCTGCAGAATCGTATCGTAAAGCGGCGCGAGCGTTGCCGACGCGGGAAATGCTTTGCGCGCCATGGCCAGGAATGCAGCGCCGTTTTTCGTGATCTCTCCTTCCATGCTGACAACTAGTCCTGGATTAGCCGCGTTTAGCGAAGGCTCGATCCGCATTGGCAACTGGCCGCCGAAGTAAGGAATGGAAGCGTTGTTGGCTACCGTCGTCCGCACATTTTCATCCATGACCTGAACGCCGGGTACCAGGTTCGCTTTGAACCAATCAGTGCGTTTGTCATCTACGAGAATGGTTGTTTTCTTTTCAGGGAAGTCGGCCGCGGCAACTGGCGGCATCGTCAACTTTGCGGTGAAAGTGGTAGCTGCCCCGCCGGCAGACTGTGGATTTACTTTCGCGGTATGAGGAACAGTCGTGCCCTTGTTGGTCCATACGGTTTCATCATCCTGACCCGAGACAACCTGTGCGTCGGGCTCGACGACAACTCGGCGCCTTGCGACAAGCGCCGGATTTGGAGTTGTACTGGTAACCTCGAACTTCAACGGGTGTTCTTCTGTCTGCGCATTCTGTGGTAGTGGGGGCGGAGTGATAGCTATGCCTGAGAGAAATGTCTTTTGCGCTGCGTTCAGAACTGGCGCAGGTTCAGCTGGCGTAGGCGGTGTCACTGGCACAACTGGAACAACCGGTACGACCGGAACAACTGGAGCCGGTGGGATGCTGGTTGTGAGGAGGGTCCAGATTTCGGCGCGCAGGAGCAGAGTGTTATCTGGGGTCACGCCGAAAACCCTGGCGTCAACCAGCTGGCGCCAAGTGTGTGACCGCTTGATCTCCTGCCGGTCGGGCCCATCAAGCGCTTCGGCCTTGGGCCGCAATTGATCCTTGAAGGTTTTAAAAGAAGCATCCGCGGGACCGGGAAAAGTAGAGGGGGGACCAGTAAGTTCTATGCGCAAGTCATGTAATCGTGGCGAAGCGATCAAGTTGGCGCCTTCAGGACCAACCATTGTGTCGCACAGATTTCTGAACCCGGAAGGCGAATTGCCGTCATATGCACCTTTGATGTTCCGATCCGTGGCATAGAGATCCAGAAAGATTCTTCGGGCGCGCTTATTCTTGGGTCCTTTGCTGTCAAGTGTTGCGTCAAAGTCTGCCGGTACAGCGTCGTACGGGGGAATGTCCCACTTCGCGCTGAATCGCCTGGTGTAGTCGTTGACTAAGCCGGGGCGATCTGATGCCTCTCCTGATGCCAGTACACAAAACTCGCGAAGCGCGCCGGCACCTGCCGGTGGCACATCGTGAATTGTGAAAGTGCCCTTGTCTAAACCTTCCGCGAAATTCTTGATGATGTCGTGCCAGTTCCGTTCCTGGCCGAGCTCTTGCAGCGCAATCGCACGAAACATTTCAGCCTTGGTGATTAATCCACGCGCCCAGATCTCTCCAATCGCATCGCGCAGAATCGCATCACCCGCCTTTGAGCCGCCGAGCGCTCGGATATCGTTTAAGAACCCAGCCTTGTCCGGTGGTTTTGCTTGCAGCTTGGTCAACAGGCCGACGGCAAACGGATCCGTGATCGGTTTTTGATCGCGATCGCAACGCTGGAGTTTTAGCCCGGACGTTAACGCTGGAAGAGCTTTTTGAGAGATCTTAGCCAGCCCTCGTTTTGCTCCGCGATAACTCGAGACTAGTGCGCCCACCGCGGCCTGGTCAGCATCTGCTTCCAGCGCGCCATTATCGTTCGCACCTTTGTGCGCCGGCTCGTGGTTGCCGGCGTCACGTTGCTGGACCACGTGGGCCAACTCATGTGCGATCAGTGCTTGTCCGGTTATTGACTGCGGATCGTATTCTCCCGCCGCAAAAGCAATGTGCTGGCCGACGGTAAATGCCCGCGCATGCAGATTGTTCGAAACGGAAGATGCATTCGCGTCAGCGTGCACCTGCACGCCGCCAAAGTCCTGGCCGAATGCTGACTCCATGTGGCTGCGGAAACTGGAGTCGAGCGAGCGTCCGGCGCCGAGTTGAGATTGAAGCTGTTGCGGGCTATCAGGATCGCGCGGGCCATTCGCGTTAGCTTTGAACAGGACTTTGCCGACTGACGACAGCGCCGAGCCGATCCCGGACAAGGCCCCGGCAACACTTCCACCAATTCCGCCTGCTCCCGGCAAAGGCACCGGCAATGGTATTCCGGGAGGCACGCCGGTGATCTGACCGGTTGCCACCCAATTCGCAGCTGATTGACGAGCGCGTGCGGCAATGATCGGAATCATCGCTACGGCGGTCGTGACGGTTGCGGTCTCCGGGGCGTACTTGCGAATGCCGCGCTCGATGCGCGGGCCATTCTGCGTCGCAAGCTGCGCGAAAACCTGATCAATGTAGGGACAGTTTGCGAGGGACCAAGTAGTTCCAGCCAACGCATCCTTAACAGAGTTACAGACAGCGGCTCGCAATTGAGAAAGGAACTGTGTCTTTCTCATTTGCTCTGGCCCAACTGACTCAGCGTTATCGTTGAGAATCAGCGGCGCGGTCGTCGCTGGTGCAGGCACGGTGGCCGGAGCGGGTCCAGCAGCAGGAGGCGGCGAGTCAGTCTCGGCTTTCCGCTGGATGAGCAGTCGAGTGAGTGCGGCGTTACCAAAACTCGAAAACGTCTGAGCTGCAATTTCGTCCCGTGGTGGCGAACCACCGGTGGCGGCGGCCGCAAGCATCGCATAGGTGTTGCCAGCGCTCGTTTGGGTTCGCGCTGGTTCTGACTCTGTTGCCTTCTCTTCATTCTCAGGCTCAACGACTTCCGGAACCGGCGCCGCTGGTAGTGCTTTTGAAAGCAGCTTTTCGCTATCTGTGTTAAGAGAAATCACGGCGTGTCGCTGGAAGATGCATTTGCTTCGACGTGCAAACGCGAGTGAATCAACAGATGAAACACTCCGCGGCTGCCTTTGATCAATTCGACTGATCCCGGCAGCCGCGTGAATTCCAAAATGTGTTTCGCTAACCGGCTGGCCGCCTCTTCAGTCAAGACCTTGCGCCGGCGTGAAATGGCGTAATGGTAGGTGTCTCCGGCAAGTTCAGGGATCTTAGTCGCAGATATGCGAACGCCCAGAGAAGTGCAGCCCACGAAAATGTCCGCTACATCGCGATCCGCTTTGGAAGCCCTGCTCGCCGCGAGTTCGGACAAGCTGATTGCTTCTGCAATCTCGCTCAAGTGATTTGCTGAAGCCAGATCAAATCTATCGTCGCGTTGAGAGTAACTGCGCAACACAACCAGGCCGGCAAGTGTCAAGAGAAGTCCCAGCACTGCAAGGTGCCACCAACGGTATGGCAGCAAGCCGCGATACTCGAGTGTGCCGGCAATTAGCAGCAGAAAGATCGAGGTCCATTGAGCTTCGGAAAGCCCATGAAAGTATGAATGCCTTGGGCGCCAGCGAGTGAATTCGAATAGAAAACGTGCAGGGCAGTACGTTGCTATGAACCAGCCTGCGATTATTCCCGGCTCAAGAGAAAAGTTGAGGTGGGCCACGATGATTATCGTAGTAACCCACAGTGACTCAACTGCTTGAATCGGGAAGAGTGGTACTCCTTTGAACTGCGGAGGAAAGCCTGCCGCCACGTGCCGGTCAGCGTACTGGATTCCGAAACGAAAACCGCGTCCGTGACAACAACCAACCATCAAACAACCGAGGCGAGCGCAGGCGAGAAAAGCGCCGAGGGCTAATATTGTTATGTCCAGAAGATAAAGAACAGGTAGGTTGAGCAGTTTTGCCAGCACAACGGACGTGAGAAGGGCTGAAATGAAATGGTGATAAAAAACCAAACGCTCCTCGCCGATAACGATCTTTGTCGCCATCGTATGCAACAGGGAAGTGACGAGTGTTCCGAGAATGATAAGCAGCGCAATGCCGTACGGAACATTCCGTTGCCGCGCTGCATACAACAAAACGATAGTGCCGACGACAAAACCGACAAATCCAAAGAAGCGGTACGCCGAGCAGGAAAACCGGCCCAGGGAAATTTCAGGTGTGATCAGGTGTCTGTGCCACTGCTGCCCTGATTGCATTTGTCGCCTCTCAATTAGCTAAAGTCAGTTCTCATTTCGCCTCTTCCAGAATTGCTGCATAGGGTCCCAGTTCTGAAGGAGTCAGCAGCCTTGCTTCTCGCTGATATTGCCGCGCCACACCGCGAACCACGTGCGCTCGGGTAATGACCGCGCCGTTTTGTGGTGTGGATGCGTCGCTCGCGCCGCGAGCTGATTCCAGCGCGAGCAGCGCAGCGGTTTGCGCAGCGTTGACGATACTTGCGCCTGTCATATCCAACTGCGAGAGGATTTCGAAATCGATGTCATCGTTCAAAGGTGCGTTTTCAGGAAATGCAATCCTCCAGATGCGTATGCGTTCCGCCGGTTCAGGTTTGGTGAAGTGAAGTACGACTTGAAAGCGGCGTGTGAATGCCGGGTCGATGTTTTCTCGGAGGTTACTTGCGAGGATTACGAGACCGTAATAGTTTTCAAGGCGCTGTAGCAGGTAGCTCACTTCCAGGTTCGCATAGCGATCGACTCCATGTCGCACCTCACCCCTTTTCCCAAACAGGGAATCGGCTTCATCAAAGAAGAGCACGGCGTTACTGTCTTCTGCTTCAGAGAAGGCGCGCTCGAGGTTACGCTCCGTTTCGCCTACCCACTTTGAAACGATGCGAGAAAGATCGATCTTCAACAGCGCCATGTTCAACTCATAAGCAATCACTTCAGCCGCCAGCGTCTTTCCGGTTCCGGACATGCCTGTGAAGAGAGCTTTGATTCCGCCTTCGCCCGTGAGCATGCGTCCAAACCCCCACGCTTCCGCGACGCGAGGCCAGGTCTTATGAAAACGAGCAATCTCGATCACCTGGTTGTGAAGATGTTTTGGAAGAATCAAATCGGCCGGACCACGGCGAGGCTTGACCACCGTTGCGAAATGGTAAGTGTGCTTTCTGGTGACCGCGTCACACGCTGCTTCGAGTTGTTCTGAGACCTGCCGTTCACCGTTTTCAGCGACGCATGCCTGCGTGATCGCCATGCGAGCGACTGCACTTAACTCTTCGGTGGTGAGGCGGAAACGCGAAGCAAGATCCTGTCGCTGCTCGCCGGTTACTTCGGGGAACGCTCGTTCCCACATAGCCTGCCGCGCGCTGAAATCGGGCGCCTGAATTTCCAGTTGCGCGTATGGCTGGGCTTTCAAGAGTTCCGTCGGCCGCCACGGTCGGGTACCAGTGAGTATTATTGGCGCGCGCGCGCCGGCAAGGTATGAGGCCAACTGAACGCCGGCATTCTGTAACGCCTCGCTTCCCGGACCAGTCAAAGCGTCGGTATCTATCCAAAGAATGGCACCGAGCGCCGCCGACGTTTGCAGTGATTCAGCAATGCGTTGTTCATAGCCATTAGACTGCAACAACATCTCGCTGAGAATTGAACGACGGAGCGGAAGAGAAGCTGCGACTGCAATCGCGATGGCAATTTCACGGTGGCCGCTTTGTCGCGGACCCCAAACACCGAGAACGCCAACGCGTCCATCTCTCATTGCCATTCCCAAGCGCTCGATCGTCTTTGGATCGATCTCCGCAGGCAGAGGCGCGTCAGCGAAAGAAACAGGAAGGGGAACTGCGGCGAGATCCTGAAACAGCGAAGTGATGTCTCCGGCGTTGCCGGTGAGGAATTCCATCAAGCCCGGGGCCAAACGGAGTTCCTGTCTCAAGCCTGTTGCCGCCTCACCGAAAGTTCTCAGCACACCGCTCCTTCGCAAAGTGCCTGCGGGTCCAAGCGCGTGGCGTCGCTCAGCTCTTTCAGAAACTGTTTCGGCAGTCAGTGAACAGAGTAATTCGACACACGGATAGCGTCTGTTCAGATCATCGAGTATGTAACCGTAGATACGCTCGTAGGATCGATCCAACTCTACAGCCGCGCACAACAGCACCGCTTCGACTTCGAATGCAGAGAGAGCTAAAGCTTCGGTAAGCCGGTCGAGCGGCAACTTTGTTCCTCGCGCTACCGCATGACGTCGCAGCTCAGTCTCTTCTGCTGCTTCAGCGATCGTCAGACTTCCTTGCCGGCTTTGCAGGTTCGTGGCATCGCCAATCGTCGTTACGTCATCGAGCAACGACTTCACCTGCTCTTCGGTGATACACAGCGGAGTGATGTCGTGATGAAAAAGCCGAGCAGCCGCCTCACTCTGTCGCGCAACAGCGACGCGTAACGCCCGATTCAGCGGTTGTAAACGGAGCAGGAGATGTGCAAGTGCGGGTGACGTTTTAGTTATTCCTTTCGTAGCCGATCAGCCAGAGGTAAAACGCACGGTGCGCCCGTTCAGCCAGGGCACGTCAATGACATCGGCGAGCAGACCGTGGTCGTGCAAATCACGATAACGTTTGCCGAGCGGTAGACTGACAACCACAGAGTCTTCTGAGTAATCGACGCGCGCTGTCAGATCGCCGAACCGCTTGAGCGCGAGATGTGGCGCCGTCTCTTCTACGAAGCGCCAGAGTTCCCAGGAGATGAAGCCCAAACCAAGACCGGCCGCTAGTGTTAAGTGGCGATCAAGCCGAACGTCGTCAGCGAGTGGAATCGCTGGGCGTTCGAGTGCTAACTGCCGCCACACCTCGGTAGCGTCTTCGGTTGCACTTGGGAGTCTCCGCGCGTTTTCCAGAATCGTGGAGTCTGAGCTCAAAGAGTCGTTGGTCCAACATCTTCGCGTGCCAATTCTTCTTACCAGGCGCCAATGTTCATTCCGAGTCGGTGCCGCGTCGGTGACGAACCGGAAGCCACCCGCGTCGAGCCAGCCCAATACGTCGGGCGTTGCTGTTGCCTCGGGTACCAGAACAAGTGACGAATCCATCTGCATCAAAGCCGGTTCGAGCGACGCCAGCTCTTCCTCAGATGTGATCAAGAAAGATCCTTCCGTGTCGAACAATGTGAAGGTAAGGCCATCTCGGTCCTTATTTCGGACCAACAAAATGGGTTCACGCTGATTGTGACCAGTGATCAGTGCGCCGCTGAGAGTGGCATCGAGGGGCGATAGATGTGTTGAGATATTCGTCGCAAGCCTGCTCAGCAACTCATCAGCAGCGGGACTTTCGAGCCCTGCAAATGCCATGGCGTTGGCGCTGACATCGGAGTCGCGACGCCAACCGCGCGCTGGCGGCGTTAGCACTTTGTAAGCGAGTGCGGTTGCAAACAACGGCGCCGCCTCGCGGAGATCAGCGGCTTCAAAAACCGCAGCCAGCGTTCTTAGGTAACCAACCTTTCCCAGTGGTCCCAGTAGCAGAAATGGAAGTACCGATGAAATGTGTCGCGCTTCGCCGTGTCGCACCGGCTGGGTCACGGGAGCCTTCAGCGACAGAGTCTGGTGCGGAGAAAAGGTTTTCTCGTTGAGCGTCTCCTGAACTGCGGAAGGTTCGGTGATGGCCGTTTCCGTTTGCGATTTCGCGATCGATGACGATCGAAGTACAGCCTCTGACGACGATAGAGCAGGTTCTGCGATTGATAGCTCGTTCTTAGCTCGCGACGTTTCACCGCGCGCAGTCGTGGTGATGCCAATTTCACCAGACGCGAGCGGAAATGCTTCGTCGATTAAGCCAACGAGAGTTACGGGACAAGTCGAAAGGTTGAAGCGATGTAAGACTTCGGCGATCACAATCAACCTCCTGCGCAATATCCCGGCGCGGTCACTGGTCGCGCTCACCAACCCATTCGCTATCTCAGCGACAGCAGCCCCCATTTCCGGCTGGGCCTCGACTGAGCTCTCCTTTTCGCTTGCCGCTATCTTAAGAATCGCGGCGTGCCATGTTTCGAGTGCGGTCTCCGAGAAGGCAGCCAGACGTTGACGCAAAACGTCTTCGTGCTGCCATGAGACGAGCACGTAGAGCATGGCGCTAGTCTGAGTCTCGGGAGCAGTTGTGGGTGTTCTACCCGGCTCGGTTTCCACTTGCGCGATCTCGACAGGCGGGACACCATCAAGATCACTGCCCAGGGCGATGGCAGCCGCCGCTTTGATTCTTTGACTTAGTAATTCGCTGGTAGTGAAAGGTTGGGAGAGGTCGCGATTCGTCTCGTTGGCCAGCGCCATCAGTTCGTGGATTTGAATTGGTAAGCGGATCCGAACCGGCGCGAAAATGCTGCGGTCCATATCCGCCGGCACGAGGTTGCTGAGTTCCTTCGCCAGCAACCAGGGCAGAGCGTGGATTGCGCCCTGCAACAGCTTGCGCGGCTCTGGTCCCCAGCTCCAGCCGCCGTGGCGCACGATGCGAAGAACGCAGCGATTGATTTTGACGTCGGCCATAGGACATGTACTTCAAACTGCGGAGACCTTTTCGAACCGCGGCTGATATCCGCCGACGAGAATCAATGCGTAATAGGCTCCCGGAAGGATTGCGACCGGATCCTGATCAGGAACTGGTCGAAGGGCCAGCGTGACTGTGCCTCTGTTCTTGAGCATTACTCCCTGGACAATCCGCACCATCGGTTCCTCGCCGGCCAGTGGACTAACCTGGCGAATGGCGGCCCACACCTTCGTATCCTCACCAACTGTGGACGTCCCCGTGAGTTTGATCTTCAGGTCAGTTCTAGTTAACTCAGATACGTCGGGAGTTTGAGTTCCGAGTGGGTTCACCGTCGCGTCACCGGCGATAAAACCGATGGGATTAATAAATGCATCTTCGTCGAAATCGACAACCGCTGTATCCAACAGTGTCGCCGGAATCAAGACCTGTTCATCTCCGGATGCTGCCGGCTGAATCGTCCGCTTGGCATGAACCGGAAAGACTTTGCCTACCAGTGCCACAGCGTCGAGCTTCGCCGCATCTGTGGTTCTGGTAACGGCGGCCAGCACGTGATTCGTCTGATTCACGAAAACAACCTGCATCTTTCGGTCGCTCATGCTTGCTTCTCCTTCAGTGACGCGAGCACCAGATAGTCACAAGCCGCTGGATGATCTTCCACGCTGGTACCGCCGATTTGCTGCCAACGAACACGACAATGCACGCGACGATCAGTATCGACCCACGCTTCGAGCGGAGAGGCGGTCCATTGCTGTGAAGTGCTCGAGTTTCCCGGCGGTACCATTCGACCGGTGAACCGAAGTGATATCTGTGCCTGGATAACTGCTTCCTCGTCTTCGACCTGCTTTTCAGTTACGCCGAGTGGCAACGGAAGGACCATGCCATCGGTAGCGATTCCCGATTCAACTTGGGTAACACCGTGGGCCAGCGCTCCGCTGATCTTGCCCTTGGCCGTTATGCCGCCTTCGATCTTGATGTCGCCCTTCGACGTAATCGTGAAAACGGCAATGAGTTGTCCTTTTGAATCGAATGATCCAAAGCGAATTTGCCCGTCCTCAGTCTCATCCAGGATAAGTGCGGGTTTATTTGCTTGAGGCAGGATCTGAGTTCGCAGCTTTACCGAACCACCGCGAGCGGCCAACTCGTCTGCCTGGACACCTGCAAATTTTCGAGTAATGCCGTTGTCATCGAACTTCAAACCCACAAAAGCAGTTTTGGTCTTGTCCCATTGCACGAAACCGAGCAGTACTCGCCAGCCGCCGCTGCCTGGTCCATCAGAGACGGTGGCGGCCGTCTCGGTTGCGAGCGTGCGGGCATCGCCCGGTCTGCCAAATGTAAGGGCATAGGTCTCTTCCATGCGCGACGCGGTTCCTGAACTCGTGCCGCAACTACTGGTCGCGAGTGGTGGCTGTGCTGCGTTCTGATCTCGGCCTTTGAGATAGACCGGGAACCAATCGTCTGGTTGCGCGCCGTTGGTAATTTGCAGGTTAGAAAAATCGTTTTCGCTGAGCTTCACCGCTTGAGCAACGATGATTTCGCGTCCCCAGCCATCAATTGCGAGGCCGGGCGAGAGAGTGATCTTGATGACGGGATCGCCTTTGTCCTTATCCGGCTCCTTCTCCAACCCAAGGCCGCTGGCGATTCCCCAAAGATGCAGGTACCGATTGTGACGCGCTACCTGGCCGCGGCTGTTTTCTACAGTTGCAGTTAAGTCAGCCGCGCCCAGAATCTGGTTTTCAAAGAAGACCGGCCGTTGGATTGCGCTGCTCACGTCTCATCTCCTTTCGGTGTTTCGGGAGGAGGTTCCTGAGCGGCTGGCTCAGCAGGCTTCAACGCAGTGGTTGGTTGGTTTTGCTTCACTCCGGACTTTGCAGGATTCTTTGCCGATCGTTTGCTGATCACATCGCGAAGTCCGGACGCGGCCGCTGCTGGTCGCTTCGATGCGGCGACTTTTGCAGCCTTCACGACGGTCGATGACGCAGTCTCCTTTTTGGTTGAGCTAACGCGTTGTGCCGCGGTTGCGTTGTTTCTCTTCATTGAGAAAGCAGCCTTTGACGATTTGCGGCTGCCGACCAGCGTGGAGAACACTTTGGTTTGGCCCATCGCGCTTTCGACGCCGCCCAACATGAGATTCAGCGTCTCTTCGCTTATGCCGCACGCGGAATCTTTGATAATTCGCACGATCTCTTGCTTCAGCAGCAGCCCGAGATCCGGATCAGTGCCGTTCTTGCCGGCTAGCGAATACCAGGGATCGCAGCACAGTCGCTCGAGCACATTTCCCATTAGCTGAAGCGGTGGCAGCCAGTAACGGATCGCAGCAGGTGACAACACGAACGTCCGTTCCATGTTGCATATCTTCACTACTTTACAGTCCTGAAGATCGAGGCAAGCCAACAGCACTGCCGATTCTTCGCACGGCAAACATGGTGGGTTGAAGGCTCCACAAATGCAGCCGCGCAAATACTCGATGAACGCATCAATCAGAATCTTGTTGCTGTCGGCAACCGCATCGAAAAAGCTGTGGCTCTTTTCAGCTTCCGGGTCAGCAAGCTTTAGATTTAGAACGCGATCGTGCAAAGAACAGTCGGTGGGGAACGGCGAACTCTGAAAGCGTTCAATCAGCCAATCACGAAGACGTTGAGCATCGTCGCCCGAGGCCTCCACGGCTGAACCAGCAATTTGACTAATCACCTTATGAGATCTTTGCAGCGACTCCTGGAGTCCTGGAGTCTCTTCCGAAGCGAGGAATGCCTGCTGCCGCTCCACTGAAAGATCTTCAAAGCGGTTGACGATCACCGCCACCTCACTCAGCGTTTCCAGAGCTTCAGGTTCTATTCTTTTTCGGAAAGCAACCGGCTGACGCTTAATGACGTTTATCTCGTTGAGGGCTGGGACGTCTGGTGGCTCTTCTTCAACCAACCTAACCAAATGTCGCAGCCGACTTTGCAACGGTTCGATGTCACCAGCATGGAACTGCTTCGCATCCTTAAGAGTGGAGTAATAAAGGACCGCCGTGTGCCTGCGCAGCTCGTCAACGATCTTGAGTATTTCCTGGAATTTGCGCAGGTCACCCACACAGCCACACAGACGCTGAATTAACGCGTTGCTGGCGTCATGTTCGGTGTTGCAACGGAGCTCAAACTTCACACCTTCCTGAATACGAGTAGGTTCACAGGCTGCCCGCCCGCAGTCTTCTCCGGTTGAATAGGGCATCACCGGATCGGACGGCTGTTCGCAATACCGAATGTAGAGGCAGTATTTCAGTTTCGGTTTTTTGTTGGTGCCGTTCTCTTCCTCTGCTTCCTGCTGGTCTGCCTCGGCCGGGGTCTTTGGTGGATCGGGACACGGATCCCCACAGTCAAAACCGCCTAAAGCGTCGCGTCGCAGATCTCGAACCATGGCATTGATGTCGAGAATCTTCGCGCAACTCAAGGTCAGGTCGTTGCCGCAGCAATCGAGTGCGTAGCCCGGATGAACTATCACGCGGCCATCACCACAAGGATGGCAAGTGACCTGCAAGCCGCAGACAACCCCGGCTCCAAAGAGGTGACGATTGTGTAGCCGGTTCTTTTGGCCGACGTACTCGGTAAGCAGTTGCAGGTCGTCTTCGGTGAGAAGCTGTCCGGCAAAGAAGCGCGGACGAACGATTCCCTGGCCCTGGCAAGAACCGCAACCTGTCCCGCCACAACCGCACGGACTGACAGAAACGCTTCCGCCACCGCCGCAGCCGCAACCAGAATTTGTACTAATGGCGTTGGCACTCATTTGATGTCCTCCACTTCGTGAGGTAGGAAAAATTCAACATACCGAGAATGAAAGCGCGAATAGAGACTTCGGCTAGAGATCCTCAGTGTCATAACGCGAAGTCGGATCGCGTTTCTCTGTATAGGGAGTTGTCGGTTCGGGCTCTGCTTCTATGTAGAACCAGCTCTCGAAGGTGCCGCCCGGATTGCCGTTCCCGGAAGTCCAGGCGCCATAGCGCCGCGGTGGATGCACGCATAGCTTGCTGTCATCAGTTGTGCCAGCCTTGGGTTTGTTCTCGGCGAATGCTGGTAAGAGCGGGACGCGGCCACCAGTGTGGTTGCCATCAACCGGGCGACAGCATTCATCAAGAATGAAGTCGGTTCGCAAAATGACCAGCACGCGGTCGGAATTCTGGAGCGTCTCTCGCGCGGTGTATTTGAAAACTATGTGACGTTTGTCGGGAGTTGAGATCTCACCGTCCAGAAAGTGAATACCAGCGTGACGGCCGCTGCCGCCCTCAAAAACGAGTACGTCAATCACGCCCTTCCGCACAGTCTCAGTAAGAATTGGACGTGAAAACTGGATCGTTAGACCATCGTCACGAAGGATTCGCGCAACCTCTGCGATGGTGTAGTTCTCTGCGCCGTGAACCCAGTTGACTCCGGTGATGGTGACGGGCTCATAAGTAGTCAACCAGCGCCGCACATCATTGCGAATCTCCACCGGCTTGCCCTTTTCAAACAATACGGCGGCAAGCAGCAGACACCGGTCCTTGCACTTATCGCAGCAGTTATCACGGCAGTGATCGGTCTCTGGTTTTCTGGTCGAGACTCGGACCTTCACCGTGTCGCGAAGCTTGCTGTACACGCACTCGGAAACGGGCGAGCACGCGTCAGGAATCACCGGACGCACGGGATCGATCGGCTGCACGCAATAGCAGATGCTGATGTAAACGCGGGGCCGGGGCCGGCGCTCGCCTTCGATCTCTTTTTCGAGTTCCTCGCGTTCCGTCTCTGACAACTCTTCCCACAAATCGACGCGCAGAGGATGACGAACAACGAGTTCGTTGCCCTCACAGTCGAGGGCCAAACCACATTGGATCTCGACGCATGCTCTTCTTTTCTTTGGCTTCGGCTCGTACGAACCAGCGTCGTCGTGTTTCCCATGTTCACCGTGTTGGCGCGGGTCTGGCTTGGGAGTCTCGCAGTCCTCCTCATCTTCAACCGGAACTACTTTCAGGCCGCACACCGTGCCATAACCTTCGAGGCAACGATTAAGTAGTTTTAGTTTCTCGCGAAAGTAATCCTGTTCTGTCTGTAGATCGTTGGCGACAAGCATCTGTCCGTGGAAATACCGCAACCGTGTGAAGTCGGGCATGGAACTGCATGCTTTGTCGGAAGGGTGATGCGTGCGTTCGTTTTCGGGATATTTATCGTTGGTTTCGCGTTCCATGGGTTTTTAGCTCCTCACAAAGACTGATGCTGATTACTTTCCAATCGCTTTCAGTTCCCGGCTGTGCGGCTACGAAAAGCGAAGTGAGCCCCTTGTTCTTCGCGATAAAGACGAATGGCCGCCGTTACGCAGCAATTCGTCGCATTCCCACAATGCTGGTTTCACCCAATCTCAAACCCCTGGGCGTTCCGTTTGGTCCATGCCAAAGCACGGTCATGCGACTAAGGCGAATATTTCCTGAGGCGCCGAGAACTGGTTTTGGTAAGGGCGCAATGAGACTGTCGATTCCGAGTGCCGAGCGGTTTCCGATGATGAATCCTTCACCGCCGAAGTGAATTGTCGAGACGGTGTGAGCGGGTTTCTGACTGGCGATCAATTGCTCCACCTTTTGACGAGTGAGCAATGAATTCAGCGGCGGCACCAACACGCGCAGACGGAACGCTTGGGCGAGCAGTGGGTCGTGATCAGGATTTCCGTAACTGCGAATTGGCGCCGTGCTGAGCGCTGACGTGTTCAGACGAAATCGCGCTCGTGATTTGCCAAACAGTCTGGATGATCCCAGCTGGATTGAGTTTCGCAACTGAGTTCGATCTGTGTTAGCGGCGACCGCACCCCAGTTGCGTTCGGCTGCCAATTCTTGAACCTCAGGATTGATGTTGTCGAAGACTAACTTGATCGTGTCGACAAGCCCCGAGAGAGTTCCGCGCCGGCGATAGAGTTCCGGCAACGCCTGTAATATTTTTCGACGCAGCTCAGGGGACCACGCGGGATCGAAAACAAGATCCAGAAACCCGCCCAGCCACGGCAAGACGTCGTCTGGGACGCCGGCAGGATCGAGCAGGGCCGGCGACCTCTCGATGGCACGGTCCAGATCGGCGATTTGTGTATCGAATAGCGAGAGAAACCGTTCAGTGAAATCTTCTGCTTGAGGGTTATCACAATAGACCGGAGGCAACAGGTCCAGACTCGTGACTCGAGGGAAGTCCAAACGAATGCGATTCACAACCGGAGTCGCGAACCCGTTCCCACGCAATCGCAGTCGAAGGTAGAGCACTCGACCGGGTGGCTGGTCTATCAGGAATTCGATGGAACCTGCCGGCGCCACTTGCCAATCGAGGTGATGAGGAACACCCGCCTCAAATTTCTCCCAACCCGGCTCTCGAAACTCATCGCGACTTGGGGGAGCGATTTTGCTCGGCGCTTCGTTGGTTGCGACCGCAATCTCGAGCGAGGTTCCAGCGGGAACATCCGCCTCCAACTGCACACGATGCCAGCGACAGCGCGGAATCCCGCTATCGATAGCGGCTGTCAGCAATTGTCCTTGTATCTGACGACCGGGCGCTGGCGGGTTTTCAATCGCTTTTGGCGCGGGACATCCATCCCATCTAAAACAGACGGAGATCGGGAAACCCTCAGGTCCGCACTCACCCAGGCAAAATCCGTCCTTCTCGTTTGCTGCCGTAAGACCGGTAGGCTCAAAAGCTTTGGCCAATTCGGCGATTGTCGCCCGGCGGAACATCGAGTCATCTCTAGTGGCCCGCCAAAGTTGGACTGATAATTCATCGACGCCTGAAACAATCCAGATGGAACAATCACGCGCAACCGCCAACCGTTGAATGTTTCCGCTCACATCTTTCGACGGCAATGCAGTGCTCAGTTTTCCGTAGAGCTCGCCCGCGAAGCCAAAACGAAAGATCGAGTTCGTTTTAAGATCAACCGCGAGCAACTCATGCCACGCCGTGAACGCTACTGGCCCAGGCGAGCTGATGCTGTTCGGCTGAACGCAAGGTTTGCAGTCGGGAATTCCTGAAAGATCGTCGGTGTCTATGGCTGCAATCAGCCGTTCGCCGTTGTTGTCCCAGATCCAAATTCTGTGGGCTTTTGCATCGGCCACGGCGACGCGTCCGTCGCGAGCGGCAACCGCCACTCCGTTCTGAAGCAGCTGCTGGTCACATTTGCGATTCCAGACCGGCCGCCATACGGGAGCACAACAATCATGACGAAGCAGCTTCTCTTCATGGACCAGAAACCAGTCGCAGCGCCCGCAACCATGGGCCAGGCGGCCCGGCGGAATGTAAGGCAAAACGTCGGCTGCGGAAACGAAAGGATCAAGCTCATGGCAGGGCGCGTAACTTCCGTCCGGTCTTGTCTGGGCAAGACGCAATCCTGAGACGTCATCAAATGCCAGACCGGTTAGCTTCTCGCAATGAGCAATGTCCCAGCCGACCAGGCCGTCGAGTAAACGGAATTTTTGCATCTCGCCGCCGCAGCTCATGCGATCTCCTTCCGTTCCTGAATGACGATCTGATGAAGCTCTGGCCAGAAGAGGGCGTTTGGATCAGGAACAAAGTCCTGGCAGGTGGGATAGCGGTTACCGTCGGCAGTGATGTTGAGAGTGGGTACTGACGTCACGTCGGCGACGTTTGTAAGTCTTGTGATCAAGTCCTGGTAGTGAAGTGTACCGCCGAACTTCCATCCTGAACCGTCCGCGCCGCCTCGTAATGGATGAAGGTAATCGTCGAGTGTCTTGATCGCTTCACGAACTGCTTTGCCGGCGTCGGACCCTTCGCGAACGGTGATTGCGGCCTCGATTCTTACTCGATGAAATTTCGTTGCTGCTGCTACGACATCCACTCCAGCAGGGGCAGCTTTTTCACTGAGAAACTCTGCTACGGCGCGCAACGTGTCTTCATCTGGAGTTGGAGGACCCTCGTTGCGATCGGGAGGGACAACGAAGACTCCCACCACACCAGGAATTGGCCGGCCGGGATAAGCAGGATGTAACCCGGCAACGGCATGTGCCCGTTCAATCAGCGCTCCTTCTGCCTGTTGTGCGAGTAACGCATAGTCAGCAACTGTCACCGCGCGACTACGTGCTCGAATCTCCTGCGGGCCTCGTCTGGTCGTTGCTTTGCGCGACTCGCGGTCGTTTCCACCCGTCGCCGGCCATGGATTCGAAACCTTGTTTATGAATGCGACCGAAGAGAACAGCGTGCTAATCGCGTCGGCATCAACCGCGCCACCCTTGCCGCCGCCAACTCGATAGCTGCGAGCCCGAACGTTTCGAAATCCCTGCGGCACTTCTGCGCCATGAACGCCATCGCCGAAAGTAACGATGCCCGACAAACTGTCGAGTGTGTAAACCTCATCATCTGGACCGTAGGGTGACAAGTCCGGTACTTGTCGCCAGCGGCGTGTCTTTGGAGTAAGACCGGATTCTGAATCATTAGACGCTTCGCTCACGCTGCCGAATTCAACTTCGGGTCCGGAAATGACGGCCGCGTCGTCTTCGACCTCGATGATCAGCGAATTTGGCAACACCGGCTTTTGACTTAAGCTCAGTTGCCGGTTGCGACTGTTTGGAACCGGCTCAAGCGCTTCGTTGAAAATCGTACGTGCGGCAAGGGACCGCACCATGTTCAACTTCACTGCTCTCAACGAGGGGCTTTCCGCGAAGGCGCCCGAGACAATCTCGAGTCGGATCCAACGAAGCTGCGCCGTTCCCGCAAGTCCGGTGGGCCGGCCAGTTCGCCACCGGCGTGGCAGTCGTAACTCAACGACGCCACTGTGAATAAGGCCGCCGGTTTCGTCGATTGCGATCTCAGCCGGAACAAATTGACCGCCGTCGAGGATGCTCCATTCCAGGCGAGGCCCCGGCGCCACGGACAAGGGCGCAACTCCTCCGGATCCTAATGGTGGTGGTGCGCCGGGCGGGGAAGCGACTTGAATGCCCAGCGAAATCGTTGGCGACGGCGTCGCATTGGTTTCAAGTCCGATCAAGAATGCTGCACCGGGCTCGGGTCGACGGCCAAAAGGAAAGAACCCAGCAGGCGCGGCGGCGGGATCGATCTTTTCGAAGAGGTTGTCATTGAAATGATGGAGTTCAGCAATCTTAGCGGGGACTGCGTTGAGATCTCTTTCAGTTTCGAAGGTCACCAGATCGCTCGAACCATCAGCCGCCTGCGCGCCTACTTGAAATCCTCGGCTAACAAAAACCGACTGAGGTGAACTATCTGAAACCTCGAACTCCAACAGCGCCGCGGCTGGTGAAGCCTGTAAGGGTTGGACACCGGCCAAATTCAAAAACTCAGTGAGTGCCTTTTCAGGAAAGCGATTCAATCTTTCCAGAGCGGGTTCGATCTGTTCGCTGAAGAGTTGTATGAGCGCTACGCCCGGATCATTTGGTCGTTGATTGGTCCACTCGGGCGTAAACGTCCTGATGCGACTCAGAACTTCATTGCGCACCAACTGTCGTGACGAGGGCGCGAGCTCGGGTGGCGTCATCTGTCGCTGCCGCCTGCGAGCGCGAGCTGAGGAATCCTTTCCCCACCAAACTCCACTCATCGCAGACCTCCTTCAGTTGCGAGACTGCGTTGAAAGTGAATGTTTAAAGCAGCAAGCCTGACCAGATTGTGAGTTCCAATCGCCACGTCGTCGCACGCCGGTTGTAAGGACAAGGAACCTTCGTGAATGGATTTCGAGTCACAAAGACGAAACTCGGCTTCTTCGCGAGAGCCCAATGTAAAAGCCGCATTAGCTTCTGGACCGGTTGAATCCTTCTGTAACAACGAGCACTCGCTAACGACGACATCTTTGAACTTATGAATCTGCTTGTCCGGCTTACTTTGGACTGGAAGTTCAATGAAGATCTGCACCACCTTGCCTTGATCCGTCAGCTCACGTTGTGCTTCGCGAAGAATCACCGACGGTCGAACCGGTTCACCAAATGGCCACCCCGCTCCTTCATCGCCACCAATCAGCGGATCAAAGAATCGACGCAGGCGCCGGTCGATGCGACGGCTCAGTTCCGCCTTATTGGCGGCGTTAGACTCAATATCGATAGTGATTGCGACATCGACGTACCTCGGGGGCAGCACGAAAACTTCACTCCCCGCCAAACGAGCTTTATCGAGAAGCTGTTGCACGGTTGCGAGTGCTCCGGCGTCAGGAACGGGCGCCGCAACGAAAGCACTCTCGATCAACGTTTGATCGAAATCGTCGTCGAGCTCGTCAGGTCGCGGAACGTCTGGAAGGATAAAGACCGTTACGGCGCCGGGAATCGGCACACAGGGAAAACTCGGATGAAAGCCGATAGCAGCGTAGGCCCGTTTTATCGCGATGCCCGGAGCTGAGAGAGCAATCTCCTGGTAGTCGTTGCGAATAATCGCGCGCGTTGGCTTCTTGAGTGAAGCAGTCGCGCGTTCGCGAAATGCCAACAACGTTTCCGGCTCGGCGCCACCAGTTGCCTGGACCACATTTCGAATGCCCAGTTCTATTTCTTCCAGATTGTCTTTGCTAATCAGTTTCCATTCGAGATTGGTTCCCAGATTTCCGGCAGTGCCTCCGCCTACTCTGTACTGAACCTTGAACTGGCTCTTACCATCGTTTATCAGAACCGGCAGGCGCCCGGTGAACCCGTCGCCGAAGCTAACTGTGCCGAGAGCACGATCCACGGTGAAGACGCGATCTGCTGGTCCATGAAAGCCGAGATCACTCGTAGTTTTCCATTCGTGCCATTTTCCATCGCGCTCTCTTACTTGCAGCTTTACGGTGTCTTCAATCGCTGGATAGTCTTTCGCGATGCTGTTCTCGGGAAGATCCGCAAGTGTTAGCTGATTGCCCGGAAGCGGTAGCCATTCACGTGTCAGTTCATGCTCATCGGATTCGCGCTGGTGAACCGCCATAACGACGTTGGGTATTAACCTGTGCAATCGCGGCGGCGCGCTGAAGGAGGTCTTCTCGACGACCAGCACCAATCCGTATTTGAAGATCCGTTGGGTAGGGTCGATTTCGAATGGTTTCCAGCCTTCGTTGAGCGCGAACGTCACGACGCCCGATCGCCGCAGGCCGCCAGTTCCGTCCTCGACTTCATCGTCTGCAAAGGGGATCTGTTTGTTGTTCTCGTCGGTGTAATACCAGGAGGGTTTTGCCGGCGACGGTACCTCGGACGCCGCATCCAGCGACCATTGCGGAAGAACTCCAGATTCGAAGAGTTCAAAGAGCAACGAAAATCGCTTGTCGGTCCTGGGAAGCTGTTCGCGCAGCGGGAGCTCAATGCGGACGACGCCGTACGTTCCATCCGCCTTGAACAACCTGAGGACCTTGCCGTGGTCTAGATCTGAAGTGGCGTCGCGCCCGTCGATGAATAGTCCGAGCCGCTCGCGTTGGGCATCAAGCTTGTCGAACGGCAGTATTGCGACCTTGGATTCAGTCGTAAAAATCACTGGTGCGAGAGCGCGTGCGAGTGAAAAGTATGTGGTTCCCTCCAGCTCAATCGTTTTTGCGACCGGGGGGAAATGCATGAGCGTCGTGGCCACGGCGGTTGGCTTGGAATACTCGCCCAGAAGTTCCAATGCCTTGCGGTACATCGCATCCGGCGGATGGTCCATCCAGTAAACTCTCTGCTCGATCAGGTAGGCGAAGAGTTCGAGGAGCGTGATGCCGGGATCTACTGGAGCATGCAAGGTCCACTGTCCGCCAGACGCCGCCGCTATGCGTCGCCGGATCGCGACTACCATCTCGCCCCAGCTAAGATCATCCAGTTTGATTAATTCCAAAGGCACTAGCTGCGCTCCACTTTTCCGAGATAGAAAGGAAAGACCAGATTGCTGCGTGTATTTGTCTTCCGAATTCGGTAACCGATGTGAACCGTTATCCGGGTTTCATCGTCGAGATCCGGTTCGGCTCGCACTTCTTCGAGATCGATGCGCGGTTCCCAATCGCGCACTGCATCACGGACCGTGTTTTCAAGGACGCCGAGGTATTGCTGGCTACCGGGAGAAAAAACCAGCGCCGGAGCTTTGCTGCCAAAGTCGGTGCGCATCACGCGCTGGCCCAGTCCCGTTAGCAACAAGATTTTGAGCGACTGCTCCACGTTTGGATCGCCAGCGACATAGCTGAGCCCACCCGCCGTGTCGGGCAGAATAGGGAAGCGCCAGCCTTTACCTACAAATTCCTCTGACATATCAACTCGTCTTGCAGGTCGTTGACAGTTGTGCCTGCGTCATTGGTGAGAGCGGTGGGCCACTCGGCGTTCCCGGCGCGGTGCAGTTGTGTGTGTGCGCGTTGTACGCCAACATAAGAGCGTCACCGAGCACCACGGATTGGGTCGCCGCATCGCCTCCCAGTTTCACGCTGGTGCCGCTGAGCACAATCGTCATCCCCGATAACGTGATGTTTCCGGAATTCCCGTCGATGGTTATGGACTTACCATTGGTATCGATCGTGATCTTCTTCGCAGCGTCATCAATCTCGACTTTTGGACCACCCGAAGTTTTCAGAGTCGCCTTCTTACCGTGGTCATCAAGGTCGAGCATGTGTCCTTCTTTGGTCTTGATTCGCACTCGCTGCTTGCCCTTGCTGTCGTCCAAAAGGATCTCGTGCTCGCCTTTTGTGCGAATCATCTTTTGGTCCTGATCGCTCTTGCGCTTGCTTGGCGGTTTGTCTTTTCCGTTGTAGAGACCACCGAGCACGACAGGAAAGCGCATGTCGCCCTGAATAAACCCGACGAGGACTTCATCGCCGATTTCAGGAATAAAGAACGCACCGTAGCCGTTACCCGCGTACGGCTGACGAACGCGCGACCACTCGGTGGCCATGTCGTCATCAAACCAGGGAAATTTCACCTGCACGCGGCCTTCATCCGACGGATCTTCGACGGCCGTTACGATCGCCTCGTAGACGCCGAAGAACCTTTTGTCAGTTGTGCGTGAACGTGACTCGCCACTCATCGTTATTTCTTTCCGCGCGTGCCGCCGTCTGATGTTGACCGCACTTCAAATTGAGTTTGATAACCAGAGCCACCGAGTGTGTGGGTTACTTTCTTCACGGAATATTGAATTGGTTTGTCCGCGGGTCCACTGAAGCGCTTGCCTAAGCCGTGCAGTTCGACGACATCGGACGGCCGCATGTCAGGCATGCCGATGACTCGGCCGGTGCCGGTCAGGAAACCGTAAGCACGCTCTCGCAACTGGCTGATGGCCAAATCCTTCGCTTCCTGAGTGCTGCACACCGGTTGGTCCACTACGATGTCCTCGCGTTTGGCCATCTTCTCCTCGGCCGCCTTCGGTCCATTGGTGCCCGCCGTCTTTGTCTCGGGTAGATCTTTAGCGGTCGCTTTGTAACTGATCTTCTGTTTCGTCTTTGGGTCCCAACCTCTGACAGTGACACTCGCGACCTGCTTGTTAAGCGTCAGTTGCGTGTTGTAGCTGATCAGGTTCTTGCCCCATTCGAAAACATAAGTGCGTGTGCGTCTTGCATCCCGGTGATCAATGGGGCTGACGAAATAGAGAACGTCCTTTCCAGTCTTCGGATCGACGCGGAGAAAAAAATCAAAGTCGATTCGCTTGGCGCGCTCCATCAGAAAAGTCAGATCGTCCTGGTTCTTCTGGACTACGATTGGGTGAGGCTCGCCCGGCTTGGTAACAACTGCTTCCAGCCCATGGCGTTGCGCGATCAGCTGGGCGATCTCCCAATCCGCTTTCTTCAAGAACTGTTTCGTGTCTTTGGCAGTCGGCTTTCGATCGCGCAGTTTCACTCGACGATCGGCGCCGGTGACGCTCAGAGTTGGCCCACCCGATTCGGGAAAGCGCGGTGCTAATGTCTGAATGATCCCACTCGCCATAAATCTGAGTTCGTTTGCGTAACCCATCTGAATGTCCACTCGCTTGCCAATGTCGAAAGTTGAAGTGTCGCTATATTTGAAATCGAAACTCTTGTCGTCCCAGTTATTGACGGTCAGGTCAAAAGTCGTAAGCGCTTCAATGTCCATCGCCACGCTTAGGTCGATGATGTCGCCGTGGGTCGTAGCATCAAGTTCTCGCCCTTCCACCAGGACCTTGAAATCAGGCGCGTAGTACTCGGTTGGCAGCCCTGACTTGAAGTCCGGAATCTCTGGTAATTGGAGCGACATTCAACTTTTTCACTCACCTAATCCTGGGTAGCGTCAAAACGAGGCCCGGACGAAGCGATCGTGGATCTCGAATCTGATTTGCTTCGGCAATGGCGCGCCACTCGGCTGGATCGCGATAGACCGCAGCCGCAATCGCGCTCAACCTATCCCCACGCCGTACCACCCATGTCTTCTCAAGGTCAGGCGAAGTCTTCGGCGTGTCTTTGAGCTGAATTTCAACCGGCCGGTATTCCTTCAACGTCAGGCTGAGTTTGGCGCGAAGCGGTATTCCTTCCGGAGAGAACAGCACGTAGCTCACGTTGAGACTGTCGATGACGCCGCGGAACTCGTTCTTACTCCAGACGAAATTGACGATCGGCGGTGCGTGCGACTCGCTTCTGATTTTCAGTAAGGCCCGCAAGCGGTTCACGTAAACATCACGAACGTCCTTGAGAGTGTCCGAGGTATCTGCCAGCAGTTCGACCGTCAGTTTTTCGCTACTGCCGCGAACAAATTGAATCGGAGGAGATTCCAAACCGGGAATAGGAATTTCTGAAAAATTGTTTGATTTCTGAAGCTGGTACTCAGTGGGATTGAAGCGGAAGTCGATGACGTTATCCGGCACCTTCGGTGATTCGATCACCAGTTTCGCGCGTTGTAGATTCTGAGCCAGGCTGCTTGCCGGTGTTGACATGGTTCTCAATCCTCTTTGCGATCCCCGAAGGCCCGTTCATTTTTGGCGCGACATTCGCGCTCGCGTGCGTCTTCCTGTTTGCTGTTCCATTGCCGCACGTACTTTTCGAATAACCGCGCGAAGGTTGCATCATCGCCTTCGCCTTCAACGTCAAAGCTCACTTCCAGCTTGTCGATCGTGACCATAAGAGTTCCGTCTTCTATATCGGCAAGGGAACGCCAATCTGCCGCACGCCGTGATGGGCAATCTCCATACTTTCAATAGCGATGGCGTTTTGCATGGCGTTGAATTCTGGTCCGTTCCACTTTGCCGCGATGCCTCCATAGAATTCCCAGGCCGAAACTGGTAACCCCGCCGGCGAGAGCATGATCACGCTGCCGTCACGCCTTGCCCCGAGTGATTGTGTTAGGCCTGCCTCGTACCATTCCCACAAACCTCTACCGATGGTCAGGCCGCGTCGCAGCGTTATCCGCGTCCATGAATGTCTCAACGGCAGTTGGTGAACAAAATCATTCACGCCACCTTCGGCGTACGGTGTTACCTCGAGATCAGCGCCTAAGCCCTTTACATCCTGAAACCCTCCCAACGCGTACAACTTTATTTGCGCCGCTTGTTTCGGCGGCAGATGCGCATCGCCAGGATTGAGCGTGACCACGAAGCGAAACGCGGAGAACGGATCGAGGAGGTCGAGTGGATTTGGCGTCACGATTCAAAGACCTCCAACCGGCCGTCGCCGCTCAGCGAGACTCGTAGTTCGATAAACTCCATCGGCGTTGCCGGCGCTACTTCAATAACGCAAACGACTCGTCCCAACTCCTGCTCTGCCGGAGAATTCAGCTTTTCATCACACGTCACTCGAAATGCTTCGCCCGGCTGATCTCCTTTCAACGCTCCGGCGCGCCACGCTTCCAGCAGGACCGATGTAATTGATCGAGCCAGTGCTAACCAAAGTTCGGGCCCGTTCGTCTCGAATACGAGAGGTTCAGCAACGGCGCGGATCGCGCGGACCAGCCGGTGAATCAGGCGGCGGTAGACGATGAATCGCTTATCAGGTTCGAGATTGAGAGTGCGACCACCCCAGACCAACAAGCCGTTACCGGCGGAGCAACGAAGAAGATTTACTCCTGCGTAATTCAGACGAGCTTGAGCATCCGTTTCAAATCGCTGAGTGGTGTCTACGGTGCCGAAGATTTCCGCGTTTGCGGGGGTGTGATGAGCGCCGCGCTCTCGATCAAGCCGGCTGATAACCCCAGCGAGGTGACCTGAAGGCGGTACGTTTCTTTGCGGGTGTCTAATGCCGCCTAATGGATCATTGACCGTAAGGCGCGGGTGATAAGTTGCAGCCGCACGCAGTGAATTGCTATCAGTAACAGCTCGAAGTTTCTCAACCCAGTTGAGTGTCTTATCAACTTCCCGAATCGCTTGCTGCTTATCATCTGCCAGCAAGCTCTCCGTCGGAACGTCGACAAGAACCAAACGATCTCGCCTCTCCTCCGCTTGTTCGATCAGCGTGGTGAGTACTTCAAGTTGCTCTGCCTCAGCATCTGGTCCAGTCAAATCATCGAAGAGACCGGGTACAGCCACAATTGCAACTTCGGGTATTTCACCGAGCTTCACCAATGCTTCGAGATACTGAGACCGGTCCGGGGTTTGTTCGTTCTGAGTGTCACTGCCACCTCGAAGTACCAGCTCCCATCTTCGGAAGTGTGGACCAGTGTCTGAAACGCGCTCGGTAATGACTGGCCCTTCTGGGAGCAACTCTACAAATCGTGACCCCTCGGTAATTAACTGGGCAAAGTTTTGTGGCAGGCCATCGTCGTCGTGGTCCGCCTTACGATCCGGAAGTGAGACGGCGGGGAAGTACTGGACGGGTTCACCGGGAACGCTTATTGCCGCATCAAGTTCCGGCAACCCGGAAACACCGTGCCGGCGATAGGTAATGAACAGTCGCGTGTTATTGGCCCAGGCTCCCGGACTGCTTGCCCTCACGCGGTAGATGGTGTGTTCAAAACCGATCGGGGAATTGGGATCCCAACGTCCGTTATCATCAACCTTTCCAATGGACAGCTTTGCTTCTGCCGTAGTGCTCGAGGGATGGACCAACCGAATCACGTGGGCCACCTCGCCATGATTATCAAAGTAACCTTTGATGGCGTACGTCATCGTGATATCCGGAGCGAGCCCCCCGAACACGCGCTGGTAACCGCGCCAGCCTTCTACGCGTACGGGAACGTTGACCGGCCCTCGCAACGTTCTGCCGATAAAGCCCGCCACGTCCGAACGCAGCGGTGACGGCTCAGTACGAGGAGGTGATACGGTGAAGTACAGCCCCGGAACTGTGGCTAATGCTCTCATCCAGCCTGTCCATCAATCGCCAGTCCTTCGTGGCAAATCTCCACGGTTTCCATAGCGATCTCATTGTTCTTCGCGTTCAAACCCGGTCCCGTAAACTTGCAGGGCCAGCCACGTCTGAAGTTCCAGCGCATGACCTCCTGTTTGTTTTCGTTCAGTAAGAGGATCGAGCCTTCCGTGCGCACCGCAGTGCCGTTCATTCCTTGCAGGATCCAATTCCAGAAACCGAGATCGCCGGTGGTGCCGCGCTTAAGAGTTATGTTCGTGAATTTCTTCAGCCCCGGCATTTTCCGCACGGTGATGTCTTCACTGCCGTTGCGGTATTCAATTGGATCCATCGAAACCTCGAGCCCGGAAGCCTCGGCGAATGAACCCTTGACCGCTTTCCCGTCGTCGCTGATGCCAGTGATGACGACTTCAAAGTTGTAGCCAGCGTATGGGTCTTCTCTGAATACAGGCATAGTTGTCCTCTCGATGATGGTCCTCAGGCGACCACCGGAGTAGTTAGCTCACTTTGGTTTCGAGCGTTTTCTGCTGAATACGGAAGATGACGAATTCCGCAGGCTTGACCGGCGCGATTCCAATGAGACAGATCAGCCGGCCGTTGTCGATGTCATCCTGAGTCATCGTGGTGCGATCGCATTTAACGAAGAAGGCCTCGTCCGGTTTTGCGCCCTGCAGCGCACCACTTCGCCAGGTGCTGATCAGGAAGTTGGTAATCGTCGCGCGGACCCGAGACCAAAGCGGCTCGTCATTCGGTTCGAAAACCACCCACTGCGTGCCTTCATCGATCGACTCTTCGACGTAGATAAACAGGCGACGCACGTTGATGTATTTCCAGGCGCTGTCTGAGGTCACCACACGTCCTCCCCAAACGCGATTGCCGCGGCCGGGGAAGAAACGAAGCACATTGATATTTCGCGGATTGAGCATGTCCTGCTCGCGCTTGGTTACTTCCTGTGAGATTTTTGTGATGCCGCGAATTACTTCGTTGGCCGGCGCTTTGTGAACACCGCGTTCAACGTCAACCCGCGCATAGATTCCGGCCATGTGACCTGAAGGGGCCACCATCACATTTCGGCGCACCGATGGGTCACGAACTTCCACCCAGGGGTAATAGAGGGCGGCGTATTTTGTATCCAGCGGTTCACGGAAAGTACGAATGCCTTCAATGCTCAATCCATCCTGCGGATCGAGAATGGCAAAGCGATCTTTCAGAATTTCGCAATGCTGAATCAGTGCGGAGTGGACTGTTCCTGCCCAGATTCCTGGCGCCAAACAGATCGAGATCTCGTCGATATCTTCGAGTGCCTGTATGCCAGTCCTTTTTCCACTGCCTCCATCAACCCCGACAAAGTCATCCGACGAGAGTGCGCTCAACTTGTCATCGCCGTTTGCCAATTTCTGCCACCCGCCGTTTGGAGCCCCGGGGAATCCGGCAAGGCTGTTTGCCGCATAAGCAGCACCTTCCGTGACCTCGAGCATTGTCGATTGCTCTTTTAGATTATTGATTAGACTGCTGAGGCTCCCGTCCTTCACCAGACGCAAATTTCTGAAAGTCTCGACCGTTGGTGCTGCACCTTCCGGCGCGTACCGGCCGCTGACTTCTGCTTCGATGACACGCAAGCTGTGCCCTTCGAAGTAAGGGCGGGTCGCGTTTCCGGAAAGGGTGACCGTGTCGCCGTTGACGCTATCGACGGTGAAGAGCTCTTTGTCCTGACCGTTGTCGAGTTCTACGAGTGCGCCGGCGTACAGACTGGAAGCACCCCAGACACTCAACGTCGCGTTCGGAGCTGCTGGATTGTTTGCGGCGCGCAGGCGTTGAATTGGGGTTCCCACCACCCACTTATCTCCAGCGGGAACAGCGGGTGTGACGTCAAAAGTTCGCGGCAGTTTTCTTACCTCTGCTCCCACAGCTATGCCAGCAGCGGGAACCACAGGATTGACGTCGATCGTATTAGCGGCGCCATCAACCGCGGCGACAGTGAATTCAGTTCCGCCGATATCTACTTTGTCATTCGCTGCTAATCCTGCGACAGCCGCTAACGAGATCTTGTTGGCGGCGGCCGCCGCTGCCGCGCTGACGGTCGTTGTCGGATCCGCGGCCACGTTGCTTAACGTGTATTCGCGGCCATCAATAGTCACCTTATCGTTGTTGGCAAAGCCGGCAACACTTGCCACCTCGATCGTAGTCGCCGCTGCATTCGCTTCCGTTGCGACAGTTGTCTTTGACTGTGCGCCACCGCCAATCGGATTTGCGAGAATGCGATAGGACGATCCATACATCGGGCTCACGCGAACGCTCAGCGCATTTCCCCAATCGCCTTTCGACTTCGCTGCAAACTTGAGTGACGTGTTGGCGTCGGCAACCGGAGCCGCTGTGCGCGCCACGATCTCAACAAAGTCTCCTCGCTTGGCTGACAACGCTTGAGCCACCGCTGGATTCACGGTCACTTCGCGATTCTGTGCGCTGTATGAAGCGACTGCGAAGTTGCCACCAATCTGATTTCCGTCATCGCCGCGAAAGATGCGTAAGGCCACCGCCGCGCCGTCGCGCGTAACCGCTACCCCAACGAGATGCTCGAGTTTCAGCTTGGTCGCGTTCGCTGCGGTGTCCTTCTCGATACGGCTGACAACGCCCTGGCCGAGTTTTGCTTCGGACGCTTTTGCAGTGCTGCTGAAAACACGCTTGATGTAGATTCGTTGCCCGCCATTATCAAAAAAGCCTTTGACGGCCAGTGGAAATTGCCACCAGCGCCCCCCGTCGCTGTCACTCAAGGCCCATTGGTTGACGATGGCAGCATCCGGCTCGGCCAGGAAGCCTCCAAACTTCCTTTGAAATTCAGCGAAGCTTGTAACCAGCTCAGGCTTGCCTGAAGTTGGCCCAAACGCAGTCACGCCCACGGCTCCCGCGGTGCTGGTGCTGACACCTTCAATTGGTTTTGGTCCCGCGTCGATTTCTTCAACGTAAACACCCGGACTCAGATATTCAGGCATGGTTTCATCCTCTCAAGAGAAAGTGGGTTGTTGGGTTCTGCTTCACGGCGTTGCAATGACGATTGTCAGATTTCTTTTCGCGGCATTAGCAGGTTTTACAGACACTGTGGCGCGCCGCCCGCTCTTGGGATCAACTGCGTCGATCTCCTGGTCCGTGGTCAAGTGCTCCGGCTTTGTGGGCCGAATGGGAAGCGTGAATTCGCCGGCCGGGTGAGAAGAAGCAACTGTGCCGGGAAGCTTTACGGTTCCCCCTGCGGTGATTGCGATCTCGGTGGCTCGCCACGAAACAGTTGCTCCAATGATCGGCTGGCGGCGCGTGTTCTTGACGACACCTCGCAGCACTAACACCTGATGGGGAAATGGATAGTTCGGAGCCGGCATCAAGAAGAGTTTTCGCATCACTTTTTTTAGGTAGTCGGGAAACCCGTTCGCATTCTGCGGATAATTCTCCGGGGGCACTGTGTCGCTGTAGGGAAAAGCGGTAAACGTAATGCCGTCGCTTGTTCCTCCCTCGCTCGCGATGTAGTACGGAACGTAATATTCAGCTTCGACTCTCACTCGGTACTCTCTTCGCGCTTTCGGATCAGCGCCGGCGCTTCTGCCAAGTCCGGGATAAGCAATCACTCCGCTTGCCGTTCGCACCTCTTTGATCTCGGTCTCGATCCATTGCCCTGGTTGGTCCAGCAGATCGAGAAAAACCGCGAGACGTCCGAGCGGGGACTTGCCGGTGAATCCATCGACCGGAACCAATCCGATCGGGCTGTACATCTCCAATCGCTCGCCGGGCAGCGCGCGTCGCCTGATCATCAACTCTTCTCCAGACCTTCAAAGTCCGCCGTGCGACGTGTTACCGGGGTGAAGGCCACGCCGGGCGCCGAATCGAGATTCACGACACGCATTTCGTAACAGACCGACAGTCGATAGGGTTTTTGCACTGAGTGCCAGACGCGCGTTCGTTCCTCGAGACTGAGCGGTGAGAGTGTCACTTTGAGTTGCTCGTCAGTGTTCTTAAGCACGCCCTGAAGATCCAATCCGCTGAGAATCGACTTGTCGTAAAGGGCCTGCATTGCGCGACCGAGAATTGTTTGTCTGGTGGCTTCGGTGGCTCCCCAGGAAGTAATGAGGTAGCGCAGCAGCAATGCCATCGGCGGTTTGCGATTCCTTAAGTTGGGTGGATCAGTTTCACGTACTCGCTGGTGATTACGTGCGCTCGGGTCTTCTCCAACCTCAAATAGAAAGATCGTCAGAGTTGGATCTACTGGTGGTTTATCAACGTCGAGGTAATCCACCGCCGGAACCGGATTCAATGTCGTGGTGGCGAGCGCAGCAGCGAGTGCTACTTTCAATGTCTCTGACGCTGCCGAGATAACTTCATAGGTGGCCAAGCGACCTCCGGTCTAAGTTCCGATCGAATGAGCGTTGCGGGTTCTACGAAATAATGTCCTGGCAAACCGATGGCCCAGTTGGCACTTGGCATGCCACAACTAATCAGTAAGAAAGCCAGTGGATTTCGAGAGGCGTGACGGGAAGGTGGACCCCTTGGTCCATCCCAACATGTGTTGCCGGCCTTCGTTGCAGGCCTGGAAAGCGGCTAGATGTATCGGTAATTCGCAGGGTTGAACGTTGTCAACGCGTCTGAGGTATGGGTGGACATTTTTGTCACGCTTGCATTATTGGCCCAGCTCAACTCATTGAGATTACGTGCTGCTTAATTAAGCATGAGGGTACCATTCTCGAAAACTCGCTCTCAGCGGGTAAGATGGCAGAACACAAAGGCTCGCTATGTCATTCATAAACAAAACCGCTGCGTTTCTCGGGCTGTCTGCGCTTCGGAATCTGGTCCACGATTCGATCGCCATCGACATGGGATCGGCGTCAACGATTATTCACATTCGCGGGAGAGGCGTCGTTCTCGACGAACCTTCCGTCATCGCGATCAATGTCGCAACGAAAGAGGTCCTTGCCATTGGCCATGAAGCGCAACAGATGTATGGACGCGAAGCGCGCGACGTAAACGTCATTGCGCCAATGGTCAATGGAGTCGTCGCAGATTTTGAACGAACCCGGCAGATGCTTGCGCTGTTCGTTCGCCAGGCTCGCGGCGGAACTTCTTTCTTCAGCCGCCGTGCACTCATGGGTGTTTACCCGGAGTTACTCCGGTTGAGCGTCGCGCGTTGATGGCTGCTGCCGAGCACGCGCATATTGGCCGAGTCTTAATGATCGAAGAAGGCCTGGCGGCGGCGCTTGGCGCCGGTGTCAGAGTAGACGACCCCCACGCTTCCGCTGTGGTGGATATCGGAGGCGGAACTACCAACGTTGCCATTGTCGCCAATGGGGCGATTGTTCATGCGCACTCGGGGCGGATTGGGAGCGCGGACATTAACGCGGCGATCATGACTCACGTCCGTCGCCATGGTGGACTCTCCATCGGCATTCACACAGCAGAGCGTCTGAAACGCGAACTCGTATCCGCAGTGCTTCCAGGGAATCTGGCAGTGGAACAGAGCATCAAGGGGCGTGATGTGGTAACCGGAAGTCCGAGGGCTATTGAGATCACCGCGGGAGAAATCTATCCAGTCGCACAGGAAGTTGTCGGTAAGCTGGTTGAGGGAGTGCGTACGACGCTTTCGGACCTGCCGCCGGAAGTGGCAGGGGATATTTATGAACGTGGCATTGTTCTCACGGGCGTCATCGGCAGATGCATAGGTCTGAGAATCAGGGGAGAGCTGTGGTTGGATCTCTTTTCCCGCCGCGTCACGGATATAAAACATGAGGCTCGCAGAATATCCCCAATCAAACGGCCATTATGTTCTCGAATCTGTTGTTGGCGCTCGCACAAAGGCTCAGGCCGAGCGCGCGGAAAATACACTTCGAGAAGAAATCTACGATGGTCGTTACAACAAGAAAATTGCGACCGCCAAATTCAGCGAATTCGTTGATGAACAATTCCTGCCTTGGGCCAAAGGCAACAAACTTTCGTACGCTGACGATGAGAACCGCTGCAAGCTGTTGAAGGATGTCTTTGGCAATCAACCGATGCGAGACATTACTCCATTACAGATTGAACGCTTCAAGTTGTCGTTGGTTGGTAAGAAAACGTATCGAGGAACACCGCGCGCGGGCGCAACAGTGAATCGATACTTAGCCCTTCTTTCGAAAATCTTTTCGATCGCTTGTGACAATGGATTTGTAGATTCCAATCCATGCAAGCGAGTTCGGAAGGAAAGGGAGGGAGGCAAACGGGAACGTTACCTCACATTCGATGAGGAAAGCCGGTTGATGGAAGCACTCACTGGAGATCTCGACTTCTTGCGTCCAGCAGTGATCGTTTCGGTGGGGACTGGTCTGAGAAAATCCGAGTTGCTTCGTCTTAAGGTCGATCACGTCAATTTTGGTAATGCTTCCAAGTTCCATGCCGTGAATGGAAGGGATGTCGAGATTCCTCCCAACTGGCTATTGGTGGTCAAGAGCAAAAACAAAAAGCCTCGAATCATTCCGATGAATTCGATGGTTCGCGGCGCATTATCAGGTGTGATTCAAGATGCCTCAGGCAGTGAAGTTGTTTTCTCGTCAGCGCGCTCGAGCGTTGACGCGGAGAGTATTCGCAGCGGCTTTGCCAGCGCATGTAAGAAAGCTGAAATAACCTGCGGGCAAACAAAGGCTGGCGGGATCACATGGCATGACCTGAGACATACGTTCGCCACGCGTTTGCGCGGTGAAAAAGTGCATGAGCTCGACATCATGCAGTTACTGGGACACTCGTCACTTGGAGTAACGGCTGGTTATGCTCATGGTACGCCCACCGTGATCCAAGGTGCCGTTGACAAACTTGCTGAACCGAGAGGTTAGGTTGTCGGATTTGCACAGCGGGCCGGCTAAAAAAATGTCGTCATCTTAGCGTCATCCTTATCCCAAGAACCCGGACGCTGTGAGCACGACGAGCCGAGAAACGAGTCCCAAGTTGTTTGAAATAGTGAGATTAGGATTGGTGCCGAGGGCGGGAGTCGAACCCGCACGTCCTTACGGACAACGGATTTTAAGTCCGTTCGAACGCATCTTACCTGATCTTACCAAACGAGATGAACCAATATTTACCGGCCTGGCAGCCGTCAAAGTCCTGTTTCGTCCGGTTACGTCTCGAGACAGAATGTCGTCATCTTAGCGTCATCCGGTCCCCAAACTTTGGGCTAACTTTGTATCAAAACGTTTTGCCCCACCATCTTGTCCCAACCGTTGCTTGGCGGTATATGAAGCTGATGTCTTTTCTCAATCAGTTAGCGTGTGGACGAGGAAGGTCGGTGTTTTTGCCAAACACAGTTCGGTCGAAGGCCTCAGCGATAGTCATGGAATGAAGGTTCGCAAACACAGCGTTGTGAGCGTACGCAATCAGCCTTCTCACGATTAACTCTTATCAAGGCATCGCCGCGTTTGGCGTCATCTATCAAAACGCAGCGCGTTGGTGACAGCGGTAGAAGCACTGAACCAGGCGCCTAACTCCTAGCAGGCTGCTGAAAAACTGGGCGTTAATGTTGAAGTTCTGTTCTGCAATCAGTTTTGGTTATCAGTAATGAGTAGTTTTCGTCGAGTTAAGGATCTTCTGAGTGGCTCATTTGCCACTTTCTTTCGCTTACCTAAGCA
>JBGTOA010000029.1:0-94638 GCA_041742785.1 Pyrinomonadaceae bacterium | reverse complement strand
ATTAATCTGAACGTGGTTGTAGTTGCTGCTGCTTGTGAACGTACCGGCCGCAACGATGATGGTGCCCTGCACCGTCAGACCTGCAAACCCAGTAGTTCCTGCCGCATTATTCAGCGTCAGATTGTTATAAGTGGTGAACGTGGGCGGCAGGACCTGCGCGACCGATCCATTGTATTCAATCGTGCTGCCGGTGATGGTGTAGACGTTGGTTCCGGGCGTGAAAACACCGGCAATCCTGATCGTGTTCACAGGATCCAGAACCCGTGATACTGCGCCACCGCTGCTGGTCAGGTTGTTGTAAGTAAAGCCTGGGATAGTCTGCGCCCCAGCGCCGTTGAAGTTGATAGTGCTGCCGGTGATCGTATGACCGGCTCCGGTACCCGGAGTAAAGACACCAGCGATACCAATCGTTCCCGTGCTGGCCAGGGTCTTGTTGAAGTTACTAAAGGTCAGATTGCCGTAGTTGGCAGCCAACACTGTCGCCTGGCCGTTGGATCCCTGGTTGTAATTAACGGTGCCGGTGACAGCACTGGTCAGACTGCCGCCAGTTGCACTAACCGCTCCGTTTAGAGTCAGAGTGTTCGTTCCAACTGCAAGCACGCCGGAAGTCAACGTCAAGGCCCCACCAACGTTGACACTGCCCGCGAGATTTGCGCCTGCGGCGTTATTCAGGGTCAAGCCATTGAACGTAAACGCGGGAATACTTTGTAGCGCCGAACCGTTGAAGATCACCGTATTGCCGGTAGTGATGTGGGGCGATCAAAAGATCCCTTAATCAACTCTGTCTCTTATGAGTCCTTTGAGTTTGAGATTCCGGATTAAGCGGTGGAGGTAGTTTGGATGGACACCCAGGAGCTTTGCGGCTTCCGTATAACTTCCTTTGGATTGGTTCATCGCGTCCAAAATGATTTGCTTTTTCGTCGTCGCTACGGCCTCATGATACGTCGTTCCTGCCGGCGCCAATCGCGTTTCGCTTTCCAGCAGCGCCTCCGGCAGATCCTCGGGAAGAATGCTATCCGTGACTCCCAGGACGATCGCTCGCTCGATAGCATTTTCCAACTCGCGAACGTTGCCCGGCCAATCGTAGTTCAACAGGCACTTCTGTGCTTCCGGAGAGATACCCGCAATCTTCCGATTACACTTTTCGCCATACTTCCTGGCGAAATAGTTAGCGAGTAGCGGGATGTCCTCGGGCCGCTGTTTTAAAGCCGGCATCTCCATCTGCAAAACGTTTAGCCGGTAAAAGAGATCCTGGCGAAAAGTTCCCTGCACAATTAATTCCTCGAGATCACGATTGGTCGCAGTCAGCAGCCTGATGTCGACCTTGATTGTTCGCGTGCCCCCGACGCGTTCAAACTCGCGCTCCTGCAGCACACGTAACAACTTCACCTGCAATGCCGGAGATAACTCACCAACTTCGTCGAGGAACAATGTCCCGCCATCGGCAACTTCGAGGCGGCCTTTTCTTTGCATCAATGCGCCGGTAAAAGCGCCTTTCTCGTGACCGAATAGCTCACTCTCCAACAACGACTCGGTTAACGCTGCGCAGTTGAGGGCGATGAAGGGTTTCCGGTTACGTTTGCTGTTCTGGTGAATCGCTCTCGCCGCCAGTTCTTTGCCGGTGCCGCTCTCGCCGTAGATCAGCACGGTGGCATCAGTGGGAGCGACCTTGGCAATGAACTGGTAGACGTGCCGCATCGGCTGGCTTTCGCCAACCATGTTGTGTTCGATTCCAACGTCGGCGATCAGCCTGCGATTCTCATCTTCAAGCCACTCAAAGCGTCTCGCGTTTTCAATTGCGACCGCTGTTATCGACGCGATTGCTGAAACCAATTGCATGTGATCCCGGTCGAAGTTGACGTCGCGCTCACTCGTTTCAAGATAAATGACGCCGAGCGTCTTGCCGGTCATGATCAAGGGTACACACAGAACCGAGCTCGCCCGGCTTTCTGCGAGGCTCTTCGCCTCAAACACTGCGGTCTCCTCCTGACTGGTAATCAATAAGGCAGATCCTTCCTTCAAAACCTGGCGCGCCACACTGCGACTTACTCTCGTGGCATGATCGGGTCCATTGACGCGATCCCATCCAAACATCGACGCAAACTCATCATCGTCCGCGGACTGTCGCGAGTCGCGCAACAGGATGGCGCCGCGTTCGGCAGGAACAACCTCAAAGAGCAGTTCCAGTAGTTTCTTCTGGAGTTCAGGCAAACCGCGAATGGCGTTGATGGTGGTGCTGACTTTCATCAGCGCAGTTAAATCACGCGCCATTAAGTACATCGCGTCATTAAATCTGAACTGCACCGTTGAGCCGCTCAGTGGGTTGCTGTCTTCAAGTTCCACTTCGTTGGATTTTGAAGCTACGTCGCCATCGTGCAGCAGAAAGAGAAACTGTGATTCGCCAATTCTTACGCGGTCGCCGTGCTCGAGGGCTCTTCTCCGGATCGGAACATCGTTGACGAACGTGCCATTGAGACTATCCAAATCGGCGATGAAGAAGCGCGAGTCTTCGCGTTCAAGCTGGGAATGACGACGTGAGACGGCGGGATCAGCAATACAGACAGAGGCCGCACTTTCGCGGCCGATCACCAACGGAGAATCGCCGATGGGGAACACCGTACCTTGAAGTTTTCCAGCAATGGCGGCTAGTCGCGGATTCATGTGTCGGCGAGTTGGAACTTGCTGCTGAAGTTTACGCGTACGCGTGGCGCGCAGCAATATAGCGGAAGGAGGGAATGGTTGAGGTTGACACTCATTACGCCAATGTTGGCCTCGAATTGCGATTAACCTGGAAGCCGGCCACCTATCTGAACAGATAAAACCTATCCAATCAGATAGAGAAAACTAATCCTCAATCTGCTCGTCTCTCTGACACTATCCGAGATTACTTAACCAACTCGCAGGTGCGCCGGATCAACCAGGCGTGGCACGGTGGTGGCAAAGCTCCTAACCGGCTCACAAATGAGTTCGAGCCGCCCAGAAGAGTCGAAGCTGACTCAAGTCAACAGTTTTCAGGTCGACAAGTTCGACCGGCCCACGAGGCCAAGGAGTAAGAGATGACAAGGCAAATTTTAAAAGCTTCCGCGATGGTTCTTTTTTTGGTTGGTTTAGCTTTGGTGTCCGCGGTGACATCGGCAAGCGCACAGACATCGAGCAGAATCGTCTCAGCCGATGTCCCCTTCAGCTTTATCGTCGGTGAACAGCATCTCCCGGCAGGAAAGTACATCGTCGCCGCAACGACTAATACCGGGGACACATTGTTGGTCAAAAGCCGCGACGCACGCGCTTCGGCAATGCGTTTGAGCAATAGCCTGGAAGGCAGACGTGGTGAAGCCAGTGTGAAGCTCGTGTTCCGCCGCTATGGTCAACGGTATTTCCTTGGTGAGGTATGGGGAGGGGACAGCATCGGGCGTCAGCTCATCAAGTCAAAACAAGAGCGCAGCATCGAGCGCGAACTCGCCTCCATGTCCTCTAAGAACGATTTGGCAATGAACACGTACGAAAGGGTCGAGGTCGTAGCGATAGCTCGTTAACATCCGAACCCGAACCCGCGCGAACAGGTGGCGAACGTGAACTACTGACGCTCACCTGCTTCCCAGACCAGAACGGCAACCCAACGCCCCGGGTTGCCGTTTCTGGATCACAACCTGCAAATCACCTCGACACCCTGTTCTAAAATTCCCTTACCATCTTTCTAGAATCTAAATCCCACGCCAGCGGTGAACTGAAAGTTATGCGTAGTGCGGGCAGGAAAAGTGAACGGAACTAATACTGGCAGTCCTGTCACGGGGTCGGCCGTAAGAAAGTTAGTCGTGCGGCGTGCGTAATGAATGACCGTGTCGCCGACATCAAAACGCGTGACTATCCGCCTGGTAGGATAGAACTCGAGCACTGCGCCCAGGTCGGCGGCAAAATGTGTACTCCGTTTGACCTCGAAAGTGAAAGGGAACGTGCCGCCTCCGCCAAAAGGCAGGACATTAAAGGAACCCTGGCTAAAGCTAAGCACGCCGGGACGCGCCTTGCCAAGGATGCCCCACTTCTCAAAGCGCTTACCCGCTTTCACGCCGCCAACCCCCTGACTCATCGTGCCGTTACGCTCGCAGGAAAGACACCGCCTCGGAAAGAAATAGCCCGCCGCTTCAAGTGCCACGTTCTTGTTCAGGTTGAAAGTGAATCTTCCTCCGATGCCTGCTTCCATGGCATCGCCGCCAAATTCTCCACGATGCAAGGCGGAAAACTCGACGCCCACTTCATACCTGGGCGGATCGTCAGCCTGGGCCAAAGCCTCGCTAAAGCAATGATAGTTGCGAAAGGGCTCGCATCACTTTCTCAACGAGAAGATTGTTGTGCAGATCGTTTTCCTGGTTCGAGGTACAGCGGCGAGTGTCAGCGACGGTGACCGAGTCGATACTGACGAGTCGAATGCTCGTCTTCTGACCAAACTCTTCGACAGTAGGTTTGCGCTGGTGATTCAGGAAACAGTTGATAGTTATCTGCCGTAGCCAGGTGTAGAACGACGACTCGTAGCGAAACTCTTTTACTCGGGCGAATGCTTTGAGCCAAACCTCCTGAGAAAGGTCTTCAGCATCCTGGGTATGACGACAATAGTGCAGTGCAAGGGAATAAATTCGCCGCTCGTGTGCCTTCGCGAGCGAGCAAAAGGCTTCGACATCGCCGGCTTGCGCACGCCTGATTAGGTCACCCTCGTCGCTCACTGCTACCTGCCTTTGTTGACCTGGTTTTCGCCTAAAGAATCACTTGACGAAGCTATAGACACTATGAACTGACATTTGGTTGGCAGCGAAAGAAGGGGTTGTTGAACCGAGAGAGCAGCGACTGGGCCGACTCTACGGATGCAGCTCAAATTCTGCAGAGGCTTTTCATAACCGAGTCACGTCTCAAGTAACAGCCAGATCGCTATCACTCCTCGGCCTCCGAAGGAGAGGAGCGCGCTCCGCTTGGCACGGGTTGGTCCTATTGAACGAGTCGCCAGTTGTCATTTGGCTCCGTCGGGATCTTCTTATGACGCTCAACCCAGTCGATGATCAACTCGCGAATCTCGTCGCTTGAGCGATACACCACGGGGGCGTCTTTGTACATTGTGTACCCACCTCCGCCATTGACTCGGTAGTTGTTTGTAGCAAGCCGCAACTTTTGTGTCGGCGCAACTGGTTTACCCCGGAACTCGAGGCCATCGATTCGCTGTCCCCGCGGCTTCCTCAGATTGATTCGATAGGTAACGCCTTCAGCAATATCAAAGTTGTACGCTGGAATTTTGTCGTCAACCAACTCGGCGGCAGTCTTCCCTGGTTCGTACTCGCGGAAATACCTCGCTGAGTGTTCCAACGCGTCCTTCAGTTGCTGCCCGGTGACTTCCAAAACTACGAGGGTGTTCTCGTAAACATAAAGACCCGCAATGTCTCGCACGGTTACCGACCCGTTCGGAATCCGCGCCTCTTGATTGAAAGGCGCCGCCATCGACACGTCCGCCTTTCCCGCTTCCAATTGCACGAGCTGGACCAGGTCGATGATGGCGGAATCGCCAAAGCGCGCATCCCTGGCCGTTAGTTCCTTGTCCGATTCACCGATCTGTTTTGATAACCAGGCCTGAGTTTCGCGATCGTAAGGTTCGGCAAGCTGCAAAACGTCGGCATCCGGTTCCACCTTTTCGTCAGCGGCGATCGTGCGAGCGCCCTTCGAATAGACACGCCACTTTGGCCCCACCTTATCCAGATAAAAATCCGCACGCGCCAGATGGCGGCCCCAGTGGTTCGCTTGCGACAGCAGTACGCCATTCACATAAAGCGAGGGGATTTCTCGATGCGTATGGCCCATGAAGATTAGATCAATACCGGGAACCCCTTTCGCGATCGCCACGGCGCGATTCTCATTCAGTACATGACCCGGATTGAGCTGCCCGGTCCGTAAGTCTTCTTCAATTCCCATGTGCATGGCGACCACAACGATGTCCGCTCGTTCTTTGCCCCGCAGAATAGGGACCCACTTTCGCGCTTCCGCAAGCGGTTCACGAAATTCGAGCCCGGCATAGTTTGGCGCATTCTCCCAACTCGGAATTCCAGGCGTGGTCAGGCCCAGAATGCCCACGCGCACCCCCGCAATCTCTTTCACGAGATACGGCTGGTAATGAGTGCGTCCGGTGTTTGTGTCGTAGGTGTTCGCCGAAACCCAGGGAAATTTCGCCTCGCTCCGCGCCTTTTCCAACACCCGAAGGCCGAAGTTGTATTCGTGATTGCCGACTGCCATCGCGTCGTAGTTGAGGGAACCCATCACGAGCATCATCGGGTCGGGCGGCTGATTATTCTTCTTGTTGTGGTAGTACTGTAGTGGCGTTCCCTGAATCGTATCTCCGGAATCAACCAGCACTGTGTTTGGGTTCTCCTTGCGGATCCGCTTAATGAGTGTCGCAACTTTCGCCAGCCCGCGGTTGTCGGGCTTATTCGTGTAGTAGTCGAGCGGAAAGATGTTTCCGTGAAGATCGGTAGTGCCAAGGACGGTAATGTGGACCCGGCTTGCAGCTCCAGTCCCGGAAAACGGCAGGACTGACATTGAAAGAGCAAAAAACAGTAAGCCCGGGAGCAGTGCAAGTTTGCGATTGATTCTCATGTGCCAAAGATTAACTGATTTGAATTAGTTGTTGCCAGTTGGGTGAGTGACGCCAGGTATGCATGGGGAACCCGAGTAGCCCGCCTATCGATTCGCTCATTCAAATCCGCGCAGACGTGCGACTCGTCGTCGATTCTGTCTTCAGGAAAAAGCGTCTAATTAACTCATACGCCTGCGGCAAGGGCCCTCTGGTTTTTTTCGGCACTCAGTACTCAGCACTCAGTACTCAGCACTCAGTACTCTTCCTTCTCTATGTCTGGAATCTCAGCCGATATGATTGCGGTGTAGTGCCCGTCAGTTTGCGGAACAATCTTGAGAAGTGACTTTGATGACTAAATCCAGCCTGGAACCCAACATCAACCAGCGGCATCTCGCTCCTCATCAGTAGCTCCTTCGCGCGGTCAATCCTTGCTCTGAGCAGATACTGGTGCGGAGTTGTACCCGTGGCGCGCTTGAACTGGCGAGCAAAATGAAACGTGCTCATGCCGGCCACTGTTGCCAGATCACCAAGACTCGGATCTCCGGCATAGTTCTCTTCAATAAAAGCCAGGACGCGCTTGAGTTTTTTACCCGACAGTCCACCGACAAAGCGCGGCCGACTATTCTCAGTGCCGGTGTAATGACGGACGAGATGCAGTGCGAGAAGGTTTGCCAGCGAGTCGGCGTAAAGCCTGCTGCCCGCGTTCTGAGTTTCAAGTTCCGCAAGTAATGCCAGTCCGACACTCTGGATCACAGGATCATTCGGATTACAGCTTTCAATCACCTCGGTGCGACTCGATACATTCGTTTCAGCCGCAGCGCGCGTCACAAGAGATGGATCGAGGAAGATCGCGAGATGCTCTGACTCGGCTTCGAAGTTGACGGCAAAGGGATGCCCCGAGGGGATGATGCAAACGCTGCCCTTCTGCTGATCCCGGGCGCGAAAGCCGCTCGCGAGACGAATCTCACTCTGACATCGCTCGCTAAGCGACAATGCAATCAAGTGTTCCTGGTTGAGATGCTCTGGAATCTGGCCTGGGCCGACTCGATAATGCGTGAGACTGATGCCATTCCAGGCAGCCTGCTTCTTTTGAATGAGATTGAACGAACTGTTTTCACTTTGCATAGTGATCCTACTCGGGGTAAGCGCGGTTCCGCTCAAATTAGTCGTTACTAAACCAGCGTTGAGTCAAGACGCTTTACGTTTCTTTCCCGGAGCTTTCGGCCCTGACTTTCGTCGTCTGGAATGTGCTTTAAGTCTGGCAAACACAGCTTCGCGCGCACGTTTGAAAGCATTCTGATCGTCGAAGAGCTGCAGGGCCCAGTTGGCCCCAATCTCGAGCGAGTTGATTTCGAAAGCGAGCTGGACCGGATCGACCGTCGGGTCAAACTCCTTAGCCTCCTGGGCTTCACTAATCGATTGGCTCAACAATCCAAACCATTCCCTCATAATTTCGGCGATCCGATCGCGAACGCGCCCCGGACGGGAGTCGAATTCAGAGGCGGCCGCGGCAAAAAAGCACCCGCCGCGAAACACGTGACTCTCGGCATAATCAAACCAGATGTCGCAGAGTCGGTTGAGCCGGGCCAGACCTTTCTCCGCCTTGAACGCAGGCGCAATGACTTTATCGACAAAGATGCTTCGGGCAGCCTCGACCGTGGCGAGCTGCAGACCTTCCTTTGAGCCGAAGTGCGCAAAAAGACCACTCTTGCTCATGCCGATCGCGGTGGCGAGTCGCCCGATAGTCAGTCCCTCGAGACCTTCGACTGAGGCAAGATGCACCGCTTCCTCCAGGATAGCCTGGTGGCTTTTGTCTCCCTGGGCCTGTCGAGCTTTGCTGGCAGCAGTTTTCATAGTTGATTAATAGGCGTCGCAATATAGCACGAACGTTCGTTTTCAGGAAGGGGGTTTGCGAATGAAAGCCCCGTGAGATCTACCAGTGCTAGAATCCAACTTCTTTTGTCCCGAGGAATTAATCACAAATGGCGCTCATTGCTGCCAACGAACTAAAACGGAAACTACTAATCACCCTTGACGGTCAACCTTATGAGGTCGTCGATGTTTTCTTCGCTTCACCGACGGCACGTGGCGCGGCCACGATGGTCCGCACGCGACTTCGCCACCTGCTGACTGGCGCGGCGCTCGAAAAAAGCTTTCGTTCAAGCGAGAAGTTTGCCGAACCAGATGTGGAAATTTCGCCCGCGTCGTTTCTCTATGGCGACACGAACGGATTTCATTTCATGGACGAGAAGAACTTCGAGCAGTTCAGTTTCTCGATGAAAGACCTTGAAGGTGATCGTGGGTATCTAAAGGAAGGTGTGTCGTTGCAGGTTCTGAGGTACAACGGCGCTCCCGTTTCATTACAGTTCCCGCAATACGTGGAGTTGGCGGTGGTTTCGACTGAATTAGGTTTGCGGGGAGACACAGCCGCCGGGGGCGCAACCAAGCAGGCGACGTTGGAAACGGGATTAGCGGTCCGCGTGCCACTCTTTATCAGGGAAGGTGAGGTTGTGCGAGTGAATACTCAAACGGGCGAGGTCGCCGGCCGAGCTTAAACTTCCTCAACCCTCAAAGACCGCGGCACATCTCAGCCCCCCATGGTGTTGCGATCGCGCGTTGATAGGTCAACCTGATCTCCGCAAAATTCCAATCCTTCCGCTGCCAAATAGACCCGTCGGCAAATTCCACCCTGTTAATGACGACCTTCTCCTGAAATGGGTTCTCTTTGTCCTTTGCAAGACTGTCGACATGGACCACTTCGCTTGGGCCCGCAAGGCTGAATGCTTTCACTTCAAAGTCCTTGCCCGGCTTGATAGCTACGCCACACAGAAACTGTCGCCGGGTGATGGTCGCAGGATTAGCAGAGTCGATAAACTGATATTCCCAGAACAGAATATCGACGAGCTTATTACTGGCGTTCTGCAACTTCACGCGATACGCGAAGGCGTCGACCGGCTTTTCTTGTGGACGGCGCGATTCCTGCACAATTTTTTCCAGGGCGGCAGCGCGACCATCAGTCGTGTCGGCATTTGGATCTCGCGCTCCCGCCGGATCGTTGATCCGCACATTGCGCTGATAGTTTTTATTAGCCGGAATCATCGCGGGTTGCAGCGCCGGGCCCGTGCCTTGTGCCTCAGGCCTTTCCATCACCTGACGAGTCTTTGACCACTTATGACTAAGCACTGTTAACGAGGAACCGTCCGGGGAGGTCGAAGGATGTTGGGTTGAAGGAACAAACATCAATACGAAGGGAACGAATAGGAGCCATAAATAGCGCATAAGTTGAAGTCTCCATTTGAGGTCCGCTTCATCAGTTGAAAGCGGTTATGGTCAATGCCTGGAAGCAACTTAACGCGATTGCCGCAAACGATCAACTTTTCCGTTGACTGTTCAATTCCCAGGTCTGAAGAGCTTACAAATCACGCAGCATACCGGCATAATCCGGGAACATTTTCCATATGTCATTGGACAGTTCTCATTGCTCGCTTAAGACGGATCTAAGCGCAACGTTATGATTGGCTCCTGACGCTGATGAGTCACTAATGTCCGGTGTAATCAAAGATCCATGCGATGAAGGCGTTATTCTCGCTCGAGATAGCGTCACCAGGAACGTGGCCGGCCAGGGCCGCTGGATTCTTGCGGCAACCATTCTCGCGTCAGGCATGGCGTTCATCGACGGCACCGTCGTTAATGTCGCGCTGCCGGCCCTGCAAAAAGATCTGCAGGCGACCGCGATTGGAGTGCAGTGGGTTGTTGAGGCTTACGCACTGTTCCTGGCTGCGCTGTTGCTCGTCGGTGGCTCATTCGGCGATCGCTACGGTCGCAAACGTGTGTTCCTGATTGGTGTCTCGCTGTTTACGCTGGCATCTATCTGGTGCGGGCTTGCTGTCAACGTTGGACAACTCATCGCGGCACGCGCCCTTCAGGGGATCGGTGGCGCGTTGCTGGTCCCGGGTAGCCTCTCAATCATCAGCGCCTCGTTTCCTTCGGAAGAACGCGGCCGAGCCATCGGCACATGGTCAGGGTTCTCCGCAATAACCACTGCGATTGGACCGGTGCTCGGCGGCTGGCTGATCGAGAACGTTTCCTGGCGTGCAGTGTTCTTTCTCAACATCCCACTGGCAGCCGCCGTGATCGTGATCTCATTGCGACATATTCCTGAAACTCGCGCGGGCAAGCAGTTGGGACCCATCGACTGGCTGGGAGCCACATTGGCAACGGTTGGGCTAGCAGGGTTGACCTTTGGATTGATTGAATCGTCGCGTCTCACGCTGTTCGCGACCCCGGTCCTGGTCTCGATCGCGTTAGGCGTGGGGGCGTTGGCGACTTTCGTCTATGTCGAAGGCCACGTGCGGTCGCCGATGTTACCGCTCGAGCTTTTCCGTTCGCGTAACTTTGCGGGAGCGAATCTGCTCACGCTCTCACTCTATTTTGCTCTCGGCGTTGTGCTCTTCTTCCTGACCTTGAATTTGATCCAGGTACAGGCGTTTTCCGCTACCGAGGCCGGCGCGGCTTTGTTGCCCTTTGTAATAATCATGTTCGTTTTATCGCGCTGGGCAGGTGGTTTGATTGCGCGATACGGGCCAAGACCGCCGCTGATTGTCGGGCCAATCATTGCGGCAGCGGGTTACGGACTACTCGCGTTGCCGGGTCTGGGAGCGGGATACTGGACCGGTTATTTTCCCGGGGTCACGGTGCTGGGCGTGGGAATGGCAATTAGCGTAGCGCCACTTACTACGACCGTGATGGGTTCTGTTCGAGAGGAACAGGCAGGTGTGGCGTCGGGAGTGAACAACGCTGTGTCGCGGGCTGCCGGACTACTCGCGATTGCCGTGCTGGGTGTAGTGATGCTGCAGGTTTTTAGTCGTGAACTCGATCTGCGTTTGAACAACATCGACATTCCTGAAGAGACTCGTGCCCTGGTCTACGAGCAGCGAATCAAGCTGGCGGGGTTGGATGTACCGAAGGAGCTCGACTCGACGAAGCAGGAAGCAGTTGCACAGGCCGTTAAGGAATCGTTTGTCTCGGGCTTTCGCTTGATTATGATCATCGCGGCAGTGATGTCTCTTGGCGGCGCATTGGTGACTGCGATCGTAATAGAGAATAAGAAGCCGTGATGGCAGAGTTGGTCTTTGACGCTGCCACTGGGCCCGTTCCGATGAACGCAAAAGGACAAACATAAGAATCAAAGACCAAAGGCCCATGACCAATTTCTAATATGGCTTCCTTCAACATAGTCGACCTCCTGCTAGTGCTGATCGTGCTGTTGAGTGTGCTCAACGGTTATCGTCGAGGCTTTATTCTGGGCATGCTCGATCTGCTTGGCTGGATACTGTGTCTCCTGGCGGGCCTTCGCTTTTATCAGCCGGTGGCGAGGTGGCTTGTGCCTCCTGTTTCAACGACCTGGGCGCAGCCGCTCGCTTTCGTTTTGATAGCGATTGTTACTGGCTTGCTGGTTCAACTGCTCGGTTATGCACTGCTTCGTCGCCTGCCGGAGGATGTTCATCGGCGCCCCGTAAACCAGTTGTTTGGTCTCGTGCCGGGTCTGGCAACTGGATTGATCACGGCGGCCATTATCTCTGCGCTTCTGTTGGCGATTCCGTTCAATGCTACTTTGCACGAGCGTGCCAGCGAAAGCCGCATCGTAAATCGGCTGGCTGTCTATTCCGCTCAGTTGGAAGCTGTCTTGCACCCGGTCTTTGGCGACGCGATTGCCAGGACACTAAACCTGCTTACGATCCAGCCTGAATCCACTGAGCGCGTCGAACTTCCGTTCAAAGTCGCTACTCCAAGGCCAAGGCCTGACCTGGAAGCAAAAATGCTGCAGCTTGTAAACCAGGAGCGAGTTGCCGCCGGCCTGAAACCACTGGCAGCCGATCCGGAGTTGACCGAGGTCGCACGCAAGCACTCGACAGATATGTTAGCACGAGGTTATTTCGCACATGCAACTCCTGAGGGCCGAGATCCATTTGATCGAATTCGAGAGGCGAACGTGACGTTCCTGGCGGCGGGTGAGAACCTGGCACTGGCGCCAACCGTCGAGGTAGCTCACACCGGCTTGATGAATTCGCCCGGTCATCGCGCGAATATTTTGCGACCTCAGTTTGGCCGCGTAGGGATAGGGATTATGGACGGTGGGATTCGAGGCTTGATGGCTACGCAGAATTTCCGAAACTGAAGTTTAACTTACGAAGAGTGGGGGCCACTGCGTTCAGAAGGGAGGCCGTCGCACTCCAAAAAACTTGAACGGCGCGGCACTAAATCAGTAGTCTGGGGAACGTTACCGAGGCGCTCCAAATGAACTACAAAACCTACCAGCCTGAGATATGGCGGAATGACGATGGTGGGCTCGATGCGGACGACGCTTATCGGATGAGTCCTTCTCGATCTGACTCGAAGCCCGCTGTCTTTGATCGCAGTCTATTGCTCGAGTTGCTGGGAAGAATCAACTATCAAATTGTGAGCGGGAACAGGATTTACGTCGAAGCCGGCGGTGTCGTCTACAGAGCACTCTATGGTGGCTACTGGCGCAGCGTGTTCACAGGCATTGAGCACTATTCGATTAAGTGTGAGGAGATTTCAGGAGCGGTTTGGGCCGACGGAAGATGCGCAAGCGTCGTCGATCTGCCGGTTATTTTCGCCAACAACTGCTGGAGTGCCAGCGGACATTCACTTTCGTTCATGCTGGCACGCGACTCTGCCGCAGTGAACCTGGATAGAGGTCGCTGGCACAGCGTCCTTCATCGTCGCGTCAAAGCCTATCGCGAGAGAACGCGCGCCAGGTGGTGCTGATCCGTTATTGTTTTCGAGTCAGGCCTTCAAGTTCCTCGGCAGTGCGCGGCCAATCTGAGCGGAGCAATCTTGAAAGAGCACGATCGGCAAGCAACTTCCCATCTGTCTGACATTGGGGGCAGTAGTTGGTTTCGTTGGAAGCGTAACGGATCCGTTTGATCTTGTTGCCACAACGCGGGCAAGGCTCCTGATACTTTCCATGTACCGCCATTTCTGGTCTGAAGGCCGTTACTTTCTCAGGAAACCCACGGCCCGATGTTTTGGCTTCTCCTTTCCGCAACTCCGCGCGCAGCAATTCAAGCCATTCAGTCAACGTTCGACGAGTAGCCAGAAACAGCCGCTCAATCTCTTCAGCTTTCAGTTTCTGAGTCAACGCAATCGGAGACAGCTTCGCGTTGAAGAGAATTTCGTCAGAGTAAGCGTTGCCAATACCGCTGAACATCCGGGGATCCGTTAGTGCCCGCTTCAAAGTGTGATTGGCAGAGGTGAGAACTTTTGAGAAAGCCTCCAGATCGGTTTCGAAGACCTCCACGCCGCCGGGGTCGACTCGGTCGAGATCGCATCCGGAAACAACATGCAGCGAAGCGCGACGTTGCGAACCGGCTTCCGTCAACGAGAGGGTACCTGTGTTGAAGTGAAAAGTGGCCAGCCGGTTCTTCGGAGCTTTGCTCGGATGTTTCGCCGACAACCGGCTTGCTGCGGGCACAACTCCCTTCCAGTGCAGCCTGCCCGCAATCATCAAATGCAACACGAGCCAAACATCCCCTGCAAAGCCGATGCAGATGCGTTTGCCTATGCGGCGCAGTTGCACGACGCTTTGGCCTTCGACGCTTTGGATTGGCGGTACTGCTGTGCGCAGCAGAAAAGGCGCGGTGATAGCCACGTGTTCGAGGGTCTGGCCGAGAATGCGCTGCTCGAGGGCTTCGATGTAAATTACGATGTCCGGAAGTTCAGGCATGGGAGTAGATTGTCAGATGCTGCGTGGCAGATGTTACGGTGCCGACTTCATTGCCGCAATTCCAAACAAGAAACGGGGAAACCATCATGTCAATAATAAATCCACCCCTAAACACAGCGAGTCCGCTTCGTTCAATGAAAGCAAATCACGTCGCCGTTCGTGTGCCTGATCTTGCTCAGGCCATACAGTGGTACGCGGACAAGCTGGACTTTCGCTTTGTCCATGAATGGGTATTCGGAGATCTCAAGCTTGCATATCTGGCAGCGCCCAACGACGATTCGTTCTGGTTGGAGCTGATCGGAGGCGGAGCACCCGACAAGAAAGCTGCGTATGCGGACCTAGGTGAGAGTTTACAGCCTGCTGGTTACCATCATCTTTGTTTTGCTGTCGACAGTGTTGACGAAACCCTGGTTGAACTTAAGCAACGGAACGTTAGGATCGTGAGCGAGGCGTTCACCCTTCCAAGTATTAGCCGCCGGCTCGCGTTCTTTGCCGACCCATGGAGTAATCTGATTGAACTCGCGCAAGTAATCGAGGACTAGCGGGAACGAGCCTGTTTTCAGATGCTGACAACGCTTGCAATTGCAAATTATCGATCGCTGCGAAATCTCATCATTCCCTTGCAGCGGCTAAATCTGGTCACTGGCCCCAACGGCAGCGGCAAGTCGAGCGTCTATCGAGCTCTGCGTCTGTTGGCGGAGACGGCGCAAGGCGGAGTAATACCCTCGTTAGCGCGTGAAGGAGGATTGCAATCGACGCTTTGGGCTGGTCCCGAAATGCTAGGGTTTTCCGTCAAGCGCGGCGACCATCCAGTCCAGGGTACGACGCGAAAGAAGGCGGTCAATCTGCGGATGGGCTTTGCCAGTGAGGAATTTGGCTATGCGATTGATCTGGGCCTTCCCTCGCGAGGGCCTGGTGCAACGGCTTTTGGGCTGGATCCGGAAATCAAACGCGAATGCATCTGGAACGGCCGTTTCTTGCGTCCCGCTTCATTACTTGTGGACCGGAAAGAGTCGGTGGTGCGCTCCAAGTCCGACGATGGCGATTGGAATGTGCTTTCGTACCAGCTCTCAAGCTTTGACAGCATGCTGTCGCATTTTGCCGACCCGCGGAACGCGCCTGAGATGCTGGCATTGCGAGAACAGATTCGCTCGTGGCGCTTCTACGATCACTTTCGCACGGACGTAGCCGCTCCGGCGCGCTTGCCACAGATCGGAACTCACACTCCCGTGCTGAGCGATGATGGTGCTGATTTGGCTGCAGCCCTACAGACGATTATCGAGATAGGAGACGCCGCCGCGTTGCATGACGCTGTTGCTGATGCTTTTTCCGGCGCGAGCATATCGGTCGTAAATAGCGACGGGCGCTTTGAACTTGCGATGAGCCAGAATGGATTGCTGCGACCGTTGAAGGCGGCTGAATTGTCAGACGGAACGATTCGGTATCTGCTTTGGATTGCAGCGCTCTTAACGCCGCGACCGCCCAGCCTGCTGGTCTTGAATGAGCCCGAGACAAGTTTGCACCCGGATCTCTTGCCGGCACTGGGACGACTAATCGCTGAGGCGGCCGCGCGATCACAACTCTTCGTAGTGACTCATGCCCCGAAACTAATCGACGCACTCGAATATCGCGAGGACTGCAATTGCGTTCGGCTGCAGAAAGAGTTTGGTGAGACGAAAATTGCAGAGCTGGAAGAGCCCGTGTGGCGCTGGGCCGCGAGATGATTTGAGTTGCAACCAACAACAGGTCTCAGATTTCAGGTCTCAGGTCTCAGGTTTCAGGGCTGAACGAGGGCGTCGCACCAGCAAGAACTAGAAACTTGAAACTCGAAAACTCGAAACTCGAAACTCGAAACTCGAAACTCCGATCGGAATGACTTGAGCGTGGCAGCGCTTCGCCGTAAGATTGCCCCGCACGCCGTTTCCGTTTTCAAACCACATCGATGAAGTCGCGTATCATGACGTCAGAAACTGTCTTGTCGCAGAGTTTGTCATTTGCCAAACACAGCTTTGCGCTCGTGCTGGCGCTCGTTCTCTTTTCTGTTTCCTCCGACAACCCGAGCGCGCAACAACCAGCGTCACGGCAAACCCCTGCCAGCAACGCTTCCGCAGCGACTTCAGCCGACAACGACTACACGAAGAAAATTCGCGAATTTACCACCGAGCCTTATTTCCTGACCGAGTTGGTGGACCACCTGCCGATGTCTGATAAGGTGCCCGCGCCGGACAAGATTCTGGGTTACGTCATCGGCACGCCTAACAAGCTTACCTACACGAAAGACATCTACCGCTATTACCGCGAGCTGGCAAAGTCGACGCAGCGCGTTCGGGTGTTCACCGCTCCCGAGCAGAGTGAAGAAGGTAAGGAGCAACTGCTGATTGTGGTTGGAGACGAAGCATCGATGGCAAGGCTTGATCGGTATAAAGAGATTACAGCAAAGCTGGCGGACCCCAGAAAAATCAACGATGCCGAAGCCCGGGGGCTGATTGAAGAAGGAAAAGTTTTGTATTGGGCCTCAGGTTCGATTCACTCGCCGGAAACCGGCTCGCCCGAAATGTTGATGGAACTGGCTTATCGTCTGGCGGTGGAAGAGACGCCTTTCATTCAGTCCATCCGGAAGAACGCGATTGTGCTGATCACTCCGGTGCTGGAGGTAGATGGTCGCGATCGCCAGGTCGACGTCTACAACTATCGCAAGGCAAACCCCGGCAAGAATGTGCCCCCACTAATTTATTGGGGCAAATATGTCGCGCATGACAACAACCGCGATGGTTTGGGAATGGCGCTCGCGCTGACGCGCAACATGATGAAGACCTTTCTCGAATATCATCCGGCGATCCTGCATGACCTGCACGAGTCGGTGCCTTTTCTCTACACCTCCACCGGGACGGGCCCCTACAACGCCTGGCTTGATCCGATCACAATCGATGAGTGGAGTTTACTCGCCTATCACGAGGTCGAAGAGATGACCAAGCGTGGCGTGCCCGGTGTCTGGACGCACGGCTTCTACGATGGCTGGGCGCCCAACTACATGTTCTATGTCGCAAATGGGCATAACGCGATCGGCCGTTTCTACGAGACGTTCGGCAATACCGGCGCTTATGGCGCCGATACGATGGACCGCACCATCAACCAACAGGCCCAGCGGGACTGGTATCGGCCGAATCCGCCGCACCCGCGAGTGAAATGGTCTTTGCGCAACAATGTAAACCTCCAACAGTCAGGCGTTTTGCTCGCAATGCACTTCGTGGCGAACAACAGAGAGCGGTTTCTGCAGAACTTCTATATCAAGAGCAAACGTTCCGTCGCGAAAGCTACCAATGAAGGACCCGCGGCTTACGTTATTCCGGCGAACCAATCACGCCTGGTCGAGGCTGCGGACATGGTGAATTTGTTGCGCTTGATGGGCGTGGAAGTTCAACGCGCCGACAAAGAGCTGGTCATAAAGGACGAGAAGTATCCGGCGGGCTCCTATGTCATTCGTATGGATCAACCTTACTCGCGCATGGCGGACATGCTGCTGGACACGCAGTATTACAACGTCAACGACCCGCGCCCTTATGACGATACCGGATGGACATTAGGAGCGATGCGGAACGTGAAGACGGTGCGAGTCACCGACAAGGCGCTTCTGCAAGCACCGATGACACTATTGACTAGTGACGCGCGCGTAACCGGCGCGCTGACCGGCGCCGACAACCCGTCCGCTTACATCATCAATCACAACACTGACAATACGCTGGCCACTTTTCGCTTCCGGCTTAAAGACCTGAAGATGAGCGCCGCTGAAGAATCATTCAAGGTCGGGGCCCAGCAGTTCAATGCCGGTAGTTTCCTTATCAGAAAAGAAGGAAATCCATCGGATCTACGCCGGCGGCTCACGGCTGCTGTGACTGAGTTGGGATTAAAGGCCCACGGAGTTGAAAAGCTTCCCGAATTAAAGCGTCATGAACTGTCGGTGCCACGAATTGCAATTCTGCACACATGGACCAACACTCAGAATGAAGGCTGGTATCGCATCGAGTTTGATCGGCTGCAAGTTCCTTATACTTATATCTCTGATCAGGTTGTGCGAAACACGCCGAACCTGCGTGACAAGTTTGATGTGATCATCTTTCCTCCGCTGAACGGAACAGCGCAACAAATTGTGAACGGCATACCCATGCGCGGCGACCCTATCCCCTGGAAATACTCGGCCTTGACGCCAAACCTCGGACAATCTCCGGATCAAACTGATGACATGCGAGGGGGAATGGGTCTCGGCGGTGTTGTTAACCTGCAGAAGTTTGTGCAAGACGGAGGCACACTCATCGTGATCGCGAACAACTCGCGCATTCCGATCGACTTTGGCATCACTACCGGCGTGACGATTCAGGAACCGCGACAATTACAAGCGCGCGGTTCGATCTTCAACGCGCAATTTGCCGATCGGAAGAGTCCGATTGCCTATGGTTATGATGAAACCCTGCCTATCTACTTTAATCAAGCGCCCTTGTTTCAAGTAAGCGCCGGCACGGGAGGATTCGGAGGCGGCGGAGCAGGCGCGCCTGGCGCCGGCCAGCAGCGTGCCTCAGGACGAGGCAGCGCTACCGACCCGGACGTGATTCAGGGAATGCCGCAACCTTCGCCGGCACCCTCGCGATCACCTGCACGGCCCGGGGAAGACCAGATAACGGACGAACAGCGCGCGCAACTCGGCGCTTTTTACACTCCCCCGTCACAACGGCCGCGAGTGGTACTGCGATTTGCGGCAGATGAGAAGAACCTGCTGGTGAGCGGAATGCTCGCCGGCGGTTCCGAACTCGCCAACGCTCCCGCGGTGATCGATGTTCCGGTCGGTCGGGGTCACGTCATCATGTTTGCGAACAATCCGATGTGGCGTCATCAAACACAGGGCAGCTTCTTCCTGATCTTCAACGCGGCCCTGCACTTTGATTCGCTGAACACCGAGCGCGCCGTGCCACCTGCGCGGCCTCGCGAGGGTGCGAATCAAGAAGACGCTCAGTGAGTGAGGTAATTGTGAGTGCGGAGGGCCTCGTTCCGCAGGACGGCGCCTCCAATCAACGTCGAGTCGATTTTTAAATTTCCTGGTAGTGGCGGAGCAACGTGGCGGGGAAGGCCGCCCGCGGTCCCAAGTCAAAGCGCTCGTTTCTAAAAAAAGCTCTTCGACTTCTGATATTCAAAACCTGGTTCGCATGCAGTCCTTCCGAAAGAGAATTCCGATCATGACAAACGACTCGCACGTTACTCCTGAAAGCATCCTGCAACTTGGCCTGGGCTTCATGGGTTCAAAAACGCTTCTAAGCGCGATCGAATTGGGAGTGTTTACTGAACTCACGAATGGCCCGCTTGACCTCAACGAACTCTCTTCACGGCTGAAACTTCACGAGCGTTCCGCTCGTGACTTCTTCGACGCACTCGTAGCTTTGAAAATGCTCGAACGGGAAGACGGCCGCTACAGCAATACACCTGAAAGCGACTATTTTCTGGTACGAACGAAGCTGAGCTATCTCGGTGGTCTGCTCGAGATGGCAAACGAACGTCTTTACCCTTTCTGGGGTTCACTGACTGAAGGGCTTCACACCGGGCAGCCACAGAATGAGGTGAAGACCGGTGGTGCGGGACTCTTCGAAACCCTGTACGGTGATGCTGAACGCCTGCGGCTGTTCCTGACTGCGATGACCGGTTTGAGTATGGGTGCGGCCAAAGCCATCGCTGAGAAGTTTCCGTGGCAGGATTACCAGACAGTCGTGGACGTAGGCGGCGCGCAAGGCGGCTTGCTGGCGCAGGTTTGTGCTGCCCATCCGCATCTACGAGGAACTAATTTTGATTTAACCGTGGTGGGGCCGATATTTGGGGATTACGTCGTGGCAAACGGCCTGGAAAGCCGGATGACATTTCTGCCGGGGAACTTCTTCGAGGATGAGCTTCCCAAGGCGGATGTAATCACGATGGGACACATTCTCCATGATTGGAACCTCGACGAAAAACGGATGCTACTGAGAAAGGCCTACAATGCGCTACCCGACGGTGGTGCGTTGATTGTCTTCGAAGCATTGATTGACGATGAAAGACGGACCAATGCGTTTGGTTTGCTGATGAGTCTCAACATGTTGATTGAAACACCCGGCGGTTTCGATTACACCGGTGCTGACTGTTCAAGGTGGATGCGTGAAACGGGATTTCGCGAGACGCGAGTCGAGCATTTGATCGGGCCGGACTCGATGGTGGTTGGAATCAAGTAAATTTTGACCACTCGCTGCCGCGGGTGGGTACTGACAAGCTCGAGACATATTTTGAAGTACCACGGCGATCACGGGTTGTTTCTCGGTATTTCGCTACTATTAATCCTGTTCAGCGGTTGCCACGAGACTCCGGCTCCTATCCGCGATCAACCTCCAAGCAGTTCTTCCCCAGCCAAAATGACCAAACAGGTGACGGGGCCCGTTTACTACGTGGCCCTGGGCGATTCAACGGGCGCAGGTGTCGGTGCGAAAAATGGCGGCTATGTTGCCCGAGTCTTCCAGCAGCTGGAACAGTCTCGATCAGGTTCGCGTCTCCTCAATCTATGTGTTAGCGGGGCCACCAGCGAAGATGTCAAACGGTCACAGCTTGCTCGCGCGATTGCAGCTAAGCCGACTCTCGTTACGCTCGGCATCGGCATCAACGATCTTGGGCATGGCATGACCATCGACGCCTCCGGCGCGAACATCGACCAGATCGTCTCTCGTTTGAAAGCCGAAACTCAGGCTGTAATTGTGATCTCGAATTTGCCGGATATCTCTCCCGCGCCGCGAATCCCACCGGCGTTGCGACCCGAGGTACGACAACGGATTGAGGCACTAAACAAAGAGATCGCTGAGATTGGCACGCGTTACGAAGTGACCGTGTTTGACATATATGCCAGCACTCATCGACTCCTCGCCGAGCGTCCCGAGTATTTTTCGAGCGATGGCTTTCATCCTTCCGACGCGGGTTACGCGGTTTGGGCCGAGCAGATGTGGCCGACCGTAGCAATTGCGATTGGCGTTAACCAATAATCAGGGGGGATCTTCCCTGGAACGCGCTCGCCAGTACGGTCGTAAACCCACTCAGTGCTAGAATGAATCCGCCGCAATGCGGCTATTTCAAGGTGGTTTGCAATTGGAGGTTTTGAATTATGGAACAAGCGAAAGACCCAGTAGCCGATGTAACTAACGCCGTTTGCGACGCGCTGCGCTATCTCGGAGACGCGTCGTACGCGATTCTTCCGCGGGATGTCGCACACAATCTTGGGGAACTCAAAAAGTCTTTCCTCGCCAGTGTTCGTACGCTGATAGACAAGGACATTGAGTGGATCGATGAGCGAGTCGCCGGCGGCGATCGAATGCGTGAAGAGTGGAAGAGTACCTGCGCGCACGAGCCGACTTCGGCAACACAGGATCCGGTGAACTAACCCCCGGGCTGGGAAGGATGTTTATGGAAGTCTTGTTGGCTGAAGAGTTCGGATTCTGTTTCGGTGTCGAGCGCGCCGTGGAGATGGTCGAAGATGCCGTGCACGAGGGCGTGCGGCCAATTCGCTCGCTGGGTCCATTGATTCACAACGCGCAGGAGATGGAACGGCTCGGCGGATTGGGAGTTTCAACGATTGATTCCCCCGACGAAGCATCCGCTGACACCATCGCCGTGATTCGTGCACATGGCGTGACGCCTCAGGTCCAACACGACCTGGAAGGCCGCGCGGCAAAGGTCATCGATGCCACTTGTCCTTTCGTCACTCGAGTTCAACATCTGGCTGAGCGGGCAGCGAAACAGGGACGTGATGTGGTGGTGGCCGGTAATCCGGATCACCCGGAGATGATTGGCGTCGTGGGTTACGCTCCTGACAATACTTATGTAGTGCGGGATGCCCACGAAGTGGCCGCACTGCCGGCTTTGCGCAAACCGATTGTAGTTTCACAGACCACGATTAAGTTAAAGACCTTTCTCGACGTGGCTGAGGCGGTAAGAAGCAAGGCCGATACCGAACCGGAGGTAATCAACACCATCTGTTCGGCAACGCGAGATCGGCAGGATGCTGCGCGCGCATTAGCGGGCCAGGTCGATGCCTTTTTCGTGATTGGAGGCAGGCACTCTTCGAACAGCGTCAAGCTACTGGCAGTTTGTCAGGAGCAATGCGGGCGTAGTTACCTGATTGAGACACCGGCAGAAATCAATGCGGCTGATTTGGCGGGAGTAAAACGTGTCGGCGTGACTGCAGGGGCGTCAACGCCAAATTGGTTGATTGATCAGGTGGTGAAGCGGCTGCATGAGATTGGGTAAGGCGGTCTTAGGACTTTGGTCTTCGGCCTTTGCTTACTAACTTAACGTACTCGGGAAATCTAAACTCTATTCGCAGGTGAGAGTTCAAAGACCCAGCTTTTAGATTTCCTCGTCTGCCAGATCAACCTGCTCCAGCGCATTCACGATTTGACGAGCCTCTTCCGACCCATATTCCATCGCCTGCCTTTTAAGCGCGTGTCGCGCAATTTCTGAATCAACCGGATCGCTCAAAAGAGTAACCAGCATTCCTGTGGGCAGTTGTGCCAGCGCCTCGTTCGCCAATGCGCGCACGATGACATCCTGCGTACGTGCCAACTCGCACGTCTCACTGGGGGCAAAGCGGCCCAGTGCATCGGCCAGCGCGTCGATACGAGCATAGTCGCGTTGTAACTCGGCCCGCCGCACTAATTGACCGAACACTTCTGCTGATTGAGTTTTTTCCTGGAGTACTGCAGCGCAGGTGTCAGCTATATGTCTAAGCTGAGCCTCTTTGGCGTTGTCTCTGTCGAGTCCAGTTTCGGCGGCGCGATCGTCCAGCGCTATCAGCAAACGGCTCAACTCGAGGTCGGCGCGTGCGTCGTATGGGATATTGCGTCCGGGCGAGGCCGACGCGTTTGAAACCTGCAGGGCTCGTTCGACCAGACCGCGGGTTGCGGGACGAAGTTCGGACCAGATGCTCGCCACTCGGCCACCTAGATCTTCGATAATTAACGACAACTTACAGACTCCTGAGTAAATCTTTGAATTTGAACGGCGTACTATACGCGATGGCTTCCGGATACGCGAGAAGAGTGACCGTCGAGAGCTCGTCTAAAGCTCTCAGTTTGCGATGTCCGAAGGGTGACGTCTGCGGATCGCTGAACTGTCAATTATGATCCTTGATTTCAGCAATGGCAGGAAATGGGATTTTCACCACCTGGCCATTTGCACACTCCAGTTTTACGCTGGGAGTGGTCAAGGCCTGAGTGGTTTTCATGCTCTTTACGACGCCACGTAGTCGCCGGCCATCCACTGTTACGATTTCGATGTTGTCTTTGCCATACAGCGGTTGCAGGGCAGCGAGAGCTTTGGTTACTTCCACAAGCTTAGATTCCTCCATTTGGTTCCAGCGATATTGCACGGATAGAGACAAAACAGCAAACGGGGAAGGGAGTAGAGAGTAGACCGCAAACTGCAAACAGCCGGAGCAAACTCTTTAGGTTCGGGTCTCGTTGGCCAGAGGGTTTGTCGCTGTTGGCTCCACCCGCTTCCTTGCAACCACAGTCCCTCTTTTCGCGTATAGTCTGATGCCGTAGCTCGACGGGCCGGATAGAATCACTCCAAACTGGTAGGTTTTTGCTTATGTCACAGAATCCAGGAATGCCGTCGGAGCCCGCAGCCGACCCGGGGCTCACCACCTGCTTGAATTGCCACGCGCCCATGCCGCGCGAATTGCGCTTCTGCCGCAATTGTGGATTTCGCCTGGGCGAAGGAACCGCTGAATACACCGAGACTGTCCGTTTTGCGGATAAGCACCAGGGCGTGCTAGCCCCCGACCGCGCCACAGCGTCAGGGCAGCCGCTGGTAACAACTTATGGACTTTCAAGTGGTATGGCGCCGGCGCTGTCGGGCCCAGTTCAAAAGCGAAGAAAGATCAGCGGCATGACCTGGATGTTTCTGGGGCTGCTGGTGTTCTTCATTGCGGCTGCGGCATTCACCGCCATCGTTACACCCAACCGCCCGGGCATGAATATCGAGTTTGCGGCAGCGGCTCCGCGTTCAATGGTTGGCGTAGATGGATTTGACGATGCCGAAGGCGGAGCAACTTTCGGCAATGTAGAGCCTCCCGGATCGCCTGCGGACAAGGCCGGTTTGGTTGGCGGCGACATCATTACCAGCTTTGATGGTCAAACCGTCTCGGACGAGGATGACATGTCTGATCTTCTGGCTAAGACTCCGATTGGCAAAACCGTAGATGTCATTTACATCCGCGACGGCGAAACCAAAACCACGCAGCTCACTACCGTGGGAAGAGCCGAATTTGATCGTCTGAACAAGGCATTTCGAAGCCGGCCGGAAGGAAGAGGTCTGTTCGGCTTTGACGATGGTCGCACCGAGCGAGTCGCCATTCCCAACACCAAAATCTTTGGTGTGAGGTTGGATGAGATTTCTCAGAGCCGCCCGGCTGACCTCGCGGGAGTGAAAAAAGGCGACGTCGTCATCGAGTTTGACGGCATTCCAATTCGCACCGTTGACGAGTTTGGGATGCGTGTAAGACGCGCCATTCCCTACAGCACCGTCCTGGTTGTAGTGATGCGTGGCAGCGAGAGACTTGAGATTCCGGTGAAGATGGGGAAACAGTAGCAGGCCGAAGAGTTTCAAGTTTCAAGTTTGTAAAATGCTACCGCCAGTAGTTTGAGGTAGCCGAGATGTTGGAATCCTCAAGGATGTTAAAACTAGAAACTAGAAACTTCCTGCTAATTTCTCGCGCATTCGCGCTTCCATCTCCAACCGCGCCTCTGCACGCAACTCTTCAGTCTCATCCGGTTCAAATGTTTCAAACAGCGCGTAGGGATTCTCTGACACCAACCTCAGTTCCCACGCCTCACGGCCACCGTGTGAGGGACGCGAAAACCACAGCGCGTCGATTGCGGAATCCTGCAGGCTTATCGACTCTCCGTAACTCGATCTGAGCAGTTGAGCAACTTCTTGCAGTGAAGGGCCGGCCAGTACGTGTCGCAATTCCCATCCATGTTTACGGTAAGTGCTCACCAGCTCGCGAGTAAGATCCATTTGACTCATGAGTGCGCCCATTATACAGCCTGTGTGCCTTGACCGCTTTTACGTGGCATGCCGCGGATGTTGCCCAGATGCCGTCTGACCTGTTGACCATCAAAACCAACGGTCACTATTATTCAGAATCGATCTTCGTACCCCTTTGAAATGAGTTTTAGCTGCACAAGCCTGTCTGTCTTATCGTTCCTGCGAGCGAACCGGAACTATTGTGGGGCCGGTGCGCTTTCACCAGCACTTAGCTTGCTGCCTCGCCTGGTGCTGTGTTCAACTTTGCTGCTCAGCTTCGTGCCGTTGAGCCAGGTAGCCGCCCAGACAGTTAAGAGCCCCGACGTGCGCAGGGAACCAGCAGTCAACCATATGGGAATCAGAATAGAAGAGTTGGCCGGACAAAATTCGAAGTCTTTTTACGCGGTGCTGGCCAAAGCCCTCAAGAAGCGGAAGACACCGCTTGAAAGTCTGTGCCCACCCAGCGATAGGGTGGCGCGACGTGTGCTCGAAGAGTATGGGGCGATGTTCATCGCAACTGAAAAAGTGACGCCGCCGCCGGTATGCGTCTTCACGAGTGAAGCGCACGTAAAGAGTTTTCAGGAGCGGGCTGGATACCAAACTGAGACTATTGGGTTTGACGACATCGAACTGCAGCCGGAAGCGATGAAATCGCTTTTGAAGGCAATCCATGAGGCGCAGAAGGAAGGCCTGGACATAACGCCTCGCGATGGAGCCGAGGCTGCGCGAAGGAATTACGAAGACAGCCTGCGCCTTTGGGACACCCGCTTCCTTCCCGCGCTCGACCACTGGGTTTCGCAGCGACGATTGACAAGCGCTGATGTTGAACGATTACGAGGCTTGCCGACTTACGGCCAAATCGCTGCAGTGCTTGAGCTTGAGAAAGGCGGCATTTTCTTTAGCAAAGACCTTTCAAAGTCGATTCTTTATTCGATCGCCGCGCCGGGAACTTCTCAACACATTGCCATGCTGGCCTTTGATGTCACCGAGTTTGATAACCCGCGTGTTCGCGAAATACTTGCCAGGCATGGATGGTTTCAAACCGTCCTGAGCGACCTCCCGCATTTCACGTTTCTGGGTCGCAAGGAAAAAGACCTGCCGAAACATGGACTGAAAGCAGTGATCGTAGATCAGCAGAAGTTTTGGATTCCGAATGTATAAATTGGTCCGTTGTTGGTTGTCAGGAGTCCGTTGTGTTTATGGCGTTCGTGGGAATACTTCGGTCAGGGCTTCTTTGAGATTTAAAGAACAACGGACAAGCCATCCGCGAACCTTCCTTCCATTCTCCACAAGGTGCTAGACTGTCCACCATCGAGACGGTTCAAACCGAACTCTCCCCCAAAGAAATTTCAAACCAACTTTTAGTGCCGCACGGATGCGCACACCTCGTCCCCAGCAAGGCGAGCTCCGAGCGACCTTATCCCGAAAGAGGTCAGGCATGGATGTCCCCCAATTTATAGCCGGCAGGTTCCGAATCGAGGGTGAGATCGGAACCGGTGGTATGGGTACCGTTTACCGTGCGATTCATCTCGGTCTCGAGCGTCCCGTAGCAGTAAAGATCATCAAGCGCGAGTTTGCAGCCGATCGCGATGTCGCTGATCGTTTTTTGCGCGAGGCACGCACCATGGCCAAGTTGCGCCATCCTTACGCGGCGATGATATTTGACGCCGGCAACCTGCCTGACGGCCGTCATTTCATCATCATGGAGTTTGTCGAAGGGCTCACTCTCTCCGAGGCGTTGGCGCGCGAGGGTCCGTTTTCTCCGGAGCGTGCCGTCGGGATTGCGTTGCAGGTTTGCGACGTGCTGGAAGAAGCGCACGCATTGGGCATCATCCATCGCGATTTGAAACCTTCCAACATTATGCTCAGCGAGCGAGGAGTACGTGTCCTCGACTTTGGTGTCGCCAAGGTGCTCGCGTCTTCGACCGAAGTAACCGCAACACACGCCAGCACAGGATCGGGGCAAATCGTCGGCACGCCGCGCTACATGTCACCCGAGCAATGCCTTGGCCAACGCGTAGGCGCGCGGAGCGATCTCTACAGCCTGGGGGTCTTGCTTTACGAGATGCTCGCCGGTCGACCGCCTTTTATCGATGCGCTGCCTTCTGCAGTGCTGGTAAAGCAAGCGACCGCATCGCCGCAGCCTCTGTTGCAGGTCGGCAGGAAAGTACCGCGACCGCTTGCGCTCGCGGTTCACAACCTGCTTGCTAAACGCCCTGAAGATCGTCCGCGAACTGCGGCCCTCGCTCGCGCACTGCTTGCAAAGAGCTTGCACAGACCCGAACGCAATATTCCTGATGTCGATCCGCTTTCGGCCACAGTGGCCGCAGTGGAAATCGGAACGAACATAGTGCTTCGCGCCCTGGCGCCGATGGGAATTGTGCTGGCGTTTGGGGCATTGCTGTTGGTCTTGGCAAACCGGAGCGAAACTGCCTCCCAGTTGAGCGCAGTAGCGAAGGCTGAGAGTGCGGCGCCGGCCAGTTTGCAAAGCACACTGCCTGCCTCAAAAAACAGAGAGACTGGAAATAAAAAGAACGAAGCGAACGCAGTCAGGGCTGATCCGAGTGCGTCGGTCACACTTGATAGGGCGCGACAGGTGGCAACTTCAGCCTCGCGAGGGGCCATAGCAAATGTTCAGGTCGTGCAAACGAGATCTGGCGCGGCACTGGTGGCCATTGATGAGGACAGAAGGACCGGTCGCGCGCGTTTCTTTACGCTTGAGCAGCGTGGGAACTCTTATCGCGTTGCCAAACGCGGTCATCTGGACACGGCGGAGTTTAGTCGGGCTGATTGGACCAGCGAGAGGCTTGATCCGGACAGCGATGGCTATCAGGAGGTGCTCTTCACCGGTGCGAATGCTAAGGCCGCTGGTTATCGGCTGGTGCTGTACGTTCCGAAGAGCCGTGAGACTTACTCACTGCGAGTTGAAACGAGCGGTAAGCGCCGGACGTTGCGGACCGTTTGGTCCGACAATCTGCTAAAGGCTGGTAAGGCTCCTTACCGCAATCTGCTCCGACAGAAAGCAAACTCCCTGCTGGCGAAAGGGAACGTCAAATAGCTGGTGAAGGTTCGAATTCGCGTCCCGTAGATCGCACCCGCAAATAGTGTTTCCTTGAGTAACTCCGTCACCCGTGACAAGATGTTTCCGCTTGTCCATCCTGAATAACCTGCAACGATTCCCCAATAAATGACCCGCGCGAGATTCGATCAGGCTGCCTGCGACACGCTGGGCGGCTGCGTTAAGGAGATCGAACATACTACCGACGCTGAACTGGTGATCGTGGTGCGCGCTCGCTCGGGTCGATATACCAATGCCGACTATCTGTTCGGCGCCCTCCTGACTTTCATGGGACTGCTTTTTCTCCTTTTTTCTCCATTCGAGTTTCATCAAATCTGGGTAGCGATCGACGTCGTACTGCTTTTTCTGGTCGGTAGTTATTTTTCCTCACGCAGTAATTTCATCCGCCGGTTGTTAACCTCGTCGCATAGCCGCGCTGCTAACGTGCGCACTGGCGCCGCAGCAATGTTTTATGAAGCCGGAATCGCAAACACCGATCGTGAAATGGGAGTTCTCGTCTATCTTTCGCTGTTTGAGAGGCAGTTAGAGCTGATCGCCGACCGGGGTGTGCTGAAAGCGGTGCCGGCACTCGAGTGGAATGAAATGCAGTTCGAGTTGCACGAAGCCGGCACTCAACCTGATGTCGAGACGTTTACCGACACCTTGCGCAAGTTTGGTGTCCTGCTTTCCACGCACTTGCCCGCGACTGGCGAGAATCCTGACGAACTGCCAAACGCGCCTCGCTTTGAACTGAAATGAGCAGCGCTCAAGCGAAAACATTCAGGCTGTTCTTCCGCTTCGGTATCTACCTGGGGTTGGGTCTTGCCGTTTGTGCCGAAGCAGTGGCGCGTGTCGGCGGAGGTCAATCATATGGCGGCGGAGGCGGAGACAGTGGGGATGATGGCGGTGCAATTATCTGGATCGTATTCCAGCTCATCCGACTTCTGTTCTATCTCACCATTGAATACCCGCTCATCGGTATTCCGCTCGATATCATCTTTGTGGCCGGTGTGATCTACTACTTTGCGAGACGATCGAACCGCTCATCAGAGGGATTCTCATCAGCCGCGGCGACCAGCATTGCACCGGCCCAGTTTCCGCGTAACCGTGAAGACATTGCAGGCGGTTTTGCATTGCTGCGTAGATTTGATCCCGACTTTTCCGAGATCGTTTTCACAGACTTCTGTTACGCACTCTACGCAAAAGCACATCACGCCCGCGGACGAGGCGCTGCAGAGCTCGATCTGTGGTCACCTTACCTGAGTGACGCTGCTCGGGCTGCGCTACGGCAACGGAATCCAGAAGGGCTGCGCGAAGTGAAAGGGATCATCGTCGGCGCGATGTCGACGCAAAGCGTGCGTGGTCTGGAATCACCCTTCGTGCAGGTCGGCATTCTGTTCGAAACAAACTACACAGAAGTGTTTGACCAAAATGGCGCGAAAGTGGAGATGTCTTACTACGTGCACGAGCGCTGGGAACTGGAACGCAAGCGGGATGTACTATCGCCGCCACCGGCCCAGGCTATCGCGCTTCATTGCCCGCGCTGCGGCGCCCCCCTCCAGAAAGACACGGTCGGGGCTTGCGCATTCTGCGGCAGTAAGATCGAGAGCGGTGAGTTCCAATGGTATGTTCGCGGGATCACGCTGCTTAGCCGCGAAGCCAGGGGTCCGCTGCTCACATCTGATGTTCCGGAAGTGGGAACCGACTTTCCCAGCGTCGTGCAACCGGCATTCGTTAGTGTGCGTTCCGAGTTTGAGCAGCACCACCCCTCGTTTTCATGGGATGAGTTTCAAAACCGCGTGCGGCTTATCTTCAATGAACTCCAGGCCGCGTGGACGACGTTGGCCTGGGAACGCGCCAGGCCGCACGAGACTGACAACATTTTTCAGATGCACCAGTATTGGATTGAGGCCTACAAACGACAGGGACTGCGCAATGTGCTGGAAAAATTCGCGATCAACGCCATGCAACCGGTGAAGATCTCCTCGGACGCTTTTTACAACTCCATAACCGTTCGAATCTGGGCAGAGGGCATCGACTATACGATTGATCGCGAAGGCCGAGTGGTCAGCGGTTCAAAGAGCACGCTGCGGCGCTGGTCGGAGTATTGGACATTTATTCGTAATAGGCTGGCGAAGCCGCTGGAAAACAAGGGCGAGCTGAATTGCCCGAATTGCGGTGCCCCGCTGCAAGTGAATGCGGTTGGCATTTGTGAATTTTGCGGCGGCAAGATAACCTCGGGAGAGTTCGATTGGGTCTTATCGCGCATTGAACAGGATGAGTCATATTCGGGCTGACATCTTTATCGCGCCAGGGTTCATCGAACGTTCGCTTGCCACCTGCAAGCTGTCAGAAATCAATCGGTTGATTTGCATGCTCTGCCTTTGCGGGCAGGCTAATTTTTTTAAGCACGACATTCGAACCCGTTAGCAAGCCTGTTTAGTCTGGAGTCTTTTTGTGAAACCTAGTCTCATTGTTTTCGCGTTACTTCTTTCAATATTGGGCCCGCAATCGGTGTTTGCTGGCGAGGCTGCACTCTTTCAGCAGCGCCGGCGGCCACCAGTAACGCAAAAGCCCGCCCCGGCGACAGCGACCGCACCGGCGCGCCTTCCGCAAGCCAAACTGGTCAATCGCGTACTGGCCAACGGTCTTGAGGTGATTATTCTCGAAGACCACTCAATCCCACTGATTACGATTGAGCTCGCGGTGAAAAACGGTTCGTACACGGAGCCGCCGGAATTGAATGGCCTGTCGCATCTTTACGAGCACATGTTTTTCAAAGCGAACCGCGCGATGCTTTTGAAGGAAGATTACCTCAAGACGATCGGGACGATCGGAGTTGCTTATAACGCTTCCACTCGGGAAGAGGTAGTCAACTACTACTTCACGACGACGAGTCCGAATCTGCGGATTGCTTTACAGCACATGAAAGACTCGGTTCGCTATCCCTTGTTTATCGAAGGAGAGTTTGAGCGTGAACGCGAAGTGGTGATTGGCGAGTTGGATCGCAACGAGTCGTCGCCTTTCTACCCATTGGTCACGGGGATGATGCACAAGCTCTTCTACAAGTATCCGAGTCGCAAGAGTCCAGGAGGCAATCGGCAGACTGTCTCCGCGGCTACTACTGAAATGATGCGGCTAATCCAGTCACGTTATTACGTGCCGAACAATTGCGCTCTCGTCATCACCGGTGACGTCAATCCGGAAACCGCATTTGGCCTGGCGAAGGAACTCTATGGAGACTGGCCGCGGGCGGAGGATCCGTTTGTGAAATATCCGCCCGTCGAGCATCCGCCACTTCCCAAAAGCGAAGGCGAGGTGATCACTCGGCCGATCGAAAACGTCATTATCAACATTGGCTGGCACGGACCATCGATTGGGAAAGACGATGCAGCGACTTACGCTGCCGACGTTTTCTCGTTCATCCTGACCCAGCCAAACTCGCGTTTTCAGCGCGCGCTGGTGGATACCGGATTAGTAAACGGTGTTTCCATCACTTACTACACACAACGAAACGTCGGTCCCATCCAGATTGTCGCGCAGACGAGTCCCGATAAAGCCCGGGCTGCTATCAAAGCAATCTACGAAGAGATTTCACATTTCAACGACAAGGACTATTTCACCGACGAGCAACTGGAAAATGCCAAGGCGTTGCTTGAAGCGGACGATCTCTATTCAAGGGAGAAACTCAGCGAGTATGCGCACACGCTTAGTTTTTGGTGGGCCTCAACCGGTCTGGAATACTTTCGTGGTTACCTCGGCCGGCTTCGTGCAACCTCGCGTGCCGACATCAGCCGTTACATAACGACTTATATTCAGGGCAAGCCACATATTGGTCTCGCGCTTTTGTCCGATAGTTCGCAAGCGCAGATCAAACTGCAACCGAAAGAACTCATTAGCGAATGAAGAGAAGGACTGTAATGAAAAGTTTTGATCGTTTGCGCCAGTTGGTGATTGCGTCAGCACTCGTTGGCGTATTGATTTTTGGCGCGGCCAGTAACTCTGCCCTGGCACAACAGCAGCAACAGGCAGCCCCGACCAACGTTCAGGATCTGCAAGCCGTAGTTGCTAAGCAGGCGGCCCTGGTCACCGAGTTCGAAACCAATGGACTAAAGGTTCTGTTTAAGCGACGCGAAGGAAGTTTGACGGTAGCGGCCGGTTTGTTCATTCGCGGTGGCACGCGAAACATCAACGCGCAAAATGCCGGCATTGAGGATCTGATGCTGACGGCGGCCACTGAAGCTAGTGCCGGCTTTCCTCGCGATCGGATGCGAAGCGAGCGCGCAGGATTAGGCATCCAGTTAGGCTCCAGCGTAACAAACGATTACTCCGTACTTTCGCTGGGAAGTACGCGCTTAAACTTCGATCGCTCCTGGCAGATCTTTATCGATGTCGCGCTTCGGCCCGCGTTCGTCAAAGAAGATGTCGCACTTTTACAGTCGAGAATTGTATCCACGCTTCGCGACGACACCGATGATCCCGACACCTATCTACAGCGACTGCAGGAACGAGCCGCCTATGCCGGCCATCCTTACTTGAACCGGGCGCAGGGGACAGCTGAAAGCATGAGCCGTTTGACGGCCGATGATCTGCGAGCTCATCACCTCAAGATCATGCAGACTTCACAGTTGTTATTGGTTATCGTTGGCGATCTCGACGTCACTCAGCTTCGCACTATGGTGATAACAGCCTTCGGCAAATTGCCACGGGGCAACTACAACGCTACGCCGGTGCCGCAACTCGCGTTTGACAGATCGTCTGTGGAGATCACTCCCCGAGAACTTCGCACCAATTACATTCAGGGTTATTTCACGGCCCCGCCGCTTACCTCGCGCGACATCTATCCGCTGAGGGTGGCCAGTGCGATCCTTCGTGATCGTCTCTTTGAAGAAGTGAGGTCACGCCGCAACCTTTCGTATGCACCCAGTGCTTTTCTCTTGAGCCAGGGCGCCAACGTCGGCGGCTTATATGTAACCGCAGTCGATGCGAATCAAACGATTCGAGTGATGCTGGACGAGGTGTCGCGACTTCAGCGTGATCAGGTTGGCAATGAAGACATTCAGGCGGTCGCAGCTCAGTTCCTGACGAACTATTACCTCGGTCAGGAAACGAACGCCGCACAAGCTGGAGAGTTGGCCGAGTATGAATTAATTGGCGGTGGGTGGCGCAATTCCGTCGAAATTATTGACCGAGTGAAAGGTGTAACGCCTGCGGAAGTCCAGGCAGCGGCCCACAAGTACATGCGGAATTTCCGGTTCGTGGTGCTTGGAAATCCTCAGAGCATCGACCGCCGGTTGTTCATCGGGAGCGGAGATTAAAGAGCTATTGCTGCTCAGCCGGTCTCTGGCCACTGTCGACGACCCACTTCTGGTAGAGCTTTTCATCAAGGCGGCGCAGCACACGCGCTTCAGCGAGCCCACGACTCGGATTCCCGCTTTCGAAATAAGCAAGCGCCAGGTTGTAATAGACTTCAGGATCTTCAGGTCTCCGGCGAGCCGCCTCGCTATAAGCCTCGATGGCCTCACGCAGATTTCCGGCATAGTAGTAAGCATCGCCTAGTTTGTTGTGGACATGCGCCGAGGCAGGTTTCAACTGGAGCGCTTGTTGATACGCCTTCACTGCTTCAAGGCTTTTCCCTTGTTTCATCTTGCAATATCCCACCTGCACCCACGCATCTGCGAGTTTCGGGTTTCTATTAACGGCGTTCTCGAAATAGCCGATGGCGTTGTCGTAGTTACCCAGCCAAAGGGAATCCAAACCGGTTCTGTAAAGCGACTCGGCGAGATCAGTGTTTCTATCTTTGGCCGGTAGAGCTGCGAGCGGCCGCAGGATACCGAGCTTTAGCTCTCCAACGCGTGCGGCCGCGATCGCCAGGTTGATGTTTTGGCCGTTCGTGACTTTCACGGTCACCACTCCGACCACCTCACCCTTTAGATTGAAAACCGGGCTGCCACTGTTTCCATGCGAAATAGGCGCGGTCACCTGAATTATCCGACCCACGTTGGGGATTTCACGTACGGCTGAGACGATACCATTGGTTACAGATCCTTCAAGCCGGAGAGGATTACCAATCACGACGATCGATTCGCCTTCCTGCGGCAATGATGTCGCAAGCTCGCTTTTACGAACCCGATCCTGCGGAGCATCAACGCTCAAGATTGCGAGGTCACCTTCGACGTCAACCGCAAGCGCGCCTTCGACTCGGAAGATGCGGCCCTTTCCATCGAGTGTTTTAATCTCTGCCCGGGCTGCACCCCGAACCACATGTAGGTTAGTTACCACCTGACCAGGTCGGATAAAGAACCCGCTTCCGGTCATGATCGATTCGCCTTTTGCGTCGTAAGTTGCGATTGCGACGACCGAAGGCTTAACTCGACGAACTAATTCAGGAAGAGTTTCCTGCCCTAATGCAGTTATCGACGAGAAAGTGATTGTGAATAGAAACAGGAAGACGCCAAACGGGAGGGGGGTTCGCTTGTACATGATCGTTAATCACCTGGGAAAAACCGGGGGAGGTTGATTCTTAGTTGCCAGCTCAGGGTCGCTGGATGTACGACAATTTGTTCTCCGATAAATCAGAAACGATCGGAAGCTGAGTCGGGTGACAACTCCGAGGGCGGTATCTTAGTACAGTCAGCATCGATTCGGAAAGTTTTTTGTGAGAATGAAGCAGCCGCGAAACGCGGATCATCCGAACCTGAAACCTTAGTTTAGATCCTTCAAATCCGCTAATCCGCGGCTGACAGGTTACCTGTTACGTCTAACTACCTCACGATTTCAACAAAACCAATTCGCTCCCCGAGCGGGTTGGTTAAATCTCCAGTCGCGTCCTCCAACGTGATCAGAAGGCCAAAGTCAGCCAGCGCCACCTCCGATTTAATCTCTGCCTCGTTTCGACCTGGGGTATTGACTACCTGCCCGAGTTTTACGAACTGGTTGTCAGGAGATACCGCCCAGACCTGGTATACCTTTGCATTAGGCACTTCCTTCAAATCGTGGAAGTGCACTTTCACTTCGGTAGGCCCATCTTTACGTGGGGTGATGAAAATATTCGCACGAGCCCCCTCCAGGGGTCCGGCGAAGTTTACCTTCAATTTTGTATCGTCGCCCTTTTTGAACATCGGAACGTTCAGCATCGGCACCGAATACACGTTCGCTGTAACTGGTTGTTCCGTCGTTGTAGCCGACACCCTCTCGCCTACCGGATTAACAACCCGTGGAATTACCGCGAAGCCGGTTGGCACGGCGCTACGAAACATGATCCTGGTCTCAGGATCGTACGCGACCAGCTTTGCCTCGGGCGACGCGATCAGCATGAATTTGCTCAGTGGCGTGGTCGTATTGAAACTGACTGCACCCTGGGTCACGGTTGCCGGTCCTAGTAAAGTTACAACGCCATTTTCGTCGACCGCGTAGAGATTGATGGTGGTTACGTCGGCGGGCAACTTGTTGAGATTGACCTTGATCCTCGTGCCTGCGCTGTCTCTCAATATTGTGGCAGCGCCATCGGCAGTTATGCCGACCGGGTCGAGCACTACTTGTACTTCTTTGCCGACGGGATACTCAATCACCGTGAAGGTGCCGTCGGGGTTTTGCACAGTTTGGGTTACCGTAGTTGGTGTCTGCGTGACTATTGTGGTTGGCTCTTGCCCAAGAGAGAGTGTGGCGCTCGCGAGAACCAGAACTACTCCCGTGAGAAGAGTTATTACTTTCTTACTCATGAGTTTTTGCTTCCTCCTTGTCTAACATCCGGATTTACTTGCAGGGGTGGTACGTACAGGAAGCAAGGTAAGCCTAAATTCACACGAGAACTTGACGGGAGCAATGCCAATTCATAACCGGCGTGTTGCGATTTCAGTGTTGAAGATGTAACGGGCAGAAAGAGCGGGCAGTTACAGGAGGTTTAAACTTTTGTAGCTGCAGATTTAGGGATGTGGGTTAAACCGAACGTTCACTGAGTTTGAAGCTATTCAGGCTTGGAGAACGTTTGCCCATTCTATCTCATTTGAGTCGTGGCCTTTGAGAAGTGCGCGGCTTGGCGCGCATTATTCTGGCTGGATGCTGAGGAAAACTCTAAGGCCCCAGTAAGTGGAATCTGAAGTAAATCAGGAAGGAGACCAGGCAGCACACCTTCGTGACATGAAATCTCCTAAGCTTGGATGGTTAAACTCAGACTAGTAGCTGTGAAGCTCCTGAATAGCTTTTGCCACATCGCTCGCTTGCGGAAGAATCACATCCTCCAACTGCGGGGCGTATGCGACAAAAGTATCGAGCGCTGCGACCCTCTGAACCGGCGCATCCAAATACTCAAATAGCTCGGATGCGATGCGCGCAGCGATCTCGGCTCCATAACCAAACGAGAGGGAGTCTTCATGAGCGATTATTACTTTGCTCGTCTTCTTCACCGACGCTGAAATGGCTTCCCAGTCGTAAGGCGCGAGGGTGCGCAAATCGATTACCTCGACGCTAATCCCCTGCTGCTCAACCTGCTTCGCCGCAACTACCGACCGTTGAACAAGCGCGCCGTACGTGATGATCGAGATGTCGTTGCCTTCGCGAACCGTCTTTGCCTTTCCGAAAGGAATCATAAAATTGTCGGACGGGTACTCCGACTTGTTGTATGCCTGGCGGTAAAGGTGCTTGTGCTCGAGGAACAAAACCGGGTCGTCGCAGCGAATGGACGTGCGCAGCAGGCCGTTGGCATCCAAAGCGTTTGACGGATATACGACACGCAGACCAGGGATTTGAGTAAACGTCGAAACGCCCGACTGCGAGTGATAAACGGCGCCACCCTTCAGGTAACCACCAACAGGGACGCGTATCACCAGCGGCGACTTCCACTCGTTTCCCGAGCGCCAGCGCATCAATGCCAGTTCGTTCCGGATCTGGTGCATGGCCGGCCAAATATAGTCAAAGAATTGAATCTCAACGACGGGTTTCAGGTCGCGCGTCGCCATTCCGATTGCTCGGCCCACAATATTCGCCTCCGCGAGTGGTGAATTGAAGACGCGGGCGCCGCCAAACTTCCGCTGCAAGTTTGCCGTGACCTTGAACACTCCGCCTTTTCCTTTCACCTTCTCCAGATTAGTTTCGCGTGAGCAATCGGCAACATCCTCGCCAAATACCAAAATGCGGGAATCGCGTGCCATTTCAGTGTGCAGCGCGCGATTGATCAAATCGACCATGGTCCCGGCATTACCGGACAGTTCAGCCTGGTCTTCCGTATCGAACTGCTTTGAAGTGGGATCGACATCAGGTGAGTAAACAAAGTTAGTAACCGTATCCGGGGCCGGTTGCGGACTTGCTAAAGCCTCATCGGCAACCTGATTAATCAGACGATCTACTTCGTCTTTTATTCTCTGCAGCCCGTCTTGATCGATAAGATTCTGGTCGATCAACAACGCGCCAAAACGCTTGATCGGATCTCTTTCCGAGTCAGCAGTTCTCTCCTCATCCGGGCGATAGAGTCTTTCATCGTCTGAAAGCGAATGGGAGTACGGTCGAATAACCCTGGCGTGAACCAGCGCAGGCCCCTGGCCCGCACGACAGTGCTCGACGGCCCGCCGAATCGCAGCGAATGATTCCAGCACGTCCGTGCCGTCACAACGCTCGACGTGAAGATTCGGAAAGTTTTCAACCAACCGCGAGAAGTCTCCGCCGGCGGTCTGAACCTCAACGGGCACGCTAATCGCGTAACCATTGTCTTCCACTAGAAACAGCACCGGCAATTTCAAGTTGCAGGCAGTGTTGAACGCTTCCCACGTTTCACCTTCGCTGGTCGTGCCATCGCCAACCGAGACATAAACAACTTCATCGCCCTGAAATCCTGCGACGCGTTTCTGTAACTCAGGAATCAGCTTTGCGCGATAAGTGGCCTCGGCGCAGCCAACGGCTTGTAATAGTTGCGTGCCGGTCGGCGACGATTGCGAGACGATGTTGAGTTTCTTGTGGCCCCAGTGAGAAGGCATCTGGCGACCATGTGAGTTCGGATCTTTTTCAGCCGCAACCGCCGACAGCAACTGTTCAAGCGGCGTCATCCCAAGCTGCAGACAAAGCGCACGATCGCGATAGTATGGATAGAACCAGTCGTAACCTGGCTTTAAGACCAGTCCCGCGGCCACGAGCACGGCCTCGTGTCCGGCCCCGCTAATTTGAAAGAAGATCTTATTCTGGTTCTTAAGCTGAATCTCTTTGTCATCGAGCCGGCGCGAGATGTACATAGTGCGATAAACGTCGACCATCTGCTCCGGAGATAATCCAGGATCTGCAACTCGTGATTTCTTTGCGGAGCCTTCTCGATGACGTTGTTCGCGAGGCACGAGACGGTGGGGAGCCGCGGGTTTCGAATGCGTTTCTTTAGCAGGGGCGGCAGCGGCCAACTCGGGCTTTGGCGACACAGTCGCTTCAGTGGCAGCCGCGGTTTTCTGTTTTTCAGCCGCGACCTTCGCCTCGTTCTTACGCACCAGCTTCAGTACTTTTGTGTCGTTATTCATAATCGCTCGATAACGTCGATCGGTATTCTTCGGCCATGCTCGGATGGCCATGTGCGACAGCTGCATCGATGCCGCGGAGATATGCGTCTTTGGCTTTTTCTCGCTGGCCTGTCCGCTCGTAGGCACGGGCCACCATGCCAAATGCGTTTCCTTCGTCGGCAGCGATCTCGAGATAACGTTTGAGCGTTTCGATCATCTCTGCATCCGCTCCGGCCTTTTCGTATTCCTTCGCCAGGCCAAACAGAATGGCGCTATTTACGGGATCGTTTAGCAGCATCTGTTTGAAGAGGTCGATTCTTGATGTAGTCATGCGTCACATTTTCGCAAGTTTGTCAGTGGTCAGTTGTCCGTAGTAAGTAGTCTTGTATCGGATCGGAATGTTGTGACCACAGCGCGCGAAAGAAACGTACAACTGACTACGTACTAACGGCCAATCATCAACTTCGCAATCGTCTGCAGCTGCATATTCGAAGTACCCTCGTAGATCGCTCCTATCTTCGAATCGCGCCAGTACTTTTCCACCGGGTAATCTTTCACAAATCCGTAACCGCCGTAGAGTTCGATTGCGACTGAGCTGATTCGCTCGGCAGCACGCGAGGCGTAAAGCTTTGCGATCGCAGCTTCCCTGACAAAATTCAAGCCGGCATCTTTCATCCGCGCCGCGTTGTAAACCAGCAGTCGCGCCGCTTCTAATTCCGTTGCCATCTCCGCCAGTTGGAACTGCACGCCCTGAAACTGATTAATTGGCTTTCCAAACTGCTGACGCTCGCCGGTATACGCAAGCGCTGCTTCCATCGCTCCACGCGCGATGCCAATCATCTGTGCGCCGATTCCGATGCGGCCTTCGTTCAAAGTCTCAATGGAAACCTTATAGCCCTTACCCAATTCACCAAGCAGGTTCTCTTTCGGCACTTTGCATTCGTCGAGGATCAGCTCGGTCGTGGACGATGCGCGAATGCCGAGCTTGTTCTCTTTCTTTCCCACCGCGAAACCAGGGAAGCCTCTTTCGACGATAAATGCCGTGATCCCCCGATAACCGGCTTCGGGATTAGCGTTGGCGAACAGGATAAAAATCTCGGCTTCGTTACCGTTCGTTATCCAGAGTTTCTGGCCCTTGATAATAAAGTGATCGCCCTTGTCGACAGCGCGGGTTTGCATCGCGAACGCGTCAGAACCCGAGCCGGCTTCGCTAAGGGCATAAGCGCCGACACTTCTGGCTGCGAGTTGCGGCAAGTACTTCTGCTTCTGCTCTTCATTACCCCAGCGAACCAGCGCATTGTTAACCAACGTGTTTTGAACATCTACGAACACCCCTACCGAAGCGTCAACCCGAGACAATTCTTCAACGGCAAGTATCGCGGTAAAGAATGAACCACCGGCGCCGCCGTACTCTTCCGGAGTCTCAATCCCCATCAAGCCCAGGTCGAAACACTGTTTGATCAGCGCCGGGTCCAGTTTCGCTTTCTCATCCATCTCTTCGACGCGCGGTCGCAGTTCACCTTCCGCAAATTCGCGGACGCTGGAGCGGAACATCTGCTCATCTTCGGAAAGAGTTGTCAGAGGAAGACCGCTCCGCTGTTCAATCGCTATTTGGCTTTGACTCATTAGTTGCCCTCTGCTTCCGCGGCGGGAGTCCTTCCGCGATGATAGCCCGGACCGTTGAGGAGTGTTTTTGATTTAGGACTTAGCATCATATTAAAAGGGAACGGAAAAAGGCAAAGCTGCGAACGTGCAGCTGTAGCGGTCTTCCGTCGGCAATTTGTGCATGGTGAGTGGTCAGTAGTCCGTTGTCCGTTATTTTCGCCCTCAGATCTAAGTGGCTCTCAGGCACGTTAGCAACATACACAGACACCAATCGAGAACGGCACCAACCTTGCCATCGGTTCCGAACGAAAGCATGATAAATCTACTTTAATGAGCCAACCCACCACCAATTCAGCCCGTTCCCGCAAACTAGCGCCGCTCGGAATCGTTTTCGCAATACTGGGATTGGCGTTGTTTGTTTATTTCATCAGAGTGGCGGGCGTTGAGAAGATTCTCGAGGGCATCGGCCGACTGGGAGCGGGATTTATCCTTATCCTTGGTATCTCTTCCATTAGATACGCGGTTCGCTCACTGGCCTGGGTTAACTGTTTTGAAGGGCCGCACCGGCTTCGCTTTTGTGATGCGCTCCGGGCCAGACTCATGGGCGATGCCCTCGGCAATATCATTCCGCTTGCCAGCGTGGCTGTAAGCGAGCCTTCAAAGGCGGTTTTCGTAAGAGATCGCGTTCCGTTAATGTCTGCGCTCGCCGCCCTTGCCCTCGAGAATATCTTCTACAGTCTCTCGGTGGTGCTGGTTATTCTCTCGGGAACAACGGCGCTACTGCTCAGTTTCTCACTGCCAAAGGCGTTGCGCATTGCCGCCATTTGCGCGCTGGTGGTTAGCGCTCTGGTAGCGCCGCTGGGTTATCTCGTAATTCACAAACAGTGGCGTTTCCTGAGCGGCGCTCTTGCATACCTCCACAACCGTGGGTTGGCCCGAGTGAAGATGGAAAGTGTAATTCCACAGGCCCAAACGCTGGAAGATCGCGTTTATGGTTTCTATAGCCGGAACCGCAAGCGGCTAATCCCAATTTTTTTGCTTGAACTCTGTTTTCATATGGCGGGTGTGGCCGAGGTTTACACGACGCTTTCATTTATCAGCGATGTTGCAGCCCCAACGTTGTTGACGGCCTTCATCCTCGAGTCTGTCAATCGGATCATCAATGTAGCGTTTAAATTCGTCCCGTTACGGGTGGGGGTTGATGAGGGTGGCACCGGAATGCTGGCAAAGGTGCTCGGGTTCACACCGGCTATTGGCGTAACACTCGCTATCGTTCGCAAGGGGCGGGATATTTTTTGGACGGGAGTTGGTGTGGCCTTGATTGTAAGACGAGGATTTTCTCTCAGGAGCGTTGCGAGTAACGCTGAGGAGATTGTTGTGCATGAGGGATCGAGTAAGACAGTATGAGCAGCGGGCCAGCATGAAAATTCGCCAGCCTTCACTCGTGCGCAAGGGCCTGGACCGCATCGAGGTTTGACGCGCGCAACGCGGGATAAAGCGCGCCCAAGCCAGCGCCTAACATTCCGATAGCAGCTGCGGTGATGGCCCACCGCCAGCCGAATTCAAATAGCAAACCGTACGCCCGGTGAATCAAATAGCCTGATATGAACGAAACGACGAACCCTACCGCAAGCCCAATCACGCTGATCAACAAAGCCTCTTTCTCAATAATTCCAATGATATAGCCTCGCGAGGCGCCCATCGCCTTCAGGATCCCAATCTCACGAGTTCTCTCAGTGATGGTTGTATACATTGCCAGCATTACCACCAGCGCGCTGACCACCGCCGCTAGCACCACCAACACTCTCAGAAAGATACCGAGGTAAGGAATATTCTTCTCGATGCTGGTAAACACATCTCGGGTCAGTTGGACCTTATTTCCCGGCAGTTCCTGCAGAATTCTCTCGGCTACTGCCACCTGCCGCTCAGGATTGCGGACCTTGATCAAAATGTAGGTCGCCTTTCCGGGTGACTCCAGTGCTTCCTGCATCGCCGGTAGTGTCATCTTCACGCGTGCCCCCGACTCGGGAGCATATATCCCGGTCACTCGATAAGGCTTGCTCCCAAACAGAGACAGTTGGCTACCCACGCTAAGATTGTTATTACGAGACTTGGTTTCGTCGACCACGATCTCGTCACTCGCTTGCGGGGCGCGACCGCTGGTGAGTCGAACGTCGTTCATCTGCGCGAATGCATTCCAATCAACGCCCTCGATCTGTTCGAAGCCAAAGCCGCGGTTCCCCTGATAAATATATCGAATCACTGGCAGTGCTTCCGCTACGCCCTCGATCTGCTTCAAGCGATCTACATACTCAGTGCTGAGGTTTGCCGTCGACGTGGTCAACTGCATTGAGCCGGGACGCGTGAAAATAATCTCAGCGCGAACATTCGAAGCGCGACGCTGCAGGTCATTCGACATCCCCTGCGCGAGTCCTGTGAAGAGCATTACCAGACAGACACCGAGGGCGATCCCAGCAACGCTGACGAGGGTCCGAATAGGCCGCTGGCTGATATTTGCGGTTATTAGGTTATCCATTGATTAAGTCTGAACTGGCTTACGGTTGTCGTGAACTTCCGACAGTGGAAGTTGTACCGGTACCATAAGCCATTTCACTCAGCCCACCAACTCCCATTAGGCAAGATTTTGACAGCGCTAATGGCAACGCCAACCCAACAGTGTGTAAGCCCATTGCTGTTATTGCAGTGGAACTTGGCTTGCTCTGTTTTTTCCAGCGCCAGGCCGCAAAGGAAAACGGCGACGGATACAAAAACTCAATAGCGTACCGACGGTTTCAAGCGCGAGGATTCCCGTGGTACGGTTTAGCATAAGATCCCGCGTGGATCATCCAAGGAAGCCTCCAGGTGTCTAGTCACTTAAATCCTAGTTCTTCGGCTCCCGCTGCAGAGCTTAAACCGCTGACAGGTAGGTGGCCCAATAATTCATCCGGTGCGGTCAGAAGTATGCTTGCCGGTTTGGATTGGGTTGCCATCGCCACGTTAGTCATGCTCTGCATTGTCGGGTTCGGCCTGCGTTTCAGCAATCTGAGTGCCGTTGGCTTTGCCGAAGACGAGATGAACAAGCTCGATGCCGTTAATGCCTACGAGCGTGGCGACATTAGTGCCAACAGCGAACACCCGATGTTGATGAAAGGGCTGATGTACGCCTCGATGCAGGCCGCACGAGTTTTCGATGGTAACGAACCTGACCGAATCAGCGCAGAGACCGCCCTCAGATTCCCCAATGCGGTGTTTGGCGCGCTGACCGTAGTTCCCCTTTTTCTGCTTACGCTCGCTTTCTTTGATCGCTGGACCGCGCTTTTCGCGTGTGCTTTCTGGATCTTTGGCATCAATGCGATAACTTTCAATCGCATCGGCAAGGAAGACACACTACTGGTCTTCTTCATGTTGTTTGCAATCTATTTTTATTTGCGAGCCAAGCAGACCAGCCCACGCGATGTTCCGAGAAGAAGGAGAAACTACATTCTCAGCGGGTGCTCGTTTGGATTGATGATGGCGTCGAAGTATTTTCCTCACTATTTCGGTCTGAACGCGCTTTATCACCATATGTTTCGAGTGCGCAGATCCGAGCCCGGAGAACCCGGCGGCAGGACGCCGCGAATCTTTTACGTCCTGCTGGCGGCGACGTTCCTGATGGCGAACCCGGCGGTGCTGTTGCCGCATGTTTGGAGTTACCTCGACGCCTATATGGGCGAGCGGTTGCTGGTTCATACGGGTTACTTTTTTGGAGGGCAGCTCTACAAGAACAACATGTCGAACACACCTTTCTGGGGAACGCCAAACTACTTCTACCTGCTTTACATGGCGATAAAGATCCCCCTGGTTGTGCTGGTGGCGTTTGTCGTGGGACTGATGGTTGCAATTCGCAACTGGCGTCACCCGGGGAATGCGTTTGTTCTGTTCATGTTGTTCTTTTGGATCGTCCCGTACTCACTTGCTGGAGCAAAATGGTTGCGCTATGCGTTGTCGCTGATGCCGTTTGTTTATATGGCCGCGGCTGTCGGTGTTGTGGCGCTGGTGAGATTTGTTTCTGAGCGATTAGTTACGCACAAAGCCGCAGGGATGGCTGCTATCACACTTGCAGTGTTGTTGTTCGTCGGTGTGCCTGGGATGATCGCCTACACTCATGGCCCACACTTTGCGCTCTACACGAATGCGCTTGGGGCCGGGCGAGCAGGGTACTTTTTTCCGCATGATGAGTTTTACGACGACGGTTTGAGAGAAGCCATCAAGTTTGTTACAGAAACGGCGCCGGCGAACAGCACCATCGCGCACGAAACGCCGGCAGTGACCCGTCACTACCTTGCACGGTTCAACCGCACAGATTTGAATTCCCAGGCAATGTCCGCTCCGGAATTTGACCCCCGCAAACTCGCCGGGCCGACTTACCTCATCCTGCAAAACGGCCGTATTTATTTTGAAAACCGCGAGAAGCTTGATTACGTGCGCAGACACTTCAAGAGAGTTTACGAAGGAAAGATTGGCGGGGTAACTGCTGCGGAAGTGTTCGTAAATCAGTAGAGCAGGTGGAGTGACTGGCGTATTTCTTAACACCGCCCTCCGGCCTGCGACATTCGAAGTCTAATCCAGCAAGATTCGTCAACGCACAGCAACAACAGGAAAGACGCCAACCGCCGTCAGAATCTAACCTCCTGCCCGAATCGAATTTCGGTCCTGGAGGTGAATCCTGGTGACTCTCAGAAACGCAGTCTTGGGAATCGTGGCGTCCTTGCTTTTGACCGGTAGTGCATTGGCCCAGGTTGAGCAACCGGCGGCTCGGGAGTTTATTCGAAACGGCAACTCCCGTTACGTGCGCTCGGAGTACGAAGCGGCTATCGAGGAGTATCGTCGTGTGCTGCCGCTGGCCGGCGACTCTTATGCGCAAGCGGCTTACAATATCGGCGTTTGTTACTACGAACTCTGGCGCACGGACGAGGCGATAGCGATGTATCGCAAGGCAATCGCCGCGCGCGAGGGAAACTATCCGATGGCCTGGCATTCACTCGGTGTGGCTCTCGAGAATCTCGAGCGGTACGGCGAATCAAAGGACGCATACAGAAAGGCGATCAGTTTGTCCGGGGGCGAATATGCCGCCGCCTATTTTAGACTGGGGGTGCTGGCCGCAAACGACCAGGACGCTGACACTGCGGCTACTTTGTTTAGAGCCGCAATCGCGCGGACGCAAACGCCGTTTCCTAACAGCCATAACAACCTTGGCGTGATGCTTGCCCGCAAGGGACGGCTCAAGGCGGCTAAACTTGAATTTGAGATCGCCGTGCGGCAAGCGAAAGGAACCCTCCCGGAAGCAGAGCACAATCTCAAACTCTCCCAGGCACTGTTGCGGGATTCATCGAAACCTGGCCCATCTCGTCAGTTCGCTTTGAATTGAGACAAAATCAACTGCAGATAAACGCCGACGGGACTGATCCGAACCAGCGCAAACTAGACGCTCCGGTCATTGTGGCCCAGGTCGGATGCAGCATTTCGCTTAACTTTGCAGATCCCTGTCATCTGTGTTCATCAGCGGCTAAAAACATCCTTGGTCAATGTGAGGAGAAGCATGGCAACTCAATCAGGTGACACGCTCGCCATTATCGAGCTTTACAAACTCAGAACGGAGCCATTGATGCGCGCAGCGCGTGCCTGGTTCGTCACACAATTCGCCCCACAAAGCGGGCGTGACGTGGTCCAGCTCTTACTCAGCGGCCAGCAGGAAAGTGCCTACTATCGAATGGTCGCATCTTACTGGGAGACCGCCGCCTCCTTCGTGAACAACGGCGGCATCGACGAAAAGCTGTTTCTCGAGTCTAATTCCGAGCACGTAGTTGTCTACGCGAAACTGAAGCCTTTCATTGCCGAAGTTAGAGAACTCATCGGCGAGCCAGACTATCTTGAGCACCTCGAGCGTCTGGTCCTTAAGGTTCCGAACGTCGAGCGCAAGCTCGAGAATCGACGTAGGCTATTGCACAGTTGGCTGCGAACAGAGTCAGGCGAGCAGTCGTCAACGCCGTCACTGTGATTCCTGGCTGGATGGTGCAGACTTTTTCGCTCCGAACCATTCGCCCGGCGAGGCGATTCGCCTGCCGGCGGATTTGATCTTTGAGTCTTTCGGTGTGGGCTTCGGGTGGGCGGCATGACAGTACTGCACCGGCTGGTTGCCGCTTGCGTACGTCGTCCTGCTTTTGAGTGGACAATCGGCTCTGGCGAGCAGTCCCGTCGTAGTATCAATCAGTACAGTCTCGGTCGCGACGGCAGGTTCCTTAACCATGGGCTCTTCGACTGACGGTTCGGTGGCACCGCTTCCTGTTATCTGCTCTTTCGACGTTTGTTCCAGTGTTGGCTTCGCCACTGCCTCTGCCTTTTCTCGGCCATCAGTAGGGTTCTCTTTGCTCGCTCGGTCTTCCCCCACAGCTACGGTGCGAGTGTTGAGCTGCTGATTACGAGTCAAAAGCGATCGCGTCGTTAACATGAATCCCAAACCAAAGACCAGCACGATCGCCACCGTGAACAGCCAGCGCATCGGCGCTTTCGTGGCTGCGGCTTCGGCCCGTCTATTCCCCGCTGCCTCAGGGCGGCGCGCCGAAGTCCCGTCCTGCGATCGTGAATGCGAGCGGTAGTTTGGTTGAGACGCCCGACGTAGCCTGCGCGAGATCAAGTGGTTATACGCTTCATTAATCTCCTTTAACTTTTCCTGCGCCTTTGCCTGCAGACGTGGATCGTGACCAAAACGATCCGAATGCCACACTTTGGCCAGATCGCGATGTGCCGCCTTCAATTCCTCAGGTGAGGAGCCAGGTCGCAGACCAAGTACCTCATAACAGTTTGATAGTTCGCCAATCATAGTTTGCCCGAGGTTTAAGAAAGAATCCCCGCCAGCCGTGTGATGCTTTCGAGGTTATGAAGCAGTTCGTCGGTAGTGGGAAGCGGCACACCGAGGTACCGCATTACCAGCATCGCGCAAACGCCAAAGACAAGCCCCGTGATGACAGTGCGCAAGGCCGCGGAAAATGCCCGGCGCGCCAGTAACGACATGAACTTGCGAAAACGGTGTCGCATAAGCACCCCCGCACGAGTAAGATTCATCGAGTTTGCCGCCGGCGCGTTTAAACGACAGGCGCCAGGCTGCGGACAAGCTCAGTCGGGGTTGTTAACGAATTTCTAATTTGAGGATTACTAGGGCGTTGGCGTTTTCGAAGATTGCTTGAGCGGCAACTTCGCCGTCATTATTGCAGAACCGGCGAGGGCTTTACAACGTTCTTACAAAATGACTGATACTTAGGCAAAAACAGCCCAGTAAACGAGGTAATCTCAAGGCGCTCCTGAAGCCAAACTCAACCAAACGCAGGGCAATTCTATTCAAATGACCTTCATCTCAACACTCGCGATTGCAATGGGCGCGTCCTGGGTTTCAGGAATCAACCTTTACGCATGCGTGGCGACTCTCGGCTTGTTGAGTCGCTTTGCCAATCTGCAACTACCGGGGGAACTTGAGATGTTGACCAACTGGTGGGTAATCGGGGTGGCTGCGACCTTGTACCTGGTCGAGTTCGTCGCGGATAAAGTGCCACTCGTCGACAGCACCTGGGACGTGGTTCACACCTTCATTCGTATTCCAGCAGGCGCCGTGTTGGGTGCAGCGGCCTTCGGCGAGTTTGATAAATCAGTGCAGGCCATCGCTTTTTTACTCGGTGGCGGATTGGCTCTTAGCTCGCATGGTACCAAGGCCGCCGCTCGAGCAATCATCAATGCCAGCCCTGAGCCAGTTTCCAATATTGTGCTCAGCACCCTCGAGGATGTCCTGGCAGTGATCTCAGTGCTGCTGTCTGTCTTCTTTCCGATTCTACTATTTGGCGTAGTCGGACTGGGTCTGGTGGTTACTGCGATTGTGCTGCCGAGAATCTTCCGATTCTTCCGGCAGGTCCTGAGAAGTGTGCGCGGAGTGCTTAGACCAGCGAATTCGTAGGGGTTCTGAAACCCTCCATAGAAATAGCGCGTCGAAATCATTCTTTCGACGCGCTATTTGTTTTCGCTTGCTTCCCCGAGGTCTATTCGGTCGCGCCCGCAGCAACTCCTTTCGGCGATAGCTTAAAAGCCACCTTCGCTTCCGCCGGTGTCAGCACTGGATGAAAAGTCTTTCCATAGCTCGCCGAAATCTTACGCACATAGTTCTGCGTCTCGTTGTATGGTGGCACGCCGTTGTATTTAGCCACGGCTCCCTCGCCCGCGTTGTAACCGGCGAGTGCTAACTTCACATCCCCATCAAATCGCTTGAGCAGCCAGGCCAGGTATTTGGTTCCAGCTTCGATGTTCTCGCTCATGTCGTGCGGATCGTCGCAACCGAAGCGGCGGGCAGTGGCCGGCATGAGTTGCATCAGACCCTGCGCTCCAGCATGCGATAGAGCCCGGACCTGGTATCTGGATTCCTGCCATATGACGGCATGAATAAATCTTGGGTCGACGCCTTCACGTTCCCCAGCGCGAAAAATTATCCAGTCCAGTTCCTTATTGCCGGAGGTCGGAATGTCCGACGGGATAGTCATCACTTCCGTAGTGGCGGTTACGGTGACCGGTGCCAACGCACGAGTGACAAAGATTCCGCTGAAATTAGTTAGTAGGAAAAGAGCAATAAGGGCAAACGGGCCAAACTTCACAGATCGCAATTGGGGCAAATGCCGAGGGAAATTCATTTAGTATAGTTCTCCATGTGAGCGATGACATTTAGTCATCAGAATTAATCGCCTGATACTTGGCTGCGCATGGTGGAACAATTACAAAGACCTTGTAATCGAGACCAGGACTCTGATGGAGACGGAGTTGTGATCGTTGCTTTTGAAAGACATTCCAAAAGCCCGTAAGTCTTTACTTTTGATGTACTTAAACAAGGCAGGTCAATTCACTTGAAGTCCCGTCCTTTCAGCGTTACCTGATTGGATCGTTCATCTTGAAGGGTAGAGGCCAGCAGGGAAAAACTGGATTTGTCGCTGAACGGTACGAACAAATATCGCCATTACATAACTGTTACGCAGTGGCTCGGCAGAAGATGTATGACATGGGTACGTGACGATTTCAGAATGAAAGCAAATCGACGGAAACTTCGAGATCAGAAATCGGTGATTGATCACTTTTTGCAGATCCCACCGGCAAATCGTCACAAATCACCGCACTGGCTCTCGTAACACTGATTCAGCGGCGGCTGCGGCAATTTGCGCTGCTTCAGGATGCACTCGGCGCAGTCCCGCAATCTGCAGCAGGGCTTCTCCCGTGCGCGAGAGCATGCGAAAGAGGTCTCCTTCCTCTGCTCGCGTCTCGCTTGCCAGCTTGGCCCATCCAACCCCAGCCGCCCACTGCGCTGTGGCGCCGGCAGCAGAAAAGTTGAGCTCGGGTGCGGGTTCAATTCCATACTTCCACTCTTCATTGGCAACGCGAAAACCAGTCTCTTCGAACTGCGCCAGGGCACTGACGATCGCATCCTCGAGTTCCAGTTCCCCATAGTCGCGATCTTCATCCGCAGTCAGTGCGGCCATGACGGCAGCCATGCGGATCGGATCCAGGGATTTAAACAGATCGCTTTCTAACGCCTCGCCTACGATCAAGGGACGATCGATATGGAGGTCAGCCAACCAGCGTCCTCGCTCAGTGACTTTCTGTTCCTCAAAACTCAGATATCCGAACGCGTCCAGTACGCGGGCTCTCATCTCGAAGGGTTCCCAAATTTCTTCCAACAATCGTTCACGTCTCATACGGGCGCGCTCAATCTTCTCTGCATCAGCCATCGCGGCCCATAGTGCTTCCCTACACTTGCCTTCATCGCCGTCATTCATGAGTGTATCGATCATGCGGTCCAGCAGGCTTACCGCGTCGGCCTCCTCGATGTGAACGTCACGCAAACGCGGCTCAGGAAGTACCAGCTTTGGTCCCTTTTCACGAACCTCTTCAAAAGCCTTTTCGATTGTGTCTTCCTTCAACTGGTAAACAGGAGCATAGACGCGGCCAATTCTTTCCAGCGGGAAACTCGCGCCGCGCCCATCCTCGCGCACTCCTCCGACATTACCTCCATATCGATGAGTAGCCATTACCAGCCGCTTGCCGCTGCGACCGATGCCCACGATGCGCCCCGGTCGCACTTCCTCATCTAACCAGCGCCACAACACTTCTGCACGCATCTGGGGCTTTCTCTCCTGCAAACGCGACCGGGCACTGACAAGTCGCTCAAGACCCAGGACTTGTGAGTTCGGGCTCCGGCATCCGGCCTCAGCGAGTTTAGCAGCGATGTTCTTTTCACTTTCCAGGAGTTCGAGGTCGAGCTGCCCCATGCGTCGGGCCGTATCGCGATGAGCAAAACTCTTTGAAGCAATTGTTCGAACCTCTGAAAAGTCACCGTAGGCGTCCAGCAGGTTGAGGAGTGTCGTATAGGTCGCACGAAACTGACTGACGAGAGGGTCAGGTGGCGCCTTCAGCAGTGCAGCGATCTTCTCCGGGTCCTGATGTAGTCCCGGGGCGGCGACGATGAAGCCAACATTGTCGCGACCTCGGCGCCCGGCGCGACCCGTCATCTGCTGTAATTCGGAAGCGCTCAGAGTTCTCCACCCGCGGCCCGTCCGCGCATCAGCGCCTGTTAAGACGACACTGCGAGCAGGAAAATCTACTCCTGCAGCGACAGTTGCGGTCGCGAAGATCGCGTCCAGCAACCCTGCGCTCATCAGTCTTTCAATCACAAGTTTCCATGCGGGGATGTGTCCGGCGTGATGGGAAGCAACGCCACCTTTGATAATGGTGTCCCAGTGGCGATGACCCTTTACTTCGGGATGCTGCACTACAAAAGTACGAATAAAGTCACGTCGCGCGTCGCGGCGTTCAATATTGGGATCTCGTCTGACGAAAGCCGCTTCCGATGCAGCCTGATCGCAGCGCCGTCTGGTAGGCAGAAAAACAATCGCCGGCAAGAGGTTGTAAGACCCGAGGGCATCGAGCAGAGTCGCCGGAGGCATTTCGGGCATGCTTAGTTTCACTTCCGTCTCCTAGGGAATGTGAGGGAACAGCAGTTACTTCGCAGCGCTTTCACTCGAAATTACAGGATCTGAAACCAGTATGTCAGCTATATTTCCCGGTCTCAGTGAGGTCGTCGTAAATCATTCCGCGGCGATCCTTCTTTGCTTTCGTGACAGCCGTGTAGCCACCTTCTTCATTCCGGCTGATCTTGTTTTGGGCGTAGAGGCCTTCCAGCACAAACTCGCACGTCGGCACCACGCGTGATGCGTCAGAGTTCTTATAGTCGAAGGGAATCAGCGCCGACTCGATCAACTCGGGCACAGCTTCGAGCAAGCGCAAACATTCGTCGGCGGCGGCGGTGTCAGCAAGTCGCAGATTGTTCCCCTGATCGAACCACTGAACGGTTTGCGCGAAATCAATGCCGACGAAATATCCTTCGAAAATCTCACCGGACGCACGCTTGATTAGATCTTTAGCAATCCGCGCCGCCCCGACCTGTTCCCCTTCATACTCCAATTCCATCTTTCCGGTCATCGACGGCACCGCGGCATAGATATCCGAAATGCGCGGAACAATTTCACTATCCTCGGTTAACAGCGCGCGCCGTTCGGCATTAGACACAACGGATTCGATAACTGTGATTGGCATTCGTTGGGAGACGCCTGATCGCTTGTCGATGCGAGCGTCATCGCGCGCTTCAAAGGCAATCTGCTCGACAACTTCTCGAATGAAGTCGGGAACGTACACACTTTCAGCCGAGCCGTTCCGATCGACCCAGGCTTCCTGACGAGTGATCGCGACTGCGGTTTGCAACTCGGACGGATAGTGTGTGGAAATCTCGGCGCCGATGCGGTCTTTCAAAGGAGTGATGATTTTTCCCCGGGCTGTGTAGTCTTCGGGGTTTGCAGAAAAGATAAGCGCGACATCCAGCGGCATTCGCACCGGGTAGCCCTTAATCTGCACGTCACCTTCCTGCATGATGTTGAAAAGACCCACCTGAATCTTGCCGGCGAGATCGGGCAGTTCATTGATGGCGAAGATGCCGCGGTTGGCGCGCGGTAGCAGCCCGTAATGAATCGTCAACTCATTGCTTAAAATGTGACCGCCCTTTGCTGCTTTAATCGGATCCACGTCGCCGATGATGTCAGCAATGGTCACATCAGGCGTCGCAAGTTTTTCCACGAAGCGCGAGTCTCGTCCCACCCAGGTGATTGGAGTTGAGTCGCCATGCAGCTCCACTGTCTGCCGTCCGAAAGCAGAAATCGGACGAAACGGATCGTCGTTCACTTCCGACCCGGCGATAATCGGCATCTGCTCGTCGAGAAGCTCGGTGAGCTGCCGGATGATGCGACTTTTTGCCTGACCACGGAGGCCCAGGAGAATCAGATTGTGTCGCGAGAGGACCGCATTGACGAGTTGCGGAATAACCGTTTCCTCGTAGCCGACGATTCCCGGAAATAGTCTTTCGCCGGCGCGGAGTTTGCGAACGAGGTTGTTACGCAGTTCGTCTTTGACTGAGACGCTTTTGTATCCGTGCGCTCTAAGCTCACCCAAGGTTCCTGGTTGTTGCATTTGATTGGCCCCGATTAGTGCGATCTGATGTGAGACATCTTAATACGTGGAAGTGAAAGACCCTAAAGCTGTCCCCGTAATTCCCGACGTCAAGGCTGGATCAACCTATCAAGTTTGGGAAAGTTGCATAAGGACTCAAGGTTGAACAGCAGGTTTCCAACTGCCGGCATCACTCAAAATCCGACCTTCTGCTTCCAGCTTTTCCAAATGCGCAAGCACGGCGCGTTCGGCCATCGCATGGGCCCTGGGAGAAACATCGGTGTAGACCTGCGCCACGATCTCCTTTGGCGTGCACGCACCAGCGATGATTGCAGTAAAGATGTTCTGCTCGCGCTCCAACCGATGCGCGATGTATTCGTCAATCTTCCGGTAAGGATTGGCGATTGCCGGTCCGTGACCGCCGAAGATAATCGACAGATTGGACAACCCGCGCATGCGTTCGAGCGAATCGAGGTATGTGCGCATGCAGCCCTCGGGTGGATCAATCAACACGGAACCCAGCCCAACGATATTATCGCCTGAGACCAGGGACCCGGTGCGTTCCTCGTAGAGACAGAGATGACCGCGCGCGTGTCCCGGCGTGTGCATCACTTTCAATTCAATCTCTGGCGAGCCATGAAGGCGAATCACTTCTCCGTCTCGAACAACGCGGTCGACTTTTACAGTTCCCGCTAAGGGCCTTGCCGTGAGCTCGTGCGCCGCCACTCTTACGTCACCGCCGATATGCTCGCGTAAAGCATTCACGCCACCAACGTGATCCGGATGCACGTGAGTCAAGAGGATCTCGCGCACTTTCCTGCCTTCGGCGACCAGCTCGTCGACGCAAGTCGCGAGCGCGTGCTGCTCGTCTTCGTATGGCGATCCCGGATCGATGATTAACAACTCACTCGAAGTGTGAATGAGATAAGCATTGGTGTGAGTCGCCGGAGGCTTTGTTGGGGTGCGAACTGGAAAGCAAATGTAGTTTGGTCGGAAAGTGATTCGGCGCACGGGATCGCGATGGGCCTGCGGAATCGAAAGCAGACGCTCCGTAAGCTCAGAATCGATCCCTTCCGACAGAGATTTAAGCGCGTGCAGCGTGGGTGGCACCGCTACGACTTCTGACCGTTGCCAGCGCTCAAAAGCATTGCGAGCAGTGATCCACTCCCCGGATTCAAGCTCGCCCGGCACAACATTTGGCTCCTGCCTCGCGGGACAGCTAACGAGGAAAAACCAGGTATCGAATCTGCGTGCACTGAATGGGGGCGTTACCCAGCGACCAGCAAACGGAAAATCATTTGCGTCAAGATGAAGGTTATAGTGATGGAGTAGTTGCGGCCAGGCCATGCGGCCACTCTGGAGATCGTCAAGCAGCGATTGCCGCTGACCCTTTGTCAGGACCTCGCCGCCACGAACCGCAAGCACGCCCAGTTCTTCGAACAACTCGCGAGCGGCGCAACTGATCAGGCAGCGCGTTTCAGGATCGTCGCAGTTGGTTACCGGCGCCTCGGAGTCGCTGGCATCAAGTTGTCCGCCCGGAAACGCATGAAAGCCACCCAGAAAGGCAAGCTTCTCGCTGCGGCGAACCCAGAACACTTCCGGATCGCTTGGGTCTGTGTTTTGGCGGAGAAGAATTACTGCGGCTGCGTCTTTGGGAGTGTTGCCGGTCATGACCATCGAAAGCGCTCACCATCGCCACCCGACCAGGGATTGCCACGCATGTGATAACCACCTTCTTCCCAGAACCCCGCCTGGTCAGCGTCAAGGAAGCGCACTCCCTTGACCCACTTCGCGGATTTCCAGGCGTAAAGCTGCGGAATGATCAAGCGCACCGGTCCGCCGTGCTCGGGTGGAATTGGCTGGCCGTCGTGTGACCAGGCAAAGAGTGAGTCCTCTTTTAGGAAATATTCGATGGGCACGTTGGTGGTCCAGCCAGAGTCGTAAGCGAGGGCCAGTACGAACTTCACTTCCGGTTTGATCCCGGCGATCTCGGCTAGCTGTCGCGTGGGAACGCCGCCCCAAATGTTGTCTAAACGCGACCAACGCGTGACGCAATGAAAATCTGCGTAGACCTTGACTGCCGGCAACTGCATGAACTCATCAAGTGACCACTGCTGCGGACGTTCGACGAGACCGTCAACCTCGAATTGCCACGTCGCTAGATCCACCTCGGGAGTGCCATGCGCATCGAGTACCGGCCACTTCTTTGTACGAGACTGGCCCGGCGGCATGCGGTCCTCACGGCGAGTATCCGGACTAATAATGTCCACTTCCGCGATCTCGTCCGGCTTCCGCGGATCGTGCTGTTGGTACTTTGGGTCGTTGAAGAGGTTGTTCAGGAAACTCATAAGGCAGATGGTGGATGCTAAATGTCAGATGTCAGATGTTAGTTGAGGCAGACGCGAGATGCTGGTTGTTGGAGGTCAGAAGAAATTTCTGTTCACAAGGGCAGGACTTTGTGTCGCACGTTCGACGTTTCCCTCGTGGGTCGTACTAACATCTGACATCCAGCATCCGACATCTATTTCTTCGTCTGCTCTTCCGCCAATTTCATCAAATCTTCCGGCATCCACTTGCTAACGGCTCGATTGGTAGATTCTTCGATTCCTTTGGTGCGATCGTGCCACGCGTCACGATCGCCCTCCGGACCGCGTTCGCGTTCGTAGTTTTCGGTCTGTTCGAGGCTAAGCAGGATGCCTGCGACTACTTCATTCCAGTCCTCGAACTGTATCCCACGCCGAACCAGCGGCAGGCCCGCGCTCCAATCTTCTTGCGGCGCGCGTGCGTCCTGTTCGGGAATTGTCAGGTTGTGCAGCGACGGAAACGACGCTCCCTTGAACTCTTTCAACAGCTGTTCCCCTAATTGCTTGTAAGAGAGCTCCTGATGCTGCTGCTTGATGACTTGGGCGCGGCGAAAAATGTCAGCAACGCTGGGTTGTTCCTGAGTCGCTAAGGTCACAACGACCTCCTTCTGGTTGTCGGTTTTGTTGTGAGTACCTTACACGCGCCCGGCAAGGAGTACAACCGCCGCAATTTTTGGTTCTCATTGGAAATCCGCGTAAGCAAAAACAGTGTAGCGGCAATGAAGTCATCGGTACCAACGCGGTAGCTGTCGGGTCCGATCTATGCAATGACCTCGGGTGTGCAGTTGACCCGACGCTACCGCGTTTCGGTACTGATGTTATGCCACTCAGGGTCTCACTTAGGTACAGTCACTTGCTGATACCAACACCTTTCACCGGCGTCCAACCTAACGCGCCCAGTATAATCACACGTCTCGGCGTGCCCGCGTTCTCACTTGCGCCGAAACCGATTCCTATTCATCATTAATCGATGCCTGAAACCCTCGTCACTAATAAGCTCCCGAGCATCACAGAGGAGAATCGTCCGCGCGTTTGTCACCTTTGCGGTCGCGCTCACGAACAACTGGTCCGGCTCGGAGAGCTCAAAGAAGATCTGAAATCTATCATTGAGGCCAACTCGCCGGCCGTCGAACCCCTGGCTCAGGTCTGTTCTGGCTGTCTGAATCTGTTCACGCGTGCCAAGGCGCAACTGGACTCTCACGCAGCAATCTTCCAGCAGACGAGCTTCGTCTTGCCGACGCCCTTGCGAATGAATGCCGACGAACGCTTCGCCGGTCGGGGCGTAACGATGGCTTTCCTCGACTCGGGGTTCTACGCTCATCCGGATCTGATCCAGCCGGCGAACCGGATTGTCGCCTATCACAGTATCTTTGCCCCTGACGGCGATTCGACATCGTTGGAAACGGCCGACGTGGCGAGTTGGCATGGAATGATGACCTCAGTGGTCGCCGCGGGGAATGGACACCTGTCTGAAGGTTTTTATCGCGGGATGGCGGCGGCGGCCGATGTTGTGCTCGTGAAGATTGGCAAGAGCGGACATATTCCGGAAGAGAATATCAAGCGCGGTCTGGAGTGGATTCTCAATCATCGAGCCGAGTACGGAATTCGGATCGTCAATATTTCCGCGGGCGGGGATTTTATTCAATCCTACCTGCACAATCCCCTTTGCCAGACGGTGGAGCGAGCCGTCAAAGAAGGGATCATAGTCGTTTGTGCGGTAGGCAACGCGGGACTGGCTCCTGGTCACCCGGTCCTGCCACCGGCTTCATCGCCTGCAAGTATTTCTGTGGGTGGACTCGACGATCAAAACTCAACCGACCGTGCTCGACGTGGCATGTATCGCTCGTCATATGGGCCAACCGTCGATGGACTGCAAAAGCCGGAAGTGATCGCACCAGGAATTTGGGTCGCTGCACCGATCCTGCCGTCAACACCCACTGCTGACGAAGCTACCCTTTATTCGAAGCTCGATACCGCTGAGGATCATGAGTTGGCTGCAATCATCGAGGCCAATGGAGGAGTTGATAAAGATCTCGACGAGGCTCGCGACCTGCCTGTGCCGCTACTGCGCCAGTTGATTACGATCAAGATCCACGAAGGGAACGTGATAAATCAGCATTACAAATTTGTTGATGGTACTTCGTTCGCGGCGCCGATTGTGGCTTCGACCATAGCGTGCCTGTTGGAAGCAAATTCAGCGTTGACTCCGCAGCAGGTGAAACAGATTTTGATCGAGACGGCGGAGAGAGTCCCCGGGATTGAAGTGGAGCGGCAAGGTTGGGGAGTTGTAGCGCCGCGTCGTGCCGTGGAGTTAGCGATTGCGTTGGGCCGGTGACTTGACTCAGCGCACCTCAAATCGAAAAAGCTGCGCTTTGTCACCAAGCTTTTCCGGTTGGACTGGAGGCGCTATTCGTTACGAGGGCGCGGCTTCGCTCGTGGGCGCCGGCGTTTCGTCGTGGTGCTCGGTGGTATAGAGACGAAGGATGTCTTGTCCCTGACGCGAACGCGGATCGATTGTGCGCAGGTGCCGGCGACCCTGCATCTCCCAGATGGCAGTCACTACTCCGTCCTTTTCGACCGCGTGATAAGTGATCTCTTCCGTGGACACTGGCGCAGCAGTTGGTTCCGGAACCGGCTCCGTAGTCGGTTCGGGCGACGCGTCCGCTTGCTCCGGGGCGACGGCGCCCAGCGCTGTTTCATTCTCTGACATTTATCAAAGACTCCTCTCAATAAAACCATTGGCTTGTTTCAGAATTTCAGGATTGTTGCACACGATTTTCCGGCTGTCTACCGAGAGTCCAGACCCACTTTTAAATTACTCGGTTCTTCGATTCTCCTCGAACGAACGCCTCGAGACTGTCGATCAGCTGGTCGGCAAGCGTCTCCATCGCTTGCCGGCTTGCCCATGCAATGTGCGGTGTGATTATCAGGTTAGGCAGATCCGCTTTAAGTAAAACATTTCCATCACGCGGCGGCTCGTTCGTCAATACATCTATACCGGCGCCAGCGATCCTCTGCTCTTGCAACGCCGCAAGTAGATCTCCTTCATTGACCAATCCGCCACGAGCTGTGTTGATGATCAGCGCGTGAGGATTCAGCAGTCGGAATTCCGGTTCGGCAATCAAGTTTCTAGTGCTCTCGTTCAAAGGACAGTGCAGTGTGATCACATCGCTCCGCCTCAACACTTCTTCAAACTGGACGCGTCCTTCACGAACCGCGTTGGCTCCCTTTCGTTCAGAAACCAAAACCTCCATTCCCACAGCCCGGGCCAAGCGTTCCACTGCCTGGCCAAGAAACCCATGTCCCACTATCCCCAGAGTACTGCCATGGAGATCGCTAATCGGACGACCAAGCAGACAAAACTGTTCCGCGCTCTGCCACTTGCCATGACGCACATCGTCCCGGTATCCGGGCAGGCTGCGTCGCAGGGCCAGCATCAGCATGAGTACATGCTCAGGGAGTGAGTATGCGGCGTAATTACGGGCGTTGCAGACCGCAATTCCTTTGCGACGACAGTATTCCAGGTCGATGTTATCCACGCCCGTGGCGGCGACAGCGATCATTCGTAGCTTCGGAACTTGGGAAAGTTGGGCTGCCCGCAGAGGCAGCTTGTTTGCAATCACAATTGACGCCTGCTCAAGCCGGTCGACAACTTCCTCGGGTTTCGTTACCCCAAACTCAACCCACTCGTGCGCGAAGTCTGGTCGTCGAAAGGCAATCTTGAAAGTGTCTCTTTCCAGGAAGACTATCTGCTCCATATCCACCGTATCTTCGTTTGGGCCGTGAATGAAGTACGTGTCCCCGGCCTTCCTATTCCAAGAGTTTGGATCGGCATCCAATATTCTGAACGGCGCCACGGACAGTCAGCCTTGCCGACGGCCGTTTAGTTCGCTTTATCAATGCAACTCTTACCAAAAACGGTGCTCTTATTCCAACCCGCCTAAAAGAGTCGCAGTGGAATGTTGATTGCGTAGCGCAAGGCCAATCAGTAACGCCTTACCTATCCCGATTTTTCACAACAAACACCCGTCTCCCGACGGTTCGCAAAGGAGAGAACCTTATGACCAAGCTGTTGAAGTCTCTAGCCTTTCTGGTTGCAGTTCTCGGCTGCCTTTCATTATCAGTAGTGGCCCAAACCACCGGATCGTTGTCGGGCCAAGTCAAGGATGAGAAGCAGGCAGTCTTGCCGAACGCATCAGTTACCGCAAGAAATATCGCGACCAATAGCAATCGCACTGTTCAAACCGATAGCGATGGCCGCTACCGGTTTTCTGGTATGCAGGTTGGCCAGTACGAACTAACGGTCGAGGCAAGTGGCTTTGCAAAGTACATCCAAAGCGGAATAACGCTCCTTCTGAACCAGGATGCAGTTGTGGATGTTGGCATGACCTTGAGAGGCGTTCAGGAAACCGTCAACGTCGTTGAGAATGCTTCACTGCTGAATACGACAACTTCAGAAGTCGGTACCAGGTTTGACGAAAGGCGCTTGACCGATCTTCCGGTGGCGACGAACCGAAGTGTTTACAACGTGGCCCTCTCAGCGCCGGGTGTTAGCCAGCTTGGTCCAAACCAGGTCGGGTTTGCCGCAGGTATCAACTACTCAGCTAATGGCGGTCGTGTTCGTTCCAACAACTTCATGATCGACGGCCAGGACAACAACGACTTCGGCGTAGCGGGCGCTTCAATTCCGCTAAACAACCCTGACTTGATTCAGGAAGTTCGACTTCTCACTAACCAGTTTTCAGCCGAGTTTGGCCGCAACTCAAGTTCCGTTTTCAACGCGATCACCAAACGTGGTTCCAATGGATTTCATGGCTCGGCATTTTGGTTCCATAACGATAATGCCTTGAACGCCTGCAGCAATCTGGATAAGAACGCAGGCTTCTGTAACCCAAATTCGACGAATCCCTCAAGAACACATGCGCCGCTACGAATCGAGAACCAGGCCGGTGGCACCATTGGCGGTCCAATTCTAAAGAACAAGTTTTTCTTCTTCGGGTCGATTCAGCGTTGGTGGGACCGTCAACTTGGCTCGGGCGTAACCATCGTCGGCGTTCCAACCGAAGCAGGCCGCCAGGTACTTCAGGCACAAGCTGGAACCCGTCCACAAGTCGCGGCGCTACTCGCGTTTCTGCCGGCCGCACAGACAGCGGCAAGCGGCAACGTGACTTTCAATATTGGCGCGAGCCAATTCAACGTGCCGGTGGGATCGTTAACGGGCAGCACCAGTTTCGTCTTCAATGACTGGCAGACCTCGCAACGACTCGACTACACCTTCAACGATAACCATCAGCTCTACGGGCGCTATATCTTTCAGGATTCCGACACGGTCGGCACCGGACAAGCAAGCCCTCCAGGAAACACCCAGAACAACATCGCACGTACGCAGGGATTGAACATCACGGCTTCCAGTGTGCTCGGTCCCAATTGGGTAAACGAAGCACGCTTCGCGTGGCTGCGGGCCGCTTCTTCAACGACCTCGAATAATCCGGCGTCGGAATCAATCCCCTCGATTGAGATCAACCAGTTAGGTCTTACTGGCTTCAATGCAGCAGCAAGTCGCACTGGAATCGGATTGGGCGTCAACTTGCCCCAATTCTCCTTCCGGACCAAGTGGCAGTACCAGGATAATCTGTCGCACACGGCCGGGAATCATGGCCTGAAGTTTGGCTTTGATATTCACCGCAGTCAGTTAGAGCAGCTCTTTAAACCAACGACGCGTGGACGCCTGGTCTACACCACGTTAAATCGCTACGTGAATGATGTCGCTCAGATTGCCACGATCAACAAAGACTTGCCCGGCGTGGCTCGGGTTCTGAATCTTGATTGGCATGACGTCTATCTTTATGCCCAGGACGAGTGGAAGATCAGACCCAACTTCACCCTAACTTACGGTCTGCGTTGGGAGCTTCCCGGACAGCCCATTCAGGATCTGGTTGATTTCAACCAGCCAGTGGTGACGGCAGCCGGAGGAGATGCGCGGTTTATCGTCACGCCGGTTCCGACTCGGGATAAGAAGAATTTTCAGCCGAGAATCGGATTCAATTGGAACCTTCGCACCGGTACCGATGGCATCATGGGCTTCATTACTGGTGGTGATAAGCTGGTCCTGCGCGGCGGTTACTCACGCACGCATGACTACACCTTCACCAACATCGCCCTGAACATCTGGAGTTCATTCCCGTTTGTCGCCGCCTCAACCTTCACTACCGCGCAGATCACACTGCCGGGCGAAACTGCATCGGCTGCGGGGACGGCAAACGCCTTCGTCAACCTTAACAACCCTTCAATCGATCCCAAGACCTTCGCGCGTACAGTGGTCTCGGATGATTTTCACTCGCCGCGCTACGACTCGTTCAGCTTCGAGATGCAACGCGAAATTTCCAACGATCTCGTGTTGCGAATTGGTTACGTTGGATCAAAAGGAAGCGACCTCTTCCAAACACTCGATGGCAATCCGCGTCGTTTGAATGCCGTGGGTTGCGTCCCGTTCGGACCGCTAAATCCGACCGACAGTTGCCGAGTCGATCCAACCCAATCGACGGTTCGACTGCGCACCAACTCAGCCTCCTCTTCATACAACTCGATGCAAATGAGTATGGAGAAGCGTTTGAGCCGCGGCTTTAGCGCGGGTTTGCATTACACCTGGAGCGCATTCATTGACGAGGCGTCCGAGATCTTCAATCCCTCGCCCGGTGAAATCGCCCTTCCACAGGACTCGTTCAATACGATTGCCGATCGTGGTCGTTCTACTTTTGATCGTCCACATCGCCTTGCTGGAAACTTCGTGTACGAACTGCCCTGGTACCGCTCGCAGCAGGGATTTATCGGCCACATCCTTGGTGGCTGGCAGCTGAATTCGGCGTTCTCGTTGCAGAGCGGCGCGCCATTCACGCCGTTGAATGGATCCGATCCGACGGGAGCACTGAGCGGCATCGACACGCTTGTAGGCAATGCCATTCGGCCAAACGTCTTGTCAAATTTACCAATCTCCAGCATGTCAGTTGAGGAGTTGGTTTCGGCCGGACGAGGCACCCTGTTCCGGACAGTGCAACCAGGCCAGCGAGTCGGCAACGCCGGACGCAACATCCTGCGAGCAGACGGTATCAACAATATCGACTTTGGCATTCTGAAGAACACGAGGCTTGGTGAGAATCAGAAGTTGCAGATTCGCGCGGACTTCTATAACGCCACCAATACTCGCGACTTTGGTATTCCGAATTCGACCGTCACAAACTCAGGCTTCCTGAACCAGTGGGGCACGAACGGCGGCAATCGACGAGTGATCGTCGCCCTCCGTTATGTGTTTTAAACAGCAAACTACGTCTCGTACGAAACTCGGTCGTCGAGACGTTGAAAAAACTGTGGGGGCTGAAGTAGTCTTGTTCAGCCCCCACAGTCACTTTTTGCCGACAGGTCATTACCATGAGAATCCTGGCACTCGTCTTAGTCGCGATCAGCAGTGGCTTTGCCGCACAAGCTCAGCATGCGGCTTCTACTCAAGCAGATTCAGGCGTGGTTGTGCTGAACTACAGTTGGAACAAAGAACGAGTTGGTTGGGAGCGCGATCCCTTTAGCGGACCGATTGAGAATTTTGAAGAGATGCGCGTTCGTGCTCGTAACGAGAAGCGGATTCAAGATGCAAAACGCGGTGGGAACGGCGCCGAAGTTAGCAAAGCCGAAAGGGATGCAAAGACCGACAACATTCTTATCGCAACCATTCATCAAAACAGTTGGGCTCGTTACGGATTCACCTACAAGGTCTCGGTCCAAAACCAGGCGGCCCAGCCGATCAGATCAATCGATTGGGATTACGTCTTCTACGACGAGAGCACCGAGGCCGAAGTTGGCCGTCGGCAATTCAGCAGTTTCGAGAAAATCTCACCCGGCAAAAGTCGCGAACTGAAGTTCTTCATCCCCGGTCCCCCCACGAAAACTGTAAGCGTTAACTCGTTGAATAAAAAAGAACGCCTCGGACTTGGCGAGAAGATCATCATCATGAGTGTTACCTATGCAGACGGCTCCACCTGGAAGAATCAGTAGCATCAATGTCTGCAAATTCCTCTTCCATCAGCATCCGGAAAGCACTTCCTGAAGAGAGCGAGACGCTCACGCGGATTGCAAATGAGGCAAAACGTCATTGGGGCTACCCTGAGCGATGGATTCAATTCTGGGATCAGTATCTTACAATTACACCCCAACTCATTGCTGGTGCCGACGTCTTTCTCGCAGTTCAAGATGGCACTATCCTCGGTTTCTACGCGCTGGTGATGAGGGACGGAAAAGCGGAACTCGATCACCTGTGGGTTTCGCCGGAACATCTTGGCCGAGGAATCGGCAAAGAACTGTTTATTCATTCCATGAGACGAGCGGCGGCCGAAGCCGTTTCAGAAGTTGAGATCGTTTCTGATCCAAACGCCGAGGACTTTTATAAGAAGATGGGAGCCGAGCAAGTGGGCCAGATTGTTTCGAAGCTCGAGGGCCAGCCGCGAGTGCTTCCTCGCCTCAACATCGATCCGCGGAAATTGTAATCCAGGATGTCGGATGCCTGGATGTTAGTTATTACCAGCCTCGGACATTTCGGCATCTGTTTTATTCCGCGCAATCTACATTGCTTCGACTGAGCCTTAGCCCAAACCTTTCCTGGTATTCCCGTGAAGTTATGAACGAGCAAACCATTCCTCGATAGTTATTTGGCTCCCGGTTGTTGAGCACGTTCAGCCAAAAATCGTAGCCACCCTGATCCGGGTTTCGCAGCAGGTAGCCAAAGTACTGCATCAAGACAAACGACGGATTGTACTCGGCAGTCGAAAACGCAGTACTGTCAACCGTCTCACGCAATACAAGCGCACGACTCTGGGTCGGGTTCGAGCCTGTGTTGTACCTGCTGATTAGCGCCGCACGTTGGCCCAAAAGGTTAACGTTTGATGAAGTCTGAATTGTCGCAAGCAAAGCATCGACAAAGGATTCGGCGGTAGCATTCGCCGCGTACTTTTGCGCAAACTCACTTCGCTGGACAAAACTCAACGCAAACGCTTGTTTACTCGACTCGAGGTTCAGGACATCCAACTGCGCTCGGTCGGGTACAAACTCGGCAAAATCGGGACGCCTTCCCAGACTCGCCTTGTACAAGCGATAGACAAACGAGCCTGTATTCTGAAACTCCTGCTCAACGAAAAACGATGCCGATACTCCGGTACGCCGAGCGTTAACGCAACGAATGTCATTACCGCATTCAGTGATGTTCCCGGTCCAATATGCCAGCCCACCAGGATCCGGTTCGCGGTTGAGAAAATCCAGATAATGCTGACGCACAAATGTCTGGGCGTTATCCATCGGGTTCGGCGAAAGTCCTCCGAACGACAAGCCGGTGAGGGCCAGGTCTGACGAATCGGAATGTGCAAAGACCGCACCCTCCTCGAGGAAGCCGTTCATATTACCGTCAGAGAACGCAATGATACGAGCTGTTCCGCCGTTTGCACCGTCGGTAGGGCCCGAAGCATCCTCGATGACGTAGACGTTTCCCACGCGGTCGACAGTCAGGCCGTGCAGAAACAGATTGTTATCAAGTGAGAGACCGGCCACGACGACCTCATCAACATCGCCGCGTCCATCTTTGTCGTCATCATAAATCGCGAGCATCACCGCATCGTTGCCCTCAGAATGCGAGAACACTACGCCACGAGAGTTTGCCGCCACGTCCAGCGGGGCATCGTCTGAAAAGCGATAAGAGTAGTAGGGGGTCGAATCAAGCGTGTCCGGCAGGCCATCGCCATTGGTGTCGCGAACGATTCGCAGTTCGTTCGAGTGAAAATCGGCAATGAGGAGGTCGTTGTTAGGAAGCAAGGCGAGGCCGTTCGCGTTGTAGAGACTATTATTACCGACCGTTACTAACCGGCGAGTAAGTGAGTTATCAAAGCCGCCCGTGTTTGGATCACGCACCAACAACAACACGCCTGGTGATGCTTCGTTGTTGGGGTCATTGGGATCAGCGGAGTTGTAATAGCCGCTCGAGCAAACGATTACGAACTCGCGGCCCGTGGTTGACACGCCAGTTACTACCGCCGCTGCCGACGGCAGATCAAAATCCTCTTCGAGGTCGAACGTGCTCGACGTATCCATTTGAAAGTCGCCGTTTGAATCGAGGGCAACCACCAGGACTCCAACCAGCGTATTGCTGCGAGTCGCGGAATAGACCTCGTAGCGCACTCCCGAAACACCGACGGCTATGTCAAAAGATCCGCCCGTGGAATCGAATGTGGTTCGTTCATCCGCAACCAGATTGAAATTGCGGTCTACATACTGCTCGTTGGTGCCGGCCGACGAACTCAGGCTCAGTTGCGACGTGTGCAGAACGCGAGACAAGGCCGTGCCGGGAAGAATGGGGCTTACTGCGGGGAGGTTCTGAGCTATCGCTGCGATTCGTGCGACTGAACGCGAGGAGCCTTGCGCCGAAGCACCGAGCGAACCTCGCAATGGTTTCGTTTTGCCACCGGCCTTTGCACTAATGTATCCGCCGGGTCTTGCTCGCATCCCTGATCGGTTCTGAACCGAAGAGAAGGCCCGTTTCAGATCAGGCTTCAGAGTTGGATTGAGTGTTTGAGCTCGAGTGACGGCCGTTGAACCCGAAACAATCAGTGTTAGCGCGGCGAGGAGAACAACGCTCTTCAGGTTTGTGCGAATGACTTTCATAACCCTGGCTCCCGGTTTTCAATCGTGTCCACTCCGGCGGAGCGGATGGGGACGAGGCGTTGGGTCAGAGGTAATCGGACTTCCATAAACATTGTGCGCATCCGGCCCTGACCATTTGCGACTGGCTTATTGACTGATTGACCACATCAAAACTTATTCAGGGGGTCGCCCTTACGGCCGGCGCCTCTGGGTGCCGGAGGATCTTCCCTCGCTGGAGAATCATTGCGCGGCGGTGGATCATTGCGCGGCGGTGGATCATTGCGCGGCGGTGGATCATTGCGCGGCGGTGGATCATTGCGCGGCGGCGGATCATTGCGCGGCGGCGGATCATTGCGCGGCGGCGGATCATTGCGCGGCGGTGGATCATTGCGCGGCGGCGGATCATTGCGCGGCGGTGGATCATTGCGCGGCGGCGGATCATTGCGCGGCGGCGGTGCGACACGAGGTGCTTGCTCAGACCGAGCCGGTGGCTCAACTCTTTGCTCCTGGGGTTCGGGCCGTGGCCGCACTTGTTGCCCTGGCTCGGGCCGATTAATCCGCTCCCGCCTTTGTTCCGGACGCTCGTTCTTCTCGCTCGGAACAGGACGTTCAGCTTCCACTGGCCCTGGTCTCTCACGAGCTGCGGCGGGAGCCCGTTCGCCGGGGTTCGCTTGGTCAGTGCGGTCGGGACTTCGCGGAATCACCCGACCTCCATCGCCGTCACGTTGACTGGGATTTGTTCGATTAGGTCGCTCAGGCTGTTCATCTCTGGTTCCACCGTCAACGTTGCCGGGCAGTGTGTTTTGGTCTCCTTTTGTCCGTCGTTCCGGCGCGCTTTCAACCGTCCGAGGCGCCGGACGAGCTGGCCGCGCTACTACACCCGTGGGCCGCGTTTCCACTGGACCCGGATTTACACTCGGCACCGTCTCTGGTTGTGGTCGCGCTTCTCTGCCGTTGAAGATGCGTACCCGGCGCAATTCACCGTCGAGTGGTACTCCAGGGGTACGCGACATCGCGCCGGTCGGTCGATCCGACATTGGCACGGATGGCAGAACTCGCGCCGGTGAGCGAGCGACGATATCTCGCTGAGCTGCAGACGGTGGTGCCGTTCTAAGCGCGTACGGGGGTCGCATCGGCAAGTCACCTCGTAAAGGCTCGGCACTCAGCACCTGTCGCGCCAGGGCATTCGTCGCAGGCTGCAATCTGGCGTTGTCTGCTCCCAGATCTCTAGCCGGCACTCTGGTAACCGCGCGCAAGTAGGCAGGGTTCACCCGGCGCAGGTTCGCCAGCTCTTCGCGTCTAAGAGGTGTCAAAGGCTCGCGACGTCGTGAACGAGGATCGCGATGGTGATAAGACAGCGGGTACCAATAGGCGTAGTTGTTGTGAACGTAGTAAGAAACCAGCGCCGGTCGCCACCAACTGCGATTTCGGTAGTAATAACTTCGCGGACACCAGGCCCAATAGTTGTCGTAATAGACCCATCGTCCGTAGTGATACGGCGCCCAGCCCCACGGCTCAAAACCCACCCAGGTCCATCCGTACGGTGGACACCAGGTCCAGTAACCATAGCGGTACGGCGCCCAGCTGCCATAACCGCTAATCGTGTTCTGATGCGGTCGCCACACCCAGCCATAACTATCGACGTACACCCATGCGCCATACAAATCGAGGTCTTCAGCGCCCCAAACATAACTGTCGTAATACTGCGTGTCATAGCGGAGTCGTTCGGCGAGATAACGCTCGCGATCTTTGACCCAACTGTCCCAGCCATCGCTTGAGTTGGCTGCGAGTATTTCCCAGTCGCCGGTATTGGGACCATCGATGATGAGCTCCGCAGTGCGGCCATCGCGCAAGGCAAAGCCGGAGGTCTCAGAGTAGATGCGAGCGCGTCCGCCATCACTGGCAGTCAAACGAACTTTTCCGTCACGTCCGACATCAACACGGTAGAGACCATTCCTCTCGGCGGAGAGGGTTGTCCCGGGAGCGTCGACTTCAAAATACTCGCGCGCGCGATCGAATCCAGCGAGTCGCATCGAGGCCGTTCCCTGCCCCACACTCAACGCAACGCCTTCGTCGCGCAGCGTAACGATCCGCAGGATTGAGTCGGCATCCAGGCGCACAAAGTTGCGGGCGTCGATCTGAAGTTCTACACGCGAATCGCGATTAGTCGCGAGCGTATCGCCTTCGACCAGAGGGAAGTTCAAACGCGCGCGTTCCCAATCGGTATTGCCGCCGCGCTTGAGGTTAACTTCGCCTTTGATGAAGCTGATGCGAACTACACGCGCTTTAACTTCATAGTCTTCCCCATCTGCTTCTTCATCGGCGAGCGCCGGCACGATGATAAGCAGCATAGTGAGCAGGGAGAGAATGATTAAATTGCGAGGTTTTGGTGAACGCATATGCACGCTCCTTGATCAAATGTCCTTGGGACCATCCGTCAGACGCAGACTCGAAGAGGCACACGTATCCGCGACCTGGCGCAGGATTAGGCCAGTAGGGCAGGCACTTGTCTGTCGCTATTTTTGGGCCTAAACGGCTGAGCTACCGCAGTGCAAAGGCTATGCCCGTTGGAAAATACTATCGAGGTTCGTAGTGAGAAGAGCGGATTGACGCATGAGAGTAGACTATCATTCCATTATCTTTTTGCGATGAAACACTTTGGTTTCTATGCCAGATGGTGTGGTGTCGATACTAAATGGTATGAAATAAATCTACGATACTGTTTACACGGGGACGATGCTTGTCGCGGCGAGTCTGAGTGTCCCTAGGTAGCTCTCCAAAAAGGACTCGGGCGGATGGCTCGCGGGAACTGTTGTCGATAGGAATCCACCGACAGTCAAGCCAGTCGGATAAACTCCCACACTTAATCGATCGCGGGCGATTTTCTTAAAACTCTCTTGAGTGGAGATCGAAGCGTGTGCGATTGCGTTCCGAATAGACTTAATTTGTTTCAGAGTTGAATTGTGAGCTACTAAGACCGAGGAGTAGGGTTCGGTGCCTGTCAGGAAGCACTTCTCAGCGCGCTCACGGATAAAATCTGTAACGCTCCAGTTCGCATATTTTCCTTTGTCAGGAATGAAGAGTTTTTCCGCGACATCGCGGTTTGATGGAACCAGTTTTCGATGCGGACGTGCAGCCAATGGTGCTTTCTTTCCTAGCAGATAAAGTACAAACGACTCCTCCAAAAACAGTTCCCAAGCAATGAAAGACTTGAGGAAGGCGATTTCGGCCAAATAATCGCGATGCTTAGCGGTGAACCTAGGTGGACGGGTGAACGGATGGCTTACCCATCTGCCGCCGTAGGCAGATAGACGTTCGCTCTCGTTCAATCTACGAATCAGAGCGTTTAGAACTGTTTCAAGGTGAAGATGCTGCGCCATAGTGGATTACTATTTTCAAAGCGCCTTTGCCATCACTCTATAAATGTACTCTGTGAGTGTTTTTCTGTTCTTTGCATGAACCCAATGTTCGATAAAAGCATTGTAGAATTTACGTTCCTGCAGTGTCAGAGGATCGAAGTCTTCCGGTTGCTCACCAATTTCCTCCTCTTCTGACTCGTCTGCTTCGATAATTCCCTCACTGACTCCTTCTTCGAATTCCGCTTCAACCGCCGCGTCTTCGAGCTTGGCAAAAATGTCATCTATTTTCACCAGCGCGTTACCCAAACGCTGGTAATCGGAGACCTTGATACCGATTCGATCCTCATTGAAATCCGGCAAGCCAAATTTCAGGTGATAGACGGCGCAGAACAGTGGGTAAAGTAGTGCCGTCGTACTGAACTTTGATTCCGGAAGTCGGTCACCCATTATTCCGCCTATAGTATCCACCGTCTGACGAAACCTCTTTTCTTGCACGGCCCCTCGCGGAAACTCGTTGTCCCACTTCGAATAGAAGGAATCTATAAGGCGCTTCTCCTTTGCTCGAATTCCGACCGATGCACAAATCAACAGTTCCGAGACAAACTCTGCCTCATTCATCCGGAGTATCTGTTTATCGTTAAAGACTTGATTCTCCTGCCAAAATGTCATGAACTCATTTGACAGTTTGTAAACAGTTGTCTTGAATTCTCCGAAATACTTTGCGTGCCTGAGTTCCTGATAGTTCAATGTCACCGAATAGGTGTTCAGGCGAGCGAAAACATCATAGACATCGGAATCCGGCATATCTGCCAACACATCTACGGCAAATGTATAAGCTAGTACGTTGTCCTGGACGTCTTCATCAATTTCACTAAAGTATTTTCCACCATTTTCCTCGTTGTGTGTTTTGCTGATCTTGAAACCGTTCTTTAAGAAATCTAAAACCGATCGAAGGCGCTGTTGTCCATCGACCACTTCCCTTACGGTCCTCCTAGTTCGTGGGTTCACTTCGACCCTTAGATAGATCTTTGGAATTGGCTTCCCGCGTATGATCGTGTCGAGAAGGTACGAGCGGGCTTTATCACTCCATACATCTCTACGTTGAAATTTTGGTTGGAGGATTAGCTCCCCAGCATCTTCCCAATCTCTAAACTCCTTGACGCTCCAATTCTTTGTTTCAAATCGCTGCTGCATAAGCGCCCTCCTCTTCGATCTCTTGACGGCGAACTTTTCACTCAAAGCCGATGATCGTTAAAGTAGTTGACCTTGACCACTCGTTCGGGCAGCAGCACAGACCTCGCCCCAGCTGCTGAAATAATTGTCAAAATACTTGATGGGATATGAGCTATGAACCCGGACATCCTCTCGCTTTGGGATTCGGCCTAATTGGGCAGCGATTCTTTGGACGTCCAATTGCAGGACTTTTTTTGTTACCTTGTAATCTTGCTTTGGAACTCGGATCACACGGCTATTCTTTGCGATGGGAACCTTGTCTTTCCTGCCGAATGGATCGTCACCTCGGTTCAACATTTCGTGGCGCTTAGTCGCCAGCGCGTGATAGCGCTTAGATATTTCAATGCCGACAAATCCTCGCGACATTTGTCGTGCTACGAGTGTACTGGTACCGGCACCGTTAAAGCAGTCCAGAATCACTTCCTGCTTCCTTGTAAACAAGGCGAATAGTCTGCGCATTAGGAGGGGGGGTAATTGACAAGGATGGTTCACTCTTTGGCTGTTGTGAGTCAGTCGGTGGACATCACTCCAAATATCGAAGAGCGGAGAATGATCCACCACGTTTTGCGAGCGTCTCCTTGAAATGCAGGCAGGTCTGACACAGTAAAGCTGTTTTCGATGTCTTAAGTATTCCAGGTCAGCCAAGTCTTCGTCGCCGTTAAAAGCGGGTAAGGTTCGTGGCGCACCTTTTGAGAAACACAGAATCGCATAGTGAGCGGGCATAATCTTTCGCGCAGGAAAGCCAAGCGCATCCCAAACAATCCAGGCTTGAAAGCTCATAATCGAGGACAGATACGAGAAATGTCTGGCCGCCCATTGGGGTACATTAAGAAGCGCTAAAGTGTGACCGGGTTTGAGCACTCGATGTAATTCTGAGAGCCACTGGTTGCACCATTCAGAGTATTCATCAGTCCCAAGGGCATCTTTACACCGGTAGTATTTTTTCTTTAGGTTGTAGGGTAAATCCGCAAAACAGAAGTCAATTGAGTTCGATCGGATTCTCGTCAATGCTTCGATACAATCCTCGTTGATCAGCCTACTCCTTACAGTCTTTGTTACAATGACAGCCTTACTTGAAGACAAGCTGTGCCTGTCCACCGTTTCCCCCTTCCTTGGAACAAGACTCTTCGATTTCCTAAGATCAATGAGAAGCAATTTCTTATAGGGCTCTAAGCCAAATAGATCTTTAAGTCGCTGAGTAATCGAACCAATATCTTTTAGCGGATCGCATTCAATATCCGTCCACACATCTGACATAAGGGTTCCGTAGCTGTGATACATGTGCTTCTTGCCACCATAGTCCTTAGTCGTCTTGCGGCAGGCCGGACAATGAGTGTACTTGAGTCGTGTGGGTACGTGGCGTAACGCATTATCGTACTTCGTAAGGATGAGGAGGGACGCGTGGCGAGTAGGCAATCGGCCAAGTTGCGTGCCAAGCCCTTCTGGAACGGTTTTGACCGCTATCCATAACCGGAGGTGCATGTGCTGTTCCAAGTAAGGGAGCATCGATGCCGCATCCGATGGCGTCGTCAACAGACAAACCGTTGCCGAAGCTTCAAGTCCCATACAATATCGCGCGATCCTCTGAAAACGCGCGGTTGATTGTTTTGCGTCGCGGTCGTTCCTTCCCCAAGGGAGCCAAAACAACATCACGCTAGACCCGTCCACTTGAAGGTGCTCTAGTTGCGTCAGGCTCTTCATCGGCACAGTCTCAAGTTCTAGGCGACTGCTGTTTTCACTTAAATGGGCCATTAAATCAGAGCGAACCTATGTACGGGTTGTGAAGAACTTCAGGGCTTTCATGATACACGAGAAGAGAGGCAGTGACCGCCAATTTCCCAAGAGTGTAAACCCAATTTCCCGAGAGTTGCCTGTGCCCTAAAATGCAGAGCCAGACGAGGTGTAATTTTGGTTCACCTTTTCGATGCAATCGGTGCGGGCGTTGGACAACAGAAGCGCAAGTGCATGAGTTGGTGATGAACGTACGCACCCACGCGAACCTCACCCTACTCAATAACCCGCTTTTTCTTGCTCATCAACTCCGCCTCAGCGGCAATGAATCCAAAACTGGTCCACTGATCCGACTTCGTAATTTGGCGGAAGATGTCCAGGGCCCGTTCGCGTTGCCCGTTGTACAGATACCAATTGCCAATTCCATAAAGAATGCTGTGCGCCCCAGGCGAGTTTCCCTGCTCATTAGCTGCCGCGAGCAACACTTCCGGCGAAGTCTTACCTTTGTACATCAGCAACAATTGGTAGTAACCATCGTTCTCGATGATCTCCATACCTTCGTGGATTGATTTGAGAACCCGAGCTGCTTGATTTGAGTTCAAGCGTCGTAACGTCATGTAAAGCCAATGAGTGGTCGCGACCAGCGCGTCGGGATTTTTCGAAACCTTGAGGCATTGCCGGTAACTCTTTAAGGCTCCCAGGTAGTTGCCGGACAAATAATACGCAAGACCAAGGTGATACCAGATATTGAACTGCAGCGTGCTTGTCGGGATGTTCCTGGCATTTGGCTGGCCATCAGGCTCGATTTCATCAGGCTTCCCTTTTGTCAGACGAGCAGCCTCTTTAAAATCTGAGATGGCTTCTGAAAATCTCCTTAGTGTGATGAAACGGTGGCCACGATGGCGATAGAACCGCGCGTCGTTGGGAAAATCCCTGATTCCCTTACTGTAAACTTCGACCGCTTCGCGGAATCGTCCGAGGTACGCCAACCTTCGACCTAACCAGATCGCTGCGTCGGGATCGCGCGATTTGGCTTCGTAGTGCACGCGCGCCTGAGCCAGGTTCGCCTCCATCGCTTTCTTCGCTTCGTCTGAAACGGGAGGTGCAGGTCGCTGATTGAAGTCTGCGCCACGTTCTCTTTCCTGTGCGAGTGTGACTACAGCGCGTTGCCCGAGCCAAGGACCGGTCAAGAGCAGAATTGCAACGAACAAGTGTTTCATATGTTTACAGAAAGAACTCCTCACAAATTTGACGGGGTTTGCGCCAGTCGCTCGTAATCCCTGCTTCGAATCGTAGAATGGACTGGGCATGCGCGCAACACGAATTCTTTGACCCACGCTATGGTGGCCAATTCCGTTTTAACCAATAACGACTCATTCGACGTCGTTGTCATCGGCGCCGGCATCAACGGCGCGGGAATCGCTCGTGACGCTGCCATGCGCGGACTGCGCGTGTTGCTCCTGGATAAGTCAGACATCGCCAGCGGCACCAGCAGTTTTTCCACCCGCTTGATTCATGGCGGACTGCGTTATCTTGAACACGGTGAACTGGGCCTTGTGAGAGAGTCTTTGCGCGAACGTGAAATCCTGCTCCGGATCGCCCCACACCTCGTTAAGCCTTTGCCCTTTTTGATTCCAATCTATGAACACAGCCGCCGTGGTCTTTTGACTATTCGCTCCGGCATGCTGGCTTATGACCTGCTTTCTTTTGACAAGTCGCTGGCCCGTCATCGAATGCTTTCGCGCGATCAGACCATAAAGGCAGTTCCCGGCTTAAACTCGGCAGGGTTGCGGGGCGGTGCGGTCTACATCGACGCTCAAGTTGAGTTCGCTGAGCGACTAGTGCTCGAGAATGTCTTGTCAGCCTGCGACCACGGCGCTTCGGTTCGAACGTACGAAAAGGTCACCGGGTTCAAAATCGGCGCCGGGAAAATCACCGCAGTTGAGTTTATCAACGAGCTAAGTGGCAAGTTGAGCGGGGTTCGTACGAATCTGGTTGTAAACGCTGCCGGTCCGTGGGTGGACGACGTGTTGGAAAGAACAGGCCGGGCAAAAGCCAGACAGTTAGGGGGTACGAAGGGAAGTCACATCGTCCTTGCGCCATTTAACGGCGCGCCATCGCAGGCGATGTATGTTGAAGCAAAAACTGATGGCCGGCCGTTCTTCGTTATCCCCTGGAACGGGAACTTCCTCGTCGGCACCACCGACATTCGCTTTGAAGGCAATCTGGACGAGGTAGAGATAAGCGATTCGGAAACAAGCTATCTGCTGGAGGAAACCAACAGACTCTTTCCCGCAGCCGGCTTGAAGCGAGAGTCGATCCTCTATTCGTATGCCGGCGTGCGGCCCCTGCCGTTCACGTCGGACATACGGGAACAGAGTATTACTCGGCGTCACTTCATCCGAGAACAGAGTGACCTGAGGGGGATGCTGTCGATCATTGGCGGCAAACTCACTACCTACCGGTCACTGGCGGAAGAAACCGTCGATCTGCTGTTCAAAAGACTCGGCAAGACAGACCCCCACTCTCAAACTGCAAAAGAGCCGCTGCCTGGCGCCGCACTGGAGCCGAACGAAATCGAAAAGCAACTGGGACTGCAGTCAGAAGACGTAAAGCAACGCCTGTTGAGAATCTACGGCGCGCGAGCACTTGCCGTGTCGCAACTTGTCTCGGCCGATTCGTCACTGGCTGCAGTCATCGACGAAGAAAGCAATGCGATTGCCGCTGAGGTTGTCTTCGCTTTCAAGCATGAACTGGCCGAGACACTGAGTGATTGTCTCTTACGACGAATGATGGTTGGCTGGAATTCAACGAGTGGGTTAAATGTTGCAGAAGCGGCGGCCGGCGTGGCGAGAACGCACCTCGGATGGCCAGGAACTCGGGCAGTTCAGGCAATTAGGTGCTACCAGAGAAGCGTGGCTCGCTTTCACTACAGAATCCAATGAATGCCGCTTCGGCGGTCACTCGCTAGTCAACCATGACGGCCACGGTGCTGTTGTGCTTTGCGACGACGCTGCTCATGGGCCTGTATGCAAATTTGCCGTTTGCCGTGGCGCCCGGAATGGGCATCAACGCGTTCTTCACGTTCACAATCATCCTTTCACAAAACGTCTGGTGGCAAACCGCGCTGGGAATCGTTTTTTGGGCCGGCGTGTTGTTTCTCCTGATCTCGGTTACGCCGATTCGCGAAACTATTGCCAAAGCAATTCCGACGGAGCTCAGGTTAGGAACCGCAGCCGGCATTGGAATTTTTCTGACCTTCATTGGCTTGAAGAATGCGGGATTGGTTGCGGCCGATCCGGTTACCTTCGTGAAACTCGGTGACATCGGCATACCGGGGCTGCTGACGGTTCTTTCTTGTGCTGTTTCGATCTGGCTCCTGACGAAGCGAAGTGCGTTTGCTTTTCTGGCGGGGATATTTTTCGCCACTGTCCTGGGAGCGGCGTTTGGATTCGTGAAGCTGCCGGACCGGATCTTTAGCGCACCTGACTTTGAATCGGTCTTTCTTAAGCTCGACATTTGGGGCGCATTGAAACTCTCGCTGTTGCCCGCAATCATCACACTCCTATTCACAGATCTCTTCGACTCCATTTCGACTTTCATCGGCGTGGCCCACGCGGGAAACCTGCTCGATGAGAATGGTAATCCGAGGAACCTCAAGCAGGGATTGATTGTGGATTCATTTGCGACGCTGGGTGCGGGACTGGCTGGTACTTCTTCCGGGACGGCTTATATCGAAAGCAGCGCTGGAATCAACGTGGGTGGCCGCACCGGACTGACTTCGGTTTTCACCGCGCTCTGTTTTCTGCCATGTTTCTTTATCGCACCGCTGGCGGGCGCGGTTCCGGTATTCGCCACTGCGTCGGTTCTTATTCTGGTCGGCGCGTTGATGTTTCGGAGCGTCGGCCAAATTTCATTTTCAAAAATCGAAGAAGGACTGCCGGCATTCATGACCATCATTCTGATCCCGCTGACCTTTTCGATAACACAGGGAATTCTCTGGGGGTTCATTTCGCATACGGGTTTGTACCTGATGGCGGGACGGAGACGTGAGATTGGGCCACTCATGTATCTGCTGGCAGCGATTTCGATTGGGTTACTGCTGCTGGAGCATGGGAAGTTCTAACCGTCGTTTGGCTCGATTCACGGTGGTAAGATACGAGATGTGACTTTTGAGAGGGATAAAGGTGGGCAATTATCAACAATCTAATTAAAAATGAAAGTCTCTATTTTCTGTGGAAGGTGAAAAGGCTCCAATAGCGACGTCGACAGTCAGCTATAAACACCTTAAAAAGGCAAAAGCAGTGGAACACCTCGTCGGAAAATCCATGCCACGCAAGGAAGGCCGCAAGAAGGTGACGGGCGCGGCGCTGTACATCGACGACCTGACTTTTCCCGGCATGCTTTATGGCGTGACAGTGCGCAATCCGGCAATACGGGGCGTGATCAAATCCATCAACCTAGGCGGCGACGTTCCCTGGGATGAGGTTACAACCGTCACCGCGAAAGACATTCCCGGCGAAAACTACGTTGCATTAATCCTTAACGATCAGCCCTACCTCGCCGACGCAAAGGTCAATCATGCGGAAGAACCAATCCTGCTGCTGGCCCACCCGGATAAATATCTCGTCGAGAAAGCGCGCCAGAATGTCACTGTTGAGATTGAAGACCAGCCGCCGGTTTTATCGCTCGAAGACTCAATCGCCAGAAAAGAGATAGTGTGGGGCGAAGACAATGTTTTCAAATCGTTCCTGGTCGACAAAGGAAACGTCGATGACGTTTGGTCGCGAGCGGATTTCATTGTTGAAGGCGAATATTCAACGGGCGCGCAGGAACAGCTCTACATTGAGAACAACGGCTGCATCGCGATTGCCAACCAAAAGGACGGCGTCACCGTTTGGGGATCGATGCAGTGTCCTTACTATGTTCACAAGTCGCTTGTAAAACTTTTCAATCTGCCCGAAGAGAAGGTGCGGGTGATTCAAACTGAAACCGGCGGTGGCTTCGGCGGCAAGGAGGAGTATCCTTCGCTCATCGCCGGGCATGCGGCACTGCTTGCTCTAAAGTCCGGGCGACCCGTAAAGATTGTTTACGATCGCGCGGAAGACATGGTCGCAACCACGAAACGCCATCCGTCAAGAACCAAACATCGCACAGCCGTCGATAAAGATGGAAAGCTTCTCGCGATGGAAATCGATTTTGATATCGATGGCGGCGCTTACTGCACACTCTCGCCGGTGGTACTTTCGCGCGGCACGATTCACGCCGCTGGCCCTTACTTTTGTCCGAACGTGAGAATCAGAAGCCGGGCCCTGGCGACAAACCTGCCGCCGCATGGAGCGTTTCGTGGCTTTGGTGCGCCGCAAAGCATTTTCGCGCTCGAACGTCACATGGACAAAGTGGCGCACGCTTTGGGTCTCGGTCCCGACGAATTTCGGCGTCGTAACTTCATTCAGACCGGGCAAACTACTGCGACGAATCAGGTCATTAGCGAAAAAGTGGATTGGGGCCACCTGCTTGATCGCGCCTTCGAGCTGTCCGGATATCACGAAAAGCGCACGCGATTTGCCCGCGAGAACCCAACGGCGTCGAAGAAAAAAGGGATTGGGTTTGCCTCGTTCATGCACGGTGCGGGCTTTACCGGATCCGGCGAGGTCTACCTGCAATCGGTCGTCGGCGCCGAGGCTACGCGCGAAGGTCGCGTACAAATTCTTGCTGCCAGCACTGAGATTGGGCAGGGAACGAATACCATCTTTGCGCAGATCGCGGCCGATGCGCTTCGTGTCGATTTCGATTTGATAGATGTTTCGCAGCCAGACACAAGCACGGTTCCCAACAGTGGGCCCACCGTGGCCTCTCGTACGTGCATGATCGTCGGTAAACTGGTCGAATCGGCGGTTCTGGGTTTAAAGCAGACGCTGGTCGGATGCGGTCTCTTGAACGAAGCATATTCGCAAGTTGAATTTGAACACGCGTGCCGTCACTACATTGACAGGTTTGGCCCGCTGAAATCATTAAGCAAGTATCAACCGCCACCGAATGTCCTGTGGGATGACGATAAGTATCAGGGTGACGCGTACGGCGCCTACGCCTGGGCTGTTTACGTAGCAGAAGTGACCGTTGACATGCTCACGTATGAAGCCCACGTCGATGATTTCGTAGCGCTGCAGGAAGTTGGAAGAGTGATCAATCCCGTTCTGGCTGCCGGCCAGATTGAGGGTGGCGTGGCCCAAGGCGTCGGCTTCGCGTTATTCGAGAATGTGGTTTGGCAGAATGGCCGCATGGCTAATAATCAGATGACCAACTACATCATGCCGACGGCCGCAGACATTCCGCCGATCCGTGTGCACTTTGAAGAGACGCCCTATCCGTATGGGCCTGGCGGTGCAAAGGGGATTGGAGAGTTGCCGATGGACGGTCCTGCCCCGGCAATACTGAACGCGATTGAGAACGCTACAGGAATTAGTATCAATCACGTTCCGCTGATGCCTGAATCGCTGATGGAAGAGCTAGGACCAAAAAGCGCGGGCCGGGCGGTAGGGCCGTCGTAAAACCAGGCAAGTCCCTTAAATGGCAAAGGAATCGGGAAAAATCGATTTGCACTGCACAGTAAATGGCCAGGAGCGAGAGCTTCAAGCACATCCAATGGAACGTCTGCTCGATGTCCTGCGTGAACGACTGCAGCTTACCGGCACGAAGGAAGGCTGTGGCGAAGGAGAGTGCGGGGCCTGCAGCGTCTTGATCGATGGACTGATTGTTAACAGTTGCCTGGTTCCGGTGGCCCAGGTCGAAGGCGCATCGATCAGAACCATCGAAGGCGTTGCCACAGACGACCAGTTACACAAAGTTCAGCAAGCATTTATCGATTGCGGCGGCGCCCAGTGCGGCATTTGCACACCGGGAATGGTGCTGGCTGCGTTGAATCTGCTCGAACGCAATCCCAATCCTAGCGAGTCTGACATTCGTACAGGCCTCGCAGGCAATCTTTGTCGCTGCACAGGGTATATCAGGATTTTTGAGTCAGTGGTAAATGCGTGTGCGGAGGACATAAGACATACAGAACACAGAAAACAGGAGATAGAACTCCCAAACGATAGAGCACAGCACTAGAGCACGGCACTCAAAAAACAGAACTCTTAAAACAGAAGACTCTCCCGAATTTTGAATGCTGTGTCCATGTTGGTTTTTCCTTTTCTTCCCCATGCGCGCGTTCATCCCAGACTACAAAATCGTAACGCCTGCGGCACTAAACGACGCGTTGGCTCTGCTCGCAAATGAGCCGGAAGTTTGGCGACCATTTGCGGGTGGTACCGATTTGATGGTTCTGCTGGAAGCCGGAAAGCTGCCACATAAGAATTACCTGAATATCTGGAGCCTGGACGAGCTTCGCGGCGTCTCCGTGAGCGATAAAGAGGTGAGCATCGGCTCGCTCACCACGTACACTGAGATTCAGTCTCATGAAGTCCTTCGCACCGAGTTTCCGATGCTTTGTCACGCCGCGGCCGAAACGGGCGGTCTCGCAATCCAGAATCGCGGAACGCTGGGTGGGAACATTGTGAACGCTTCGCCGGCGGCGGACTCGCCTCCAGCGCTGCTCGCGTACGACGCTGAACTCGAGCTGGTTTCCGCGACTGGTGCTCGTCGTATTCCCTACCAGGGATTTCACACCGGCTACAAGCAAATGCAGATTCGATCGGATGAGTTGCTGGCGCGAGTGTTTTTACCGCGAAGAAGCGAGACTATTATTCACTACTATCGAAAGGTGGGGACGCGAAAGGCCCAGGCGATCTCAAAAGTCTGCTTCGCCGGTGTGATCACGCGAGACCAGGAAAGGATCACGCAGATCCGGATAGCGCTGGGCAGTATCGCGCCTATTCCTCTGCGCTGCGTCAAGACTGAGGATTCGTTGCTGGGCCAGGACGTTAACGAGAAGACGATTGCTGAGGCTCGTGAGTCGTTGGCGAATGAGATCTCTCCCATCAGTGATATTCGTTCGACCCGTGATTACCGTTTGCGCGTATCGTTGAACCTGTTAGAGGATTTTCTTGCCGGTGGTGGGAGCGCGGGCGGCCCCGCCCGCCAACGCTGAATGTCACGAAGGTTCAGTTGCAGAGTCCCCTTAGGTTGTTTCAATCCGCAACTCTGCGGGCGCGCCACCCGCGGTCCCAGATAAATGGTTGAATGATCTATGAGCAGCGCTTAAGCTGCGAGACGTCATAATCCAAGCCCCGGAGCAGAACTCAATGACAAACTATCCCCAGGTTTCGTTCAATCGAAGCGCAGTTCGTCCCATGGAGTGTCTGAAAACGGGTTGGGCGTTAATCAAGCCTCAATACTGGCTTTTTTTTGGCATCACGGCAGTTGGAATGCTCATAGCCAGCGTGGTGCCGTTCGGGATCCTGATGGGTCCGATGATGTGCGGAATCTATCTTGCCTACTTTCGGGCGCGCCGCGGTCAGCCAATCGAGTTTGGCATGGTTTTCAAAGGCTTCGACTATTTTGGCCAGAGCTTAATCGCGACCTTGATTCACGTTGTGCCGATCATGGTAGTAGTCGTGCCGACCTACATAATCTTCTACGTTGGTCTGATCATGATGACAACGGGGGGCAGCCAGCCCGACTCCTCGACCTTGCTGGGCTTCATGGGTGTGTTTGGTCTCGTCTGGTTGCTGATCTTTGTCCTAATACTCGGGGTCTCCGTTCTCTTCACTTTCAGTTATCAGTTAATTGTCGACCGGGGACTGTCAGGCGTTGACGCCGTCAAGCTGAGCGCCAAAGCGGCAATGGCAAACTTCGGCAGATTACTCGGCTTATATTCGATTAATGCCGGGCTTGGAATTGTGGGAGTTTTGTTCTGCTACGTTGGGGCATTCTTCGTTTTGCCAATAACTCTCGCCGGGATCGTCATTGCCTACGAGCAGGTGTTTGGATTAGGCGAACCGATTTCCAACCTTCCGCCTCCGCCGCCAACTTTTTAGTTCAACGATTAATGCATGCAATCCGGAAAGATTATTATTCGCGGTAGACGTGTCGTGTTGCCGAATTCAGTTGAGGCGGCGGCGATTCATATAACAGATGGTCGCATCTCGAAGATAAGCTCCTTCGCGGACGTGTCGGCAGATTGTGAGTTAATCGAAACCCGAGAAAGCGCGGTCATAATGCCGGGCCTCGTCGATACTCACGTTCATATCAACGAGCCAGGTCGCACCGAATGGGAAGGATTTGCAACTGCAACCCTGGCGGCTGCCGCAGGCGGCGTCACGACCTTGATCGATATGCCGCTGAACTCGATTCCGCCCACCACGACCGTTCCCGGGTTGCGCGAGAAACTTGCGGCGGCTGAAGGTAAGTGTCACGTCGATGTCGGTTTCTGGGGTGGCGTGATTCCCGGCAACAGCTCTGAGCTCGCATCGCTGAGTGCTGCAGGAGTGGTCGGTTTTAAATGTTTCCTGATCCATTCAGGAGTCGATGAGTTTCCCAACGTCGAGGAGCGAGATCTTCGAGAAGCAATGCCTGAGTTGCGGCGACTCGGCGCCGTCTTGATAGTTCACGCCGAGGTTCCCGGACCAATCGGTAAGACAGGCATCCCCGCCTGTCACACGTCCGGCGATGAACCAGCGGCGACAGACAACAATGTCTGCCCTACCGAGTACCATACTTTTTTGCGTTCACGCCCTCGTGAAGCCGAAAACGAAGCCGTGAATCTTATGATTCGACTCAGTCGCGAGTTCGGCACGCAGGTCCACATCGTCCACCATTCCTCCGCAGATGCTTTGCCGGCGATCCGTCTCGCAAAAAAAGGAGGCTTAATCACCGCGGAAACTTGCCCTCACTATCTTTCGTTTGCAGCCGAAGATGTTCCGGACGGTGCAACCGAGTTCAAATGCTGCCCTCCGATTCGCGAGCGTGAAAACCGCGAGCAGCTCTGGAGGGCCTTAGCTGACGGTACGATTGATTGCGTTGTTTCAGATCATTCACCATGTCCGCCTGAGATGAAGTTGAAAGAGACTGGCGACTTCCTCGCCGCTTGGGGCGGCATCGCTTCGTTGCAGTTTCGTTTGCCCATCATGTGGACGGAAGGGTACAAGCGCGGACACAGTCTTAAGGAGATAACCGAATGGTTGTGCACTGCCCCGGCACGGCTGGTCAACCTGGCGGAACGCAAAGGCAGCATTATCGTCGGCGCAGATGCTGACATCGTGATCTGGAATCCTGATGAAGCGTTTAAGATTTCAGAAGAGATCAATCGGCATCGCCACAAGCTGACTCCGTATGCCGGGCAGACGCTCGCGGGAGTTGTGCAAAAAACTTTTCTTCGCGGGCAGAAGATATATGATGAGGGCCGGTTCAAATCTGAACCTGCCGGCGAACTCCTGTTATCGCAAACCGGTAAATGAAGATCAGTGCACGGGCGGCAGCGGGTGGGGCGGCCATAGGTGAAAGATCTAAAAGTTAACTCGAGAACCTCGGTATCGCGCAGTGGTTCTGACCTCCTGGACCCGAGGGCAAATGGTCGATGCAATTCACTGAGCTAATCGATCTTGCAGCGGAAAAACTTGGCGGCGCGGTGCTGGCTGCCAACGACGAGTTTTTTGCGCCTAAGGAAAATCTGTTGAAGGCGAGCGCGCCCGTCTTCATCGAGGGCAAATATACCGATCTCGGCAAATGGATGGATGGCTGGGAAACTCGGCGGAGGCGAACCCCCGGTTCCGACTGGTGCATTGTCCGACTCGGTCTCTCCGGAATCGTGCGCGGTGTAATTGTCGACACCAGTTTCTTTCGTGGTAATTATCCCGAAGAGTGTTCAATCGAGGCCTGCGCAGTTGATGGCCACCCCACCGTCGATGAACTAGATAACGCGGACCTCGGGTGGACTGAGATTTTGCCCCGCTCGGCACTACAGGGCGATTCCCAGAATCCATTCACGGTTCAAAGCGATAGTCGTTTTACTCACCTTCGTCTCCGGATCTATCCCGATGGCGGTGTGGCGCGTCTGCGAGTTTTTGGCGAAGTCGTTCCGGATTGGCGGAGGCTGCGCAGCCGCGGCGGTGAAATCGATCTCGCAGCGGTGGAGAACGGGGGACTCGTCCTCTCCTGCAGCGACATGTTTTTCGGACATCGTCACAACCTGATCATGCCGGGACGAGCAGCAAACATGAGCGATGGCTGGGAAACGAAAAGACGACGTGGGCCAGGGCATGATTGGGTGGTGATCAAACTTGCAACGCCAGGAAATGTTCACCGTCTGGAAGTTGACACCTCTTATTTCAAAGGGAATTTCCCTGAAAGTTGCTCGCTCGAAGGTGCCTACAGCACCACCGACCTGGAAATTGCGGAGTGGAAGCCGCTGCTGAAGCGCACGAAACTACAGGCGCACACGCGCCATTGCTTTGAACAGGAGGTGAGTGACGCCGGATTGGTATCGCACCTGCGCTTTAATATTTTTCCCGATGGAGGCGTCAGCCGGTTGCGGGTTTACGGTCGGATGGAGGGCGTGAATGCCAGAGCCACATCTTGAGCGTTTGAATTCCCTGCCGGCCGAAGACGCTCGCCGCGAGTTTCTCAAATGCTGTGGGTCCACCACCTGGGCTGAGGGAATGATTGAGCAGCGACCGTTTGCTAATGTGGAAAGTCTGAAGAGAACATCTGTCGAGGTTTGGTCGGCATTGGAGGAGAAGGATTGGCTGGAGGCTTTTCACAGCCATCCAAAGATTGGGGAGAAGAAAGCGCTCGCGCCCCCCGCTGCCGAAGCCCAAACGTGGGCTGAACAGGAACAGTCGGGGACGTCTGACGCCGCCGAAGAAACGATCGCAGAACTGGCGAGACTGAATCGAGTGTATGAAGAAAAGTTTGGCTTTATCTTCATCGTGTGCGCTACTGGAAAGACTTCAGTAGAGATGTTGGCGCTACTGCGTGGGCGCCTTACAAATACCCCGGAACAAGAGTTACGCAATGCTGCCGCAGAGCAGGCTAAAATAACTGACTTGAGATTCAACAAACTACTAAACCTATGAGCACCATCTCAACCCACGTTCTAGACACTGCGCGCGGACGGCCTGCGGATCGCGTCCAGGTAAACCTCGAGCAACAGAACCCTGATGAGACCTGGTCGTTTTTGGCTGAGGCCTGGACGGATGACGACGGAAGGGTAAAGCCGTTTTTTCTGGTGGAGACGCACCTCGAACGCGGCACCTACCGCCTGAGGTTTGATACCGAGAGCTATTTCTCGCGTTTGGAGATCGAAGGCTTTTATCCACAGGTCACTGTCGTATTCAAGATCGGAGAGGAACCCGAGCATTACCATGTTCCGCTGCTGATCAATCCATTTGGTTATTCGACCTACCGCGGCGTTTAAGATCTGATCGCGCCATCGCTGTTTCGCTCTGCCGGCGTTCACCGAATATGACAATCGATCCCGCCATCAGCGAGTGGCTCAATCTGATCTTGCGTTGGATTCACGTTTTCGCAGGAATCATGTGGGTTGGCACGACTTACTATTTCACTTGGCTCGATGCGCGCTTGAGTGAAGAGGAAAAAGCCTCCGCTAGCACCGGGGTCCCGGCGCAGATTTGGATGGTCCACAGCGGTGGCTTCTATGTCGTTGAGAAACGAAAGGTACCGGACCTGGTTTCGCGTACGCTGCACTGGTTTCGCTGGGAAGCGGGCACGACGTGGTTGAGCGGGTTCGCCTTAATGGTCGTGATTTATTATCTGGGCGGCGGCGCCCTGGTGGATGCGGATGTCAGTGACATAAGTGTGAACGCGGCCGTGGGTCTGGGAGTCGGGCTTCTGATTGCTGGTTGGATTGTCTATGACCTCATGATGCTTTCGCCGCTGGGACGCAACGAAAAGTTGTTTGCTGTCGTCGCGTACGTGATGGTGGTGGGAGTTGCATACGGACTTACGCGCGTGTTGAGTGGGCGAGCGGCTTACATTCACGTCGGCGCGTTGTTCGGCACAATTATGGCCGCCAATGTGTGGATGCGCATCCTGCCGGCCCAAAAGAAGATGATTGCGGCGATAAATTCAGGCGGGAAGCCCGATGATTCGCTTTCAGCTCAGGCGAAATTGAGGTCGAAACAGAATACGTTCATGGCCGTCCCGGTCGTGTTCCTGATGATCAGCAATCACTTCCCGTCAGCCACCTACGGCGACCGCTATAACTGGCTTATCCTTTCAATCCTGGTATTGGCGGGGTGGGTGGCGGCAAAATTCATCCGCCGCGCATAGGTTGCCGATCCCTTTTGGGGGACCGCGGGCGCCCGCCTGAATCAAGTCAGCCTGGACCGTTGGATTCTTCTCTACAGTCTCCTTTGTTTGGAAAACCGGCTGCGGGTAAAGTAATCACAAATGGGCATTGCAAAACTGACAGATGAAAACACGATTTGCCCGGCAGAGAGCAAGTATGCCCGGATTGAGCGCGAGCGCAGGTATCTGCTTCAGGACTTGCCTGAAGCAATGACGCGCGCGGATGCACACGTGCAGATTACCGACAACTACATCACGGGCACACGCTTGCGCATTAGAAAAGTTCGCGAGCCGCGCAGCAACAAATGGACTGTGAAGTTCACGCAAAAGTTTGCGCTTGATCCAAAAGACCTTTCACGCACGATAATCACGAACATTTACCTCAACGCTCAGGAAGCGGAAGCGTTGTCGATGTTCGAGGCAAACGAGATTCGAAAGAATCGATATTACTTCGAATTCGTGGGACGCCCGTGTTCTGTCGATATGTTCCTGGGTGGGTTGTTTGGCTTGGTGTTGGCCGAGGTGGGTTTTGCGAGCGATGAGGATATGGCAAATTTTCCACTCCCACCGTTTGCGCTCGCGGACGTGACCTCCAATCCGATCTTTACGGGGGGACATCTTTCCGAAACTACGTTTGAAGAGATACGCGAAGAGGTAGTGCGGTGTATTAAAGAGACCAAGTCTCAGGGCTGAACTTTTTTGCAGCGCTGCGGCGGGTTAAGAAAAAGCTGTCCACAGATTACACGGATTTAGAATGCTATGACGGCTAACGGGTCTCGGTTTTCAGTCAAAAGTCTATTGCCGGTTTTTTGAATCTGTGTAATCTGTGGACAGCTTTTTTTATTGGGCGATACTCTCAACTCAAGCGCTTGGCCTTAAGTTCGAGTAACAATGAGTCACTTACCAAAACTCGCAATCTTCCTGTCTGTGGTAGTTGCGCTGGTGCTGATTACTTCGTGCAAGAAGAGTCCAGCTCCAGCGGCTCAGAACGCGAACGCTTCGCCCAAGGCTGGACCACAGGTCAATCATCCGGAGGGCGGCGAAGCGCCACCAGTTACGCAGACGAAATATTTCAAAGGCTCCATCGGTAGCGCGCTCGGATTGCAGATGAAACTTGTGCGCTCTGGCGAAGCGCTTACCGGAAGCTACTTCTATCAAAACGTCGGCACCAAGATTGATGTGAAGGGAACCGTCGATAAGGACGGCAATCTTTCTATTGAAGAGTTTGATTCTAGTGGCAAGCCGACCGGCCTTTTTAAGGGACTATGGAAAACCGGCGATGACGGATCCGTGAATCTGGTGGGAAATTGGTCAACTCCGAACGGCACCAAACAGACTGCCTTTTCCCTGCACGAGGAGGCTATCGAATTTAGCGGCGCTACTGAAATCGTGGCTAAGCCGATCAAGGAGACCAATAAGACTAATAACTATTCGATCGAGGTTGAGTATCCGCAGATCACCGGCGCCGCGGACGGTCGCTTCGACAAATTCAACCAGCAAGCCCGAGCCTTGGTTAACAGAAAGATCGCCGAGTTCAAGAAAGATGTCGTGCAGAGGGCGAGCGAAGACGGAACGCCGAGCGAAACTTCAGGGACAGGCAGTGACCTTGGAATTGGCTATACGGTTGGTCTCGCGAACGACAATCTCGTGAGTGTTCAGTTTGAGATCGGCGGATACTATCAAGGCGCGGCACATCCGAACTCTTACTCGCAGGTAATCAACTTCGACGTGCCGAACGGGAAGGTCTTAAGGCTTGCCGATCTGTTCAAGCCGGGTGCGAAGTATTTGCCGGCGATGTCGGCTTATGCCATCAAAGACCTCAAGGCGCAATCAAAGGCTGCGAACTCGATGCTGCCCGAAGATACCATTAACTCGGGGGCAGGCCCCACGGAGAAAAACTTTAAAAGCTGGACCATTACGCGGAAGGGGCTCGCCCTTACTTTCGACGCTTATCAGGTTGGGCCGTATGTGGCGGGGCCACAAAAGGTGCTGGTTCCCTACGCAACTCTCAAGGATTTTATTAAGCCGGATGGACCGCTCGCTGTGTTTGTAAAATAGCGAACCGCAGACTGCTGATTGCTTGAGTTAGGTTGTTTGCCTTCTGCCATCAGCCACCGTCGGAACCTCTTCTCCATATCGCTGCATGAAATAGACCGCCAGCACCAGAGCCAGAAACATAATCACCGACGCGCTCCAGAATGTGAGCCTAAGCGATTCATCGCTCATGAAGTGTGGCGTACCATCTGCCGAGAGATGAGCAACCGAGCTATGAATCAGCAGAGCCGCAAGCGACGGACCCACTGCCCGGGCAAAACTTGAGACCGACTGGGTAACGCCGAGCACCGTTCCCTGCTCGGCCGGCCCCGCACTTTTTGACGCGAGACTATTCAAGGCCGGCGTCGCCAGAGAATTGCCCAACGAGAAAACCCCACCGCCGATAAGCAAACCCAACAATCCGCCGGAAAAAGGCCCAACAAACGGAACCGCAAAAAGGCTGATGGCAAAACAAAACGCTCCAGCAACGATCAGAGGTAGTTCTCCAAATCGTTTGACAAGCCGGCCAATCAGCCCTCCCTGGATAATTACCGCGATCAATCCAACGTATGCAAATAGGTAACCGTTGTGTTGCGCGTCATAGCCAAAGCGAAACATCGTGTAGAGCGAAAACGACATCGTCATGATCGAGAACGCAACCACGAAGAGAAAGTAGATCGTGAGCACAAATCCAAGTCGCGGGTGCGTTAACGATCGTAGCACCTCAGACCAGTTTCTGCCGCGGGCTGCCGAGTTTCGCGCTGGATGATCTGGTGTCACTGTTTCGTGGAGAGTGAAGTACAGCAGGACCGCGTTGGCGAAGCAGAGACCCGCCGCAAAGAAAAACGGGACGTGAATCCCCCAGCGGCTGAAGATGCCGCCGATCGCCGGGCCAAAAATGAAGCCGAGCCCGAATGCTGCTCCTAACAGGCCCATCCCTTTGGCACGGTCTTCCTTGGTGGTGACGTCGGCAATATAGGCCTGCGCTGTCGAAATATTTCCGCCTGTGATTCCGTCAAGAATGCGGCCCAGAAAGAGCATCCATAGCGTGTTTGCAAAACCGAGTATCAGAAAGCCAATACCTGTTCCGATGATCGAAAGCAACAGCACCGGACGGCGGCCATACTTGTCCGACAAACGGCCGAGGATTGGTGAGAAGATCAGTTGCATAACCGAGTAAGAAGCAAAGAGCAATCCGACCGTTCTCGGCGTCGCATTGAAAGTAGTCCCCTCGGTGTAAAAGGGCAGGACTGGGATCACGATTCCGAAACCAACGAGGTCGATGAAAACCGTGATGAAAATGACGAGTAGTGGCGAGCGTTTCATTACGGAAGGCCGCAACCAGAAAGCCGGAAAGTCTCAGGCTTGGGGACAGAGTTCAGGTTTTCTGAGAGCACGTTTGAGCAAGATCTCAAGATGGTTCTAACGTCTCCGGCCACCTGGACCGGACAGAGCATGATCGATCGAGAGAAGGCCGCCGCCGGAAATCAGAAGCGAAAGCGAGACTGCAAACAATGTAAGCGCGTACTCGTAGCCTCCGCTATTAACAAAGAACCTGCCCCAGTGAACTCCGACAATGGCGGTTAACATCGTGCAAGCAAGAAAGAATGCAGCCACACGTGTCAGCAGACCGAGCAGCAAGAGGATCGCGCCAACCAATTCAGAAAGGGCTGCCACTGCCAACCATAGCCATGCGGGACGCATGAACGGGAAAGGAGTCTCTCCGGCAATGAAAGCTTTAAAGCCCGGTCCGCCCCAACTGCCGAGAACCTTTTGCGATCCATGAGCAACAAAAACCGCCGCCATGGCGAGGCGCAATGGTAAGGGAGCCCAGGATGCAGATGTAGCGATCAATCTTCTGAACATTTCGCGCACAGCCTTTCTTGAATGAGTAAGGCGATATTAACGATAGTCAGACGAAAGGGGAAATGCGGACATGCGGGCGGCAGTTGGCCGTAGTCAGTTTTCTCTGCAGCAATATTGATACTGACTGAAGACACACTTCACAGGAGAGGCAACAGCGGACCACCGACAATCTCTCCTAAGCCGCCTTCACGAGCCGCGCGGCAATCGCGGGTTTCGGCTGTGCTCCAATCAGGCGGTCAACCAGTTGCCCATTTTTGAAAATAAGCATCGTTGGAATGCTGGCGATTTGAAAACGCGACGCAGTCTGCGGGTTCTCGTCGACGTTCAGTTTCCCAATCAGGTAGCGACCGTTTGACTCTGTAGCCAGTTGCTCCATGATTGGTCCCACTACGCGACAAGGGCCACACCAGGGCGCCCAGGCATCCACCAACACTGGTTTGTCGCCTGCGCCGGCAATGACCTGTTCAAACGTGGCATCGGTAACGGTTAATGGTTTGTTATGGCCGACCTCGGTCGTTGCGCTTCGCAAATCCAGCGGTTTACCGCACTTTCCGCACTTCGCAATCTGGGTAGCAGCAGCCTGGGGATCGACACGGTTCCGGGTATTGCATTCTAAGCAAGAGACTATCGGCATACTTAAACCTCCGGATATTATTTGAACCTGCAGCATGGCAAAAGTTTGGCAGAACAGTCAATTTAGACCGCGTCGCTGCTTCGTAGTAACATGCCGCGTGCGTTATTGATTAAGCCGCGACGTCGGCTTGATGAGTCTTGACGTATAGTGCCAGTCTCGAATCCTGGAGTGTGACCACAGGAGGCGGCAGCAACGCAAGGGCGATCGCGGCGACCATAAATGACTAATAGCTACAATGACATTAGATTAGTGATCGAAGATCGCGTCGGGACAATTGCTTTTTCTCGGCAGCCGGTGAATGTCCTGAATATCGCGATGATGCAGGAAATAAATGCCGCACTTGCGGAGTGCGCTGGTCAGCGCGATCTGGTTGCGATTGTGTTTGCCGCGGCGCCGGAGTGCCGGGCGTTCAGTGCCGGCGTGGCGGTCGAAGAGCATGCCGAGGAAACTATCTATCGCATGTTGGACTCTTTCCACGGAATTTTTCGCGCGCTCGAACAGATCGGAAAACCAACGATAGCGGTTGTTGACGGACCCGCGCTGGGAGGAGGTTGCGAGCTCGTATGCGCCTGCGACATTGTGATCGCGAGCGACCGCGCGCGTTTTGGTCAGCCCGAGATTAAGCTGGGGGTCTTTCCGCCGGTGGCGGCCATTCTCTTGCCTCAGATTATCGGAGACAAGCGCGCCCGCGAACTAATTCTGACCGGCGAAATGATAGACGCCCATGATGCATTGCGGCTAGGGCTCGTTAATTATGTGGTACGGCCGCTGGAGCTCAACACGAAACTACTGGAGGTGCTGGCGAAACTCCGGGAGCTGTCCGCTGCGGCTCTCGAACTGACAAAGAAGGCGTTGGACCAGAGTCGAGGCAAACCGTTCGAAGCGGCGCTGAAGCACGTCGAGAACATCTATCTGCATGAATTGATGAAAACGAGAGATGCACTGGAGGGCATCAATGCATTCCAGGATAAACGCAAGCCTGTCTGGCAAAATAAATGATTAACATGCAACCACATCGCCTTAGATCGCTAATAGACGCTCGTGCAATCGTTTGGAGGCGCACGAGTCGCTTCTTGATTTCCCGGGCGCTGGTTTTCGTGGTCCTTCTTTGTTCTGGGCCAATCGCGACGGACGCGCAGACGAGACGACCGCGGAGTGAACCGCAGTCAAGTCACTTGCGATCGACGATGTCGCCAGAAGAGCGCGAGATGGTTGAACTCGCGATTGCAGTTGTTTGTCTTGAGAGAAGGAAGGATCCGCTGGGCAGCGTTCCTATCGACGAAATGCAGGGACGACCGTCGCTTCCGGTGCTCAGCCCGGAAGCAGTCGCGGGAGCGGAACGAGCGCAACGACTATTGCCCGTTGCCAAGACTCTGGTAAGCAACTCGTTGCGGCAGCTTGCAACCCGCTACGCCTTTACGAGCGTCAGGGGGGCCAACCTAAAGTTATCGCAGGCACTGGTCAGGATTCGGGCCGTTAAGATGATTGAGCCGGATATGGATTCGCGCGATAACGCATCAGTATATTTGAGAAACCCGCACACGATCACATTCGGCACAATCTTTCTGGCGGGTTTGCCGTCGGACGAAGGGATGATCAGCGTACTGGCCCACGAGCTGATACATATAGCTGATGGCGACAGCGACAGCTTGCAGATTTTGTTTCGAGCTATTGCAAACCGCGCCGCAAGCTTAACAGCCTTAACGATACGCGGTCAGAAGGCAGAGGAGTTGACTTGCGATCTGGTGGGCGTGATGGCGGCACGATCGTACGTCGCTGCTTCGCCAAGTTATGAACCCCTGCCGAGAAGGATTGCGCGTTCAGTGGCCCACAACTGTGTTGAAATAGATGAAGGCGACGAGGATCATCTTTCGCCGCGCAGTACCATTCGGGCTTTGTTGGCGCTGGATCCTTCGCTTACTCGCGAGCTGGTCTCAGGCAGAGACGAAAGAGCCCCGGGTCGATCAAATCGTTAGTTCCTGCTTTCGTTGACATCATCTCTGAACGGTTCCTATCATCGCCGCGGAAAGCTCACGAGGCCGAGTTAAAGTTGACCAGAAACATTGCGAGCAGAGGTCAGGCAGATATGCGCCGCATTGCGGTTTCAAATGCCGGCAATAGTGCTAAACGTTACCGCAATCTGGAAAACACGATTACGACTACCTTCATTTTCAGCCTTCTCGTTCCCTTGCTTGGTTTCGTTACCGGATGCCAATCGATCACTGACCGCCGCGATGTGCGGCCTCTCGTATTGCGAGATGTTCCTGCGCGGAGATTGGCCTTCCGCTTCGAGGCGGATACCAATGCCCCGCCCGATGCGAGCCAGGAAGAGACGACGGACAAGCTGGAAGCAATTCAGGCTGACTTCAACACTCGCAGACCGGATGATGCGCTGCTGCGAACGGTTGTTTCTCCGGACAGGCAGCGGGCGCTTGCCCTTTACGGCACTGAAAGCGAACCAAGCTCGGCCTTTCGCATAGATCTCTATTCTGTGGATGGTAAGTTTCTCAAGAATCTAACTCCGCCGGACTTGTCATGTGTTTTCCCCGAGACTGTGAGTTGGTCCTCAGATGGGAACTTGATCGCGTTCATCGGTCACAGGGGAGTGAAACCAACTCCTTCACCTACTCCAGTCGACCTGCAACCTGAATCATTGCCTGAATCATTGCCTGAGGTGGTGCCCTCGCCTTCGGTTGGGCCCGCTTTTGCCCCGGTTGTTCTGTTCAACACGGAACAGATATATATCTGCAATCGCGACGGGCTCGATCTGAAACCGCTCACGTCGCGCGAAGGTCTTATCTACTTTTACTTCGCCTGGGCGCCGGATAATCACGGTTTGGTTGCGTTGGCGTGTAGAGAAGCTGAATGGGAGGCGCGTGAACGAGAATACAAACTGCCGGCGGGTCGACCGCGTTTGATCGGGCTGGATGGAAGGGAACGGCTGCTCGACGATGAAGTGACGGAAGCTCTACCTGTGTGGAGCCCAGACTCGTCAAAGGTAGCTACCGCCTTTGATACTGACGTGGCGATATACGATGCCGGAGGCACGCCACCGACTCAAGCTCGAATTCCATTGCGTGAAGCATCGATCAAGGCCTCGATTAACTACGAACAGAAAAACTCGAAAGAGAAAGCCCAGGAACCGGGTGTGGAATCGACGACTGCGAGTTTGCCGGCCTCATTCAATCCCATTGTTAGATTGGAATGGCCCAAGCCTGAAGCACTCTACTTTAAGACCGCTTACGTCAGGCTCATTCCGAACGACACCATCAACACCTTCCAACGTTGGCATCTGGTGGTTCTCAGTCCCCAAGCGGCGGTATTAAGGTAGGTTACTCGCTGCGTCATTCCGGCCGTTCCCAGAGGGAATCATCCTCATAACGAACGCGGTAGAACTCTATTGTCTCTTTTAACCTGACCTCCGAAGCGGCCCGCCTGGCATCGATGACACGAGTTGGAGGGTTCTGAGTATAGCCGATGACTTCACCTTCCTTGCCGGGACTAATCTTGACGCTATGCCTAAAGACGGTACGTCCAACTTCTTCGCCCGTAGTCGAATCAGTGAACACGTAGGCCCATTCCACACTCCGAATAGTTTTCGATCCAGAGTTCTTGATCTTTATCGTGTAGGAGTAGGCGGCCACTCCGGGCTTAAGATCGTTTAAGGACGACGTGTGGATCTGGTATACGGGTGCCTTAACCAATGGCTCCCCGCTGGCGATCCGTTGACGGTTCTGGATCTCTGCCTCTCTTTTTGCACGTGCCTCCTCCCGAATCATGTCGTTTGGGGCAAAAGGATCCCTGTCGCCACCGACGGGAAGATGGAACTTGTTCCAACTGGTTTTGCTTACTATCAGGTCGGGGGGACCCGGAACGGAGAGCTGTTTTTGTTGGGGCGTAAGGAGAGAGGAAAGCGCCACCAGTACTACCAGGCAATGCATGATGAACCTCCATTTGCACAGCTGCTTATTTGTAATTCATCGTAGCTCAACTCATACGAAATCAGAAAGAGGCCTGCGGGAATGAGAATCAGGGCGTCACTTCCTGCGGAAGCAACGCCCTGAGTAAGAGATCCGTTCGAGGTCTATGTTCTAGAACTCGATCCGGCCGACGAACTGGACGATGCGCGGCTGGAAGGTCGACAGAAGTCGCCCAAAAGTCCCGCTGTTGATGTTCGCCTGAGTGAATTGGTTTGTAATCGCGAAGTTACTGCGATTAAGCACGTTGAAAGCCTCACCACGGATCTGGAACCGCACGTTTTCCGTGATGTTGATGTTCTTGATTATAGAGGCATCCCAGTTGAAGAACGTGGGGCCGCTAATGAAGTTACGTTCGAGGTTACCCGTCTGACCCGGAGGCACGTTAAAGAA
>JBGTOA010000023.1:0-12243 GCA_041742785.1 Pyrinomonadaceae bacterium | reverse complement strand
GTGCAGCCGAATACCAAAGTAATGACTCTCGTTTTCGGCCTCTTCCACGGCTTCGGCCTGGCGACGAAAATTCAGGAGTATGAACTTTCCCGGGACGGCTTGATACCCAACATGCTTGCATTCAACGTGGGCGTTGAAATCGGTCAATTGTTGGCGCTCGCCACCATCTTAATTGTGATGAGTTACTGGCGCCGGACCGGAAGCTTTCTGCGTCATGCCTATACTGCAAATGTAATCATGATGATCGCGGGCTTTATGCTTATTGGTTACCAACTGACAGGTTATTTTGTCTCTTAACTTCAAGGAATAATTTGAGGAACATTTCATGTACAATAGCGACCTACCTAACCGCGCCGAATTGCCAAGCAGCATGCAGCTGCTACGTTCCACTATCATCGCCATCCTTGTTGCTACGGTTCTCCTCGTTACGGTGGTCTTGCCGAGCGAGTACGGTATTGACCCAACCCGCATAGGTCGCGTACTCGGGCTGACAGAAATGGGTGAGATAAAAACCGCGTTGGCCGCCGAGGCCGAAAAGGATCGAGCAGCTCAGGCTTCCCAACGTCTTGTTGAGCCAGCAGCTACCGCGCCGGTCCGACCTGCTAAGGACCCTGTCGGCAGCCCAAAAAAGGACGAGATGACCGTTACTTTGAAGCCGGGCGAAGGTGCCGAAGTTAAGCTGCAAATGGCGAAGGGCGCAAAGGCCAGTTATGAATGGGCCAGCACCGGTGGCCCCGTTAACCACGATACTCACGGCGACAACTCAACCGGGGCCAAACATAGCTTTAGCAAGGGCAGAGAAGTTGAGCGCGACGCTGGTGAATTGGTCGCACCCTTTGACGGTCATCACGGGTGGTATTGGCGAAATCGTACCGATGGCGACGTGACCGTCACGCTGAAGGTTTCAGGGGAGTACCAGAGCGTTAAGCGGGTGGCATAGCAAGCCTGCAGAAACACGCAGGCGGAGAATTTGACAACCGTCTGCCGTATCGACTATTGATAGTAGTTGATGGACACTTACAGGTTCCGCTCTCCCTTGGGTCTGGCCGGGAGGAGTATTGCTAATGGGAAATAACGATCCAAAGATTACAGTTCGGGGTTTTAACCCGGGTGCGCGTGGCGCAGGCCAGGTGCTTGGCGAGCTTGAGTCGGCGGTGATGGAGGTTCTCTGGACCGAGCCCGAGCAAACCGTCAATGGAGTCGAGGAACGGTTGCGGAACAACCGACAGATTGCCCACACTACCGTCTTGACGACGCTCGATCGGCTGTACCAGAAGGGCTATTTGACCCGACAGAAGGAAGCTAAGGCCTTTGTGTATTCGCCACGTTACACTCGTCAGGAATTCGAACGCACGATGGCCCAGGAAGTATTGGGGGCGCTCATCGGTCATTCCGCGGAAACTGCTCTCTCCACCTTTGTGGATTTGATCAGCAACGATCCAAGCGGGCTGGAACAGCTCGAACAGAAGATTCGAGAGAAGCGGCGGCAGCGCGCCGGCAAATAACGAAGATCGGAATCACCTTGCTCGGCACTACCCTATTTATCGCAGCCGTCGAAAACTTCGTGCTCTTCAGCACAGTGTTTGCGCTGCTCATGTTTGCGATCGCTCTGACGGTGCGCCAAATAACACGGAAGGAAGCGTGGCAGCCTCAAGCTGAAACGCTGTCGCGTTTTTACACTGCCGCTCTGGTTACACCTCCAGTTGCTTCGCTCTGGCTGGTCGCGGCCGCATTGCTTCCGCGGATGTGGTTAACGCCGGAAGCTTTCGCTGCTGAACATTCCGCACCGCTTCATCAACTACACCTGCTGGGCGAACTGACGGCCGCCTTGGAGCCCGCACTGGCCTATACGATGGGCCTTTTTGTAGTGCTGATTGCCGGCGCCGTCGCTCTGACGAATCTGCGTGGAACCTGGCGCGTGAGCAAAGTGATCAGACAGTTAGACGTTCAAGCCGTGGAGCCACCAGCGGAGCATGTTGCGCTCTTAAACGATGTCGCGCGAAAAGCAGGGCTCTCGGTCGGGTTGGTGATGAGCGATTATCCGCTTGCTTTTATATGGGGATTTCGTGGCTCGAAGTTGATTCTTTCTTCCGGTCTGTTGCGAACGCTGACTGCGGCTGAGTTGCACGGCGTGTTGGAACACGAAGCTGCACATCATGCCCGCCGGGACAATTTAGTCAAATTGCTTTTATCGGTGGCCAGCTATGGCTCGCTGGCATTTCCGCTCTCCCGCCTAATTATTGGCTGGCGCGGGACGGAAGTTGAAGTCGTATGCGATGAAGTGGCCGCTCAACGGACCTCCAAGCCGTTAGAGATTGCCGAAGCGCTGGTGAAATTACGACGGCAAACCATGACTGCCGGCGCCACTTCCGAACTCGCCTCAACACAAGCCGTCGCATCAAGCTTTGTTTCAAATAGCGCTCTAACGTTCGAGCGGCGCGTGAGTCGTTTGCTCACATTGGTAGACAGTCCCGTTTCAGCGTCTCACATTGCATCCCAAACCTATGCGACGCGCACCGGAATAGTTCTTTTGGCATTCGGGGTTGTTTCCCTTTCTGCCATGCTCCTTCTCGCTCCACTGTCCGTACATCACGCTACGGAAGCACTAATCGAAATCTTCAAATAGCCAGGACTGTCGCTAGAAATGCACACAACTTCGCTCTCCTTAAAAACTACCGCCTGTCGTCGGAGCGTCCTGGTTCTTTGTTTCATGACGGCTGTTGTGATGCAGGCAGCATGTGGTCCAGCGCCAAAGCCTGAAGTAGAGCACGAAGAAGAAGCGATAGCGCGTACGGAGTTTACCGACCGCATTGAAAACTTCTTCGAGTATGACGCGCTGAAAGCCGGCCAGCCGAGTCAGTTTCTGATTCACCTTACTGACCTCACCGATGGCACTCCGATTGAGAAAGCCGAGGTGACTTTAATCACTCGTGCGAAGGGCGGCGCGGAAGTGATGCAGACCAAAGCACGGGTCGGCAAGGTCACCGGTATTTACGTAGCCGATGTGGCCATTCCCACTAAGGGCGATTACGACATCGAGTTCCACGTGAAGAACGCAAAGGTTGATGAACGCATGTCGCTAACCGATTTCAAGGTGGAGTAGGAACTCACTGTGAAGAACCTCAGAGCAATCACAAGTTTGATATTGGCATTCTCGTTGCCGCTAACCCTGTGCGCGCAAACACCCGCAACGGCTGGGACACCTGTCGCTGTTTCATTACAACCTGACTTCGTTTCGCTGGATTCAGCTACTGAACAGTTTCTGCGAAAGAACCTGACGGTCGAGGCCGCGCGGCTAGAGATTAGCGTCGCTGAGGCCGAAAGGATCGGCGCACGTTTACGCCCACGTCCGGGGCTGACGGCGAGCGCGGAGAACCTGCGTCTTTCTGGCGAAACGCCTGCAAGCAGGCTGCAGGAGTTTGGCGTCACGGTTGAACAGCCAATTGAACTGGGTAACCGCAAGGCACTACGCATGGAGGTTGTGGAGCGCACAATTTCAGTTTCCGAGGCGCGCCTGACCCAAGTACTGAGGCGGCAGCTCTTCGATCTCAAACGAACCTATTACGAATCCGTTCTATCGCGAGCGCTACTTGGCATCGAGCAGGAGAACCGCGACAACTTCGAGGGCTTGGTGCAATTCAATAAGGCACGCTTCGAGGAAGGATATATCGCCGAAGGAGACCTGTTGAAAGTTCGTTTGGAACGAATCAAGTTTGACTTCGCGGTGGCCAATGTTGAGCTTGCCTTCCGAAAAACAAAGATCCGTCTGCTTGAGCTAATTGGAGAACCAGACTTCGAGCGCGCTGCACAGGTGGATGTTTCCGGCCGGCTCCAGATGCCGACCGTTGAACTTAATCTCGTGCAACTAAGAGAGACTGCATTGGCCAATCGTCCAGAAGTGAAAGTGGCTGAAGCCGAAGTCGCACTGGCCGAGTCAGCGATCAAACTGGAACGTTCGCGGGCGAGCGGCGAAGTGACTCCCTACGTCGGCTATAGGCGCGTGGGTGTGGACAACACGGTCCTGGCCGGGGTTACCGTGCCACTACCGTTCGGCCACCGTAATCAATCGGGTATCGCGCGCGCGGAAGCTGAACAAAAACTAAAGGAGACAACTCTACGCTTCGCGCGCAATCGCGCACTGGCCGAAGTCGAAGTTGCGTTTCGAGCCTATGAGACTGCGCGCGAGCAAGTAAGAGCGTATGAAGCAGGGCTCTTAAGGCAGGCCGATGAATCACGGGAAATTCAATTCGGGGCTTATCAGGAAGGCGCGGCGGAACTGATTACGTTAATCGAAGCGCAGAAAACCAGAACCGAGATACGGGCCACTTATTACCGCGCAATTTTTGACTACTACACAAGTATCTTCCAATTGGAGCTGGCCACAGGCAGCGATATCAAATTATGAGTACACCGGACGACATCAACAACGAACGCACCGAAGAAACGAAGCAGGTGCGAGTTACTCGCGACGAGAGCTCCAACACCGTCGAGCGAAATGGCAGTGCCTCACGCCGCAATCTGGTGGTGATTGTTGCAGGAGTAGCTGTGTTCGCAATAGTTGTCATTGTGTTTGCTTTCTATTGGTTGCGCCCGGTTAAAGGAGTGAAGACTGAAGGGCCTGCGGCCCCGGGTAACACGGGAACAGTGAAGTTTCTGATGGAGCAACAGTGGCTCATCAAGATGAAGTTGGCCCAGGTTGAAGAGCAGACAGTGGCCCGGCAGATCACCGCGACCGGTCGTGTCGTTCCGGCGGCGAACAAGCAGGCCGTGGTTGCCCCGCCTGTGGGCGGCATCCTTGCCGGCGGACAGATTCCGCGCATCGGGCAGCCCGTCGCGCAAGGACAAACCATCGCCGTCGTGCAACAAACCGCAACTTCCGCCGAGCAGGCGCAGGTAAGAGGCGCAGCAGCGTCGCTAAACTTGGAGACCGCGCGTCTCGAAGCGGATCGGCGCACCGCGGCGGGTGAAGTTGAAGCCGCCCGCATTCGTCTCGATCACGCAACCGAGGAAGCCGCCCGCGCCCAGCGCCTTTACGAGCGCAAGGCATTTTCCGAACGACAACTTCATGCGGCAGAGTCCGAACGAAAGGCGGCCAAAGTAGGGTTTGACGCCGCGGTCAAACGTTTAGAAGCGCTAACCTCTTCACCTTCGGTTGTCGCCTCCAGAAGAGGCGTCGGCAGTGCTAATGCCAGTCATACAGTTCGCGCTCCGCTAAGCGGCTATGTCACTAAAGTCAACAAGTCTCTTGGCGAGCAGGTAGAACCCGGCGAGGCGATTCTTGAGATCAGTAACCTTGATACGGTTTGGGTCGAGGCCCCGATCTTTGAGCGAGATCTGAACCGTCTCGGCGGGGGCGCTGGTGCCACATTCACCACTGCCGCATATCCGGGCCAGGAATTTCGCGGCTCGGTAGTGGACATCGGCGCGGTTATTGACGAACGGACGCGTGCCGCCACAGTCGTTTTCCAGGTGGCGAATGGCGGACGCGCGCTGCGAATCGGAATGCAGGCGAACGTGCGACTGGACGCAGGTGAGTCGGTCACGGCGATGATGATCCCTCGGTCGGCGGTGCTAGATAACGAAGGAAAGAAAATCGTCTATGTGCTGCTTTCAGGCGAAGAGTTTCAGCGACGAGAGGTGACGCTCGGTGATGAGTACGGCGACAAGGTGGCTGTGCTTACGGGCCTCGAAAAGGGTGAGCGCGTCGCGACGCAAGGCGCTTACCAGATTAGGTTGCAGGAACTCAAGCCCGCAGATACTGGAGTGCATTCACACGAAACTTAACCGAGTAACAAAGCAGTAAGAGAAGATGCTAAATAGGATTATCCAATGGTCGCTGCGGAACCGGCTCATGGTCATTCTTGGCGCAATCGCGCTGATGATCTATGGCGGCTACGTTGCGCTGCGCACGCCGGTTGACGTGTTTCCAGATCTGACGGCGCCAACCGTCACAATACTCACAGAGTCGCACGGCCTGGCGCCGGAAGAAGTGGAGTCCCTCGTAACGCTCCCCATAGAAGCAGCGATGAACGGCACCGCAGGCGTCTACCGTGTGCGGTCTAATTCCGCGATCGGCATCTCCATCGTCTTTGTCGAGTTTGAGCTGGACACGGACATATATCGGGCTCGTCAGCTCGTCAACGAGAAGTTGCAGCAAGTCCGACTCCCCGCCGGAGTACCTGCTCCCGTCCTCGGCCCGATCTCCTCAACGATGGGCGAGATCATGCTGATTTCAATGACGAGCAAGACGACCTCGCCGATGGAGTTGCGCTCGATCGCCGATTGGACAGTGCGTCCAAGACTTTTAGGCGTGACGGGCGTATCGCAGGTGATGATTATCGGCGGTGATACTAAGCAGTTTCAGGTTCTCGTGGATCCGGCAAAGCTTGCCGATCATGGCGTGACGCTCGAACAGCTTGTCGAAGCCGTGACTGCGTCGAATGCCAACGCCGCCGGCGGCTTCCTCGAGCTTACAAACGAAGAGTTTTTAATTCGTGGACGAGCGCGAGTAAACACGCCTGAAGATCTTGCCACTTCCGTCATCACACTCCGGGATAAAGTGCCTGTTCTGATTCGCAACGTAGCCACGGTGCAGGCGGGGGCGGCGCTGAAACGGGGCGACGGCAGCTTCAATATGAAACCTGCGGTCGTTGCGACGATTCAGAAGCAGCCAAACGCCAACACGCTGGAAGTAACCGAACAGATTGAGACGACGCTTGCGGGGTTGAAAGCGACGCTCCCGCCTGACGTGACGATCGACACGAAGGCGTTTCAACAGGCTGACTTTATTAATCGCGCGGTTGGCAACGTTCGTACGTCGATTATCGAAGGCGGCATCATGGTGACCGTCGTGCTGTTCCTCTTCCTCTGGAACTTCCGCACCACCTTTATCTCCCTGACTGCGATTCCGCTTTCGCTAATCACCGCGATTCTGGTGATGAACTACTTCAACATCTCTATCAACACAATGACCTTGGGCGGTCTCGCCATTGCTATAGGCGCGCTGGTGGACGACGCGATCATCGATGTCGAAAATGTCTTCCGGAGGCTGAAGCAGAACGCGCATTTGCCCACACCCTCTCCCGTGGTTGATGTAATTTTCCGCGCGTCGAGCGAGATCAGAAACTCGATCCTTTTTGCCACACTCATCATCATCGTCGTTTTTCTTCCGCTCTTCTCCCTTGGCGGCTTCGAAGGGCGCATGTTTGCTCCGCTTGCGTTTGCCTACATCATCTCGATCACCGCTTCACTCGTAGTCGCGCTGACCGTGACGCCCGTCCTCTGCTATTTTCTGCTCGGCCGATCGAAGCTGCTTCACGACGAGAAAGATTCGCGACTCGTCGCGTGGATGAAGAGACACTACGCTCATATCCTGAACTGGACGCTTCGCCACCCGTACAAGATCATTGCCGCCTCCGCCGCGATGCTGCTGGTGGCCGCTGCGCTGTTCACCTTCATGGGGCGCGAATTCCTGCCGCCGTTCAACGAAGGCACACTAAACATCAACGCCAACATGCCGCCCGGCACCTCCTTACAGGAATCCAATCGCATCGGCAATGTCATTGAGACTGTGCTGCACGAAGTTCCGGAAGTCGTATCTACCACTCGACGCACCGGACGCGCTGAATTAGACGAACACGCGGCTGGGGTCAACACCAGCGAGATCGAAGTCGTGACTAAAGAGGGCGACCGACCGCATTCGGAATTCATGGAAGACGTGCGCCAACGCCTCGCCCGCATTCCCGGTGTCGAGGCGGAAGTCGGCCAACCAATCTCGCACCGCATTGACCACCTGCTCTCGGGCACGCGCGCGCAAATTGCCATCAAACTTTTCGGACCAGACCTCGCGACGCTTCGCACCAAAGCAGCGGAGATAAGCGACCAGATGGCAAAAGTTCCCGGGATCGTCGATTTGATGGTTGAGCCACAAGTCGGCGTCCCGCAGGTGCAGGTCAACATGGACCGGCAAGCGGCTGCGGCAGTAGGACTAAGAGCGGAAGATTTGGCCGAGACCGTTGACACGGCCTTCAATGGCCATGTCGCCTCACAAGTGCTGGAAGAGCAGAAAACTTATGACGTGCTCGTGCGCTTTGACGATTCAGCGCGCGACTCGGTAGCGGCGATCAGTCGCACTCTGATTGACACCCCGACAGGCGTGCGTGTCCCAATTGGTCAGGTCGCTGAGGTGCATGTCGATCAAGGACCGAACACGCTCAACCGGGAGAACGTTCAACGCCGAATCATTATTCAATGTAATGTTGCGGCCCGAGACTTAGGCAGCGTCATTAACGATGTTCGAACGGCTATCGCGAGTAACGTGAAATTGCCGCAAGGTTACTTCGTGCAGTATGGCGGGCAGTTTGAGGCGCAGGAGAAGGCGTCGCGCCTAATCACGCTGCTTTCCATTGTCGCTATTAGCGGCATCTTCCTCCTCTTGTATGTCGCGTTGAAGTCGGCGCGTTCCGCGGTGTTGGTAATGGCGAATTTGCCGCTCGCCTTGATCGGCGGAGTCGTTATGGTTTTCCTCTCAGGAGGAACGCTCTCCATCGCATCCCTCGTGGGCTTCATTACCCTATTTGGGATCGCGACCAGAAACGGCATCATGCTGATCTCGCACTATACCCACTTGATGCAGGAGGAAGGCGTCAGTTTCCGTGATGCGATTGTGCAAGGTTCGATGGAACGCCTTAGTCCAATTCTGATGACGGCGCTTGTGACGGGCGTAGGCCTGATCCCGCTTGCTTTAGGCGCAGGTGAGCCAGGCAAAGAGATTCAGCAGCCGATGGCAGTCGTCATATTAGGCGGCATCGTCACTTCAACCTTTCTCAACATGATCGTGATTCCGGCTCTCTATTTGAAGTACGGACGAGCAGAAGCGCCGTCACCGGCGCGAGACTATTCGCCCGGTCGAGGGCTGGCGCCTGCGGAAGATTAAAGCACCTTACGGCAAGTCAGATTATAGGTTCTTCTTTTTTCAACTGACTTCCAGCCTTCTTTATGACCTCGTTTTTGTCATCGTGGTTACGTTCGCTCTGGTAGCGCTGTTTGGCAGCTTGGAAACTCGCGAGCAGAAGAAATCCATCCGTAAGTTCCCGAAGGTTGAAGGTATTAACCGCGCTCAGCGACGGAAGTAACTGGCCCTCAGCGGAAGAAGAAGGATTTGAGAAAAGAACGCCGCCATTTGTGAAGGCCCAATGAACCCAGTAATTCGCAAGCTTGGATTCGTATTATTAGCCCGCGCGGTTCGCTGATTGTCGGAAACCAAACAGCGCCCTTGTGCGGCCGACGTTTCCCAGACTGCGCTCAGTGTGAATGGTTGGCAGAAGCCGACTTCAGGTATTCGGCACGCAACAGAAAGCTGCCTTCAGTGACGATGCTCTCGCCTACAGCCAAACCTTCCACGACGGGGTAACGGCCGTTGACTTCTGGTCCAAGTCGGACTGGTCGCATCACAAATATGTTTGGCTCTTTTGTCGCCACAAAAACCACCTGCTGGTTGTTGATGTTCTGAACTGCAGCCTTTGCGACGGTAGGCGCAGTAGACTTCGCACCACCCGCGGTCGCAAACGCCACGTTCACGTACATACCAATCTTCAGATGCTGGCCGGGATTTGCCAGTTCAACTCGAACCTGCCCGGTGCGGGTGGCCGTCTCCAGAGTAGGGTCCACATAGGAGACTTGCCCGCGAAAGATCCTTCCGGGATAAGCTTCCGCGGTAATGCTAGCGCCACTTCCGATCCTAATTCGACCAAGGTCCTTTTCGTAAACCTGACCCACAACCCACACGCTGGAAAGATCGGCAATACGCAAAATCTCCTTGTTCGCTTCGACCACTTCTCCCGGATTCGCAGAGCGAGCAATCACCGAACCGCTAACGGGAGCAGGCAGCGAGACCTCGGAGGTGATTTGCGATGATGACCTGAGCCCACTCACTTGCTGCTGGCTCAGACCGAGCAATAAAAGCTTTTGTCGCTGGGAAGCGACTTCGGCTTCTGCTGTTTTTAGCTTGGTTGTGGCCTGTTCCAACTCCTCCCGGCTGACGGCGCCAATTTCCAGCAACCGTATTGTGCGTCGATGATGTTGATGGTGTTCCTCCAAATCAGCAAGCGCCGTCAGGTAACTTGATTGAGCCGTCGCCAGTTCGTTGCTGAATACCACCGCGAGAGGCTGTCCCCGCCTGACGTTTGCGCCCAACTCGACGTTCACGCGGCGCACAATGCCCCCAACCAGTGACATAACCGGCGTCGTGCGATAGGCATTTTCGCGAACCACGCCCGTTGCGACCTGACCAGCGGTGTTATCGTCCCCCAGTTGTTCGCCCACCGCCTCGATTTTGATCCCTGCCCGATCAACCATCTCAGGCTCGAGAGTTAAGGTCGTTTCAATGGGCGCTGTCGGCGCACCGGCCTCCGGTTGCCCTGAGGAGAGATCGCGGCGTGGCGCGGGCACAGGGCGACCAGCACCACTCGATCCGGACCGCCAGAATGCCCAGCCGAGGATCAGAACCGCGGCGATAGCTACAATTGCGACGATTGCCACAATCGCCGTTCGGTTTGTTCTCCGAGTGTTTGTGAGCTCAATATCTTCAGAGCCGAGTTTCATAGTTAAATCTGAGTCAGGCGCCGCTGCATCACGTTTCTCGGGTTTTCCTTCAGCGTTATTGCTCATCTCTTAATCAGGTTTGGAGAAGCGGCCGCTCGTTCAATTTCTACGCGCCCCTGATAAGTGTCGACCAGCGCATCAATGTATCCAGTCTGGACTTCAATAAAACGTCTCTGTTCAGCGATAACATCGAGCAAACTCTTCGAGCCGAGATCATAGGTTTGGCGTATCACCTCGAGATTAGCGTTTGCCTGTCCCTGAACCCCCACCCGATAAATTTCAGCGGCCCGGGCTGCCCTTTGGTAGAGCGCAAACGCCGAAGCCACCTCGCGCTGCACAGTCAGCTCGGCAAACTCGCGGCGCTGTGTGGCGGCGGCCCTCTCAGACACGGCGGCCGCAATCGCGCCCTGATTACGATTGCGAACTGGCAAGTCCAGAGTGACGCCAACCACGACGGAATGAAATCTGCCCCCAATGGGAACTAATTGTCCGTTGGAATTGAAACCTCGCTGGGGAAAGCCAAAATTCATCAACTCATACTTCGCTGACAAGCCCGCGTCAACTCGTCCGTCAGCACGCGCTTGCGCTATTCGCGCTTCGGCCAGTGTTTCTAATACACGCGCCGCCTGCAGATCCGGCCTGGCGCGAAGAGCCACTTCTGTCGAAATAGCAACGGAGGGCAACGGTTCGATCAAATGATCAAGGTCTCCGCGCAACCGCAACGGCTCTTCCGGACGCATGCCCATCAGATTGCGCAGCTCAAGCATCGCCACTTCGACTTTACCCTCGTTGCGTTCTCTCATTGAACGAATGCGATTGACCTCGACTAGCACCATGTTTTGTTCCAGAGGCGCCGTACGACCTTCAGTAACACGAGCCGATACCAGCCGATACCCCTCATCCGTTGCTAAAAGCAGATCTTCAGTTAAGCCTAACTTCAGCAACTCACCCAGGGCTTCACCGAACTTCGCCCGTACTTCCGCAGCGAGTAGGCGTTCACGATCTGCCAACAGGCTTTCCTTCATCTCCAATTCACGTTGCGCTACTAGAATGCGCGCCGAGCGCCGGCCACCCAGTTCGAGAGGCAACATCGCACCCACCATCGTGTCGTTGTCTGGTCCGTTTATCTGTTCTTTTCGTTCGATCTCAAGTTGCGGATTTGGCCGAAGTGAGGCCTGTTGGACCAATCCGCGCGCGGCTTCGATCTCATGACGAACCGCCGCCAATTCACCGTTATGCGCGAGGGAGTAGGCGACGGCTTCGTCGGCCGAAAGTCCGGCCTTTGGATCGAAGTAACGAGACAAAGACGATCGGGGATTCTGGTGCGCCGTCACTGCGGACAGTTTCTGACCCATGGAGACGTCCATTCCAAGCGTTGCGTAAATCATCAGCGCCCACACTGTAACCAGGAACTTCTTAATCATCAGAAAACCTCATTTCAATTCCTTTGAATCGCCTTGATTAATTTTGTCCAGCGCGCCTGGGTCATCTTTCTCCTCTGCTCAACGCACGCGCTCGCAGCGAATAGAAGATCACTGGCGTGACGATCAGTACGTGCACCAGACTCGAAACCATTCCGCCTAACACCGGTGTCGCCAGCGGCTTCATTACTTCCGAACCCGCGCTTGTGCTCCACATGAT
>JBGTOA010000015.1:0-4103 GCA_041742785.1 Pyrinomonadaceae bacterium | reverse complement strand
CTGATGGGCTGATCATGTTCATTCTGAGGATCCATCCGATCTCGCTTCTGGGTATGGTGCGGCGTCATCGGCGGTTGGTTCGGCGCCGCGTGCAGCGCACTTTGCGCTGGATCGCCGCCTTGCTCTGGGCTCTGTACACGCTCGAACTGTTTTCGCTGCGCGCGCCCGTGTCCGGGTACATCCGCGTGGCTTTAAATGCCAGACTGGAGGTGGGAGCGCTTAACATCTCACTGGGCAACATCGTCGCCTTCATTGTGACCGTATGGGTTGCGTTTCTGCTTTCCAGGTTCCTTCGCTTCCTGCTCGAGGAGGACATTTACCCTCGCATCAAATTAGCGCGGGGCGTCCCTTATGCCGTCTCGACGATGCTGCACTACACGATCCTGCTTGTCGGCTTTTTCTTCGCGGTTGCCGCCATGGGGATTGATATGACCAAGTTCACTATTCTTGCCGGCGCGTTCGGAGTCGGGCTCGGTTTCGGTTTACAGAACATCGTCAACAACTTTGTCTCCGGACTGGTCCTGCTCTTCGAGCGGCCCGTGCATGTCGGGGACATGATTCAGGTGGGCGAACGTGAAGGAAGACTCCGGCGAATAGGCATGCGGGCGAGCGTCATTCGCACCCTGGAGGGTTCCGAAGTCATCGTACCCAACGGACAGCTTATCTCGGAAGAAGTGCTGAACTGGACTCTCTCCGATCAACAGCGAAGACTGGAGATTCCCGTGGGCGTCGCCTATGGAACAGATCCGGAGCGCGTGATCGAACTGCTAACTGAAGTCGGCTCAAAGCATCCCGACATCATTACTGAACCACCTCCCGACGCTCTATTTATTGGCTTCGGTGACAGCGCACTCAATTTTCAGCTTCGGGCCTGGACGAGTAATTTCAAAAGATGGCAAGTCATAAAAAGTGAGTTGACACTGGCCATTCACGCCGCATTGCGCGACGCCCAAATCTCTCTTCCATTTCCGCAGCGCGATCTCCATATCCGGGCCAGCGCGGTAGAATCGGTGCTGCCGAAAGCAGACAAACAGGTTCAAAGTTATCAGTTACAAATGGGACAGTAACAGCGGCGACACAAAGAAATGATAGGGTAAGGCGGATCAACAAACTAACCAAAGCGCAGGTTTACCACGCTACTGGATTCCGGCACCGATGCTGTGTGCGAGAGTTGACTCGCTGGCATGGAACAAGCCCGCGCGATAACTAATTGGGAGCAAACAAATGGGCGACATAAAATTCATCATGGCGGTGGCAGTAATCACTGCGCTGGCAGTTCTCACTGGAGTCACGCAGGCGCAGAGTGACGAGCGCCCTTACCGCATGAGCGACAAGCAGGTGGAGAAGATCCTTCACAGCGTCGAGAAGGGTGCGAAAACTTTCCGGAGTAGCCTAGACCACGCGCTCGATCAGAGCCGCCTCGACTCCACCGGGCGCGAGGACGACGTGAACGCCCGCGTCAGGGACTTTGAAGAGGCGACCAAGCAACTGCATGACCGCTTCGACAATCGCCAGTCCGCGGGTCGCGACGTGCAGAACGTGCTTGATCGCGCGTCGCGCATTGACGAGTTCATGCGCCGGAACCCGCTTGACCGGCGGGCTCAAAGCGATTGGTCCAGGATGCGAGGCGATCTGGATCGCCTGGCGAGCGCGTACGGCGTGAGATGGCGCTGGCAGCAAGCATACCTACGGGTTGAAACGCAGCCGCGTCCTTATCGCGTGAATGACCGCGAGGTTGAGCGCCTGCTCCGCCGCTCTGAGAACGCGGCTCAGGCTTTTCGTCGCAGCCTCGATCGCTCGCTTGATCGCAGCCGCCTGGACGGCACATCGCGCGAAGATGATATCAACCAGTTTGTCAAAGAGTTTGAAGATTCGACAAAGCAGTTGCGCGACCGGTTCGACGGCCGCACCTCTGTGGCCGCGGATGTTGAATCAGTGCTCACCCGTGCCTGGCGCATTGACGACTTCATGAGGCGTCATCCGTTGGATCGGCGCACCCAACTCGATTGGACAAAACTCAGAAATGAGCTCGAACAACTATCGCGTACCTACAACGTCGCGTGGAACTGGAATAACAGGACTTATTGAAGCTCCAGGGCGCGGAATTTAGCGAAGGAATATGCGAAAGGCAGTCAAAGTAAGGATAAGAATTAAATGAATCAGACAGCAACGCAGACTGTAACAAGCAAGAAGGAACCACAGCGGTTAAACGACGTACTGAATCGTCTCATCGAATTTGATTCGGGCGGGCTCCCGGTGGTCAGTCTTTATCTCAACGCGCAGGCCAACCAGCACGGGCGCGACCAGTATGATCGGTTCATCCGCCGTGAGTTCTCGGCGCGCGGCAAAACATTCGAACCGCGTACGCCCGAAGGCGAGAGTTTCCGGCGCGATGCTGAGCGGATCGAAAAGTATCTTGCGGAAGAAGTGCGCCCGTCGGCGAGCGGCATTGCCATCTTCGCCTGCGCGGGAAAAGATGAATTCTTCCTCCCGGTGCAAGTCGACTTGCCCATTGAACGCCACCAGTTATTCGCCTTCAACACGCCGCATCTTTACCCGCTCGCGCGCCTGATGAATGAATATCGCCGCTACGCCGTGCTGGTCGCCGACACGAATCGCGCGCGAATCTTCGTCTTCGGACGCGGGCGAACGCTCGCCTCTGAAGAAGTGCAGAGCGAGACCACGAACCGCTCACAAATCGGAGGCTGGTCACAGATGCGCTACCAGCGCCACGTTGACAATCTCCATCAACACCACGCGAAGGATGTGGTCGAAGTCCTTGACCGGATCGTGAGCGAAGAAGGGATCCAGAACGTCATCATCGCCGGGGATGAAGTCATCATTCCACTCTTGCGCGAACAGATGTCCCCCGAACTTGCGAAGAAGACGGAAGACACGATGCGCCTCGACATACGCACCCCGGAACAAGAGATCATGGAGCGCACGCTCGAAACATTTTGCGCACGCGACGCCGAGATTGATAAAGAGCGAGTCGCAGAACTGAAGGACGCGGTACGCGGCACAGGGCTCGGTGTGGCGGGCGCTGCCGACACGCTTGCGGCGCTCTCCAACGGGCAAGTCGACGAACTTTTTCTCACCGCAGGCATGACTGAGATCGAACACGAACCGGATGAGGTCCGCTCTGTGCTTGCAGCCTACGCGCCGGGTGACGGGGGTGAACCCCTGGACGCCGCCAAGCCTCGTGTCGTCGTTGACGAACTTATCAGGCGCGCGAAGGAGACAGGGGCGCGAATCCATTTCATCGAAGATACGTCGCTGCTCACTTCCATGGGCGGCGTTGGCGCAACGCTGCGCTACAGCATTTAACGAGCTTGCATTCATGCCGGCGAGTTCAGCGATTAGAAGAGTAATACGAATGACGGAGGCCAACTCGGACTGCAACTCGATCCGCTGACGCCTGCCGTCGCCTTGCAACTAGGCTTGAAGAGCGGCACTCAGGGCTTGCTAGTAAGAGCGGTTGATCCGGCGGGTCCGGCAGCCGATGCCGGCATTCGCGAGGGTGATGTGATTGAGCAAATCAACCGGCAGCCCGTGCGCTCGGTGGCGGACGTTCGCGCCGCCCTGCAGCGATCAGGCTCTAATCCGGTGCTCCTGCTCGTTAATCGTCGTGGCACTACGATCTTTTTGCCAGTTAGACCGCGCAAGTAAGCAAAGACGATGAAGCATTCACTTCGGTTCACGATTGCGGCTGTCGCGCTATCGCTCTTGGCGACAGCTTGCGGACAGCAGGCTGATTACAGCTCGCAGGACTTCCGGCTTGCGCAAGCTGTGCGCGACCGGTTCGGCGCCAGTCAAGATACGAAGGGGGCGACGTCGCGTATTAGGGTCGAAGCGAAAGACGGCACGGTGACCTTGACCGGCACAGTGGACACTTCTGCCGACCAATCACTGGCCGAGCAGGTTGCGAGGAGCACAAGCGGCGTAAAGAATGTCGTTAACCAGGTAACGGTCAACGTGCCCGTTCTTCCTGTGCCAGATGAGCCGTTTGAAGAGCAGAAGGTGCGCGCCGAGGCTGGCTCCAATGGCGAGAGTGTTGGAGCCTCTTCCGAAGACGCTCGCATCTATCAAGCTGTCCGACGCCA
>JBGTOA010000068.1:0-56157 GCA_041742785.1 Pyrinomonadaceae bacterium | reverse complement strand
CTAGTTTTAGCTACTTTCTTTATGATGAAAAAAGAGAGGGCACCTTAAAACAGCTTATCTCGTCTGATAAGCGTCGGGCGTTGCTGGGGTAAGTACAGTAATGCCCCTTTTATTTCTGGGTGACCGTCTGCCAGCTCTGGTGGCTCAAAGAATTATCAGAAGTGGAATAGCCAATTACTGTTGCGACACACATGCAACATACCGCCAGCTACAGGCGGAAACTGTACTACCCCAGGCTTCAACGGCTCATGCCCTCCGTGAACGACGCGAGATCCTTCAACGGGACTGTGTTGCAGTTCCTGCAGTGGATCGTGCAGCACCACCTTCATCAGCAAGTGCTTCATGTTCGGCGGCGACTTCGATTTCCTGAATTGCACTTGTTTTGGATGCGATACCTGCGGCGGATCCCCAATCTTACTCGACATCAAAGGCAACGGATTTGCCATGACGAGTGCCGCAAACGGCGTGGACTTTGATCTCAATGGTAACGGCACGCGTGACCGCATTTCCTGGACGGCTGCCGGATCGGATGATGCCTGGCTCGTGCTTGATCGCAACGGCAATGGCACCATCGATACAGGCTCGGAGCTCTTTGGTGACTTTACGCCGCAACCTCCCGTGCCCGCGTGGTCAACGGCACGGATTCCTCGCGCTCGCCGAATACGATCAGCTTGCCAACGGCGGCAATGCTGACGGCAAAATCGACAGTCAGGACGCTATCTCTGCTTTGCTGCGACTGTGGCAGGACGCAAATCATAACGGAGTGTCTGAGTCGAGCGAGTTGCACAGTTTGACCGCCCTGAATGTTAAAGCTCTCGGTCTCGACTATCGGGAGTCCCGGCGGGTCGACCAATACGGAAATCGCTTTGCGTATCGCGCGAAGGTCTTTGACGAACGCGGTGCCGGCGTTGGGAGATGGGCGTGGGATGTATTCCTCGTAGGCGCGCCTTAATCGCCTGGGCAACGCGTAAGAGTAAAGCCTGCGGGGGCACCGCAGGCTTTCTCTTACACCCACCGTCCTTGGCCGATCGATCAGTTATTTGAATTGATAGGTTTCGTAACGAGGGTCGCCACTCAGGGAATGATCCCTCAGAAAACTCCAAACGTCCCGGTTGATCCTGGGCCCCGCGTCGTAATACCAATGGTTATGGTTGGGTATCTCCACCATCTTCAGCGGAAAGCCTCTAGCGGTAAACATGTCTCGAGTAGACCTCACTACCGCAAGCGGGAAAAGTGGATCTCGATCGCCTACAAACAAAGCTACCGGAATCTTCCGCTTGGCGTCGTCGAAAAAAGTCGCATCCTCCGTCCTGAGTGCTCCGGCATGCACCGCCGCTGCCGCGAAATATTCTGATTCAAGCAACGCTGTTAGCAGTGCGAAGATTGCTCCTCCTGAGTGACCGAACAGATACACTCGGCGTGCGTCAATCGAATACTTCAACTTGAGCTGTTCTACGACTGTCCCGCAGAAAATCCGGTCCATCACCTCCCAGCGACCAGCGCGTTGGTTCTTTCGAGTCCGGAGCCGCCAAAATCAGACCCTCCTTGTCCCTATCTCCTTCCAAAGATCGATCAAAGTCTGTCCATTACGGCCTGAGCCGTGCAACAGCACTATCAGCGGAAGTTGTTTCTTGGTGGCGGAGTTCTCCGGTACAAAGAGGTAATAGACTCGTTTCTTGCCGGCCGAAAGAATGATCTCCTTCGTACTCTTGCCCTTGGCAAAAGTCTCGGCGGGGCAGGTGATCGGCCCCCCGGAAATCAGCAGCAAAGCAATAGGACACGCCTTCATAGGTTTGCCCTCTGTGTTAGCGTCCAGCAGCGCTCCGCACTTCCGAAGGTTTCCACGGCGGTAAAGTCTTCCGCGCCGCCTTCTCTTTCTTTAGGCCCAGTGCCCAATCCGCCTGCATCAGCGTATGAATGTCACGCGTGCCCTCGTAAATAATTGCCGCCTTGCAATTGCGCAGGTAACGTTCAACCGGATAGTCGTTGGAATACCCGTTCGCGCCATGTACCTCGATCGCCATCGACGCAGCCTTTTCAGAGCGGATGGTTGCCTGCCACTTCGCCAGACTCGTCGCCCGCGCGTTCGCCTGACCAGTATTTTTCAGGTAACCCGCGCGCAGGCACAGCAAACGCGTCATCTGGTAGTCAGCCTCCATCTCCGCGATCTTCTGCTTGACCAGCTGATGATTAGCTATCCTGGTGCCGAACGTCTCACGCTCGAGCGCATACGCCACGGAGGCATCTCGCGACGCGCGAATGACCCCGGTCGCTCCGGCTGCGACCGTGTAGCGACCCTGCTCTAATGCGAACATCGCAATCTTAAAACCCTCGCCCTCCTCGCCGACCAGATTCTCTTTCGGCACTCGCACCTCCTGTAAGGAGAAGTAGCCCGTGTTCCCGGCGCGGATGCCGAGTTTGCCGTGGATGGTCCCGCAGCTGAAACCTTTCATCCCTCGCTCGACGATGAAACAGGACATCCCCGAATGGTCTCGTTTGCGGCGTTTCTCTTCATCAGTCCAGCAAAAAAAGAGGAAGTTATCCGCAACGGCAGCAAGACTGATCCACATCTTTTCGCCGTTGAGCACATACTCTTCACCTTCACGCCGAGCGGTGGAGCGCGCCCCAATTACATCTGAACCCGCGCCTGGTTCAGTCAGACCGTAGGTAGCCAGCTTCTCGCCTTTAGCCTGCGGCACCAGATACTTCTGCTTCTGCTCTTCCGTGCCCCAGGTGTAAAGTGTCAGCGAGTTCAATCCGGTGTGGACCGACATCGCCACGCGTAGAAACGTGTCGACGGCTTCCAGTTCCTCGCAAACCAGCCCTAACGATATGTAATCAAATCCAGCCCCGCCATACTCCTCGGGAATGCACACGCCCAGCAGGTTCAATTCGGCCATCTTCTTGAAGATCTCTGGATGGGCTTCCTGCTTTTCATCCCATTCCTTGATATATGGCCCTACCTCTTTCAGCGCAAATTCGCGCACGGTCTGAATCAGGGCCCGGTGGTCGTCGGTAAGCTCGAAATCAATCATCGGTAGTTGTCCTTAACTTGGTTTTTCTACTTTCAGGTATTTATCAAACCAGCGCACGATCTCAACAGTTGAACGAATGCGATTCGGAATTTTTCGCCAGCCATGACCCTCGTCGGGAAAGAGCACATAGGCGACCGGCACCCCGCGTTGTTTAAGGCTGCTCACCATCTGTTCCGCTTCAGTTACGGGAACGTTGGTGTCGTTAGCTCCATGCAGAACGATCGTCGGCGCCTTGATCCGGTCGAACTTGTGAAAGGGAGAAAGTTGCCGCAGCATTTCGATCTCTGTTTCCGGATTGCCGTACTCAATTTTTGAGATTGCGGCCATCCACGGCTGCGTGTTCTTGAAGAAAGTCTCAAAGTTCACGACACCAAACAAATTGGCCCCGGCTGCGAAGAGGTCTGGAAATTCAGTCAGTCCAGCCGCAACCATATAGCCCCCATAAGAGCCGCCCATGATGCCGATGCGGTTAGGATCGGCCACTCTCGCTTTCACCACATAGTTAACGGTGGCCTGAATGTCCTTCACTCCGTTCACTCTCAGCGCGCCATTGTCGAGGTTCACAAACTTTTTGCCAAAGCCGGAAGAGCCACGCACGTTTGGGGCGAAGACGGCGATGCCCTGGGCCAGCAACGCCTGGTAAGTGCTGTTGAATCCGGGCCGCTCCTGTCCTTCCGGCCCGCCATGGAAACTCAATACCATGGGATCGCCGCCTTTTGATCTCTTCGGGCGATAGAGCCAGCCGCTGAGCTCCAGCCCGTCGTGGGCCTGATAACGGACGAGCTCCGGTCTTACCAGTTGGGAAAGATCGACGCCTGCGTGCGGACTTTGCGTGAGTTTTGAAAAACGCCTGGTGGCCAGATTTAGCGTCCAGATATCAGGAGGAGCAGCGGCACCCGACGCGACCATCACCAGGCTTCGCCCGTCCTTCGCGAATTCCAGACCGCCGGCAATCTCTGCGGGCAGCGCTCCGCCAGATGTCATCTTGTTTGTCTTGAGATCCAGGCAAGCCAATTCACTGCGGCCGGCAACATTCCACACTAAAGCCGCGACGGTCTCTTCTTCGTTGATTGCGTAGTTATTCAGTTCCGCATCATCGCGCGCAGCCAACACTTCCACCGGTCCGGGCGTGGCATTCCCTCCCAAACGCACCCTGGCAAAAGCGAGCAGATCGCGGTCCTTGTTCGAAACGAAGTAAACGACTTTTCCGTCCCGCGAAAAGTCTCCTCCGTAAAATGTACCCGGTCCGACATGCGGAGTTAGCTTGACCTCCTTACCGGAAGCGATCTCAACTAGAAACAGATCGTTGTCACCACGATTGATCAAACGCGAAAGCACCGCATACTTCCCATCGCGACTCACGTCGTTGATGCCGCCCGTGCCGCGGTTATGGGCCACGATGTTCATTTCGCCGCTGACAACATCCAGGAGGTACGAATCCGTCGCGGCAGGATTGCGACGATTCGAGGAAAATGTCAGATAGCGGCTGTCGTGCGTCCAGTCACCGAGAAAATTATTCTCTTTTCCGCCTTCAGTGAGTCGCCGTAGATTCGTGCCATCGGGTCGCACCACGTAGATCTGTTCATTCAAACCACCGCCAGGCGCCACGTTGAAAGCCAGCAGCGCGCCATCGGGCGACCACGTAACAAAACCCACCGGGTCTTCCATGCTGGTCACGAGCTTGGGAAAGGCGCCGTCTACTGACATGGTCCAAATCTGGGGCATGCCAGTAAGGTTTGAGACAAATGCAACCTGCTTTGCGTCGGGAGAGAAACTCGGAGACGAGCAGGAACCAATCCTGGCCATTAAAGCGACGGTGCGTTCGACTTCCGCCTTCGCAGGCATCTCGGTCGCACTCACGGAGGTACCCGCGGGCAGCGTCAAGGCGAGCACGGCTAATGCGACGCAGCTCAGTAAGCGGCGGTGATGGGGTTCGGATTTCATCGTGAGCTTTAACCTTTCAGATCGCGGCGGGTATCGGCAACTATGATTCATTTCGGTGGCGCGCGACATCTTACCTGATTTTGTCGCTTGGCGAAAAACGTCTGGTTTTGCTCTGCGGCAAAACGTTCCCGGCTGATGGCTTTTGCTATACTTCGCGCATGCCAAACAAAGGGAAGCCAAAGTCGGTGAACATCGGTTTAGTGCAGATGAGTTGCGACCAGAGGCCAGATGCTAATCTGAAGAAAGCGATTTCGCGGATTGAGGACGCGGCGAAAAAGGGTGCGCAGATCGTTTGCTTGCAAGAGCTTTTTCGTTCGCAGTATTTCTGTCAAACCGAGGACATTGAACTGTTCAAGTTGGCCGAGACCATTCCGGGCCCATCCACCGACACACTCGCCAAGGTCGCAAAGAAGAACAAAGTAGCTGTCGTCGCTTCGCTTTTCGAGAAACGCACAGCCGGCATTTATCACAACACAGCCGTGATCATCGATGCTGACGGAAAAATCGCCGGCAAGTATCGCAAGATGCACATCCCCGATGATCCGCTCTATTACGAAAAGTTTTATTTCACGCCGGGTGATTTAGGCTTTCAGGCTCACAATACAAAGTATGGCAAGGTCGGAACTCTGGTTTGTTGGGACCAGTGGTTCCCGGAAGCCGCCCGTCTCACGGCATTGAAAGGCGCGCAGTTTCTCTTCTATCCCACCGCAATCGGTTGGTTGCCTGATGAAAGTGAGGAGATGAATCAGGCGCAACACTCCGCCTGGGAAACGATTCAGCGAGCGCATGCAATCGCGAATGGGATTTTTGTGATCGTAGTAAACCGAGTCGGACACGAAGGGAAGCTGACCTTCTGGGGCCAGTCATTTGTGGCGGACCCGTTTGGTCGTGTCATCGCCAAAGCATCTGCGGACAAGGAAGAGGTACTGATCGTCGCGTGCGATCTCAGCAAGATTGACGAGACGCGGCAGAACTGGCCCTTCCTCCGCGACCGCCGTATCGACGCTTATCAGGGTCTTGAATACCGGTTCGGCGACCAAAGATGAACCTCGGCTGGACTGACTTCGTCGGCGGCATAGGCGTCGTGATCCTGATGGTCACTTACCTGCTGCTGCAACTCGGGCGCCTGGAAAGTAGCCGGCTGCTTTACTCGGTGCTCAATGCAGTGGGTGCGTCGTTGATCGCTATCTCACTCATTTTCGACTTCAATCTTTCCGCATTTATCATCGAAGTGTTTTGGATCCTGATCAGTTTGGTTGGGATGGTTCGCATTCTGCGAAACCGAACGCGCAAGCTATGAGTCTCGACGAAAATCAACAAACTCCTGCGAGCCTCGGCTACTACATGCCTGCCGAGTGGCGTCCCCACTCAGCCACCTGGCTAACCTGGCCAAAGGACCCATTGACCTGGCCTTATCGCGTGCCGCAGGTGGAGGAAATCTATCTTCAAATGCTGGCGGCGCTGGCGCCGCACGAGCTCGTAAATCTGCTGGTTGACGATGAAGCCGCTGAGGCGGCAGTGCGCCGGCGTTGCACCTTCGCGGCGGCAGAAAACATTCATTTTCATCGAATAAATACAGTAGATTCGTGGATCCGAGATTATGGACCAAACTTCATCATCAATGGTCGCGGAGAGCTCGCCTACAACGACTGGATTTTCAATGCCTGGGGTAATAAGTACGCAGAGCTGAAGCAGGACGACACCATCCCACAGCGACTCGAGCCCCTTAGGCAGGTTCGCCGCTATGAACCGGGCATTGTCATGGAAGGTGGTTCCATCGAGGTGAACGGAGCCGGATGCGTGTTGACTACGGAACAGTGCCTGCTCAATTCAAATCGAAATCCAGAGTTGAGCCGCGAGCAGATCGAACAACGGCTCAAGGACTTTCTCGGGGTTAGCAAAGTGCTTTGGCTGAAGGAAGGGATTGTTGGCGACGATACAGACGGTCATATCGACGACATTGCTCGATTCGTCTCGGACACCACGTTAGTCTGCGCGGTCGAAGAAGATCCGGCGGATGCGAACTACGAGATCCTTCAGGACAACTTACGGCGTTTAAGAGAAATGACAAATGTGAATGGCAAGAGGTTTCAGGTCGTAGCCTTGCCGATGCCGGGTTTCGTGGCCGGTGCGATCGAGCATGACGAACGTGATCTTGACCGGTTACCTGCCTCGTACGCAAACTTCTACATCGCGAATGGCGTAGTGCTGGTTCCCATTTTTGGTCAGGCAAATGATCGACGCGCGATCGAGATCATTCAGGATCTTTTTCCGGATCGTCGTGCGGTGGGGATCAACTGCGAGCCTCTGGTTTGGGGAATGGGTACGATCCACTGCGTCTCACAGCAACAGCCGAAACCATAATCCACAGATTTCACAGATGCCACCGATTAATTAGAGGACGAATCGACGTTGTTGGAGGCTTCTCGATCCAAAGTTCAACAGCAACCCAACTGGAAAGCCCGTCGCTTTCAAATAGTTGATTACTTGCGCTTCCTCATCCGGTCATCCGAACAAGTGTCTTCAATTCTATTACGACGGTGTCATGGCACAGGAAATCTGGCTTGAAGAAAGTATCCAGGCAAACGCCTTTGTAGAGAATCGGGATTCTTGCCTCGCGCTTGAAGGGAATCCCTCTAAGCGAGAATTCGATTGCTAGAGCTTCTTGATACACCGGCTCGGAAAATCCACATCCAAGTTGCTTATGGACTTCAAAGGCAGCCCCAATGAACGCATACGTGCGGGGATCGCCTTTCGTGAGGTTTTGCATTTCGTCCGAGCTCCTGAAAAATCTTCAGTGAAGCTTACACACGGAAGTAGTCCGGCATCTGTGAAATCTGTGGATTATGTTTTCGGTCGATTCGTCCGCTAACTAATCGGCGTCAGGTGTGAAATCTGTGGCTAGTATTTCTCTCGCTGCGGTTATGGCTCCTTCAAGTGTTAAAACGCGGCCGTCGAGCTGCATCTCGTAAACCGCAGTCGTGATTGCACCCACCCTTGGACCGGGTTCGACGCCGAGTTCGAGTAGATGGCGTCCCATCAGGATTGGCTCAGGAGCCTGCTTTTCAATAGCCAACTCACGCGCGCGCTCAATGAACCATTCCTGTGCCTCCGCCGTATACCACTTCTCGCGCGGCACCCAATCCGCATTGCGACCTAACGAATCAGCTTTGGCAACGCGGTAAAGAAGATCGAGTTCACAGCGTCGCGCCAAACGCCGGAACGCTCCGTCACCCACCTGATCGCGTTTCTTATAAAACTCTCCCGGCTTGAGATGTTCACGAACGAGCGCGATCACCTGCTTGCGCACGTCATAGCCGCCGATAGTGTGAATCTTCAAACGATCCAGAAACGCTTCGGTTGGACCAACACCACCCTCTTCATGGCCACGCGAGCGCCAGCGTGCTTCCAGGAATTCCGTTGTCGCCGGCTTGCCAAAGTCGTGCGCTAGCGCCCCCAGCATTACCGTTACCTGCCGGGCGTATGCCAGGTCTTCAATGAATTCGCGCGCGCGATCGACAACCAACAGCGTGTGCACATACACATCCCCCTCAGGATGCCACTCAGGTTCCTGTGGAACGTCGATGAGAGCCTTTATTTCCGGGAACAACTGATCAATCGTCCCAAGCTCTCTTAGAGCCTCAATGCCGCGTGAGGGCTGCAGCGCACGCAGCAGGAGTTTTTCCAACTCGCCCCAAACTCGTTCTGCCGGCAGATCGTCCAACGCGATCGTGCGACAAAGCTCGACAGTCGCCGGCTCGATGTCGAATTCAAAGCGCGCGGCAAACTGGGCAGCTCGCAGAACGCGCAAACTGTCTTCGACGAAAGTGTCGAATGATACGGCCCGGAGCAACTTTTTCTCGATGTCAGCCCGTCCCCGAAAAGGATCGATGATCTCCCCGGTCAGAGGGTCTTGCAGGATGGCGTTGATGGTGAAGTCTCGCCGGCGGGCCGCATCTTCAATCGACATATCCGGATCGCCTTCAATCACGAAACCACGATGACCGCTGCCGGATTTTCGCTCGCGACGAGGAATCGAGACGTCCAGGTCGTGGCCGAGTTTGTAAACAGTAAAGGCCTCGCCAACGGCGTTGACCTGCCCGAACCGATCAAGCAGCGCACGCAGAGCGGCAGACTCAAGTCCGTAAACCTCGAGATCCCAGTCCTTCGCCTTCCGGCCCATCAACTGGTCGCGCACGCAGCCGCCGACTAGCAAAGCGCGACCACCAGCATCGCGAACCGCGGTTGCAAGCTTCTGGATTTTCTCGGGAAGTTCCGCCATTGGACGTCCAATGTCCAACGTCCAATGTCCGAAGTCAACTAAGACTAAAAAGACTTTGAACTTTGAACTTTGGACTTTGAACTCTAACCAGTTGGTTTGGATTATTCGTCGGGTGAATCGACGACGACTTGCACGCCAGGATAGTACGGCATGCAGCTAATCACCTGTGCGCGTTCGATTACGGTCATGTCTGAGCCGGGCTTGTGCCAGAGTTTTACCCAGAACGTGTGAGTGTCGCAGTCGATGGCAAAGGTGGAACCATCGATCATTACCGGCACAGGAATGGCCCTCGTGCCGTCGCGCAACTCTTCGAGCAGTTCGGGGATAAAAGGCTTGAATCGATCAAACTGAACCAGGACCGCGCCGTCAGCAACTTCCGCCGGTGGTAATTCAACCGGATCTGCAGATTCCAACAATAACCTTGATTCAGTTTGTTGATTGCGTTTCTTAACTACCGGCATGAATAAAAGTCCCATTCCAGGGTACAGTCCGAAGTTCGATGCCCACTCGCCAATGTCTTACCGTCCGTAAGTCGACCTCTTTTTACAAATACCAACTTCAGACTTAAGGAACCTGGACATTGGACCTCGGGCTCGGGACCTTTCATTAACGTCTCAGCCTCATCGAGAGATGCTCAGGCAAGTCGGATACTTTGACGCGCTCCTGCTCCCAGGTATCGCGATCGCGGACCGTGACTGCTTCATCTTCCAGCGACTGATGGTCGACGGTCACACAAAACGGAGTACCAATCTCGTCCTGCCGCGCGTAGAGTTTTCCAATGCCGCCGGTGTCGTCGTAAACCGCACGCATCGCCGGTTGCAGCGACCGCTTGATCGCTTTTGCCATCCCCACAATCTCAGGTTTGTTTTTGGCCAGGGGCAAAACTGCAACCTTGATCGGCGCTAATTCAGGATGCAATTCCAAAATGACGCGCATCTCGCCTTTGTCGTTTGTTCTCTCGGTATAGGCTTCCATCAAGAGCGCCAGCACCGATCGATTAACGCCCGCTGATGGTTCAATCACGTAAGGATAAAACCGCTGCTTGGTTGTTTCTTCAAAGTAGGAGAGATCGTCCGTTGAATCCGGATTCAGACGTTTCCCTTCCTCATTCACCGGATTCTTTGAGTGTGCGCGCAAATCGAAATCGGTTCGGTTTGCTATACCCATCAACTCTTCAAACTGCTTGCGCTCATCCTCACGCTCGGGGAAAAAACGGTAGTAGAGATCTACCGTCCGCTTGGAGTAGTGGGCCAACTCGTCTTTACTGACTTCATGAAGATAGAGATTGTCGCGACCGAGCCCAAGATTGGTGTACCAGTCAACGTAAGCGTCAACCCAGTACTGGAAAGCTTCGTCGTCCTCGCCAGGCTTTACGAAATACTCCAGCTCCATCTGCTCAAACTCGCGCGTTCGCAAGATGAAGTTTCCGGGCGTCACTTCGTTGCGAAAGGCTTTGCCCAACTGTGCGATACCAAAAGGCAGCTTCCGTCGCATCGTGGTTTGCACGTTGAGAAAGTTGATAAATATCCCCTGCGCGGTTTCCGGTCTGAGATAAGCGAGTGCGTTTTCGTCTTCCTCGGCAACGGCACCCAACCTCGTTTGAAGCATCGTGTTGAAGGGCCTGGCTTCGGTCCAATCTGAAGCGCCACAACTCGCACACTTCACGTCCGCCGGCAGGGTCTCTCCCGCGTGTAGCTGAGTGATCTGGTCTGAAACTTTGTCGGCACGAAAGCGGTTCTTACACTTTTTGCAATCGATCAGGAGATCGTTGAAGGTCGCTTCATGACCTGAGTATTTCCAGACCTGCCGGTGCAGAACGATCGAAGAATCGAGACCTTCGATGTTGTCGTGTTCGTAGACCATCCAGCGCCACCAGGACTGTTTTACGTTGTTCGAGAGTTCGACACCAAGCGGCCCGTAGTCCCAGGCGCTCCCCAGGCCGCCGTAGATCTCAGATGAAGGAAAAACAAATCCACGCCGTTTGGCCAGCGAGACGATGGTTTCGATGTTGGGTGCCGCCATAAATAGATAGCAGAGGAGCGCTCGAGCGCCCCTCTGTCGTTTCAGCTCTGCTGGGGTTTCCGACTGCGAGTTACTTGCTGGGTGCCGAGATGTTGACGTCGATCTCCTGCGTTCCGCCGCCTCTGAATATGCGGTTCCGATAAACAAAGAGCAATACCAGAACAATGATCACGAAGATCGCCAACACCGCGACAACGCCGGTGCTTCCGCTTCCGCCTCCGCCGTCATTATCAGCCATGACGCGGTTCCTCCTTCTGAATTGAACCAATGGATGGGGGCCTTTCGCAGGGGATGAATGTAGTTACCACAGCTCTCGGCAGTGGTCAAACAACTGTATTGGAATTGGAATTGGGTCTTTGGTCTTGGGTCTTTGACTTCCACCTCGTCGGGCCGGCTTCGATGAGCGATGCTCGATTGCCGAAATCAAAGACAAAAGACCAATGGCAAAAGGCAAAAGCCGTTCTCCAGCAAAAAAGACAAGAGCTAATTGCTCTTGTCTCTTTTGCGTGGGTGGATGTTGATTGAGTTAGTTTCGACGCCGGCGCGGTGTTTCCTTCGGAGGCCTCACATCACCAGCCTGCACTGTTGGTGTAGGTTGCGGCGGTGTGGCCCCACTCGGTACAACCCACAGCTCGACACAATCTTCTTCTCGGAACCCGCCGTTGAGAACAACGATCCGTGAAGGGTCGATGCCTCGCTGCATCACGATGTAATCGCGAGCTCGGGCGCCAAGGCGATCAGCCTGACCGGTTCTGCTGGTCCGGCCACCGTAAGCAATGATGTAACTCGTCGTGGAGGGATCGTTCTGCAGTTCGACTGCCAGATTGTCCAAACGTGCCTTCTGGTCGTCAAATGAACAACTGCAGCAAACGTCAAACTCACGTGACGGATTCTCACGCACTGACAGAGGGGGCACAAAGGTCGAAGCATTGGCCGTCTGCCGGCACATCGGTTCACCTGAGCCATCGTCGACAACCAAAGTCGCCGTAATCGTCTGACCAGCCAACCCGGTCGAATCGACTGTGATAGTTGGCGTGCCGGCTCCACTAAGGATCCGAGCGTTCCCCGGACTCACCGTCCACGCATAGCTCAAAGCGGAATTGCCTGAGTAGGCTGCATCTGCCGAGTAGGTAATGATCTCGCCGTCATTTACCTGAGACGGCGCTGACAAATTAACAGGGAAAGGACAAGGAGACGCCGGCCGTGGCGGCGCGGGCCGATAGTTGAGCGCCACGCACTTGATGCGGCCAGCATCGAGAGTAAATTCTCTGGTCCACTGCTGGCCATCGGGCAACGTGATCACCAGCGTATGCACGCCGGGATCGAGATTGAAAGAGCTGTCGGCGGTTGTCGTGATCCCATAAGACTTGCCATCGATCTCGAGCGGATAACCGCCGGGTGCGGTGCGAATCTTGATCGTTCCATACTTCGCGGGTTTTCTTTTCTTGGCATGCGCAGTTGAAGCTGGGTGGGCCACGCAGAACGTAAGTGCGATGAGAGCTACGAAAGCGAGCTTGCCGTAGAGGCCGAATCTGTTTTTGGCTCTTGTTGATTTCAACATGTGCTTAGGCCTCCTCTCCAATCTGCGCCGCCAGTTTTGCTTTTAGATAGCGCCGGCGCAAGCCTGCTCCAAAGGCCGCCAGTCCAGTACCGAGCAAAAGGAGCGAGCCCGGCTCGGGAATGGGCACTTCAGGTGTCGGTGTCGTCGTCGGTGTCGTCGTCGGTGTCGAGGTTGGAACTTCGCAATCGTCACAATCACCGATGAAGAAGAAAGGGATCGCAGCCAGGAACAGCAACGGCCACTTGGGGAATCCTCCGCCAGGAACAGTGATCTCGCCACAGTCGCAGATGACACCTTCTACGTCGCCCTGGCCGATCACATCTACGCCACCTTGCGAATCGGCTGTATCGACAGTAACTCCAGCTAACAACGTATCTCCGTCGGTCGTAACAATCATTGATGCGTCCACGGGATCGTCAAAAGCGTCGCCGCTTGTATTAGCAACTCTTGAATCAACGAGAGTTGAACCATTCCCTGAGGATGTGCCGGCAGTACGCGAATAACTGCGGAGCCGAAGCTCTGGGGGATTCTGGTGTCCGCCGATGACCTGAATTACTTCCCTGAAAACGACCGGCCCAGCGTGCACTGGCGAACCGGCCAGGAGCAATACGCTGAGTATCGCAGCAATGGGGCGGAAAGCTCGACTCCTCATCGGTTATAACTTCCTACTCGTGACTTTTCCCGCTGACAGTAATGGGGAATGTTTTGCATGGTTTATCTTTCGGACTACAGCGTGTGATCCTTGCCTCAAATGCCGAGGCGGGTTTCGCTGCTTCAATAAGAGAACACGCTGAATCCGGAGGGTTTTCCAGTTTGGCGGGCGATTCCGATTGCTAAGAGCGTAATCAAAAGGAGGTCTGCGTGCCGCAAACCTCCTTGAATGGTCAGACCGGTTAACCTGGTCCCAAAGTCAGACTTGTCATCTTGATCCCGGGAAAGCGCTAGAGACAACCTCTCTGGCTTACTGCGACATTACTCTGAATCTCCGGCGCTGGTCGCTTCAGCCTTCCGGTTCTCGTCTCGCAAGATTGCCTTCCGGGAAAGCTTGATCTTGTTGCCTTCCTTACCTATGCACTTCACCATAATCTGCTGTCCTTCCTTCAATTCGTCCCGTACGTCCTTGACGCGCCGATCGGCGATTTCTGAGATATGCAGCAGACCGTCCGTGCCTGGGAAAATTTCAACGAAGGCGCCGAAATCAACAATGCGCGAAACCGTTCCGAGATAGGTCTGGCCCACATCCGCTTCGGCTGTCAGTCCTCTGATTTTGTTAACGGCAGCCTCGGCAGCTTCACCACTGGCGGTTGCGATCGAGATGGTACCGTCATCCGAAACATCAATCTTGGCGCCGGTCTCTTCGACGATGGAACGGATCATCTTACCGCCTGGTCCAATGACGTCGCGAATCTTGTCAGGATTGATTTTGATTTGGATGATGCGCGGAGCGTGTTGCGAAATCTCCTCCCGCGGTTGGGCGATGGATTGCTCCATTACACCGAGAATATGCAGCCGGCCTTTCTTCGCTTGCTCCAGGGCTTCAGCCATGATCTGCGCATTGATGCCGGCGATTTTAATGTCCATCTGCAGCGCGGTGATTCCCTCGCGCGTGCCGGTAACCTTAAAGTCCATGTCACCGTAATGATCTTCCGCACCCGCAATGTCGGTCAGGATGGCGTACTTGTTTCCTTCCATCACTAATCCCATCGCGACACCAGCGACCGGCGCTTTCAACGGCACACCTGCGTCCATCAGTGAAAGGATGCCACCGCAAACACTCGCCATCGAAGAGGAGCCGTTTGATTCTGTGATATCCGACACGATGCGAATCGTGTAAGGGAACTCTGAGTCGAGCGGCAATACCGGCTCGATCGCGCGGCGCGCCAGGGCCCCGTGTCCAATCTCACGGCGACTGGAGGTGCCGAAACGGCCGACCTCGCCAACCGAGTAATGAGGGAAGTTGTAATGAAGCAGAAAGCGACGTTTGATCTCGCCCTTTTCGAGGTCGTCCATAAACTGCTCGTCTTCTTTCGTGCCGAGCGTCGCGGTAACAAGCGCCTGCGTTTCACCGCGTGTGAAGAGCGCCGAGCCGTGAACTCTCGGCAGCCAGCCTATCTCACAGCTGATCGGTCGAATCTCTGAGAAGCGCCGGCCATCCGGGCGACGGCGTTGATTTAGAATGTCGTCGCGGAAGATTTTCTCCTTCAGATGATCGAAGAGTTGCTTCGCCACCTGGCGACGTTCCGGTTGATCTTCCGGATAACCTTCGACTACTTCTTTCTTCAGCGCATCGACCGCCGCATAGCTGGATCGCTTTTCCTGACTGGTGGTATCCAGTGCGGCGCGCAACTTGTCAGTATAATTCCGCTCGATTTCACCGAGCATTTCTTGATTGAGCTCGACCGGCGTTACTTCACGCTTCTGAATATCGAGTGCTTTGTACAACTCCTTCTGCCAGCGGCAGAGGCGGTTAATCTCCTTGTGCGCCAGCAAGAGCGCCTCGAGCATGATCTCTTCCGATACCTCGGAGGCACCGGCCTCGACCATCACAATTGCTTCTTCCGTACCAGCCACGATCAGGTTAAGCCGCGACTCGCGTACTTCGTCGTAAGTTGGATTGACGATATATCGTCCTTCAATCAAGCCGATTCGCACACCGGCAATTGGGTTCATGAACGGAATGTCGGAAAGATAAAGCGCGCATGAGGCCCCGGTAATCGCGATTACATCGGGGTTATTGTCGGGGTCGGCAGAAATGACGCTGGCAATGACCTGGGTTTCGTTGCGATAGCCTTCTGCGAATAACGGGCGGCAGGGTCGATCGATAAGCCTACAGGTGAGAGTTTCTTTCTCGTTGGGCCGTCCTTCGCGCCGGAAATAATTGCCGGGAATGCGTCCCGCGGCATAGTTTGATTCGCGGTATTCGACGGTTAGGGGGAAGAAGTCGATTCCCTCGCGCGCGTGGGGAGCTCCGACTGCGGCGACCAGCAACATCGTGTCGCCGTAACCGATGATTACCGATCCGTCGGCCTGCTTGGCAACCCGACCCGTCTCAACTGTTAGCTCTTTGTCGCCCAGCTTGATTGATTCTTTGAGGTATTTCTTAACTGGCATAATTTTGTCTCCTTCGAACAACGACGCCTCCGAGAAGGCGCGCGGGCGTCTCATCCGCCTCGCTTTTTGAATTTTGAGTCCTTTTACCGACAATCCCGGATACGTGAAGCCGGGCTGGTAAAACGCTTAGAAACAGTAAAGGCGGCTGAGCCTCTTCCGTGAAGCTCTCGCCGCCTTTGCTGTATTGCTTTGAGGCCTAACACGTCCGCTTATCGACGCCGTCACGTTCGGCACTGCCGCAAGCTCTTCGATTGGACGCGGGCTTTTGGAAAAAATCGAGATTCGAAGCTCTCTCGTCTGCGCTATGGTAATAGCAATCTTAACGACGCAGGCCCAGGCGAGCCACTACCTCGTGGTAACGCTCGATGTCTGTGCGCTTCAGATAATCCAGCATACTTCTACGCTGCGAGACCATCTTAAGCAGGCCGCGCCGCGAGTGATTGTCCTTTTTGTGGGTTTTGAAATGGTCGGTGAGTTCGGTGATTCTCTTGCTTAATAAGGCAATCTGAACCTGTGGTGAACCGGTATCGGCCTCATGAGTACGGAAGTCGGTAACGACCTGTTCCTTGGTTTCCTTAGCTAAAGCCACTACTTAGATGATCCTCCTCGGCAGCAGTAGATCCGTCAAATACGGCAACCGCTAGGTTTAAATTACGTGGCAATTTAGCACGCTGGTTCTGGAAGTGTCCAGCGAGGGTGCCGGAACGTCTTGCTTAGAATGGCCTTGCCGGCTCGTTTGAGATTCCGGTTCTCTCCCTCATGGGAAAGAACCTCAAGCTCTATCGGCTGTGCCGCCGGATCTGAGGCGACAGCTATGCCTCGCCCGTAGATTTTGCTCGATTGATCCGGGCTATGCCCTTGGAGCGGGCTTTACCCCTTATGACCCGGACTTAAGAGAAGATCTCGGCCTGTTTCGCCAGCAACCAAGTCCTTATCAATTTTGATCGGCTCGTCTTCTCTTGGACAGCATTTCCATATCCGAGCACCTAACCATTGGTTGTGGTGAGTGAGAACCGAAGCCCAAACCCAGCGTCAAGCACTCTCGAGTTAGCGTAAAGCCGGCAGTCCGGCACGTTTAGGACACTGACTTCACGGCTCATTCATACCGCAAGGCTACCAGGGGCTCAACTTTTGTTGCGCGCCTCGCCGGCAGGTAAGAAGCAAACAGCGTCACGATAAACAGCGCGCCAACTACGATCCCGAAGGTAGTTGCATCGCTGGGCTGAACTTCAAAGAGCAGACTACGCAACAACCGCATCAAAGCCAGCGCCGCCACCACTCCGACTGCTATGCCGGCTAACGCCAGTACTAACCCCTGTTTCAGCACCATCTTCAGAATGTCAGAAGGCCCGGCGCCCAAAGCGATGCGAACGCCGATTTGGTGCGTCTGTTGGCTAACGGAGTACGAGACCACTCCGTAAATACCGATTGAGGCCAACAGCAGGGCAACGCCGGCAAAGATGCTGATTAGTAAAGCTGGAAAACGGCGCATGAATGCAGCCGGAGAGTTGTTGAGCAACTGCTCCATTGGATTCACATTGAATATGGCCGCATCCGATTCCAGCGACCGGATCTCGTTATGAACTGCGCCCACCAAGGCTGTCGGGTCGGCGTTTGTTCGAATGACAAGATTTGTTCCGAGCCCGCCATTCTGTCGAAACGGATAATAGAGTACTCCCCTGCTCGCTTGATCCAGGCCATTTATGTTCACATCACCCACCACCCCAACGATCTCGATTTGGGGCGCTTGTACACCCGCGTAAACCAGCCGACGGCCGATGGGATCGCGCGTCCCAAACACTTTGTGAGCGAGGCTCTTGCCGATAATCACGACTGGCTGACCGTCCGCCTTATCTCGTTCGTCGAACATCCGCCCTGCCATAAGTTGCACGCCCAATGCCTGAAAGTAAGTCTCGTTGACTGTGCGGATGTTGCATTCAGTCTCCTGCCCCGGCGGTGGTACAGGATCGCCTTCCACGTTGAAGCGCGTGGTGTTTCCGGATTGCAACGGAAGAATATTCACCATGCCGGCATCAACGACGCCGGGCAGCGATCGCACCCGATCTCTAAGCTGATCGTAAAACGCCACCTGGCGATTAGCGTCGCTATACTTTGACGCCGGCAACGCTACGGTCATCGTCAGCAAGTTTTCTGTTTTGAATCCCACGTTAGCCTGCAATAACCGGAACATACTCTTCATCATTAGCCCCGCGCCCACCAACAGCACAACCGCCAGGGCAATCTCCGAAACCACGAGAGCGTTGCGCAAGCGATGTCCGGCGCCGGCTGAACTACTCCTGCCACCTTCCTTGAGCACTTCGTTGAGATCGAGACGCGAAGACTGGAGTGCCGGGGCCAGCCCAAAGAACATTCCCGTCAGAACGGAAAGCGCGAATGAGAAACCGAGAATAGTCTTGTCGATGCTTAATGAGGTCAGGAACGGAAGCGCATTTAGTTGTGCTTGCGGCAGAGCGCCGACAAGTGCAGCCACTCCCCAACGCGCGACGAGCAAACCGGCAGCGCCGACTATCAACGACAGCAGGATTGATTCGGTGAGTAACTGTCTGATGACTCGCCAGCGACTGGCGCCCACTGCACACCGAATCGCAACCTCTTTCTGCCTGGCCAGTGATCGAGTCAGCAGCAGACTGGCAACGTTCGCACAAACGATCAGCAACACAAATCCGACCGCACCAAGCAGTATCAGCAGAATTGGTTTCACCTGTCCGACGACCTGTTCCTGCAGAGGCACAACTTTCATAGCCGTTCTTGCATGCGACTCTTTATGGTCCTGCTCGATACGGCTGGCGATGACGCTCAACTCTCTTTGAGCCTGTTCAGCAGTAACACCCGGTTTCAAGCGGGCGATGAGATTTGTGCCGTGCATATAGCGGCGAGTCAGTTGGTTATTGGTTGGTTGACAAGGCAACCAGAGATCGTTCGGTCTGAAAGCAAACTTAAAACTCGGGGGAAGAACTCCAACTACGACGAGGGGCTCACCATTAAGCGTTAGCGTCTGGCCCAGAATTGCCTGGTCGCCGCCAAAGCGGCGCTGCCAATAGTTGTAGGTCAACACTGTGACCTTGGGAGTTCCGGGTCTGTCTTCGCCCGGTTGAAATGTGCGGCCGATGAGCGGCTCGACGCCGAGTATGGAAAAGAAGTTTGCCGACGCAGAAGGGGCGAAGATGCGTTCGGCCTCGCCGCGACCGGTCATGACCGCGCCACCACCCGTGTAGGCCGCGATGCCCTCAGTGACCTGATTTTGTTGGTAGTCCTGGTAGTCAGGATAAGAAAACTCGCGCTGGGCGTAGTCGCTCTGAGGGGTGACTTCAAACAGGTGATAAAGGTGTTCCGGCGATTTGTAGGGCAGTCCGCGCAGGAGGGCAGCATCGACGACGGTAAACATCGCGGTGCTTCCGCCGATTCCGAGGGCCAGAGTGACCACCGCAATCACGGTAAAGGCTGGCCTCTTTACTTGAGTGCGGACCGCATAACGGAGGTCTTGAAGTAATTGTTGCATTTGGCTCGGTCCTTGATTTAGTGGTTCCTCGAAACGAATCCACGAGTCTGATACAGCATATATTCTGAGACGCCGTCTGCTGGTAAGTTAGCGTGGCTTGCCCCCGATATTTCGGAACGAACAAACGGAACAGCCAAGAGTTGATCATTCACTTGTGAAACGCCGCTTACTTTTGGAAACACCACTGAGGCGATTGTGGTGACAAATAACTTCAAGAGCAGCCGTAGCGTCGGCCTCGCCGCTTTCCTTGCGGTAAGCCTCCGGCTTGCCGGGAATCGCATTTTTATCAAAACCACGCCTTTAGGATCCTCACAAGGCATAGCCTCGCACACAGATATACTCGTCGGTAAGCCATAGGCATACCGCAACGAACGCGGCAGAAGCCGGCAACAGCGCGGCATACCAACCCTTAATCACTACCGAGGCCAGCCCTATTGTTGACTTTCCAAACGCTCATTAGTAAAACCTCTTGCCACACTATGTTCGCAATCTGTTCGTTCAAGCTTTCCTTGTCAGGAGAACAATCATGAGACTCTTATCAACAGCATTTATTCTCATCTCTCTCGTCGCCCCTGCCCTTGCGCAAACAGCCTGGGACCCCGAGCTGCAGGTAAAACTCAAAGCCGTCGGCACCCCGAGAGTCTCGCCTGACGGTAAACGCGTCCTGTACACAGTTAATGAACCCGTTACGACCCCGGACAAGAGCGAGTTTGTTACTCAGATTTGGATGGGCACTGTGGCGACGAAACGGAACCTCCAGCTTACCTTCGGCGAAAAGTCTTCCACTAATCCCAAATGGTCACCGGATGGGAACTGGATTGCCTTTACCTCTAATCGCAAAGACAACAAGAACAATCTTTATCTGTTGAGTGTGAACGGCGGTGAGGCCGAGCCTTTGACAGATGTGAAGAGCGCCGTCGGGAATTTTGAGTGGTCGCCAGATGGCCGGTCGCTTGCCTTTACGATGGCCGATCCAAAGAGTGAAGAGGAAGAGAAGAACGACAAAGCAAAGAACGACTTTCGCTGGGTTGATGAGAACTTCAAGATGGCGCGGCTGTACCTGCTCTCCTTGCAAAAGGATGCCAACGGCAAACGTGAGCCGCGGAAACTGACAACCGGTAATTACCACGTCGGTGGTTTCGATTGGTCGACGGACAGTTCGCGCATCGCCTTCAGCCACACAAAAACGCCCAGCGTCAACGATTGGCCCACTGCGGATGTTTCGATCATTGAAGTCGCAACTGGAAAAATCGGCGTTTTGGCAAACACGCCTGCGTCTGAAACTAATGTCTCGTACTCACCGGATGGAAAATCAATCGCCCTCATCGTAAGCGACAACCCGCCGCGATGGGCGCAGAGTGGAAAGATTCAAGTCTTTTCAACGAACGGCGGGCAACCAAAGACGCTGGCTGCTTCGTACGACGGACAACCGGGCATTGCAGGGTGGTCGGCAGACGGCAAGCAAATCTACTTCAGCGAAGCGAAAGGCACGGGCACCCAAATCTATGCGCTCGACGTCGCCGCCAATCGAATCGAGGAGATCAAAACTAGTCCTGCGGTTTTCTCCGCGATAGAGCTCAACCGTTCGGGCACGACGTTCGGATTTGTTCGCCAGACCTCGGATACTCCCGGCGATGCTTATGTAGCTTCCGTAACTGACTTCACTCCAGTTCAAATCAGTCGTGCGAATGCGGATTTTAAGACCCCGCCGCTCGGCAGCACCGAAGTCATCACTTGGAAGTCGAAAGACGGAAAAGAGATCGAAGGGTTGCTGACTTATCCGGTCAGCTACCAGAAGGGCCAGCGTGTGCCGTTGATTTTGACCATACACGGTGGACCTGCGGGAGTCTTCTTACAAACGTTCATCGGTGGACGTGGTGTTTACCCGCTCGCGACTTTTGCTTCCCGCGGATACGCGACCCTGCGTCCCAACCCGCGCGGCTCGAGTGGTTACGGTCCGGAATTCCGTCGCGCAAACATTCAGGACTGGGGTGGCGGTGATTACCAGGACTTGATGACGGGAGTTGATAAGGTCATCGAGATGGGCGTAGCCGATCCGGATCGGTTGGGAGTCATGGGTTGGAGCTACGGCGGATTTATGACCTCGTGGATAGTCACTCAAACCGGAAGGTTCAAAGCGGCTTCGGCAGGCGCGCCGGTGACTAACCTGATGAGCTTCAACGGTACGGCGGACATTCCATCGTTCATTCCCGATTACTTTGGAGGTCAGTCGTGGGAAGTGATGGATCGGTATCAAAAGCACTCGCCGATGTTCAATGTGAAAGGCGTCACCACACCAACGATGATCCAGCACGGTGAGGCAGATATACGCGTGCCGATCTCACAAGGATATGAGTTCTATAACGCGCTCAAAGCTCAAGGCGTGCCCACGCGCATGTTGGTGTTGCCACGCCAACCCCACGGCCCAACCGAGCCGAAGATGCAGCTAGCAGCGATGAAAGCGAATCTGGATTGGTTTGAAAAGTACCTCGGAGGGAAAGCTCAGACAGCGGTCAAATAAGGTGCGAAAAAGCTCCACAGATTCCACCGAGTCCGCCGCCTTAGTTTTCGACGCGCTTTCCGAAGTGCCAATCGCGTTTGCGATAATGTGAGTACCGAAACGGCTGCGCCGTCGGATGGTCGGCCCTGCCCAAATCGACTAAGGGCCGAGCCCGCACCCAGGGGCTTAGCCCAATTCAAAGAAACCTGATACGGCGAGGCGTAGCCGTCGCCTCACATCGGCGGCGCAGCCGTACCGTCGCAGCATCATTCATTCCCAATCATTTCAAAAGTCAGTCTGGATAAGACTGGACGATATTTGTACCACCGCCGCGAAGCCAAACTCCGAAAGCGAAGCCATACCGTCGACCTAATGCTTACGCCTGTCTGAGTACCGCGCGTTTTGTTAACATTCGTTAATTCAAAAAGACAAAGGGAAGGACGATGCAGAACAAACCTAAGGTGGTGATTGTTGGCGGAGGTTTCGGAGGACTCTTCACCGCCCTGGACCTTACCGGCGCTGCGCAGGTGACGCTGATCTCTGAAGAAGACCATTTTCTTTTCACGCCGATGCTCTACGAATACCTTAGCGGCGAAGTCGAGGCCTGGCATATCGCCCCTCCTTACCGCGAGCTGCTTGGCGAAGACCTGCAACTGGTTCACGGAACAGTAACTGAAATCAATCTGGAAGCCAGGAAGGTGCGCGTCGACTTTCCGCTAACGACCGCGGCTCTGGAGCAAGCAAATCGCGAACTGGACTACGACGTGCTCATCGTGGCAGTCGGAGGAATTACAAACTATGCGGGAGTTCCGGGTGCCGAAGAGTTCACCATTCCCTTTCGCAAAATTGCTCACGCTGATCATTTACGGCAACGGATGGTAGCGGCCCTGGATCGCGTACCGCCGAATCTGCCTCCCCAGGACACTCGTAAGGCATTAACTTTCGCCGTGACCGGCGCCGGTGCGAGCGGCGTCGAGCTATCTACAAAGATGGCCGATCTCCTCCGTGATGCTTTCGAACGGCGCGCGCTTACTGGAGAGCCGCGCGTGCTGCTAATTGAAATGGGAGACCGAGTCGTTCCCGGAATGGGCGAAGAGATTCGGGCCTTCGTAACCGACGCGTTGCGCGAATCGCGCGTTGAAGTGCATACACAGACACGCGTGGTAAGAGTTACTGAGAAGACGCTTGTCTTTGAACATCAAGGCATGGAAACCGAGATTGACACGGCGGCGGTGGTTTGGACCGGAGGCGTGCGCGTGAATCCCGTGGTCGAGCAACTCGAAGTTGAGAAGACAGGCCGCGGTCTTATTCTTGTGGAACCCACGCTGCAGGTGAAGGAACATGAAAACGTTTTCGCGCTGGGGGATATCGCGTTTTACAAAGACGCCACTCCGATACTGGCCGGCACGGCTCAACTTGCACTTCAGCAAGCCGGTCTGGCCGCCCGCAACGTGAAGGGGTTGCTCAAAGGCGAAAAACTCCATACCAAGAAGTTTGAGGAGCTGGGAGAAGCCGTCAGCCTGGGAACCGAGCGCGCTGCGGTGCTGGCGGGCGGCAAGGCGTTTGGCGGACCGCTGGCGCGGCAAGCGCGTTTTGCGCTTTACACCTCGCGATTGCCAACCTGGCATCACCGCTTGCGTGTCGGAGCAAGTTGGTTCTTTGAAGGAACTGCGCCGCGCCCGTTGTTGCCGTTGGGGTATGAGAGCGAGATTGTCTGAAAGGCTTTAGTGAGTGTTAAGCAGACGAGGCAGTTTGAAAAATTCAGGATCAAAAGAATTAGCCGGTTAGGAATATTTTTCAGATCGGGAGAATTTGCGGATTTCTCTTAACTTGAAATTTCTCAACCCTTGGGAAGCTGGGCGCTGTTAGTACGCAGGTGAAAGCGACGAATGCCTAAGTCACCACGTCTCCGTGTTCTACTGATCGTGCTGGGATTCTTCGCTTTCCTGACGGTATTAGTTTGGCAACTTCAAAACCGATACGGAAGGCAGAACTTACTGTTTGACGTCAGGCGCACTGCCACTCCAGCGCTTCAACAGCCGCCAGTACCAAATAGTAATTCTCCCGAAAATAGTCGCACTCATTCAACGCCTACGCTGGAGCCCTCATCAATACCCAGCCCGACCGCTACCGCCTCAGTTGAAACTTCACCTTCGCCACTGAGTTATGTGGGACGACTGAGTTACGTGGGACAACTCAAACTGATCGTTCCGGTCGCCGGCGTGTCAGCCAATCAACTTCAGGACACGTTCGCGGATGCTCGCTCGGAGGAACGAGTGCACGACGCTATCGACATTCCCGCTCCGCCTGGGACGCCGGTGATCGCCGCTGCAGATGGTGAAATCTTGAAGCTGTTTCAAAGTGACCGGGGTGGAACCACCATTTATCAGTTAAGTTCTGACCGAAAACTCATCTTCTACTACGCTCATCTGCAGCGTTATGCCGATGGGATTGTGGAAGGAAAGCGCGTGCGTCAGGGAGAGGTAATCGGCTTTGTCGGCGATACGGGGAACGCCGGAGTTGGGAATTATCACCTGCATTTTTCCATCGCCATCACCGCCGATCCCAAACGCTACTGGGAAGGCACGAACATCAATCCCTATCCGCTGCTCAAGGAATAAGCATGAAAGGCACGCTTCTTACACGCTTCTTAATTGGACAATCGCCGTGTTCAGCGTCCGCTAACCATGCAAAAGGACAGTTAAACCCTCAGCTGATAACCACGTAAACACCACCAACCACTGTGGGAACACTCATTGCTGGTGATTGTCTCGTACGGAATACTCCCATCCGAAACTTGAATTCAGGAAGTTAGATCCGGCTGTGGTCCGGACGCGGGAAACCTAAGAGGCTGGCGAATCTCGAACCAATTCAAGAGCTCTATCGAAAGGAACAAATGAATAGAACGATCTGCACCACCACCTGCTTGCTGCTGCTTAGCCTATTTGTGCTGACGGGCTGTGTGACTCAACCATCCAACTCGAATTCGACAGCGACTCTCCCGTCGCCGTCGAGCACTCCGACTGCCTCGCCTGGGTCACAAGCTGCGAATGCCGACATCGGGCTGCCCGTGACCATGGCAGTGCTCGACGCTTTCTTCGCTTCGGACGAAGCCTTCGCCAAAGACTTAAGCACGCGGCTGGGCCTCAACGACGACCAGATCGAGAAGTTGCGCACAGCCGCTCGCGAGGAGACAAGCAAACTGCGCGAGACAACTGAGGACGATTACACCGGTAGCACCGAGGCTGCGCGTGAGCTTGCGCGGAAGCGAATCACCGAAATTGTGGGTGAGACGAAAGCTCCGCAGTTCTTCACCTTGGTGCGCGAACGCTGGCAATCCGGCCCACCAGATGCGGACAGCAAGCCGGGCGAGAACCCAACTACAGCATCCTTGCCAACCACTCCCAATACGGTTCCCACCGATACGCGTGTGGTGGTAAACAGTCCCGCTTACCGAATGGATGTGTTTGAGAATGGCCAGCTCGTGAAGTCGTACAAGGTCGGCATCGGTTATCCGGAGTTTCCGCTGCCCACCGGCGTGCGTAAGGCAAAGGCAATCATCTTCAATCCAACCTGGACGCCGCCGGATGAGCCCTGGGTTGAATCGCCCTCTTCAAAGGTCAAAGTGGGTCAGAAAGTAGCGGCGGGAAGTAAGCTCAACCCGCTCGGCGTGTTGAAAATTCCCATCGGTTTGCCATCGCTGATACATGGCGGCAAATCGGCCGCCAAGCTTGGAACTTTTGCATCGCATGGCTGCGTCGGTTTGACGGACGCACTAGCCCAGGACTTTGCGAAGATCCTGGCGCGCATTGGCGGGGCGGAACTCTCTGATTCAGACATTGCCCAGTATAAGAGGAACCGCACGGAAACTAAGCAATTGACATTGAATACCGCCGTGCCGGTAGAGTTGCGCTACGAAACAATTGTGGCCGAGGATGGCAAGCTTCATATTTATCGCGATGTTTACGATCGCGATACGAATACTGAAGCGAACCTGCGGGCAGTGTTGGAGGCGAACGGCGTTCGATTGGAAGATCTAACAGAAGAAGAGCGTACCGCGTTGCTGGAAGCACTCGAGCAGATGTCGCGCGACGCTCGCGGCAAGGCGAGTCCTTCGCCTTCTCCTTCGCCGGCCGCGTCGCCCAAGCGAACGAGCGGCAAAGTCACACAAGCGTTCAAAGGGAAGAAAGAGATTGTAATTGAGATTGCCGCGTTGAAGGGCAAAGGCTATCCGTCAATGTCAGGGGTGAAGCGAGAAAGCGTGGCGGCAGCGAAGCCATCTCCACGCAGTCAGTGAATGATGCTCGCCTTGGCAGTGTGAAGAGAGTTGTTATGATTGCTAAACACTGCAGGTCAGTAGGGCGGACCCTGTCGCGACTGGGTCCGCCTTCCCTACCTGTGAGATTTCAAGCTTGAATCTTCCATCCACCAGATTAGTGCACTAGACCGCTGCGTCGCAGGAGTCGAGCTCGGGCGCTGCTTCCACAGGAGCGCCGGCTTCACCAAAATAGGGCTTACCAGCTTCGATGGCTTCGAAGTATTCCTCGATTCGACCAAGAATCTCCTCGACACTATGCGAGTGATAAAGAGACGTGCGAAACAATGCGCCGCCCTGTAGTCCGCGCGTGAACTGACCAGCAAGCTGTTTCATGCGATTGATGGCCGGCGTTTGCGGCATGTCTTCGCGCAGCATCTCAAAATACTCGAGCAACAGCGCTCGCTTGGCGGCAAGCGTCGGCTGAAAGACTTCGCGACCATGCATCGTTTCTTCGATCTGGCGAAAGATCCAGGGATTAGCCATCGCGCCCCGTCCAATCAAAACGCCATCACAGCCAGTTTCCCGGAAACGCTCGAACGCGCCTTCAATCGTGGTGACATCACCACTTCCTGAGACCGGTACTTTGACGACTTCTTTGATCTGCTTGACCAGCTCCCAGTTGGCAAGTCCGCGGTAGCCCTGTTCCTTAGTGCGGCCATGCAACGCAATGTGTTCGACGCCGCAGGCTTCCGCGAGCTTTGCCGTCTCAACTGCATTAATTGTGTGATCGTAAAAGCCCGCGCGAATTTTGATAGTCAGTGGAATCGCGATCGCTTTTTTTATTTCCTTTAGAATTGTCTCCAGTCGATCATGGTCCTTCAACAAACCTGATCCGCCACCATGCTTCACGACTTTGGGCGCGGGACAACCACAGTTGATATCGAGAATGTCGGCGCCGATCTCTTCCGCCATTTCGGCTGCCATCCGCATTCGCTCCGGCTGGCCGCCGAATATCTGGACCGCAAACGGGTGCTCGTCGCTGTAAAACCTCATCTGCCGTTTGGATTTGGGATTGCTGCGCGTCAGCCCTTCCACCGAGATGAACTCGGAAACACTCAGACCAACGCCGCCACAACGTTTCAGCAAGCGCCGAAAAGAGATGTCCGTTACGCCCGCCATCGGCGAAAGCACAAGTGGAGGATCGATCAGAATGTCTCGAATCTTGAATGGCTTGATATGAGTAATCACGGCTTAATCGTCACCGGCGTCCCTCCGGCCACCGAATCGTATAACTCTTTGATGTGCTCATTCTCCAATGCTACACAGCCCCACGTCCAATCACTCTGCGCGCCATTGCCGTGGATGTAAATGAGACCGCCCAGCGGCGTGTATTGAGGTGGCCCGGCCCGCTGCTTGATGGCACGCACGATCCGGTTGTACTGCGCCCTGGTGATCAACCGATCGTGCAAACCTCGTTCAGCGTCCTCAATGTTTGGATAACTGATGCCCAGCGAAAGGTAGTACGCGCTTTTTGGGTTCTTGATAAAAACGTAGAACTCGCCCTCCGGCGTCGCGCCGTCCCCCTCTTTTTTCTTATCAGCAACGGGATTGAACCCAAGTCCGACGCGATAGATCCGCACGAGCTTGCTGTCCGAGTAGAGTTCAAGCCGTCGTTCGCGTTTGTAGACTACGATGCGCGGATCTTTCAGAGGAAGGACTAAATCCTGTTTCACGTTAAACGATGAGCGTTCCAATCGGGACGTTGCAGTTACCAGGATCACCGAGAGTAGTACCGCCCCTGCCGCAGCGATGCAAAGGCACAACTCTCCTTTAACATTCCACTCACGAACAATCATCATGGCCCTCAACCGCGGCGAATCGTCCGCTCCAAATCCGCATATCGACGCCTAAAATTGTTCGACGTTTTCACCATTACACAGTAACACCTGCGGTGTTACGGGAACGCTCCAAACGTTACGATTCTTCGTTCTCCACAGATATTTCCGCAAGCACCTCGTACAACGTTCCGGCTTCCTTTCGCGATGATTGCCGGGCCGCTGGCAACGCCAATACTCTAACTTTCGTTTCGAGATTGCGTCGTCGAATGGCGATCTCGTCGCCGGGTTTGACATTGTGTGACGCCTTCGCGGTTCGCTGGTTGAGAGTGACGAGTTTAGCATCGCAGATAGACTGCGCGACGCTGCGTCTCGGGCAAAGGCGACTGGCTTTGAGGAATAGGTCGAGACGCACGAGTGCAGGGAGGAAAAACCAGAATCGAGGAGCGACAGCGACCGGGCCGACTGTCCAGAAAACATCTTAGGACTTCGAGATTATCGGAGCGTTTCAGTAATCGTGCTCCGTATCAACGACCCAGGGTCGCTATCGCTCCTCGGTTCTTAATCGTTATGGTTTCTTCTGGTCCTTTGAATCTGCTGCCTTGGCTGCCGCAGGGCTGGTGACTTTCAGCAACGGCATCACCGACTCATGATAGCTATCGGAAACCTTGACGTAAGCATCGTTTCTCAAATTCTGGAGGTAAGTTTCGCGTTCCTTCGGCGAGCGTTCAATGGTGATCGCTTCGCGAACCTGATTCTCGTTAAAAGTCGCGGTTGTGCCGGGGGGAGTGCGCTCATCAACCCGAAGTATCTGATAGCCTTCCGTGCTTCGCAGCGGTTCGCTGATGCCGCCCACTTTCAAGTTCTTAATGGCATCGGCAATATCCGTCCGTATATGGGGAACCTCAAACGTACCAACTTTACCCTTGTTCTGCGGCGCCACCCGTTGCCCATCTAGTTCGCGCTCAGAATTCGCAGCTGCCATCGCGCCAAAGTCAGCACCTGCGCGCAACTGCTTGACGAGCTCGAGGGCCCGCGCTTTGACATCTGGTTCGCGCTTACCGGCCATGCTGAGAAATATTTCGGAAAGAGTTACGTTTTCGGCTTTCTTGAATTGGTCCTTGTTTGCTTCGAAATACTTCTTCAACTCGTCAACCGTCAAACCAAAGAAGATCTTGCGATCCACTTCCTGTTGAATAACGGCCTGCTTCATCAGCTCGGCGCGCAAAGTCTGGCGCGTGGTTACGGGATCCATGCCACTTTCGCGCATGGCCGCGTCGAGTTTTTCAATGGTGGTAATGCCCTGCTCCTTCGCCACCTCGAGCATGCGCCGATTCACTTCCGCTTCCACTTCGGCGGCTAGATCGAGCTCTTTGCCTCGTTGCAGCAGCAACTGCTCGTTGATCAAAGTTGCAATCAACTCGGCCTGCCTTTTGTTCACCTCATCCCTGGCTTGCTCTTCCGGCATTCCGTTTTGCTTTAAGGTATCAATACGCTCTTTGGACTGACGCCTGAGCATTGAGAGCGTGATGATATCGTCATTGACCTGGACGATTACTTCGTCAACGACTTGCAGCTCGCCCTCCTGTGCCATCGTCGCGGAAGGCAGCAGCCCGAAAAAAGAGACGGCGAACAGCAAGGCCCCAAAAGATAAGAATTTTGATTTCACAAGATACTCCTAATAAGAATGGTCCGGGTCAGTTGTGGAAACCTGAACTTTTGAGCTTTGTACTTTGAGCTTTGTACTTTGAGCTTTGTACTTTGAGCTTTGTACTTTGAGCACGCGACCTGCGCTGACAAGTCGGGCGATTCTAATCGTTACTTCCAAGTTCCCGCAATGTGTCACGCGCCACCTCGAGAATCCGGTCCTTCTCGTCATCGTTGAGGATCAGTCGCAAAACACCGGTTGGCGCGAAGGTCGCCGTCTCTCTCCTGCCCACAAAATCCCCCAACTTTTCCAGCGAGATCCGAGCCTTTTCACTAAACTTAATCGCCAGGCCGTCAGGCGGACGGTCAATCGAAATAACCCCGACATCTTCAGCCAGGCGCCGTAACCGCGCGTATGCAAATAGCTGCTCGACTGACTCGGGCAAGCGTCCAAAACGGTCTCGGGTTTCCGTATGAATTATGGAGAGTGTCTCTTCATCCCTGGCTGACGAGACCCGCTTGTAAGTTCTCAGCCGCTGACCCATGTCGTTGATGTAGTCGTCGGGAATTGCGACATCCACACCAAGGTTGATGGAAACGCTGGTTTCATCCTCGACTGCTTCCCCCCGCAGTTCAGACACCGTCCGCTCCAGCATTTGTGTGTAAAGGTCGAACCCGAGTGCGTCCATATGTCCGGATTGCTGTCCACCAAGCAGGTTGCCGGCGCCTCTTAACTCGAGATCGAGGGCGGCAATTCTGAAACCTGCGCCCAGATCAGAAAACTCACGAATAGCTGCCAGACGACGTCGGGCTATCGGAGTCAGATCGAGTTCACCCGGGATCAACAAATAGGCATAAGCCCGCCGATTCGAGCGCCCCACACGCCCGCGCAACTGATAAAGCTGAGAAAGACCGTATTGATCGGCGCGGTTTATGATGATCGTGTTCGCACGCGGGATGTCTATTCCATTCTCGATGATGGTGGTTGCAACGAGAATGTCGTATTTATGCTCAATAAAGTCGAGCATAACTTTCTCCATCTCCTTCTCGTTCATCTGACCGTGACCCATCGCTACGCGCGCCTGGGGCACTAGCCGCTGCACCAGCGCGGCAATCGTCTCAATGGTTTCCACCCGGTTATGTATGAAAAACGTCTGGCCGCCGCGGGCCAGCTCCAACTCAATTGCCGATTTAATGACATTCTCTGAAAACTGAACCACCTGAGTTTGAATTGCGAGTCGATCGCGCGGCGGCGTTTCAATTAGCGACATGTCTCTGAGACCTGAAAGCGACATGTTGAGCGTGCGCGGGATAGGCGTCGCAGAGAGGGTCAACACGTCTACTTTCTTCTTGAGTTGCTTTAGGCGTTCCTTATGGGCCACGCCAAAGCGTTGCTCTTCGTCAACTACTACCAATCCGAGTTCCTTGAAGCGTACGTCTTGCGACAACAAACGGTGTGTGCCGATGATGACATCCACTTCGCCGGCTTCAACGCGCTTTACGACCTCCTTCTGCTCCTTCGCCGAGCGAAAGCGTGAAAGCAGTTCAACCTTCACTGGGAAAGGCGCAAAGCGAGAACGGAATGTGTCGTAATGTTGATAGGCCAGCACCGTCGTCGGCGTCAGCACTGCGGCCTGCTTACCTTCCATGACAGACTTAAAAGCAGCACGCATCGCAACCTCGGTCTTACCGTAACCGACGTCGCCGCACAGCAACCGGTCCATCGGCGTCGGTTCTTCCATATCGTGCTTTACATCTTCGATCGCAGTTTCCTGATCAGGTGTCAGCACGTACTCAAATCCGTCTTCAAACTCGCGTTGCCAGGGTGTGTCGGCGGCAAAAGAGTAACCGCCCACCAGCTTTCTCTCTGCATAAAGGCGCAGAAGCTCGTCGGCCATGTCACGCATCGCGCGCTTCGCCTTCGCCTTCGTCTTCTGCCAGCCGATACCACCCAAACGATCGAGTTGCGGTTGATGGCCTTCCGCACTCGAATAACGCTGAACGAGATCGAGGCGCTCGACCGGCACAAAGAGCTTCGCCTCGTCGGCATAGAAGAGCAGCATGAACTCGCCGCTCCTCGGGCCGAGGTCCAGGACCTGGAGCCCTCCAAAACGGGCGATGCCGTGGTCGACATGCACGACATAGTCACCAGTCTTCAAGTCGCGAAAGTCTGAGAGGAAGGCGGCGGTTTTCGAGCGCCTGCGCTTGCTGTCGGTCTTTCGGACTTCAGGGCGACGGCGTTCGAGGGCCTGTGCATCTGCATCATCAAAGAGGTCGTTCTCGATGTGCACGATCAGACGGGCGCCCGGCAATTCAAAACCCGCGCTAAGCCTTCCGACCGTTACTACCACCTGGGCCATGGTCTCTCGCGCTCCGCCATCCGCACGATGCACCGCAAGCCGGGCCACGATGTCGTACTCAGCAAGAATGTCGACTACGCGCTCTGCAACTCCCAGACTCGGCATCACGAACAGAGTAGTGCTCGACTGTTCGAGCGCGTGACGAATGTCGGCGGCGAGATCGGCAAGCCGGCCGTGATAACGCATGGCTGACTGCGCCCGCCAATCAATCTCCTTCGCCTTCTCAGCAATCGGAAAAAGAAAGATCGGAATGCGTTTTGTCCTGCTCCGGCCGAGTTGTATCGTAGGTGCTTCCGCGTCGAGCGCCAGCGCTTCATCTGTCGCAGCGGCTGCCCGACCGAGCGTTCGCAGTTCGATGCGCTGGTGCTCAGCAAGGCTCGACCGCAACTCTTCTGCGGTTAAATAGATTTCGTGCGGCTGCAGGGCCAGGTCGTCGCCCGCTTCAGTTTCTGCGAAGCGGTCCGCCAGGTTCTGATACACCTCACTCAGATACGATTCAACCGCGGACGGTTCATCAATCACCAGGATGGCATTCTTCAGATAATCAAAAATCGTGGCGTTCGCGTTTAGGACGAGTGGCATTAGCCATTCCCAACCAGGGAATGCCTCGCCTTCGCGGGCAAAGGAGGTACGATCGCGAAGCGCGCGCGCGTAACGAGGATCGTCCCAACGTTCACGCGCGGCTTCGGCCCAAAAACTAAAATCGCCACTCATCACCGCAAGTTCACGCATGGGCGCGATCTCGGTCAGCTTGAGCTGTTCAGTGGAAAGTTGCGTTTCGGGATCAAACTCCCGAATGGAATCTATGGTGTCGCCAAAGAACTCCAGGCGTATCGGCGCGGGCGTTCCGGGAGACCAGATGTCGAGGATCCCACCGCGCATTGAGAATTCACCAACGGCACTAACGGGATCCTGTCGTACGTAGCCAGAGCCCACCAATTTCTCGACGAGTTCTTCCGGCGGATGATCTTCCTCGCGGTTCAGCAACACGCCGCCTCGCGAGATTTCGGCTGGTGCAACCGTTCTGCGAGCCAGGGCACGTGACGTCAGCAGCAATAGATCGGGAGAGTGCCGGGCCAATCGCCAGAGAGTCAGCGCGCGCTTTTCGAGTGTTTCGGCGTGCGGCGACGACCCGGCATACGGATCGCCTTCCGACGCCGGCAGAAGCAAAACCTCTTCATCGCATTCAGTCTTACCGGACAGTGCGCAATACCAAAATCGCAGATCGCGTTCCCAGGGCTCGAGATCGCGGTTGGCTTGCGTGCCAACGGCAAAAAGCTTTCCAGTATCGCGCTGCAAAGCGGCGATAACGAGAGCGCGCGCAGAACCCGTAATCAATCCACTTATGGAGATCACAGGAGTCCCGCTACGAACCTCATTCAGCAGCTGCTGATACTCCGCCGTTTGACGAACTTGTGCGAGACTGCTTTGCAAAACTGAACTCGCTTGAATGGTACTGCTCTCGTCCATTACTCTTTTCTGCTGCTCTTCATCTTGTCGATTATGGTACTGGTGGATGCGCCTTCGACGAAAGGAAGTGAAACTACTTTTCCGCCGGCCGCCTCAACCTCTTCGCGTCCATGGATTTCAACAAGATTGTAGTCACCACCCTTTACGAGCACGTCTGGAAGGAGCCTTGCGATCAGGAATCGTGGCGTACTGTCGTCAAAAATAGTGACGTAGCTGACACTCCTCAGTGCAGCGAGGACTTCCGCGCGTTCGTTCTGCGAAATCACCGGGCGACTCGTACCTTTTAATTCACGCACGCTGCGATCGCTATTCAGCGCCACCAGCAAAGCATCGCCAAACCCGCGCGCTTGTTCGAGGTAACGCACATGGCCAACGTGCAATAAATCAAAAACGCCATTGGTGAAGACCAGCCGTTTCCGGGCGGAGCGCAGACGTTCGCGCTCCGAAAGAAGTTCTTCCAGAGTAAAAATCTTGGTGACCATTCGCGATTACAATCTACATGAGGTTGGCGTGAGAGCACTAACTGCCAGACCTATTCCTAATTTACCGAGGGAGTTATTCGGAGACTCATTAGCAATTGGCAATCGTCAATGACTATAATCACGAGCTTTGGGTTCAGGAGAATATTTTGTCGATACCCTTCATCGAAGAGAACGATCAGACTCGGGTCAGGCACGAACACCTCGCTGCATTGCGCAAACTGGTGGGCAATGTCTATCCGAACAAGTTTGAACGCAGTCAGGTTGTTGAGCGTGGCAAAGACGATGCGGTTAGTGCGATCACCCGCAAGTACCGCGCTTTTGAGCCGAAGGTTGGCGAGGGCGCACGCCCGGCCGCCGAGGCTGTCGAACTGGCAAACCAGCAACTGAACGACATTACGATAAGAGTTGCCGGCAGGATCGCGTCGCCGCCGCGGGTGATGGGCAAGGCGGCGTTCTTGCACCTCTCAGATGGAGTCGAGCGGCTGCAGGTTTATGTGCGAAAGGCCGACACCAGGGCCATCAACAACGACACCCGCTCAGCTATCGATGAAGAAGGAAAGGGTTGGGAGCTGTTTGGATTACTGGATCACGGCGACTTCATCGGAGTTGAGGGCTATCTTTTTATTACAAAAACCGGCGAGCTTTCGGTCCACGCAAACACGTTACAGTTTATGGCGAAAGCCCTCCTACCGTTGCCGGACAAAATGCATGGCATCCACGATCCCGAACTCCGCCAGCGTCAGCGCTATGTCGATCTGATCGCGGGCAGCTTGAAACTCGAGCGCGAAGAGAACGAACTGACGCCCAGAGAAGTGTTCGAACGGCGTTCGGAGATCCTGCGAGAGCTGCGACGCATTCTTGACGATCATGGTTATCTGGAAGTGGAGACTCCGATGCTTTCTCCGCTCGCCACCGGGGCTGCAGCGCGTCCGTTTGAAACCTGGCACAACGCCCTGAGCATCTCTCTGTACGCACGAATCGCGCCCGAACTCTATCTGAAAAGACTGCTGGTCGGCGGATTTGAAAAGGTCTATGAACTGAACCGGAACTTTCGCAACGAAGGAATCGATCGCACGCACAATCCCGAGTTCACGATGCTGGAGTTTTACTGGGCCTACGCTGATGCAAACCAGATGATGGATTTTTGCGAAGAGATGTTGACGGCTACTGTGTTCAAGGTCTTGGGCCACACGCACCTGCGATTCGGCGAACAGGATATTGATTTTTCGAAGCCGTTTGAACGCTTGACGATGCGCGAGGTTATCAAGAAATACGCGCCAACTCAGAGTGACATGGCAGACACCCTGGGTGGCGCTGAGCTGGCTGATCTTTTCGAAGCTACCGCCGAGCACAACCTCGTGCAGCCGACCTTCATCACTGATTTTCCCAAGCCAATTTCACCACTGTCTAAAGCTTCGCCGGATAACCCGACCGTCGCCGAACGGTTTGAGCTTTTCATCGCCACGATGGAGTGCGCCAACGGCTTTTCGGAACTGAACGATCCGGAGGAGCAGCATCAACGATTCATTGAGCAGACGTCGCGACGGGAAGGCGGCGACGAAGAAGCGATGGTGATGGATGAGGACTATATCCGGGCCTTGTCGTATGGCATGCCACCGGCGGCGGGAATCGGGATTGGCATTGACCGCTTTGTAATGCTCTTGACGAACAAACAGTCGATTCGGGATGTGATTCTCTTTCCGCATATGAGGCCCGAGCGAAACCAGGTCTCAGGTCTCAAGTCTCAGGATTTAAGCCTTACGGAAAACTTAGCCGAGAAAAAAAAGAATTCCACGGATGTCCATAGATAACGCGGATCTGAAAAGCAAGAAGCCAGTTCAAACGCACCAAGTCGTTTTTCGCCTTTTTCCTTTTTCCGATCCGCGTTATCGGTGTCCCTGGCCATTTCTTCCGTTCCCTCTTTCAGAGTTATTTCGGAGTGGCGAGCTTCCCACGCAACGACGCGAGCCGCTCAGCCGACCAGTCGGGCATCTGGTTCTTCTGCCCCATCAAGGCCAGGTACTCTTCCAGCGTCGTCAGCGCACCCTGCACATCGCCAAGTTTCTCTCGCACGCGACTAAGATCTAACATGAAATGCGCGTTCTCGTCCTTATAGAACATGGCTGCGCGATTGAAATTTTCTTCCGCCAACTTCAGCTCACCGCGGGCTTCGTACAGGCGCGCCAGGTGGTAGTAGCTAATTGGATAACGGGCGCCGTCCTGATGCGCCACGGGCACCAACGCTGCGATGGCTTCGTCGGAGCGCTTGAGGCTGATCAGTGCATAACTCAATTCAAGATTGGCTGGAGGGAAGTAACCTTCCATTCGCGAAAGAACCCGTCGATAGTTCGTCACAGCGTCTTCCTGGCGATTTCGCTCGCGCGCCGAGCGTGCGCTTTGCAGGTAATTAAAAGTTTCGCGATCAACTTCGAGCGTAACGGGGCGTGTTGTTCGCACCGGCTTCGGCGAGGACGATGCCGCAATCGGTTGGGACTTGGGCTGACTGACGGCTCGGCTCTTATCCGCGGGAGCTGCAGCCACCGTGATTCTGCCAATGCTGGCTGAGCCAGCCAACGCCTGTTTTGAGGCGGCATGCTCAGGATTTACTGCCAACGCACGTCTCCATTCACGTACGGCCAGATCAAACTCGCCGCGAGTTGCATACAGGCGCCCCAGATTGTAACTGGCTTCAGCATAGCGAAAGTTCTCGAGCCGCAGGGCCGACATGAAAGCCTCGTAGGCTTCATCCCAGTGACCCTGACGCAGTTCAATCACGCCTAGATTATTCAGCGCCCTCGAGTACCTGCCTTTTCTTTGCTCGATAGCCTTGCGATATGCTCTCGTCGCACCTACTGCATCGCCCAGCCGTGCCAATGCGTTTCCCATATTATAAAAGCCCTGCGGGTCGAAACGTTCGATGACCGTCATCGAATGAAGTTCGTTAATGGCCTCCTGCTTTGAGCCGTTGGTTACGAGTAGCTCGACTAGTTGCAGTTGTAGTCGAGTCTTCTCGGCAGGTGTCCCAGCTGCTTCGATTTGATCTCGCAGCTCGCTGATTGGATCCGGAGCTGCCGAGGTTTTTTCAACGGCTGACTCTTTTGGCGTTGCTTCGCCTTCTTCAGTGTGCGGAACCTCCTGGGATGGTGCTGTCTCAGCGTCCGACACTGCTGCCTCGGTCTCCACCGAGGGAGACGGCCTGGGAGCTTCCTCAGCCTTCACGACCGGGGTCACAGTTCGCGGTGCGCGGCGAGAACGAGTTTTTGACTGTTCAGTCTTTGTGGAATCTGCCGCGGCTGTACTCGCCGGCGCTGGGTTCGGTTTCTGCTGAGCCTTTAGTGAAGAGCCCAGGATCCCCAGGAGCACACAGAAGCTAATCAGACTTGTTATCGTTTTCGAGCTATTCATCGGTATATCCTCGAGATCCCGGATCTGATTTCTGAGAGTGAAATTCCTCATTAGCGTCGCAAGCGCGGGGCTTCGGCGCGAACATAGTGAATGATCGTGCCTCCGAACCCGACAGCCCAGGCGTGAGTGCGATCCACGAAAAAGACGCGTTCCAGCGCATGTGACACGCCAGTACGTTGTTGGCTCCATTGCAGGCCGCCATTATTGGTGTAAATCACAGTGCCATCGGCGCCCACGGCCCAACCTTCCAGCGGATCGAGAAATTTGACGTCTAGTAGATCTGCGGTCACTCCTGAATTCTGGGGACTCCACGAGCGGCCGCCGTTGATCGTGCGGTAGATGACGCCCTTCGAGCCCACGGCCCAACCGAGGCGATTGTCTACGAACGAGGTTCCTGTGAAACGAATGCCTTCTGCTCCCACCAAGCGAGACCTGTGCCAGGTTTCTCCGCCGTCGGCAGTCTGCAAAATTGTCGCGCCGGCGCCGACGAGCCAGCCGCGATCATCATCGACGAACGTGCCACCTAACAGCAGATGTCGCGTCGGCACGGTCAGCTTGGTCCAGTTTTCGCCAAAGTCACGCGTGGAATAGATCGCTCCACCTTCGCCAAAGGCCCACGCCCGACCACCGCTGCTAAAAACGGCGCGCAGCAGTCTGGCGTCAACGTCAGCGCCTTTCATCGGCACGCGAGTCCAGCGCTGTCCCCCGTCGACGGTGTTCATCAAGTATGTGCGCGGCTCATCAATGGCCTTGAGGTCATAGACATTGCGTTCGCAGACGATCCAACCTTTTAGGTGGTCGAGAAAGTAGACATCACGTATTACATCCTCAGTCGGTCGATTCTTCTGCTGCCAGGTCTTTCCGCCATCATCCGTCGTCAGCAATGTGCCTCGACTACCAACTGCGAACCCCCGCTCCTGGTCGAAAAAGAACACGGAGTGCAACCAGGCAAAAGTGCCTGTGCGCTGCCGAGCCCAGGCACTTGCCTGTGCCAGTGCAGTCTCGTTGACGAAGAGAACAAGGAACAGAACGCCAATCGCAGTGGATCTCGAGCTGAATCCTCTTACACTTTTAAATAGACAATTGAACATAACGATTGGGTTTTGAGTGAAGCGTACGTGGGGTGTCTACGAGCGAAAGGCGCCGCCCGGGTGGGCAGCGCCTTCCCCTCTCTAGAACGGCACGGGCAGGCCGAAGATCCGTGCAAAGCTCAGCATCGGCGAAAAAGTAGCGAAGATATCCCGGAACTTCTTCATCTTGTTTCCGGGAACCAGAATCTGATCGCCAGGAACTAAATAGGTGGTGTCAGGCGCGCCCTTCTTATAGATAGCCGAAACGTTCACCCTGATCGGCGCCAGCGAGCCATTCTGCTGTCTGCGCAGCACGACGACCTGACTCCGGTCCCCCGTCGAGAGCACCCCGCCCGCTTCGGCAATCGCTTCGGTTACGGTCAGGCGCCGGCTCATCAATCTGACACCCGGCTGAGCCACGTCGCCAAGAATACTGTAGCGATAGGACGATGCTTTATCGAGCGACACAGTCACCTGCGGATCGATGATGTATTCGTCGTATCGTTTCTTGATCAGTTCAGACACTTGTTCCACGGTCTTGCCGCTGACAAAAACACCGTCAGGAATCAAAGCGAGGGCCACACGACCGCTCGGCGGAATAGTGATCCCGCTTCGCGAATATCGATCCTGGCCAAACACCTGAACGGAGATCACATCTTCGGGCCCAAGCCGGTAAGTGCTGAAGAAGTTGTTGTAGTAGGGCAGTATCGCACCTTCTTCTTCGGACATCTGCTCGCTGCGATTAGCCAATGTCTCTTCCGGGACATCGGACGGAACGCGAGTCGTATCATCCGGCTCCAGTCGCTCGCCCGGAGGGGTGGGCGCCGGCTTTTGCGTTGCCGGTTTGCTTTCCTGTGCCTCGGCAGTGGCCAATCGTTGCCGCGTCTTATTGCTCGAGCTATCGGGAGTTTGAGCTGAGACTACTGCGGCCGCCGAAACGGCAACTACCGCAGTCAGCGCGATCTCAAGAATGTGATTTTGTTTCTTCATAACCTACCTCCAAACGCGGTTGCGAAACTCAATGGGCTCCGCGACCAAACAGAATGATCTTCACTGTTTCGAACAAGATTATTGCATCCAGTATCAAGCTCTGGTTCTTGATGTAAAAAAGATCGTATTGAAGCTTCTCTCGTGCATCCTTGATAGAAGCGCCGTAGGGGTACTTGATCTGTGCCCAGCCAGTAAGTCCCGGAGCAATCAGGTGACGCTGCTCGTAATAAGGAATTTCCTGGGCCAGTTGCGAAACAAAATGGGGCCGTTCAGGTCTTGGCCCTACGAAACTCATCTCGCCGCGCAGGATGTTCCAAAACTGAGGGATCTCGTCCACCCGGATTTTGCGAATAATCGCGCCCACGCGGGTCGTCCGATTATCACTCTCGGTGGCCCAAACGGGACCGGAAGCTTCCGCGTCCGTGCGCATCGAGCGAAACTTCATCAGCACGAACGGCACACCGTTTTTACCCACTCGCTCCTGCTTGTAAAAGATCGGCCCGCGCGAATCCAATTTGATCAGAACAGCCGTCAGAGCGCCGACGGGCAGCGACAACCCAAAGCCAATGAGCGCTACCATTCGATGAACTACGTTGCGCGTGATTCCGGAAACTCGCGCCTGCCTGCCCCGGCCGGAAAAAATCAGCCACGAAGGACGAACCATCAGCAGTGAAACACGGCCAGTTACTCGCTCATAAAACGAGGCGCCTTCTTCAATAGCTACCTTGCCGGTCAAACTTAAGTGCAGCAGTTCTCCAGTCGGTAACTGTCCGCGTCTTTCCACCATGGCCACGACGATGCGGTCGATGTCTTCGCGCTTGACGATCTCCTTAAGATCGGAAGTTACGCCGATGACTCTAGGGTTAATCAGGCTTTTCCCAAGCAGTTCTGAATCAGTACCAACAAACCCAACAATTCGATAGCCGGCGTCCGGCCGGTTTAGAACTTCGCGCGCTACTTCCACTGCCAGATTTCCCGACCCGACAATTAGGATGCGCTCGCCGAAATCAGGATGCCCGAGGAACCAGTGAATCGAGAGCCGCCAGCCCACCATCAAGGCGAGTGCGAGGGGCAAAGCTATCAGCGCGATACCGCGACCGAGCATAAGTTGGGGAAACGCATAAAAGCTGAGCGCGAGGGCTATCCAGGCCAAGCCGAGCGCTTGCACCAGCCGCAGAACCAACTCGCGCCGGTCGTGCATGACGATGAAGTCGTAAAGATCGAACAGGTAAAATGCTGCGAGACAAAACACGGTAGCCAATCCAGCCTTCCACAAACCCTGCCGCAGGATCAACTCGTCGCGTGCGTCGACTGCGCCCAGTCGCAAATACACAGCCATGACCAGTGCGCCGAACGTGACAGCAGCTTCGGCCAGCAACAGCACTACAGTCCTGGTGTTTAAGCGAGAGGCCCTCAACTTACGATTGCAACCTCCTTTTCATGTTGGGTCTCGATTTGCGGGCGCGGACCTGATTGCAAGCTTCTATCGCGCTTGTAATAGCGTTGTTGGTAGTAATACGAACCCGATTCAAGTTTCTCATCGGCCCGATTAAGGACCACGCCCAGCAGTCTTTCGCGAGGCAGTTGCTCGAGTAACTTGTCGAGCATTGCGTAGCGAGTCTTTCCGGCGCGGACCACGACCAGCGCGCTGTCAGCGCGACTAATCAAAATATTGGCATCTGTGAAGATGCCCATCGGGGGCGCGTCGATAATGACGTAGTCGAACATTCGCCTAGCTTCCTTGATGATGGACTCGAAGGTGGGGCCGGAAAGCAGCTCGGCAACGTCGTCGCGGGCCTGGCCACCAGGCAATAGATACAGGCCTGCCGGATCAAGTCTGACGATCGCCTGCTGTAGACCCACGGTCCCGCCCAGCACATCCGATAGTCCACTCGGCGCGTCTATCGCGAGGTAATCCGTAGCGCATGGCTGACGCAGGTCGGCGTCGATAATTAATGCTCGAACGCCTTCCGTCTGGGCCAACAACCATGCAAGGTTCAGCGCCGTTAGAGTTTTCCCCTCACCAACTCCTGAACTGGTGATCACGAACACGCGCTTCTTCTCGCGCTCGCCCGCCTGCAGCACGCGCGTGCGCAGCGAACGGAACTGTTCGCAGTAAGGTGATCGCGGTTGTGTCACCGCGACCAAATGAGGCTCGACGCGCGCGGCGGAAATGTCATAAGCGACGAAATCCGCAGCGCGCGCCGACCCGGCAGCGCCCAAAGTTGCCCCAGCAGCACGCGAAGCCATTCCGCCGGAGAGTGCCGACCCGTCGGGTGCATACGCAGTGTGCGCAGTGGACGCTGAGTTGTGCACCGCATCTTCCGCAACATTGATGATTGACGAGCCACTGAACAGTTGCTCTTCAACCTGTTTCGCGGAATGGAGAACGCGTTGGGCGCGTATCTCGTTGCGGCGCTTGGAGTCTGATTCGTGGCGAGATTTCGTCGCGCCACTGTTGGGTGTGGAACTCGCTCGTCTGATTGCATCAAAAACTCTGCCCATTAGTTCTCCTTCTCGACCAGTCGCTGATGGGGTGTCGCGGTCTTGATCGATTAAGTCCTTTCAACGGTGACTGGGTCGGCCGTCTCCGGCTCGGCATCCGGACCAGCACCTGCTGACCAAAGCTCGGCACGCCCGGCGGCTGAAAAAATTCTGGCTGGAGCTTCTCGCACTTCTCCCGCCTGCAGGCCGCGATCTGAGCGCGGAAGCATGTCAAACGTCTCCGCGACTTCCTCGATGATGGCCCGGGAAATAGTGCCTTCTCCGGCGGCATAACCAGCCAGCATTGCGTTGTCGCAAAGATTGTTGATGTTGCGCGGAATGCCCTCGGAACAACGGAAAATGTAGTCAATCGCGCCTGGCGAGAACGTATCGATGCGTTCCGCCCCGGCCACCAGCAGGCGCGAAGTTATGTAACGATCGGTCTCTTCAACGTTCGGCAATGCCTTGATAATGCAACGCAGCGCCACACGTTGTTTGAGCTGACGCAAGTCGGGATTGTTGAGCACGTCGCGCAACTCGGGCTGGCCCGTGAGGACAATCTGCAGCTGTTTCGCCGTGTCTGACTCAAAATTGGAAAGCAGACGAATCTCTTCCAGCACGTGCGGCGAAAGTCCCTGCGCTTCGTCAATGATCAAAACTGTGCGCAATCCACGCGAGTGGCGCGATTCCAGCGCCTTGCCGAGTTCAATCAGCAGCTCAGATTTCGTTTCCCACTTCGTCACGTCGAGCAGCGTGGCCACGTGCTGATAAAACTCAGCTACTGACAGACGCGGATTAAAGATGTAAGCCACGAGCACCGTACGATCCAGGCGTTGCATCATCCAACGCAGGATTGTTGTTTTACCTGTACCCACTTCGCCCGTCACCACCACCAACCCTTTGCCACTTTCGATTCCATAGTGAAGGTTGGCCATCACTTCAGTGTGAGAAGGTGTGAAATAGATGAAGCGCGGATCCGGCGTCAGCGCGAATGGCAACTCTTTTAAACCGTAAAATTCTGCGTACACTCTTGAACCTCCTTTTCGGAGACAAAAAATCCCCAACTCGATCAGGCGCGTCCTGCGCCCCCGAACAACTCAAAGACATGCGTCGCTCTCAATGCGAAGGCGAGCAGGGGAATGCTGATGATCGTGGCAACGATGCCAGCAGCCAGGAGCAGTCTGCGACGCCGGGGAATTGCTTTCGCCTCCTGTGGAGTCAATAACTCTGGGACTGAGACGAGCACCGGCAGGTTGGTGTAATGGCTGGCGTCCTCGCTGGTTTGAATGGTCAGCAGACGAGGCACTTCGACGAGTGCAACGGCCAGCAAACCAACAAAGAGGCCCATAGCCACTCCGAGCGCCGAGAGCATTAATCGCTTTGGGGCAATCGGCTGCGAAGGAAGGTTGGCCGAGTCGACTACCTTAATTCCCTCGCCCTGCTGCTGGCTCGACGCAGCGGCACTGAGAGAGATCCTGGATTCCTGCGCCAGGAGTGAATCGTAAGTGGCCCTCTTCGTTTGGTATTCGCGATCCAAAGCGCCTAGAGCAATCTCGGCCCCGGGAACACTATTGATGCGCGACATGATTTGTCCGATCTGTGTTTCGATCTGACTGATCAGGCCCTGCTGTCGTTTGATCTCGCCATCAATGAGTTTCAATTCATTCTCAAGTCCGGCCACCTGAAGGTCAGGTCGGTTCTTCAGCATCTCCTGCTTGTCCAGAATTTTCTGCTTCCAGTCGGAAATCATCTCCCCCATCGACGCATTTACTGAGTCAATCTCAGCCTGTTTGGCAATCACGTCCGGATGCTTGTCGCGCAACTCAGTTCGCATGCGAGTTAGTTGCGCCTCAAGGTCCGCCTTGCGCGTAGAAAGTTGCCCCCAGGCCGGGGTAGTTTTGGGATCGGTGATGTTCTCGGCAATCTCGTCTTTGATCTGCTCTGAAGACTTCCGGACGGTAGCCAGTTGGCTGGCCATCGCTGAGCGGCGGTCCTGAAGCCGTCCGACCTCGTTGATGTAGGCCTTCTGTTGTTCGCGCAGTCCGTTGAGCTGGCCCAGCAGCGACACACCCTCACCCGGCAGGTTGCCGAGATTCTTTTGCATAAAATCTAAGCGCTTCTGGTCCACCGCATCCAGCTCGTCCTTGGCTTGTCGTACCTGCTGCGCCATGAACTGGCTGGCTGAAGTAGTCGAATCGACTATGTTCTTAGTTTGCGCGTCGATGTATTTTGTGGCGAGCTCGGCGGTGATTGCCTGGGTCGTTCGCGGGTCGCGATAGCGATAGGTGATATTAAAGCCGTTTGTAATGTCGTTGCGGCTGGTGTTTATTTCGACATTGATGTCTTGCCTCATTCTCTCAATGAGGCTCTCCATGGGCTCGCCGCGCAGTCTCTCTACCCCGTAAAGATCGTACTTCTGAACCAGCGGCTCCAGAGAGCTCCGGCTGGCCACAACCTGCGAGATGTTGCTCAATTGGCGCGTCAGGGTGTCTTCGTTAACCGAAGACACGACCGAGCTGGGAAGAGTCGAGGGGGTCACGACAATGAGAGTGGAAGACTCGTAAACGTCGGGCAGCCGCCAAACTACCAGGGCCACTGCACTCGCAACGGCTATCACCGGAAGGATGATCAGCCACTTGCGCTTCCACACAATCTTTGCGTATTCACCAGGCTTACGCTGCCGAAACTCAGTACTCATACGGCACTCCTATCGCTGTTACTTCAATTGAGTCGCCTTAACATCCTTGTCGGGAGCAACACGATCTGTTAACGCGCTCTACTAAATCCGGGGAAAACGATTGGAAGGAAAAAGAACCCTCCATCCTAAATCTCCTAGAGCTCTGACAATGCTTTCCGCGCCAGTTCAGCATCTGCAAACGGTACTTTGACAGCAATCGCCAAAGCTGATTCGAGCGAGCGTTTAGCCGCCGCTCCATCACCCTTGGCTTTCAATGCCATGCCGAGGTGGTAGTGATAATTGGGACTGGGCGAAACGCTGGCGGCCTTTGCAGCGGCTTCGTCGATACTAACTGCCTTCTTCAACTGATCCACTGCGGCGGAATGCAATCCCTTTTGGTAATAGACCCAGCCGAGCGTGTCGACAAAACCCGCTACGTTGGGACTCTTTTGCACAACTCCCTGCGCGAGGCGCACTGCCTCGTCAAGGTTTCCGTTGAGCTCTTTCTGCACCGCGTAAAGCCAGGCCAGATTATTCGCGGCGATCAATGAATTCGGATCTTTCTCGAGGGCCTTCTTGTAGTTATCAACGGCCACCGGGTAATTCTTACGCGCATCTTCAAGCATGCCGATCAGCGTGTAAGCCATCGCGTTCTCGGGACGCAACTCGAGGATCTTTTTGTACTCTGCAATTGCCCGATCTTCCTGACGCGTGTTGACGAACAACGCTCCGAGCGCTGAATAGGCAGCCACGTAGTTGGGATCTAGCTCGAGAGTCTTGCGCAATGACGCTTCCGCGCCCTGAGCGTTCTTTTCGTAACCGTAAATCTGGGCCTTCAGGAAGTGCAACGAGGCAACATTAGGATATGAACTTAATACCTGGTCGAGGCGGGCATGGGCTTTGGCGGTGTCTCCCTGGCGTGCATAGAGATCGATCAACCCGCTGAGTGCAGCCGTACTGGTCGCATCGCGTGAGAGCGCGTTCTCGTAGAAGCCAACCGCTTCGTCCGTTTTCTTCTCAGCCCTAGCAAGCCCTGCGAGGTTGATGTATACGTCGGGGCTATTCGGTGATGCTTCGCGGGCAGCGATGAAATCCTGGCGAGCGCCGGCAATATTGCCCAGTTGGGCTTGAGCCGCACCGCGCGTTAGATAGGTCTTGAAACGAATTTCAGCCAACATCTGCGGCGAGTTTTCGCGATCGGGCGCAGTCTTGTTCAGCTTGTCAAGCAGCTCCGACGCAAGGCGGAGAGTGGCCTTGGGATCGCCGCTGGCAAGATTGACCTGCAGCTGCATTAATTTGGCCGGGAGATAATCCGGATACTTTCGCTCGAGGTCTCCAGCAAAAGCACGTGCTTCATCCGTCAACCCAAGGCTGTAGTTTGTCTGGGCCATAAAATAGAGACCTGTACGTGAATCAGGTTCCTGCCGCAGCACTTCTTTCAGATCTTCAATAGCGGCTTTCAGATCCTCAGTCTGTCCCTTCGACGCACGAACTCGTGAGCGCAAAAGCAGCGCGTTGCGATCCTGAGCGTCCTTCTTCAGGACTTCGTCGATCTGGGCCATCGACCCGTTTGCGTCACCCTTCATTAGTAGAATTTCGGCGAGGCGATAACGGCCCTGAGTGTAGTCGGGCGATTGAGCCAGGATGTCCTGATAGACCTTGACGGCTTCGTCCATGCGGTTGACGGATGAGTAGAAGTCGCCCAGGACGGCACGGCTCTCCGGCTTTGTATCCAGGCCGGCAAGCGCCTGGTAGGCTTGCTCCGCTTTATCGAGTTGTTTATTGACGAGGTAGAAACTGGCAAGTACGAAACGCGAATTGCGGTTCTGCGGTTCAACTTCAACCGCTTTAAGCAACTCTACTTCAGCTTCCGGTAAGCGATTTGTCTGGGCAAGAAACTTTCCGTATTCGCTGTGGGCTACGCCGGAGTTGGGGTTGATTGAAATCGCCTTCTTGAAAACTTCTTCAGCCCTGGGACTCTCCCCGGTCACAATGTAGAACCGAGCGAGGCTCAGGTACGATTCGACCCGTTTCGGATCCAGACTGACGGCGTGATTGAGTGATTCAAACGCCTTTTCCCTCTCGTTCTGCGCAAACAGCACGCTGCCCATCAGGATGTGCCCTTCGATGTTGTTTTCGTCCTTGGCGAGCACTTCCCTGGCAAGCCGTTCAGCTTCGGCAATTAGTTCGGGCCGCCCTTTGCTTCCCACAACGTAGTAATTGCCGAGCTTCAGACGTGCGTCGAGATTATTCGGATCCAGGTCAATCGTCTTCCGAAGCGCATCAAACGCCTCCTGAAATCGCTGCAGCCCTTCATAAGCCTGGGCCAGTCCCCAATGCGCAGCTGCAAGTTTGTCATCGATCTGCAGAGCATTGCGATACTCGATCGAAGCTTCCTGAAACTTCGACTCTTTCAGGTAAGCATCACCCTTGCTGAGGTGTTCTGCTTTTGCCGTTTCAGGGTTGGTACAACCGGCCAATGCAAACAAGGCCACTAAGAGGAATGACAGAAGGGTTGGATAGTAAAATCGGTTTCGGCACTCGGTATTCATTCTTTTCTTTACTCCATCGCGATCTTCCTGCCAGGCGGCAGGTTGAAATTTCTGATTCGCGGTTCGTGCTCACTTCCCTTCACATCCCTGGCGGGCAATGCCTCGATGGCCAACAAGTGAGACAGTTTTACAATAGGGTTAATTCCGCACGATTTCCGCAAATCCTCCGTTAGAACAACCAATTTCGAACTAGTCTGGGATAAACGCAGGAAGCGCTTTCGAAGCACTCGCAGCCAGGTCGGCGGCGGCTCTGGTCGCGTCCGCTTCCGACGCCCCGACCGGAGTCATCACGCGAACCATCGCGCCATCAGAACGGCGCAACCGGACGCTGTCAAAAACGGTATAAACCTTTCCCCAGTACTCGCTCGCTATTGCTCGACCACGACCCTGATACCAATAGATGAGCAACTCCTTGTGACCGCCGTTCTCAATTATGAACTTATTGGCAACAAACGCGGGGCGACCCGCTGGCGTGATGGTGACCCTGGAAGGCTCACTCATGGTCCAGCCTGCGCCAGGCAAGCAATTCAAGGGACTGTGATAGGTCGCACCATCACGTTGACTTGCGTAGTAACCGATATACAGGTTTGCCACGCGGCCATCGGTGCTGTAATCGCGCATTAGATAATCGCTCGCGCGCAAAACGCTGAGTGTTGCGTTATCGAACGTCTGATCACCTCCGGCTTGTCGCCAGGAGTCGAGGTCCTTTGGAAACTCAACTAGTTCCTTTCGCACCAGCGGTGCTTCTCCCAAATAGGCCCAGCCGTTAACCACTAGTCCACCCGCAAGCAAAAGAATTGTCACTAAGGCAACACGCCAAGAGGTGTTCATTTATTCCGTTCCCTCCGCTGGAGCAATCTGTACAGGCGCGACAGACTCGCTGTCTGCAATTTCCCTGGTGGCAGTCGCAGTACGCTTTTCACCTGCCGGTCTAAAACGGTCCAGGATCCAACCGACGGCAAACAACATTACAAAAGCAACGATGTAAATGACCCAGCCCGAGAAGGTGTGAAAGAATCCATCCGCGACCTCCGTTCCGTAGTAGTGGGACAGAATGCCCGTCCCGCTAACTCGACCTGCATTCGTCAGGATCGCAATCGGCACTGCTGAAGCAACAAGGATTGTAGAACGCCAAAACCCGTAGGACTTTAACCACCTCAAGATGCCGCCGCCTTTACCGCCGCCGGTGGAACCATCCTTATCGCTCGGATGCGAGAAGTACGCGAACACCACAGCCAGTGTCGCGAGCGTCATCAGCGATCTGATACCGCTGCAGGCCTCGACCACCTCGAGCTTCCTAATCTCTCGGCCGCCAAGCGGAATTAGTTCGATCACGTTTCCTTGTCTCAGCACCGGGATATCCAGCAGGCTCATCGACCACACTGCGCAGCGCGACGCAAAGAGTTGAAGTGGAAAGGCAATCTTGTTGAATACGATTGTCGGTATAGGAATGGCTAACAACAGCAGAGCAAATGACACGGCTGTCAATTGCAGGAACTTGAATCCCCAGAAGTAGACGACGATCCCTACCAGCATCAGGACGAACGACATTCTCTGCACATACAATTCCGCGCCGGCAATTCCCGCCCACAACCCCACGAGGGCGAGCACGATGAGAGTAATTCCCAGCAGGGTCGATGGCCGTTGAGCTTCACGATCGAATCGATCCCGTTGAGACCAGAGGATGTAACCAATAATGAAGGGAATTAGGAGACCATGAGAGTAATTCTCATCGTTCCACCAGTCGCGGCCGAGCTTAAGCAGCACGGTAGCGAAAGCAAATAGGAGAGCTGTAGAGACGGCGAGAACTCGCCAGAGATTCTTAGTGGCGGTGACACTCATTGATGGATTCCCTTTGAAACCGTCTTCGACGAGAAGGGCAAGTTCCCTATCGAAAACTATTGGGTTGAACCGGAAAAACACTGGATCACCCAGAAAAGCAAAGAGAGCTTAGCTTAACTAGTCGCCAGGTTCAATGCCAAAAGCCTCGCTCGCAGCCCATGTACTCTAGAATTGGCGCCAGGCCCCCTCAACTGTCTCGTATGCTTCTCCGTTGGATTCATCGACAAGGCTCGAGAGGTCCTTTCTTGTGATATTGTCATGACTGGAAAAGGTAATCTCGCAGCTCTTCCAGGGCGATCGATTATTGAATCTCCTCCATGAAAGAGAGCTGCTGTCATATCCAAGCCTGCTGAAACTCAAACTGAAATAACTAACCAAAGAGACCGCCAACTGAGATGGGTGGAAATCGCATTTGGTCTGATTGCGGTCGTGTTGGGTTTTTGTCACGTCTGGGCCGACCATCATTACCTGACGAATGCTGATGCTATGTCTTACCTGGACATAGCCGAGGCTTATCTTCGCAGGGATTGGCAAACGGCCGTCAATGCCTATTGGGGCCCGCTCTATTCCTGGCTTATAGCTTTGGCTCTGTTAATCGTAAGGCCTTCGCCGTACTGGAAATTCTCCGTAATCCATCTTGTGAATTTCGCGATCTACTTGTTTGCCTTGGGCTGTTTCGCTTTCTTAATACAAGAGTTGGTGGACTTTAATCGGAGCCGGAAGGATGCGCTTCTCGCAGCCGGACTTGTGATGTTGCCGGGGTGGGCATTAGTGGCACTTGGCTACCCTCTATTCATTTGGTCTTCCCTCTATCTGCTGTTTCTCGCGATAGAGTCTCCCGATATGCTGCTGGCCTCATTCCTGTATTTAGCTTGTGGCTTACTTCTGCGAATACGCCGACTGCCTTCGAAGTGGCTATCATTCGTTTTTCTGGGAACTGTTTTGGGATTCGGTTATCTCGCGAAGTCTGTGATGCTACCCATAGCGGTAGTTTTTCTGGTTGCCAGTCTGATCTCGATTGGCAATTTGCGGCGGGCCTGGCCACGTGTCGCGCTGGCAGTTGCTTTATTCCTCTTAATAGCGGGCCCTTTCGTTTTTGCGATTTCTCGAGCCAAAGGCCGTTTGACCTTTGGTGACAGTGGAAATTTGAACTATCTATGGTCTATCAATCGAGTTCCTGCGCCCCACTGGCAAGGAGGATTGCCCGGACACGGTACGCCCAAGCATCCCACAAGAAGAGTTTTTGACACGCCTCCCGTTTACGAATTTGGCGACCCTGTGGGAGGGACATACCCAGTCTGGTACGACCCCACCTATTGGTACGACGGAAGTGTTAGTCATTTCGACTTTCGGCGACAACTCAGGGTCTCAGGAGGTGCAGCTCAATCTTATTACGATCTATTTCAAAAATGGGGCCTCCAGTTTGGCCTGTTGGTTGGCCTCCTCACACTTTACCTTATGGGTCGTAGAGGGAGGTTGTTGCTTTTCGATTTGACTCACTACTGGAGTTTGATTGTACCGCCAGCGGCGGGAATTGGACTGTACTTCCTGGTAAATGTTCAAGGCAGGTATGTAGCTTCTTTCTTAGTGCTCCTCTGGCTGAGTCTTTTTTCCGCCGTTCGACTACCTTACACTCCAGAATCCCAAAGATTGGCAAGGGTAATACCGATCGTCTTGATGGCAGTAGTGACCATCACCGCCGTGGCTTCATCCAGCCGGGAAGTCACCCTTACTGCTCGTCAGTTAGTCGTGGGTGAAGACCCTTCAGCCCACGAGCAATGGCAAGTGGCCGAAGGCTTACGTGAAATGGGCATAGTCCCAGGCGACAAGGTGGCGTTCATTGGGAACTCTTTTCGCGCTTTCTGGGCAAACCTCCTGAGGCTTCGAATCGTCGCCGAAGTTCCAAGGGATAGCGCTGATAGCTTTTGGGTAGCGGATGAAACAAAGCGGCAGCAAGTTATCAGCGCTTTTGCCCGAACGAGCGCCAAAGCGATCGTCGCGGAAAAACGCCCTGCAGGTGCTGATACTAGCGGCTGGCAAAAGATTCGAGATACGAATTACTACGTTTATCTGTTGAACCAGTAAACGCACAAAGAATCACAAAAAACCGAATGCCTGAGCTAAATGGTTTGTATTTTGTAACTCTGTTGTGGCTTGGCTTCCTTTAAGCTGAACTAAGCTGAACGTTTTCGAAGGACCTGCTGCCGAAAGAAGTTTGTAAACCAGCAAAGCAAAAACGTGAGTGAACTGTACAGGTAGTACAGCACGTGCAACGGAAAGGCGAGCACCGCAAACCCGAGCCCTCTTCGCCGGAAAAAGAACCGATAGAGTTCGTAGTTGAGGAGAGGAATCATGGCAAGCAGGAAAACAATCACCAGAAGCAGCTGGGGCTTGAAAATTGCGAACGGAAGAAGTGCAAGAGACAGCGCGACAACACCAGCACTGATTCTCTCCTTCGTCTGAAGATTCAGGTCATTCACCATACTCTGACTCTCAAGTATCAGCTTCGACCAGGGAACTGCCCTGCAAAAAATATCGGCGTGCAGCATTGACCTCAAGGTCCAGCGCTTGAGATGTTTCGCCTGTAGTTCTTTATCAAGCAGGATTCGGTAACCCTTCGCGCGCAGTCGATAGCCCAGCTCTATATCCTCAATCGCCGGTCGGGGGTACCATTCGGCGTTAAAGCCATCAACAGCCAGGAACACATCTCGTCGCACGGCTCCGCAGCCGGCCCAAAACGTCACCGCCTCAGTACTGCCCTGTTGGTGAACGAAATGATGGAATAGGTTTTTGTATTGCGAAATGAAGTTCGTCTCCGCCGGCTCATCATCGTATGAACCAAACACCGCCGCTATCTGCGGATCAACAAAATCCCCACTCACTCGTTCGACCGTGTCGAACTTCACGACTACATCGGCGTCGACAAATAGAAGAATTTCACCGTTGGCTTCGTGCGCGCCAAAATTCCGAGCCCCAGCGGGACCTGATTGACGAGGCATTTTTAAGACAACAGCCCCTTTCTCACGACTAATTCGGGCGCTGTCATCGGTCGAGCAATCGTCAACGACAATTACCTCGTATTGCTGGTAGGAAGTGGACTTCAGCGCGTCCAGACAAACGGCAAGAAACTTCTCGCCGTTATAGACGGGTACGATTATTGAAATGAGAGGCGGCTTGTCCATAAACTCATCGGGGAGTGCTTGCTTTAGCGGGTTCACTCAGCTGCCGCTCCGGTGTGTGAATTGATAATCTTTCGAGAACGTAGCCAATCCACTACCAATTGCGCAATTACCTCGTGTCCTCTGGTGTCGAGATGCTCGTCGTCGGGAATATAAAGACCTCGATTGTCGCTCGCTGCAACTTGTCGAAACGCAGCAAAGCCATCGATGAATGAGCAGCCGATTTGAGCACATAACTGCTCGATCCTGCCGCCGAAATCGTTCTTGTCATCTCGGAGTCCCTCAGGAAGAAAACGAAGTTGGTCCTCCACCCCATCAAAACTGATGTACGGTTCCATAACGCGCACGATGGTTGGGACAAACACAATGAGGAGCTGTATTCCGCGCGACTGACATAAGCGTTGACCTTGTTCTATTGCCTGGACTGTCTCGGCAAAGCCGATTGGAATGTCCTCAGGCTGGGATGGATTATATGAGTAACGAAGAGCAGTCCTTTGAGTCGTTCCATCGCGATACCGTAGGGTCACCTCGGGGATGTCTCGATCCCTCACACGAGTCTTTGTGAGCCACTGAGCAAGTAATGAATTCTGGAAGTAGCGTTCCCCAAGCGAAGTAGTTTGTTCAGAGTTCGTTTTCCAGCCGGCGAAAATGTTCGCGTCCGTTAAGTCGTTACCCTCAAACAACTGCCAGACGACAACCCGCGGTTGGTAAGCCAACCCAAACCTTTTGAGGACGATTAACTCCTGTTGCGGACCATAGGCACCACGACCCAGGTTGACACTCCGAAGTCCCGATGCGCTGGCGATGCGTTGCGGAAAGGATTGTTGGTCGCTGACCTGTCCAGCTTCCGTGAATGAATCGCCAAGAAAGACGATGTCAGCACGGGTGAGGCCGGTTGGATTTCGGAACCCGTTCTCATCCGTTTGGTATTCGACGCTCCTGTTCAGTTCAGGAACAAAGCCTCGCCAAACCACTCCTGGTTTTCTCACGAAGCCAAGTTCACTATCAGGCTCCGAGTACGCTCGGGATATATGAGCCTGGTCAAGCCAGAAGTTTTGGCGCCAAGCCCCCTGCACGATTAACGCGTACACAGTGTCGCTGAGAAAAAGGACTCCGATCACGGAGATGAACACGCTGGTGAGACGCAGCGATAGAGGCCAACGGTGCCTGGAGGGACTAGCCAGCACCATCGTCACGAACAGCGTTGCCAGCGCTACGGGCATACCCACCATAATGTCTTTCAAACGATAGTGACCCCAAAGGAAATCACCGCGGGGCCGAAACAGAGGGAGGATACACAGGTAGGAAAAGGCGGTTGCCAGGAGCCCGAGCCCAAGCCAAACGGCATAAGAGATATTGGCCGCATTCAAACGCTTATGATTGAAGGGTGTATTCATTGGGCTGGAATCCAAAACAGAGGACTTCAGAGGATTCAAGTATTAAAAGAGTGATTACACGCGATTTCGAAGAGATTCAATCACAAGTGAGTTAGCTGACATCTAATTCATCACCGTCGAGGCGATTCCTGCTGTCACCGCCAAGTCTTTTCAGATGTCTTAAGGGTCAATTGGGGGGAGTCTTATCGGCGAATAGTAATCGTGACGGCTGGTAGGCCCTCTACCTGCGAAGGTGTTGATTGTACCGTCTGGATAGACGATTCGCAGCCGAGAGTTGTCACGGACGCTGACGAGAACAGAGCCGTCCTTTCGTATCAAAATACTTTCCGGATCGGCGATCTGGGCCATTGAAGCCGGGCCGCCATCTCCTGAGAATCCCGGTCCCCTGGTTCCGACCAGGGTGCGCATCGTGCCGTCCACTTCAATTACGCGAATGGCATGGTTGTGCTCATCGCCGATATAAATACGATCCTGCGAGTCAATGGCCAACGATTGCGGAGAATCCAACTTGGCCGTCAAAGCCGGACCACCATCACCGTCGTAACCACGTTGGCCACTGCCCGCGAACGTTCGAATGATACCGTCGCTCGTGACTTTTCTGATGACGTGATTATCACTGTCGGCGATTAACAGGTTATCGTTTCTATCAAGAAAGATTCCGTAAGGCATGTTCAGCTGCGCGTTAGTGGCAAGACCACCATCCCCGCTGTAACCAGCCACGCCCGTCCCGGCAACAGTTGAGATCATGCCATTAACATCAACCTTACGTACACGGTGGTTTTTTACGTCAGCGATGTAGACATTGCCCTTCGAATCAAGACGAACGTCATACGGAAAAGCAAGGGATGCCTTAGTCGCCAGGATCCCATCACCATTAAAGCCAAGTTGACCGTTGCCCGCTAGATGCGTCATGTATCCGTCCGCGTCGATCTTTAGAATGGCGTGGTTGAGCGAGTCCACGAGCAGAATGTTGCCGTCTCTGTCCACTACCAATCCCTCCGGTGAGGCGAAGTCCACATCTCGCGCCGGGTGTAACGCCGGCAGGCCTTTTGGGTCGGTCGTCTTTCCCGTTCCGGCAATGACTGTGGCGCGCCCTGACGGCTCGATCCTCCAAACGAATCTCGCGTCTCTGTCAGCAACGTATAAGTTGCCCATGCGGTCTTCGCCAAGTCCCATGGGCCCCTCGATGATGATACTGGAAGCACTCTTCCCGTCTCCCATTTCCGATGGACCCCGCCAATTGTATTTCCACTTTGAGTACCTTAGATAGAGGTTGGCAAATGGCTGACGAGTCTTCAAAGTCCGTTTGGTAGCCGGAAAAAAAAGGACAACCACTAATGAAATAGGAATGACGACTAGCAACCATTTTCGGCGTCTTCTAATTTGATTAAACAATGGGTGACACCTTTTTCTAAGATGTAGATCAGAGCAGATCCGCCAGGCTCTGTGGTGGCGCCTGTGAGAATTGGCCTGTCAAAAAACATGCGTGCCCAAAGCTCGCATTGAAACGTCGACCAGATTCTCCAGGACCAGAACTTCAAGGGAGTGTCCCCATTCAACCCCTTCGGTCGATTCTGCCACACTTTGTCGACGCTGGATGGATCGAAGAGGCCGGCGCATAAACGTCTGCGGGTTGCAGGTGTCGGAGCAGGTTCTCAAGATTTTCAATAGTGCTTGTTCAATTTGCATCTGCTGCGGATGTTTTCGGCGCCAAACAATGCTGGCGGTAGATATGGTACCAAAGCTCTACGCAAAAGTATTTCTCTGTTACGGGCGGGCACCAACATACTTCCGGGCACGCGCGACGCCAGCTCTACGATGCGATGGTCAAGAAACAGACAAGTCAAGTATGCCTTGATGCCGTCATCCTCTCGACAAGGTCAAAACTCGAATCCGGATTGTCTCCGCTATCCCAAACCATAAATTCTTTTTAGAACTCTCGAAACAAACTCTACATCAATGTTTTTGAGTCCTGTTTTTTCGAGTCTTTGACTAGCAGTATTTATTCCGCTATATTCTCGTCGATCTTTGATCCACCATTGATTACCCCCCAAAGTACTTGATTTTCTAATGCTCTAAGCCTCGAGTGTTGGGCTAGGTGCGGCATAGTACGCCTTAACCGAACTAGAGAGATAAGAATGCCCGGACTAAATATTTCTCTTAAACCGCCCACCTCCACTTCCACTAAAACTGTCAAAACCATGAGACTGCCACGCCTCGCGCTTGCTGTAGTCACATTTATCGTGGGGTGTCTCTGTTTGGTAGGTGTGGCCACCTTCGTCACCCCAGCGACTCAAGCAATCTCGAGCGCTGACAAGAATACGACACCAACTCTTTCGGCTTCCTCGAGTGCAGCTGAGTTTCCGGTGGGAAACTGGCAAACCGCTACTCCCCAGGAAGTAGGGATGGATCCTGATAAATTTGCTGCGGCAATGGACAGGCTGCCTTCTCCTGCGGTGGTAATCAGAAACGGACGAATCGTAGGGCAAAAAGGAGACATTGCGCGTACCGGATATATCTGGTCGGGAAGTAAA
>JBGTOA010000060.1:0-94834 GCA_041742785.1 Pyrinomonadaceae bacterium | reverse complement strand
CAGACCGAAATCTGGAGGAAAGAATACAACGAAGAACGACCACATGCGTCTCTGGGCCATCTGACGCCCAGGGAATATCTGTTAACCCAAAAACCCGAAACCTCTCTTAATCAGTGGTAGCAATCAGGGGAGACTTACAGCCGACTTCCAGTACACTTGACGATGTGGGAAACCGCACGGCCTCGCATCAGAAGTCACGCTATGACTATCAACCATTTAACCGCCTGGTCACCGCAGATTTCAACGGCTATAGCTATGACTTAAATGGCAACCTAACTTCCGGAACCGAAGCCACTGAAGCCTGGACCTACACTTGGGATGCCATAATGTCCAAGGTTCACAGCTGAGAGCTACCGTACTATAAGGTATACGGGAGACGACGACTGCCAATGGTCAAAGATTATTTTCGTCGCCTGAATAGCAGAAACAAGAGAGCGCCCACCAGGAGAATCACAAATGTTCCGGGCCACATGAACCATCCGCGGTCACTGCTGTATCCTCCAACGACCACGCAGCCCGATGATATTAGACCGCACAATGAAATGAGGCCGATGCGATTGATTGCGACCGGTAGTCGTTGATCTTTCATGGTTCAATTGCCCCGAATAAGAATCGTTAACGGTTCTTTTCCCTGGTGGATTTGCTCTTATTGGTCAATCCTTCGGTCAGAACTTAGAGTGGACCACCTTCGCCGAGCACCTGATTGATTTCCGCTCAAATGAGGTAGCCTTCCAGCTGGTAACAAAGCGTGTGCCAGCTATCCGTAACCTCATGAAGCGATTTCGCGCCCAAATATGGTTTCAGCGAAATCAAATTCTCCATACAGTGAGGTGGTTTACTACGAAGCTGTCTCTGCCGCACACCAGGCTGAAAAGCCCGGTGTCAATGAAAGGTAGGACGAACCAGTAACAGGTTCCAACAAGCGGCACACTGCAAAGGCTGCGCACGGCAAGGCTGCTCTCCCTAACTCGAAGCGAAAACACATCACGGCTTTTACTAAATGCGTATTCCTTTCGTACGAATGTTTTTTGGCAAAATTCTCGCCTCATTCCTCGTGGATCTTACTCAGAGTAACTTTCCTTTCTTACGATTGATTGATTTCGGCTGTGCATCACGCTTGAGATTCCTTCGCTAACCAACTTGGTACGGTCATTGCTGACGATAGAGACTTGTGAGCACCAAACTATCAGTGTGCTCATCCGTTGTTATTCCGAGGAGTGACAACCAGGGTGCGGCAATCGGGCCACAAATTCGTTTATATAAAAAGGAGCGAACGATGGGACTTCAAGACAGAAATGATGGTGAGGCTTCAATGGGCACTGCGCGACAGCGCGGACCAATGGTTACAGGTCTTTTTCGAGATAAGGACAGCGCCGAGCGCGCCTATCGATCGATGACGGAGCGCGGATACGGCAAAGATGATGTCAACTTAATGATGTCTGACGACACGAGAAAAAAGCACTTCGCCGACGATGGCGATAGCGACCTCGACACCAAGGCGTGGGAGGGGGCAGGTAAGGGCGCAGCCATCGGTGGTGCGGTCGGCGCAACACTCGCTGCACTCGCAGCCATTGGAACCACAATCGCGCTGCCGGGTCTGGGTTTACTCATCGCCGGTCCGATCGCCGCCGCTTTGGCAGGCGGTGGAGCCGGTGCGCTGACCGGCGGTATCGTTGGCGGTCTCGTTGGTGCCGGCATTCCGGAAGAACATGCGAGGGCCTATGACAAGGGAATTCGCGACGGTGGCATCGTGATGGGAGTGACGCCACGCAGCGACGAAGATGCTGATTACTTTGAGAACGATTGGCGCAACAACCGCGCTGAATCGGTTTATCGCTGAGCGCGCGAATAGCGCCTGTCCACAGGAGGGATCACCAAGATGGGACGCAGACTAGTGCCTGCGTTAGTGCTCGCCGCTGCTACGGCTCTGTCCGCTTGCGGCGGCGCGGACACTAACCGAACCAACGCAAACACACCGAACGCGAACGCTGGCAGCCCGGCGCGTGATGGTGCGATCGAAACAAACGTCAATATGCCGGCGAACACGAATGCGAATTCGGTTTCGTCGAATACGGCTGTGGTTACCAACGATAACGGGAACGCAAATACTTCCGGGGTCAAGTCGATTAACGACAACCGCAATGCGAACAACAACAATGGCAATCGAAACCGGAATCGTAATCAGTGAGGTGACCGGGGAATGCCGACTTCTGAGTACTGAGTACTAAGTTTCAGATTGTCGCGGATAAATGCGGATGAGGCGGACCGGTCAGGGCTTAACGGCCCCTAAGTTCGATTCACTTCATCCGCATCGTTCGCAGCGCTTGTTTTTCAACCTGCTCCCCTGGCCCACGTCGGAACTCCTCGCAGTAGTCTTGATTCGCGACCAATATGCTCAGCCGGGAACGTTGCGAATTTGAACTGACCGCTACATCAAGATCGCTGAATCACTCTCTTTTCCTGAGCTCTCAATTCGCTCCTCTTCAATTGGCAAAGGATTCGCCTCCAGTAGCGCGTCGAAGTTCAAGGTCTCCACAAGCCAGCTCCGCTCCTGACGCTTCTCCCAGCGGCGGTTGAATTCAGTGTTGAAATCTTCCCACTCCCGCCGGTGTGTTTCCCATTCTTCGCGCGTGCGAAACGGAGAGAACACAAAGTCATCGTCCATATGTGAACCGTCAAGATGCCAGAAGCCGGGCCCGCCACCCATGGCGCTCTCGTTCGCCATCATCTGACATACCGGACACTCCTCGTCCACGATCAGTTCGCGCGGATGAATTGCGAGCGGCAACCGCTTGCGTTCATTCTCAATGATATTAGCGGGAATGCTACCGCCGTACTCCGCTTGCGGTTGCTCAAGCCACGCAAACGCTTGTTGCTCAAGTTGCGCGGTGAGCTCTTCTGGTTTAGTCGATCCTGTCATTTGGATATGCAATGCGTTGGTAATTAGTGTCCGCACCAGGTCGTAACAGACAACCCACTCGTGGGTCCCGAATCCGGCATAGCGATACGCAAAAGATTCTTTGGACAAACAGGGAGGGCCCTCGCCCAGAAGACTCCATTGCAGTTCGCGAGTATGGAGGTCAAAGCTGATTAAGTCCTGCCTGACAAAGAGAACTTCCCTCGGAGTGGCGTTACCCAGATCTTCACGACGTGTCATCAGCCAGCGCGCGTGGATCTCGGCTACCTGATCCTGAACGACCTTGTAATTTGCTTCGCCCTCTTCGGGTGGTTCCGAGGGCGGGAGGTCCTGGCTCGATAAGGAGGCAAGTGCCGACCAAAGCTTCTTCGCGACGGGATCTCTGTGAAGTCCATTTACGGTCAGCGCGATGAACTCCAGCAAAGGCCTGCCAAAAAGAATCGGACGCGCGTCAAACGGAGGGTGCGCTGCGCGCTTCATCGCTCGGCTGGTTCGCAACCCGCGATACTCGGCGAGCGAGTAAACGAAACGCCAATCGTCCGGCAGGCGGTATAGCACGCAGACGTCGGTAGCATGCGTACCGTTATGATAGTAGACCTGACCGCGTGGGCCGGGCCTGGAGTACGTAGATTCGGCAGCCACAATTCGTGCGGCAAGATCGATGATGACTACTCCTGCGTCCCAAGCGTCGAAATCGATGGATGAAATGAACTCGAAGCACTGAAATCGACTGCCGTGAGGCGAGGGGTTTACGTAGCGGGCAAGCGCCGCTTCAAGCTCCGCGACGGTTTCGGGCTCTGCTGACAGGGCCGCGACCGCTGAATTCGCAATCGATCCATGTGTAATGCCGCAGAGGATTGTTTGAGAGTCGATGAGGTTGAGTTTGACTTCGCTCATGGTGAGGTTCCTTTCTTTTGCTTTGGTGAGAATGCGTAAGCATTAGAATGCCGTGCTCGGTGAAGGTCTACGGTTATCTGGGATGTTTCCAGCGCTGTAAGGTCACTCGGTGAACCAAAACAGTAAGAGTTCCGGTTGATCTTGCACGAGAACCATTTAACTGACGAGCAGTTTGCGTATTGGTATCGATCTCGACGAATGCCAGAAATCAGGCAAGTGAGAGCGCCAGTTGTGCCGGCCTTTTTAGTATGACAAGGAGGAAGGTTAAGCCAGGTTCGTGCACACAGGTAGTTGTTATTGGCTGGTCGATGGCTTTGTTCTTTCGATCGCGCGGACACGCTCACGCTTAAGCAACGTCACCATTCCGTTTCGCCGATACCAAATGCCTTCTTTGGTCCGCCAGACTTCGTCGGCCTCGACCGTGGCCCCATTGGTAAGGTGAATTCTAACGAGCCCACTACCGATCGCGTTTTCGTTTCCGGTTGATACGGGACTTCGACTCACAACTCCGCGCGCCGCTTCAGCACGCGACGGTGACGCAATCATCACACTGGGTGTCGGTGTTGTTACTGGTGAGGGAGAAGGACCAGGGTCCGGCGTGGGAGTTAAGCTCAGACTCGCCACCGGTGGTTGAGTGACAGGCTGAGTTTCGACGTGCGGCTTTTGCTCTTCGCTACCAGTCGAAAACCGACCGGCCAGGCCGAGGTAACCCGCAGTGAGCAGCGCGCCGATGGTAACGGCGCCGGTGGCGACCAGCAGTAGCTTTCTCTTTCCGTCCACAGGCGGGCGCGATTGATTGGTGACTTTTTGAAAACCGATCGCGTTACCAGGCACTGTCAAGTCGGCCTCATCAGCGGTTTCCAAGGGAGTACCATCAAAGTCGCAGAACTCGTCCTGATCGAGGTGAATGAACTGGCATTGGGGACAGCGTTTCATGGCTTGGAGGGGTATTCCCGATTCTGAGACCTCGGAGATGCAGAAACAGAATACAGAAAAGTCCGCGCGGAAAACAACGAGTAGTTTTGGATCTCTGGTTTGCGGTGGTTAAAGCAAGAAACCGGCACTGACGGAAGTCGAGAACAGTGGGCGTAGCCTACCTACCGGCGCCCTTTAATCCGATAGCTCAAACTCACCTACTACCCTGTTTCCGCTTTCCTTGAATCCCGTGTTACTTTTGCGTTCTACTCCGTAACAAGCCGAGCAATCGAATGTCCCAATCATGAAGAAGTCTGACGCTGTTACTGCACCGAAAGCAAAGAGACGTTTGCGCGAACTGACTGCAGGCCTGGAGAGTCTCGAGGCGCGCCTCCGTCAAGGGGGCGGGGTCGATAAAATTGAGCGTCAACACCAGCAGGGAAAGCTGACCGCGCGAGAACGAATCGAGCGATTGCTCGATAAGGATTCGTACGCTCAGGAGATCGGGTTGCTTGTTGCTTACGATCAGTATAAAGAGAGCGTTAACGGTGACGATGATGTGGGCGCGGCTCCCGGCGCCGGAGTCGTCACAACCGTCGGAAGAGTCAATGGCCGCGAGGTGGTGGTTGTTGCTAACGATGCGACCGTCAAAGCCGGATCATGGTGGCCCGAGACGATCAAGAAAATTTTGCGGGCGCAGGAGATCTCGATGCGTTCTCATGTGCCGATCATTTACCTCGTTGATTCGGCCGGTGTGAATCTTCCTTATCAAGGCGGCGTGTTTCCCGGCCAGTACGGTGCCTCGAGAATTTTCTATTACAACTCGATCATGAGGCGATATTTGAAGATTCCACAGATTTCGGCGGTGATGGGACCGTGCATAGCAGGCGGCGCGTACCTCCCGGCCCTGTCCGACTTCATCATCATGGTTGAAGGCACGTCATTCATGGGACTAGGCGGAGCTAACCTCGTAAAAGGCGCCACTGGACAAACAATCGACAACGAGACACTCGGGGGCGCGCGAACGCACAACGAACTTTCCGGTGTGGCCCATTACCGAGTGGAAGATGACGCCGCCTGCATAGCGAAGATTCGAGAGGTGGTTTCGGAGCTGCCCACAAAACCTCCGAGTCCGGTGTCGCTTATAGAGAGCAGGGAAGCGGCGCGACCAGCGTCAGAGTTGTACGACATCATTCCGGAAGATCATCGGCAGCCGTATAACATCCGTCATCTGCTCGATTGTCTGCTTGATGAAGGACATCTCGATGAGTTCCAGGCGGACTACGCGAAAGAGATGATCACGGGCCACGCTCGCATACGCGGAATACAAGTCGGCGTGATCGCGAACAATCGCGGCATGATTCGTCCGGCCGGTGGCGGCCCACCAAGGTTTGGCGGCATCGTTTATACCGAGTCTGCTGAGAAGGTTGCCTACTTCATAGAAACGTGCAGCCGACACCAGACACCTTTGCTTTTCATCCAGGACGTGTCGGGATTCATGATCGGCTCGGAAGCTGAGCACTCCGGTATCATTCGCGCCGGAGCGCGCTTCGTTGAAGCCATGGCTACCGCAGTGGTGCCGAAGATAGTTCTGACGGTGAACCACGCATCGGGCGCCGGCTATTACGCGATGGCCGGACAAGGTTTCGATCCTGATTTTATTTTCAGCTGGCCCACCGGTCGCATGGGTGTGATGGAAGGAGACTCGGCAGTGCAGGCTGTGTTCGGCAGCCAACTTGAGAAGCTGAAAAAAAACGGAGTCGCTGCTGACGAAAGACTAAATGCTGAGATGGATAAGGTACGCGAGACTTATGAGACGGAGCTCGATGCAAAGTATGCCGCCGCGCGTGGCTTTGTGGATGCGGTCATCACTCCGGAATCGACACGCGAGGCGCTGGAGTTGGCGCTGCGAGTCGGCCTGAACTACAGCGGCCCGCACCTGGGGCAGTTTGTCTTGCCGTCGACCTAGAAAGACCGGAACTCCCACGGCAGCAAAAAATGCCACAACGGCTGAAGCTTAAGATGTGACCAACAAAGACTGGGACCAGGAACTCGAAACTTGAAACTGTCGAGCCGGCATAGGGCGACTTGGCAGACCAATCATGAGAGAAAAGATTCGCATAGCAGCGGGCCAGGGCTTTTGGGGTGACCTTCTCGACGCGCCAGTACGTCAAGTCGAAGGCGGACCTATTGACTACCTGATGCTGGATTATCTCGCCGAAGTGACCATGTCGATTATGCAGAAGCAGCGTTCGAGAGATCCCAACGCGGGCTATGCCAGGGATTTCGTACCGTTGATGAAGCAGATCATGCCGGCACTGGTCGAGCGAAATATCAAGGTGACGGCAAATGCGGGCGGCGTCAACGTTGAAGGTTGTGCGAATGCCGTTCGGGAAGTCGCGCGCGAACTTGGTCTGGCCGGTAAACTGCAAGTTGGAATAGTAACCGGCGACGACATTATGGGTCGGCTGGATGAGATGCTCGGGCGCGGCATTGAATTACGCAATATGGAAACAGGTGAGCCACTCTCGACGGTTCGGGATCGCATTCAAAGTGCGAACGTGTACCTCGGCGCCTGGCCCATGGTGGAAGCTTTGAATCGCGGCGCGCAGATTGTCATCACCGGCCGCGCCACGGACACTGGCTTGTCCCTGGCCCCGATGATTCATGAGTTCGGGTGGGCCAACGATGATTGGAATCGTCTGGCAGCCGGAACAATTGCGGGGCACATTATCGAGTGTGGCGCGCAGTGCTCCGGTGGAAACTGCCAGTACGACTGGCGCAACATTCCTAACCTCGCCGATGTGGGTTTCCCGATTGCGGAGGCGTCACCTGATGGCAACTTCGTAATTACAAAACATGAAGGCACTGGCGGATCTGTGAGTGTTCAGTCAATCAAAGAGCAACTCGTTTACGAGATGGGCGACCCGCATGGGTACATCACGCCCGATGTCGTCGCAGACTTCACTACCATTCAACTTGAGGCGGCCGGAGCCGATCGCGTGCGCGTGTTTGGTATCGAAGGAAAACCGGCGACCGAGTTCCTGAAAGTCTCAATTAGCTACTCGGCAGGATTCAAGGCTGTCGGGACGCTCGTGTATTCCTGGCCGGATGCGTTTGATAAGGCCAAGGCTGCCGACAAGATTCTACGCGCAAGGCTGGATCGGTTGGGCTTGAATTTTGACGAGCTGCTGACGGAGTTTGTTGGTGTGAACGCAACCCACGGAGCTTTGGCCGGTGAGCCGTCCGCTGATCTTCCTGAAGTGCAATTGCGCGTTGGCGTACGCGGTGAAGATCGCGCTGCAGTCGAGAGGTTTACGAAGGAGATTGCTCCTTTGATTCTTACGGGTCCTCCGGGTGTGACAGGGTTTGCAGGCGGACGGCCGAAGGTGGAAGAGATAGTGGCGTATTGGCCGGCGCTGATTCCGAACGAAGAAATCAATCCGCGAGTTGAGATTATTGCAGTGTAAGAGATCTGAAATTGGAGCGTTGAGGTTGGCAAGAAGCAGAAAGGTTCAAAGCGGGAAGTACAAAGTTCCAAGTACAAAATACAAACCTCCAAAGACCAAAGAGCAAAGCCCGTTTTGTTTAATGCAAATCCAACTACTCAAACTTGCTCACGCACGTTCCGGCGACAAGGGCGATACGGCCAACGTTGGTTTGATTGCCTTGCGAGAAGAGTTTTACCCGCTGCTCGTGCGCGAAGTGACGGCCGAGCGCGTTAAAGAGCACTTCAAGGCAATCTGTAAAGGCGCAGTGGAAAGGTTCGAACTTCCTAATCTCGGCGCCCTTAACTTTTTGTTGCATGAGAGCCTGGGTGGTGGCGGCACACTTTCTTTAATGACCGACGCGCAGGGAAAGACGTTTTCCACTGCTTTGTTGAGGATGAAGATTGAAGTAGGTGAAGAAGAGGCCGGTCGAATCGGGATTTCTGAGAACGGTTGAGGGGCTTTCATTTTCCATTCGTCATTTTCGTGCCTCCCCTATTAAAGCTTCGAACAAGTCTAAAGACCAAAGACCAGGAACCAAAGTTTTATCATCATGGTCTTCAATCGGATCTGCTTTTCGGAGACACATAGATTTGCCCGGCTTGTCTGAAAGTTCCGAGAATCTCGATCCGGCGATAACTCAACGCTTCGCTCAACTCGACGGCATTCGTCTCCACTTTGCCGAAACCGGCAGGGACAACCCGGAGCTCGTGCTCCTATTGCACGGCTTTCCAGAGTTCTGGTATTCGTGGCGGCACCAGTTAAGGGCGTTGGGTCACCGTTATCATGTCGTCGCACCTGACCTGCGCGGTTATAACCTCAGCGATAAGCCACCGCGAGTTGAAGACTATGCCATCGATTTACTGGTAAACGACGTCATCGGACTCATCGATTATTTCGGGGCAGGGAAGGCTGCGGTTATCGGTCACGATTGGGGAGCAGGAGTCGCCTGGGCCGTGGCCCAGAAGCACCCGGAGCGAGTCTCCAAGCTCGCAGTGATGCAGGTTCCTCCGGCAGCGGCCTGGCGCGCAAACCTCACCCTCAGGCAGTTTTTGCGCAGTTTGTATATGTTCTTCTTTCAATTGCCCCGCGTACCCGAGTTCCTGATCGGAATGAAGAATCTGAAGGGTATTGACCGCACCTTTCGCGACAAGGTTGTCGTCAGGGGAGCGTTCACCGACGCGGACATCAGGCGCTACAAGGATGCGCTTCGGAAGCCCGGCGCGTTGACGGCGGCCCTGAACTACTACCGCGCTAATGTGGGCCGAGTGCTTCGCAAACCAGAGGCAAGCGAAGCATCGCGTGATAGTCGAGTCCAAGTGCCGACGCTCTTCATCTTTGCCGAGCAGGACTTTGCCATTATTCCCGCGACGGTTCGTGGAGTTGATGATTACGTAAACGCGCCCTACAGGGAATTGCGCGTTCCCGAAAGTGGACATTGGGTGCAGAATGAAGCGCCCGGAAAGGTGAACGCCGCCCTACTCGAATTCCTGAGCGATCATGACTGACGAAAACAAAGTCGTCCTCTACTCAGTTCGTGACACGGTTGCGACCATTACGCTCAACCGGCCTGAAAAGAGGAACGCACTCAACGACGAGCTGGTTGCCGGCGTCAAGCAATATTTGCGAGCAGCTGATCGCGATGAAAACGTTCGCGCGATTGTCATCGCCGGCGCCGGCAAAGACTTCTGTTCCGGGGCCGATCTTTCAGCGCTGCAAAAGATTGCGGGCAGTTCCACGGCAGAAAACGTTGCGGATGCTCGCTCGCTAATGGAGTTGTTCGCGCTAATTCGGCAAGTTCGCGTTCCCGTCGTGGCAGCAGTTCAGGGGCGCGCATTGGCTGGAGGCTGTGGTCTAGCAAGCGCGTGCGACATCGTGCTGGCAACTACGTCCGCTCGGTTTGGTTATCCAGAAGTGAAAATCGGATTCGTGCCGGCAATGGTGACTGCGATTCTGCGCCGGAATGTTTCGGAAAAGCGCGCCTTTGAATTGCTCACGCGCGGCGCTGAAATCAACGCGGAAGAAGCTGAACGTTTTGGTTTAGTTAACCGAGTATTTCCGGACGCGACCTTCTTGAGCGAGGTCGAGGTTTATGTCGGCGAGTTTCAAAAGATGAGCCGCTCGGCAGTCTCGCTCACCAAGTCTCTACTGTATCAAGTCGACGGCATGTCATTTGAAAAAGGCCTGGAAACCGGGGTTGACGTAAACGCTATTGCGAGAATGACGAGTGATTGCCGGGAGGGAATTGCGCGCTTCCTCAAGAAAAAAGAGTAAACAAACCTAACCACAGACAGGAAGACACCGATTTCGACGCTAATGAAAGCGTCGTTTTCGCAGCCTAATTGTTTTATCGGTGAAATGTGTGGATAGCTGACGTGCTTTAGAGGTCTGCTGAGGCTAAGGCGATGGCGTGATCCAATACCGGATCGTGAATGCTGGTTACGAGTCCCATCTGAAGTGCTTCACCCGCTGCAAACCGTCGCGCTGTTAAAAATAACTCCAACGCTCTGGTCCTGCCAATGAGGCGTGGCAACCGCTGCGTACCACCCCAGCCCGTGATGATTCCCAAACGTGCACCCGGGTGCGCGAACACCGCGGTGGAGGATGCCACCCGGATATCACAAGCGAGCGCGAGGTCCAGCGCGCCGCCCATACAATAGCCATTAATGGCCGCGATCGTTACCTGTTGAGCATCGGCAATCGTTTGGAAGAGTCGCTGGCCCAGCTCAGAAAACACTTTGGCGGAATTCGGGTTGAGTTGAGTCAACTCTCGGATGTTCGCACCGGAGGCAAATACATCTTCGGTGCCGGTGAAGACTACGGAACTGATATCAGGTCGAGAGGTAACGGAAGCGAGCTGTGTCTGTAAGTCCAGAAGGTTATCGCTCGAGAGGGGATTGCGCTCAGTTGGTCGGTTGAAACGAATGATTGCAATTGAATCGATGACTTCACTCAGAATCGGTGGACGCTCACGATCATCGCTCATCTTGTCATGCTGTAGCTTACTCGCGAGGTTTCACGTTTTCGCGAAGGAACTTGACGATGTCTTCGGTCGAAGTGCCCGGCAGGAATATTTCGGCCACGCCCTCAGCTTTCAATTTCGGAAGGTCCTCCTGCGGAACAATGCCGCCCAGCAGCACGAGGCAATCGTCCATTCCTTTCTCACGCAGCAATTGCACAATGCGCGGGCACAGAGTGTTGTGGGCCCCGCTCAGGATCGACACGCCCACCGCATCGACATCCTCCTGCAACGCAGCGGCGGCAATCATCTCGGGTGTTTGCCGCAATCCCGTGTAGATTACTTCCATTCCAGCATCGCGTAACGCGCGCGCAATGACCTTAGCGCCGCGGTCGTGTCCGTCGAGCCCGGGCTTGGCTACCAGCACTCGGATCTTTCTGGTGTTCATGTTCTTCATTCTAATACTCAGCGCGCGAATTGCCCCCTTGTTTGGGTTGGCGCAACCACACTGCCGCAGACAAGGAAGAGAACGAAGGCAAAGGATGTTAGGCGCATCTGCTGTTTGGGAGTCGAGAGTGAGGTTCAAGCCTAAAAAGCCGGCTCTTCATAGACGCCATAGACATCTCGAAGTGCGGCACAAATCTCGCCGAGAGTGGCATAAGCGCGCACTGCCTCAATGGTTGCCGGCATTGTGTTCTCTTCGTTTTGGGCGGCTCGCTTGAGCTTTTCCAGGGAATTAGTGACAGCGCCCGCGTCTCTGCGATCACGGGTCTGTTGCAGACGCTCGACCTGGTGTGTACGAACCGAATCGTCGATGACCAGGGTTGGGATACCCGCCTCGTTTTCCATCTGGTACTTGTTCACGCCGACAATGACTTGCTCGCCACGTTCCACCGCCTTCTGATACTGATACGCCGAATCCTGAATCTCGCGTTGCGGGAAGCCTTTTTCAATGGCGCCCACCATACCGCCCATCGAATCGATCTTTTGAAAATATTCGTGCGTCCGCTCTTCCATCTTTTTCGTCAGCGATTCTACGAAATACGAACCGCCCAGCGGATCGATAGTGTTAGCTACGCCAGTCTCTTCCGCGATGATCTGTTGTGTCCGTAAGGCGATGAGCGCGGCACTATCGGTTGGAAGCGCGAGCGCCTCGTCGTACGCATCGGTGTGCAGGCTCTGGGTGCCACCCAGCACACCGGCCAGCGCTTGAATCGCAACGCGAACAATGTTGTTCAGTGGTTGCTGCACGGTCAATGAAACGCCTGCAGTTTGAGTGTGGAACCGGAGCTTTAGCGTCCGCTCGTTCGTTGAGCCGAACCGTGCGCGCATTTCGCGGGCCCAGATACGACGTGCGGCCCGATACTTCGCAACCTCCTCAAAGAAATCGTTATGCGCGTTAAAAAAGAAAGAGATTCGCGGCACAAACTGATCGACGTCCAGGCCGGCTTTCATCCCCCACTCGACATATTCAAGTCCGTCGCGGAGGGTAAACGCGAGCTCCTGAATGGCTGTGGCACCAGCTTCACGAATGTGATAGCCGCTGACGGAAACAGGGTTGTAGCGGGGAACGTGCTGCGTGCAAAACTCGAAAGTGTCAACGACCAGTTTCATCGCCGGGCGAATGGGATAGATCCATTCCTTCTGCGCGATGTACTCCTTCAGGATGTCGTTCTGAAGCGTCCCCGAAATCCTCGACCAGTCGGCACCCTGCTTTTCTGCCACAACCAGATACATTGCCAGCAGCACCGAAGCGGGAGCATTAATGGTCTGGGAAACGGTTACTTGCTCGAGGGGAATACCGTCAAACAATACTTCCATGTCAGCAAGCGATGACACCGCGACACCGCACTTTCCAACTTCGCCTTCGGAAAGCGCGGAATCGGCGTCATAGCCCATCAGTGTCGGAAGGTCGTAAGCTACTGAGAGTCCCGTCTGCCCTTGTTTCAGCAGGTACTTGAACCGCCGATTGGTTAACTCAGGCGTGCTGAACCCGGCGAACTGGCGCATCGTCCAAAGCTTGCCGCGATAACCGGTGGGATGAATGCCACGTGTGTAAGGAAACTCGCCCGGAAAGCCGATGTCGTTTGCGAAGTCAATATCGGAAAGGTCCGCGGGAGTGTAAAGACGGTTCACCTCTTCCAGCGATACGCTCTCAAACGACTGTTTTGATTCCGGGTGCTTGCTCAAAACTGGAGTGAGGGTGTCTTTTTCCCACCGGTCGACATCTGCTTCCAGTGGCGAGATTATTTCCTTCGTTTCGGGCATAAACCTCTCAATTTCTGCGGACTTTCAGGAGATTTGGATATTAGTAAAGAGGTAGGGGAGTGTCAACAGCATGCTGCTTCAGAACGAAGGTCTCGTCAACAGCGAACTCTTACAACCAAGTCGCTATCCGCGCTGTTCTGTTCAACTCTAAGAAGGGAGCGCGACTGCGATGGCAGTCACAGTCGCGCAGGCTCGGCAGGAGACCGGGATGCGTGGACTACGAGCAGGGGGAAACGGCAGGCGTTACGGCAGGTCGGAAAACTCTTACCAGCGCCGTCCAAACGAAATGAGTTCGACATCTTCATTCGACCGGCACCACGATTTCGTTAGCACGTACCATATTCAGCCGGCTGCGAGCAGCCGTCTCGATGATGCGAGGATTGTTGCGCAGTTGCTCAACTTCGGAGCGCAGAGTCTGATTGCTACTGCGCAGCGTCTCTACATCGGTATGCATTTTGAAGTATTGCTGAGAAGCAAGATTCATCTTCGTACGAGTTCGCATAGTGACTGTCACACAAACAGCGAACGTGGCGAGCATGACAATTCCAAACATCACCCACGAAGGTATTATTCCACCGCGACGGCGGACCTCGGCACGCGTTCCAATGATATCCAGCGAAACTGCGCGCATCGGCGCCAATGCAGAAGCGTCGCGCGGCGCTACCCGCTGCGACTGAATCCGCTCGTCAACCCAATAAGTATTTGCGACCCTGCTCAAGAAGCACCTCCACGTCCATTGCTGTTTCTGATTCTGCGTAAATTCTCACTACCGGCTCGGTCCCCGATGGGCGCAAGAGCAACCATGACCCATCCGTAAAAATGAACTTCACCCCATCCATGCGATTGGTTTGCGTTATGCGCCGTCCGCCAATATCAGCAGGAGCCTCGCTTAAGCGATCCTTCAGTGATTGCATTACTTGCGCCGTCAGTCTGACTCCGATACGGCCGGACTCAAGTCGCCCTGTGCGTTGATAGAGAGCCTCGAGTTGCTCAGTCAGACTCGCGCCACGCGCCGCAACCGCCTCCGCTGCAAGGAGACACGCAAGGATGCCATCTTTCTCCGGATAGTGACCCTTGATCGAGAGACCGGCTGACTCTTCACCGCCGAGGATAATTTTGCCTTCATTGATTAATTCTCCGATGTATTTGAACCCGACGGGGGTCTCGTAAACGGGGAGTCCGCGAAGTTGCGCGACACGGTCCACGAGATGAGAGGTTGCAACCGAACGAGCGACACCGCCATTCCAGTCTCGCGATTCGGCCAAATAGTCGAACAACAATGCAATGAGCTTGTTTGGAGAGATGAAAGAACCGTTTGCATCGAGAACTCCGAAGCGATCGCCATCACCGTCGGTGGCCAGACCAAGAACGCAGCCTGTCGAGAGAACTACTTCCCTGAGCTCCTGGAGATGACTATCTTCAGGCTCGGGCGAGCGGCCGCCAAAGAGCACATCGCGCCAGTCGTGAATCGTCTCAACTTCCAGACCGTGACGACGGAGCGCCTCATCGAGATAGCCTCGACCTGTTCCCCAAAGGGGATCGTAGGCGTATCGGCCCCCGGCCTTCTCGATGACTTCAAATCTTATTTTTTGTTCGAGATCAGCCAGATAGGCATCTCGTGGAGCCAATGTCTCAAGCGACCCGTGCGATGAGGGTGCCGCCGAAGGTATAGCAGACGAAAGTTTTGTAACAATCATCTCCACACTACGAGTGACCTCGGGAAGGGCAGGGGCACCGTCCGAAGTTGAAAGCTTCATTCCGTTGTATTCCGGAGGATTGTGCGAAGCCGTAAAGTTAATGCCGCAGATCGCCTTCTCGGTCCGAATTGCATGAGATAGCGTTGGAGTCGGAACCGGGTGTTCGCAAAGGAGGGAACGAAAGCCGTTTTTCGAGATAATCTGGGCACATTCGGCTGAAAACTGTTCCCCCAGAAACCGTGTATCGCGCCCAATGATCATCGTCTCTTTGGAACTTTCAGAGGCGCCGAAGTGCGCGCATATCGCTTCGGTAACCTGGCGTACACCGTCGAACGTAAACTCGTCTGCGATGACAGCGCGCCAACCTGAGGTTCCGAATCGGATAGTCATGATTTTTAAGAAGCTGCTTAACCGTAGTGCGGTTTTCACCACAAGATAATAGATACGCGAACCTGGGCGACCACAAAATACTGTGCTTAGGTATCTGCCAATCCGTTGCCAGTCAATACTTTAGAGGCAAGGTTGGCGGAATGTAGCATCCGTGCTTAAGCGAGTAAAGACATTTCTCTACAATGCTTTAGCGGCGTAAGTTCAATGGTTACTTCAGGTAAAGGTGCTTAATGGCCCAAAATGGCGAACGTGAGGCGTACACTAATCTCGGTTTTGACGGGGTTTCTGACACTGAAATTTAATCTGTTGACAGCCTTCTGGTTAGAACCGTAGACTGAAACGTGTCTCGCGCCTGATCGCCTCATCGATCCCGCAAATCGCTCGACAGCTTGCCCGAACACAAAGCTCCACGCCGTGGCGCTGTTTCGATTGATGCCAGGGGGCATAGGTCCAGCTTGCCTAACTCAATTCCAAAACTCCCGGACTCAGAAGCACAAGAATTCTCCGATTCCGATTCCGATTCCGAGATCGACAACGAGAGACTGCCCGTAACTGCGTTGGTGCGTGCCGTATGTCAGGCCGCCCAGGTGGGCCCAGATCTGCTCTACGAAGTCATGCTCAAACTGAGCTTGATGGTCGAGGGAATGGTTCCAACCTATGGCCTCTCGATCTGGACTCTGGATTTAGGGCAGAAGCCCGCTCTCAAATGGGCCGAGGGTCTTCACGAAGCGGAGTTGCACGCAGCGGAAACCGTTGTTACAAGCGCAATCACTGCGGGATCGGGTCTTCCCGACTTCAGGGCCGGCGATTTTGCAATCTGTTTTGTGCTGGCGACTCCCCGACCAGGACATCCCGGGGCAGCTCTTTATGGCCTGTGCGCCAAGGCACTTACGCGAAGGCAAGCTAAAGACTTGCAAGCCATACTGGATGTTGCCCGCCTGGCTCATTCATATGTTGGGGCCGAGAAACCCGGTTTGCTCCTGACGACTCAGTTTCAGGCCGTGACTGCATCGACCTTGCCTGGAATGGTATTCACCAGTAGGGCCATGGCTGAGGTAGCTCAGGCCGTCGAGCGGATAAAAGATTCCGAATCCGCCGTCCTGATCACGGGCGAGTCAGGAACTGGAAAGGAATTGATCGCGCGGGCCATTCACCGCTTGAGCAAACGAAATACTAAGGAGTTTGTGCCCTTTAATTGTTCTGCAGCCCCTGCTGAACTGATTGAAAGTATTTTGTTCGGACATCGCCGCGGTACTTTCACTGGCGCGCTCAATGACAGTACGGGACTAATTCGAGCGGCGGAAAATGGCACGTTGTTTCTGGATGAGATTGGTGACCTCCCATTAATGATGCAGCCAAAGTTACTGCGTTTCCTGCAAGAGGGTGAGATTCATACCCTGGGAGAACATGTGCCGCGCAAGGTGAATGTGAGAGTGGTAGCGGCAACGCACAAAGATCTCGAGCAACTCGTTCGCGAAAAACTTTTTAGGGAGGATCTCTATTATCGAATAGCGACGCTCAACATTCGCGTGCCGCCTTTGCGCGATCGACTGGAAGACGTCTCAGCTTTGATCTCCCATTTTCTGACGCACTATGTCCGGCGAAACGATCGAGCGATTGCGGGAATCACCTGGGAAGCAATTCGCATCCTCGAAGAATACGCCTGGCCCGGAAACATTAGAGAGTTATCAGCTGAGATTGAGCGCCTGGTGCTCTACACTGATGAAAACTCATATATCACGCCGGCGCATCTTAGCAAGCACATCCTGCCGCTAAGGATGCAAAACTCTTTGCCTGAGGGTCGCGCCACCGGCAATCTGGAAAACCTGCTCGAGGATTACGAGCGCCGCGTGATCACTGAGACTTTGAAGCGTCACGATTGCAATGTCGCACGGGCCAGTGAAGCTCTGGGATTGGGTTCGCGGCAGACGCTCTATAAGAAATTGAAGCGGCTGGCGATCGATATTGGAGATTTTCTGCAGGAAGACACCGAACCGGGTTTACAACTGAGATCTGAGCGGCGCTAGTCAGCGCTGGGCATGGTGGGTGATCCTGAGCAAGCAGTGCCAGGAAATTTTCACCGGCTAATTCTTACTGCTCAACTGCATCGAGCGCCAGAATTATCAGATTAGCGCCCGTCCCTTTCACCGCGTTGATTATTTTCGCGACATCGCCATAGCGCGCTGATCGGGGGGCTTAGATTGTCACCGTTTTTTCGATGGTCCCGCAGCCACTCCGTTGCAGAAAAATGTTTATCACGGACCAATCGGATAATACGTCAGTCTTTCGAGCACGGTGATTCGATCACTTCGGAATTTGTTTTTTTCAAACCTGAGTAAGTCTGTTCAAGTCAGGTAATGCGTTGGAACACAAACGGAACGCCAACTTTTCCGCGCTAATCCTTCTCATCCCCGGTGTAGTGAGACTCTGATTCTCCGCCCGTCAAAAAGCGCGACAGTCGGCGCACGCCAAAGGCCTCCCGCCCCCCGTTATTCTTCACCTACCCCAACTTTCCAGCTCATTCGATGAAATTAATTCATCCCCTGGGTTCAAAGGAGGTTTAGAATATCTCTCGCATTGCCACATGGACGTAACCTGAAGCAGTTAAGGTCTCCCAAATGATCTTACCGAATAGCAAAGCAACTCACGAAAGAGCCCGCCAAATCACCGCCGAGGGAAGAGTCATTGGCTTTCGTACCGACACCTTCTACGGTCTTGGCGCTGATCCGCTCAACTCGGCGGCAGTCCGCAAAGTTTGCGAAATTAAGGGCAGAGAAGACAAGCCGATACTTCTGCTGATCTCGGATGCCAATGAGGTCGAACGCTTTCTGGACTCTCCTTCTGATTTGTTTACCAGACTCGCAAAGAATCTCTGGCCTGGACCGTTAACTTTGGTAGGAACTGCTCGGCCTGAATTATCAGATTACCTGACTTCCGGAACGGGGACCGTGGGCGTGCGTCTTCCGCATGACGAACGCGTGAGAGACTTAGCGAGAAGCTGCGGCGGCGCGCTGACAGCGACGAGTGCGAATCCCTCCGGCTTGCTACCGGCGCTGACGGCCGCAGAGGTCGAACTCTATTTTCCAGGCTTGCTGGAATTGATCATTGACGATGGTGAGGTGATTGCCACCGAACCTTCAACCGTAGTTGACACGACTGAGGAAGTGTTGCGCGTTATTCGTCCGGGGGCTATCACACGGGAGGATCTGGTACGGGCTATGAAGATCTGAAAGAGAGCCAGTGGTCAACAGCCAGCATCCGACAGCTACTGCCTTAAGTTTTTGACAAACCCCCAATCACCGCTCGCGTTGACCTGGATGTTTTGCACGTTCTTTTTCGCAATCACGATGTTGGCCTGGTACCACAATGGAAACACCGGCACTTCGCCGCTGACGATGTCTTGAATCTGAAGGTAGAGCGCGCGCGCCTTTTCGCGCTCAAAGGTGTTGATGGCCTCGTTTAACAGCGCGTCAAGTTGCGGGTTGCGGTAACGGCTGCGGTTTCGCGAAGGCCGCTCCTGCGTCGGAATCTCAGAGGATGCAAAGAGGTCTCTGAAAAAGATCGGGTCCTGGTTTCCACCAACCCATTGTCCATAGAAGATCTGAAACTGGCCCTGCTTTAGTTGCTCGAACAGCGTATTCAACTCGGCGGTCTCAATTGAGACCGGAATACCAATGTCCTTTAGATGGTTCTGAATCACGCCTGCATACTGACGCGCCGCGACACTGCTGCCTGAAATCTTGAACACCACCGGCTTCGCAAAACGAAGTTGCGGTCCGTCGCCGTCCGGATCCTTAAACCCTGCTTCGTCAAGAAGCTGTTTCGCTCTCGCGGGATCGTACGAATACGTTTGCCCCGGATGATATGCCCACGACTCTTCGGGCATGATCGAGTGTGCAATCTTTGCCTGGCCGAGTAAGAGGTCCCGAATCAACCCCTCCCGGTCGATCCCGTAGCCGATCGCCTGCCGCACTTTGACGTTATCAAGCGGCGGTTGTGCGGTGTTAAAGGTGAGCAGGTTCACGTTGGAGCCGTTGAATTGCAGCACCTGCAGATTCGGATCCTCGCTCATCTGCTTGATTGCATCGGGTGAAAGGCTGGTGGGTAGGGGCGCGATGCTCACGCGACCCGATTTCAGTTCGGCCTGCAAAGCGTTGGTGTCACTGATCACCCGCACGCGCACCGACTTGATGTTCGCTGGACCTTCCCAGTGCTCCGGAAAAGCTTCCAGATCGACGACTTGTTGAGAGTTGTCATAACTGAGAAACCTGTAAAAGCCGGTGCCGAGCGGGTGAGTTTTCTGCGACTCGTAGCTGTCCTTGGGAATTATCGCCACCGGGACGAGGTTCGAAAGCAGTCCTGTCCAGGGCTTCACCGTAGTAATCACCAACGTTGCTGGATCCGGGGCCTCGACGCTCCTTACATAACTCTTTCTATTCTCTCCGGAACCTTCAAAGAAGCTGGCCGACTTGGCAAAGTTGCTCGAGAAAACCAGGTCCAGAGTGTATTTGGCATCCGCGGATGTAAACAGCCGGCCGTCATGAAACTTGACGCCATCGCGAAGTGTGAACGTGAATGTGAGGTTGTCCTCGGAGAGCTTGATATCCGACGCCAGATCGCCGACGTAGTCAAACTTTTCATCTTTCCTAACCAGCGAATTAAAGATCAACGTACGCACGCGCTCGCTAGCGGCGTCCACCGATGGCGAGCCGATCGGATCAATAGTGCGGATGTTGTCGCCGAGTGCGATAACAAAGGTGTTGCTTGTGCGACGACAGCCCAGAGGCAGAACGGCAGTCAGAGCAACAATCACCAGCAGCAGAAATAGTCGAAGCCGTGCGATCAAATCGTGCCTCCGTAGCGGTAGTCAAGTTTCTCGTTCAGTCTGGCGGTTTCAGCCGAAAGCTCTGCGAATCGCTCGAGATCGAGGGGTGTTGGCGGTTTGATGATTCCCTTCATGGCTGCGATACGTTTCAGCGAAGCGCGCATTCGCTCCTTAGGCAACCTGCCTTTCTGCGCGGCCGCAAGCATGGCGTCATAACCACGCCGAATAATGCCCGGGTGCGCACAGATCAAGACCATGTCTTCCCCCGCCATAAACGCCCGCACCACGGCCGCTTCGATCTCGCAGTGCTTGGAAATCGCGCCCATCTCGAGATCGTCGGTGACCACGAGATGCTGGTAACCAAGTTCTTCGCGCAGCAGCTTGGTGACGATGTTGTGACTGAGTGAAGCCGGTTCCAACAATCCGCCCGTCACTTCATGTCTGATATCGATATTCGGAAAACCACCGTGGCTCACCATCACACATCGCACCCGGTCGTCGCGGCGACCGAACAGTTCGATATACGGCGCCAGATCCTGCGCGATGAGATCGTCGTGTGACAACTGTACGAGCGGCATCTGCTCGTGCGTATCCACTTCGCCGGCGCCGATTCCGGGAAAGTGTTTCAAGCAACCAATCAGTCCGGTTTCCTGGAGGCCGCGAAGATACACGGTCGTGTACCCCAGCACTTCCCCCGGTGAACGACCGAACGAGCGCGAGTAAAGACCGTTTGAGAGCAGGTCTCGCTCGTCAGTCATGATCGACATCACCGGCGCGAAGTTCATATTAAAGCCGAGCATGCGCAGCACCTGGCCGCTGATTCTTCCCAGGGCTCGCACCGCCGCCAGATCACCATGCTGGCGAATCGTGCGCGCGGATGGCATGGGAGTGAAGATCTTGCGGAGACGATCGACGAGCCCGCCTTCCTGATCGACGCCGAAGAGCGGTTCGATGGGAAGCATTTCGCGGATGCCGTCGAGCAGATCTCTGACCTGTTGCGGCCCTTGCACATTGCGGCCAAAAATAATTATCCCTCCTGGCTGGACATGTTTAATGAGCGCTCGAGTGTCTTTGTCAAGCTCAGTACCGGGAAGGCCGATGTAGAAGAGTTGTCCTACTTGTTGTTCGAGGGGGAGGGCAAAAAGCGAATCCGATGGCATGTGTACTCTAAACTATCCTAGCTCCTTGTTAGCTCCGTCTGTTTGCATTCGGGAGATTTTCATTAAGAAGCCAACAAAACTCTTCTACCTTAGTTGTGTGAGTCGGTCAAGAAGGAAAGAAAATCAGAAGGAAAGAAAATCGCGAACGGCAAACAACGAAGAGCGAGCATTATGATAGCGCGGAAGTCGAGCGTCGAATCTGATGCCGGCAGCCCACAGAGAACATCACAGGAGTTTTTTTCTGAGGACCTTTAACAATTCCTTTGCTTCATCCCCAGTGAGGGAATCCGGATTACTGTCGCGAATTTCGTCCACCACCTTCTGGTTCGCGAGATCGAACAACGACGCCTGGGCAGCCATTCTTCGGCGACCCGCGCGCGCGGCTGCCGCACCAAGTGCGTCATCAGAACTTGTCACTGTGCCACGGTTATCCGTTGTTCCGCCTGCCGCCGCACGCGAAGCCGCAGACGCACTCAATGCCGCCGCTTGATTCAACGCCACCTTTTGCGCGGCGACCGCATCTTCTTCAGCAAATACATCCAGCTCATAACGCTCCAGCCGTGCCAACACGTCGCGCGCATTGGCGACCACCGGCGGCGGCAAACCCGCGAGGCGCGCGACTTCAATGCCATACGACTTTGAAGCGCGACCACTTTCCAACTTGTGCAGAAACACCACCTCACCATCACGTTCCATGGCAGTGATCTGATAGTTCTGCGCGCCCGGTAATCTCTCGGCCAGCTCAGTCAGTTCGTGATAGTGAGTTGCAAAAAGCGTCTTTGCCGCATGTTCGGCCGAATCGTGCAGGTACTCGGCCACCGCCCAGGCGATCGACAAACCATCAAACGTCGCAGTGCCGCGACCAATCTCGTCGAGCAAAACGAGCGACCGTGGCGTGGCGCTGTGCAGAATCGCGGCGGTCTCGGTCATTTCAACCATGAAGGTCGACCGGCCGCGCGCAAGATCGTCCGAGGCGCCCACGCGCGTCCAAATGCGATCGAAGAGCGGCAATCGGGCCTTGTCTGCCGGCACGAAACTTCCCATCTGCGCCATGAGCGAAATGATGGCAGTCTGTCGCAACACCGTGCTTTTGCCACCCATGTTTGGTCCCGTGATGATCAGCAATCGATCAGTCGAGTTGTTCATGAAGAGACTATTAGGGACAAACGGGCTGTCATTGAAGACTTCTATGACCGGATGGCGGCCCTTGATGATCTCAATCTCATCTCCGTCGTGCATTTGTGGACGAACGTAACGCCTTCTCACCGCGGTCTCGGCCAGCGCGGCCAACGAGTCCAGGGCCGCCACCGCACGCGCCGTGGCGAGAATGCGCCTGGTTTCTGCTGCCACCTCACGACACACGGCCTGAAACAACTCGGTCTCGAGTTGTACGATCCGATCTTCCGCCCCGAGCACCTTCTGCTCCCACTCCTTCAATTCAGGAGTCGTGAAGCGTTCGGCATTGGCGAGTGTTTGACGGCGCTCGTAATCGGCCGGTACACGCGCGGCATGTAGTTTTGAAACTTCGAGGTAATAACCAAACACGCCGTTGTAGCGAATGCGCAGGTTGCCGATGCCGCTGCGAGCGCGCTCGGTAGCTTCCAGCGCGGCGATAGTCTGTTTGGCATTTCGACTGATGGATCGCAGCTCGTCGAGTTCAACCGAGTAGCCCGTGCGAATCGTGTCTCCTTCACTCAACTTCACCGGCGGGTCATCGCTAATGGCCTTCGCAATCAACGCGCGAATCCCCGGCAACTCCTCCGCGGTTTCTGAGAGCACTTGCAGCAGTGAAGCAGGGAACTCGGAGAGTAGTGAGCGCAGGGCCGGCACCTGATCGAGGGACTTTAGAATTGCGTTCAGGTCGCGGGGATTAGCGGAACCGAGATTAAGTCGTCCGTTCAACCGCTCGAGGTCGGAAACCTCCTTGAGCAATGCGCGAAGCTTGTCACGCCGGGCATGCGACGAATGCAGATTCGCTACCGCCTCAAGACGTGCTTCAATTTCTCCACGCTTCACGCAGGGCCGCAGCATCCATGAACGCAAAAGCCTGGCGCCCATTCCGGTCACCGTCTCGTCGACAACGTTGAGGAGCGCACGCCCACTGGCGCCGCCCAGTGATTCGGCCAGTTCCAGATTACGAACGGTGACGTTGTCGAGTACGAGATGGTCGTGCGGTTCAAAATAGACGAGGTCGCAAACGTGTGTGGCGCCTGCACGCTGGGTCTCCTGAGCGTAATGCAGGCAGACGCCGGCGGCGCGTATGGCCTCGTCTTTCCCGGCGATGCCGTAACCCTCGAGCGAATGCACGCCAAACTGCCGCATCAACAATTCGGCACACTCGTCTTTCTGCCAATGCCAATCCTCGAGACCGGTCAGGGTCGCGTCGAAAAACTGTTCATTTGAGGAACTGGAGGTCGATTGGGACTGATTCACCAATTCAGGGTCGGGTTTTCCTGAATCCGTTCCCAACGGTAGCGGCGCTGTTTGAATCCGGCCGGAAAGTCCGTTCCTGACGAGCGCCCCGAGCGAATTCGGATAGAGCAGTTCTCGCGGTGCATAAGACTCCAGGTCGGCACGAATTCGAAGCCAGGCATCGCGGCCGCTGGCCTGAGTGGCCCGAAACTCTCCAGTCGAGACGTCGAGGAAGGCCGCCCCAATGTTTTCGCCGGTCATACAAAGCGCTGCCAGGAAAACCGGTTCGTTGGCGTTGAGCAGTTGCGGATCGATAGGCGTGCCGGGAGTGACGACGCGAACAACTTCGCGCCGGACCAACTTCTTAGTCTTGCCGGCTTCCTCGGTTTGCTCGCAAATGGCGACCCGGTAACCCAGGCGAACGAGCCGGGCGATGTAATTGGCAGCCGAGTGGTGCGGAACCCCACACATGGGAATGGGATCGGCGCTATCTTTGTGACGAGCAGTGAGGGTTATCTGGAGTTCACGCGACCCAATGACGGCATCCTCGAAGAAGAGTTCATAAAAGTCGCCGAGCCGAAAGAACAGCAACGTCCCCGGGTGTTTGAGTTTTAGTTCCTGATATTGACGCACCATCGGCGTCACGTTGGGAGTAGTCATAACGAGAGGCGGATAGTAAACCGCGGGCGCCGGGAACGGCAAGAGAGGGCTGAGTTCCACGAAGTTTCGAGTTTCGAGTTTCGAGTTTCAAGTTGTTGGGATTGATGCGCGCTCTCGTCACGAAATGAAGCTTGATGTACGACCTGCTATAAAACTCAACGAACTAGAAACTTGAAACTCGAAACTAGAAACTTGAACCCTGAAACTTGAAACTTGAAACTTGAAACTTGAAACTCGAACCCGAAACTTGAAACTTGAAACTTGAACCCGAAACTTAAAACCAGAAACTTGAAACTCGAAACTTGCCGCAGCAGTTCAGACGATTTTGAACGGCACCGTGCGCTCGAGCTGGTCGTTGACGTAGATGTCCACCTTATAGTCGCCTTTTGGTAATCGTCTTCGCACGCTCAAACTATTCCGACCCTCATCGTGTAAGTCGTTTTCCGTCGTCAGGATCGTTTCGTTGATCTTTTCATTTTTCGCCCGACCCGCATCAACGGCCACGTACACAAACCTGATTTTGTTTCCGGCCTTGGGATTGTCCCAGGTCACGTAGCAGTGAAACTTCCGATCAGACTGGGTAAAACTGTCGGTCACGACGTTCGACATCTGTCCTTTGCCGTCATCCTTCCGCATTTCGGCAATATCGATCGAGAGTTCAGTCGTGTTTTCATCTGTCCGGCTCACTTCCATCCCGTCAACAACCATCCGCCACCTCTTGCCGTCCTGGTAGGGCGGCTTCTCAACTTTGAAGGTGGTTGAAACAACCAAGACCTTCACCTCAAAATCATTTCCGTCAAACTTTGTGATTTTTCCACCCGAGATGTTCCTGGAGTTGCTCTTCGAGGTGGACTCACCAGTCGAGTCTTGTTTGCGCTCGTAGTTGACTGTGCCATCCGCCGCAATGCTTAAGGTCATTGATTCGTTTTGGTGTTTACCTCGCCAGTCGCCGATGTATGACTTCTTGTCGTCAGGAAAAGAGAACGCTGTATCTCCTGAGCCGAATTTACAAGCCAACACAACCAGCACTATTAAACTCAGTGCGCAAAAGCTCGAAAGTTTCGATGAATGGTTCATGGGGGTCTCCTTGGGTAAAGGGGATATGCGACTACTGTTCACTCAACCTGGCATCAATTATTTCACACCATAGATGGCCAATAGTTATGTGGGCTTCCTGAACGCGGGCAGTTCGTTCCGATGGCACAACTACTGCGAAGTCACATTTCGACGCCAGTGGTTCGCCGCCGGCCCCTGTCAACGCCAGGGTCTTACAACCAAGTGCGCGCGCAGCGACGGCGGCATTAACAATGCTTGGTGACTTTCCACTGGTGCTGATAGCAATAAGCAGGTCGTCCTGGTTTGCAAGCGCGTTCAATTGGCGGGCAAATACTTCTTCATAACCAAAATCGTTGCTGAGCGCGGTAAGCGCCGAAGTGTCGGTGGTCAAGGCGATGGCAGGTAAGGGTCGGCGCAGTTTTTCGTAGCGTCCGACCAGTTCCGCGGCAATATGTTGCGCATCGGCGGCACTGCCGCCGTTACCGCAAAGCAGCACCTTATGCCCACTGAAAAGCGCTTGACAGATCATCTCGGCCGAACGCTCGATCGAGTCTAAGCTTGATTCCAGTAGCTTCCCGATGGTGGTCAGGTGTTCTTGCAGTGAGTGCGCCAGGAGTCTCTCGGTCGAGCTCCTGGATGTCGGCGAGTTGCTGTCCACTTTGAAATTCACTGCGCGAGATTAGAAACATTCCACCAATCATGGCTGGCGTTAAGGCTGTCGACGTGCGAGCGAAATCAGGACTGGAAACTATCATAACTTCCCTTTTCGTAAAAGAAAGTGCTGAGGCGCAGGGAATTTCAAGTTTCAAGTTTCTGGTTTCAAGTTTCAAATTGTTGGGATCGATCGACCGTCACGGAATGAGCTTGATGTACGATCTGCTTTAGACTCAACGAACTAAAAACTTGAAACTTGAAACTCGAAACTTCGTGGAAGGGGCCGCAATTGGCGTGGCTCAGGGAGCCACCCTACACTTTTTGTGCAAAGGTCCGGTGAGGATTAAGCGGCGTGAGATCTGAAACCGTTAAACGGTATTCTGGCCACCGGCAGTGCGAGAGTTCGCCAAATAGCGACCATCCTTAAAATCATTGCTTGACAGTCTCTGACGCGAGGAATTAGGCTCTAGCCCTTCGTCAGCGTGAATCCGGTATCTGCCCAGGCTTTACCCGCATCGACCACCGGAGTAATAAATGAGTGCCAGACATAGGGAGGTAGTGAACCTTAATTTTTTTAATTGACCTCTTTTGACCGATCCCGATTGACAGATATTTTGTGCGGCCCGCTTTAGGCTCAGATCCCGACTTGCTCCCGCCGCAATTACGTCCAACTTAACAATTAATGGTCGCCCCCAAAAACCACATCTTCGTACAGGTAGACTCTGAAACCTACCCTTTAGGCGAGAAGTCTGAACATGTGAATGATGGATCGGGCATGGCATTGCTCGCGCTGAGCCATACCGTGGTGGAACACCGTCTTTACAGCGCCATGTTGGCGGCTGTGAATGGAAAGGGACAGGAATCGGAGCAGTTTACTGCGCGCCGGTTGATGGCCCTGACGGATATTCGCAGTCTCAGCACCATTCGGCGCGGGTTGGAAGGCCTCGTTTCTAAACTTAGTGTTGCGCGCGAAGACCGTTCCGCTAATGGGCTGGCAGTATCCAACGGGGATCGCGCTCGCGAGTTTGGCACGGCCTATCGAGTCTTCCTTCCTGACCAGATTCTCAGCCGTCGCCAGGAACTGGGCCAGAACTTTTACGGCGCCGGACAAACTCAGGAATTGAGCCACGCCCGCGAACGAGTCATCAGCAAAGTAGTTGAGAACCGAAATCTGAGCCGTAGAGAGGCCCAGGTGGCGTTGTGCTGTGTTGAAGGGTTAACAAACGCGGAAATTGGGAATCGTCTGCAGGTGAGTGAACAAACGGTGAAGTTTCACTTGCGGCATGTGTTCATTAAGTTTGGTGTGAAGCGACGCGCGGAGTTGATCTCGCGTCTGCTGATGTGAAAGCGCAAGTCTCAAGTTCCAAGTTCCAAGTCTCAAGTCCCGTGCCTTGCTCTGATACTTGAGAAACCTTGAAACCTTGAAAACTTGAAACTTAAGACTTGGAACTTGGAACTTATGCCTTGAGTCCGAGTTTCGTTTGACAACCTGATGCTGCCTCGCGAGAGAGGCTTCCCCACGGGGTACTGTGTGACCATTGCGGCCCAAAGTCGTATCGAGTTCATACCAGGGCACAGGTGTATTTAGAGCCCGGCGATCAAGCCAACAGGTTGGTGCAAACTATGAGCAAGAACAAAGACAAGAAGAAAAATCGCAAGAAGAAAACGGCGCTGGTGATTTGTCGCGACCGCAAAGAGTTTTGGACTACACAGGCCCAGTTTTGGCAGTGGGTGAGAGACGGCATCGTGGTCAAGACTGAAGACAATCCGTTGACGGGACTGTTTCATCGCGAACATGAAGAGTTACTGGTAATGATCAGCAACACGGTTTTGAATCTGGCCCACCCGAATCACCTGCGCGAGGCACTGGCGTCGCGTCGTGTTGGTCTGGGAGGGAAGTAGCCGGAATGGGAAGTGGCTCCAGAGGCCAGAGTCTAAAAGTTCAAAGTCAAAAGTCTAAAGTACAAAGGCCGGACCGAAGCCCGAAGTAAACAGGAGTTAGTCATGAAGTCGAACAAGTTCTTGCTGGTGGTGGTGGCGGGGGTCATTGCTCTCTGCTCAACCTCCTTTGCGCAACTGCGAGGACAAACAACCGTCACGTCCAGCAGCTCGCCCCTGAAAACTGATCTGGTCAGCTCGGTGCCGCCAGGAAACGATCCCGCAGACCGGTATCGCATCGGCCCGGGTGACGTGCTGGACATTCGGATACTGAACCGGCCAAACCTTTCACGCGACTCAGTGCGCGTCGAAGGCAACGGCATGATTCGCATGCCGCTAATCGACACCGAGATTCAAGCTGCCTGCAGGACCGAGGGCGAACTGGCTAAAGAAATCTCCAGTCGGTACACCAGGTTCTATCGCAACCCGCAGGTCGACGTGTTTGTTAAGGAGTATCGCGGCACGCAGGTGGCGATCATCGGCTTTGTAAACGAGCAGGGCCGGTTCCAATTGCAGCGGCGCATTCGCTTGCTCGAGTTGCTCACTTATGCGAAAGGGCCTTCCAGCCGCGCCGGACAAAGTATCAATATTGTTCACTCGCCGCCGTTACTGAACTGCCCCCATGACGGACCGGAGAATGCCGACACAGCTACGGGCTTCTCCACTTATAAGCTCAGCGACACGATGGCCGGTAAGCTCGAAGCGAACCCCTATCTCCAGGCCGGCGACATTGTCACACTGCCGGAAGCGGATCAGGTCTATGTCATTGGGAATGTTCACTCGCCGCTGACCATTCCACTCAGAGAACCAATCCGTTTGAGTGAGGCAATCGCGATGGCCGGCGGCGTCAGCAAAGACACAAAGAAAGACAAGATTCGCATCCTCAGACAAGAGCCGGGCAGCCCATCGCGAAAAGAGATCATGGTGGACCTGACGGCCATCGAGAAAAAGCAGGCCGAAGATATTGCGCTGATACCGAACGACATCGTCAATGTGCAAGCCTCCGAAGTGAAGGGATTGTTGCGCAGTTTGCTCGGCGGCGGAGCTCAATCGATAACTCAGCTCCCGGTCCGGATCGTGCCGTAGGAAGAAGTTTCAAGTTAGAAGAAGTTTCAAGTTTCTAGTTTCAAGTTTCAAGTTAGAAGAAGTTTCAAGTTAGAAGAAGTTTCAAGTTAGAAGAAGTTTCAAGTTAGAAGAAGTTTCTAGTTTCTAGTTTCAGGTTTCTAGTTTTTAAGTTTCAAGTTTCTAGTTTCAAGTTTCATTTTCATGGTTGCTCATATCCCGATTCGATGTCGGAATAGGGACCGGCACTCAGCACTCAGTACCCGGCACTCAGTACTCAGCACTCAGCACTCAGTACTCAGCACTTAAGACTGAACTACCTAGAAACTCGAAACTAGAAACTAGAAACTTCTTATGAAACTAGAAACTTCTATGAAACTCGAACCTTGTATCGAGGAGTTTTATGAAGCCATCGCATGAACTAGTTCCCCGAGAGCCGGAGCCCAACCCGTTGGACAGGCCGCTCGACGGCTTTTCCTCGACGCCACACTCCTATAACTACGGCGTCGATCCCAACGCTGAGACTGAAGTTCATCTGCTCGACTACTGGCGCGCTATCCGCAAACGCCTGTGGCTGGTAATTAGCATCGTCGTGCTCATCACCATGCTCTCGATTCTCTACATGGCGCGCAAGCCTGACATCTATGACTCGAATGCGCGCGTTCAGGTCGACCTCGAAAACAATGCCGATCTCGTGGGGAAAACGCCATACGTGATCGGGCCGGCAAACGATCCGGTCTACTTCAATACCCAGTTGCAGATTCTCACCAGCCCCGGCTTGCTTCGACGCGTAGTCAAGACTTTGGATCTCGAACACAATCCGGATTTCTTTAAAGGCAACTCTACTCAAAAGCGCACCACCTGGCAGACCATTCGCCGCATGGCCGGCTTTCCGGCTGCTGAAACTCAGAACCTGGCAGCAAAGAGTAGAGATGAGCTGCCCTTGCGCACTTCGGTGGCCCCGCCGAGCTCCGGCGAAGACCTCGTCGAAGCGAAACGACTGGCGCCATTCGTAGGGGCCATCCTCGGTGGTCTGAAGGTTGAGCCCGTGAAAGAGATGCGCGGCTACTATAAAGAGACGCGCTTGATCGACATCAACTTTACCCACACTGATCCGCAGGTCGCCGCTAAAGTGGTGAACGCCATCGCCGAGACTTATGTCTACACCAACCTCGAGAAAAAGAGCGAGACCAACACTACGACCGGCGATTTTCTTACCAAACGCATCGCCGAGCTTCAGCAACAGATTCGCGGCGACGAAGAGCGGCTGGTCAACTATGCCAAGAACAACCAGATCGTTTCGCTCGACGCCAACCAGAACACCGTCGTCGAGCGGCTCGCGGGCTTGAATCGTCAGTTACTGGAAGCCGAGAACGAGCGCAAAACCGCCGAGGCGAGTTACACCGCAGCGAAGACGCCGGGCGCAGCCAGCGCGCTGGTTGACGCTGATGAAAAGCGCATCGGAGAACTCGAAGGCCGTCTTTCGGATCTTCGCCAGAAGCGCGCACAGTTGCTGGTCGAAGCGACTGAAGAGGCGCCCGAAGTGAAGGACGTGCAGCAACAGATCGTGGAACTGGAAGGACAGGTTAAGGAACTGCGGAGGACCAAAAGCACTACGCTGCTGACCAACCTCGAGACGCGCTATCGCCAGACCGTGCAACGAGAAAACGCACTGCGCAAAGCGTTTGAAGAACAGCGCTCTCAAACGCTGACACAAAACGAAGCGGCAATTAACTACCGCATCATTCAACAGGAGATTGATACCAATAAGACGCTCCTCAACAACCTGTTGCAGCGCTCCAAAGAGAATGACGTGGTGATGGCCAGCAAGCCGAACAATATCTCGATCATCGACTATGGTTTGCCGAAAGACGCGCCCATTGGCCCAAACCGCATGCGGACAGTGTTCGTGGCGCTCTTTCTTTCGCTGGGCCTGGGAGTCGGCTTTGCCCTGTTCCTTGAGTACCTCGACGACACGGTCCATTCGACCGAGGAAGTGGAGCGGCTGCTGCACCTGCCGGCGCTCGCGGTGATTCCTGCGATTGGTTCTACTGCCAGAAAGAAACTGCTGGGTGGAAACGGCGCCTTACAGAAACGAAATGGGCACCCATTTGCCAATCCAGAGCTGCTGATGAATGTCGATGGCCGTTCACCGCTGGCAGAGGCTTATCGCCACTTGCGCACTTCGGTACTGCTTTCGACTGCGGGCCGCGCGCCCAAATCGTTGCTGGTCACTTCAAGTTTGCCGGGTGAAGGGAAGACCACGACCGCGGTCAATACGGCGATCATTCTCGCGCAAACAGGCGCAAGTGTGGTGATCGTCGATGCCGACATGCGCCGGCCGCGACTGCGCTCGATCTTCAACCTGCCTGACCGCGCCGGACTGAGTTCGATCCTTTCCAGTGACGTCTCGGACGCGGAAATGCTGGGGATGGTGACGAGGGAAGAGAGTACCGGGTTGAGTGTCTTGACTTCGGGGCCAATTCCTCCCAATCCTGCCGAGCTGCTAGGCTCGGACCAGATGCGGCGGCTGATCGTCAACTTGCAGTCGCAATTCGCGCACGTGGTCATCGACTCGCCTCCGGTCAGCTCGTTCACTGACGGCGTGTTGATTTCGTCGCTGGTTGATGGTGTGTTGCTGGTGGTCCATGGCGGCAAGAGCTCGCGGCACGTGGTGCGGCGTTCGCGGCAACTGTTACAGGACGTTGGCGCGAAAGTGTTTGGCGTGGTGCTGAACAACGTGAGCGCGCACTCGCACGACTACTACTACTATCAGCGTTACTACGGGCAGAAGTATTACCAGACGGATGCCGAGGCCGACACCGAGCGCGCTGCATCGGGATGACCGAGCGCTCGTGGTAAACCGGCAGTGTCGACTTAACGTTCTTTATGAGCAGTCCAACCCTGGAAACAACCTTCATTCGTCCGGCGAGTAGCTGGACGTCGCTCGGTCTGAAGGAGCTTTGGGAGTATCGCGAACTGCTTTACTTCCTTGTCTGGCGAGACGTGAAGGTGCGCTACAAGCAGACGGCACTGGGCGCCGCCTGGGCCGTCATTCAACCGCTCTTCATGATGCTCGTCTTCAGCTTGTTCTTCGGCCGGCTGGCCGGAATCAAGTCTGATGGGATCCCGTATCCAATATTCGCCTTCTGTGCTTTGTTGCCCTGGCAACTCTTTGCCCACGCGCTGACGGAATCAAGCAACAGTTTGGTAGCCAACGAGCGCTTGATCACAAAGGTTTACTTTCCGCGTTTGGTGGTTCCTATTGCGGCGGTGCTCGGTGGATTGGTGGATTTTGGAATTGCCTTCGTGCTGTTGCTGGGAATGATGGCCTGGTACGGAATAGTTCCCGGCGTGGGAATTCTGGCTTTACCTCTGTTGGTCCTGTTTGCGGTTATGACTGCGCTCGCGGTGGGGCTCTGGCTATCGGCGCTGAATGTTCAGTATCGCGACGTGCGCTACACCATCAACTTCCTGATCCAATTCTGGCTCTTTGCCACCCCGGTCGCTTATCCCAGCTCGATAGTTCCGGAAGCGTGGCGGCCGCTTTATGGTTTGAATCCGATGGCAGGAGTGGTGGAAGGATTTCGCTGGGCGTTGCTGGGAGCAAAACCGCCGGGAGCAATGTTGGCAGTATCGGGAATGGTTGTGATTGCGCTGCTCGTTGGCGGCCTCTACTACTTTCGTCGAATGGAGCAGGACTTCGCCGATATTGTTTGAGATCGCAACATTGACGGTTTAGCACTTAGTCTCCGCCTTCATGGTGCAAAGGGGCTTTGCCTCAGAAGTCGGAAAGGTTCCTTCTCATTCACACTGGGCTGAAGCCCGGTGAATGAGACGGTCGCGTTTCTCACTTTTTAGGCAAAGCCGTGCAAAAGTTCCTGTATGGAAGTTAATAACGGGATAGTGAAGAAGACTTCGCAGCAGAATGTGCTTTTCGTGGCCCATCCGGGGCATGAAGTCCTCTTACACGGTTGGCTCGAAAAAGCGCGGCCACTAATCATGATTTTGACTGACGGCTCGGGACGATCCGACCAGCCGAGAATTGGTGGCGCAGGTGATTACGTCGACTCGCTTGGGTTAACGCGAGGACCGATCTTCGGACGCTATTCAGACTTAGACATTTACCAGAGAATTCTGGAGCAGGACTTCGAGTTCTTTAACGGACTGGCGAACGAAGTGACAGAAATACTTCTCGACTGCGATGCAGAGTTCGTGGTCGCAGATTCAGCTGAAGGATATAACTGCAATCATGATGTTTGCCGGCTGCTAATTAATTCCGCCATTGCAAGGGCTGAGACGATTTCGCAGCGACCTCTTGAGAACTATGAGTATCCAGTTGTAGGTGGCATTTACACCTCTTTTGCTGATCAGGGTGAAGCGGAGAAAATCCATCTTGATCAGTCAACCTTCGAACGCAAGCTAGCTGCGGTTGAGAAACACTATCCGACCTTATTTGTAGAAGTGAGGGATGCAATCTCGAGAAAGAACAACCCCTCACATCTCGAAAACGTGAATACCGGGAGGCGCGTGACCTCGCAGTGTGATCCAGACCTCGATTTTTTTCGGACGGAATACTTAAGACCGTTTACACGTGACCGGGATTATTTAGATTTGGTCGGGATCCGGCCGTATTATGAGCGGTGTGGCGAAGAACGAGCCGCTCAGGGATTCTATGCGAAAGTAATTCGCTCCCTCGAACATATGATTCCGATCGCCCGGTCTTTGCGCCGGGACTCAGCAACTGCCCTCGGCGTCTACAGCTAAAAAAATCCGGTGCGCATACTCATTACCAACCACGCACTCGTAGAGCGCGCGGGGTCAGAGCTTTACGTCAAAGAGGTAGCCGAAGGGCTCATCCAGCGGGGGCACACGCCGATTGCGTACAGCACCAAACTGGGGGGTGTGGCTGCAGAGTTAAGAAAAGCTACCGTGCCGGTCGTTGATGACCTTTCCTCGGTCTCTGTGGCCCCTGATCTCATTCACGGACAACATCACATTGAGACCATGTCCGCATTACTCCACTTTCCCGGTGTGCCCGCTGTCTATTTTTGTCACGGTTGGCTCGCGTGGGAAGAGTCGCCGCCCCGCTTTCCCCGGATATTGCGCTACGTGGCAGTGGACAATACCTGTCGCGATCGACTTATCTGCGAAAACGGAATTCCCGAGCAGCAGGTCTCTGTTATTCGTAACTCGGTGGATCTCACAAAATTCAAGCGCCGCGGACCACTTCCCGACAGACCGAAACGTGCGTTGGTTTTCTCCAACAGTGCCGGAAATGGATCCTACGAGGAGATCGTGCGTGAGGCGTGCGAGCGGGCCGGCATTGCGCTCGACGTCGTCGGCTTCACGTCCAGGAGTGCTACGAGCCAGCCGGACATACTCTTGCCTGTTTACGACATTGTGTTCGCCAAAGCCAGATGTGCGTTGGAGGCTCTCGCGGTGGGTCCAGCCGTGATCTTGTGCGATGAAGTGGGGCTTGGACCTCTCGTCACTGCGAGCGAGCTCGACCGCTTGAAGCAGTTCAACTTTGGCATACGAACACTCCGCGAACCCGTAACGACCGAGGCCGTAACGCGCGAGTTGACGCGTTATGATCCCGATGATGCTGCGGAGGTTAGTCGTCGGGTCCGTGCGACCTCTTCGCGGGAATCAGCAATGGATCAAATAGTCGCCCTTTACGAGGAAGTAGTTGCTGAATATCGCGAGGGTCAGCGCAACGGTAACGGGAGCGCAGAAACCGCTGCCCTGGAGGCGCGCTTCACCGCGGATTATCTGCGTGGTGTAGCAAAGCACATTACCAGGCAGCGCGAAACGATCTACGCATCAACTTCCTACCGTATCGGCAACTTCGTGGTGAAAACGCCCGTCTTGAGTAGTTGGGCCAGGCGATTCGCGGCGAAGATTAATAGCTGACCTGAAATCAAGGTTCTCTGCAGTTTTGAGTATGTCTAACGTCGCAATCCGCTGTGAAGGTCTGAGCAAGCGTTATCGACTCGGCGAACGCGAGTCGTATAAGGCTCTGCGCGACGTACTCACCGACGCCGCCGCAGCGCCCTTTCGCCGCGCAGCGTCAGTGTTTAGAACTCAGCGCCTCCAGGACAGTTCGAACGGGTCAAAACGAAAACTAGAAACCGGAAACTCGAAACTAGAAACTTCAAACTCCTTCTTAGCCCTCGACGATGTTTCATTCGAGATAAAACGCGGCGACGCCGTGGGCATTGTCGGCCGCAACGGGGCCGGCAAGAGCACATTGCTCAAAATCCTTTCGCGGATTACCAAACCAACTCGCGGCACCGCCAGGATACACGGCCGCGTGGGTTCGCTTCTCGAGGTTGGCACCGGCTTTCATCCCGAACTAAGCGGCCGGGAAAATATATTTCTAAATGGGGCTATTCTCGGCATGCGGAAGGCCGAAATTGAGCGGAGGTTTGATGAGATAGTCTCGTTCGCTGAGATCGAAAAGTTTGTCGATACACCTGTAAAGCGGTATTCGAGTGGAATGTACGTGCGGCTTGCCTTTGCGGTCGCCGCACACATGGAAACGGACGTGCTGTTGGTGGACGAAGTGCTGGCTGTCGGGGACATGTTGTTTCAACAGAAATGTCTGGGAAGAATGGACGAAGCGACGAAGGACGGGCGCACGGTGCTATTTGTTTCACACAACACTAGTGCGATCAAGTTACTGTGTCCGCGCAGCCTTCTGCTTGAGGATGGGCGTATCACTGTCGATGGCGACACCTCGGACGTACTTGATAGCTATTTCGGCTCTTCCTCGAAGGCGGGTAACACCAAAGTTTGGAACGATCCACGGAGCGCACCGGGTGGAGACAAGATTCGTCTGCGTTCAATCACCATTCTTTCGGATCGTGCACCCGAGACAATGATTGATATCGATAGGGAGTTGGTGATTCAGATCGAGTTTTGGAATCTCTCGCCGGGTATTCGCAACCTGTTTACCGAAGTCTATCTCGAGCGCGGCGGGAATGTAGTGCTTACTTCGCCTTCGACTCCTTCGGCGAGCCTGTTGCCGGATGTTTGGTTTGAGCAGCCTCGCCCGGCGGGACTCTTTAGATCGACGTGTACGCTCCCGGCAAATTTCTTGAACGAGGGTGTCTATTCCATCAGTGTGTTCGTGGCCACGTGCGCGCCGGTGGTAATTGAGGCTGAGTGCCGGCAGGCCCTCACGTTGCAAGTGAACGACACCGGTGCAATGAGAGATATTGGTGGCGGACGCTGGCATGGTTTGTTGCGACCGCGCCTGGCCTGGCAGACGGAGTTCGTGGCGCCGTTCGAAGCGCAACTGGAGGGAATAGGGAATTGAGAGAGTTGTGCAAGGAGGTGATTTTGCAAGAGTCAACTAATCCAAAAGTCAGCGTATGTATCCCCACCTACAATCATGCAAAATTCCTGCCGGCAACGGTAGAGAGTGTGTTGGCGCAAACCTATGCCAACCTCGAGATCTTAATAGTTGATGACGGATCTTCGGACGGCACGCTGGAGATCGCCCAAACTTACGCCGCAACCTATCCCGATCGGATTGCTGTGCTTACCCATCCAGGGCATCGCAACCTGGGTATTTCAGCAACGGTCAGCCGTGGCTTGCGCGAATCGACCGGGGCGTACTGCTCGTTACTTGGTTCCGACGATCTTTTCCATCCACAGAAAACAGAGGAACAACTGAGATACCTGCAGCGACATCCGGAAGTTGATGCAGTTCATAGTACGGCCCAATTCATTGACGTGGATGGAAAAGTGCTTGCCTGCCGGTTGGGCCAGAAGTTTCCCCTCGGGCAGGCCGGAGTTGAGCGGTTGATCAGGGCGAACCGCGTTGCGGACATGACTGTGCTGTTTAGACGCTCCTGTCTCGAGCAGGTGGGTCCGCACAACGACGACCTGGTTTATGGCGATTGGGAGTTTTGGATCCGAGTGGCTGCGCAAAGCAGGATGGGCTTTATTGATAAACCGCTGGTCAGTTACCGGATTCACCATTCCAACGCCAGCATTGGGAATCCGGATGAAGTGAATTTTGAGCGGGCCCTTCAGGTCATGAACTCCTTGTTGCACAACCGGCACGAGGTGGAAATGCTTAAGGCTCCGCGGATAAGAGCACTGATTAATTTTCAATGCGCGCGCTATCTTTTCTGTACGGGCCAAACTGAGAAAGCTGCTGAACGTCTGGCGGCAGGCTTCCAGCTCTACCCGCTCATCGCGGGAGAGCCCTCGCTTTTTGTTTACTGGCTGACTGACGTCTACCTGCCGTACTCAAATGCTCGGCAGCTTTACGTTTGGCTGAGTAAAAATTTACCCGCCGGCATAAGTCCGAAGTTCCGTCGCCAGGTGACTAAGAGGTTTCAGGGCGCGGCGGCGGCCTGGGCGGCGCGAGCGAATTACCAGGCAGAGGATTTCGTAGGCGCAAGACGAATGACCTTGAAATCGTTTGTTGCCGATCAAAAGTTGTTGGCTGAACCGCAGTTGCTGGGAATCCTGATTAAGACTCTGCTCGGAACAAAGCTCTTGAAACACGCGAAGAGCCTGAAGCGACGAATTAGGGCGAGATTTGAAGGTGGAACACGGAAATCGGAACGCAATTATCCGGAGGCAGAACTCTTTCCGGCGCCTCGTCGCCATTCACAGTGAAGTCAGTACGGACAAGCGTCGGCTCGGCAGTATCGATGGCGAGTCTCAGCGTAAAAGGGAAATTGTAATGCCTTGCCTCGACGCTACCGGGTGTCGGTACTGATGACCTCACTTGGATCAACCCAGATCGTAAATCAGCAATGACAATGACAGCCATCCGCTGTGAAGGTCTGAGCAAGCGTTATCGACTCGGCGAACGCGAGTCGTATAAGACTCTTCGTGATGTGCTCAGCGATGTAGCAACAGCACCCTTCCGCCGCGCCGCTTCAGTGTTTAGAACTCAGCGCTTCCAGGACAGCTCGAACGGGTCAAAACGAAAACTAGAAACAGGAAACTCGAAACTAGAAACTTCAGACTCTTTCTGGGCCCTCGTCGATGTTTCATTCGAAGTTAAGCGCGGCGAGGCCGTCGGCATCATCGGGCGCAATGGCGCCGGCAAGAGCACGTTGCTGAAGATCTTGTCGCGAATCACGAAACCTACTTCCGGCATGGCAGAGATTCATGGCCGCGTGGGTTCACTGCTGGAAGTCGGAACTGGGTTTCACCCAGAGTTAACAGGGAGAGAGAACATCCTGCTCAATGGCGCGATTCTGGGGATGCGCCGTGCTGAGATTGAAAAGAACTTCGACGAGATCGTGGCGTTTGCTGAAATTGAAAAGTTTGTTGACACACCCGTTAAGCGTTACTCGAGTGGTATGTACGTCAGATTGGCTTTCGCAGTCGCCGCGCATCTCGAACCAGAGATATTGGTGATCGACGAAGTGTTGGCAGTCGGCGACGCTGCGTTTCAGAAAAAATGTCTGGGGAAGATGGGCCAGGTAGCAGAGGGCGGGCGCACGGTGTTGTTCGTAAGTCACAACATCCGGGCAATTCGCAATCTGTGTTCAGAGGTAATTTGGCTCGATGAAGGCCGGATTGTAGCGAAGGGCCCATCCGCCAGCGTGTGTGATGAATACCTGAAACATGTTTTGCACCGCTCGGGTTCTGCGATCGAGTTGGCGGATGTGAGTCGACCGCCCGGAGTTGGGGAGCGTCTCAAAATTCGCGCTGTCGAATTCAACGATGGCTCTTCGATGCTTCACGGTGAACCTTTAAATATTCGCGTGCACTTCGAAACGAAGTCGGAGATTGATGGGGTCGGATTTGGAATTGGCTTCTGTTCGCTTGATGGCATACGAGTGATGTCAGTCGATAGTGACCTGGTCGAACCACAGCGAACTCTACTGGGCGATCGTGTTGGAATGATTGAAGCCCGGATTCCTCAATTGCACTTACAACCGGGCCGTTACGCGCTCGACGTTGGTGCTCGCTCTGGAAATGACAATCCGCTCGACTATCTAATGAGTTGCGCCCAGGTTGAGGTGCTGCCAGGACCAAACACTCCTTCTTTGATCATTCGTGAAGGGGGAGGTATGCGAATTCCGGCAGAGTGGAAATGGGCCAACGGTTCAGCTCCGAATCAGCCGGCGAATAAGCTATGAAGACAGTTAAAAGAGTTGTTCGGAAGATGAAAGGGGGCTTCCGCGCCGTCAGCAAAGGGCTAGCTTTCACGTCGCTGGATCGGATTACCTCCCATTCCGGTGTAGGGGATTCAGCGTACCTGCTTTACGGACTTGTCAGATCGGCAAAGCCAAAAGTCGTGGTTGAGATTGGTTCAGCTCGAGGACGTTCCTCTTGTTTTATAGGAATGGCTCTTAAGGCAAACGGCCAGGGCAAGCTATACGCGATCGATCCGCACACCCGGACCGCGTGGAACGATGTGGACTCAGTAGATACGTACGGGATACTGGTTAATAACGTGCGTAAGCTTGGCATTGAGAATTACGTTGAGGTCGTTCGTGATTTATCTGATCGAGTCGCCGACGGTTGGAACCGGCAGATTGATATTCTGTTCATCGATGGCGATCACAGTTACGAGGGAGTGAAGCGCGACTGGAGTCTCTTCTCGCCGTTTGTTCAGCCTTTTGGCGTGGTGATTTTTCACGACACGCTTTGGTCTATTAGGCCGGTCGCTGAGTACCAGCGTGAGGACATGGGAGTTCCTCGATTCGTTGACGAATTGCGCGCGGCGGGCTATCCGGTGATTACCCTTGATCGAGACTACGGTGTGAGCATCGTTCAACCGGTTCTAAAGGGCGTCGTCCTTCAACGCGATGAAGAAGAGCAATTGGTTAGTGGGGTGGCAGAGTGATTTCTCAGCCGACTAGCTTAAAATATGCTTAGAAACCTCGTACGACATCTCCCTCGCGGCCAGCATCGCGTAGCGCATCTCATAACACGACGCAACGGCATCTACGAAATGGTGGGACCGCTTTCGGGTCTGAGAATGAAGTCGAATACGAGCGATCCCTTTCAAGCTGAGATGGCTTGCGGTGTCTATCAATCCGACCTCATCGATGAAATCAAATCTCTAGTCAAGCCTGGTCACGTTGTGCTCACCGCCGGAGCGCACCTTGGTTACATGATGCTCGCAATGGCCCGGATGGGCGCGACCGTCATTGGCTGCGAATGTGATCCTAACCTCACAAGACAGTGCCAGGAAAACCTCAGCCTGAACGATGAGAAGGTCCGCCTGGTTCCCGTTGGGCTCGGCTCTCGTGAAGCAGAACGCGAGATGAATATTTCGGTTCACCCCGGCCAATCGAGTTTTTCAATTGCCCACTATTCGACCGAGAAGCGCACGGTGAGAATCAGGCGTCGCGATGACGTGCTGCGCGAGCTTGGGATTGAGCGAATTGATGGTCTGCTACTGGATGTAGAGGGATGGGAGTGTGAAGTTCTCGCCGGACTATCCCGGACGTTGGCCCAAACACCAAGTTGGGCGGTAATTGAGTCATTTGAAGTAGCGCTTCAAAATGCCGGTGCTTCAGGTGATCAATTACGCAGCCAAATCGAAGGAATCGGTTGGCGGATCGAAAAGGAAATAGGCGCCGATTTAATTTGTCGCATGGCAAGCAACGGCAGCGTAGTTCATGACTGAAACACGTTTGCGAGTCCTTTTGGTACCAGATTCCGTTCACTGGGTGACGGGCACGATTGCGAAATCGATTGCCCGATTCAATCCGTGGATGGAAGCGACGATCGCTTCCGGACCGGTGATCGATCAGTTGTTTGCCGCACAGCCCGAGTTGATGCGTAACTTTGATCTCGTCCACTTCACTTGTCCCTACGCTTCTCGCGAATGGCTGCCGCGCTTCCGCGAAATCGCACCGTGTGTGACGAGTCATCATCATGTGACCGAATGGGAAGCAGTCAAACACAACGTCAATGGCGACGCGATCATCGTCGGGTCGCCGGAATGGTCGGCAGACCTGAGCGCGCGCGGAGCCGATACGGAGAAAGTTTTCTGGGTGCCTTACGGCGTGGACGCGGACAAGTTCAAGCCCACGACGACGACGGAGCGCGATGCCATTCGGAGCAAACTAGGTATCTCGCCCGATACGAGGGTCGTTGGCTTCTCTGGAAAGAACAGCAGTAATGACGATGACCGCAAGGGCATCGATGTCTTCACTGCAGCTGCGATTGAGCTGAACCACAAACTTCCAAAGCTGGCAGTGTTAATCGTCGGCCCGGGCTGGAACAAGTTGGTCGACTCCTTAACTTCTGCTGGTGTGAAGTGCATCTGGTTCCCCTATATCGAGGAGCTCGACGGCTTGATCGATATGTATCGCGCGCTCGACTTCTACTGGGTGACGGCGCGCGTCGAAGGTGGGCCGGTGCCGTTGCTCGAAGCGATGAGTAGTGAGGTTTGTTCTCTGACGACGCGCGTGGGTCTGGCTCGTGAAGTTGCGCGAGATGGTGAGAACGCGGTCGTCCTCCCTTTCAATGACGCGGGTGCGTTCGTGAACGCTACCCTGGTGTTGGCCGCTGATGCGAATGAGCGCGCACGCCTTGGTCGCAATGCGCGTCAGACGATGCTTGCCGAGATGCATGTCGGCGTGGTGGCTAAGCGTGTGGCATCAGTTTACGAGAAGGCTTTTGCGAACTTTGCTGAACGTCGTCCTGGCCTAACTTCGACCCGGTTCAGGGCGGCGAACGTCGAATCAATCAAGGCGGAGACTGAGCTTGCGGAAATTCCGCTCAATGGTTTGCCACGATCGATTCACAAACGCGTCCAGATGCTGGAAGCGCTCGCGTGGAGTGAGCATCTGGTTCTTTATCACCGGCAACGCGCGTTGGCGTTGAAGATGATTGCCAGGGAATGGCTTCGTAATCCTACGTCGACGTTGCCGGCGAGAGTTTTCCTGAGACGATTCCTGCCGACGTCGCTGGTGGCGCAAGTGGTTAAGGTTAAACAACGCTCCGCCGGAGCGGTGACAAATGAACGAGCGCCGCTCGCGCCATAGAGATGCAGTCAAGTGGCAGATTGGAATTGGCAGTGATGCAGTTTGGCTAGACCGGCAAGAACTTCACGCTTGGCTAGAACATGCATGCAATTAAAGAGAATGGATTGAAGTCCAAGTTCTCATCAGGTCCCCCGCCAACCATAGCTCCACCAAATTGAAACCGATGGAAATTTCAAAGTGTTTTATGGGGGATGTAATGATTTCTGTAGTCATTCCTGCCTATCAGGCGCAGCATTTCATCGAGCAGACGATTCTCAGCGTAAAAAGCCAAACTCTAAAAGCGGCGGAGATTATTGTTGTTGATGATGGCTCGACAGACTGTACCGCTAAGATTGCGGAAAGCCTCGGGGCGAAATGCATTCGACAGCCAAATAGCGGCGTATCCCGGGCCAGGAATGTCGGGATTAGGGCTGCCAAAGGCGAATGGATTGCCCTTCTTGATGCTGATGATCTCTGGCAGGCAAATAAACTCGAATTACAGTTCTCGGCTTTACGACTCCGCTCGGACGCTTACTTTGCTTCCTGCAATCACTCGTTTTTTGATGACAACCAGACTTTCAACGAGAGTTATCTTGAAAAGCTGGGAAAGGATTTTTACGCGGCCGGCAGATTAGAGATTGCTCCGGGTGTGACATATTTTGAAAGGGTCGCTTTTCGGGAACTTAACTGGATCGTTCCACTACCCTCCTCGCTCGTTATTCACCGGGATGCTTTTGAAGAGATCGGATATTTTGATGAAGCGCTGAACGGGGCAGAGGATATGGAGTTCCACTTGCGAGCAATGGCCCGGTTTCCTTTCATCTTCCGCGAAGAAGCGTTGACGAAGTACCGGCAAGTGCCAAACAGTCAGAATCGCAATCAGCTTCTTTGCGGCGCTTCGTTTCTTAGGACGATCGAGAAAATCGAGAACAACCCATACGCATATCCGGCGGGTGTGAGTGAAACGGTAACCAGAATTAAGTTCGAGCGTCTTGCTGCTCAGGGCCGGCTGCTATTTCGGCTGAGACGATTTGACGAGGCGCAAAACCTGTTTAGAGAGAGCTTAAGGTATCGATATAGACCCTTGACTTTGTCTCTGTGGCTCACATCTTTGGTATGTCTGAAGACACAAAAACGATCCACCGCAGTGCCTGATGCCGCCTGACATCTCAGTCATCATCTGCAGTTACAACCCGAGAGCGGACTACCTGACCCAGGTCTTGCAGGCGCTGGAGTCACAGACTCTCGGGAAGAGTCAATGGGAACTGCTGCTCGTCGATAACGCCAGTACGGACCCACTGTCGCAAAGAGTAGATCTTTCCTGGCACCAGAAAGCGCGCCATGTATGCGAAGAGAGGTTGGGGCTCACACACGCACGGCTGCGGGGCATTCGGGAGTCAACAGGTGAGATATTGGTCTTCGTTGACGATGACAACGTTCTTGATCCGGATTTCCTTGAACAGTCGATCAGAATTGCCTGGGAGTGGCCAAAGCTTGGTACCTGGGCCGGCCAAACGCGGCCCGGCTTTGAATCGACTCCTCCTGACTGGACCCGCGCTTACTGGAGCCGTCTGGTGATTCGCGAGTTTGATTCGGACCGCTGGTCGAATCAACCAACGGCTGCCGAGGCGATGCCGTGTGGCGCCGGCATGTGCGTCAGGCGATCCGTCGCCGACTACTACCTGGAGATGCATTCGAACGGAAAGCGAAGAGTATTGATGGACCGCACGGGAGATTCACTATTGTCTGGTGGAGATTCGGATTTGGCCATTTGTGCGTGCGACCTGGGCCTCGGGATGGGACTTTTTACTTCGCTCAGGTTGACGCATTTGATACCTGCTGAGCGACTCAGTGAGGACTATCTGGTCAATCTTGTTGAAAGCCTCGCTTACTCTTCGATTGTGCTCGATTCTTTTCGCTCCAGGGACGGTGATCTTAATGAACGCAGGTTTTCCACTTCGCTGGCAGATATCGCGAGATTATTGATTCGCAATCGACGTGAGCGACGTTTCTTTCGTGCGGTACGCAGCGGGGAAGAGAAGGCAAAGAAGTTCATTCGCAACGGAAACTAACCCCTCATGTCTTCAACTAGTACCTTGCAGAACTCTACTCCGCACTTTAGGGCGCACACGGTCGGAGGCAAGCAGATCAAACCAGAACTGCGTGTGCTACAGGTATTCGCGACGCTGGGCATGGGTGGGGCCGAGACTTGGTTGATGTCTCTACTGCGGTATTTCAAGGAGCGAGAAGATGAACTGTCAACGAAGGTTACCTGCGATGTGCTGCTGACGAGTGGGATGAAGGGATTATTTGATGACCAGGCGGCTGCGCTCGGCGCGAACTTGTATTATGTGCCTTATTCGAAAAAGAAACTGGTCAGTTTCCTTCGCAAATTTCGCCGAATACTGGCAGACGGCCGTTACAATGTAATCCACGATCACCAGGATTACACCGCTGGCTGGCACTTCTTGCTAGGTACAGGCCTTTTGCCTCCAATCCGAATTTCACACGTCCATAATCCCTACTTCTGTGTTGAAGGCCGCAATGAAACAATTGTCGGCAGCGCCACCTTAAAGCTCGGGAGGCGATTTCTTTCCGGCTATGCGACTCACGTGGCGGGGACATCTCGAGAGATTCTTACTAAGTACGGGTTTGATCACCCTTCGTTTTCTCAACTGGATCGCAGCGCCTCCTACTGCGGTTTTGACGTAGAGCGATTTAACGGTAACCAGCAACTCAACCATGACGATCTTTGCCGGGAATTCGGCTGGGACCCAAACGCCAGGATCCTTCTCTTCATCGGACGACTGGATACAAATTACGGGAACAATCAAAATCAGAAAAACCCGCAATTTGCGATTGAGGTTGCGAAAGCCTGTATCACGAAGGATGTTCGGGTGCGAATGATAGTGGCGGGTGGTGGCCTCGAAAATATGCATGAGCTCAGCCAACAAGTTAGAACGTGGGGCTTGGCGAATGAGATTCGGTTCGTAGGGTTGCGCACAGATGTATCGCGATTGATGCTCGGCTCGGATCTGCTCCTCTTTCCCTCACAGGAGGAAGGATTAGGGATGGTTGCGGTCGAAGCCCAAGCGGCCGGTTTGAGGGTATTGGCGTCCGACCTGGTTCCTGAGGAATGTAAAGTTGTGTACGAGCTGGTCCAATTCGAATCCTTAATGGATGGAGCGGCTAGTTGGTCCGATCAGGCTTTGACGTTGATGGATCTAGAAAAAGCCAACGTTGCCAAATGCAATAATTTAGTTAAGGTCTCTCCATTTTCTATTGATAACTCAGCTGCCAATCTCGTCCGTTTGTATTCAGCGTGATTGCTGACGCTACTGCAACAATCCCAAGCGGGTCATGACGCCCATCGGGTTTCACAACGCGTTTTGATAAACACAATCAAGCAGAAGATTAAGAAGGGGGTTCTAAGCTCGATTACTCGAGTTTGGGGAGACGCAACGGGTCAGGTTGTCCTGCCAACGCTCTCCGGACCAGCCAGGAATTTACGATTCAAACTTGACTTGAACCAGTTTGTTGAGCCGCTCTACTTCTTTGGGACCTATGAGCGCGCGGAGGCGAGCGCCGTCGCGCGAATCTGTCAGCCCGGATGGGTTGTTTGGGATTGCGGGATCTATCTCGGTTATTACACGACTCTTTTTCGTCGCTTGGTCGGACCAAACGGCACTGTAGTGGCATTCGAGCCCGATCCCAGAAATGTGAAGAGAACTAGAGAGAATCTTAGATTGAACAAGTTTGATAACGTCGTTTTCGTCGAGGCAGCGATTGGAGCACCGCTTGGCGAGATAGACTTTGTTATAAGCCGAAATACGAATTCCCACATTGCTGGTGCCTACATCGGGGTTGACTATAAAGACTATGAAGCGCGCGAAAGAGTCGACGAGGTCATTAGATTGCCCTGCATCAGCCTCGATGAGGCCTATCAGGATCCTGAGATCCCAATTCCGCAATTAATCAAGATTGATATTGAGGGTGCTGAACTGTTCGCCCTAGAACACATGGAAAAGATCGTGACTGAAATCCGACCGGTAATAATTTTAGAGCTGCACAATCCTGAATGCGATGCTGCGGCGTGGAACTTTTTTCAAAAAGCGAAATACTCGTTGGAATCGCTCGATCGGGGAGAGCCCGTGCGAACCAGAGCTGAAGTTGGCGGAACGCTGCTCTGTTTGCCGAACGGTTAAGTCAATCTATCACGCTCTAAGAGAAGGAAATTGCTTTGGCACTGATAAGAAGAATGATGCAGAGCTCCAGCGTACAGACTGCACTCATACAGTCAAAGAAATTGTGGTACCTAAAACGCGGGGAACCGATCGAGTATGGTGCGCACAAGCTTCGCTACGTTCCTGGTTCGCGTCCGATAAGGCTCAAGTACATTGATTCAACGGATGCTGTAACTCGGAATGACGCGAAGCAAATCAAGTTTGTGTTGGAAAAAGTTCGGCCGGGAAGCTTTGTCCTTGATATAGGTGGCAACGTTGGGCAGTACGCTATTCTCTTTGGAGCCGTGACGGGCTCGTCTGGGAAGGTTATCTCATTTGAACCAGATCCAGATCACCGAAGGGTTCTGGAGAAAAACATAGTACTCAATGGTTTTTCAGATACTGTTCATGCGGAGGGACTGGCGGTCTCCGATCAAAATGGATCCCATATCCTTTTTTCTCGTAAGAACGATCAGATGTCCTCGTTAGTTAGATCCGGACTAGGTACCAACGCTCATTCGCCTGAAGTCAGAGAACAGACCATAAGCATGGTGCGGTTGGACGATTATTTGGCTCGGAATAAACTAGACTTTCCTGATTGGGTAAAGATAGACACGGAAGGCGCCGAGGTGAACGTATTGCGCGGAGCGAGGAACTTGCTGAAGTCTAAGGCGACGATGCTTTGCGAACTGCATCCCTATGCCTGGGCGGAATTTGGCACGTCATTCGATGAGTTTCTTACGATCATTCGCGAGTGTCGAAGAACAGTTCGATACCTGGACGAGTCGTACAAAATTGAAGACGGACCAGTCCACGGTTCGGTTTTGATTCAATAGCTGCCCAAAGTTCTGTTCAACGATGAAGGCGACCGGGAAACATCAAACCAGGAAATCTTCGAGACTATTTCACGTCATCGAGAGTCTTGATAATAATGCGGTTGAGTCCTGGTTAATACGAATCTTTCAACGTGCTTCAAAAGAATATCCGGGTTATGAATGGACTTTTTTTTGCACTCTTCCTGAACCTGGAGAATTTGACGGGGTAGTAACTGAGTATGGCGGAAAGGTAATCCATTCGGTCTGCGAGATCGGGAACAAGCTCCGTTTTCTTACTTCACTGCGAAAAGTCATGCGCGCCGGCCATTATGATGTTCTCCACTGCCATCACGACGTAATGAGCGCCGCTTATCTGACAGCTTCCATTGGCTTGCCATTCCGCCAACGCATTGTTCACCTGCACAACACGTCGCTGAGTTTGCCAACGCCGAGTCGAATCAAATCTGACCTAGCGCGAGAACCGATGCGGCAGGTTTGTTTGCAAATGGCTGATCAGATTGTCGGCAGTTCGCGCGATGCTCTCGAATCATTAGTTGGCACAAAGTCGCACGATCCCGAACGTCATCGGGTCGTACACTACGGTATTGATACGAGGAAATTCGCTTCACCGAAAATCAGTAGAGAAGAGTTGCGGAGACAATTAGGGGTTAATGGTGCAGCGAAGGTTCTTTTGTTCGTGGGGAGGATTGTCGACTACAAGAACCCGCAGTTGGTAATTGAGATTCTTGAACAGCTACTTAAGATAGACACGACAGCGGTCGCTGTTTTTGCGGGAAAAGGGAATCTGGAGACAGACCTTAGGAGGCTGATCGAGCAAAAGAACTTGATGGACAAGGTTCGCTTACTTGGATTTCGTGATGACGTGCCTGAGCTAATGCTCGCCTGTGATGTTCTGATCTGGCCCAGTTTAGAAACACCAAAAGAGGGCTTGGGCCTCGGGATCATCGAGGCTCAAGCGGCTGGCCTGCCCGTCGTGATGTCCCGTAGCGTACCGGCCGAAGCGATCGTAATTCCGGAACTCGTTCGTACCTTGCCTCTCGTCTCTGGTGCCGCGGCTTGGGCATTTGCTGTCGCTCAGATTCTTAGCAGTGAGGTTCCAACAAGAGCCGAATCACTGGCGCGGATCAATGAGTCGACATTTTCAATGAGGCAGGGTCTAGAGAATTTCATGAAGCTTTATGGCAGTTTTGATGAACAGCTCGCTCTGTCTGAGGTATCCAACTGAATGGCAGATTCTCTGCACCAGGCGGTCACGCTGGGTTATTACGAGACCACAGCAGCCCGATCTCACGCTGCGTCGAAAGAATATTACGACTCTTCTGCAGACGGAATGTTTCGCTGGCTCGGCCCGTGGCTCCCTGTAGATCAACAAGCAGAGTGTCTTGACCTGGCCTGTGGCTGTGGGGAAATGCAGTACCTGTTGGAGCGCCAGGGTTTCGCCAATACGACCGGAGTGGACCTCTGCAAAGACGAGTTAGATCTTGCCCGTAAGTTCTTGAAGGGTGGACTGGTGAATGACGACATTCTGAGGTACTTGCAAGGTTGTTCTTCTGGATCGATCGAGTTCATTTCCGCGTTGAACATACTCGAGCATTTGCGCAAGGAAATCCTTCACCAAGTCCTCGTAGAAGTGCGACGAGTCCTAAAGCCCGGCGGAACTTTAGTGGCCATCGTTCCCAATGCCGTTTCACCTTTCGGGGCGCTTACCCGGCACTGGGACATTACCCATGAATGGGCCTTCACTACCAATAACTTCCGACAGCTCTCAACCCTGATCGGATTTGAAGAGGCAGTGGAGTTTCGCGAATGTGGTCCCGTTGCTCATGGACCAGTAAGTTTTGTTCGGTCACTGCTGTGGCAATGTATTCGAGCGATTATCGCCATACGCTTCTTAATCGAAATCGGGTCACTTAAAGACGGCATTTACACCATGGATATGATGGTCCGCCTGCGAAAGCCAGAATAGATTTATCCGTGAATAGTTCGTTGATGATCAAAGAGAGGCTTACTGGCGTACTCGGAAAGCTTCCGATGGCGAGCCAGGCGCTGCGGTGGTTTGCCAACCAAGATCCTGAGGGATCGGTGGTAAGGAGTAGTCAGGGACTAGCCAAGGATCTCTTATGGAAAAGACACCATCGTTGTGTGAATGGTTATTGGATTGGTCACTATGAGTTCGAAATTCAGGCTGCGCTTAAGAGGTGGCTTACGCTTGGAGACACGTTTTTCGTCGTCGGTGCTAACGCTGGTTTTTCACCCTGATCGGTTCGCGAATTGTGGGGACTAAGGGGCGCTGTGTAGCTTTTGATCCGTCTCCGGTAAATGCCGCGAGCATCCTCGACCAAATAAAGCTTAACTCTCTGGACGGGTGTCAGGTTGTCGCAGAGGCCGTCTCAAATTTTGAGGGGGAGGCAGAATTCTGTTTTGCCTCACCCGGATCGTCGATGGGACATCTTGGCACTCGGAAAAACGGTGAAGAGAAGATATCAGTCAAGGTTACAACACTGGACTCTGCCGTTATCCGCTTCGGCGCTCCTAACTTCATAAAGATGGACATAGAAGGGGCGGAAGGTGAAGCTCTGCGAGGAGCGCGAAAGTTACTGAGCCAATACCGGCCTATATGGTTAATAGAAATTCATGGCCCCGAATGCGAGAAGGCAGTTCGAGAGATACTTCTCAACGCTAACTATAGTTTTCGGGATTTAAATAACATCGCCATACCATCCGGACAGACCTTGCCAGGTCATTTCGTGGCCTTACCCTAGTTACGAGTTCCTGTGAGTAATAGGATTCTCTGTATCGGTGAAACCTGGTTTGGCTCCGACGCTCGAGCATGTTTCGCGGCGTTTCGTCGTCTGGGGCATTCGGTCCAGGTTCTGGATGAGAATCACTTCGTTTCGCATTACTGGCGAACTACGACTTCCAGAGGTATCCGAAAGCTTCTGAAGCCTGTCTTTGTTAATGAGTTAAAGCTTGAAGCAATCAGAGCAATGTCGACTTTCAATCCGCATTGCCTTTTCATCTTCAAAGGCAATTCAGTACATCCGGCAATTCTTGATCAGGCTCGCAGGCGAGGGGTTATCTCGGTGAACTACTATCCTGACGTCAGTTTTCTTTCTCACGGATCTTACATTCCAAGAACACTCCGACTGTACGATCATATCTTCAGCACCAAGAGTTATGGGGTAGAGGATATGAAGTCACATTTGGGGGTTCGCCAAATCAGCTTTCTCCCGCCAGGCTATGATCCTGAACTGCACAATCCGATTGAACTCAGCGAGGAAGAGCAGAGGGTTTATGGTTGCGATGTTGCCTTCATCGGGACCTGGTCTCCAAAAAAAGAGAGTCTCTTGATGGCACTGGAAGGCGTTTCGCCGAGCATTGCACTAAAAATCTGGGGAGAGCAATGGGAAAAAAGCAAGTCATCGTTTGTTCAGTCTGCCGTTGTGGGGACTGGAGTGACAGGCGATGAATATACGAAAGCTATTTGCGGTGCATCGATCTGTCTCGGCCTACTCAGCGAAAAGGGGAAGGGTGCAAGTTCCGGAGATTTAATCACGGCCCGTACTTTTCAAATTCCAGCGTGCGGCACTTTTATGCTCCATGAACGTAATCCGGAAGTGCTTCGATATTTCGAAGATGGGAGAGAAGCAGCTTTTTTCAGCTCACCTACCGAGTTAGTCGAAAGAGTTCGTTACTATCTTGACCACGTGGAGATTCGGGACTCCATTGCGAAAGAAGGCTTAAACCGATCGCTGCGCGACGAGTACGCGATAGACGGCCGAATGAAAGTTATCCTGGGTTGGCTGGATCAACAGCGGAACTCCACGGGCAGGTAAGTAGAACGATATGCCAACGCAAGTAGGTATTCTGCTGACGCACCCGACTCAATATCATTCTCCATGGTTTAAGGAACTCGCAAGCAGAACTGAGATTGAAATTGAGGTCTTCTACTGTTTTCAGCCTGATGCCGATCAGCAAGGCATCGACTTTGGAGTTGCATTTGAGTGGGACGTTCCATTGCTTGATGGATATCGCTACACGTTTTTGAAAAACGTAGCTCGCGAACCTGGATTCGATTATGCGGGATGCGATACACCTGAAATTGCGCAACTGATTTCGTCAAAAAAGTGTGATGCCTGGATCGTTAACGGCTGGAAGGTAAAAAGCGACTGGCAAGCGATTCGATCGTGCTGGCGGAGTCGAACTCCGGTTCTAATTCGTGGCGACTCCAACCTCATTGACTCTAAACCACTTCATCTTCGTTTCGCGAAGCGTTTGATTCTGGGCCGCTGGATTCCAAGATTCAGCAGATATCTCACAGTGGGAAAACTCAATGAGGAGTTTTACCGCTTTTACGGGGCAGACCCTTCGAGGTTTGTTCCCGTTCGTCATTACGTCGACAACGATCGCTTTGCTCTTCAAGCGGCGCAGGCCCAAAAGAATGCTGCGACAATACGCTCTGAGTGGGGAATTCCCGAAAAACCGGTGTTTCTCTTTGCGGGCAAATTCATTGAGAAGAAGCGGCCGATGGACGCGATTAAAGCAGTCGAGTTATTGACCTCCGAGGGAAGCGACATCCATCTACTAATGGTTGGTGATGGAGCATTGCGGAACTCGTGTGAAGAATATGCTCGCACGAGACAGCTGCCGATTTCCTTTACCGGATTTCTCAATCAGAATGAAATATCCAAAGCTTACGGGTGCTCCAACGTGTTGCTGTTGCCTTCCGGGTATGGAGAGACCTGGGGCTTGGTAGTCAACGAAGCAATGTCGTGTGGATTGCCGGCGATCGTTTCCGACCGCGTAGGTTGTGGCCCGGATCTAATTAGTAACGGCAAAACGGGCTTTGTATTTCCCGTTGGTGATATCAAAGCTCTCAGCGAAGCCATGCAAGTTTATGTAAACGATCTTGCCTTGGCTGAGAAGCATGGGATTCAGGCCAGAGAAAGAGTGCGAGCATACGACGTCAGGCTGGCTGCACAGAACACTGCGGAGGCAGTCTTGTCGTTGGAGATCAATGGAACGAACAGTAATGCGATTTAAGACGACCTCTCGAGAGGTTCCCGGGCCCAGACGATCGCCCCACGTGATCAAGGTTTTCATCGGTGCATCGGTAGGCACCATGCTGATAGTCCCTTTGATCCTGGGTGAATTTGGGGACAGTTGGCCCCAGACGTTCCTGGGAACACTTCTGCTGGCCGTTTGCGTTTATCCCTGCGCCCGATATTTCGATCGTCATGAAACAGGTCTGCCGACGATGCCGGTGTTTTGTCTTGCGTATGCGATGCAGTTTGCTTTCCCAGTGTTCACAAGTGAAGACACGTTCCTGTTGTTTGCTGGTGAGATTAAATATCTCGAACAGAGCGATGTAGTTGCTGCCTTACTGCTTTCCATTATCGGCATCGCGGCATTGCAACTCGGTTATTACTGGTTCCAGAAAAGCAGTTGTCGGAATGTAATGCCGGTGGCACAACTTCCGCTGAAGAAGTGGAAGGCACTAATCTACTGTCTGGCAGTCGGGTTGCTGCTGCCTTTGCTGCTCACTTTTAAAGGAATTATTCCAGAGGATTTTCAACAGCCGCTGTCCTCGATATTGCGTGTGCTGCAAACTCAGGTGCTGGTGGTAATCGGTATTCTGGGATGGCTTTACTACGGAAGGAAAGAGTCGAAATTTTACGGTCTTTGGCTCTATGGCCTGGTGCTGGTTGCGTCGATGCGGGGCATCTCAAGCGGCAGTCTTGAAGAGGCGCTAGCGCCAATCGGTGTGCTCTTTGTCGTGAAATGGCTCTACACCCGCCGTGTTCCAGTGACGCCAATCGTTGCCACGACTCTCCTGGTAATTTTCCTTTCACCAGTGAAATCAGACTACCGGCAAAAGTACTGGATGGGTGAGGATCCGGATTTGGCAGAGCAGTCCTTTCTCACTCGCGGATTAACCTGGATTGATCAGGCTGCTGAATACTGGAGAGACACTCTAAGCGGATCTCGCGATCTGGCGGAAGCGACTTCCAGTGCCACGAGCCGAGCAGATTTTATCCATCAGGTTGCGCACATCTACTCGATGACCCCCGAAGTCGTGCCTTATCAGTACGGCAAAACATATTCCTTCTTCGCGGTCTCATTCATCCCGCGAATTATCTGGCCTGATAAGCCGGTCGCCGGCAGCGCCAATGCTTTCTATGCAGTCTCGTACGGAGTAACCACCGAAGAGGGAGCGACGAGGACTACCTTTGGAGTGAGTATTGTTGGTGAAGCGTTCATGAACTTTGGCATCTACGGCGTAGTCTTCATCATGCTTATTCAAGGCGTATTGATTAGCGGTCTACATCATTCCTTTGGCGGAGCCGAATCCGGGCCGGGAGGACAGGCAGTCTTCCTGGCCTTCTTTGTGTTCTTCCTTAATGGCATTGGATCGAGCGCAGAGATTATGTTCGGAGGGATTCTGCAGAACCTGATATGCGGATATTTCCTCCTTCTCTGGGCAAAGGAACGGCCAGGAATCCGATTTGTTCGGTCTGTTTCCCCAGTGCGGGTTCTCTCTGCAAATGCACAGCGATAGGCCGACTCCTCCAAACCTTTCTCATGACCGGCAAACTAGGGGACCCGCTGATGTGCTTCGATGAGCGCAGGGTGAACAGGTTCAGCAGTTTCGCTGGCCTAAGATCAAATATCTTCGGACATTTCGTTAAGCCTGACCAGGACAACGATTAATCGCAAATTGATTCTTTCGCTGCAAACAACGACCTTCGGCGCGTTTGGAGGGATTCCCACCTACAACCGTCTCGTGTGTCGTGTGCTGAACGGCCTCGATAGAGCCGAAAAAAGCCGCGTTCTGATCGCTACGGACAACGATGCTGATAGCAAAAGAGCCGCTTCGGAATTCCCGCACCTTGTGGTCGACACATTCGCGCACAACCGCGTCGCCTTTCTCCGGCGTTTTACGCGCCTGGCTTTGACGCAAAGGTTTGATCTCGTGCTGGTCGGTCACGTTAATTACGCGTCGATGGGCTGGGCGTCGAAGAAACTGAATTCCCGCGTCCGCTATGGCGTGATGTTGTATGGAATCGAGGCCTGGGAACGTTTACCCCATTTCAAAAGAATCGCGCTCAAGGAAGCTGATTTCTTTATTTCGATAAGCGAGTACACAAAGGATCGGGCAGTCCAGGCGAACGGCCTAAACCCAGACCGCATTCATGTTTTACCCAACGCACTCGAGCGGACGGATCTGGAGCCTGCCGGACCAACACCCTCTTTACCGGCGTTGAATCGGACGCGCCTGCTGACCGTGTGCAGGCTTGATGACACTGAACGTTACAAAGGTGTCGATAAAGTAATCGAGGCCTTGCCTGCAGTTGCCGAATTCGTTCCGGGTGTCAAATACGTCGTCGTGGGGGGCGGCTCGGACCTTGAGCGGCACCAACGGCTGGCTGAAAGTCTGGGGGTCGCCGACCGTGTGCAATTTCTCGGATTCCTGAGTCAGGCAGACCTTCACACGTGCTACCGCGAATGCGATCTGTTTGTCATGCCCAGCGCCGGAGAGGGATTCGGATTTGTTTTCCTCGAAGCCATGAGATACGGCAAAGCCGTGGTAGCAGCGGCAAGTGGGGGTGCGCCTGAAGTTGTTGAGGATGGCGTCACTGGACGCCTGGTTGAATATGGGGACGAAAAGCAGTTGGCGGCATGCCTGGTAGATCTATGTCTGGACACAACTAAGCGTAGAGGTTTGGGCCATGCCGGGTGGCAGCGCTTGAATGAGAAGTTTACGTTTCCCCAGTTCAAGCAGAAGCTGACTGAGATCTTGTTGCAAGAGTTGCCAGCCGATCCACGTTACAAACTTGCTTGTAGCGACGATTCAGCATCATGCGCATCCTGAAAACTACGCAGTCTTATTTGCCTTACCTTCACAAAGGGGGGCCGCCGGTGAAGGTGAGCGGCATTGCCCGGGCGCTCGCTAAGCGCGGGCATGAGGTGACAGTGTTGACGGCCGATCTTGGCGACATGAACGGCCATACCCCGATCAAGGAGTGGCGTCGCGAGCCAAATGAATGGGGCTGGGAATCCCGCCATGATGGAGTTACCGCAATCTATCTGCGATCCGTCGGTGCTTACCGGGCCTCGACCATCAATCCAAAGGTCTTGAGTTTCTGCACTTCGCAACTGAGGCATTACGACGTGGTCCACGTCTACGGGCTTTACGACACAATCGGCGCCGCCGTCGCCTGGTTCTGCCGCCGCCGCGGAATTCCTTATGTGCTCGAGCCGCTCGGGATGTTTGGACCAAAGGTGCGCAGCCAGCGTAAGAAACAACTCTATCGCCGCGTGCTGGGTGACGCTCTGTTTCGCGGCGCTGCGAAAGTGATTGCGACTTCTGATACTGAGTTCAAGGAGCTGCTGGCAGGAGGTGTGCCGGAAGAGAAGCTCCTGTTGCGCCGGAACGGTTTGGACTTGAGTGCCTTCAATAAGCTGCCGCCGCGTGGTGAGTTTCGCGAACGGCTTCAACTGGGAGACGATCCCCTGGTGCTATTTCTCGGCCGGTTGTCGTTTATCAAAGGACTCGATCTGCTGGTCGAAGCGTTTGCCCAGGTGCCGGGAGACGCGCAACTGATTCTGGCTGGACCCGATGACGAGGATGGCTGTCTAAAGCGGGTTAGTGAGTTGGTGGCGGCTCACAACTTGCAGGGAAGAGTGAAGATCGCCGCGCCGTTGTATGGCGAGGAAAAGCTCGCGGCCTTCGTGGACGCTGATGTTCTGGTCCTGCCTTCGCGTTACGAAAGTTTCGGCAACGCGGCGGCGGAGGCGATTGCTTGCGGGACACCTGTACTGGTTACGAGTGAGTGTGGCATCGCGCCGCTGGTGAAAGATCGTGCCGGTATAGTTGTCGCCTGCGAGGTGGAAGCGTTACGCGACGGACTGCATCGTTTACTGTCTGACCGGTCGACAAGAAAACGGCTGAGTGCCGGGTGCGCGACTGTGGCCGCTGGCTTGTCATGGGATGAGCCGGTGGAGGCTATGGAGCGAGTGTATTGTCAGTTGTGCGTAGTCAGTTGTCCGTAGTCAGATGTCCGCTGTTGGTCTTTGGGCTTGGGTCTTTGGTCTTTGGTATTTTGGTCTTTGCTTTTCTATCCTGAGTTTTGAGCTGTAATTCACCAAGCCCATGCGAGGCTAAAAAGTTCAAAGTTCAAAGTTCAAAGTCCAAAGACCAAGTGACAACTGACAACGAACAACCATTAACATCAGCATCCAACATCCAGCATCTTCGTATTCCCATGTGTGGCATCTGCGGCGCAGTTAATCTAAATCAACCCGACGAAGCGATTTCGCTCGTGCGGCGCATGACGCCCACGATGACGCATCGCGGCCCGGACGCTGAAGGCTATTTCGAGAGCGGCCCTGTCGCGCTTGGCATGCGTCGCTTGAGCATCATCGATCTGGCCGGCGGCCATCAACCGATCTTTAATGAAGACGGCACCGTGGCTGTGATCCTTAACGGCGAGATCTACAACTATCGTGAATTGCGAGATCAGCTTTGGGACCGCGGTCATTCGTTCAGCACGCGCTCTGATTCGGAAGTGATCGCCCACGCGTACGAAGAATGGGGCGAAGACTGTGTGCACCACTTGCAGGGAATGTTCGCTTTCGCCGTGCTCGACCAGCGCTACACCGGACGTGGGCAAGACGGCACTTTGTTCCTGGCCCGAGACCGATTGGGAATAAAACCGCTCTACTACTATCAGGAGAATTCCAACCTCGGGTTGCTCGTCGAAGATTGGGAGAGCAAGTTCGTAAGCAACCAACGGCGCGACGATCAAAGCGCCGACTCGACCGCGATTCGAAGCCCGAGATTCCTGTTTGCCTCGGAAGTGCGAACCCTGCTCGCAAGCGGTGTGGTGCCGCGGCGCGTTTCGAAATCTTCGGCCCAGAGTTTTTTGCTCTTCGGGTCGGTGAGTGAACCGGAAACGCTCGTTGAAGGCGTGTACTCGCTGCCCCCGGGTCACCGAATGAAAATTCGCCTAGGGTCTGAGCTGCTGATATCGCATCCTGAAAGTTATTGGGACGCGGGCCTCGCGGCCGCCCATAACGGACATCGCAAGCCGAATGCAAAAGAGGCCACCGCGCGCGTGCGCGAGTTGTTGGAAGCCAGCGTGCGCCGGCATCTGATCGCCGATGTGCCGGTCGGTGTATTCCTGAGTGGTGGCATCGACTCAACTGCGCTGGCCGCGCTGGCAAGTCAGGAGATTGGTGGAGTCCACACTTTCACCGTCGCTTTTCAGGAGCACGAGTTTAACGAAGCCGCGGTTGCGCGACGGACATCTGCCACTTTCAATACCCGGCATCAGGAGCTGATGTTGACCAGTGGCGACATGCTGGCGCGCCTGAGTGATGCAGTTGCCGCGTTGGACCAGCCAAGCATCGACGGCATCAACACCTACTTCGTTTCATGGGCGGCCACCCAGGCGGGATTAAAAGTCGCCCTTTCCGGACTCGGCGGCGATGAAGTGTTTGGTGGCTATAATACTTTCCAACGCACGCCCCAGTTCCAGCGCGTCAAGTCAATAGGAGGCCTGGTTCCTGACCGGTTGCGAGCGGCGATGGCTGCCGCGGTTACCAGCGAGGGCTTTGCGCCCGGTGATGCGGCGCGAAAGATTGCTGCACTTTGGAATGAACCCGAGTCTTTGCCCGACGCTTATTTCTTCTCGCGAGCGCTTTTCACGCCGCCGCAAGTCAGCGCGCTTCTTAAAGGTGGAGAAGCTCCGGCAAACGAGCTGCTTTGGTGGAACTGGTTGGCGGCGAGTGCGCGACAGGCGCGAAAGCTCGATCCCTTCACCGCTGTCTCGTGCATGGAAACGCAGTCCTACCTCGTGAACACGTTGTTGCGTGACACGGACGCGATGAGCATGGCGCATTCACTGGAGGTGCGTGTGCCGTTTCTGGATCACGAGCTGGTTGAGTATGTGACGCAGTTGCCTGAGTCGCTCAAACTGCGCAAGGGCACACCAAAGGCTCTGCTCATCTCGGCACTCTCAGATCTGCTTCCCGTTGAAGTGGTGGATCAGACAAAGCGAGGCTTCACGTTTCCCTGGGCGAGTTGGTTAAAGGGGCCTTTGAAGCAGAAGATTCAGAACGGGCTCGCAGAATTCTCGCCGGCGCTGGAGAGCGTGTTGAACGTGGACGAGGTGCGCGATGTCTGGAAGAGCTATCTGAAGGGCCACACGAGCTGGTCAAGACCGTGGAGTCTTTATGTGCTGAATGAGTGGGCGAAGGAAAGTCTGTAGGATCGAAGGCAAAGTTCAAAGTTTAAAGTTTGAAGTTTCAAGTTCCAAGTTCAAAGCACAAAGTTCAAAGCACAAAGTACAAAGGTCAAAGCACAAAGTTCAGGACCAAGGGCCAACCCCCCTTTTCTTCATATGTTCATTTTAGGAATCAACGCTTATCACGGTGATGCTGCGGCGGCGATCGTGAAAGACGGCGAGCTAATCGCTGCCGCCGAAGAAGAGCGCTTCAATCGCATCAAACACTGCGCCGGCTTTCCCACCGAAGCCGTGCGCTACTGTCTTGCGGCGGCCGGCATTCAAATCCAGGAGGTCGACCATATCGGGATCTCGCGGGATCCCTCCGCTCATCTACATAAAAAGGTCCTGTTCGCTGCAGGGCGAGCCGCGCGGCAAGTCGCAAGGCGACCCCGCACGGAGGTTCTCGGCACAGCGCCTTCGGCAACAGTTGTTGATGAATCTGAAACCAACGGAACTTCAGTTAGTAGCAATGGCGGACACGGACGCGGCCTCTTTCGCCAGGTGAAAGACCGGCTCGGTAATGCTGCAAGGGTGCGCGACCTGAAAGACGAGCTCGCGAAACTCTTCGGAGTTTCCACGAACGAGCTGCACGCGCAGTTTCACAGCATCGAACATCATCGCGCGCACCTCGCCAGCTCGTTTTATGTTTCGCCCTTCGAGCGGGCTGCCTTGCTTTCAATTGACGGGTTTGGCGATTTCATCTCAACCATGTGGGCGCGCGGCGAAGGAAACGAGATCCAAGTGCTCGGGCAGGTGGAATATCCGCACTCGACGGGAATTGTTTATACCGCTACGACGCAATTCCTCGGCTTTCCGCATTACGGCGATGAAGGGAAGGTGATGGGGCTTGCACCATACGGCAAACCGCGGTTTATGAAGCAGTTTCGCGAGATCATTCGTCTGGCAGATGACGGGCAGTTCCGCCTTAACCTGGATTACTTTCTTCATCATGCCGCAGGGGTCGAGATGACCTGGGACGAAGGCTCGCCCGTGATAGGTCGAATATTCTCAGACGAATTCAGTCGTACGTTTGGACCCGCAAGGGTGGCGGGATCGACACTGACCGATCGCGAGCGTGACATTGCCGCGAGTTTGCAACAACGGCTGGAGGAAGTTGGGTTTCATGTTCTGAATAATTTGCACGAGAAGACCGGGCTGACCGATCTTGGGTTGTCGGGTGGAGTGGCTTACAACTCGGTGATGAACGGAAAGATTTTGCTGCACACCCCATTCAAGAGGATTTTTATCCAGCCCGCTGCCGGAGACAGCGGCACGGCGCTGGGCGCGTGTTACCAAATTTACAACGGGCTGCTGAAGCAAAAGCGTGGCGCGGTGATGACAGGTGCGTATACGGGGCCGGAGTTTAGTGCGGAAGCGATCCGTGCGGCACTCGAGGCCGGCCACCTGGAGTATGAGACCTACTCTGACGAGGAGGTGACCAGGCGAGCGGCGAGTGATATCGTCGATGGGTTGGTGGTTGGTTGGTTCCAGGGCCGCATGGAGTTTGGTCCCAGGGCGCTGGGCAACCGCTCGATCGTTGTCGATCCGCGGCGAGGCGACATGAAGGAGATTCTCAACGAGCGAATCAAAAAGCGCGAGCCGTTCCGTCCCTTCGCGCCTTCTATTCTTGAGGAAGAGACCGAGAACTATTTTGAGCAGAGCCATCCGGCACCGACGATGCTGATGGTCTATCAGGTTCGACCTGAGCATCGGCAGTGGATCCCAGCGGTGACGCACGTGGACGGATCGGGGAGGCTGCAGACGGTCTCACGGGAACTCAACCCGCGGTACTATCAGTTGATTTCGGATTTCAGGGACCTCACCGGAATTCCGCTTGTGCTGAACACTTCCTTCAACGAGAACGAACCCGTCGTTTGCACCCCCAGAGAGGCAATCGACTGTTTTCTAAAAACGAGGATGGATGTGTTGTATCTGGGCAACCAGGTGATCCGCCGCGGCTAGTCGCAAGATTCTAGTTCTGAGTTTCAAGTTTCAAGTTTCAAGTTTCAAGTTTCAAGTTTCAAGTTTCGAGTTAACACGCTGCGCCAGAATCTCTTGTGGCTATCATCAGAACGCAGCGAAGTAGGAAAAGCCATTTCTCACCGCAGGAGGTACTCCCATGGCTACTTTTGAAAAGTTTGAAGACATCATGTGTTGGCAGAAGGCCCGCGAACTTACTCGGAGAGTTTATGATGTTTCTGGACAAGGTCAGTTTGGCAGAGACTTCGGTTTGAAAAATCAGATACGGTCCGCATCTGTATCAGTAATGTCGAATATAGCTGAAGGCTATGATCGCAGCGGCACCGGAGAGTTTGTTCAATTCCTTGCCATTGCTAAGGCTTCTGCCGCCGAAGTCAGATCGCAGCTCTATGTAGCGCTTGACCAAAAGTATGTTGAATCCGACGACTTTCATGAACTGAGCGGTCTGGCAACCGAGACCGGACGTATGGTTGGCGGGCTTATGAATTACCTGCGACAGTCGGGTCACAAGGGCTCAAAGTTCAAACCCCGTGACTTAACCTGAAACTCGAAACTCGAAACTCGAAACTGGAAACTTTCTTATGAGAATACTAATCACCGGCGGTGCGGGCTTTATTGGCTCGCACTTATGTGAGCGATTGTTGAATGAGGGGCATGATGTTTTGTGCCTGGACAATTTTTTTACCGGACGGCGTGAAAACATTTTCCCGCTGCTTCAAAATCGACGCTTTGAACTACTGCGTCATGATGTGATTGAACCCATACTCCTCGAAGTAGATCAGATTTATAACCTGGCCTGTCCGGCGTCCCCGATTCATTACCAGTACAATCCGGTTAAGACCGTCAAAACCAGCGTGATGGGCATGATCAATATGCTGGGTCTGGCAAAGCGAGTGCGGGCGCGGATTCTGCAGGCTTCCACCTCCGAGGTCTACGGCGATCCTCTCCTGCATCCGCAGCCGGAATCGTATTGGGGCAATGTGAATCCGATTGGTTTGCGTTCCTGCTATGACGAAGGAAAGCGCATTGCTGAAACGTTGATGATGGACTATCACCGCCAGAACCATGTCGACACGCGCATCGCGCGCATCTTCAACACCTATGGTCCGCGGATGCTGGAGGACGATGGCCGCGTCGTTTCAAACCTTATTGTCCAGGCGTTGCGTGGCGAGCCGCTCACCTTGTACGGGGAGGGCGACCAAACACGTTCGTTCTGTTATGTCGATGATCTGGTTGAAGGCTTGATTCGGTTGATGAACACTGACGATCTGCACGATCCCGTCAATCTCGGCAATCCAGGCGAGTTCACCATCAAGCAATTGGCTGAAGCGGTCGCGCGAGTTTGTAAGACGGACTCACAAATTCGTTATCTGCCTCTGCCCGAAGACGATCCCAGGCAGCGAAAGCCGGACATCTCACGAGCCCAGGCGCTCCTGGGTTGGAACCCGACCATTCAGCTTCGTGAAGGATTGGAAAAGACGGTGGCTTATTTTCGGGGGCGGGTCGAGCGAGTTTAGAAGTGCATTTCCTTCTCCTAAACCAGTGTTTTTACCCGGACGTGATGGCCACGGGCCAGCAGCTTACCGGCCTGGCTTTGGGCCTGCGCGAACAGGGCCACGAAGTTACAGTCATCACCAGCGACCGCGGGTATGATGATCCGTCAGTCAAATTCCCCCGGCGAGAGAAGTGGCGGGGCATCGACATCATTCGTATTCCTTCGCTGCCGCTCGGCAAGCGCGCGCGTTGGCGGCGGGCCCTTAACTTCCTCAGCTTCCTGTTGTGCTGTTCGTTCAGACTGTTGCTGTTGCCGAGGTTTGATCGCGTCGTGGCTTTGACTTCACCACCGCTGATCTCGTTTCTTGGCGCGCTCTTCGTGCGACTTAAAGGGGGAAAGTTTTTCTTTTGGGTCATGGATCTCAATCCCGACGAAGCCATCGCCGCCGGCTGGCTCAGGCAGAATTCATTTACCGCACGACTGCTGGAACGATTCCTGCGCTACGGCTTGCGACACGCGGAACGAATCATCGTGTTGGATCGGTTTATGAAGCAACGCATCGAGGCGAAGGGTGTGTTGAGTGCCAAGGTCGCGGTGCTGTCACCGTGGGCGCTTGATGATGCAGTCGCATTCGACAAGCAGGGAAGGGAAGCGTTTCGCGCAAAGCACCACCTGTCGGAACGGTTTGTGGTGATGTACTCCGGTAACCACAGTCCCTGCCATCCGCTCGATACATTACTGGAGGCCGCCCGCCGCCTGGCACCGCGCCGCGATATTGATTTCTATTTCGTCGGTGGCGGCAGCGAACAGGGTAAGGTGGCGGCATTCGCAACAGCGAATCGACTCGACAATGTGCGTTGTCTTCCTTATCAGGCCATCGACGAGTTGTCAGGTTCACTGTCGGCTGCTGACCTGCACGCAGTAGTGATGGGTAAGGAGTTTGTTGGAATTGTTCACCCGTGCAAGGTCTACAACATTCTCGGCATCGGCGCGCCGCTGCTTTACATCGGGCCGGTTGAGAGTTCGGTAACGGACGCCGCCGCGAGGGTTGCGCAGGAAGGCCTGATTTATCAGGCGCAGCACGGTGAAAGTGAAAAGGTTGCGGCGCACATAGCAAGTGCCGTCGCGCTAAAGACGGCGAGTTCGAGCAACAGCGTGGCGATGCGCGCTCAAAATGGTCGGAACGGCAATGAGCACGGCGTCCGCGCGAATGAATGGTTTTCAAAATCGGTGTTGTTACCCAGAATGATCGATCTGCTGCGGTGAGATCGGAGATCGCAAAGAAGTCCAAAGTCCAAAGTTCAAAGTTCAAAGTTCAAGTCCAAAGCATCCAGCCTTAGAAGCTCCATTCCCAGGTGTCCCTCGGAGGTTCCTTAGTGAACACGTATTTCGCCCTATTCCTGATTGCAACGTTTGCGTCGTTGACCATCACGCCTCTGGTCAGGCGGATGTGTCAGCGATTCAAGTTCCTGGACGTTCCCGCCGATTTGCGACGGGTTCATCGAACGGCGGTGCCGCGGCTTGGCGGGATCGGCGTTTACCTTGCCGTAATAATCGCGCTCTCCACACTTCCTTTTGTTGATAATCTGCTTACGCAGTCTCTTCGCAATTATGTCCCGGAGCTGCTCCGGGCGCTCATCCCCGCCACCCTCGTGCTCTGTCTGGGAGTCTATGACGATCTGCGTGGCGTAAACGCGACCGTCAAGTTCATCGCCCTGGGTCTCATCGCGACGATGTTCTATGCAATGGGGGGCCGCATCGAACTGCTGGCGGTGCCGTTGTTCGGCACAGTTTATCTGCCCCCTGTCGTAGGATTTATTGTGACGATCGTTTGGCTTGTCGGAATTGCGAATGCGTTTAACCTGATCGATGGCGTGGATGGTCTCGCATCGGGCGCCGCGCTCTTTTCATCCATGGTGATCCTGCTCGTTTCGCTGGCGGGCGAGAACCCGCTGATGATTGTGGTGAGCCTGGTGTTATGTGGGGCGCTCGCCGGATTCCTGCGTTACAACTTCAATCCCGCTTCGATCTTTCTGGGAGATTCCGGCGCGCTCTTTGTCGGTTTTATGCTGGCCGCGCTTTCTGTGCAGGGAACCCAAAAAGCCACTACCGCGGTAGCGGTGATAACGCCGATTCTGGCTTTCGGTTTTCCGGTGGTCGATACGGGAATGACTATGGCCCGGCGGCTTGTAAGTGGGAAGCCCCTGTTCCAGGGCGATAGCGAGCATATTCACCATATGCTTTTGGCGCGGGGTTGGTCTCAGCGACATGTAGTCCTGGTGCTTTACGCCGTGTGTGCAGTGTTTGGGCTGCTGGCCGCGATCTTTACTAAAACGTCGTCCCCGGTTACCGGTCTGGTCCTCTTTGTGATCGTGGTCGCGGTAGTGGTCGCGGTTGGGCACCTGCGCTATCACGAGGTTGATGAGATTAAAGCCGGAGTAAGACGAACTGTCGGTGATCGTCGCGTCAGGCTCGCCAACAACATCCGCATCCGCCGAGCAAGCCTGGCGATGTCAAAGGCTTCCAATCTGCACGAACTGTTCGAAGCTATCCGAGTGATGCTCGAGTTCGAAGAGTTTGCCTACGCCAATATTCAGATCGGCGAAGCGGGTCGCGCTGAGGTGAATGAGCAGGCAATCAATGCAGTAAAGCACTATCACTCGAGCCACCCGATCAAGCTGCGAAACGGGCGCGTCTATTGGTCCTGGCAGCGAAGAGGAGTGGAAGCCGAAGATGTGATTGGGTCGAAACACTACTGGTGCCTGAGACTGCCAGTCGCCACGCGGAACACCGATTTGGGTTGGATCAATCTGTACCGCGACTTCGACAGCGATCCGCTGCTCGTGAACCCGAACTATCTCAGCGGGTTGTTCAAGTCAGAACTTTCAAACGCGGCCGAGCGAATCCTGACGTCCGCGAAACACGATGTTGCTGCTGACAAAGTTCCGGTGCGCATATCAACGGGAGAAATAACGGGTTGATCTCTTTAACTGGCGCCGGCGTTCGCGAAGCGGCGCCGGTTCAAGTAAAGGAAGTAGAGACGACCCGCGACGCCGTGTCCAGCGTGCTCGGTAAGGTGATCTTTACCTGCCTGCTGACCCTGATGGCGTTCAGTGCTATTCCGTATGGAACTGCTCAACCGTGGTGGAAAGGATTTTTCATCTGCGGAATTGCGGCGATTAGCATCGCCTGGATCGTCGATGCCGCTCGCCACGGTTTGTACCGCACGGGAAGCGGAATGGTTTTGTTGCCGCTGATCGCTTTGGCCGTGCTCGCGTTTTTGCAATCAATTTCATTGGGACAGGCCGCACCGTCCGGTACCGGAATCGCGACACCCACCTGGAATGCCATCAGCGCTGATCCGCTTGGCACGCGTTTCTTTGCGCTTCAGTTGCTGAGCCTAATCGGTGCGGGAGCGATGCTTTATCGCTATGTCGACAGCAGAGAGCGGCTGCGAACGTTGACTCACGTTGTCATCGGCGTGGCAGTGGCGAGTGCGCTGTTTGCGATTCTCCGGCAGACCACCCAGCACAGTCCCGGGTTTGGCTTGCCGTTTATCAAACCCGACCAGGGCTTTGGGCAGTTTATCAACCGCAATCACTTTGCCTTCCTGATGGAAATGGGCTTTGGATTGACGCTTGGCATCATCATCGGCGGCGGCGTGAAACGAGAGCGCGTGCTTATTTACGTCGGAGCGCTGTTGCCCATCTGGACTGCACTCGTCCTGTCGAATTCGCGCGGTGGTCTGCTCGCCATGCTGGCCCAAATTGTGACCGCGGTTCTGCTGTTTACGTTGCTCCCGTTTTCAAAGAACGAGAGCACAGCACCGCCGAGGCGAAGGCTCGTGACTTCATGGCTCGCAAGAGTTGCCTTAATGAGCGTTCTGATTTTGGGAGTGGCCATCGGCACCATCTGGGTGGGAGGCGACCGGCTGATAACGAGGATTGAGCAGGGTCAGGAGTTTGCTGCAGTAGAAGCTGAGATCCGCCAGAACGCTCGGCGCAACCAGATTTGGCGTGCAACCTGGCGAATGTTTTCAGCGTCTCCGATTACCGGAGTCGGATTGGGCGGATATTGGACTGCAATCCCGACGTTTCACGACGCCTCGGGCCTGTTTACACCACAGGAAGCCCACAACGACTATCTCGAATTACTGGCCAGTGGGGGGCTGGTCGGTTTCGCTCTGGGAGCATGGTTTTTGATCGTTGTGTTTCGTAAGACGCGTGCGAACCTTTCGAGCGGCGCAGGCTTTCAACGCGCTGCGTGCTTCGGCGCCAGTTTGGCACTAGTGGGAGTCGCGGTTCACAGTCTCGTCGATTTCGGCTTACACATGATCGCGAATGCGGCAATGTTCACCGCCTTGATAGTCATCGCGACCTTGCCACCGTTACGAAAGCGCGGTCGCGACGAGCGGACTTAGCGTTTTGGTCACTTGTAATCATTCATGCAGCCTGTAACCACAGTTCAACACAGACGAGTCCTCGCAACGGTGATCGCACTTGCCGTCGCATCACAGTGCGGTCACTGGGTCCAGGCGCTGGCGCCCTTGCCTCAGGGTGGAGCAAGTGCGTTTCAGGGCCAGGACATCATGGGCGGCGCAGCGATTGTCTTCAAGCGTCCTCCAGGCACGCGAGACATCGTCGGCGGCGCGGCTATGTTGGTGGTAAAACGGGCTCCGCGAACCTCACCACGACCTGAGATCGCGCGCAACACGCCAGATCGTCGCCGGCCACGACCGCAACCCGGAGCACGGCCGGTGGCCACTGAAGCGGTCGCCGAGGTGGTCGCTGACGCTGATCGAGCAGAGGCTTTCAAGAATCAGGGAAACACCTACTATGACCTTGGCCAGTTCGCCCAGGCGATTGAGGCTTATAAGAACGCGCTGAAGCTCACCCCGGATGATCCAACAGTCCTCAACAATCTTGGCGCCGCGCATTTCAGCGCCGGCAGTTATGCGGATGCTGTCGACTCGTTCCGGAAATCGCTGGTCCTCAGACCAAACGACGCTGATGCTTCATTCAATCTGGGTATTGCCCATAGCTCGATGAACCAGACCGAGCCGGCCCTGGATGCCTTCAAGCAGGCTGCGACCTTCAAACCCGATTGGGCCGAAGCGCACAACGCACTCGGTGATACTTATCTGACGCTCGCGATGTTTGCCGAAGCAGCCAGGGCTTACGAAGAGACCGTTCGCCTGCAACCTGAGAATGCCGGCGCCTTCAGTAACCTTGGTTTCGCATATGACAAACTGGAACGCCAGGGAGACTCGATAGCTGCGTTGCAAAAGGCAGTGAAGTTGAAACCCGACGATGCGGTTGCTTACAACAACCTGGGAGCCAGTCTCTACAAAGCTGGGCGCTACCCTGAGGCGATCGAGGCTTTCAGCAACTCAGTTCGATTGAAACCGGGTGATGCGGAAGCAGTCAACAATCTCGGCGCTGCCTATTACATTAGTGAGCAGTATCCAAAAGCACTCGAGACTTTCCTGAAGGCGACGCAGCTCAGACCCGACCTGGCTGATTCGCAGTACAACCTTGCCAATGCTTACTACAGGACGGAAAGATATCCCGAAGCCGTAAGCGCCTACCGCCGGGCGATTCAATTAAGGCCTGACTATGCTGAAGCCCGTACGAACCTCGGCAGCTTGCTGATTGCGATGGGTCAGCCGGCGGACGCCGTAGTTCCGTTGGAGGAATCGATTCGTTTGAAGACCGATAACCCGGTTTCTCATAACAACCTTGGTTACGCCTATGTGAAGCTTGGCGAAACGGCGAGTTCGAAAGAGCAGGCGACCGAGTATTTCAACAAGGCGATCGCTGCTTACCAGGAAGCACTGCGGTTGAAGCCGGATTACGTAAAGGCTTTGAATAATCTGGGCTATGTTTATAACAAGCTTGGTTTGTCTTCCCAGGCAATTGAGACGCTGAACAAGGCCATCCAGGCTAAGAGTGATTTCGCCGAGGCCTACTACAATTTGGGCGGCGCTTATTTCAGCAAGGGACAGTTCAACGAGGCAGCAGCAGCGCTGCAAGAAGCTGTTCGATTGAGGCCCAATTTCGCTGACGCGCATAACAGTCTTGGTTCGGCGTTGTACAAGGCCCAGCAATTTGATGCTGCCATTGGCGCATTTAGGACCGCGCTCACTCTGGTGCCTGACAGCGCGGAAACGCACTTGAACCTGGGTACGGTTTACGTAAGAACGCAACGCTACCAGGAAGCGGCCCAGTCTTTTAAGTCAGCGGTTCGTCTGAAACCCAATTCGGCCGAGGCCCATTTCAACCTCGGTGTCGCCTATGTGGCACTAAAGGACAAAAAAGGCGCCCTGGCTGAATACAACACGCTCAAGACGTTGGATTCCAAGCTGGCTGAAGAGTTCTTCCGTAGGTTCCTCAAGTGAATGAGCCAACGGGTTTCTGAGTGGGAGAGAATCAAGCGGAGTAATCTCTCTGCGTGGGTCCAGGCTCGCTCAAACGCCTTGGATAGACTGATTTGTAAGAAAAAGCGTTGACCCCCTCTGGGAAGGGAAGTAAACTGACCGCCGACGAGGGGCGTTCTAATCACAATTTTAATTTTCTTCACTAGTCGAAGGGACAACTCATAATGAGTCAACGACCGACAAAAGCTATCAAGGCATTCGCACTCTTCCTCGCGTTTGCAGTCGTGCAAATATCAATTCAGATCGGTTTTGCAGAACCTTCAGGTTCAACTTCTTCCGTGGCTTTGCCTCAAAACATCATCGTAGCCCGCTTGGCCACTACCAACAATCAACCAATCAGCGTTAACGGCGCGAGTGCCGCAACCGGCGCAACGATCCTGACTGGCGCGGAGATTGAAACGCCCGCCGCTGTGGGCGCCACCATTAATCTGGGAGCGCTGGGCACTGTCGACCTCGCTCCGAATACCAGGATCCAGCTCACATTCGATGAGGACGGAAACCTGAAGGTGATTCTGATCCATGGTTGCGCCATTATCACGGCAAACAGGAACACCGAAGGTGAAGTGGAGGCTGGTGGCACTTCGAACAAGACTGATAAAGCTGCCGGGGGAGTTCTTGATGTTTGCTTTCCGCCCGGAGCTGCTGCCCCGACGGTCGGTCAGGGAGCTGCAGCGTCTGCGGGTGCAGGCGCCGGTGCGGCTGCAGGTGCCGGAGCAGCGGCTGCTGGTGCAGGCGGAATCGGGACGGCTGCCACGGTAGCCATCATTGCGGGAATCGCGGGTGCCGCAGTCGGCGCGCCACTGGCATTTCAAGGCCAAAACCCGAGTCCGAGCCAATAGAACCAGCCGAACCTTACGCACTTGAACGCGTGCCCTTCCTTAAGGAGGGCACGCGTTTTCATATCCACACTTCGACGCCTCCTACTCATTCAGTGGCTTCCACTAAATCGCCTTCAAAGCTCTCTGCCGGTTCGGCATTGCGCGTGGTCGTCGCGACTCTCGCGATCGCGGGATGCTTCTGGGCCATCTGGTTTGCAGGAAAGTTGTCACTGACTCGTATTCTTGTGCAGTACGGCATGGGCGTCCGCAACGTCGCAGCGGTAAGCGAAGCTGTCAGACTGGGCCCAGTCGATGCTGAAGCATACTTCGCGCGCGCTGCGGTACAAAAATCATATGGCTTGACCTCGTTACCGGACTTTGAGTCTGCAGTCGCTTTGCGGCCGCGTGATTATTACTTGTGGATGGAACTGGGAATGGCGCGTGAAGAGCACAATGATCCAGGGGGTGCGCTGGCAGCTTTCAACGAGTCGGTTAGGCTCGCGCCGTTTTATGCTCGCCCGTTATGGCAACGCGGGAACCTGCTGCTGCGCCTCAAACGTTTTGACGAGGCGTTTGTCGATCTTCGAAGCGCCGCGAAAAGTGATCCTGACCTCGTTTCCAATCTGATCGATCTCTCCTGGAACTTGTCGCAACTTGATGTGAGGAAAGCGGAGCAACTTGGCGGACTTAACACTCCGGAACTTCATATAGCCTTTGCCCGGTATCTGGCCCGCAGGAATCAGCCGGTTGCGGCGCTGGAACAGATCGCGTTGGCCGGACACCTGCCCGAAAAAGACAAACGAGAATTGATCGGGCTACTGATAGCAACCGGCGCCTTTGCGGAAGCCAACCTGATCTGGCGTGGCGCAGGCAGCGATAATGCCGCTTCCTTTTATGATGGTGGATTCGAATCGGCGTTGAGCCTGGACGAATCTGGCTTCGGCTGGCGCGTCTCGCGTTACCGGAATGGATCGGAACTGTCGCTGGATGTGAATGAGCCCGAATCTGGTTCGCAGAGTTTGCGGATAGAGTTCACGGGAAACTCAACTCCGGATCAACACGTCGTTGCGCAAGTGCTGACTGTCGAGCCGATAACCACGTACCAGATCAGCTTTGCCGCACGAACTAAAGACATTGTGACCGGCGGACTGCCATTAATCCGAGTGACCGACGCGGCGGGAGACAGCAAGATGCTTGGCGAGTCAACCCCGTTGAGTCAGGGGACGAATAATTGGCAACGTGCTGGATTCACCTTCCAGACCGGATCAACTACGAAAGCAGTCATCGCGTCTTTGGTAAGGCAAAATTGTAGTACTTCGCCGTGCCCGGCGTTTGGCGCCGTGTGGCTGGATAGTTTCTCTGTTACAAAAATGCACCAGGTCACAGTTAAAAACCCAGGCTAAAGATCCTTTAACTTTCATTGGCAATCAGAGTGAGGAGATCTCCTGTTGAAGGCACTACCACAACTAAAGTTCACGTCCACTTGAATGCAGAAAATTGACCGCCTTGGATGGGCGGCTGGATTTTCATTCAAGAGTTACGGACTGCGCATCGGCATTCGCGCAAATGAACCGGCCCTGCTCGAGACCGTTTACGAGCATCTCCCGGCTCGCTGGGAGAACGCATCGTCGCCGCAAGTCGAAAGGATCTACTCTTTCATTCATGGTGGCGAGGGTACGCGGCCTGGCATAAAGCGCTTCCACATGCTTTATGCGGATCATGTGCGCATCGCTCGGGACATGAACCTGGACCAGGTCTTTGAAACTTTCGCATCTGATCTTCGGTTGGTGGTTGCGGAATTCGCGCGTCATCGCGTCTTTGTGCACGCCGGTGTCGTTGGTTGGAAGGGAAGAGCTATCGTCGTTCCGGGACGCAGTTACAGCGGCAAATCCACATTGATTGCCGAGTTGGTGAGGGCCGGCGCCACCTATTATTCGGATGAGTATGCTGTGTTCGATGCTCGCGGCCGTGTTCACCCATACCACAAACCACTCGAGATGCGTGCTGAGGGCTCTGCGAAGCAAACGAAGATCACGGTGGAAGAGATCGGTGGACGCTCCGGTATTAAGCCTTTACCGGTCGGCATGGTGTTGTTGACTCATTACAAGGCAGGAGCGAAATGGCGACCAAGGAAGCTCACCGCCGGCGCAGGTGTGCTGGGACTGCTTAACCATACGGTGTCGGCCCGGCGAGATCCGGAGAAAGCATTGGCGACACTTCAACATGTGACAGCAGCTGCAGAAGTGTTAAAGGGAACGCGCGGAGATGCAAGCGAATTAAGCAGGATCATCCTCAGTCGATTGGGGTAAGAATTGTAGGGTCTTTTATGATTAATGATCCACGCTTCTTTAAAGCGGTCTATCTCGAAGCAGGAATCTGAGCTGGCGTCCTATTAGGGTCCGCGCTGACCCTCAGGTCACATTCTGATGACGAAAGTAAAATCCCGGATTAACAGGGGCCAGCTCGTTGGGAGAGCTTTGGCTGGCTCATGGCGCGCCGCTGAACTCCCGCCATTTGAATTGACGGAAACTGAACTCGATGAGGTGACTCCTCTGCTCTACGGTTCCGGCGCGGCTGCGCTCGGTTGGTGGCGGGTCCGCCAAACAGAGCTGAAGGAAACTTCATCCGGAGAAGTTCTTCATCAGGCCTTTCGACTTCAGGCGCTCCAGTCCGCAATCCATGAGCAACACATCGAGAAGGTATTTCGCTTGCTGCGAAACGCCGGCATTCAGGGCCTATTGGCGAAAGGCTGGGCGGCCGCTCGTCTCTATCCTGACGCGGCGCTGCGACCGTATGGTGATATCGACCTACTGGTTCATCCGAATGACTACAAAGCTGCCAAAGAGATCCTTGATGGCCCGGCAGCGGCCGATTGCTGGGTCGATCTCCACAAGTCATTCTCTGAGATTGACGAACGCGATATTGACGAGCTATTTAGCCGCTCGGTTGCCGTGAGTCTGGGACAAGAAGAGATTCGCGTTTTAGGGCCAGCGGACCATCTCGCGCTGTTGTGCGTACATCTGCTCAAGCATGGCGCGTGGCGTCCCCTCTGGCTGTGTGACATTGCGGCAGCCATTGAGTCGGAACCCGCGGACTTTGATTGGGACCTGTGTCTGGGGACGGATCGGACGCGGTCGCGCTGGATTGTATGTGCCTTAACACTCGCGCGGCGACTTCTGAAAACTGATGTATCCAGACCAACTGATAAACGCCTGGTCAGCCAGATTCCATCGTGGTTGGAAGATAGTGTCCTAAAGCAATGGGCAAGGCCATTCGCGATTAATCAACCTCCAATGAGTCACTCCGCACCCATGGCAAGTTACTTCACTAATCCACTCGGAATCTTTAAAGCCTTGAAGGAGCGCTGGCCGAATCCAATTCTGGCCACCGTCAGCGTAAACGGTCAGTTCAACGAAATCCCACGGTTGCCGTATCAGTTTGGTAATTGTGCTTTACGTGCGAGTCAGTTTCTGCTGCAGTTTCCCACAAGGTTGCGCTCGCATGATTGAAGCTGACCTTCACTTTGTCGGGCATCCCCGGAACAAGATGATAATTCGCCGTGCAAGGGTTACTTTCATGCAAAAACCTGCTATAAAACGGCCGCGTCCTCAGTAGTTCGACGTTCGGCCTGGCTCCCCGACAGTTCCGACTTTCTCAAACCTCTCATGAATAATTTAATAAAACGCGTTAGCTCCCTCAGTTGCCTGGTGGCGGTCCTGGCCTCGCTTATAGCCCCGCTGGAACTGCGTGCCTCAGTCGTTAGCAAGGCGACACGCTCGCACTCGCCGGCAACGGCAGACTTCTCGGCTGTGACTGCCAGCGCGTCAGGAAGCGGCGTGTTGGTTCGCTGGCAAATTGAGATCACGGACGACAATTTAGGTTTCAATGTCTATCGGATAACAGATGGCGAGCGCGTGAGGGTAAACCGCGAGCTGGTCTTAGGCTCGGTCTTTGCGCCGCGCCGTCCTGGGAGCGTCCGCAGCGGATATGCTTTTTCATTCTTCGACAAGACAGGCGGGCCGGATTCGATTTATGTGATCGAGGCGGTCAACATCGACGGGAGGCTCGGATGGTCGGAACCCGTCAAGACTATTAGTCGTGAACAGCGCCTGGAGGATTTTGTTCTGTACGACGAAGCTTCGGAATCGGACAGAGCACCCGAACGAAGCTTCCCTGCAGCCGCATCGCAAACTCACTTTGAGAATGGGCCGGTGGAAGATCAATGGGCGGTGGCGTCTCAGCCGGGCGTAAGGATCTCGATCAAGCAGGATGGCTGGTACAAAGTTACCTATGAGCAGATAGCAGCCACTGGGTTTAATCCAATCGTTGATATAAAAAATCTGCAACTGTTTGTCGGGGGCAGGGAAATTGAACTGCTCACCAGCAAGAGTGCAGGAGCTTTCGGGAGCGGCGATTTTTTTGAGTTTTTCGGCCGTGGAATCGACGTTGCTTCGACCGACACGCGCATTCACTACCTGATTGCCGGTTCAACGCCGGGGCGACGCGTACGGGCCGAGCTGAGGATTAGCCTGGAGTTGCCGGAGCCGTCAGCGCCTCTCCCGCCTGCTACCCCCAGTTTCCTCGACACCCCGACAACGGGATGGTTTGCTTATGTCATCCAGTTTGTAAGAGGTATTGAACCTCTCTCTGAACTCCCGGCAAAGAAAACCGCCGAACGTCCACCGGTGGATTCTTCGCCGCAAGTTGCGCTCTCTGACAAACCGCAACAAGTCCGACCCGACTCTTTGCCAAAACGAAAGAAGACTCGCATTTCGAAGAAGAAGAGGGAGGCGAAGCGGCAGTTTAGTCATGCTGCCGGCACGTCTGTTCCTACGAGTTTCGGATTTACTGTGGAGCGCAAGGAACGACTCCATCTCTTCTTGAGCGTACTCAATGGCGATACCGAGAATTATTTCGGCGCGGTGGTGACCGGCACTCCTGTAACCCAGACGCTCCATACTCCGAATCCTGAACTCACAGCTGCCGGGCCTGCGCGTTTGGAAGTGGCCCTCCAGGGGGTTACTACCGTTTCCCATGAGGTCGAAGTTAAATTCAATGAGGTCGTTGTTGGAACGTTAACCTTCGTTGCGCGCGAGCACTCGGTAAAAGTTCTGGATGTTCCCCTCTCGTTGCTCATCGCCGGCAACAATTCCGTCAAGTTAACTTCGACGAGTGCCTCCGTGAGCCTCGTAGACTATGTCCGGTTGACCTATCCGCATGCGTTCCGGGCCGATAACAATTCACTACGGATGAGCTTGAGGCCCAGCCAGGACGTCGCGGTAGACGGCTTCACAAGTGAGAACATCAGAGTGATAGATGTTACCGATCCGTTCGCAGTGGGGGTCTCCAAGCCAATCGTTGAGCCCAGCGGCAGTGGTTTTGAAATAAAGATTCCAGGGGTCGCCAGGAAAGCGAAAGCCCGACTGCTTTACGCTCAACTGGCTACTCAGGCGGACACGCCCGCCGGTTTTGCGTTGAATGCTCCGTCTAATCTAAATCTGAGTTCAAACGCGGCCGATCTGGTCATCATCGCTCATAAGAATTTGATTACCGCCACGGCGCCTTTGGTCGCACAACGACAGAGTGAGGGGCTGGCGGTGTCGGTCGTGGACATTGAGGATGTTTATGACGAATTTGACTTTGGCTTGCACGGGCCCCAGGCGATAAAGAACTTTCTCAGCAGAACGGCTACGAGTTGGACCACCAAGCCGCGCTACGCAATACTCCTGGGCGACTCGACTCATGATCCTCGTAATTATGAAGGCGGTGGAGACGTTGATTTCGTGCCCACAAAACTTCTGGATGCGACCTATGATGAAACTGCCTCCGACGATTGGCTGTCTGATTTCAATAGTGATGGGCTGGCCGAGATTGCGATAGGACGTCTACCCGCGCGCACGATTGCTGAAGCGAATCTTATGATCTCCAAGATCGTCGGGTTTCTCCCCGCCAATGTGCCCCAGAGCGCGTTGCTGGTAGCTGACGATCCAACCGGTTACTACTTCAATTTTGAGCAGGCTAATAACGAAGTCGAGGCGCTGCTACCAGCAGCGATGACGGTACAACGAGTTGACCGCCGCACAACGGTCGGTGGTGACGCTCAGTCGCGAGCAGATATCGTCACCCAGCTCAACGCGGGACAAGCGCTGGTGAACTATTCCGGTCATGGTACGGTCGACTCGTGGCGAGGAGTTTTTCACACCACGGACGCAAACTCGTTAACGAACAGCAACAAGCTCCCGTTTGTCGTGGTGATGGATTGTCTTAACGGCCGTTTTCAGGATCCGCAATTGACGGGAATCGCTGAGGCGCTTATGAAGGCGCAGAACGGTGGATCCGTGGCGGCGTTTGCGTCGTCAGGATTAACCCTTCCAGATGGCCCACACGCAATGAGTAATCAGCTTTACCTCTTGTTATTCAGCGGACCGTCGATGGCGCTGGGCGATGCAATCAGGACGTCCAAGGCAGCCACCACGGACATTGATGCGCGCCACACCTGGATCTTCTTCGGTGATCCGTCCATGAAGCTCCGGTAGTAGACCTGCCTCCACCCGTACACTCTCACCTTCCCTCGAAAGCCAGCAGAACCTTCGCAGTGCGCATGCGCGCCCGGAGGGCTGGTGCAGTTTGAATTTAACGCCGCCTTCGGCGTACTTAGTTCACACCGGTTCAATTCAAACTGAACCAGTACGGATAGACCATAGTGTTTTGCTCACGCCAGCGGCCATTGCGGGGTGCATCGTAGCGATTGATCGATGCGGACAAAGTTGTAATTCATGTAGTGCAACACCGTTAAGTTGCCTTTGAGTGAATCAGAAACCTATAATCGCGCCGCCAAAAGACCCGTCAAACTGCTTGCCTCCCATGGATTCAAATCCCGTGCTACTTGCTATTGAAACAGCCACTCCTGGCGGTAGCGTATGTGTTGCTGCCGGCCCGAAGGTGTTAGCAAGTCGCACGGGTGACCCCCAGGTGTCGCATTCCCATAGCCTGTTGCAGGATATTCAGGATGTGTTAGTCGAGACGGGAGTAGCGGTGGGCGATATTGATGTCTTTGCCGCTGCGGTTGGACCAGGCAGCTTCACCGGGCTTCGCATCGGACTTGCAACGGTCAAGGCTTTAGCGGCAACGACCGGCCGGCTTTGTGTGGGAGTGCCAACGCTCAGCGCAGTGGCGCACGCCGCCGGCCCTTCGCCTGCCACTGTATCGCTGCTCCCCGCAGGTCGGGGCGAGTTATTTGTCCAGATGTTTTCCGTCACCGAGGAAGGGCGAGTGAAGCCGCAGGATGGCCCGGCCCATTTGTCACCACTGAATACTCTCGCGCGATACAATTCGCTTGCAGAGATCACATGGACCGGAGAAGGGGCGCTGCTGCTTCGTGAGATGATTGAAGAGAATGCTCAATTGCATCAAGGTCGACTGTGGACAATCGCCGCTGGTGCGAAGTTGCTTGCGAATAGTGTGGCGGCCGTCGGATTTATGGCGCAGGAATTTGCAGTCAGTCCAGAGTTGCTACAGGCAATTTATGTCAGACCGTCTGACGCGGAATTAAAGATCAATGTCGTCAACTACTGACCAAGCCTTTGCTCCGGCAACGCCAGTCGTGGAACTTTCTCTGATGACAGAACACGATCTCCTGGAGGTCGTTGAAATTGAGGAACGCTCGGGGCTGAGCCGCTGGGGATGGGCTGCTTACCACTCCGAATTACAGAGTTGCAATGGGCCGTTTATGTTTGTGGCCCGCGTTATGAGGCCGCTGGAGCAAGACAACACCTACAATCTGGCCGGATATATCGTGGCCAGACATTCGGCCTGTGAACTTCACATAAACAATGTTGCCGTGCGCGACGAGTACCGGCGGCTGGGAATTGGAAGCCGGCTGTTAAATCGCATACTCAAAGAGGGAAGAGACGCGGGGGCAGAAGCCGCACTTCTTGAGGTTCGGAGCGGAAACGTTGCCGCACAGGCGCTTTATGGGGGCTGTGGGTTTTCATTGCTTGGTCGCAGGCGCAATTATTATTCAGATCCGCTGGAAGATGCACTCACCATGCGTGCGGACTTCAAACAATGATGCTTGCTTCGTTATGTCAATTGGGCTAACATTTTTTCGTGCCCAGCCATTCCCAGGAGGTTCATCCGGCTAACGCCTCAGCAAACCTTAGTTTTCCAGTCAAAAGTCTGAAAGGAGACATGCACGTCATGGATATTTCGAGCACGGACACCCTTAAGGAAGAATTGATGAATCGGGATCCCGAGTTCAGAGAGTTAGCTCGGGAGCACACGAAATATGAGCAACGGTTGAGTGAATTGTCGGCCCTGGCGTATCCTAGTGACGAAGAACAACTGGAAGAAATTACGTTGAAGAAGAAAAAGTTAGCTCTCAAGGATCAGATGTATTCAATTATTTCGCAGTATCAGAAAACTCAGAGCTTGAGCCATTAATACACGCGGGGAAGTTTCTCCGATTGTGGGGATTGAGGGGACGCAACATGTATGCGTCCCCTTTCTCACAAGAGAGGGCAGTAGCTATTTTTAGAAAGGGATCCGGATAAAGACTTTGCGTATTGTTCGTGACGGACTCATTTATATCTTAGTGCCGGTTTTGTTGATGGTCGTATTGTTCGGTCTGGGCTACTGGGCTGTAGCGCTGGTCTTTTTATTGCTGGCGACCTTCATGGCTTACTTCTTTCGGGATCCGAATCGGCAGGTCCCGGCAGCCGAAGCAGACATTATTGTTTCTCCAGCGGACGGCAGAGTGACCCTGGTGAAAGAACTGTTTGCGGAGCAGGGGAACTCGGGCAAGCTGGTCAGCATATTTCTTTCACCCCTGGACGTTCACATTAATCGCGCTCCTATTGCGGGCCGGATTACTGATGTGTCTTACGCCAGGGGGAAATTCCTGATGGCGACTGATAAGAACGCGAGCCTGGTCAATGAACAGAATGTGCTGACAATTCAGGGAGAGCACATCACCGTAGTTTGTAAGCAGATCGCGGGAATTCTTGCGCGTCGCATTGTTTGCTGGAAGAAAAAGGGGGATTACGTTGGTCTCGGAGAGCGCTTTGGACTAATCAAATTCAGCTCGCGAACTGATCTTATCGTCCCCGGCAACGTTGACGTGCTGGTTTCAGAGGGCATGCGGGTGAAAGGCGGTATTACCATCATCGGGAGGATACGATGAGCAGCGCACACCCAGCTTACGACGAGCCCGAGCCGCGAAATCCTGAGAGACGCGGCGTCAGGAAGGGACTCTATCTCATCCCTTCAGCGTTCACTGCTGCCAATATTGGCATGGGATTCTATGCCGTCATGTCAGCGTTGCGCGGGTTTCAGTTTGTTGGCACGGGTGTGGAAGCCGATCTCATTCGCGCAGCGAGCTACCTGGATGCATCAGCAATTGCGATTGGCATCGCGGTGCTTTGCGACATGTTGGATGGTCGCATTGCGCGCATGACAAAGACTACGACCGAGATCGGGGTTCAACTCGACTCAATAGCAGACGTGGTGACGTTTGGGCTGGCGCCGGCGGTGTTGGCATACGTGTGGGGCTATGGGGCTAGCCTGCAAGAGGGAAGTGCCATTCATCGTATGGCCTGGTTTTTGTCGTTCATGTACCTGATGTGCGGCGCTTTTCGCCTGGCTCGGTTCAATGTTCAGTCTACGCGTCCCCGTATTCTTGCGGCGGGCACGATAAAGGGAGACAAGAAGAGCTTTGTGGGCCTGCCGATCCCGGTTGCGGGAGGACTCATCGCAGCATTAATACATTTTGCTCCGACGCCGTTGCTCTACTATGGTCCCCAGCGCTCGGAAGTCTATGCCATTCTCTTGATGACGCTGGTTGGTTTGCTGAGTGTGCTGATGGTGAGCACTTTGCGCTTCCCCAGTTTTAAGAATGTCGGCAGCCGGAAACGCAGCATGCGCACGATTATTCTCGTGGTAGCGGTGGGAATGTTGATCCTGCTCTATTCAAAGTTTGTGTTGTTGGGGCTCGCGGTGGCCTACATCCTGCATGGCTTGCTGTCACGTGTGGTGGGCATGTTCCGCCACCGCACTGACATCGGCGATTCTAAGGCTCAGCCGAAGGAGATCTAGCACCTCAACACCTCAATCCGGCTTGCCCTTAGTCACACCCTCCTTGGGCTCTGCAAAAGCCAACACTCCGTTCTGAGTTGTGAGAAACACCGCATCGCCGACGGCAATAGGCGATGCCGAGCGGCCCATCTCGTCATCGGTTGGAAGCGAATTCACCGGACGGCCGTCCCCGAGGCCCAACACCACCGCTGCAGAACTTGAAAGTGGAGTAAAGAGCGCTCCATCGATGGTCGCGAAGGGTTGTGAAGATATCCTGCCAGGTAATTGCCGTTTCCAAACTCTGTTCCCGCCGAGCGAGTAGAGATATACAAAATTGTCGAGCGAGGCCACGAGCAGAGAACTTTCAACCCGCACTACTGCTTGAACACCCGCCCCCGTGCGTCTCTTCCATCGCAGTTTGCCGTTTGTGGTGTTCAAAGCGTAGACGTAGCCGTCGCCTGACCCAAGGAAGACACTGTCGTTTGCTACAGCCACCGGCCCCCTTACCGGGCCCTTGCTTCGATAGCGCCAAAGAAGCTTGCCCGTATTCTCGTTCAGAGCCAGCAGCGTTCCATCTTCGCTGCCGACATACACACGCCCCTCCGTGACAACCGATTGACCGTTGAAAGGAGCGGAGTAATCAAAGCCCCAGCGAGCCATGCCGGTAGCAGCGTCAAAGGCATAGAACTTTCCATCGGTAGCTCCCGCAAAAATCTTCCCGCCTTTTAAAGTGAGAGAACCGCGCAAAGGGTTTGCCAGAGTTCGCATCCATTGCGTTACGCCACCCTCACTCCCCAAAGCGCGCAACGTGCCTCTTGCCGTGCGAAGATTCGAGCGTGTTTGTTCCGAGCCCAGAATTTCTGAAGCGACATAAACGCGCTGTTCATCAGCGACGGGCGAAGCAGACAGTTCACCACCAACTTCGGATCGCCATCGCAAGCGTCCGTCGCTCGCTCTCAGCGACACCATCGTCCCACCCGAGAGTGGTATAAAGATCGACTCTTCATCAAATGCCGGCGTCAGATTGAGAGTTTGCGTTGAGTCGTAACGCCAGCGCAGCGTCAGCGGATGCGCCAGTGCCACAGTCGCAGTCCTGGTTGAAATTCGTCCCTGACCGAATACTGAAAATGTGCTTAGCACTACCAGAAACAGAATCCTGATGCAGCGGGTTGCTTTTAGTGGAGCCGCTGATGGTGCGATATGTCTAGCCATAACTAATAGCAGGAAGTATCCCTGTTTTGTCTAATCAACTTCGAAAAGTATAATCCACCTACTCGAGCTTTCAGTGGATCCGGTTTAACGCGCCACACCGCTAAGAGGTTTTCTTTTTTGACGCAGAACTCTAATCACGAAACCGTCATCATACTTGACTTCGGATCTCAATACACTCAGCTCATAGCCCGGCGCGTGCGCGAAGCCGGCGTTTACTGCGAAATTCTGCCTTACAACGTACCGGTCACTAAAATCAAAGCGCATCGGCCACGGGGTCTCATCCTTTCGGGTGGACCGTCCTCCGTATATCAACACGACGCTCCTCGTCCGGATAAGGAGTTGTTGCACTCTTTCGAGTGCCCCGTGCTGGGTATTTGTTATGGGCTGCAGGTTATGGCTCTGGATCTTGGCGGCGAAGTCGAATCTGCACCGAGCCGAGAGTTTGGTTACGCCCAGCTCAAAATTGTTGATGCGGAAAGTAAATTGTTCATAGGGCTGCCATCAGAGATGGATGTTTGGATGAGTCACGGAGACCATGTGACTGCCGTCCCTGAAGGGTTTCGTGTTACGGCGCTAACCGAAGATGCGCTCAATGCCATGGAAAACGTCGAGCGTGGCATCTTTGGTGTGCAGTTTCATCCCGAAGTTGCACACACACCATTAGGCGCTCAGGTGTTGCGAAACTTCCTGTATTTGGTTTGCGGCTGCCAGGGTGATTGGTCGCCCGCCGCCGTCATTCAGGAACAGGTGGGCCGAATTCGCGACGAGGTCGGCGAAACGGGCCGCGTGGTTTGTGGCCTGTCGGGTGGAGTTGATTCGACCGTCGCGGCGGCACTGGTGCATCAGGCAATCGGCGAGCGGCAAACATGTATCTTCGTGGATAACGGGTTATTGCGAGAAGGCGAGTTTGAATCAACGCTTGCCGTTCTGCGGCAACGAATGAAACTCAATCTTGTCGGCGTGCAATCAGGTGCACTTTTTCTCGCTGCCCTGGCCGGCGTTACTGATCCTGAGGAAAAACGAAAAAGGATTGGGAAGACGTTTATCGATGTGTTTGACGCAGAAGCAAAACGATTGGGTGGTGTCGATTACCTGGTGCAAGGCACGCTGTATCCCGACGTCATTGAGTCTGTTTCTGTTCTGGGTCCCTCTGCCGTAATTAAGAGCCATCACAACGTAGGCGGCTTGCCGGAAAAGATGAACCTGCGTTTGATCGAACCCTTGCGAGAACTTTTCAAAGATGAAGTGAGACTGATTGGCAGGGAACTGGGTGTCCCTGAAGAAATTCTTACAAGACATCCATTCCCAGGGCCCGGACTTGCAGTGAGGATCATCGGGGACATTACGATCGAGCGCCTCAGATTGCTGCAGGCTGCCGATCGAATTCTCGACGAGGAACTGCGCCTGGCGGATCTCTACAACTCGGTTTGGCAGGCGTTTCCCGTTCTGCTTCCGATTTCGACGGTCGGTGTTATGGGCGACGAGCGCACGTACGAAAAGGTGGTAGCCATTCGCGCCGTGACCAGCGTTGACGGGATGACCGCGGATTGGGCCCGGCTGCCGCACGATCTCCTGGCTCGAGTTTCGGCGCGCATCGTGTCCGAAATTCGAGGAATAAATCGGGTCGTTTACGACATCAGTTCCAAGCCGCCAAGCACAATCGAGTGGGAATAAACGCTCGCGTTACCACGTGGTATAGTGTGACGGAAATCCGGTCTTAAGAATAGTTATTCATCCAACCGAGGTGGCTCTTAGTCCACCAGCTCTTATCCAGTACATCATGCCTGAACAAAGATTCGCACATCTTCATCTACACACAGACTATAGCCTGCTCGACGGCGCCATTCAGATAAAGCCACTTGCCAAGCGAACCGAAGAACTCGGTATGACGGCGTGTGCCATGACGGATCACGGCAACATGTTTGGCGCCATCTCGTTCTACAACGCGATGAAGAAGCACGGTGTGAAACCGATCATTGGATGCGAAACCTACATTACACGTGGGAGTCGGGTGGATAAGTCAGCCGGACCTCCAGGTGAGAAGGCAAACTTTCATCTGATCCTGCTCGCGAAAGACATGGATGGATACCGTAACCTGGTTCGGCTCACCTCAAAAGCATATACGGAAGGCTTCTATTACAAACCGCGGATCGACAAGGAACTCCTGGCAGAGCACAGCAAGGGTCTGATTGCCCTCTCTGCATGCATGTCCGGTGTGCCTTCGGCGATGTTGGCGCGCGACAAGTGTGACGAGGCAGCAGCAGCTGCGGTTGAATTCGAAGAGATCCTCGGGAAAGGGAACTACTTTCTTGAGATTCAGGAGCATGGCCTGGAGGCCCAGCAGCGTATTCGCAAATCGCTGGTCGAACTCTCCAAGCGCACCGGCGTGCCCCTTGTTGCCACTAACGATGCCCATTATCTACAGCCCGAAGATGCTCGCGCGCACGACGTGCTCCTATGCATCGGTTCCGGTAAGACGGTAAACGACACAAACCGCCTGCGCTACCAGAGTCCAAACTTTTACGTTCGCTCTCCTGAAGAGATGTGGCAAATCTTTGGAAGTGAACTGCCGGACGCGCTGACCCGGACTGTTGAGATCGCCGAGCGGTGCGACCTCCAGCTGCCTGAGAACATCAACCACCTTCCCAATTACCCAATCCCGGCATCGGACGCTGGTTCGTCCGTGGATGACTACTTCGAAAAAGTTGTGCGTGAGGGATTCGAGCGGCGCCGACAGAGGGTTTGGGATGGCCAACTGGCTCGGGGCGAACTGAAGCACTCGATCGAGGATTATCAGACTCGTCTCACGAGTGAGATAGCGATGATCAAGCAGATGGGCTTTGCCGGCTATTTCCTGATCGTTTGGGACTTTGTGCGCTATGCCAAGGAGAACTCAGTGCCGGTCGGCCCCGGTCGCGGGTCGGCCGCTGGATCACTAGTGGCTTATTCTCTGGATATTACCGACGTCGATCCCCTCCAGTACAACCTTATCTTCGAGCGTTTCCTTAACCCTGGGCGCATCTCGCTTCCGGATATCGATATCGATTTTTGTGTGCGCGGGCGCGGTGACGTAATAAACCACGTCGCTGACCTTTACGGCCGAGATTCAGTTTGCCAGATCATCACTTTTGGGACCCTCGCTTCACGGGCGGCGATTAAGGACGTCGGTCGCGCTCTCGAGATGCCTTACTCGGAAGTTGAGCGCATCGCGAAGCTGATTCCGCCACCCGTTCGCGGGCGGAACGTGAGCATCGGCCAGGCTCTCGACCAGGTCCCCGAGCTGAAGAAAGAAGTTGAGACAAATCCTCAAGTTAAGGATCTACTTGAGATTGCGCAGCGACTCGAAGGCTGCGCCCGGCACAGCTCCGTCCACGCCGCCGGTGTAGTTATTTCGCCGCTCCCGCTTCAGGAACTCATCCCTGTTGCGGTCTCGGGAAAGGACGAATTAACGACTCAGTACGTAATGTCGGACCTGGAAAAAACCGGCATGCTTAAGATGGACTTTTTAGCGCTTACCGCTTTAACGGTTATAAATGACTGCTTAATTACGGTTAAGCAGATGCTTGGCGTCGAGATTAACTGGCCTGATTTAGCGCTTAATGACGAAAAGACTATGCAGGTGTTTGCCGAGGGACGGACCGACGCCGTGTTCCAGTTCGAGTCCTCGGGCATGCAGGAAATCTGTCGCAAGCTGAAGCCGAAAGGCATTGAAGACCTCGCCGCGTTGAATGCCCTCTACCGGCCGGGACCGCTTGATGGGGGCATGGTTGACGAGTTTATTCAGCGGCACCACGGAAAGAAAACCGTTCGCTACCTCGTGCCGGAGATGAAGGAGATTCTCAGCAACACCTACGGCATTCTGGTGTACCAGGAACAGATCATGCAGCTTGCTCAGCGCCTTGCAGGTTACACCTTAAGTGAAGCCGACCTGATGCGCCGGGCGATGGGTAAGAAGAAGCGCGAAGAGATGGCCGTACATGAAGTGAAGTTCATCGAGGGAGCAGTCGTGCGGGGCATTAAGAAAGAGAAGGCCGAGAAGATCTTTTCACTAATGAACCAGTTCTCCGATTATGGCTTCAACCGCAGTCACAGCGTCGCGTATGCCTTCCTCGCCTTCCAGACTGCCTATCTGAAAGCGCATTACCCGGAGCATTTCTATGCCGCTGTGTTGTCGAGCGAGGCTCAGGATGCGGCCAAGGTTCTTAAGTATTCAAAGGAACTGAAAAGTCAGGGAATCCAGCTCTTACCCCCAGATGTTAACGAGAGCTTTTCGGGCTTCACGCCGTTAACGGGCGCCATTCGCTACGGTCTGGCGGCGATCAAGGGAATCGGTCAATCCGCTGTTAGTGCAATTATCGAGGCACGCCAAGAAGGGCATTTCAACTCCTTCTTCGACTTTGCGGAGCGCATGGCGCAGGGGACACTGAATAAGAGAGTCTTTGAAAGCCTGGTAACCGCCGGAGCCTTCGATTCTTTGAATACCTCCGCGCGAGACATACACGAGTGGCGTGCCGCATTGCATTCCTGCATCGATAACGCATTGGCGCGAGCACAACGAGCGAAACGCGAGCGTCTACAGGGTCAAAGCGGTTTGTTCGCAATAGCGTCAGACGAAGCTCACATCGTCGAGCAACCGCCTGTTTCGCGGAAGCCGTGGACACGCGCTGAACTCCTGGCGGCGGAGAAGGCCGCCCTTGGCTTCTATATCACCGGTCATCCGCTAGGCGACTACGTGGACCTGCTGCAGAGTCTAAAGGCGCTAAAGTCGATCGAGCTTCCCAATCAAAATAGCGGCAGCCGAATTTCAATTGCCGGTTTGATAAGCGATCTGCAACTGAAAACGACGAAGAAAGGAGATCGGTTTGCTCTGCTGAGGCTGGCGGATGAGGCAGGCGAAACCAAGTGCGTGATGTGGCCCGAGACGTACCGGAAATATTCTGCGCTGGCGCAAAACGAGCTGGCTGCACTGGTCTCCGGGCGGTTGGAGTTGAGCGAGGACAACCCTCCTAATTTGATCGTCGATCAAGTGCAAAGCCTGGATGAGATACTCAGGAACCGGGAGTTGGTGGTATTGAGGATGCCCCAGACCGAAGACCCTGAAGGCTTTTTTGATTCCATACTGCATCTGCTTAATACCCATCCCGGAAACTGCGATGTTGCCCTGGAAGTAATAATCGATGCCGGAATCGTAGTCAGGATGAAAACCAACGCCGCGCTGCGTGTTGAGCGAAATGCGGCGCTCAATTCAGCGCTCGAACTGGCGGGTTGTTCGCTACGGGTCGAGAAAGTCCAACTGAGCGGGAGTCGGGTCTGATAATCGTAAAATCAGACAAACCACGCCTTGCCGGTTTCTCTATGTCGCTAAACTGGTCAACCGGTGTTTCGTGAGGATATGCTTGCGGAGCCGATCTCGTGACGGACTGAACTGAAGAAGGGGCCGCGGACGTTCAAGCAGGAAGAAATGGCAAAAGTTAAGAAGCAAAAATCCACTGTGCCTGTGCAATCGGCGGTCGATCAGAAAAAAACTGCCTTCGAGCGCGTGCAGTTGGCACGGCATCCCGATCGGCCGTACACACTGGACTTCATAGAGCGGCTCTTTGAAGACTTTGTTGAATTCCACGGCGATCGCCGCTTCGCCGATGATCCGGCGATCATTTGTGGGTCAGCTCGCTTTCATGGCTTGCCTATCGTAGTCATCGGTCATCAGAAAGGCCGGGACACAAAGCAGCGAAGCTATCGCAACTTTGGAATGCCAAAGCCGGAGGGCTATCGCAAGGCCCTGCGCGTGATGAAGCTGGCTGAGAAGTTTGGCAGACCTATCGTCACAATGATCGACACACCAGGCGCATATCCAGGAATCGATGCCGAAGAGCGCGGACAGGCTGAGGCTATAGCCTACAACCTACGCGAGATGGCGAAGTTCACGGTTCCAGTGATTGTTACGGTAATCGGTGAGGGTGGATCAGGTGGCGCGCTGGCGATTGGCGTCGGCGACCAGGTGTTGATGCTCGAGAATTCGATCTACTCCGTTATCTCGCCGGAGGGTTGCGCCGCGATTTTATGGAAAGACGCTAAGAAAGCGGATCGCGCTGCGGAAGGCTTGCGACTCACCGCGCAGGAACTCTTTGAAGAAAAGATCGTCGATCAGATCATCGCTGAGCCGCCCGGCGGAGCCCACACCGATTACGATCAGGCCGCTCGTCATCTCGATTCAGCACTCACGGAACGACTCGCTGAGGCGGTAAGCTGCACGCAGGAAGAAAGACTCACACGTCGATATAACAAACTCCGGCAATTCGGTCGTTGGGGCATTGCCTGACAAGCTTCCGCCTTTGCTTATTACAAATCCCGGAGGCTATGCGGATCAGAAGGGAATGTCGTCGTCGGCCGGTTCAGCGTGGGCCGTCGGTGCTTCGCCGGGAGCGCTTGCCCTTGCTGCCATCGCATCATCGCCTCTCGCACCGCCGCCAATAAATTGCATGTCGGTGGCATTAACTTCCAGCGTGTGCCGCGGCTTTCCATCTTTGTCGGTCCATTCTTCGACCCGCAGTCTGCCTTCGATATAAATCGACCGGCCTTTAGTGAGATATTGTGAGGCAGTTTCTGCTTGTCGTCCCCAGAGAGTAACTTTGAACCACGTGGTGACATCCTGCATCTCGCCCGTTTTGTCTTTCCGTCGTTCATTTGTTGCCAGCGAAAAGCTGCAGACTGGAGTCCCTTGCGGTGTATAACGCAGCTCGGGATCGCGACCAAGATTACCGACGAGAATTATTTTGTTAAAAGACATGAGGGAACCTCTTAGTGTCGACCGGGATACGAAACTTCGCCGCGAATACTACTAGGGCGCTCAATACGCGGTCAAGCGAGGGTGTTTTTTGCGTTGCACCCGGCGCGATGCAAGTAATTCATTATGGCGCAAAGCCCTCCAATGTGATGACGCCTTTACACGTCGCGGCCGCGCGTCGGTAAATTTCAATCAGCTCGCCCGACTCAATTCACTCTCCAAACCTGCCACTACCGCGAGCCTCATTTGACTTCTTAGCCTGTTAACGTCAGGCGCTCAAACCGCATCGCTACTCAACTTTAGTGCTATCGCGTTCCCTTAATGATTTCTGTTAGACTGTCGCCATTCGAGTGAGGATGAACGCGGCAGAATGAGTTCCCGAGTTTATATCGAAACGTTTGGTTGCCAGATGAATGTCGCGGATAGCGAGCGGGCAGCTACCGGTTTGCGGAACGCGGGTTATGAATTAACAACTTCGGCTGAAAACGCTGACGTCGTGTTATTGAATTCTTGTTCAGTTCGCGAACGCGCTGAGCAGAAAGTGCTAACAAGAATCGGCGAAATTCGCGACTCTGCAATAGGTAAAAAGCCGCTTATCGGCGTGATGGGTTGTGTGGCGCAACTGGAAGGGAAGTCGCTTTTTAACAATTCGACCGCAGTAAACATGGTGATCGGGACTCGCGCGACCGATCGCATCCCCTCGCTGATCGAACTTGCAGCGATAGGCGGTGGCCACAGCAAAGTTTCGGATCTGGGCGAACGCGAGGAAGGTGAAGTTTGGGATGTTTCACCCAGTGAACGACATTCACCCTATGTTGCGTTTGTTCCCATCATTGAAGGATGCAATAAGTTTTGCTCGTTCTGCATCGTTCCCTACTCGCGCGGCCGCGAGCGTAGCCGTACCGCTACCGAGATCATTAGCGAAGTGCGACGTCTGCAGAAACTAGGATACAACGAGGTTCATCTAATCGGTCAAAACGTCAACAGCTATCGCCCGAAGACTCTCGCCGGTATCGAGCAGTATCGCGGTGCTACCCCGTTCTGCAGGCTGCTTCGCGCAGTGGCCGAGACCGGAATACCCCGCATCAAATTCACGACCTCATTTCCCAGAGACTTTCATCCTGATATAGTTGCCGCGATCGAAGAGCGTCCAAATCTTTGTGACTGGATTCATCTGCCGGTACAGTCTGGTAGCGATAAGGTACTGCAACGGATGCGACGTGGTCATAAAGCTGCTGATTACATTGCGAAAGTAGATGCGATCAAAGGATCGAGTCGCCGGTTATCGCTGACGAGCGACATCATCGTAGGCTTTCCTGGTGAGACTGACGACGACTTTCAGCAAACTATGGACCTGGTTGCACAGTGTGAATACGACGCGCTTTACTTGTTCAAGTACTCGCAAAGGCCCGGGACGCCGGCCGCTCGTCAAGTTGACGACGTGCCCGCCGCCCTAAAGCGAGAGCGATTTCTTGCGCTGGAGAAACTGCAAAGGAAGATTCAAAACCGTCTCTGTGAAAACTACATCGGGCGGCGGGTTAGCGTCCTGGTAGAACGGCCAAGCAGTCGCGGCGATGCTGACATGATGGGACACTCGACGTGTCATAAGGTTGTAAACTTTCGCGGTGATACCACACTCGAAGGAAGCATCGTTGACGTTGCGATCACGGCCGCAAAGCCAAACAGTCTCTATGGAGAGTTAGCCAGTGCCTGAGCGACCTTCGAGCAGTAGGATTTCGAGCTATGGAAATTGAGGTAAAGATTCGCGCCTTGATGATGGACCCGAACAGCGGGACTCCAATCATTATTCTCAAGGACGTCCAGAGTGACACGATGCTGCCGATCTGGGTTGGTGCTTATGAGGCGAACGCGATTGCGCTGGAGATCGAAAAGATAGCGCCCCCAAGGCCTATGACTCACGACCTGCTGCGAAATTTGATTGTCGAACTGGGCATTCACGTGGAGAGAGTTGTCGTAACGAGCCTGCGCGACAATACCTTTTTTGCGGTAATCGAAATGCGCACCAGCGAGGGTGAGACAATGGTCCTGGATTCGCGACCGTCTGACGCGATCGCGCTAGCGCTGCGTGCGGACTGCCCGATATTTGTAGACACGGAAGTCATCAAAGCTTCCCGAAATACCGTTCCATCAGAAGAGGAGGGATCTGAAGATTCCTCCCTCGGTGAAGAAGAGTGGCCCGACGTTATTGGTGAAGCAGGGGACTTGCCGATGTAGCTTCACTGAATCATTCCAATCGTTGGTCTACCGACGGGTACCGACCAACATTTATCCCGCAGAAAAGTTCTCGTCATCGAATCAACTGTGCAGAATTCTGATCCAGTGCCTCGATTGGTAATTGCGATCACTAATCAAAAGGGTGGCGTAGGCAAAACGACTACGGCCATCAACCTTGCCGCCGCTTTTGCCAGGCTCGGAAAACGTGTCCTCCTGCTGGATCTTGATCCCCAGGCAAACAGTTCTATCTCTTTCCTCGATCCGTTAAAGGTCGAACGCTCGGCTTACGAGTTAATGATGGACGGGGAAGCGCCGGTGGAGCAGTCGGTCTATAAGAGCCCGGTCGAGAATCTCGACATCGTTCCCGCGCGAATTAGCCTGGCCAAGCTTGAGTCGAAACTGGTCGGCGATTTCGACGCAGCGTTTCGCTTGAAGGACCGGCTTGAGCCATTCCGAAAAGAGTATGAAGTAATAGTGATAGATACTCCTCCCACGCTTGGTCTGATCACTGTTAACGCGTTGGTCGCTGCCAGCCACGTGCTGGTTCCGATTCAGTCTTCCTATTTTGCTCTTGAAGGAACCGACGACCTGCTGGAGACAATTGAGAAGGTCAAAGGCCGGCCGAATCCGAATCTTCAGCTGCTGGGTGTGCTTGTTACGCTGCACGATAAGCGCACCACCCTCGCGAGAGAGGTTCATGAGCAGATTCGTCGAGTGTTTGGGCCGAAATTGTTCGACACGGTGATTACCAAGAGTGTCCGTTTGGAGGAGTCGCCGGCTTACAAGGAATCTATTTTTAGTTTCGCGCCGAATTCATCTGGCGCCACCGAATACGCAAAACTTTGTGAAGAGGTATTGAGCCGTGTCTAAAAGGGGATTACCAACAGGTTTGCAAATGCGCCACGACGTGCATTATGTCGAGGAGCTATCCCAACGAGGTCCCGCGCCGGTGGGCCGGATGATCTCGCTCGACAAGCTGGATCCCAATCCAAAACAGCCGCGCACCGAGTTTGGCGATCTTACTGAGCTCACGGCGTCCATTGCCGATAAAGGCGTTTTGGAGCCCTTGCTCGTCAGGCCGACCGGGGACACGGGCCGATGGATGATCATTGCCGGAGAGCGACGCTACCGGGCCGCGCGACTGGCGGGACTCACCGAAGTTCCTTGTGTGGAGATGGCGGTTGACGAAGGCACAGTCGCCGAAATTGCTCTCATTGAAAACATGCAGCGAAAGGATCTCACCGTCTGGGAAGAAGCGGATGGTCTGCTCGCACTGATTGATCGGTTTGGGTATACGCACGATGAAGTGGCGCGAAAAGTAGGAAAAAGCCGCAGTACAGTCACTGAAGCGTTGTCGATAGCAAAGATACCAACCGACGTGCGCGATATTTGTAGGCAGGCAGATGTGACGGCGAAGTCTGTGCTGTTGCAGATTCTACGTCAACCTGATGATGAGGGAATGAGACGCCTGGCAACGCAGATCGCGTCCAGGGGGCTAACGCGTAACGACGCGAGGGAAGTAAGGCGTCAGGAGATGGGACCACGCATCTCTCCTGAGCTGAAACCCTACACCTTCAAGTACAGCTCGCCGGGCAAAGAATTCAGTCTTGAAGTGAAGTTTCGCCGATCCAGGGTTGAGCTTGAGGACGTGGCGGCGGCTCTGCGAATAGCTGCCAGGAGTATCGAGAGCAGTCAGGAGAATGAAGCACCGAAGCCAGCCGCCCGGGGTTCGCTGATAGACACAGCCGAGTAACTTGAGTCATTAAACTGAAGGGGCGGCCACTCCAGTGGTCGCCCCTTTTTTTTAATGATAGCGACGCGCTTGCGAAAGGCTGAACTTGTCGTCGTTCTATTTTGACGCGAGGCTCTTCTTTTTTTCAGTCGCGGCTCTTTTCTGCAACGCCCTGGCCCAACGCTCAAGCGTAGGCTGTAACGGCTTGAAGAGCTTTGCCCGGAAGCTATGTCTCTTCTCGTTCCAGATCTTCAACTGTTTCTCCGTATACATTCTCACTGCCGGCTCGAGCTGCGTCTTTTTCAACGAGTGTTTCAGCGTCAGGTGATAGTGTTGGCCGACCAGTGAAAAGATTATGGCCGCGAGGTTGCCTTTGAAAGAAAGTCTAGGCATAACGCGCTTATGGATCGGTTTATTACCGGGCAACAACACTCCGACTGCGATTTCCAGCCACGGGCCCTTCGGCCCCTGACGAGGGTGATATAAGCCGGGGAGCTCGGTGGCTTGGAAGGTTCCTCTGAGGCGCGGCTCGGAAATGAACTCGACCAGTCTGATTCGCTCCAAACCGCGGGTGTGTTCGCGCGGCAGACTGTCAAAGGCGGCTTCGATTTGCTCGACTGTGTTGTTTGGTAGATTTCGTTCGACCTGATTCTCAATTTTTATTGCCACTGGCTTTACGAAGTCCTTCTAATTACGGGCAGCGTATTTAATTTATTGTGTCGTCAATGTAGGTTAACGGATAAGTGCGGTCAAGCGACCAACCCTGCTGGGTACCTTGGGCAACTATGAGAAGGGGAGTGGACCGGAGTTTTTTTGTTAGAGAATATTTATTGGACCCGGTTAGAAGATTGAATCAGATTATGTTGAAATTCTTGAGAGTGGTTGGCAGAGAGGCACAGATCGTTCAGCTACTTGTGCTCTCATTGCTGTTGGTGCTTTGCGGTTGTCGTGACAGATCCCAGCCGCAGGTAGTAGCACCCGCAACGCTAGACCCGGACAGCACCGATCAATTTAAGAAAGCAGCTCTTAGAGTTGAGGAAGACCGTGGCGAGCCCACCGGGCGGCAGGCTAAAGTGGAAGTGCCACACCAGCTTAAGCACTATCCAGACCGCCGGCGATTCTTAAGCCTGCAGATCGCCGAATGGCGGAAGCATCGCCTGCAAACTCCGCATGACTTTGCTGAGCTCACGGGCTTAATCAGGAAAGGTGAGTTGGTCGAAGTTCCCGCACTTGGTAACGCTTACATTCTCTATGGTGTCGGATTCAGCGCGTCTGACGGCGCTTTCACTCACTACGACAAAGACTCCGGCGACAGCGTGCCGCTATTTGGCAGTGATGCTGAGCTCCAGCAGGAGTACACGGATATAACAAAGTCACTGGATCAGCTAAAACTGTCCGGTGCCGATCTAAGACAACGTTTGGCCGCTACGCCGCGGCGCGATCGAGAACTGGCCAAAACACTCCGGACAGAAATCAGTGAAAACGAGAGAACGGCAACAGCCTATAAAAAGAGGAAAGTCTTGTTGGACAGGTTCTATGAGAACGCAAAGTTGCGGGAAATGATCTCTGCTGAGTACCAGTCGATCGCTTCGTTCGCCCAGGAGTCTGATGAGGACAACGCGCTGACGGATCCGATGGCTCGCAAGGCACTCAAGGTTCGGCTGCTGAGTCATCTGCGCCCGGCAGCATTACAGGCGATGGAGAGTCTGGCGAAGTTGTATCAGGACAAGTTTGGCCGGCCGCTTGCGATCACGTCTTTGGTGCGGCCCGACGAGTATCAGCGACAATTGCGTGAGACCAATCCCAACGCGACCTTGATTGACGTGCCGCCACATTCGACGGGTCTGGCGTTCGATGTGTATTACCGATACATGTCCGCGGCTGAGCAGGAGTTTGTAATGGCCGAGCTGGCGCGAATGCGAGACGAAGGTAAGATTGCCGTTCTCAGAGAGAATGCGAATCACTTTCACGTCTTTGTTTTCATCGACGGACGTCCGCCGGCTGAAGAGTTGATAACCCGATCACTGGGGTCAAGTGGGAGCCGCTTAAAAGACTTCGGGGGCCGGAACGGCTCCAGCACGAAGACGAACCATGACCAAGAGCAAACGGACTAACCTCGCCTCGAGAAAAACCCGGGCTCGCTCAAAATATTAGGAACTCGCTCAAGTATTAGGCACTCTACTCAAAGTAGCTGGGACTCACCGACCTCTGATCCCTGGCTAAGCAGCGTAAAACAGGGCACCCGCCCAAGCCTCACAACGCGAAGAGCTCCAAACCGAGTGATCTGCTGCCTACTTTGCGTCTGATAATACATATTATGTTTGCGCGTTTGCGCGTTTGCGCGTTTGCGCGTCGGTACGGGCTTTGCCTCAAAAAGGCCATTATGCGTCGATTTATGAGGCATCCGGCGTTTCTGCCTCAGAAGTGCTGCGGGATGTAGATCGCTCGAGGACGTAATCGTCGGCGACAAAGATATCAAGCCGAGCACCTTCGTTCGGCTTACCAACCCTTCGCCGCGTGGAATCCAACGTAGTACCTTCGCATAGGGCTCTCTTTATCGCCTGCCACGCAGCCCGATCCATTCCATAGACCAAGACATCCACCCCGCCCACTTCTACTCGACCCTCTAACCTTTTCTCCTAACCTTTCTGCCACGCCAATCGACGCCCGATTCCCCGGTAGTATGAGGTTTGCGGCCGAGCTCCGTGAAAGCATATTCCAGCGCACGAGGCAATTTACGGCGTAAGTCTCTGGCGGCGTAAGTCTATCTAGGGAGAGTTGTGCTATCAAGATTGTGCAACTCCGGGAGCTTAGATCTGACTAGGGATCCCAGCAACACGGGCTCGAATCTGGCAAAAACGCAAAACTTTGATTTGTATTTGGTAGACAACTGGATGCCTGGACTTTCTGGTACGGAGCTTACCGAAAAGTTACGCCAGTTCGATCTAAAGACACCCGTTCTCTTCTACTCAGGAGCGGCGTACGAGACTGACCAGGAAGCAGCTCGCGTTTCGGGTGCTCAGGGATACCTGGTTAAGCCCGCAGACAGCGACCAGTTGATAGCAGAAGTGACACGACTGATCGCGGAATCCAAAACCACCCCATCTGTCGAGATCGCTGCGTAAGCGTGGAGGTTCGAGGAATCGCAAAAGCAAGACAGGAGGAAATACAATCATGAAAACACAAATTTCAATCATCAAGTCACTCGCGATAGCAATGACTCTAACAGCCGTTCTCGTCGCGACTTCCGTGCATTCCGCTCAGCAGATCGAGAAGAGTCTTTATGAACGGCTTGGCGGCGTCTTCGCCATCGCCATGGTCGTTGACCATTTCAGCGACGCAGTGGTGCAGAACCCGATCGTGGGAAAGACTTCGCAGAACCCAGCCCTCAGAGAGTGGCACACGAAGAACCTGAACAGGTTGCCGGGCCTCAAGTTCATGCGGACCCTGTGGGTCTG
>JBGTOA010000052.1:0-37659 GCA_041742785.1 Pyrinomonadaceae bacterium | reverse complement strand
TAGAGCTTTGAACTTAGAGCTTTGAACTTAGAGCTTTGAACTTAGAGCTTTGAACTTAGAGCTTTGAACTTAGAGCTTTGAACTTAGAGCTTTGAACTTAGAGCTTTGAACTTAGAGCTTTGAACTTAGAGCTTTGTACTTAGAGCTTTGTATCTTTTTTGAGGTCTCAAACCCCCGATTACCTGCGATCCAAATTCAGAGAAGTACAAAGTACAAAGTACAAAGTACATAGTACATAGCACAGCAAAGACGCAGTTCAACACAAAGTACCTTTCGTACGTTCAATGGAAACCTTTAGCAGCAGATTCATTCAGACCGCCGAGCAGCGCGCTGATAACACGGCGATGACGCTGCTGAGGCCGAACGGACCAGAGAGGACAACGTTTGGTTCGATGCTTTCCCAGATTCGCAGTCTCGCCTATCGGCTTTCGTGCGAGGGAATAGAATTTGGTGACCGCGTGGCAATCATTGGCGAGAATCATCCGAACTGGGCTATGGCCTACCTCGGTATTCTTTATCGCGGAGCTATCGCAGTCCCGCTCGATCCGGCTGCGACTGTCGAAACCCTGGCGAACTTTCTTGAAAACTCCGAGGCCCGTCTCGTTTTCGTTTCGCCGACTTCCTTCGAAAAATATCAGGAGGTTTGTGAGCAACTCGGGAATTCCATCCGCGCAGTTTCGCTGCAGCCAATTGCCAACCCCAACGGATTTGCTTCCTTTGCCGACTGGACCCAGACGGTGCGGCCAGCTGAATTTGATTCAAACCCGACGCCTGCAACAGGCGATGACATCGCTCTATTGATCTATACCTCCGGCACTACTGGTGTGCCCAAAGCGGTTCCGTTGACGCATGGAAACATCTATGCCGAAGTGGAAGGTGTGCAGGAGGTAATGAAGATCAGTCACCGTGAGGTGATTCTCAGCCTGCTTCCATTGTTCCACGCATATTCTCAAATCGTGAATCTTTGGCTCGCGACCGTAATCGGTGCGCCGGTGGTCTATCTCAATGAGGTTAATAGTGAGGAGATAGCGCGTGGTCTGAAAGAGGGCGGCGTCACCATACTCACTGGCGTGCCGCGACTTTGGTATTTGTTCCATAAGAAAATCTTTGACTCAGTGCGTTCGCAATCGCGAGCAGTGCGATCTCTTTTCAGGGCTTTGCTTGCAACCAACGGCTGGCTTCGCGACTCATTGGGTATCAATGCCGGGACGCTGTTTTTCCGGAAGGTTCACCAGGCCTTCGGTGGAAGGCTAAAGTTGGCGATTTCCGCCGGCTCGAGCTTTGACGCTGCCGTCGCCAACGACTTTCACCGGCTGGGGTTCACGATTCTGCAAGGCTATGGACTTACTGAAACCGCCGGTGCAGCGACAGTCACGCGCATCGAAGATAACAAAGTAGGCTCAGTCGGTAAGCCGCTGAATCAGGTGGCAGTAAGAATCGACGAACCCAATCACGAAGGTATCGGCGAGGTTTTGATACGCGGTCCGATTGTAATGGCGGGCTACTACCAGAACCAGGAAGCTAATCGCAAGGCGTTTACAGCCGACGGTTGGTTTCGTTCGGGCGACCTGGGCCTGTTTGATCACGACGGCCATCTCTACATAGTTGGCCGCAAGAAAGATGTGATCATCCTGCCGTCTGGAAAGAATGTGTATCCCGAAGACGTGGAATCACACTATGCGAAGTCGCCGCTTGTCGGAGAGATCTGCGTACTTGGTGTGCGGAACGGCAGTGACGGTTTTGCTTTGTCCGAAAGGCTATGTGCCGTGGTGGTTCCCGATTTTGATTATTTGAAATTGAACCGAATCGCAAATGCTCGCGAACCGATCAGATTCGATCTCGACAACCTGGGCCGATCTCTTCCTGAGTATCAGCGGGTTCGTGAGTACGTCGTCCGAGCTGAAGCCCTGCCGCGCACTGCTACACGCAAAATCCGAAGGTTTGAATTACAGAAACAGGTCGAAGTTGGGACGAACGGAGAAAGCGCTCGCGATGAGGGCCGCTTCGTGTTTAAACGCGAGGATCGAGAGTTACTCGACTCCCGAGCCGGGCAGGAGTTGTGTGCCGCTATAGCCCGACACGTGCCGCAGACTCGCATTCATCCGGAAATGAATCTGGAGCTCGACTTAGGCCTGGATTCCCTGGCGCGGGCCGAATGCATCGCAAGTCTTGAGCAGAATCTGAGTATGAAGTTTGATGACACGGCAGTGGTTGAGGCGCTGACAGTAGCAGACCTGCTAACGCTAACGAACAACGCAACATGGACCGAGCGCTCAGCCGAGTTACCGCCGACGATTACCTCCCATTCGTCGAGTGAAAAAGACTGGAGCGAGCTCCTCCGGAACGATCGGGTTACCCGGGACGAGTTAAGTTCGGTTGCCGCGGCTAGGTCATGGACAGCCTTTTCCGCATTTCTGTTACTGAGAGTCGTTTATGTTCTGGCGCGCGTTTTCCTGCGCCTTGAGGTGAGTGGATTAGAAAATCTGAAGCGACTGAAAGCCCCCTTTATCGTTTGTCCGAATCATCAGAGTTACCTGGATCCAATTCTCCTCTGTGCACTCTATCCGCACCGGATCCTTCGAAGCATCTTTCACGTCGGCGCCAGAGAATATTGGAACAACGTGGTTACCAGGCAGGTTGCGAAGCTACTAAACATCGTCCCGGTGGATCCGGACACAAACCTCATGAGCGCGATGCGCGTTGGTGCTGCCGGACTGCGAGCGGGAAAAATTCTGAACATCTATCCCGAAGGAGAACGATCATTCGACGGTGAACTGCACCCGTTCAAGAAAGGTGCAGCGATTCTCTCGACTGAGTTGCAATTGCCAATCCTGCCGGTAGCGGTCGATGGGGTTTACAAGGTGTGGGCGCGGAAGTCTCGACGAGTAAGATTGGCGAAAGTGAAGATACGCTTTGGCGAGCCGCTGTATCCGCAATCATTCGGGGGCCGGAACGATGAACTGACAGCGAAGTTAAAGATCGAGATTGAGCGGATGCTAATGGAAATGCGTCAAGAGAGATTGTAGGGGCGTCCGCCGTAAAGAACTCCAGTTCCATACTTACCGAACCTGGACCGTCCGAAAGGGGCCCCACGGGATGGAGCCCCTACAATCTAAATGTTTTACTGATCGTTGGTTGGTAGTCCGGTTGGCATAGTCATGGCGCCGAAGGCAACGTTGAGCACAATAAGAACGATGATCAACAGCGTCCAGATCAACATGATGTTCTTGATACCCAGTCGGTCGGCATTCATCCAGCCCCAAATGAAAGTATAGAGCCCGCAAATCAGACCCAGGATTCCCTTCAGCGCCCCTTCGTTCTGGAACAACTTGATTAATACGATCACGGCACAGATAACAGATCCAAGTGCCACCAGCATGGCTAGAATTTGCATCGCGGTTTTTCCTCCAATTCGGTGATTAACGCAATATGCGGTTGTCGAGGCACGGCGACAAACTTCTGGTGGTCGCTGGTTTTCTTAACCCCCGACGAGCCGCGAAAAGCGACAAACGTTTGCTTGCCGCACCTCGCTATCCTTGAATCAGTGTCCCAAAACTCTGGTTAAGAATTACGAGTCGTACTACCCAGTAGAGAATGAGGGCAGCTAAAAGGACGAGTGCGATTCCGGTTCGGCTTTCCAAAACTTCAAGTTTCGCTAGAAAGGACCGCCGGGGACTTTCCGGCAAGACGCCGGCTGTCGTTACCACCAGCAGCGTCAGCAGGAAAATCGGGGCGAACGCGTGGAGCCTTAGCGAGGTCCGCAGGTCGCCTCGCAAAAGCCAATACGTTGCGCGTGTCAAGCCGCACCCGGGACAAGGAACTCCGAGGACATGCAGAAACGGACATGGCCAGCCTGAAATCCCTGTAGCGAATAGGGCCAATAGTAGCGCCGCACCGCCGAGAATTGCCAGAGCCAGCTTTCGATCTCGCAAGACCGGTGAAACCGTCGGAAGTGAACCCCAGGTGTTCATTTGTTAGTTGGAGGTCAGCTCAGCCGTCTTCTCAGTAATGTCTTTCTGTGCCCACTCATTGTCACGACTCGCCTCACCAGCTTTCGTGCGCTTGGCGGCTTTCATTTTCTGGACGAGGTCCCTGTGCGTGGAGAAGTAGCTGAGACTCTTACCGACAATCTCCTGGACGGAATTGAAGCCCTTGTCGGTCATGAACTTCTCCAGACCTTCCTGCAACTCGTCGACCATTTTCACGCCGTGAAGCATTACACCGGTGCAGATCTGAACGGTCGAAGAGCCAAGCAACATGAACTCCAACGCATCATGAGAGTTTTCAATTCCGCCGATGCCGCTGATGGAGATCTCCCTAGGTAGGCCGAGCGCGAGTTGGCTGACCATTCGCAATGCAATCGGCCGCACGGCTTGTGATGAGTACCCGCCCGGCACGGTATGGCCTTCGACGGTCGGCATCGGACGCAAGGTGTTTAAGTCGACCCCAATGACCGAAAGGATTGTGTTGATTGCAGAGATGCCATTTGCGCCACCGCGCACGGCAGCCATGGAAGGCTCTTTGATATTCGTAATGTTGGGCGTCATCTTCGCCCAAACAGGAACGTTTGAAACTTCCGTCACCCAGCTCGTTACCTGCTCGCAAAGATCCGGATGTTCGCCCATTTCCGAACCCATCTTGCGTTCGGTCATTCCGTGCGGGCACGAAAAGTTGAGTTCAAACGCATCGACGCCGGTGTCTTGCACGAGCCGAGTCAATTCCTGCCAGCGACCCTTGTCATACTCTTCCATGATGGAAGCGATCAAAATGTGATCCGGATAATCCTTTTTTATCTGACGAAACTCGTCGAGCCAGACATCGATGGGCCGGTCGGAAATCAATTCGATGTTTTCAAAGCCTATGACTTCGCCGGAAATCTTAGAACGGAGTTTCCCGTAGCGCGGCACGACGTTGACAACCTTGGCGGATTCCAGGCTTACGGTCTTTGCGACCGCGCCGCCCCAGCCGGCATCGAAAGATTTGGCGATAACACGGGCGTTCGTCCCTGGCGGGCCGGAGCCCAGCAGGAAAGGGTTGGGGAACTTCATTCCGTTTACGGTGATCGATAAGTCCATCAGTTAGTCTCACTTTCAGGGTCAAACTGTTTAGGCCTCAAGTCTCAAATGGTTTGTATTTCTTTCCTGATAGTTCTGAACTTCGTAAATACTTGATCAGCCCGGAGACCTGAGACTCGAACCCTCAAATCTTGAGTCCATCTTCAATCTGCTACGAGGGGCCCATAGGAATCCGGACGTCGATCGCGGAAGAACTGCCACGTGTTCCGCACCTCACGAATCAGGTCCAGGTCCAGATCCGCAACCACCAGCGCGTCTTTGTCGCGGGGTGCTTCGGCAATAAACTGCCCCCGCGGATCGCAGAAATAACTCTGCCCATAAAACTCGCCAATGTCCCACGGCTGCTCGTGCCCCACGCGATTGATAGCTCCTACGAAATAGCCGTTGGCGACAGCGTGCGCCGGCTGCTCCAAACGCCACAAGTATTCTGAAAGTCCGGCCACAGTCGCGGAAGGATTAAAAACAATCTCCGCCCCATTCAACCCGAGGATGCGCGCGCCTTCTGGGAAGTGGCGGTCATAACAGATGTAGACGCCGATGCGCGCATACGCCGTGTCGAATGCCGGATAGCCAAGATTGCCCGGCCGGAAATAAAACTTCTCCCAAAAACCGGGATTCACATGTGGGATGTGGTTCTTCCGATACTTGCCGAGATACTTACCATCCGCATCGATCACGGCCGCAGTGTTGTAGTAAATACCGGCGATCTCCTCTTCGTAAATCGGCACTACGATCACCATGCCATGGGCCTTCGCCACTTCCTGCATCAGGCGCACCGTGGGTCCGTCGGGAATTCGCTCGACAGCTTCATACCACCGCGTCTGCTGCTCAGCGCAAAAATAAGGAGTGGTAAAGACTTCCTGGAAGCAAAGGATCTTCACACCCTGCTGCGCGGCCTGTTCAATAAACCCCAGATGCTTCTCGATGTTCAGCCGTTTGATCTCCTCAATCGGCATATCGGTGGCGGCGGCGTTAGTCGCTTGAATCAATCCACATTTGACCGTACGTGGCATGTTAACTCCTCGTTGAATTGTAGAAACGAGCTAAACGGGCTGTTGCGTTCTGGATCGCATCAATAGGTAATAGATGCCGAACCCCAGCGCAAAGGTAACGAACCATGCGTAAGTATACAGCGTGTCAAAAGAATTCGGCTCAGCAACTCTACCGCCTTCAGTAGTCGCCGCGCGAATGAAGCCCGGGACAACCGGAGCAATCGCCACCATCAGCGCCACCATGGCTCGCCAGTTTATGCCATTCGAGTAAGAGTAGATTCCGTTGGTGTCGAAGAGATCGACAAGACTAAGACGCTGTTTTCTGAGTACCCAATAATCACAGATCAAGATTCCGGCAATTGCGCCCATTAACCCTGAATAGCCTATCAGCCAGGTGAAGATGTACCCGCCCATGGACCCCATCAGTTTCCACGGCATCATCAAAACGCCGATCACTGCCGTTATCAAACCGCCCGTAACATACGAGATGAGTTTTGGGTTGAGGTTTGAAAAGTCGTTCGAGGGCGAGACAACATTCGCCGCCATGTTTGTCGAAAGCTGCGCTGCGAAGATAACGATGGTGGCGAATAGTATGATGGCCACGCTATCAAATCGCTTCATCAGTTCAACCGGATCAGGAATCGCTTCGCCGTAGAGCAGCAACGTCGCACTGGTAACCGCTACACCGATAAAAGCGAATGCGGTCATTGTCAGCGGCAAGCCGAGCGCCTGGCCCATCATCTGCGATTTCTGAGAACGTGCGTACCGTGTGAAATCCGGAATGTTGAGACTGAGCGTCGCCCAGTAGCCGACCGACGCCGTCAAAGCGCCCGGAAATATCAACCAGAAGTTGTTTTGCTCTTGTTGAAGTGAAGAAGACTCCCGCAGCACGTGGCTAAGTCCGCCGGCTCTCCAGGATGCCCAGAACAACAAGATCAGACCTCCGGTAAGCAGGAGTGGTGCTGACCATGTTTCGAGGCGTTTGATGCCCTCTACGCCTTTGAGGATGATCAGGACCTGAATGCCCCAGAATAAGAAGAAAGCAATCCAGGTATGAACAGCAACGTCGAGCACCGTTGCTCCACCGAGGATGCTGGTCCACCCCGGAGAGATTGCACCAAACAACGCATCGAGGGCTTTGCCACCAATCCAGGTCTGAATACCGAACCAGCCACAGGCCACGATCGCCCGGAGAATCGCCGGGACATTAGCGCCTCTGGTTCCGAATGAAGCGCGACTCAGCACTGGAAAAGAAACGCCATACTTTGTTCCCGCGTGAGCGTTCAAGACCATCGGAATGAGCACGATCGTATTGCCGAGCAGGATGGTAACCATGGCCTGCCACCAGTTCATCCCGGCAGCGATAAAACCACCGGCGAGGGTGTAGGTCGTGATGACGACGCTCATGCCGATCCAAAGGGCGGCGATGTTCCAGGTTGACCAGGTGCGTTCCTGGATGGTCGTTGGCGCGAGGTCTTTGTTCCAAAGGGGACTGGAAGAGACGTCGTGCTTAAGTTCTTCAAAGTCCTGTTGAGTGACGGCGATGTCGGAGGGGGATGGCGCGGTCATAAAGTGTTTTTGGCTGAGTCTTGTGTGCTGGACCTACTTCAACTCGAAGCTCACCATCACTCGCGCGGTGATTGAGATCTGACCCAGCGCGATCGTGGTGCTTTCGTCTGAATAAGATCCAATGAGTCTCCGAGAAAAGTTTGAGGTGACGTTAGCGGCATAAGGGTTCGCGACTCCTTCCTCGGTTATTGAGAACGCTTTACCGATTGACTGGCCAAGCTCTCGGGCGAAGGCACTTGCCTTTTCCTGAGCGGCTTTGATTGCGAGCGCACGCGCCTGGTCCTTATGTTTGCGCATCTGCGTGCTGCGGAAATCGACACCTTCTATGCTGGTGACTCCTGACTTGAAGAATTCAGACAAGAGCGCCTCCGCTTTGGTTACGTCTCTAAGCACGATTGCGATTTTTTTGGTGACGTGGTACCCGAGAAAAACAGAAGGCTTCCGCGTTGCGTCCTCGTCGGAATGCCGCTCCTCGAGCGCGATGTGGTCCGTCTGGATTAGGTTCGAGGGAATGCCGAAGCCTCGGGCCAGGGCGATCACCTTCTTGACGATTTCATCGTTACGGTGCTGTGCCGTCAGCAGGTTCTTATCGAGCGTGCTGGCGCGAACCTTGAAAACCACCTCATCCGGCACCACTAAGATCTCTGCCTGGCCGGTGACGCTGACTAGCGGCCGATCAGGAGCGTTCTGGGCCAAAGCGTGCGAGGCCACCGACACCAGCGTCATCAACCAAAGTAAGATTACTTTTCCTATGAGTCTCACTGAACGTCTCCGCATTTTACCCGTTCTCCTTTGAAACTTTTACCTGGGGCGGAAAAAAAAACGATATCGAGACCAATTGCGGACCAGGTTGAAACTACTCAAAACAGTCTGGCTGCTCGGCGGGCCCACAATTGAAAAACTGCGGAAAACGATTCCTGGTTAGTTGTTTCGTGTGGTTCCAGGCTTCCGAAATCGAGCCATATTTTTCAGAGGTCCACCCGAGTCGTTGCTTATCGAGCCAGACCTGCTTGAGAGCTGAATCTTCACCTGCGCCAAAGAGATGGCAGGCTTCGTGCAGCAGTATCGCAGCTCTTTCATTGTCGTCGACCGTCTTCTCAAAAAACTGAGGGTAAAGCGTTACGATTTCAAAAGGAAAGTTCGTGGCGGCGTAGGCGTCGTGGTGACCGATGTACCTGTTCCACCAGTTATCCGTCTGCCGGTAAGTGACCAGATTTCTTAGAACAAAGGCTTCTCGTCGAAAGCCGTTCTGGTCCAGTATAGCCACACCCTTTTCGACTGTCTTTTGGCGCTCCTCGCCAAGTGGGTCGGAACTCGCTAGCAGCGAAATATACCAGGCAAAGAGCACCACTAGAGTGGTACTCGCTACCCAGATGATTCGCCGAACAATACTTCTTTTTGGTTTAACGTCTGCGCCCTGAAATTCCAGCGCAGGTTCGCCAATCAGTGAAGTGCCGCAGCGCCGGCAAATCTCATCTTTCTCCGCATTAACCAACCCACACTGCGAGCACTTGTTCCTGTTCATGATTGGAATGCGAATTACATTGTCACGCACGTGCCGCGCTTTAGAAACTTTCCGTCGCCAGATTTGCCTTTGAACTCGCCGTTGTCAATTACAACTTTCCCGCGCGAGAGAACGGTCTCGACGACACCCTTGATCTTCTTTCCTTCGTAAGTGTTGTAATCGACTTTCATGTGGCTGGTCTTCAGACTCAGCATCTGTTCCTTGTTGGGATCAAACACGACGATATCGGCGTCGGAGCCGACTGCGATAGTGCCCTTCTTTGGAAAAAGACCAAACATCTTAGCTGCAGCGGTGGAAGTGAGTTCGACAAAGCGATTGAGGCTGATGCGATTTTCAACCACGCCTCCGTTGTAAACCAGCGGCACGCGATTCTCTACTCCGGGTGCGCCATTCGGGATCTTGGTGAAGTCGTCGCGGCCGAGTTCCTTCTGCTCTTTCATACAGAAAGGGCAATGGTCGGTTGAGATGACCTGGAGATCATCCATCTTCAAACCCTTCCACAACTCGGCCTGGTTTGCTTTTTCACGAAGCGGCGGCGTCATCACATACTTCGCGCCGTCAAAGTCTTCGCCATAATCGTCGATTGAGAGAAACAGATACTGCGGACAAGTCTCAGCGAAAGCTGGGATGCCGCGATCGCGTGCCTGGCGAACTTGATTGAGTGCATCGGTGCATGAGAGATGAACGATGTAGACAGGCGCTTCGGCCATTTCTGCTATCGCGATGGCGCGATGAACTCCCTCGGCTTCAGCAATCGTGGGCCGGGTTAACGCGTGGTACTTCGGCGCCGTGCGACCGTCTGCGAGCGCGCGCTTGATAATTTCGTTAATGACGATGCCGTTTTCCGCGTGCATGCATATTAATCCACCGCGCTCGCCTGCCGCTGACATGCCGCGGAAGATCGTGGCGTCATCCACCAGAAAAACTCCTGGGTAGGCCATGAACATTTTGAAGCTCGTTACGCCTTCATCCATGGCAGTGTGCAGTTCCTCAATCTGATTGTCTTCCAACTCAGTTGTTATGAGATGGAAGCCATAGTCAATCGCCGTTTTGCCTTCAGCCTTCTGGTGCCAGTTATCGATTCCCTGGATAAGCGACTCGCCTTTGTACTGCACAGCAAAGTCAATGATGCTGGTCGTCCCGCCGTGAGCTGCCGCGATGGTGCCGGTGCGAAAGTCGTCGGAAGACTGCGTGCCGCCGAACGGCAATTCCATGTGCGTGTGCGGATCTATGCCGCCGGGAATAACCAGTTTGCCGGTGGCGTCGATCACTAGGTCGACTTCCATGTGGAGGTTGGCGCCGATCATGGAAATAAGCTCGTCCTCGATGAGGATGTCGGCGTTGTAATCATCAACCGCAGTGACGACGCGACCGTTCTTGATTAGGGTCTTCATTGGCTGCACCTATGAGCTTTGCCGCTGAATATGCGGCTCCTTTTCCTGATGGGTATCCCTTCATCGTAGACGTGATGAGTGAGGTATGTTTGGATAGATTTGTGTTCATTTGCCATGCAGGTTTGCCGCTTTGTGCGCCAAGAGGAGTCGGGTGAGGATGATAAAGCCGCAATCTTGTTTGTTATGCTCCTACGGAGCGAGAGCATCGGTTCTGTTGATTCTATAAACATTTAACCCCTCCAGGGTCTAATAAAGATTCCCCTCGCGCTTTCGCCCCGTATAGTCAACGTAAACCACTTTTAGATCAGTGTAGAAATCCAGCGCAGTTGAGCCCTGCTCGCGATCGCCGATGCCCGTCCCCTTAATGCCGCCGAACGGTATATGCGCTTCGCCCCCAGTCGTCGGCGAGTTGATATGCGTCATCCCGGTTTCAATTTCCTCGACAAAGCGAAATATGCGCGGCGCATCGTTACTGAAGATTGCTGACGACAAGCCATACTCACTGTCGTTTGCAACTAGCATTGCCTCTTCGAAGTTCTTTACTCGCAGCACCGAGAGGACTGGCCCAAAGATCTCTTCTCGCGCGATGCGCATGTCAGGCGTTACGTGATCGAACACAGTCGGCTGCACGAAGTAGCCTTTGTCGAGTCCTTCGCCCGTTGCTCGCGCACCACCACTTACGAGGGTCGCGCCGTCTTCACGGCCAATGTCGATGTATTCAAGCACCGTCCTGAACTGACTCTCGTCAACGCTTGGTCCGAGCTCTGTGTTTGCATCTGCGCCGTTGCCAATGCGCATCGATTTCGCGCGCGCAGCGATCCGCTCGATAAACTCATCGGCAACATCATTCGCAACGATCGCGCGGCTGGTTGCCGTGCATCGTTGTCCCGAAGAGCCAAAAGCCCCTTGTGCGGTCGATTCAACGGCGAGGTCCATGTCTGCGTCTTCCAACACCACCACCGGATTCTTGCCGCCCATCTCGCACTGACATTTCGCGCCGCGTCGCGAGACCTGCTCGTAAAGCCGAATGCCGACGCCGTTTGAGCCGGTAAAGGAGACGGCCTTGACTGCCGGGTGTCCGACGATTTCATCGCCTGCATCTGAACCCGAACCAAGCACCAGATTCAAGACACCGGGCGGGACGCCGGCTTCTGCAAACAACTCCACAATGCGAACTGCAGTTGCCGGAGTAAGCGATGCAGGTTTAAAGACAACCGAATTTCCCGCTACCAGCGCAGGGGCAATCTTCCAGACGGGGATGGCGACCGGAAAGTTCCACGGCGTAACACAAGCAACGACGCCCAGCGGCTGCTTGATGGTGTAAGCAAAGTTCATCGGCAGTTCTGACTGAATGGTCTCGCCATTCATCCTTCGCGACTCGCCGGCGCAAAAGTCGGCCACATTGATCGAGCGTTGTAGCTCGCCCCGCGACTCAGCAATGGTCTTGCCCTCTTCGCGTGTAAGCAACTGCGACAGCTCTTCTTTGTGATCCTCCATCAAACGCGCCGCGCGCGCGAGGATGCGCCCGCGAGTAGGTGCTGTGGTTCGACGCCAGGAAGGGAAAGCGTTCGCGGCAGCTTCCACCGCCCCACGCGCTTCCTCACGAGTCGCTTGTCTAATTGTTCCCAGTAAATCATCGGTATTGGCAGGATTGATGTTTTGAATCGTTCGGGAGGATACCGACTCGACCCACTTCCCGCCGACGAAGTTTCGATACGTGTCCATAATGCTGCGGATACCTCACCGCGGAGTTATTACGATCTTGATTGCTGTTGTGACCGGTAACGATCTTGAGATGGCGGTTAATATAGCATACCCGTAAACCGCCTGGCCCTTAGGTGGTTTCACTTGGCCGAGAACTCATATAAATTGTCGCCTATGGCTAACGAAGAGCATTTCATCTACTCAGACGTGTCCCTGGCGCAGCGACTTGAACGAACTGAAGCACTTGCAAATGCGAGATTCGTTGAGGCCCGGGCCAGGGCTTTCCCCGCACGCGGTGCGGCGTGGGTTGAGATTGCTGGTGCTTACGCGATGTTTGACGGCGTTGACTCACCATTGACGCAGACTTTCGGTTTGGGCTTATTCGAGCAGACCACGGAAAGCGATCTGGATCGAATCGAGTCGTTCTTTAAAGTGCGCGGCGCAGCAGTTTTCCACGAAGTTAGTCCACTCGCGGAAGTCGCGTTGCTAGAGTCATTAAACTTGCGGGGTTATCATCCAATCGAGTTCACGAGTGTGATGTGCCGTTCGATTCAACGTGGAACTACGTTCGTGAAGGAACGAAACAGCAACATTCGTGTGCGACGAGTCTCGTCAGATGAGAACGAACTTTGGGCCAGAACGGCGGCCCAGGGCTGGAGCGAAACGCCTGAGCTTTCTGAATTTCTGGCCGACCTGTCGAGGGTTAACGCTCACAAAGCGGGTTCATTGTCGTTTTTAGCAGAATTGAATGGGCACCCGATCGCAACTGGTGCGCTCGGGATTTACGACGGCGTAGCGTTACTGGCGGGCGCGAGCACGATTCCCGAAGCGCGCAATCAAGGCGCGCAACTCGCCTTGCTTAACAGCCGGCTTTCCTTTGCGGCGGAACAGGGTTGCGACCTCGCCATGATGGGAGCTCTGCCAGGCAGTGCTTCCCAGCGGAATGCGGAGCGGCAGGATTTCCGTATCGCGTACACTCGAGTTAAGTGGCAGCTTGCACATCCTTCCGAAGTCTAAGTGACCATGAGCAAACGAGACTCCCAGAACACCGCGCGAAATATCCCGGACTTGCTGGCCCGGCGTGTGGGCCAAACTCCGAAAAAAGATTTCCTTTTTTCTGAAGCTGATGGCCGCCGCTTTACCTATGCGGAGTTTCAGGAGGCAACGAATCGCACGGCGCGTCTGCTTGCGGCGAAAGGAATTGGGAAGGGCAACGTTGTCAGTCTGCTGATGCCGAACAGTGCTGAGTACATCATTGCTTACTTTGCTTGCTGGCGGCTTGGGGCGTTGGCCGGACCAGTTAACTCTCTGCTCAAGGCCCAGGAGATTGCGTTCGTGATGTCGAACTCTGAGGCCAAAGCCCTGATGGTGCACTCGCAGTTTCTGGCCACGATTGAGAGTATTCGCCCACAGATGCCCGCACTTCAGAGTGTGATCGTGTTTGAGAATGAGGCCGAGGCGACCGCAGAGTTTCAGCAAGGAGTGGCCGCTGCTGAATTACTGGATAGCGATGATGAGGCAATTATCATTTACACCTCAGGCACGACGGGAAAACCAAAAGGCTGTTTGCTGACTCATGGGAACGTGCTCGCCAATGCAGGACAGATCAGCCGTTGGCTTGGATTTGACGAGCACGACAGGCTACTGACGATTATGCCGCTGTTCCATATGAACGCTGTTTCGGTTACCACAATGTCGGCGCTGGATGCGGGCGGCTCGACAGTTATCAGCCCAAAGTTTTCCGCTTCTCGCTTTTGGCAGATCATTTCTGACTACCAGATAACCTCGTTTGGATCCGTCGCGACAATGTTGTCGATGTTACTCAGCACCTATCCCGAGGGTGTACCCGAAGGAATGAAGACTGACCAACTTCGTTTCGCGATGTGCGGTTCGGCCCCAGTACCTGCCGAAGTAATGAAGAGATTTGAAGACACGTTCGATTGTCTGGTTATTGAAGGCTATGGACTGTCTGAATCCACTTGTCGCTCGACGTTCAACCCGCCGAATGAAGAACGTCGGCCGGGTTCATGTGGCTTGCCTATAGGGAATGAGATGAGTGTCGTTGATGAAGACGATCGTGAAGTTGCCGACAATGAACTCGGAGAGATAGTTCTCCGAGGTGAGAACATTCTCAAGGCGTATTACAAGAATTCGGAGGCGACCGCGAAGGCTTTTCGAGGCGGCTGGTTTCACACCGGCGATGTCGGTTATCGGGATGCTGACGGCTTCTACTACATAGTCGACCGCAAGTCAGACATGATCATTCGCGGAGGGGAGAACATTTATCCGCGCGAGATCGATGAGGTGCTTTACCAGCATCCGGGTGTGGCGGCGGCGGCGACCATCGGAATCCCCGACCAGCTATACGGTGAAGAGGTCGCTGCTTTTGTCGTGCTGAAAGACGGTGAACAGGCTAACGAAGAAGCCTTGATTGAGTTTTGCCGTCAGCGGCTGGCGGATTTTAAATGCCCCAAGACAATTCGGATTGTTGAAAAGATTCCGAAGGGACCGACCGGTAAGCTGCTGAAGAGGGAACTGGCCGCCCAGTTCAACCAGACATCCTGATGGGTGCGGCCTTGAGGCAGTGCGGACGTCTCGCTCTCAAAGAAAAAAGGCTTGTCATTGGTAGACAAGCCCTGCGGTTGAAACTTTATCAGCCCTAAGCCTCAGCCAATGGCGAAGTGCCGGGCGTTCGCAGCTGCCAGCGATCTATTAACCATCCACCCAGCAACCACAATCCGCAGGCACCCACCATTAACGGCGAAAACCACTTTCCATAAATGCCGTCAGGGGAAAACTTTTCAGTCGCAGTGTGCAGCATCTCACTGTTTGGAAGGAGACCTGCCTCAGAAAACTCGTGGAACGAGTAGATTGCCACCTGCACCATGAAGAGGAGCAGAAAGACTCCGGTTACCTGAAAGAATCGCTTCAAATTAATAGTGTGACCAAATTTGGCCCAGATGAATGCGAACCCCGATGCGGCGAGCAGACCCAGCAGTGCTCCGGTAATCATCTGTTGGTCGCGAATCTGCAACAGCATCAAAGCGGTTTCCATACCTTCTCTGGTGATCATCAGGAACGTGAAGAGAAACACGCCGGCAAGGGCAGTGAACTGAGAACCCTTCGTCGACATCTCGGTCAGTCGTTGGTGCATCCGCTCGCGCAGTTTTCCGCCAGTTCGCCACATGTGTATGACCAATGTACCCACCATAAAGATTGCGATCAGACCAAGCACCCCTTCGCGAAGAGCTTCGTTGGCAAAGAACTGATTGGCGTATCCACCAATCGTCGCCCCCAAAATTCCAACCAGAGTAGACTCCTCGACGCCGACACGAAGCAGGTAGCCCAGGCCCACGCTTGCTGACAATCCCAGCACCAGGGCGAGATAGACGGAGGGAATCAAGCTCTTTTGTCCCGATTTGCGCAGGTAAGTGAGTATTACTGCAACCAGCAGAATGGATTCGAATCCTTCCCGCAGCACAATGATGAAAGAGTTAAGCATGGATGTGGCGCCTTTCGCGATGTCTAACGTAGCAACCGGCCTAGCCCGGCTAAGAGGACAGAGTATAGTCTAATTGAAAACAGTTTTCAATTTCAGTAAGTAGCGTTAGGAAAAATAGAGTCGGGAGTGGCTTGAAAACTATTGTGAGCTGAGGGGAACTATCGCAAGATCCGCCCTGACCGCGCCGATGGATGTTTGCGCCGTCATTCTTAATGGCAGGCGACGACGGTCATCGCTAATCCACGCACGGAGTTGGTATCGATCGGGCTGCGGATCGTCGGTTGTTAGTGAAATTTGAATCGCAGGAATATCCTGGTTCCCTAACCTGATTGTTTCTTTCTTTAGTGCGCTTATGAAAACGATCTTTGCCTTGTGATCGACCAGCAATGACACCGCGCTTTGTTTCGGCGGCGCTAGGTTTACAGTGCGTGCCATATAGAACAGCGAGATAAAATCGTGTGTGCCTACCGGTATGTCGATCTTCAGACCGTTCTCGGTGGTGGCAGATCCGTATTCCTGATTGATGGTGAGAATCTGATCAAGCCGGCGGCGGCCTTCGATCAAATTCAATTCAGTTCGGAAAGGGAGAAGCGTTTGCGGGTCAACGTACGAGCTCATCCGATCATTTGCCAGGAAGAGTTGGCGAATCGCATTTGTCGTTTGGGCACTCGCCGTTAGCAGCAGCCCATTGCGTTCGAAAAAACGACCTTGTGACTTGACCTGATAGGAGGCTGTCGCCGCAACCTCGGCGACACTTCCCAGGAAGATCTGGTAATTGAGCTGCTCTCCCATCTTAAACGGTAATCCACTGAGACTGCCGTTTCCAGCAGTTGGCTGCGAGGGTTGAGTCGCAGGTAAAACTACTCCAGGTGTAGGTGAAGCCTTGGCAACAGGGAGTGGAGGTAACAGCTCAGAACCCGCCAGTTCAGCCCTAACCTCGCCCGCTTTATGCTTTGCCGTAATCAACACTGGGACATGCTTTTGATCGTCGCTAAAATAAATATGGAGGTTATAACTATCCGCTCTCGGATCATTCTTCACGTCCACTTCACATACGAAGGTGGTGAACGAACCCACATTTGTCTTTATCGTCTGCCGTCCTTTCACCCGCAGTTCGACCTGATATTCTTGCTGATCATTTCCAGCCACTGCCAGGTAGTAAGAAGATCCTTCCGACAACGGCAGCGACCGCATCCGGTAAAGTGCTGAAACGAAGTCGAAGGTTGCGCCATTGAAATCACGAAACACTTCGGAGGTGCGTGAGCCGTCCCGCAGAATCTGCTGTGCCCGGTAGGGGAAACCTGTATGGGGATCAACGTAGGTTACATAGTCGTTGTTGATGGCGAACAGGGCGGTGCTGATGATTCCGGTGGTCTCGAGACGAGCTCGCAGCTGAACTCCCTCACGATCGAAATAGACACCGCGCGCCACTACTTGCAGTTCCGCATGCGCTGCACTGATGAAACTCGAGAACGAGATGTTGTATGTCAAGCGCTCCCCGACTTGATATGGCAGGGCAGAGAAGGGAGCGGAAGTTATGTCGTTCTTACGCTGGGCGGAAGTTGAAACCAACAGCGCGAGGAGCAGAACTAATGAGGAGAGGATTACTGCAGGCTTCAAACTTTGGTTCACCTTCGCATAATAGTTTTAAAACAGAGCAAGGGCAAATCGGTTCGTGATAAGGCAAGACGAAGTGTGAACTCCAATGCCGGCTAAGGGTTAACTCCGGAGATTCTTTATTCAAAGCAGCTCCCGCAGTGTACACGCACCTTGAGCCCGGTGGTTCCCGTGATCGCAAACAGTTCCAATTGAAAGCACCTACAAGCAACGGCGCGAGAGTCTGTTTAGCTTTAAGCATGAGCACCACTTACGTAACGTGCCACCACCGGAAGAACTCTTTTCCCTTTGAGCAGTGGGCGTGGCGTGTTGACCACCGCGAAAGAAGCCAAGCTCCCGCAAACCTTAAAACTCAACCGGAAGTGCTTCCAGCCCGCGCAACATCATGCTGGGACGCCACCGTAACATCTCGGAGGAACCCTTCAAGCGCAAATTGGGCATTCGCCTTAGCAAAGTGTTTATACCGATCTGCCCCTCGAGACGCGCCAGTGGTGCGCCGAGACAAAAGTGAATGCCTTGTCCAAATGCCAAGTGCTTGTTCGGTTCGCGAGTAATGTCGAGCAAATCGGGGTTTTCAAAGACCGCAGCATCTCGGTTAGCGGATCCGATCACTCCAAACGTCATCGCGCCGCGCGGAATAGTCTCTCCGTGTATGGTCACGTCCTCGCGCGCGTAGCGTTCGGTTGACATAAGGACCGGCGAAGTAAATCGCAGCAGTTCTTCCACGGCGGACTTGATTAGCGTGGGGTCGCGCCGCAACTTCTCAATCTCGTCAGGATTCTCCAGCAGCGCCAGGACACCGTTCCCAATCAGATTAACGGTTGTTTCATGTCCCGCGACCAACAGCAGGAAGACCATTGCCAGCAGTTCGTCCTCGCTCAACTTATCACCGGCTTCTTCGGCTTGAATCAATCCGGTCACCAGATCGTCCTGGGGATCTCGACGCCGAATTTTGAAGAAGCGGCGGAGGTAACGAATAAACATCCAGACGCTTGGGATAACGCGCATGGTTACATTCGGAGAGCTCAGCGACACAACCGCCTTGGACCACTTATGAAATTTATGTTGGTCGCTCGACGGCACACCCAGTATCTCTGTGATGATTGTCATGGGCAGCGGCAGCGCGTAATCCCGGATCAAGTCCATTTCGCCTTTTTCCATGACCTTTTGGAGGAGTTCGTCTGCCAAAGTCTGCACGCGCGAGCGCATCCTTTCCACCAGATGTGGCGTGAACGCCTTGTGTACCAGCCCGCGCAACCGCGTGTGATCGGGCGCGTCAAGGTCGAGCATGTTGCGCTCGAGTGGTCTGAACATCGGTGGCACCCAGGGCAGCCTGCGAAGCTCTTCGGGAGTGAGTACGGTGCGGCGATTCTTCGGAAAGCGTTCATCCCTAAACAGTGAATTTACATCGGAATAGCGTGTTAGCAGCCAGACTGGGGTCCCTAGTTTGTCCGGCAAAGTGGTGCGGAAGACAGGTTCGGAGGCACGCAAGGTAGTGAGAAGTGGAAATGGGTTTGCCTTAAATTCAGCGCTGACAATATTGATCGTCTTGTGACTGCTCAACGCGACGCTTTGGACCTTCATCACTTACAACTCCGTCCCGGTTACTTATCAGCAAGCCCGTTCGCCATGTCTTCAAGAATTGACTGGGCCGCTGCGCGAGGATCCACTGCTTTCAAAATTGGCCGTCCCACTACCAGGTAATCTGCACCGGCACTTATTGCCTCGCCTGGTGACATCGTACGCTGCTGATCATCGGCGGTCGTTCCGATTGGCCTGACGCCCGGTGTGACGAGTAGAAACTTCTCATTCGGTATGGCCCCTCGCAGCAGCCCGATCTCTCGGGGTGAGGCAACTACACCGTCCAGTCCGGCGAAGTCAGTTAGCTGAGCGAGCCGAACCACCTGTTCCTCCACGGAAGTGGCGACACCAATCTCTTGCATCGTGGATTCATTGGCACTGGTGAGTACTGTCACCGCGATCATCGCCGGCCTGGCACGGCCATCTCTCGAGGATGCTTCAGCGACTACCTCACGCGTTCGCGCCATCATCTCCAACCCACCCGTTGCGTGAATATTAAAGATTGAAACACCAAGGCGCATTGCTTCCACACCAGCGGCTGCGACTGTATTCGGTATGTCATGAAACTTAAGGTCGAGAAAAACCCTATCGCCGCCCGCGACTATCTCCTTAACCAGTTCGGGACCAGTGGCTGAGAAGAGTTGTGAGCCGATCTTGAACATCCCAACCAATCCGCGCAGCATGCTCGCGAGCCGGCGGGCCTCGACGGCGGTGGATACATCGAGGGCAACTATTAACCTGCTTCGAACCCGCTCGCGCGTGTCAGGTTGAACCTCACTCATTCTGGCATCTCCATAGCTCGACTACCAACTGCCTCGTCGAGGGACCTGAAACCTTCCTTGTGTAAAATTGTCTGCAGCCCATCGTTAATGGTTGCGGCTATGCCTGGTCCTTCATAGATGAAGCCGGTGTAGAGTTGGATCAGACTTGCGCCGGCGCAGATCTTTTCCCAGGCGTCCTCTGCGGTAAAGATCCCACCGACCCCAACCAGCGGAATCGTGCCACGCGTTAACCGATACAGTCTTCTGAGCAGCTCGTTAGATCGCAATCGTAACGGGGCGCCGCTCAAGCCACCCGGGCCACAGGCGATAACCTCGTTATCTGGAGTGCTGAGATTCTCCCTGCTGACAGTGGTGTTGGCCGCAATGATGCCTGAGACGCCGGTTCGTCTAATGACGTCGACAATGCCTTCCAAGTTTGCGAACGAAAGATCTGGCGATAGTTTGACAAGTAGCGGCAGCAGGTTCGCGTCGTGCGAGAGTTCGCGATTTCTTTTTTGTAATGCGCTCAACAAGTCGTGCATTTGATCGGCTTGCTGTAACTCACGCAGACGCGGCGTGTTTGGCGAGCTGATATTCACAGCGATGTAGTCGGCCAGCGGATACACAAGTTCGAACGATTTGAGATAGTCCTGGATGGCCTGATCCAAAGGTATGATCTTGCTCTTGCCGATGCTGATGCCAAGCACGCATTCCGGTCGAGCGCGGCTTACGCGTGCGACGAAAGCCGCAGCGCCACGGTTGTTGAAGCCGGCGCGGTTGATGAGCGCTCTATCCCCAGGCAGCCGGAACAGCCGTGGTTTGTCGTTGCCAGGTTGCGGGTGAAAAGTGACTGTGCCGGCTTCGATAAATCCGAAACCAAGCGCAGCAAGCGAGTCGAGTGCGATTCCGTCTTTATCGAATCCTGCAGCTAATCCGACAGGGTTGCGGAATCTCATTCCAAATCTTTCCAATTGGCCGAATGGAGAACGATCGAAACGACGCGCGAGTTCGCGGCGGGCAAACTCCGGTGCGAGACTCAAAGAATGTAGTGCCAATTCATGAACGGTCTCGGCAGGCAGGCGAAAGAGTATTGGACACAACAGTGAATGATAGAGAGTCAAAGGCCCTTTTCCTGGGAGCGCGGACGGCCTGGTCTGCACGGTGTCCCAGACTCAACTCAAAGTAAACCTCACACTTCACGTGCACATATGCAACTTTTGGCGGGCGGGCCGCCCGCGCTCCCTGGAAGCGCTAATGCTCTGCGGCTAACTCGGTTTGCGGCGAGACTAGCAGACGCGTTTCGCCCTGACAAGTTTGATGTCGTGCGGTCGTTAGTACTCAAACTTGTAACGTGCGATTCTTCTTGTTAGTATCCGCTGCAATGGACTTTGTCGAGAAAGCTCGCATCATGGATGGCCCGCGCATCAATCGCGCGCTCGCCCGTCTTGCTTCAGAAATCGTAGAGGAAAATCACGGCGCTGACGATCTTTATCTGGTAGGGATCAGACGACGCGGTGTTCCACTCGCTGAACGAATGGCCGACAAGATCGCCGATTTGGAAGGCGATCGCCCACCGGTGGGTGTTCTTGATATCACTCTCTATCGTGATGATCTTTCGACAGTCGGCGCCAAGCCGATTGTGAACCGAACTGAACTGCCGGGTGACATCGAAAATCGCAGCATCATTCTGATCGATGACGTGCTCTATACAGGCCGCACGATCAGGGCCGCGCTGGATCAATTGATTGACTTTGGCCGTCCCCGGCGAGTCCATCTGGCAGTGCTGATCGATCGCGGTAAAGAGCATCGCGAGTTACCAATCCAGGCCGACTACATCGGCAAACTCGTGCCGACGAAGAAGAGCGAGATCATTAAAGTGATGCTCAAGGAGTTTGATGAGGAAGAGTGTGTGGTCATTGTCGAACGAGCGGCGGCAGAAGCGGTTTGAAACAGCGGCCAGCGATGGCCGCTTTTTTTATAGAAGAATACCAAAGACCAAAGACCAAAGACCAAAAACCAAAAACCATCTTCCATGCCATCAACCTTTACCCGCCGCCATCTCTTAGGCATTCGCGAACTTGACGCGGGTGAGATTACCCATTTGCTCGACACAGCTGAGACCTTTCGAGATGTCTCGCGCCGTGAGATTAAGAAAGTGCCGGCGCTGCGTGGTAGGACAGTCATCAATCTCTTCTTCGAACCGTCGACGCGCACGCGAACCTCTTTTGAGATTGCCGCCAAGCGACTCTCCGCAGATGCCGTAAACATTAGCGTGTCGACTTCGAGTGTCACTAAGGGTGAAACGCTGTTGGACACCGCGCGTAACCTCGAAGCGATGGCGCCAGATTGCATCGTGGTTCGCCACTCGATGGCGGGAGCGCCTAACCAACTGGCGCGCATGAGCAACGCTGCGATTGTGAACGCCGGCGATGGTTCTCATGAACATCCAACCCAGGCCTTGCTCGACGCGCTGACAATTCGCGAACACAAGGGCAGAATCGAAGGTCTGAAGGTCGCCATTATCGGCGACATCCTGCACTCCCGTGTGGCCCGCTCGAATGCCTATCTCTTGACCAAACTGGGAGCGACGGTGAGCGTCGCAGGGCCGGGGACGCTGGTGCCGCTCGAGTTTGCTGAGCTTGTTGACCAGGGGATGCGTGTGGAAAAGTCAATTGAAGCGGCCGTCGACGCTGCCGATGTCGTGATGATTCTGCGAATTCAGCGCGAGCGCCAGGGTGCGGCTTTCTTTCCGTCAATGCGCGAGTATGCGATTCACTTTGGCCTGCATCTCGACCACCTCGATCTGGCTGCCTCCGATGCGATTGTGATGCATCCGGGGCCAATGAACCGCGGGATCGAGCTCTCGTCAGAGATTGCCGATGGCGGAAAGTCGCTGATTCTGGATCAGGTTACGAATGGTGTGGCCGTTCGCATGGCGGTGCTCTACCTTTTAGCTCGTGGAAATCACGTCGCGGCAGAACCGGAGCAGGAACCGCGGCCCCTCAAAAACGGAAAAAACGGACAACGCCAGCGCAAGGACGCCGCATGAAACTGCTGGTTGCAAATGGTTATGTGATCGATCCGGCTTCGGGAGTGAACGCCGGCAAGAACCTTTTGATTGAGCACGGTCGCGTTGTGGGCCTGTTGGAGCGTGGCGAACCGCAACCCGCTGACGCCGAGGTCTTTGATGCTACAGGCTTGATAGTGGCACCCGGCTTCATCGACCTGCACGTGCACCTGCGCGAACCGGGCCAGGAATATAAAGAGACAATTGCGACCGGCGCTGCCGCTGCCGTAGCGGGAGGCTGGACCAGCGTCTGTGCGATGCCGAACACGGATCCGATTAACGACAATGCGGCGTTGACACGTTTCATCATCGAGCAGGGACGGCGAGCGCAACTCGCTAACGTCTTTCCGATTGGCGCAATTACAAAGGGAAGCGCCGGCAGGGAACTCGCAGAAATGGGCGAGATGAAGAAAGCCGGCATTGTAGCTGTCTCAGACGACGGTCGCCCGGTCCCCACCGCGGGTATGATGCGCCGAGCCATGGAGTATGCACGCGGCTTCAACCTTCCGGTCGTGGATCATTGTCAGGATGCGAGTCTGAGCGGCGACGGAGTGATGCATGAAGGCCGCTGGTCGTTGATTCTCGGTCTGAAGGGAATGCCGGCTGCGGCAGAGGAAGTCGACGCAGTTCGAGATTGTGCTCTGGCAAAACTTACTGGCGCGCACGTACACCTGGCCCATGTTTCGACTCGTGGCACTTTGGAAGCGGTTCGTCGCGCCAAGGAACTCGGTCTTCGCGTCACGTGCGAAGTCGCGCCGCATCATTGGAGCCTTACCGACGATGCAGTGGAAGACTACGACACGAACACCAAAATGAGCCCTCCGCTCAGAAGTGCGGAGCACATTGGCGCGTTGCTCGAAGGTTTGCGTGACAAGACGATTGATTGCATTGCGACAGACCACGCTCCGCATCACTCGGATGAGAAGGCGTTGGAATATGATCGAGCTCCTTTTGGGATCGTCGGCCTGGAAACGGCAGTTGGGCTCGCATTCGATCTGGTTCAACAGGGAGTTATTGATCTGGAGCGGCTGGTAGAGTTGTGTGCCACCAATCCGGCGCGTGCGTTCTCTTTGGAAGACCGTGGAACGTTGAAGCAGAACGCCTGGGCGGACGTTACGATTCTCGATCCCAATCTCGAATGGACATTTGAAGCGGCACATTCGCGATCAAAGAGCAGGAACACGCCCTTTGATAAGCGAAGATTCAAAGGCGCAGCGGTGGCTACGATCGTGGGAGGCCGGATTGTTTTTCTCCATCCGCAACTCGAGCGGACCGCAAGAAATCTGATCGCAGGTCTCAGATCCCAGATTTGAGCTCTCAGAAAGAAAAACGAAAACAAGAAAGCCAAACAGCCAAACCGAACACAGAAAACCCGCCGCGCTCTCCCCTTCGCGGCGGGTTTTCCTTCAGTCGCCTACTTACGTCTTAACCGGGGCGACTTGTCTCTCAAAATCTCTGGGAACCCGCCCGCGCTCTCCCCTTCGCAAGCGGGCTCCCGTCGTACGACAGCCGTGGGGCCGCCGATACGGTTGCCGGCGAATCACTCTCGCCGTTGAAGCTGTGGTCGCGCTCGGTCGATGGCGACGATGTCCATCTCGCAATTTTGCAACGGTCGTGCCAAATGGGCGCAAGAGCAGCTTTGCGCAGAACTTGCCGGTTTTTCCGAGTGAATGAAGAGCGAAGGCAGTCTCGTGCAAGAAGATTGCAAGGATGTAGTAGACGATGTGCTACTTCAAATTGCACGAAATGGAATGAAATTGACTGATCTGAAGGCACTCCGCCGGAACGATTCGCAATCCTGTTTTGTGGCAGGGCAGCTTAAGGGGGCCGCCTGATGCGCGCCCCAATTGCCGAGTGAGTGCTGGCGTTGCTTGCCTGCAGACGCTATCTTGTCGACTCAATGAATGAAGTAATTCGTATCGATAACGCCGCATCCGGGCTGGCGGGTGGCAGCTTAAAAATGGCGATTCTTGGAGCTACGGGAATGGTCGGGCAGCAACTGATAGAACTGCTGGCCGGGCATCCCTGGTTTGAGATTGTCGCGCTGGCTGCCTCACAAAGTTCCGCGGGCAAGACTTACGCTGAAGCGGTCGCGGAGCGTTGGTCGATGCAGTCCGCCATTCCTCCCGATCTCGCTTCGCTGAAAGTTTTGGACGTGCAAGCGACCGGCCAGATAGCCGAACGCGCCGACGCGGCCTTTTGTGCGGTCAGTCTCGACAAGGCGGGTGTGTTGAAGCTGGAGCATGAATGCGCGGCCAAAGGTCTTTGGCTAACGTCCAATAATTCGGCTTACCGTTTGGATCCGCTTGTGCCAATGGTCATTCCGGCGGTGAATGCGAGCCATCTTGATCTTATCTCCACTCAACGTCGATCGCGTGGCTACGATACCGGCGCGATTATCGTTAAGAGCAATTGTTCGATTCAAAGTTATGTCATTGCACTCGAGCCGTTACGGGATTTTGGTATTGAGAAGATTTCTGTCCACAGCGAGCAGGCGATTTCGGGGGCCGGAAAGTCTTTTCAGACCTTTCCGGAGATCGAGCGAAATCTGATCCCGCTGATCGTAGACGAGGAGCGAAAGTCGGAAGAAGAACCCCTGAAGATTTGGGGAAAGCTTCAGTCGGACGGAATTGTTCCCGCGCGGGGCCCAAAGATCAAAGCGAAATGTGTGCGTGTGCCGGTGCTCCACGGTCACACTGCTTATGTGACCGTGACTTTCAAAACTACCCCGACGCGAGAGCAGGTTCTTGAGCGTTGGGAGCAGTTTCAATTCAGGGAACGCCTGCCGTCAGCGCCAGATAAACTGCTGCACTATTTCCACGAACCGGATCGCCCCCAACCACTGCTCGACGTAATGCGAGAGCGTGGCATGGGAGTTAGTCTGGGACAACTCAGAGTAGCGGACGGTGAAGTTTCCTTCACGGCACTTTCGCATAACCTGATCCTGGGAGCGGCGGGGGGTGCGTTGTGGGCAACGGAGGCTGCGATTGCCAGAGGATTGATTTACCGGAGAGTCTAAATTCACAGATTACGCAGCACAGCGCGGCAATGCCGCTTTGATTCCGTGCTCGTCCTAATCTGCGTCAGGTGCGGCATCTGTGGGTAATTCGGCAAGGCCCTTACCAATACGCTCGATACCTTCCGCCAAGTCCGGTATGTCAGCGCAGAACGACACCCGCAGGAAACCCGCACACTCTTTACCAAAAGCAGATCCCGGCACCGTGATCACGCGGTGCTCCAGTAACTTATCTGCTACTGCCAGTGACCTGCCGTACCGGCTCGTATCTACCATCGTGTAGAAAGCCCCGTCTGGCGAAATAGCCCTAAGCCTGAGCTTGTCATCGATCAACGACAATAGTTGATCACGACGCCGGTGAAACGTCTGGCGCATTTCCGCCCGCGCGATCTGTGCTTCGTTAGTCCAGGCCGCACGGAGTGCCGCCTTCTGTGCAATTGTTGAAGCGCAAGTCGTGACGTAGCCATGCAGCACGAGGGCACTCTTGATGAAGTCCTTATCTCCGCACAACCATCCGAGCCGCCATCCAGTCATGCTCAGCGACTTCGACAGTCCCGCGATCACGATCGCCAGCTCATAATACTCGGAAATCGACTCAGGCCGTTCAGGTGTGAAATACAACTCGCGATAAATCTCGTCGCTGATCACGAAGATTCCCGTGTGCTCGAGGGCAGTTGCCATCGCTGCCAAATTCTTTGAGGTCAGCGCGCGGCCGGTTGGATTTGAAGGACTAATACAAACCACCGCCTTCGTTCGCGGACTCAAACTGCGGCGAAACTCTTCGGCATCGAAACAAAAGTCGCGGTCCGCCGGAAGCCGATAAAAGATCGGCTTTCCGCCAGCCATTTGAACAATGGCCGGATAGGCGACGAAGCCGGGATCCGGCAACAAGACTTCATCGCCTTCATCAATGAGTGTCATAAGTGCGAGGTACAACGCTTCCTGCGAGCCTGCGGTGGTGATGACTTGATCGACAGTCAAGTTCATATGCGGATAGTCGGCGGCAATGCGTTCACGCAAAGCAGGCAAGCCGGCATGACTGGTATACCCGTTTTGTTCTTCTGTAACTATGTGAGCTGCGGCTTCTCGAATTACATCGGGTGTAGGCAGGTCGGGCTCTCCTAAGCCGAGATTGATGCTTCCGGGCTGCGCCCGATCGAACAATTGTCGAATCAGGCTTTTCTGGATTCCCTGAAGCCGACGCGCTGGTTTGAAGTCCATCAACGAAGATAGTCCTCCAGTTGCACTGCCCGCTCAGTTTTCTCATCCCGGTACTTCACGATGACCGGAGCGTATAACGACAGTCCCCAGCTGCGACCACGCTCCGTGTCAACAACTCGCGAACCGGGAACCACTATTGCTCGAGGAGGAACCTCTAGCGGACTGTTTTCATTGCGCCGGTAGATTCTGTTATTCACGAGATCGTACAGCGGCATCGCGCCGGTGAGGATCGTGCCGGGTGCCAGCACCGCGCCTGCACGCACAATCGTTCCTTCATACACTCCGCAGTTACCGCCAACCAGCACATCGTCTTCAATGATCACCGGCAAGGCGCCTATTGGTTCCAGCACACCTCCGATCTGTGCCGCGGCTGACAGATGAACACGTTTGCCGATCTGCGCGCACGAACCAACGAGGGCGTGGCTGTCGATCATGGCGCCCTCATCGACGAACGCGCCCACGTTGATGTACATCGGCGGCATGCAAACCACCGTTGGCGCAACGTAAGCGCCATCGCGAATGCTTGAACCGCCGGGCACGATGCGGACGTTGTGGTTGAGACCAAGGTCTCTTAGCGGAAAAGTGTCCTTATCGAAAAAGCGCAAGCTGTGATCGGTAGGCGACAGGTCCGCGAGCACGCCAGTGCGAAAGCCAAGGAGAATGCCGCGCTTCACCCAGACGTTCACCTGCCACGAGCCGTCGTCCTTTGGTTCGGCGGCGCGCACGACGCCACGGTTTAGCGCGTCTTTCAGTTCGCCGAAAACCTCTCTTGCGCGAGTAACGTCCAGTAGTTCAACGGATTCGAGATCTTCAATCTCTTCACGCAGCGACATGGGTTGCTTCCTCTAAGAGGCCGAGTTTCAAAAGTACTTCGCGCATATGCACTCGGGTTCTCTCCTGTACCGGTACGAGCGGCAAGCGCAAGTTCTCTTCCATCAAATTCATCATGGCGAGAGCTGCCTTGGCTGGGCCAGGGCTTGATTCGAGAAAGTTTGCTTCCATCAGCGGCAGCAGCCGGAAATGGAGAGCTCGTGCTTCCTGCCATTCGCCGTTCAAGGCAAGCTCAACCATCCGCGAGATAAGCGTCGGCGCCTCGTTCGAGGCAACGGAAATCGAACCATCGGCGCCGAGCGAAATCAGTGGCAAGGTCAAGGCGTCATCTCCGGAAAATACGCGAAAGTTTTCGGGCCGCCCGCTCAGGATTGCCATGATCTGTGAAAAGTCGCCGGACGCCTCCTTGGTGGCGACGATGTTAGGAACTTCGCGGGCAAGTCGAAGTGTCGTCGCAGCAGAGATGTTCGCGCCGGTGCGACCGGGGACGTTGTAGATCACAACCGGAAGATCACCGAGCGCTTCGGCAACCGAACGAAAGTGCGCAAACAAACCTTCCTGCGTAGGTTTGTTGTAGAAAGGCGCCACCGAGAGCACGGCGTCGACTCCCAGGTCGCGTGCTGCACGCGAGTAATCGATGGCGGCGCTTGTAGAATTGCTCCCCGTTCCGGCGATAACTCGTGCGCGTCCGCGTGCAATCTCAACGGTGATGGCGATGACGTGGCGGTCTTCTGACTCAGACAGCGTCGCGCTTTCCCCGGTAGTGCCACAGGGAACCAGAAGTCGCACTCCCCCGCTGATCTGATACTCGATGAGCGCGCGGAGACGGTCCTCGTCAATTGCACCACCAGCGGTGAAGGGAGTTACCAGCGCGGTGGCGCAGCCTCGCAGCCAATCAATATTCATCGTCATGGTCAATCTCCTTTTTGCCTAAATTTCAGCTTTGAGATTTCAGAATGTCGTCGAGCACTTCTGAAAACTCAAACACGCCTTTGCGACCCACTATCCACTTCGCCGCAAGTAAAGCCCCGCCGGCAAAACCCGCTCGTGACCGCGCGACGTGCTGCAGCGTGATCTGATCGGCCGCCGAGTCAAAGCCGACGATATGGGTCCCGGGAATGAAACCTGCGCGCGTGCTTGCTACGGGAACTTCGGTAGGCAAGTTCGACAGCAATGATTTCAATTTCAAGGCTGTCCCCGACGGCGCATCTCGTTTGCGCGCATGATGCGCCTCTTCGATAAACGGCGCGTACTCGATGCGATCCTGGAAGATCTCCGCTGCTCGAGTCACCACTCGATAGAAGAGGTTTACCCCCACTGAAAAGTTCGCCCCAAAGATAAGCGCGCCATCATATTCGGCAACGATGCGTCGTACCTCAGATTCCGATTTGTGCCAACCTGTGGTTCCTTCGACCAGCGGTAAGCCCGCTGCGGCACAAACGCGGACGTTGTTGAGCACCGCGTCAGTTACCGAGAAGTCGATGGCGACATCGTGACCACGCAATAAGCGGATCAATTCGCCGTTCGTGGAGTTCGAGCTTGACGTGAGTATCAAACCGACTTCGTGACCCTGGTCAAGCGCAAGAGAGTTCACGAGTTTGCCCATAGCGCCCGAGCCTATCAACGCCAGCCTCATCCTTCTCCCTTCGGTGCTCACGAGCTGGAAGCCTTACGTAACTGGTTCGCGATTTGCACGTAAAGCTCAACCGCGTCGCTGAGTTCTCGCTTTGACACTCGTTCATGCGCCGTATGCGCATCGAGAATTGATCCGGGTCCGAGCAACAGTGCCCGGCCCCAACTCGAAAGATGTGGAATGTCGGTGGTAAACCGAACCACGGCAGTTTCAAAGCCGCTGAGTTCCAGCAATCGGATCGGCTCACTAGTTGAAAGGTAGTCGACTTCGGCCCTGCCGCCGGCAACCTCCGCCAGCGCCTTTTTAATAAGTTCAGTAGACGTTGTCAGGCGAATCTGGAGCTCGGCCTCGGCCCTGTCGGGAATCACATTCGGCCTCGTTCCGCCCTGAATCGTGCCGATGTTGCAAGTCGTCTCTCCGAAGAAATCATCCGCAGGCCACTTTACCTTGCGAATGTCCCCAAGCACATCGAGCAACTTCTCGATGGCAGAATCACCTTGCTCGGGATAAGCCGAGTGGGCCGCGCGTCCTTCGGTTCGAACCCGCAGTCTCAACGACCCTTTTGAACCGACCGCCAGTTTGTTATCGGTTGGCTCTCCGTTAATCAGATATTCGCATTGAGAAGCCGACGGATGATCGTTGGCCGCTCGAGCACCTTCACTGCCTGCTTCTTCATCGACGGTAAAAAGCAGCCCCACTTCATCGATGCCCTCGCTGCGAAGTCTTTGGGCCGCGAAGATCTGGGCCGCGATAATCCCTTTCGCATCGCAGGCGCCTCGACCATAAATGTAAGAACCATCCTCGCCGGAGGGAATATGGGGAGGTACGGTATCCATGTGCGTCGAGAAAACAATGCCCGGGTTGCTCGCCGGCGTCACAATGACGTTCGCTCGCCCGGTGGAGATTTCCTGTAGCTCAACTCGATACCCAAGTGTAGTTAAATAAGAGTTCAGGAAACGACTTACCTCCAGTTCGTCGCCGGTGTTCGACGGGATATCGATCAGCGTGCGCGTGAGCTCGAATAGATTCATGCCACAGCCTGCGTCGCTGCCTCGCCCTCGAAAAACGTTTGGTGCAATCGTCTGATGGCTTCGTGGACATGTAGTTCTTCGACTACAAAAGTCAGATTGATTCGGGATGCACCCTGCGAGATCAGCGAGACATTGATGTCGCCAAGGCACCCGAACACGCGCGCTGCTATGCCCGGGGTCCCGCGCAGACCTTCGCCCACGACACAAATAACGGCGCGTCCTGTTTCCACGTGTACTGCTCCCAGTGCGTTCAACTCTTCTACGATTTCAGAGAGTGAAGCGGCGTCGTCCAGGGAAATAGATACGCTGACTTCGGAGGTCGTTACGATGTCAATCACCGTATGATGACGATTGAAGATCTCGAATATGGCATGCAGAAATCCATGAGCGCCAAGCATCCGCGCCGACGTGATCTGCACGAGCGTGACCCCGCTCTTGTGAGCAATGGCTTTGACTGAGCTGGGCGAGATCTCGCTCTGTTCACAGACAGTAGTGCCTTCCGCCTCGGGGGCCCGAGCATTACAGATGCGCACGGGAATGTTTTGTTCGACTGCTGGTTGAATAGTCTTTGGATGAAGTACTTTCGCGCCGAAGTAGGCGAGCTCGGCAGCTTCACCATAGGACAGACGCGGGATCGGGCGTGCTTCCTTAATAACGCGCGGGTCCGCAGTCAGCACGCCGGGCACGTCGGTCCATATTTGGACTTCCGCAGCCCCGAGTGCCGCGCCGATGAGGGCCGCTGTGTAATCAGAACCACCGCGCCCGAGCGTAGTCGTTCGGCCGGCGCTCGTTGAGGCGATGAAGCCCCCCAAGACTGGTATCTGAGCGGCAGCGACGAGGGGCTCGAGTTGTGATCGAGTTGCCACCTGGGTTCGTGCAATTTCTGGTTCCGCCCGCCCGTGCCGGTCGTCAGTGATTATGCAGTGGCGAGCGTCGACGAGTTTCACCGGTAAGCTGCCAGCAGTTAAAACATCCGTTAGCAGAGCGGACGAGAGTCGCTCACCATAAGCCACGACCTCGTCTTGAAGTGAAGTTCGCGGCGAGTTGGGACTAGAGATACCTAGCAGGAGCTCGCCGATCTCCTCTCGAGCGCTCGTCAAGACCTGAGCGAACTCTTTGGGTGCGGCATTGAGTGTTCCTGCTACCGCAAGGTGGCGCTCGAAATGTATCTCAAGCAAGTTCTTTGCAGCTTTCAGCTCTCCTTTGAACGCGTACGAAACACTCGCAAGCAGCGCATCGGTAAAGCCGCTCATGGCTGAGACTACAACGATGGGGCGAAGCGATTGATGCGATGTAACAATCCTGATGATGCGGTCAAAGGCGCTCGCGTCCTCAACAGACGTGCCGCCAAACTTCATGACTATTGGTCTAATCATCGGCGCAAAAAAAATGCCGGTTGTGTGTGTGCGACACAACCGGCCTCTTAACTAGCAATCAAATTGACGCGCAGAATCGCGCGCTCGATAGCTGATTAAGTGGTAGCTCTCCACCGGTTAGTCGCGGTGACAGTTCTGCGGATTTAGCCGCAGCAACCAACCCCAGGGGATGAAGGAATCCCGCAAGAGTTTCGGCGACCTGCCCCGTTCACTTCGCAACGTTCCTTCAACTTTTTTGCGAAGCTACTCTTGGAGGTCGCACCTCTACATCTGATTAAAAGATCTCGTCCAGAAAAGATGGTAAACCTTAACGGCGACGCGCAGGCGTGTCAAACAAAAAGATAGGGGGAGGGTTCCTTCGTGGGTACCATGTGGGCCAGTAGTGTCACGTTCCGGTGTTCATGAATCGGGACGGCGAGGTTAAAGTCGTCGAACGGGCGCGACGCAGCTGTTCACTCAGCTCAAAGTTTATCGTTGGACATAGGTCCTTGGCCTTGCCTCAGTCATTCACCTGGCTTAGGGCCAAGCGAGGCCGCGCAGTGAGAAGGAGGAAACTATTGAAATGGTTTTCGAAATTCCGCAGCCTCATTCGGCTGACGCAGGTGAGAGTGAGACGACTGGACAAAGGTCAAGGACTAATCGCAAAAACTGCCGCCGTACCTCCTCCTCATCGTCTCCACATTTTCGGAGTTTTGTCGAAAATGGGATTTGCAGTTTCGAAAGCGAAACGTGCTCGCGTGTAAGCCCCCATCGCTAACACCAACAGCCTCCCCGCCGAGTACCTCGAAATCGAAATTTCCCGCCGAAAACGCTGTGCTGACCCGCAATTCAACCAAACTGCATCAGTGGCATAGTCCTTGAAAAGGATTTCTCATGGAGAACTGCATAGTCGCCGGGGAAGTTTGCCGATTTTACCCAGCTCACTTCATCACCGCTCTCAACTACTCTGCAGTTCTCCCGTAAACCATCTGGCGCTTTTGAGCAGTGAAGCCTCAAAGTCGCCCCCAGAATTCATGGATATCAAGCGTCCGGGAAAATCCAAGCTCAAAAAGAAGATCCGCACCACAGTTCTGCTTGCCGTGGGACTTATCGCGGTGGGCGGCATTACTTATGGCCTTACCAAGCTGAAACCTGCGGCTCCTGGTGTCGAGCGCTCGACCGCAGTGATCGACACCGTAAAGCGGGGTCAGATGCTGCGTCAGGTTCGCGGTCTCGGCACGCTGGTTCCTGAACTAACACGTCGCATTCCCGCCCCTGCGGATGGTCGCGTTGAACGAATTCCGGCCCAGGCAGGTGTCGAAGTCGGACCCGACACCGTGATCGCCGAACTTTCGAATCCCCAAATGCAGCAGCAGGCGATGGATGCTGACTTCCAACTAAAGGCTGCGGAGGCCGATGCCGAAAGTCTGGTCGTGCGTTTAGAAAGCGAGAGCATGACGCAGCAGGCGGCCATTGCGAGCATCAATGCCGATTTCAGCCAGGCGAAGTTGCAACTGGACGCGAATGAGGAACTTGGGAAACAGGGACTGATTGCCGACTTAACGCTGAAGGTAGCGCGCGTGCAGGTTCAGGATTTGGCGAACAGGCTGAGCGTGGAAAAGCAGCGCCTCGCGATCAGCGTCAAATCAACGAAAGCCCAACTCAACGCCCAACGCAGCCGTATCGATCAACTGCGTGCCTTCGCGCAGCTCAAACACGCTCAGGTTGACAGTTTGAAGGTGCGCGCCGGTTCAGCCGGCGTGTTGCAGCAGATTACGGTCCAGGTGGGCCAACAGGTAACGCCCGGCTTCGACATCGCGCGAGTTGCCGACCCCGCTTCACTCAAGGCTGAGCTGCGAATTCCGGAAACTCAAATCAAGGACGTCAGGATTGGACAGCGAGTCGAGGTAGACACGCGCAACGGAGTGATCCAGGGCACTGTATCCCGAATCGATCCAGCTGCTCGTGAAGGCACTTTCGTTGTCGATGCTATGTTGACAGGCCCACTGCCGTCGAGTGCGCGTCCTGATCTGAGCGTTGATGGAACCATCGAGCTCGAACGGCTCGACAACATCCTGTACATGGGCCGGCCAGCATTTGGACAAGGGCAGTCGACAGTAAAACTATTTCGTTTAAGTCCGGACGGTCAGGAAGCAACGCGAGTCGCGGTCACGCTCGGCCGCAGTTCGGTAAGCACAATAGAAATCATCGATGGTTTACGAGAAGGCGATCAGGTAGTTCTTTCGGACACATCGGCGTGGGACAACTACGACGTGATCCGGCTGCGATAACCATGCCTGCTGTTGAAATCCGGGCGCGGTCGCTTAACGCGACTCCGCTTTGCCGCATTCCTTTCGGTAAGCTTATGGCTTACCCCTCCTGATTGCGGCTACGGCTCCAATCTTCGATTCGAGATAAGGCCGAGCAAGGCAGAGCCTGAGACTAAAACCGACGTAACCGGTAAGCCAGGAGGCTTACCGCCAGGAAGCGGCAGAGCCGCCGAGACCTACTCAACATCTCAAATTTTGCAATTGTCAGAAAAGCTTTTGCAGCGGTGTATCCACAATGAAGGAGATCCCTTAGATGAGTTCAACTGAGCCCCTTATCCGTCTCAATGACGTAAAGAAAGTTTTCTACACGGACGAGGTTGAGACGCACGCCCTTTCTGGTATTCATCTCGACATTCAAAAGGGCGAGTACGTTTCCATCGCCGGACCTTCCGGCTGCGGCAAATCAACACTACTGTCGATTCTGGGCTTGCTCGACACACCGACTGATGGCCAATACGTGTTGAATGAAAACGCCGTCGAGAATCTTTCGCTTTCCCAGCGCGCGCGCATTCGCAACCGCGAAGTCGGTTTTATCTTTCAAAGCTTCAACCTGATCGGCGACCTCACTGTTTATGAGAATGTCGAGCTGCCGTTGACTTATCGCGGCATGGCATCCGCCGACCGCAAGAAACGCGTTACGGAGGCCCTCGAACGGGTGGGGATGGCGCATCGAGCCAAGCACTTGCCAAGTCAACTTTCCGGCGGTCAACAACAACGCGTCGCGGTCTCTCGCGCTGTGGCCGGCCAGCCAAGCATCCTTCTTGCTGACGAGCCCACCGGCAATCTCGATTCAACCAACGGCGAATCGGTAATGGAGCTGATGCGCGAATTACATCGCGGTGGCGCAACCATTTGCATGGTCACTCACGATCCTCGCTATGCGCAGCACGCGGACCGCATCGTGCATCTCTTCGACGGTCTGATTGTCGAAGAAGAGACGGGGTCTGCCAGCAGGCGCGCAGAGATTCAAGAGGCAAAGCGAGAATTGAAGGAAAGCGGTTTTGGAGACATTCAATGATTCGCCTGCGAAGTATCGAGAAGTATTTCGCACAGGGGCCGGCGAAGACATATGTGTTGCGCCGGATCGACCTCGATATTCAACCAGGCGAGTTTGTTTCCATCATGGGGCCATCGGGTGCCGGCAAGTCCACCTTGTTGCACATTCTTGGCATGCACGACCAGTCCTGGACGGGCGACTATTACTTCGATGATGCAGCGGTACACAAACTTGACAACAAGAAGCGCGCTGCCCTGCGAAACACCAACATTGGTTTTGTATTTCAAAGCTATCACCTGCTGGACGATCAGACGGTTTTTGAAAACCTCGAGCTGCCACTTTCCTATCGCGATGTAGGAAGGAAGGAGCGGCAATCGATCGTCTGCCATACTCTCGACCGGTTTCAGATAGTCGGCAAGAAAGATCTCTTTCCCACGCAACTCTCCGGCGGACAGCAGCAACTCGTCGGCATCGCTCGGGCGGTAGTGGCGAATCCCCGCATCATTCTCGCTGACGAACCGACCGGGAACCTGCACTCCAGCCAGGGCAAAGAGATTATGGAGATGTTCAAACGCCTTAATGACGAAGGCACGACTATCGTCCAGGTGACGCACTCCGAGACCAATGCGGCCTACGGCAATCGAATAGTGCGACTTGAAGATGGATGGTTGGTTGGGACATGAGATCTCTGAAGAGTCCAAAGTCCAAAGCAAAGCACAAAGTCCAAAGTTCCGAAGTTCAAAGTCCAAAGTCCGAAGTTCAAAGTCCAAAGTCCAAAGTTCAAAGTCCAGATTCTGACATCTGAATCTAACATCTGATATCTATCTTATTTTTTCCAAAATTTCATCGGAAAGCCGCGTAATAGTTCCCGCGCCGAGCGTGATTACAAGATCGCCTGCCTGTAATTCTTCCGTAACTTTTTCCGCCGCGTTTTCAAGTCCGCCGATATACCGGACATTTTTATGCCCGTATTTTTTTATATTTTCCGTCAAAACCTCCGCCGTGATGCCTTCAATCGGCTGCTCGCTCGCCGCATAAATATCGGAAATATAAAGCACGTCGGCGTTATTGAAACAAAGCGCGAATTCGTCCATCAATTCCTGCGTCCGTGTAAAACGGTGCGGCTGAAAAACCACTACCGTTCGTCGTCCGCCCGAACCGTTTTTCGCTGCTGAAAGCGTTGCCGAAATTTCCGTCGGATGATGACCGTAATCGTCAATGACGGTTACGCCATTTACCTCGCCTTTAAATTGAAACCGGCGATTTGCGTTCTTAAATCGCGCAAAAGCCTCTTTGATTTTTTCAAACGGAATTTCCAATTCGAGCGCGACGGCGGTTGCCGCCAGTGCGTTGTAGATATTATGCTGTCCCGGCACGGGCAGATTTATCTCGCCCAAATCTTCGTCGCCGCACCACACCTTAAAAGTCGAACCGAAATTATCGTTGTAGCGAATATAGTGCGCCGAAATATCCGCCTGCGCCGTCATTCCGTAAGTTACGCGGCGGCGTTTGATGCGCGGGATAATCAACTGCACGTTCGGGTCATCGAGGCAAATGACAGTCGCGCCGTAAAACGGAACTTTGTTGACAAAATCCGTGAAACACTGCACTACATCGTCCATTCCCTTATAGGATTCCATATGTTCCTTATCAATATTCGTAACGACGGCAATCGTCGGGTAAAGCATCAAAAAAGAACGGTCGGATTCGTCGGCTTCGGTTACAAACCAATCGCTCGCGCCGAGTTTGGCGTTTGAGCCAAGCGTGTCAACGACACCGCCGACAACCGTTGTCGGGTCAACTCCGGCGTGATTTAAAATGGTTGCGACCATCGAAGTTGTGGAAGTTTTTCCGTGCGTTCCGGCAATTGCCACCGCGTACGGTTTCAGAGTCATCAATTCTGCCAACATTTCGGCGCGCGGAATAACCGGAATTCCCATCTGTTTGGCTTTGACGATTTCGGGATTATCTTCATTCACCGCCGATGAATAAACGACAACCTGCGCGTCGCCGACATTTTCCGCCGCGTGACCTTCAAAAATTGTCGCGCCCGATTTTTCCAGACGGTCAGTGTTTTTCGATTTTTTCAAATCCGAACCCGCCACGGAAAAGCCGAGATTGCACAAAACTTCGGCGATGCCGCTCATCCCGATGCCGCCGATGCCGATGAAATGTATTTTTTTAACGTGCCTGAACATAATGAAAATGCAAAATTAAAAATTAAAAATGCAAAATTGAGCAATTCTTAATTTTTCATTTTGAATTTTGCATTTTTAATTCCTCAATAATATCTGCGGTAACTTCCGCCGCATCCTTTCTTGCCAATTTCTTCACCGCTATTTCCATCGCGGATATTTTTTCGGGCGAATTTATCAAAGTTAAAATTTCACTTGCCAAACTTTCACCGCTTAAATCTCTCTGCAAAATCATCTTTGCCGCGCCCGCTTTTTCGAGTGCT
>JBGTOA010000059.1:0-201562 GCA_041742785.1 Pyrinomonadaceae bacterium | reverse complement strand
ACTCCGAGTAGAGAAGGACAACCGGGGGAACATCATTCGCGAATACCAGGAAACCATCATGGATGAACAGAATCCCCGGATCGATGGTTGGTTTCTCTGCATTGCGCCACTCGAGCGGCCGCAACTGGCAATGGCGGTCGTAGTAGAGGGTGGGGGCTACGGCTCACGCTCGGCGGCTCCAATTGCAGCAGCATTGGTTTTGAAGGCGAAGGAGCTGGGGTATTTCAACGTCCCTGCGAATCAGAGACCGCAACTGGGAACTTCGCCGGGAAATCGACCTCGCCAAAGAGGAGTGGCGCCGGGGACCAGACGTCGAACGCAGTGAAAAAATGTAGTCGAATCGGTAGCGACCTGTGAAAAATGTGAATGGCCTAAGCAAATTTGCAGTTAGGAAGGCGGACCCTGTCCCCGCCGCAAGCTTGAATGCCACTGGGCTAGGGATTAAGGTTCGACCATTTGCGAGCCATGTGACTGGTCACCGTTCAAAAGTGAGCGTGAATTGACTTATTACTTGAAAAAACCCTATTTCATCCGTAAGAGCGGGGACAGGGTCCGCCTTCCTGACCTGCAATTTCGCGGAACTGAGTAGTCCTTTTATGACTATGCTGGCACCTGAAGGTTGAAACACTGAAGCTCGGATGGGTCGTCACCGTTCCTGGGTTCTGCACTCTTTCCGGGATTCGAAATTCGAAAATCCTCCGCGCCTCGTGTATCATTTCCCGGCTCCCGCAAATCTTTAACTCTAGTCTGCAAAACAATGAATCAAATTACATGTGCTCGCGCCGACCGTCACCTAACCTTCGGCACCCGACAGTTTCTCTTTTTCGTTCTTGTTCTCTTTCTTGCTGCTGCGCAATTGGTCGCGCAACAACCGCAGCCGGCTGACCCGACACGTCTGACGGTCGACTCGATTTTTACCTATCGGACCCGTTCGCTCGGTCCGGTACAGTGGCAGCGGGATGGCACCGGCTACCTGGCCCTTGAACCTTCTCCCACCAAAAAAGGGTTCCTCGACCTCGTACGTTACGACGCCCTCAGTGGTGACCGCACAGTTCAATTGTCCGCAGAAAAACTCATACCTGCGTCTCCTGCGGACCCTTTGCTGGTCGAGAATTTTGACCTGAGTGACGACGGCCAGAAACTCCTCGTGTTTACCAAATCGGAACGCGTTTGGCGTGGCAACACACGCGGTGACTACTGGGTCGTAGATCTCAAAGACGGGAGCTTGCGCAAACTAGGTGGTGCGGCTGCCAAGCCATCGACATTGATGTTTGCCAAATTCTCGCCAGACGCCACGCGCGTTGGCTACGTGCGCGAAAACAACATCTACGTCGAAAACCTAACCGGTGCTCCCGGCAGTGCGATTAAACAAATCACCAAAGACGGTTCGCGTTACATTGTCAACGGCACCTTCGACTGGGTTTACGAAGAGGAGCTCTTTTGCCGCGATGGTTTCCGTTGGAGCCCCGACGGCATGAACATCGCTTATTGGCAGCTCAACACGGATGGCGTAAAAGAGTTTCAGCTCATCAACAACACGGCGGGTCTCTATCCGGTTATCACTTCGTTTCCTTATCCCAAAGCCGGCGAGATGAACTCCGCTGCGCGCGTCGGTGTGGTGAAGGCCTCAGGCGGCGCCACTCGTTGGTTCGAAATAGCCGGAGACCCGCGCAATAACTACCTGCCGCGGATGGAGTGGGCGTCCAGCTCAGATGAAGTCATCATCCAGCAACTCAATCGGCTGCAGAACGCCAACATCGTCATGCTGGGCGACATCCGCAGCGGTAAGGTGCGTCCGATACTAACTGAAAAGGATGAAGCGTGGGTCGATGTCGCCTGGGGAGATCTGGACTGGGACAAGACCGGACTTGCGCGCGGTGACGTCGAATGGATAGACGGCGGCAAGCGGTTCCTCTGGACCAGCGAGCGCGACGGCTGGCGACACATCTACTCTGTATCGCGCGATGGCAGTGATGTTAAGAACATTACGCCCGGCGACTACGATGTGATGGGTGTGGAAAAAGTTGATACCACGAATGGTTGGCTTTATTTCCGCGCTTCGCCGGAGAATTCCGGCCAGCGCTATCTCTACCGCACCCGCCTTACTGGCGAGGGCAAAGCTGAAAGGTTGACCTCCGAGCCCGGCACGCACTCTTACACCATCTCGCCACGCGGCGATCTGGCGATTCACTTTTTCTCGTCCTTCAAACTTGTTCCCAGGTCAGAAATCGTGCGATTGCCCGATCACACGGTGGCGCGCAAGTTGATTGACAATGCCGCCGTGCAGGAACGGATCGAGAAACTAAATCGCGGCCCGCAGGAGTTCTTCCGCGTGGCCATAGGTGAGGGAAGCGAACGGCTCGAGATTGATGGGTGGGTAATCAAGCCTCCAGATTTCGACCCGCAGAAACGCTACCCGGTGCTCTTTTATGTTTATGGCGAACCGTGGGGCCAAACCGTGCTCGATGCCTGGGGCGGACGCAACCAACTGTGGCACACAATGCTGGCGCAGCAGGGTTATGTCGTAATGAGCATTGATAGTCGCGGCACGCCCGCGCCTCGTGGCCGCGCGTGGCGCAAATCCATCTACCGGAAAGTCGGCATCGTCAATTCCGGGGACCACGCTAACGCCGTCAGGGCCATCACGAAATGGCCCTACGTCGATCCTGCACGCATCGCGATCTGGGGTTGGAGCGGCGGCGGATCATCAACTCTAAATGCGATGTTTCGATATCCGGACGTCTATAACGTGGGCATGTCGGTTGCTCCAGTGCCCGACCTTCGCTATTACGACACGATCTATCAGGAGCGTTACGGCGGTCTGCCTCAGGATCACCCTGAGGAGTGGAAGCAGAGTTCACCCATTACGTTCGCGCGACAGTTGCAGGGGCAGCTGCTGGTTGTTCATGGCACCGGCGACGACAACGTTCACTATCAAGGCACGGAAGCATTGATCGACCAACTGATAGCGGCGAACAAACAGTTTTCCGTAATGCCCTATCCAAATCGATCGCACGGCATCTCCGAAGGGCCGGGCACCACGCGACATCTGTTTGGTCTGCTAACTAGCTATCTCAACGAAAAACTGCCCGCTGGCGGCCGGTAGAGGGGAGACGGGAGATCGGGGGATGCCAGGTCATTTCCCATAACAAGAAATCAAACAATGCCAAATAACCCAATGAAAAATGAGAAATGGAAAATGAGAAATGGAAAATGGAAAGTTACTCCCCGTCTCCCTCCTTGCGCTCCTGACCATCGGCTCGATCGGCTGTGGGAATGCTGGTCAGCCGTCTCAACAAGCAGCTGCGCCAACAACAGCAACACCTCAATCACCCACAACGTCTCTCACACCGGACGTTGCCAGCGTGAAACCCGCAGACCAGCTTGATGTGCCTTATGTACCGACACCGACGGAAGTCGTTGTTCGGATGCTCACAATGGCCAAGGTAAATAAGAAGGATCTGCTCTACGATCTTGGCAGCGGTGACGGGAGAATCGTTATCACCGCAGCCCGACAATATGGCGCCCGTGGTGTCGGTTACGACCTCAACCCGCAGCGCATTAAGGAGAGCAACGAGAACGCACGAAAGGCGGGCGTCACCAACCGCGTACGTTTCACGCAGCAAGACCTATTCGAGGCCGACCTCAGCGGGGCGACAGTAGTCACCCTTTATCTGCTGCCGGATGTAAACCTGAAGCTGCGTCCCAAGCTGCTCCGTGAGCTGCGCCCGGGGACGCGCGTTGTCTCGCACAACTACCACATGGGTGATTGGCAGCCGGAAGAAGTGGCAGAGGTCAAGGTAAAGAACCAAACGCACTACATCTACTCCTGGACCGTTCCAGCTGGTGGCAAAGTTGGCAATTGACTAGCATGTCTCTGAACTCCCTGCCCGTAAGAATAAGATTGTGACCACTTCCGAAAGCCAAAGTTTTTCCGAACATAGCCCATCGTTTCCTGGAATTCGGCAAGGCGAGACCCTGAGAATGCTACCGAACTGGCCCGAGCGCTTGATACCGTTGGTCCTGCTTGGTCTTACCCTCGCAGTTTGTGGGCTAAGAGAGACGTGGGGAGATTCGGAGACGGGGCGACGAGCGATGCAGGGAAGTGGGGGATGCTGGGCCGCCAGGGAGTCGCCTTGGAGTTGACGCCTACAATCGTGGCTCTCAAGGTCGCCGTCCCGGGCGAGAAACTATCCTCCACATCTCCACATCCCCGCGTCCCACATCCCCGCGTCTTCTCTCATGCTGTCCACTCTCCACTGCCTTGTCCTACTTCGGCATCTCCGCCGGCATGATGCTCAACTCGGGCACGAACCGCACAATTGACCGCTCGATGTGCGTGACAGCGCCTGCCGGTAGCTTTTGGAAGAGCGCTTGTGCTCCTTCTGCTCCCAGCACCTGGATCGGCACGGGTCCCTTGTCGATCTCCGCGAAGCTGTCGCGCATTGTGAGCGTGGTGTACTCATTCGCGTCGCCGCCAAAGATGGTCTGTGACACCAGATAGGTAGCCCCACCTTTGGCCATCACTGGCGCGTAATCGTTCTTTATATAGTTCTCAAATTCCTGATTCCGCCCATTGGCAACGTGAATAGATGAGACGACCGCAAGCTTTGGCACAGATGCTTTACCCATCACACCTAGATCGGGTCGCGTGCGAATGATGTAGCGGTGGACACCTTTGACCAAGCTGCCCGCTTTAGCCGACCAATCGGCGAAACCCTGGCTGCCGAGGGCCTTCTCGAGCGGATTTGGGCCATCAAATTCGGCAAACTTTTCCATCGGCGCCACGATCACAAACTCAAAGGCGTCGCCCGCATAGTTCGTGCTCTGCCAGACGTGGCGCCACTTGAGCCCCCCCTTTTTTAGTGCGGGGTTGGTAGTGTTTTTCATGAAGTTTTGAAACTCGAGCATCATTTCCGGCTTCACAATGACTTGAGTAATCACCAGCCACTGAGAAGGCGGTGGCCCTGCTTGCGGGGTAGGAGTTGGGTTTTGGGCAAGGCTTGGGCTTAACTGGGCTATGCCGAGCAGGAGAAGAGCAAAGGCGGGTACATGGAACACTCTGTGGGCTATTGGTCTCATTATCTGATCCTCTCGTTTACTGAAGATTGGAAGCTCACTACGATCTTGAAACAAGCAAAGAAGAAAGTTTTTACCGCTGGAGTTTGTGGATCACTGGCAGCTCTGGTTCTCAGGCTACGCTGCGAGGCCCCCCGAGCCGTCAGACTGAAAGCGGGCGGATGCTATAACAGTCGTTCCCGGAAAGCAACGGAGTCGTTCCGACATTTGAGAGTGGAATCTGCGATATCTGCGTAATCGGCGGATTTTACTGATTGCTGATTCTGTTCCCTCCCTAACCGGCAAATTCGAAAGTAAACTCTCCACGCCAGGTAGCTGACCGCAGTAATGCCGGCGAGAGTATGAACTTGCCTATGAAGGCAATTTTCTTTCTCGGAGCCATCCGCTGCACTCTTTTTTCCCTTTACAGTAGATACTTCTTGCTGACGAATTACTATTCACCATTTACGATTCACGATTTACGAACTGGCTGTTTGCTTGCTGCTTCTGTGTAATCTGCGTAATCTGTGGATTCACTGTATGTCATTCCAGCAATCGCCGCCGAGTCTGGGCAACCAGTACGAAGATGACAAAGTGCTTCGTTCTTACCTGGCGCGCGTTCTTCCGGAAGCAATGCTTAGCGAGATCGAACCTTCGCTAAGGGAGATGGGGCGGATGGCTGGCGGCTATCTCTACCGGATGCAACTCGCCGATAGACTCAATGAGCCCAGGCTGACGCAATGGGACGCCTGGGGGAACCGCATCGATCATGTTGAAGTGACGCCTTTGTGGCGTGAAGCTGAACGCATCGCCGTCGAGTATGGGCTGGTAGCCACTGCCTACGAGCGGAGGCATGGCACCTTGTCGCGAGTGCACCAGTGCGCTCTCGCCTATCTATTCACCCCCTCAACCGACATCTACAGCTGCCCTCTGGCTATGACCGACGGAGCAGCCAGAACACTCCTCAGTTCGGGCAATCAGACGCTAATTGACCGCGCCGTGCCTCATCTGATCAGTCGCAACCCGGAAGACTTTTGGACCTCCGGCCAGTGGATGACTGAACTCACCGGTGGATCTGACGTGGGCTTATCGGAGACAGTCGCGGTCAGAACCGGGAGCGGTAGCGACCGGGTCTCAAGTGATGTCCAAAGTCCAACGTCCAATGTCCAAAGTCCTTCAAACCCCGAACTCGAAACTCAGCACTCAGAACTCAGTACTCAGCACTCGCTACTGGAAACTTGGCTCTTGTCCGGCAACAAGTGGTTCGCCTCCGCGATCACTTCACAGATAGCTTTGACCCTGGCCCGGCCAGAAGGCAATCCCCCCGGTGGGCCAGGACTCGCTCTCTTCTACCTTGAATTACGGGATGAATCCGGCCGGCTGCGCAATATTGAGATCAATCGCCTTAAAGACAAACTGGGAACACGCAAAGTTCCGACGGCGGAATTAAGTCTGGTTGGGACCCCGGCACAGCTGGTGAAAGGGACGAGCGATGGTGTCCGCAATATCACGCCGCTGCTCAATATCACTCGACTGTGGAACGGCATCAGCGCAGTCGCTTTAATGCGACGCGGGGTTGCCCTCGCAGCAGATTACGCGCACCGTCGCATAGCCTTCGGCGCGCCGCTCTCCGAAAAACCTCTGCACATGGATACTCTTGCCGGCTTACAAGCCGAAGCTGAAGCAGCTTTTCACCTGGCCTTCTTTGTTGCGGAGTTGACTGGTCGTGCTGAGGCCGACGGGATAAACGCGCTAAATGCTACCGAAATCGATGAGAACGAAATCTTATTGCTGCGCCTGCTCACGCCGGTAATGAAACTGACTACGGGAAAACAGGCTGTGTTGGTTTTGAGCGAAGTGATCGAAGCATTTGGTGGGGCGGGTTACGTTGAAGACACGGGTTTGCCGCAACTCTTGCGCGATACCCAGGTCTTGCCTATCTGGGAAGGAACCACCAACGTGCTCTCACTCGACACCCTCCGCGCCCTTGGCGTGATAAGTCCAAAGACCAGGGTCCAAACTCCAACGTCCAATGACGGCGTCTCGCCAGCTTTCCAGGCACTCAAATCGGCAGTTTCCCACTGCCTCGATGAAGCCCGCGATCCCCGTCTCGCCGAGCCAGCGCGCATAACGCGATCGGCATTAACTCACGCCGAAACCTGGTTGGCTCAAACAGAGACGCCGGCGTTAGAGGCTGCTGCTCGAAGGTTTGCCATGACATTGGGACGCACAATGGAACTCGCACTGCTAATCAGACACGCTCAATGGTCCCAGGATAACGAATCCGACGGACGGGCCACCGCCGCCGCCCGCCGTTTTGCCAATTCCGGCATCGACTTCCTTGTCGACCACGATCGCGATGATGTCCGGGTGCTATTCCCTTAAAGCATTGCGGATTGCGGATTTCGAATTTCGGCTAGTGCTGTATCTCAACCCAAAACACGATCCACGAAACCTCACGAAACCTCACGAAAAAAACTTAATTCGTGTTAGTTCGTGCGATTTAGTGGATCGTATTACTGTAACTCTCGCAGCACACCACTTTTGAATAACCTCGCGAGCCAGCCAAGACAAAATTCGAAATCCGCAATCCGCAATCCGCAATCCGAAATTCTTACGCGATGCAGTAAAGCCAATTCTGACTGCGCAGAAACAACTGACCATCGGCAATCACTGGCGAAGCGATGAACATCTGGTCCTCGAGCGTGTTTGTGGCAACGATTTCGAATTTCTCCCCCAGCTTTAAAATAATCACGTCGCCCTCTTCGCTTGCGAGATAAAGCTTGCCATTAGCCCCCACAGGCGAGGCCTTGAAGTTATACGCTTTCGGCAAGCGTACTTGATGGTAATAGGGCTCTCCGGTACTTACATTGAAGCTGCTTACCTGACCTGAGTCAGTCACCACGTACAATTTCCCTTCGTGCAGAACCGGCGAGAGTGTGTACGAGGTCCCACGCGTATGACTCCACAGCACCGCGTCTGTTCCGCTCAGGTCGCCTTCCTTGCCGAGCTTTATCGCCATCAGCTTCGGATCGCGATGTCCACTCATCACGTACACAACGCCGTCCAGGTAAACAGGCGCCGGAATTACATTCGATCCCAGTCCCTCACATTCCCAAATTACTTTCCCTGTACCGACGTCGTAGCTGCGCACTTTTTGCGTGGCGCTGACGATCACCTGGCGGCGGCCGGCGTGTTCGATTACCAGTGGCGTGCTCCATGAACTGGGCTCGTCGCGTTCGGCTCTCCACAGTTCTTTCCCGGTGCGCTTATCGAGCGCGACAAAAAAAGATCCCCCCTCATGATCGTAGGTTAAGAACATCCGATCATTGTCGAGCGCGGGCGCGGCCCCTTCCCCAAACTGCAAACGCATTCGCATTTGGACCCCAAGATCTTTCTCCCAGATGAGCTTACCGTTCAAGTCATAACAATAGATCCCGCGCGATCCGAAGGAGACGTAGAGATATTTCCCGTCGGTGATAGGCGAGTTTGAGGCGAAGCTTCCGTAGGTTCGATGATAACCCTCATGGGGTGTGGCCACTCGAGCGGTCTTTTGCCAAAGCACTTTGCCGGTCTTTCGATCCAAACAGATAAGCAGAAACTTGTGTTCGATCAGTCCACCAGCACCTCCTCCCGGCCCACCTCGTCTGCGGCCAGGTTCGGGAGTTTGCGCGCCGGTAGTCGCCACGGGAGATGATGCCCCTGCGGGCTGCGGAGGTCGCGCTGGCGTCGGTGCAGTCTCCGGTGCTTTGCCGGTCTGGGCTGCGGTCGTAAGAAAAACTTTGTCTCCCCAGATCACCGGAGTAGAGAAGCCGCGCCCGGGAATTTCGGTTTTCCATTTGATGTTCTTCGTGTCATTCCAGGTGGTTGGCGCATCTCCGCGAGCCATCCCATTTCGAAATGGTCCACGCCACTCCGGCCAGTGACCTGGACCGGACTCGGCTGGTTGGGAGCCAAATTGGTTCGGCTGCCCAACTGATAACCAGAAGAGCGTCACCAAAATAACGATCGCGATGTTTCTCATGAGTAGTGTCTCCGTTCGTTCTGCTGTCTATGGTTACAGTAGGAAGTTCTTCGAGCACTCTTTAAATTGATGTCCCGATGTTACTTGGGTGGCATGCTCTTTTTCAATGGGAGTAAGGGTGAAAAAAACAGTCAACTGTTTACTTCTGTGAAAAGGAAATCAGAATCTTGTTTCGGAGCAGGAATTTTACGCCAAGACGCAAAGTGAGCAAAGACCCAAGGCGTAGACTGCTCCCCATTGGTCCTTAGAGTTTTCTCACAGTCAACTGTCTGATTGTCTGCTTCTGTGTATAATCTGGGTAATCTGTGAATAAGGCTATTCGAATGGTTATCAATAGCAGGTCAAACCTCCAGCTAGTACGCCTCCTTCTCTTCACAATCCTTTCTTTTTCAGTACTCACATCCTCAGCTATTCACTTCGCTGCGCAGGAGAGGACCTGGAAGCCAGGGGACCGCATCGAAGTGCAGTGGCAAGGCGACTGGTATCAGGCTGCGGTGATCGAAGTTAAAGGGAACCAATACAAGATTCATTACGATGGTTACGCTAGTTCATGGGATGAATGGGTTGATAACTCTCGCATTCGACCTGTCGGTACTCAGAACAAATCCAACATGACGAGTCAGCCGGCGCAGGCAAGCTCTCCCTTCGAACAAGTGCTGGCGCTGCTGAGGCAGACTTACGAAAAACAAGCAGCGGGGCAGACTGACGAGGCTATTTCGCTGGCAGAGAGTGCTTTGAAGATTGCTGAAAAGGATTTAGGACCCGAGCACGGTACTGTCGGGATGTCGCTTGCTGCTCTCGCTCAACTATATGCTCTAAAAGGTAACTTCGACCGCGCAGAACAGTCTTACCTGCGCGCGCTTGTGATTGCAGAGAAACCGAGTTCAGGTCTCGAGCCGTTCTTCATCGCTACTCTGCTCAATGGCCTCGGCAGCCTCTACGGCTCGCGAGGCGATTTCCTGCATGCAGAACCGCTCTACCGGCGTGCCCTGGAAATACAAGAAAGGACGCTAGGGCCGGAAAACCCTCAGGTGACCACAACGCTCACGAACCTTGGTGCGATGTACCAGGAAAAAGGAGATTACGGACAAGCGGAGCAATTACTCTTGCGGGCGTTATCAATTCGTGAAAAAGCGCCAGGTACAGAAGAGATATTTATTATCCAGAGCCTGAAGAGCCTGGCCTCTCTTTACGAGACAAAGGGGGAATACGATAAAGCGGGGCCACTCTTTCAGCGAGTGGTGACCAAACTAGAAAACTTGCTCGGTGCAGATAACCCGATTATTGCTCCCGCGATCAGCGATCTTGCTATACATACCAAGAACCAGGGCGATTACGTTAAGGCAGAACAGCTATATCAACGGGCCATTGCTATCCTGGAAAAAGCCCGCGGCCCGGATCACGCCTCTTTGGCCGCTCCGCTTGATAACCTCGCGACCCTCTACCAGTCGAAGGGCGATTACGAACGAGCTGAGGCGCTGTACAAACGAGCGCTTACGATTAAGGAGAGAACACTCAGGCCCGAAGATCCGGTAATTGCCACTACCCTCAGCAACCTGGCAGTTTTGTATCACGAGCAGCGTAATTACGACCGGGCTGAAGAACTGCTGCAGCGTGCTCTGGCTATCAAGGAGAAGGCGCTTGGATCAATGCACCCCGATGTCGCTACGGTCCTTAGTAACCTTCAGGTCCTGTATTACGACAAAGGTGATTACTATAGAGCAGAGACGTTTAGCCAGCGCGTCTTAACAATAAAAGAGAAGGCGCTTGGACCAGAACACCCGGATGTCGGGATCGCAGTCAATAACATAGCGGCGTTAAAGGAAAGAAAAGGCGACTACAAGGGGGCCGAGGTCTTGTATCTACGGGCTCTGGCTATATTTGAGAAAAAGCTGGGCCCAAAGCATCCGGAAACAACGAACATGGTCCTAAATCTGGCGCTGCTATCGGCTGCACGCGGCGAGACATCGCAGGCGATCTCATACTTGACCCGCGGCACTGATACTTCGGAGTACAACGCGGCGCTGATTCTGGCGACCGGTTCAGAGGAACAGAAGCGCCGCTACATGAGCACGTTGTCCAGCGAAACTGACTATACAATCTCCCTGCATCTGCGTTCTGTTCCGAATGATTTAAGCGCCGCGCGTCTTGCGCTTACAACTATTTTGCGTCGCAAAGGACGCGCGCTCGATGCTATGACCGAGCAATTGGCCAGCTTGCGTCGCCGTTCAGATCCGCAAGACCGTGCACTGCTCGAGAGACTGCATGCTGTTCGCTCAGAACTTGCAACCCTGGTGCTTAGTGGGCCAGTCAGACAGGGTTCCGGAACTGAGCGGCAGGCTGCGGTCGCTAAACTGGAAGCAGAAGTGCAACGGCTCGAAGCGGCGGTAAGCGCTCGCAGCGCAGAGTTCCGCGCACAATCACAGCCGGTCACTATAGAGAGTGTCCGGCAAGCGATGCCTTTGGATACTGCCCTCGTTGAGATCGCGTCTTATCGCCCATTCAACGCTCAGGCCAAGAATAGATTAGAGCGTTATGGTGCGGCGCGTTACGCCGCCTATGTCTTACCCAAAGAAGGCCGGGGCCCCGACGCGGACAGCGCGGCTGGTGTGGCCCAGCTGAAGTGGGTGGACCTGGGCGACGCTGGGGCGATCAATGCTGATGTGGCTGCGCTACGGAAAGCGCTCATAAGCCCGCGCAGCACGGACTTCAAGCAAGCGGGGCAGGCATTATATGGAAAAGTAATCCGGCCTCTACTCCCGCTAGTCGGCAACACTCACAGGTTATTTCTGTCGCCGGATGGCGACCTTAACCTGATACCCTTCGGCGCCCTCGTGGACGAACAGGATCGATATTTGGTCGAGAATTACTCGATTACTTACCTGACAAGCGGGCGCGATTTGTTGCGGATGCAAGTTCACCCAGCCAGCAAACAGGGACCGGTAGTTTTCGCAAATCCCTCATTCGACTCGGGTGGCAACACTAATAACGCCAGTAGTAACCAAACAACTGGAATTGAAGATGTGAGCGGCAAGGAACGGCGATCCGCAGATTTAAGGGATGCGAAGTTCAGCCCTTTGCCCGGCACAGCAGGGGAGGCCAAAGCACTCGCCGACGTTTTGGCAGATGCAAAGATCTTCACCGGTACTCAGGCAACCGAAGCTGCGCTTAAACGGGTCTCTGGCCCGAAAATTCTACACGTCGCCACGCATGGATTCTTTTTGCCGGACATCCCGCAGGCAAGTAGCCAGCCAGCAAATGCTGAGTCTGCGGGTGCTCGAGGACTCGGAATTGTCCCTTCTGGTCCCCCTTTTGATCCCCCTATTGATCCAACGTCACCAACGCAAACGATTCGTGATGAGAATCCGTTACTGCGCTCCGGCCTCGCACTCGCCGGCGTTAATCAACGTCAGAGTGGAACAGGAGAAGATGGCGTGCTGACGGCGCTTGAAGCAACTGGGCTGGATCTTTGGGGCACAAAGCTGGTGGTTCTTTCGGCGTGTGAGACCGGCCTGGGTGAGATCAAGAATGGTGAAGGGGTATACGGGCTGCGCCGCGCTCTTGTATTAGCCGGCAGCGAAAGCCAGGTAATGAGTTTGTGGCAAGTCTCGGATGCAGCCACACGGGACCTGATGGCTGCTTACTACCAACGCCTGCAGGCGGGCGAGGGTCGCACGGAGGCGCTCCGGCAGGTGCAGCTAGAGATGATTAAGAGCGGGACGCCAGAGGCAGACGGCAGGAGGCAAGGGCAGGTGGCAGGCGCAGGTACCACAGCTCCAGGTACAGCGCAAACTACGCCAGATAACGCCTCAGGTTTAACGCTAGCTCAGCAGCGTGGGATGGGAGTTGAGCGGCGTCAGAAGACGCTGAAAGAAGATCGCAGTCATCCCTTCTACTGGGCGAGCTTCATCCAATCCGGGGAGTGGAGAAGCCTCGATGGGATCGATGAACACAGGTAGTTAAGCAGTCCTTGCATCTACCATCCAGCTCAGCACTGAATATGCGCTATAATGAGAACCGTCCCGCAATCCTCAGCTCGTAGCGTCCGGTTACCCTGACACAATTAGTGAACAACACGACCATCCCAGAGGCTCTCTTTCTGACCCGCCTTATCGACGCCAGCGTCGATGGCATACTCGCGTTTGATCGTGGTTGCCGCTATACGGCCTGGAACCAGGCGATGGAGAGCTTCTCCGGTATAGCGCGTGAACACGTGCTCGGAAAAAACGCGTTCGAGGTTTTCCCTTTTCTCAGAGAAACAGGCGAGGACAAATGTTTCTTTGCCGCCCTGGGCGGCGAAAGCACCGTCTCTGAAAATCGACCGTACACAATTCCAGCAACGGGCCGCGAAGGCTTTTTCCGGGGCTACTACTCACCCCTCCGGGATCACCAAAACAGCATTGTCGGGGGCATCGCCATCATTCGAGATATCACCGAGCGCAAACGTGCGGAAGACGCAGCCCGCGATGCATATCAGCGCATGATGTTTCACGTAGAGAATTCGCCCCTCGCCGTCATCGAGTGGGACACAGACTTCCGGGTTTCGCGCTGGTCTGAGTCGGCCGAGCGCGTCTTTGGCTGGAAGGCCGAAGAAGTAATTGGCAAGCACGTCGGCGATTGGCATTTCGTTTTCGAAAAAGACGTAGATGCAGTCAAGCAGGTGACTAACCGGCAGCGTGTCGGAGAGGAGCTACAGGGAATTCAGCGCAATCGTAATTACACTAAGAACGGCGCAGTACTTTGTTGCGAATGGTACAACTCCGTGCTCCGGGACGATGCCGGAAGTCTTGTGTCTGTGCTCTCCCTGGTTCTCGATGTCACTGCTCGAGAGGTGGCGGAAGAAGAGCTCGCCGCCCTTCTGGTGCGCGAGCGTGACGCGCGCCGGCAGGCGCAGGAATCCGATAGACTCAAAGACGAATTTCTGGCCACGCTCTCCCACGAACTGCGCACACCGCTGACGTCCATTCTTGGTTGGGCTACATTGATCCGCAAGGCAGAGTTTGACGAAACTAATTTCGATCGGGCAATCGAGACGATTGAGCGTAATGCCCGCTCGCAGGCGCGACTCATCGATGACCTGCTGGACGTTTCGCGGATCACCACAGGCAATCTGCGCCTCGATATCCGCCAGATTGATCTCGCGGCCGTGGTGGAGGCGGCGAAGGAAGGACTGCTTCCCACGGCTGAGGCTAAACGCATCACACTCCAGACAGAGTTCGAGCCGGAAAGCTATCTGGTGAAGGGTGATCCAAATCGTTTGCGTCAGGTGATCTGGAACCTGGTCATGAACGCGATCAAGTTTACACCACGAGGCGGCAACGTGACTGTCAGTCTCGAATGCGTAGAGCCGTATGTCCGTCTCAAGGTCAGTGATACAGGAGAGGGCATTCCTGCTGACTTTTTGCCTTACGTCTTCGATCGTTTCTGTCAGGCTGAAGGCTCAGTTACACGCAAACAGGGCGGGCTCGGTTTGGGTCTTGCGGTAGTGCGTCATCTTGTGGAGTTGCACGGTGGTAACGTCATGGCTGAGAGTCTCGGACCAGGGCAGGGGTCCGCTTTCACTGTAGATCTGCCGCTCACAGAAGAGCGGCGCGACCCTGACCGCTCAGAGCAGAGGAGACAAGAGATTGAAAGAAGGCGTAGCGCCCAGCCGGGAGGTAAGTCGGGTGCGTCTGATATTTTAGGCGTTAAGGTGCTCCTGGTTGAAGACGACGACGATACGCGCCGGGTGCTCGCTCTGATGCTTGAGTGGTATGGCGCTGACGTTGCTTCCTTTTCTTCGTCTGCCGAAGCTCTACGTGTGTTTGCGCCCCCTGACAGCACCACGAACGATAACGACCGAGTCGAGGCGTGGCCTGTCAGAACCGGGAGCGATAGCGACCGCGTCGATATGCCGGCTGACAGCACCGGGAGCGATAGCGACCGAGTCGGTGCGTCACGTCCAACCGGGCAGCCCGATTGGGGGAGTGGCGCCGCGCGATGGCCCGACGTAATCATCAGCGACATCGGCATGGCTGAAGAAGACGGCTACGAGTTCATGCGCAAGGTGCGGACGCTGCCACCGGAGCGAGGAGGGCATGTGCCGGCCATCGCTCTAACCGGCTACGCTACGCAGAAAGATCGCGAGCGCGCCCTTGCAGCCGGCTATCAACTGCACCTCGCCAAGCCGGTTGAGCCAGGACGCCTGGTGGCTGCGATCACGAGTTTGGTGGGACAAAGACAGTAGGCAGTCGGCAGGAGGCAGGGGCAGTCGGCAGGAGGTATCACCGCACCGAGTGACACCGTTACTTCCCGAACCCAACCGCGAACTTGCCGAGCGTTTGTGTGTCGAGATGATCTTGGAGTATCACAGCCTTCGTCTTAGCTAACCGTCGTTGGGATGATGTGATAGTTGAAGGCCAAAACCACTGCCACCAGAATTTGAACGGGGTCGGCGCAAATGTCTGACAATCGCAGATGCCTGAAGTCATTGAGAAGAGGATAATCATCATTGCCGGTCCCAACGGCGCCGGCAAAACGACTTTCGCTTTGGAATACTTACCCAACGAAGCGGGCTGTCCGCTGTTCGTCAATGCCGACTTGATCGCTGACGGCCTTTCTCCATTCGATCCGAGCGCCGTTGCGGTTCGAGCAGGGCGCTTGATGCTCGAAGAGATTAACCGACATGCTCGTAGCGGCGTGACCTTCGCTTTCGAGACTACCCTTGCCGGGCGGCGCTATGCTCAACTAATTCCGCGTTGGCAACGGAGTGGTTACCGCGTCCACCTGATTTTTCTGAAACTTCAGAATGAAGCATTAGCTATAGAGCGCGTGGCCGTGCGGGTTGCCCAAGGTGGGCATTCTGTCCCGGAAGAGGTTATTCGCCGGCGCTTCAAGCAGGGGTGGCGGAATTTCCAGAACATTTACCGAGAGCTTGTAGACTCGTGGCAGTTGTATGACAATTCGGGCGAGCGAGCCGAACTGATTGAGGAAGAGTGAAAGTCATGAAGCCGAGAAATGACATCAGCAACAACAGAAAACTCCGCGGTGTGGAAACCGCCTTGCGTCGGGCAGGCCAGCGGGCCCGCGAGCTTGCCGCAAAGACGGGTACGCCGCTGGTGATCTATAGCGAAGGCAAGATCAAGAAGCTCAGAATTCGTCCGAAGCCTGCAACGCGATCCACTTAGTTAGATGTGCCATTTTCATAAGCACATCGCGGCGTTCCTCAGTACCATGCTGCAAGCCTCGATGACATCATCTCCGGCCTCAGGCCTTACCACAACCCGCCAACCCATTACGTTCTAGCGTGTGCGCAGACGAGCCTTCATCTCATCGAGCGGTAGGGATGAGTCAGGGTCTGCACGGTGGGCCGCGAGTCGTGCGTGAATCAAAGCCTTATCCTCTTCCGAAAGCGGAGGATCGTCTAATTCAATAGCTTTTCGAATCAGAAGTTGTCTCTGTTCGAAGGTCAGGGTGGGAAGTTCTTCAATGACTTTGTCGAAACTCATGACCTGATGTTACTCGGGTGACATGTCTTTTTCAGTGGGCTGCAACCCGGCGCTACCGTCCTCTAGCTTCGCGGGGTCGCGCGTCCAGATCCAACCCTCAATTTCGGCGAGGTTTCGATCTGCCGGCGGCATCGCTTCGCCAAGAAGAAAATCTTTAGCAGCCAACAGACAGACGACAGCATGAGTAGCGACTCATTCATGCCTCGGCCCATGAGTGATTAGCGGCTCACTCAAGCCGGCGGCCATGAGTCAGTAGCAACTCACTCAAGCCGCGACCCATGAGGTCAGTACCACCGCGCGGTAGCGGGTGGGTCCGCGTTAGCTTTGCTCAATCATCAGAGTCTGAGGATGGTGGACTGACTTCATGAGAACGGGGCTTGAGTCATGAGTACCCTGAAACCACCCGCTACCGCGCAGTGGTACTGACCTCATGGCACCGCCGCGTGAATGATCCGTAGCCGAGATGAGCTCACCAGGCGGCCATTCCCACGCGAGCGGAATCCTTTCAAGTTCCAGGCTTGGAGCGAATATCTCGAAGAAGGCAAAGCGCGGCGTGCGCAGTGCGCGCCGATCCGATCGGCACCAACATCCAAGGGTGTCTTGCCTGTCTTATCCTTGATGAAGATATCCGTGGTGCGCCGAAACATGTTATGCGCATCCGCCCGCAGCTCCTCACCCGCTCGGTGCGTAGCAAGCACGCGAGACAACGTCTGCGGCCATCCGAGCGGCGCATCGATGGCAAGTAATGCGGGTTTCTCTCCCTCTTGAAGCCACTTCGATATTTCAATAGCCGCAGTCTTCTCTTTCGTGCAAGCAAAGGCCTCAAGAACAGTTAGCGTCTGGTTGTTGAAGTTCCCAAACGCCACACCGATCTTGGCGTCCTGCGTCGCGCAATCAATTCCGACGAGTCGCAAATGCATAGAGTATTCCTTTACGAGATCAGGGTCGGGTGTCTGGCGAGGTAGCGTTGGTCGTGCGTACCACGGCTGCAAGGCTCTGCCCACTGGTTCCCTTGACATTCGCTTTCCCATGACATAAAAGGCACACACTAGCCAATCCTAAAAAGGCGTGAAAGCGCTTCGAACTCCCAGATTTTCAGTCGAATGCGCCACGCTTCGTTTGTCAAACAAGTCCCGAAGTGCCAAAGGGAGTTCCATTAGAAAGGATTCATTTACATGACCGGACACTTACTTCGTCTCTTCCCGTCGCTAACATTCCTTCTTTCGCTTCTCGTATCCGTGTTGTTGCTTGCAGGCGTAGACGCGCATGCACAGTGCACGGAAGTAGTCTCCGGCCTCAATAGTCCACTTGGGATTACGCAATCCAATCAAGGAAACTTGATCGTTTCCGAGACCGGGACGGCCGCGCTGCATTCGGGTCGCATCTCCATTGTTAACCCAAACGGCCCCCGTCGGACACTTTTGGCCGGGCTACCGTCTGCAATCAACGATGTCATGGAACCCTCTGGACCCGCCGGTGTGTTCATGCGCGGGCGCACCCTGTATGTTGCCATCGGGATAGGCGATAGCATTGTGGCAGGTGGCCCGGGCATCGCGTTTGCAAATCCAAATCCTTCGTCGCCCATCTTTAGTTCAGTCCTGGCCCTTCACTTCAGCGCCAACGTGGAGAGGAACACAGCCGGATTTGCGCTTTCGTTTGCGCAGCAAGTGGCGCTCGCAAACGGACAAAAGGTGACGCTTTCGAATGGTGGCGGGGACAAGCTTACGGTGGAACTGATTGCTAATTTCCCCAACTTCACGCCCAACCCTCCTCCGGCAGGAAACGTTCGTGGCTCAAATCCTTTTGATTTGGTCGTTGTCGGCAACCAAATCTACGTTACGGATGGCGGTCAGAACTCAGTGTGGCAAGTTGATTTAGCGACTGGTGCGTTTTCCACGCTGGTGACCTTCGCGAACGTTCCGAATACATTGTTTCCGGGCTTTGGCCCACCGACCTCCGAGGCAGTGCCGACCGGTATCGCCTACGCTGACGGCCGGCTTCTGGTGACGCTCTTCACGGGCTTCCCATTTCCGCCAGGCGCGTCGAGGGTCGAGCAGGTTGATCCTTCGACGGGGGCCATCACTCCGTTCATCAGCGGACGCAAGACAGCCATTGACGTGCTTCCGATAAGGGAAGGCAGCGACACTGATCATCTGGTGCTGCAACACGCCTCTCCATTCGGACCGTTCTTTCCTCCGCCGGGCCTTCTGTTGCGCTTCGAGACCCCTGCTGGGCCACCGACAACGGTGGCCAACTGTCTGACGAGGCCTACGTCAATGACTTTGGATGAGAAGACCGGCACGCTCTACATCACTGAACTCGGCCCCGGTCCTCAAATACCAGGTGCGGGTCGCGCCGTGAGCGTTCAGCTTCCGTAGATTTGGAGCGCATGACTGTTTTCGCTGAATGAGTGTCTTCGTTGATGAGTGTCTTCGCGGTCAGTGTCTTCAAGCTGAAGGCGTGACATAAGGTAGCCAGGAGCAAGCGCTAAGTGCGCCCCTGGATCACCCACCTCAATTCTCCTTCGCCCGGAAGGGGCGACATAATTCCGCTCGCAATCACTCATGCCGCGGCACATGAGGTCATCAATACCATCGCGCGGTAGCGGGTGGGTCCGCGTTAGCCATGCTCAATCATCAGAGTCTGAGGATGGTAACTGACCTCATGAGAACGGGGCTTGAGTCATGAGTACCCTGAACCCACCCGCTACCGCGCGGTGGTACTGATGTCATTACACCGAGTATCATCATGCATAGAGTACGCATGATGCATTGGTCCTGCCAGCTACGCTTTGCGACGGATTGAATACAGCCGCTGTTCCGTTCGTATCAACAACCGGTCGCCCACCAAAGCCGGTGATGCCTGCGCAAAATCGTCGAGTTCATTAACATGCAGTAACTTAAACTCCTCGCCCGTTGCGATCACGAACGTCTGGCCCTCTTCACTCAGACAGAACAGCTTGCCGTTATAAGCCCACGGCGAAGTCGTGAAAGCCGTTGCCGTCGGATCAATCCGCGTTTTGTAGGTCTGCTTTCCAGTCTTCGCGTCAAAGCGATTCAAGATTCCCGTTTCAGTCAGCGTGTACACGACTCCGTCATAAGCCAATGCCGACGGCAGGTAAGTACCACCACGCGGTTGCGACCACACGATAAACTCGTTCGATGTCTGATCTTTCGATAGTGAAATGTCGCCCGCGGCGCCGGGACGAATCGCATACAACGGAGCTCCTCGCCCTCCGTTGATATAGAGCAGTCCGTCGTACGCAAAAGGCGTTGGCACAGGCAGCAGCGACAATCCCGACAGACGCCACAACTCTTTGCCGGCCAGATCGTAACTAATGACCGCGCGTGGTCCAATCGCCACAATTTCTGTGTGCAGCGCATGCCGCCAGACAAATGGAGTGGCCCATCCTGAACGCTGCTCGGGCGGTTCATGGCCGCCGATGTCGCGATAGGTGCGCCAAACCTGCTTGCCTGTTTTCTTGTCGAAGGCTGCGATGTACTGCTGTTTCTGATTGTCGTTTAAGATCACCAAGAGGTTGTCAGCCAATGCCGGCGAACTTCCGGTTCCAAAGTCGAGGTAGATCGGGTTTGCTTCGAGTTGCGTGGTCCAGACGACCTTGCCCTTCAAGTCAAACGCCCATAATCCGAGATTCGCAACGTACACATAAATGTGACGTCCGTCAGTCACAGGGCTCTCGGAAACGAAACTGTTCTTGCGGTGACGTCCGCCGGGAGGCTGCCCGGTGTGGAACTCCCTGGCCCATTCAAGCTTGCCGCTCTTCAGGTTTAGGCAATAGAGAAAGTAGTGGAGCTTCACCTCATGCGGTAGCTCCGTGTCGCGTTCCGTCACGCGCTTGATCACCTCGTCCATCGGCAGCCCCTGCTTTCGCAGTTCCGCGACGTAATCGTTGCTGTATTCCGTCCCGGTCTGCGGTGGCTTCGACTTGCCTTCCGTAGTTACAGAGGTTACGTACACCTTACCGCCGGTGACGATTGGCGAAGACCAACCGCGACCTGGGATCGCCAGCGACCACTCGACGTTCTCGGTCTTGGACCAGCGTTCGGCGAGCCGCGCATCCATTCCCACCGGATTCGATTCCGGCCCACGAAACTGCGGCCAATAATCTTTTGAGAGGTGGATCTTCTGCTGCCCGTGAAGTGGTACGGCCACTAGCATCAGCGCACACGCAAACCGCAGGACGCGCGCTAAGCCGAACAGCAAAACTGATCGGCTGAAGGGAATTTGATTGCGGTTTGGAGTGTGATCAGTTTTAACTTTGGACGGGGGTGTATGCATCATATGGTTTTCTTCTGGTTCAGATAGAGTGGCGATATTGTTGATTCGGCACAGTTCACGCGAGCGTTGAATTCTACTTCGACATCTGCGCGAATGAGTAAAGTGAATTCCGCGTGCGGATGTAGAGATTGCTTCCGGCAATCGCAGGAGTGGCCCACACCTCTTCATCCAGATCGTTCATAGCCAGGATCTCCCATTGTCCGCCCGCTTTGAGCACCGTCACTTTGCCGGTGCCGCTGACTAGAAAAATCTTGCCATCGGCTGCGACTGGAGATGCAGAGTAATCTTCGAGCGCGTCGGGCGTGCGCCCCATTTTCAAAACCTCGCCACTGACGGGATTAAGACTGCTGACGATTCCACCTTCCTTCATCAGGTACATAACGTCCCGGTAGATTAGCGGCGCGGGAATATTTGGATAAGACTTCTTAACTTGCCATGCCACGTGCGTTGAAGTGACATCGCCCCTTCCGCCAAAGCGCACAGCAGTAAGACCGTGACCTGCCGACGTGGAGTTGCGCACGAAGTCGTATTCAACACGATCGACGTAGTTGTCACGGTTGGCATCGAGCCAGCCAAAGTGCTCATGCATTTCAGGCTGAGACTTCATCTCGTCACTGTGAATGCGTTGGTCGTTGTCTTTGTCGTATTTCTTGAGGCTATCTTCATAAGGCGGAAAATATGGAGCATCGCCGCCTTCGCCCAAAACGTAGACCATGTTTGTGCCGACGACCGGCACACCTTTGGGATAGGAACCGATCTTCGTAACCCACCACAGTCGTTCACCTTTATCCAGCGAATAAGCGTCCAGCGAATTTGAACCGAGAACGATAACTTCTGCTGGTCCATCTTTGGGCGTGTAAATGGCGGGCGTGGCATACCCCTCAAAATTTGTGCGGTTTGTCTTCCACAGCGTTTTCCCATTGCGCGCATCGACGGCAATGATGAAGGAGTTTTCGCGCTGGTCACACACCATCACCAATGTGTTGCCCGCCAGCACCGGTGATCCACCCATGCCGTAGAAGCTATTGAATGGGCCCAGAGGCACCCGCCAAAGTTCGTTGCCTTCAGGGCTATAAGCGATTAATCCCAGTTCTGCGAAGAACGCGAACAGGTTCTTACCGTCGCTCACTGGAGTCGGGGAGGCGGCATCGTTAGCTTTGTAGATCGGCATGTGTCGCGCACGGGCCACATCGCGTCGCCAGAGAATCTTTCCGGTTTTGCGATCAAGAGCGAGCGTGATCAGTTTGTCGCCTTCGCTTGCAGTCAGAAAAACACGATCGGCTGTGACCACCGGCGAAGATCGTGAAAAGGGCACTGCAGTTTTCCACGCCAGATTCTTGTTGGCTCCGAACTCGGCCGGAAGAGTGTTACCCTCAGCCACACCGCTCCCGTTCGGTCCGCGGAACCGCAGCCATTCGTTGCCACTCGTCGCAGCCTTTGGTTGGGGATCATCCTTCTGCTGGGCGTAGGAGACCGAATCAGCGACGAAAAACAGTCCGGTCGCCATGGTGAAAACTGAGAGGCAATGAATGAAAACGGGAAGGGACTCTCGGCAACGCGCGGCTGAACGACTGCAAGGTGGAGATGACTTTGGGTACGAGAAGAGCGACAGCGTGAATGGGGCGAATGATCTTTTCATTGTTTTCCTCCGGGATAGAGCTATGGAAGGATTAAGCTCGCGCGACTTTGTTCGTTCAAGTCTGCGGATTTACGTCTCTTGTATTGCGGCCGAATGGTTCAATTGATCTGCGGAACGATATGCGCCTTGGTCGTGACAGTTGTCAAGGTTCTGAGGTGCTTGTATTTCCCTGTGGTGAGTTTAGTCCCTCATATCCGTTTTCTCCGCGTAAATCCGCGGCCAAAGTTTGCGGCCGACTTCAGAACACAAAACAGGAGGCAATATGGAACTAGGAAATTTCTCTGTCAGCCTCGCGGTCAAAGACATCAAGGCGTCAAAGCAGTTTTACGAGAAGCTCGGTTTTTCAGTTTTCATGGGAGACCAATCGCAGGGTTGGCTGATCATGAAAAACGGCACCCAAAATATTGGACTGTTTCAAGGCATGTTCGATAAGAACGTTCTCACCTTCAATCCCGGCTGGAACAGCGATGCTCAGCCGCTTGAGAAATTCACCGACGTCAGAGAGTTGCAGCGTCAGCTCAAAGCGAGTGGAGTGGCTATGTTGTCAGAAGCAGACGAAAGCACTACTGGCCCAGCCGGCTTCATGATCGCCGATCCGGATGGAAACACGATCCTGATAGACCAACATGTGTAATTAATAGCTTGCTGCGGCAGTGCAAGTCAGTACCGAAACGCGGTAGCGTCGGGTCTTACGCCGGGCGGTGCAAGTCATCTATGAAGCAACGTTGGGTGTCAAGAACTTTTTGGATACACCTCAACTGTGACGCCGCAGCGGCAGCGTTGCTCTGTTGCTGTTTGTCGATCTTTGACATGAGACTGTCTAGTTTTTAGTTTACCGCCGTTAGCGGTGCTCACGACTTTGGCTTTGGGCCGACCGCGCCGCTCTGCCACTCGTTGGTAGAAACGCTTTAAGTCCTCGTCATAACGGATGGCGGTGTGCACAGCTTCTACCGACAGGTAACGCAGCATGCGCAAGACCTCGCGACTTTCCAGCGTCGGCTGGTGCAAACGAGGAAACTCATGGTGGACCATTAACTCCCAAATGAGTTCTGCATCCCGCCGATCATCCTTGTAGCGCCAGCGGGCGCGGCGCCGAATTTCCGTAGCGTCGCCGAGCCACACTTCGCGACCGAGTTCCTCGAGCAGCGCTTCGAACCAGGGACTGTAACCACTGGCTTCTAAGCCCACGATCACTCGCCCTTGGAACTGTCGATAAAAAGCACGTACTTGCTCTTTGTCCTTGTGCTTCAGTTCCGTAATGACCAGTTCACCGGTTTCAGTTTTCAAATAACAGACCGTCTGTTGCCTGGAATGAAAGTCAACGCCGATATATATTGCGTCCATAGCGCCTCCTTTCAGTCTCATGTCTGGTTCGACTGAGCGTGAGTTTAGCACTCACGGAAGGAGGCGCTTGCTTCATAACATCAGTACCGTATCGCGGTTGCGTCGGGTCGCACCCTCTTCGCAGCTTCTCTAAGAGCAGCGATCGTCACTGGTTCGTCAGGGGGATCGGATTCGCCTAGCTTTTGCGAGCTCGCTCTTTTTGAGGGACGCGGTTTCGCGGCTCCGTTAAGCACTCTCCCGGAAATAAATTCTGATCTTTTAACATATCCATCAGAAGGAATATCCGAGCTGGCTTTCAACCCTCCGGCCCCAGATTGGTGTCAGTCCTTCAGAATGTGAACTTGTGGTAACTGCACGCCCGGATTCTATACGTTAGGAAATCCTTTCTTAGGAGCTGCTCCCATGCCATTTCTCCCACTGCTTAGACTAGTATCAAGCGGAACTCTCCTATCGATCGCGTTCATGCTGATTCTCGGCACGTCATCGCATCCCTCTGCTCCACTCGCAACGACTACGATCGATTTCGAATCGCTATCCTCCAGCGGCGAAATCGTGCGCAATCAGTTCGCGTCAAGAGGAATTATCTTTCAACCGGTCATGGGTGTTGACTATGTGCAGGGGATACCAATTCCAAACTTCACGCATTCGGGCGCCAAAGGAATTGAGTTGTGTTTTGCCGCAGAGTTCTGCACAAGCAAACTCGACATCTCATTCACTACTCCGCAACGCCGAGTGAAGATGTGGGCCGGCTACACCGGGAGACTTGATCGAAACGAGCTCGTGATCCTGCGCGCGTTTGACGCAAATGGCAATGAGGTAACGCTCGGCGTCAATGTTTTGGGACCGAGTACGGCAGCTATCCCAATTTCCAGGCCACTCGAGGTAACAACTCCCACGGCAACCATCGTGCGAGTAACCGCAGGGTTTATCGCAGCCGAACCATCCATCGGCACAATGTTTAATAACGGCCTCGCCTTTGACGATATTGAGTTCGACGACGAGGGCCCAGCTCCACAGTGCCCCGCGACACAGCCACCCGGTTTTACCGCTAATGAACCACTGAATGGGCAGATCGTAGTGCAGAATGCTTTTACGCTAGACGCTAACTTAACAACTCCAGATCCATTCGCGACACTTCAAGTCACGGCCACCGGCCCGGGCGGAACGCGAACCTTTGGGCCCGTGTTCGCTTCATCCGGCCATATCCAGTATTTCAATTTGAGCGGTCTGCTTTCATCAGGACAGAACACCCTCGTGTTCACCGCCAAAGATTGCGCGGGTACAACTCAAGTAACGCGCACTGTTATTTTCCGGGCAATCACCCGCACGGTAATTCGCGTGATAGATGAAAGCAATGTGAGAGTCCAAACAGCAAGAGTCTATGCGAACAATGAGTTCATTGGCTTTACCGACGCCGAAGGAAAGCTAATGGTTACGCCGGCACTCCCGACGGGGACAAAGTTGGTAGCGCGCAAGTTCGTTGCCGAGAGTTCCACCTATCGCGATAACCATTCACAGGGAAGCAATCAGGATTGGAAGTTTCGGGTTTACACGTCGAGCAGCAGCGTGAACGACGGTGGCTCGCTGACTTTCCATCCAGTGAACTACGTCCCTGATCCAGATGCCCCACAGGTGCTACAAGTAAGGCGACGAAACGCATTGATCGGTCTGCATCTGATTGCTTCGTTTGAATGGGATGCTTCCGCAGCAGAAATGGAGACCGTGAAGCAGAAGCTAATCGAGACCTCAAAGATACTTTACAACCTCACCGATGGTCAGATGTTCATTGAACAAGCAGAGGTGGTTGACGACGCGAAATTCTGGAACGATGCCGATTACCGTATTTACGCCAACCAGGCATTGCGCGCGTATGTCGATTCCCCGCTTGCAGGTTTCTTCGATGATAGCTTCTGGAATGGGAGCAGCTGGATTCATGTGCGTCCGAGCTCTCCACCAGCCGTGTATGCACATGAATTCGGCCACTACGGTTTCGGCGCGCGAGACGAATACAAAGACGATAATGCTTCTGTTAAATGCACTGCGCTCTTGAGTGACACCACTCCAGGAAATGTCTTTGCAGTTGGTGGGACCAAAGCGTCCTGCATAATGTTCGACGCCGGACAAGCCAAGCTCTGCTCGAACCGCGCTGAGAATCCACACAAGAAAGGGACGAGACAAGGCGATTCAAGTTGTTGGAACACGCTCGCCGGCCACTTTCGGGACTCGAACAGCAATGCGCGATGGATTGTGCGGACTCCGGATACACGTGGCGCTATTCCCGGAAGCATCAACGGTAAGAGTCTGCCACTCGATGACATGGCGGCCCGCATCACGTTTCAGAATGGCAGCCGCCCAAACCTTTGCCAGCCAATACTGGTACTATCGACAAATTCAAATGGAACACCCGTTGAGGGTCGTGATATTTGGGTGAAGACCACGTACGGTCGAAATATCTTTCAGGGGAAAACAAACCCGCAAGGTAATTTGACAGTGACGGGAGTACATGTCGGAGACCGTGTGAATGGCACCACTGTCCAATTTGCAAACTGCACTACTACAGCGCGGCTCGGACCTGATCAGTCTCCGCGTGAACCGGTTTTCACATCGGTTGCTTTCTCACAGGATGTTGAGCAAGGAAGAAAACCACTTGAGCTCGCGCCCGATCCATTCAACATAATCACTGCGTTACACCCGACGTCTGGTGGCGCGCGGATCACCGTTACGATTGAAGATTCAGCAAGACGCGCGGTCACGCTAGCCAAGCCTCCCGCTGTGAGATTCCAGTTGGAGGCGGCGGACTATCAGCCAGTTCAACTTCGTTACGATGCGAAGGCCAGGGGGCATGCCGGAACGATCGCGAAGCTGCCGATCGATGGTGTAATTAAAATCGAGGTAGAGGCTACGGACAATCGCGGACGTACAATGCAGTCGATCAGCGTCTTCCAATTTGGTCGTTTGGACCCGACGACCGAGAACGACGTTATGTCTTCTGATGGTCAGCTAAGAGTGACGGTTCCGGCAAAGGGTTTGCCTTCCGGCGCTCGTGTAGCGATTGGGCCACCTGCTACGGGACTGCCAGCTTTGCCGGATGGTTTCGTCTTCGCTTCCGGTCCGTTTTCCGTTTTGTCTTATCCGGCAAGTAAGCTCAACCAGTCAGCCAGAGTTAGTTTCGAACTCCCGAAGGACCGTGGGATTTCAGCTTTCGCAAACTACGCCAAAGATTCAGTAAAGATCTTCTATTTCGATGGACAGAAATGGGCAGAACTGGCTGGTGTGGTTCACCCGTATCCGATAGAGATCGTCACGGCAGAAACCAGGCAATTAGGCGTGTTTGCTTTGGTCGCCAAACCGACTTCTAAGCAGTATCAGCAGTCGACATTTTCGGCTGAACTATTTCAGACATCGCATGTCGCTGAGTTTGAGCGCGTGTTGATGAGCATATTCAGATGAGGTCGTCGTCGGAAAGCTAACTGTAGCTCGCCATTTTCGTTAAGCGGAATCGCCATGAAGTCAGGCCCTTACCTCAAGAGGACTTTCACCTCTCCGACCACTGAGTGCGGAGTTAAGCCGCTTTCTTCTTTGCTGGAGCAGGTCTGTACTTAAGTTGCACCGCGGCAAGATCAAACTTCTTTACCTCCAAAACTTCAAACCAAACTGATCGACCTTATCGAGATACAACGATTCCGGCATCTTCCCAATCGCCCCAAGGCGCGCTCTCGAGCGTTGTGGAGAAGACGATCCTCTGAATGCGGTTCAACTTGTCCGCGAAGGTCTTTTGTTTTCCTTTTAGTGATCTTAGGCCAGTGGTCCGCGAACATCTGGTAAGTCTTTCTGCCTGTCAGGATCGTGCCTATTGAGTGTGCACCCCAAAACCCGGAAGAGCATCTTGACGCAGGCGGGCTTGACGAAATAGAGTTTGGATTATGCGGTACGCAATGATCATCGAACCTGGTGAGCGAAATTATTCGGCGTATTTACCAGACTTGCCAGGATGTGGCCCAGGCAAGACGATCGATGAGTTGCGTAAAAATATGTCTGAAGCTATCGAACTTCACCTGGAGGGAATGCGCGAGGACGGTCTGCCCATTCCGAAGCCACCACTCTTGCCGATTACATCGAAGCAGCGTAGACGCTAATATGTCACAATCGCGCCTGTTCCTGGAGATTCCCCGCGTTTCGCTACTTGATCCGAGATGAAAATCTGTCCTGCATGTAATCGCACTTACGCTGATGAGACGTTGAATTTCTGTCTTGATGACGGCTCAACCCTTTCCTACTCAAGTAATTCAAATAAAAGGAGTCTGCCTGTCACTCGGCCAGGTGGTCCAGCCCCGACTGAAATATTGAATCCTGGGCCGACGCCGTCTGAATCCGGAAGCCCGCTCATTACGACCATACAGTCTCCTCATCCGCCACAGTTATATTCACCAACGCCGCAGGCTCCGCCGAAAGTGCCTGGTAAACGATCGTGGCCCATCGCCATTGGAATCTGCCTGGTTCTACTGCTTGGCGCGGGTATCGTCCTGGGCGTTATCTGGTTGGCGCGAGAGAACGAACCTGAGGAGAAGGTTACGAACCCACCGGTGAAAGCGAGCCCTTCGCCTTCAGCAACGATAGCGGATGAGGTTTGGAACGCAAGATATGAAGCTGCTTCCCTGACGGGAGAAAATCTTACTTACTATCGGGGAACGACACCCGAACAGTGCCAGTCAGACTGCGGTAATAACCAGAAGTGCAAAGGATTCACATACATCAGAGCCGGTGCTTACAATGCCGGAGATCCTCCGATGTGCTACCTGGCATCTGTAGTCACAGGGGCAGCCCCTCATAGCTGCTGCATCTCCGCTGTGAAACGCTAAAGCAACTACCTTGATCCGACCGCGTGACATACTGCCTGCGGCCCAACGTGATTATGAACGCTTCAATTTTGGGCTGAAGGACGTAGCTTCTTCGGAGCAATTGGCTACCTTGACCCGACGCTACCGCGTATCGGTACTGACTGAGTCCCTCAGCGTAACGGTACCGAATGTGGGTCATGTCAGCGCATCAACTTTCAAGAGCGAATGAAGCAACACGTTTGCGCCGTTGGTTATGTCTTCAGGTTTAGAGAATTCGCGCGGACTATGACTAATGCCGTCGCGGCTGGGAACAAAAATCATTCCGATTGGACACAACTCAGCGATCTCCTGCGCGTCATGACCCGCACCGCTCGGTATCAGTTTTGTAGTAAGACTCTGTTCCCTGGCCGCTTCTTCGATCGTCCGGCGGAGACGCAAGTCGGTCGGCGCCGGGTGCGACGAAGTGACCGCCTTGAAGTCGAACTTGGTTCCAGTCGCAGTTTCGATCTGCCGCACCTCAGTTTGAATTCTTTCAAACAACAGCTGCACTTTTGCGGCGTCCAGATCTCGCAGTCCTAAACTCGTGCTGACTTTTCCCGGAACAATGTTGTACGCGCCGGGAAAAGCCTGGATCTTGCCAACTGTTCCCACCTGCCGACCAGGGATTGAAGTAACTATGCGGTTAACTGCATCGATATATTTTGCAGCTGCCAACAACGCATCGCGACGCTGATTCATTGGCGTGGTACCCGCGTGGTTAGCAAACCCTTCCACCGTCACTTCCCACCAATAGACGCCGACAATCCCCTCGACAACTCCGATATCAATCTTCTCGGAGTAAAGAATGCCGCCCTGCTCGATGTGCAGCTCGAGATAGGCTGCCAGATCGCCTTTCTTTCTAACGATGGAAGCGAGTCGATCAGGGTCGCCGCCGATAAATTTAATTCCATCACGAATGGTCTTGCCGCTGTTGGAAACCAAACCCAGGTCTGTTTCAGTTAGACCGCGAGCAATCGCAGTACTCCCTATCGTTCCGCCTTCTTCATTTTGAAAGATGACTACTTCAAGCGAGTGTTTGAGACGCACGTTGCTGTCGGATAACGTTCGCGCCACTTCGATCGCACCCATCGAACCGACCTGCCCGTCGTAACTTCCTCCTTGCGGGACCGAGTCGATGTGCGAACCGATCATCACAGGCTTCAAAGCCGGGACGGTTCCAGCACGACGGCCAATGATGTTCCCGGCAGCATCGATGCCCACTTCGAGCTTTGCTTCGCGCATCAACTTCATAGCGAATGCACGCGCTTCGAGGTCGACATCTGAATACGCGACACGATTTGTTCCGCCTTCCGGTGTCTTGCCGAATTGGGCGAGCGCGTTCAAGTGAGCATTGAGTCGCTCACCGTTTACCCGTAGCGGAACGGAAGGCCGAGGTGTTTGCAGGGCAAAAGCGGGAACGGCGGCCAGCAAGCCGAGATTGAAGTCGCGACGATTCATTGCAGATCCTGTCTTAGGGAGATGTTCTTGCGGAGCAGAGACCGTTAGCTCTTTTCGGGGGACAAGCGGAACGCGGCCATCTCCTCGCTGTTGCGAACCAGCAGGATGTCGCCGACCAAAACCGGGTGATTCCAGGTCTTGCCCTCAATCGCTTTGAATCGTCCCAATTCTATGAACTGTTCGGAGCTTGCCCTAACCAGAGCCAACTCGCCCTGCTCCGACACCACTAACAGCAGGTCTTGATCAGGTAAGAGTACGAGTTGACCGTGGCCGTAGCGTCCGCCCTTCCATTTGAGCTCGCCGTTTTTGAGATCTATGCATGCGAGGTTGCTGCCGTCGTAGCCAAAGGCAAGTTCCTTGTGAATAACGGAATCGCTGAAGTATGGCTTCAGCCCGATCGATGTCCAGCGCTCCGCGGCGCTCCATCCGCCGGGTCCATGTGCGACAGCAAGGCGGCGCAGGCCTACTTCAGAGCCGAGTCCGGAGCCGCTGCCGAGCAGGACGTCGCCTTCCGCAGTGATGACGGGCTGCACGATGCTGTCGCCCTCCCACGCGTGTTTCCAAAGCAATGTGCCATCGGTCGGAGAGACGCTGATCGCGCCTTCTCCGTTCAGCAGCAGGACCTGATCAACGCCGCCAATCGTCGACAGATGTGGCGAGCTGTAGCCGCGGCCGCCGGTCGGGCCAAACCACCGTGGATTACCAGTGGCAAGGTCGTACGCTGCGAGCGCGCCGGCAGCGGCCACAATGACAACGTTACGAACCACGAGTGGTGAGCTGGCAAAGCCCCAGGTCGGCACCTTCGTCTTAGTGTCGATGGCAGCATTGCGTGACCAGATGACAGAGCCGTTAAGTGCGTCGAGCACGTTCACGATTCCGGTCGCGCCAAATGTGTACACACGGCCGTTGCTGAGCGTCGGCGTGCCGCGCGGACCAGCGCCGGCGTTCGACTCCCAGAAGCGGGCCGCGTCGCCGTGTCTCCACACGGGTCTGCCGGTAGTGAGGTTGTAGCAGGAGACGAGCTCATCGTTGCCACGCTGCTCCTGCGTGTACACCAGATTGCCGCTGACCGCGAAGGAAGACCAGCCAGGGCCGATCGGCCGGCGCCAAATCGCGACTGGCGGCTTTTGCGACCAGTTGGTCTCGATCCGCGCGCCGCCGCGAATGATGCCATCGCGCTTCGGCCCGCGAAAGCCCGGCCAGCCCGACTCCGGTTCGCTGCTGTCGGATGCGGTCGAGGCTTTGGCGCTGTCTGGAGGTACGGGATCGTCGCCGGTTTGGGCCAGGAGCCGTTCCTCGGGTGTACTGGTCCACCGCCAATGGATGTCCGAATAGCCATCGGCGGTTAGCCCGCCCGTACGCACGAGCATGAAGAAGCCGCATGCGAGCAAGATCCCAACGATGATCGATGCCCGGCGAGGTCCGCTGGAGAGTCGGCGCGTGGCTGCTACCGCGGCAACGAGCGCGAGGCTGAAGGCCGGAATGGCGTGGATGTAGATCAGCATCCCCATTCCTCCACCAGCGATGGATGGGTGCACGAGGCGCTTGGTAGCGATAATGGCGATAACCATCAGCCCGACGGCGCCAAGTCGCTCAACCCACGGCGCCCGGCTGAAGAACAACCACCAGACGAGCACCAGCAACCCGCAAACGAGACCACCCATTATCCCGAACATGGTGGCGTCGGGTGCGACCATGGGGACGACGAACCAGAGCAGGAACTGCAGCACCACGGCCGCGACGCCGGGCCACAGTCGGAGCGGCTTCTTAAGAGGTGGTTTATCGGTCTGATTAGGAATCGGTTCGTCAGTCTGGGAGGTCATGGGAAACTGTACGCAGCCAACAGGACGTTTGTTCTTAAATTTCCGGGAAGAGCACCATGGCTTCGGCGCGGCAGAGCAAGCACCTTCACAATACTTCCTCTCTCACGCCATTAATCTCTTCAATCGCCCGATCGATCTGTCCGGCGCTCCCAAGCAACACCAGCACGTCGTGCGCCTTGATTGTCGTTTCAGGGCCCGGGTTCACCTCAGTATGACCCTCGTGTGTAATTGCGATAATGGACACGCCAGTGGCTTTCCTTAATCTCAGGTCTCCGATGGTCTTGCCGACCGCAAATGAGGCCGCCTCGACTACCAGCGTCTCCGTTGAAGCTGACTTGAGCGCTTCGGCGATCTCACCCATGTCAACGTTTGGCAGTGATGGCAGACGCAGCATCTGGTAGCCTTCGTTCCTGATCGCGGCACCCTGATGTTGAATGACGTGACGGGCAATGCCGTACTCTCTCAGCACGCGTGAAAAAATCTCAATGCTGGTTTCAAACTCTTCGGGAATCACTTCGTCGGCGCCCAACTCTCGCAAGTCTGATATCTCGGCTACGTAGCGCGTGCGAGCGATGATATGTATATCCGGATTCATCTGGCGAGCCAGCCAAACCGTATGGCGCGACGCTATCGGGTCGGAGATTGCGAGTACCAGGATGCGGGCATACTCCAGCCTGATGTGATGCAGCACCTCTTTGCGAGTCGCATCGCCATAGATAATCCGCTCTCCCTGAGCATGCGCTTCCCGAACGGCCTCTGCATTCAACTCCATGACCAGATAAGGGACACCTGTGCTGCGAAGCACCTTCGCGAGATTGCGACCATTGAGACCATAGCCGACAATGATCACATGCCCACGCATGTCAGGCTCCTCAGGGTCGAATCCTGTTACGGTTGGTTCCAGTAGCGAGCCTGGAGCAAATACTGATTGCAGGGCGTACCCGATCCGCGGAGCGGCCCTGATGAGGAAGGGCGTTGCGATCATTGAGAGGATCGAGGCGGCCAGGAACCGTTGATAATCCGGCTCTGAAAGCAGTCCCTGAGTCAACCCTGCCTTCGCCAAAATGAACGAGAACTCACCGACCTGGGCCAACCCCAAAGCCGTCATCGTTGAGACGCGCAATGAATTACCAATCAAGCGCATTACTGCCATTACGAGCAGCGCCTTGCCCACAGTGAGTGCGGCGACCCACGCCAAAACAGTGACGACATCGGCACCAAGGACGCTCACTGAAAGGAGCATGCCGATGGACATGAAAAAGAGGCTGTTGAAAACGTCTCGAAAGGGCAGGATGTCCGCGACAATCTGGTGGCTATACTCTGATTCGGAAAGCACGATGCCTGCGATGAAGGCGCCGATTGCGAGCGACAGCCCCGCCTGTGCAGTCAACCAGGATGTACCCAGGCTTAAAAGGACTACGGAGATAATGAAGACTTCAGGGCTCCGCAAGCGGACGATGTGATAGAGCAGGTAAGGCACGACGGTTCGCGCGGTGAAGATAATTGTGGCAATAGCCGCGACCGCAATGCCCAGGGTGATGGTGATTTTCGCGGCCGATGTTCCTTCACGACCACTCAGGATAGGAACCATCAGCATCATCGGGACGATGCTTAGATCCTGGAAGAGGAGTATGCCAACGCCCGCCCTCCCGTGCGGCGCATCAATCTCCGCCCGATCGATATAACTCTTAAGCACGATGGCGGTACTGGACAGGGCGAAGAGAAAGCCGAAGAAGACCGCTTCATTAACCGGACGACCAAGCAGGTACGCGATACCCGTGACCAGCAGCGTAGTGAGAATTACCTGCAAGCCTCCGCCGAGTAGAGCAAGTCGCCTCATCTCCAGCATCCGACGCAACGAGAACTCCAGACCAATGGTGAAGAGCAACAGTGCTACGCCGATTTCGGCGAGTACCTCGATTGCCTCTGCATCCCTGATGAGTCCGAGTCCGTGAGGGCCGATCAAAACGCCGGTAATCATGAACCCAACAATGGTGGGCAAACGCAGGCGGTGGAAGATGAATGCAATAGGAACAGAGGCAGCTAGAAGTACGAGTAAGTCCTGCAGCAATGGAGGTGACATATAGCGGTCCTGTGTGGCGGCCCTTGAAATTCCAAACTACCAAAGATCACTCGTCGGTCACAGTTTGCGTCTCCGCAACGATGGAATGAACCTTTGCGCGCGCTTGTTTGTCGGCAAGCACCAGCATCGTGTCGCCTGCCTCCAGCACCGTCCCGCCCTTCGGCACTAAAAACTCATCGCGTCTACCGAGCAATAAGACAAGGGCTTCTCGCGGCAGTTTGAGTTCCAGGATACGCTTGCCGACCACACGAGAGTCATGCGGGACCAGTATCTCAACCATTTCATTTTTGACTTTAAAGCCCTCGGTTGGAACAAACTCCAGCGGATATAGCCGCTTTGATTCCAGCGGCGCGTCGACACCCAGAAGTTTTGCCACCAAAGGTAGCGTGGTTCCCTGCAAAAGGACGGACGTGAGCACAATGAAGAAAACGAGATTAAAGATCATTTCGGCTTGTGGAACGCCGGCGAGAAGTGGGAAGGTGGCGAGAATGATCGGCACCGCGCCGCGCAAGCCGACCCACGAGACCATCGTTATCTCTCTCCATTTCATTTTTGTGAAGCCCATGCTGAGAAAAACGCTTACCGGACGCGCCACAAAAATAAGAAACAAGGAGACCACCAGGCCGATGCCGATCACAGGAAGAATCCGCGAAGGAAAGACGAGTAGTCCCAACGTTAGAAACATCGCAATCTGAGTCAGCCATGCCAGGCCATCGTGGAAACGAATCAAGCTTTGCTTATGAATGAAATCACGGTTACCCATGACCAGTGCGGCGACGTAGACAGCTAAGAAGCCATTGCCACCGAGTGTGCTGGTGGCGCCATAGGCGAGCATCACCAACGCCAGGGTCAGCACCGGATAGAGCCCCTCGTACTCGAGTTGGATCCGGTTAACGGTGAAGACCATTAATCGCCCCATCAAATAACCAACCAGCGCGCCAACCGCCATCTGCTGAAGAAAGCCAGGAATCAGGCTGAAGATTGACAAGGCAGGATTAAGGAGCAGCCCCGTTAGCCCGATCGTCAGAAAGACTGCCATCGGATCGTTGCTACCTGATTCAAGCTCCAATAGGGGCTTGATGTCTCCCTTAAGACCCACACTTCGGGAGCGAAGCACTGCGAAAACCGCCGCGGCATCTGTAGAGGAGACGATGGCGCCCAGTAGCATCCCCTCAAGAAGCGAGAAACCGAGCGCCCCGGTTACAAACAGTCCAAGCAAAAGCGCCGTAAGCAACACCCCGAGCGTTGAGAGGGTGAGGGCCTTTCCCAGCACCGGCCTAACGCGCGCCCATTCAGTTTCGATGCCCCCCGCGAACAGGATAAAGATCAGAGCTACAACTCCGAGATACTGCGCTATGTAGGCATTCTCGAAGTGAATACCTCCAGGGCCTTCCGAACCTGCGAGCATGCCCAGCCCAAGGAAGATTAGAAGCGACGGCACTCCGATCCTCCCCGACGCCCTGCTGGCGATGACACTCAGGAGTAGCAGGATGGCTGTGCCTAAAAGAATGTACTCGATAGGAATCATTGCTGCTCGAGGATATGTCGATCGTAATGTAGCAGCGTCATGATAAGACCTCGTCGCGCATGCTCAGGTGAGCGATCTGTTCAGCACGAATATTGTCGAAACCTTCGCCTAATCCAGCTTCGATAATCCGCGCTACCTCTGCGGAAGAGTGCATCCGCGGAACGAAAACGAAATCGGCGCCACGTTCATATAGGGCGAGCGCTCTTAGCGGGCTATCCGCAGTCACTATGGCGTGTGCCTGAGGACATAACTGCCGAATCTTCCTGAGCACAAGTTCATTGTCGGTACCCTTTAACATTTGATCCGGAATCGTCGAGATCACCAGTCTGGCATGGTGGATTTTGGCGTGGTGGAGCGTCTCCATGTGAGCTATATCACCGTAAATAGATTCAATGCCGCGTCGCTTCAACTCAGAATATACAATCGGATTGAAGTCGATTACGAGAATGTCATCGAGTAGAGCGTATCTGCCGTTTTCAGAACTTCTGAGTTCAAACTCATGAATAATTGCGCTCGCTTCGCGAAAGAATCCCAGGAAAACAATCGGCTTGTGCGAATTTTGTGGAGACTCGGCAAGTTCCTTCCCGGTGAGATCCCTCACGCGCAGAGTTGAAAGCAGCCGGCTGAAGCGCGCAGCCAGTTGGTGGTTATAGGAAATCATATAGGTCGAACTGGTTGAGGTAATCACGAACACAAAAATGATCAGCGCCACGGCCTGACTGTTAATGTGCCCGTAAGCCAATCCCAAAGAGACGACAACCAAAGAGAACTCGCTGATCTGAGAAAGATTGATTGAAGGTATCAGGCTTACACGGTGTCCATAGCGCAGGAAATAGAGCACCGGAAAAATTGAGAGGAAGCGGCTGACAATGAGAAAGATTGATGTCAACGCGGCCAACCCCAGAACAAAAGCCGTAGGCATTGGGATCTTCATACCCAGAGCCACAAAAAACAGTGTGACAAAGAAGTCGCGAATGCTGATGACCTTTGCAATAACGTCGAGGCTGTAAGGGAAGGTCGAAAGGGCGACGCCTGCTATCAGCGCGCCCATCTCTTTCGATAGACCCGCATAACTGGCTGCCGCACAAACGAGAAAGCACCAGGCTAGTGCTGTTATCAGCACCAGTTCCGGGATCTTGGCAATTGATCGGAACAGGCGCGGAAGCACGTACCGGCTTATCAGCAGACTGGCGGCCACCAGCAGAACTCCCTTGCCGAATGAGGCGGCGAGGGGTGTTATTTGCGGGTTACGAAGATTCGGTTGCAGCGACAGCGCAATGATGGCCCAGAGATCCTGGAATACCAGAATCCCGAGCGTGATGCGGCCGGGCAGGGTATCTAATTCAAACTTATCGTAAAGCAGCTTGACCACAATCATTGTGCTACTGATGGCGGCGGCAACTGCCATGTAGAGAAGACCGAACTCTCCTCCGAAGGCATTAGCGTCTCCGATGCGAAAGCCCAGTAGTATGAAGAACGGGATGCCCAGAGCTACACAGATTAGAAACTGAGTCACACCTGTTGCAATCACAGGCTTGCCTGAAGCGCGGAGCTTCTTCAGGTCCATCTCCAGGCCGATGATGAACAGCAGGAGAACTAATCCGATTTCAGAAATGACTTCGATAACTTCCGGATCTGTTATCAGCTTGAATCCGATTTCCGGACCAATGAGGACGCCGGCCAGCAGGTATGCAAGCAGGGCTGGTTGTTTGAGCTTATTCGCGATGTAAGCAAGGACCGCGGCGACGATGACGCATAAGCCGATGTTGTTTAAGAGATCTCCCGTTCCATGACCGCCAGAGGGATCGGTAGCCAGTAAAAGAAAAATAGACGTTGAGAGGTCCGTACTTTCCACTTACATCTCCTTATCCCTCGGTTATAAGGCGCACTCTACGGGGGCTCATACATCAAAGGCTTGGTTATACCGAAAAGGGGTCGCGGGCTTCCCCCCGTTTATTGGGGCTGGTAATGGATAAACGAACAGCCGCGATCCAGAGTACTTTGCAAACGTCTTAACCGGTTGGCCCGTTAATCCGGAACTAGCAGTGGGAAGGCGGTGCGCGGCCGGAGAGATGTGAGCCAAAGCGAAGGGAATCAACGCAGACCCATTCCGCGGCACCCGATAGCAAAAGCTGCTGAGCAGCCAACTCGAGGTTTATGCGAGAGGTCGGGTTTGCGAATTCCAGCAACTGTCGTTTCCCAGGGTTCTGCACACGCGAAGGCACGTCAAGTGGGCCATACCTGCGACCCGAAGTCTCAGAGGGAACCCCGGCGTCCATGCAACTGTTGGATCGTGCCGATACCGCGAGCACGGAGATCGGAAAGGGCCTCAGGCGAAGACCTTCACCGACGGAAAAGCACAAACAGCTGATCACCCCGACCAGAGTGATCACACGCATAAGACAAATCATTGTCCTCGGTCCAGTGCTTATCATTAAGGTCAACGATGATACCAAAATTACGGGATTGCGCCACGATGCGACTGCTCCCACTCGAACGGTTAGTTGGCGGAGATGGTCATTACTCTCGGTACACTTATTGCCATTCTTAAAAGCTGGTGACCGCTCTTGCGAAAGGACTCGACACTGAGAACACTGGTAGGATTAACGACATGAAAATTTTAATAGCCTATGACGGCTCTGATTGCGCCGATGCCGCGCTTGATGATTTACAGCGAGCCGGGCTTCCGGTTGCAGCGGAAGCTCAGGTGGTTTCTATCGCTGAAGTGTGGTTCATGCCTCCGCCATCCAGCTATGAAATTGTTGAGCAGGCAAGAGAGGTGAAGGTGCCCGCCGACCTGCAGCGTGTCTACTCAAGGGACAGCGCGGCAATGAAGGAAGCGCTCGGTTTGGCCAGGCGCGCTGCTGATCGTCTTAGAACACACTTTCCGGGGTGGAAAATATCGGCTGAATCTTCCTGCAGTTCGCCGGCATCGGAAATCGTGACCCGGGCCGACCGATGGAAACCTGATCTGGTTGTGGTTGGTTCGCACGGGCGGACTGCGCTTGGTCGATTTATCCTTGGCAGCGTTTCGCAGCGTGTCCTGACTGAGGCGCGATGTTCAGTTCGCGTTGCGCGGGGTCGCGTCGAGGAGCCCGACACACCGGTGCGAATTGTCATTGGTATCGACGGCTCACCGGGAAGCGAAGATGCGGTGCTTGCCGTCGCTCAACGCACTTGGCCGCGAAACAGCGAAGTGAAAGTCGTGCTTGTTGATGATCCACTCGTGCCCACACTCGTCGGATCAATAATTCCGCCGTTGGCTGGTGCGATTGAAGAGTCTAACGAGGAAGACCAGGCGTTGGCAGAGATGATTTTGAGCGGAGCGAAAGAGATATTGGATAAAGCAGGAGCGCGAGTTTCTACGCAACTAAGACACGGCGATCCGAGGAAGGAGTTGCCGCGTGTGGCCGAAGAATGGGGCGCCGACTGCATCTTCGTTGGATCCACCGGCTTAAGTAATCGGCTGGAGAGATTTGTGCTGGGAAGTATTTCAGCCGCTGTAGCCACACGGGCTCATTGCTCGGTTGAAGTGGTTCGAAAAACTTCGGACTGACTCGCAAGTTCAAAGCAAAGAATTGCTGGACTTCAAACCAAATAATTCGCGCCGAACCAAAGGAGAGTCCTCCCGCGCACCCGGATCTTGAGCAAGCGGCAAGCTGCTGAGTGGTGTTTTTCCAGCCCCACTTGGGCAAAAGCTCGCACCCGCAGTTCCTCAATCGCGACAAAAGGCGCATTTGAGCGGGCACATAGGTTGCACTGACTTAATCCAGTAAGAAGAAGTCTCTTACTCGATCTTTCGGCAGGAGGAACAGAAAAATGCGAGGAAGTAACGCCAAGTTCTTTTCGCGAGTGATAATAGTGACGGCGCTGGTTTGCGTATGTGCTTTTCTAGCCCTCGTCTGGGCTGGCAATGCAACCGCGCAGACTCAGAAGGCGAAGTCGAAGAGCACCTACGGTGAGGCCCAGGCCACCAAACAAACTCCATACAGGGAGTATCGCGGCGTCAGTCTTGGCATGACGGCTGAGGAAGCCAGAGCAAAGCTTGGTGAGCCTGCGTTAAAAGGCGACGATCAGGACTACTACATTTTCACAGGTAATGAGTCCGCGCAGATCGCTTACAACGCAGCGCGCAAGGTAGTCACGATCTCCACCGACTACGCGGGTGGCGTTGGCGCGCCTGATTACAGGGCCGTGGTTGGCGCAAATCTGCAAGTGAGACCTGATGGATCGATGTACTTGTTGGTACGCCATGAGCGCGAGGGTTATTGGGTCTCTTACAACAAAAGTGCCGGCTCGGTGCCGGTTGTGACAATCACTCTCGGCGCCAGTTAGGTAACGCGGCCTTTCGTTGAGGATTGACTTAAGCACTCGCGCACGTGCCTGGCTCGTCGTTGGACCGACGTGGAATCAAGCCTGCGCGCTGAAAAGGAAGTGCGCAAAAGAATGGATCTAACTGTCACCGAACCCGAAGCGTCGATCGAAACTGACTTGACTGGACAACAACTCCTGGAGAGCCCGCTGCTAAACAAGGGCAGCGCTTTTACGGAGCATGAGCGCCGTCAACTCGGACTCCTGGGACTGTTGCCGCCTCATTTCTCAACCGTCGAAGAACAACTGGCTCGGGCCTACGGAAACTACCAGAAAAAGAAGAGCGACCTGGAGCGCTATGTGTTTCTCACGGCCTTGCAGGATCGCAACGAGACACTTTTCTATCGTCTGTTGCACGAACATATCTCCGAGATGATGCCCATCATCTACACACCAACCGTGGGCGAAGGCTGTCAGGAATATAGTCACGTTTTCCGCCGGCCGCGCGGCCTCTGCATTTCGTACCCTAACCGAAACGAGATCCCCACACTGCTCAACAATGCACCCGGTGAAAAGATTGAAGTCATCGTGGTGACCGATGGCGAGCGCATACTGGGATTAGGAGATCTTGGTGTCGGCGGGATGGGTATCCCGATTGGAAAACTCTCTCTTTACACCCTTTGTGCAGGCATACATCCGGGCACGACGTTGCCAATCATGCTGGATGTGGGAACTGATAATCAAGAACTGCTCGACGATCCACTTTATCTCGGTTGGCGGCACGAACGCGTACGAGGAGACGAGTACGATGAGTTCATCGAAAGCTTTGTCAAAGCAATCGAACAAAAGTTTCCCCGAGTCCTGCTGCAGTGGGAAGACTTCTCAAAGCACGATGCCTCGCGCTTACTCGAGCGGTACCGCGATCGCCTATGTACTTTCAATGATGATATACAGGGCACCGGCGCGGTTACCGTGGCGGGATTGCTGGCCGCGTTGAATCTCAAACGTGCGAAACTCAGCGAGCAGCGAATAGTGATTCTCGGTGCCGGCTCATCAGCAATCGGCATTTGTGATCAGATAGTCGCGGCCATGCTCTATGAAGGATCGTCCGAGCAGAGTGCGAGAGCGGCGCTCTGGACGGTTGACAGCAAAGGCCTGGTCCAAACGGGACGAAGCAATCTGGAAGCGTCGAAGCAAAGGTACGCTCAACCAATCGAACGAATGGCCGGGTGGGAGAGAATCGATGCTTCCCGGTTTACCTTTAGCGACGTGATTACGAACGTTCATCCGACGATTCTGATTGGAACCTCGGCCCAACCTAGAGCTTTCAATGAAGAGATTGTTCGCGAACTTGTCAGGCATGTCGATCGCCCCGTCATCTTCCCGCTTTCGAATCCAACTTCGAAGAGTGAAGCGACGCCGTCGGATCTAATCAGGTGGACCGATGGGCGAGCCTTTATCGCGACCGGCAGTCCTTTTCCGGCAACAAGCCATGGAGCCAGGCTCATCCAAACGGGTCAGTGCAACAACGCATACATCTTTCCCGGGGTCGGATTAGGCGTAATTGCCTCGGGCGCACCTCGCGTTACAGACTCGATGTTCGCTGCCGCCGCGCGCGTGTTGAGCGGAATGTCTCCCACCTTGACGGACCGGAATGCCTCCCTTTATCCACCATTGGAGCGTGTACGGGAGATTTCAGGCAAAGTGGCTCTGGCTGTAGGCGTTGAGGCACAGCTATCCGGCTTAGCTGAAACGACGAGCTTCGAAGAATTAGAGACTAGAGTGACAGCCAGGAAGTGGTTGCCACGCTATCTTCCGCTGAGACCCGTCGCTTCCTGAAACTCTCTACAGTGTTCAAGTGCAGTTGCCTCGCGACGCAGTGCTGGTCGGACGTAACGCCCGATGAGCTTCTGTGCACTTGAGTGCTGCTCTGGAGCCAGAGAGACGGGTTTGGGCTCTGAGTCGAAAGAGTTAGCTGGTCGAGCCTGGGGGAGGGAACCGGTCTCGCTCGGAAAGTTTTTTCGCAGGTAGAAGTCGTTTCCGAACGCGGGAGACAGCGGCTGGAGGAGAGAGTTGATCGTTTGGTTACAGTTCATTGCCTGCACGTCACTGATTCTTTTCTCAGGGTCGAAGCTTTCGTACTATGGCGACATCATCGCCGAGAAGAGCGGCATGAGCAGGACCTGGATCGGCATTGTGCTATTGGCGTCTGTAACCTCGCTGCCGGAACTGATTACGGGTGTCAGCTCAGTCATGATCTTTGATCTTCCGAACATCGCTGCGGGGGATGTACTCGGAAGTTGTATGTTCAACATGCTCATCATCGCCATGCTCGACTTTATGGGTGGTTCCACCCCATTGTCCTCCAGGGCCAACCAGGGCCAGGTGCTCGCGGCCGGCTTCGGCATACTTCTGTTGGGGCTGGTGGGTGTCAGCCTGTTCGCCTCGGGATCGGTGCCACAGGTAGGCTGGATCGGTCTTTCCAGCCTGGTTTTCATCGGCGCATATCTGATCGCTATCAGGACGGTGTTTCTCTACGAGAAGAGACGCATAACTCAATTCGTCAAGCAGGCGGCAGAGGAACTCAGATATGAACGAGTGAGCAAGGCCCGGGCGTATACGATGTATGGACTGAACGCTGCGGTCATTATCGTCACGGCCAGTTACCTGCCACACCTTGGCGAACGAATAGCGGAAATGACGGGACTGGGAAGAACATTTGTAGGCAGCGTCTTCATTGCCCTTTCAACATCATTGCCCGAGGTAGTGGTCTCGCTGGGAGCTTTGCGGATTGGAGCTGTCGACATCGCTCTCGGGAACCTTTTCGGAAGTAACCTTTTCAATATCGGCATACTGGCGCTTGATGACCTGCTCTACACCAGGGGACCTTTGCTCTCGGTCATCTCAGGCAATCACATGGTGAGCATCTTTGCCGCCATCAGCATGACGACCATTGCCATTATCGGCCTGACCTATCAGGCAACCCGGAAGCGGCACGTCTTTGCCTGGGATTCAATAGGCATTGTTCTCGTTTACGTTCTAGCCACAGTACTTCTGTATGTGACCGGAATAGGAGGCGAATAGGAGGCGAAAGTGAAGGTCAAAGACATCATGACGGTGCCCGTGATCACAATCGGGGCAGACACCCAACTGAAAAAGGTGGCTCAAATTATGCTCGACCATAATATTGGTGGGGTTCCCGTGGTCAACGAGAGCGGGGAACTGACCGGCATCATTACGGAATCAGATTTCACGGCGAAAGAAAAGGGCGTCCCATTCTCAGTGTTTCGAGCCCCGCAGTTGTTCGGGAAGTGGTTGGGCAATGACGCTGAAGTGCTGTACGCGGCGGCGGAGAATGTCCCTGCGCGGGAGATCATGAGCACGAATGTTGTCACCGTAAAGGAAGACGACTCAATAGAGGAGGTTCTTGCGCTGATTCTCAAGTACGACATCAACCGAATCCCTGTCGTTAAGGACCGAAAGCCAGTCGGCATGGTCGCGCGTCGCGATCTTCTGAGAGTAATGAAGATCAATCAGGAAAGGGCTCGTGGTGGAGGATCAACTTGATGTGAGCGAGGAGATACTGCAAAGGCTGTGAATGGAGAACAAGCTACGCGAAACTTCCTTGAACCCTCGTCATGGCAAACAAATTTGGCGGACTGGAAGATAGGCACAACGGATCGCCGAGATGCAGAGTTGTAAAAACTGCGAATCGAAGTCGGTCTGTTGAAATTGAGTCGGCGAGAAAATTTCCAGATACGCTGAAAGGTCTCCTAACTAATCGTTTGCCAAACCTAATTCGGTTCTGCAAGTATTAGCTCAGATTTTCTCGACAACGTTGCTTCCAGCCGAGTTCCCCCACTTTGGCTCGCTCCGCCACCCGAGAAATCAGGTCAGCACAAGAAAGGAACAAACGTATGAACGCGATCTCGCAAATCATCACGCAACAGTTGTCCGGCTCGGTCAGTAAACAGATAGCCGCCCGGCTCGGTATCAGTGAGGGGAATGCCGCCACGGCCTTGCAAATCGCCGTGCCGTTGATTCTGGCGGCACTTGCCCGAAACGCGTCCAGGCCAGAAGGAGCAAAAGCGCTTCATCAGGCTGTCGCTACTGATCACGACGGGAGCGTCCTCGACAACCTGATGAGCTACCTTGGGAACCCGGAAGCGGCCAATGGCGCCGGCATCCTGGGCCATGTGTTAGGGGGGCAGCGCCCAACGGTGGAAAACAACCTGGCACAGGCTGCCGGCCTGGACCAGAACGCGGCCGGAAGCTTGTTGGAACTGGTTGCGCCACTCGTTATGGGCGCAGTCGGTCGCACGCAACACGAGAATGGCCTCGACTCGTCAGGTCTCGCGCAGTTTCTCGGAGAGGAACAGCAGCAACAGGCGACCGCACCGGGTATGCGGGGAATGCTGAGTTCAATGCTCGACTCGAACCAGGATGGGAACGTGACGGACGATCTCGCACGAATCGCCGGGAACTTTTTCAAGTGAGGCTACGCTGAAGGCTTTGCGAGCGGCATCCTGAATCTCCTCGAATCAAGCTTCAATTCGACCGTAGCAAATGTTCTCCTCAATGGTCCCATTGAAGATGTGGTTCTTTTGCAGCGCCAGCCCGATGTTGGTTCTTAACAGGCCGGTTTCATACTCCGCGAGCTCTTTGCCGTCCAGGAGGGTGGCGCCGCTTGTCTGGAACATGTCATCGACCATAGGTATATGACCGACGGGCCCTGACCGCAACATTCTTGCGATCAACTTTGACTTTGATTTTTCTTTCCTTACCGTCATGCGCGTGCTCTGTTGGGTAGTAGCCAATCAGATACTGCCGCCGAAGTTCTTCCGCTACTCCCGCAAAAGATTGCCTGATCAGGTTTATGTCCCCCGCCTTGAAATAACGCCCGCCAGTTCTGTCGGCTAGCTGCTGCAGATATTTTTGAGGTGCCAGAGTGCCATACTGCAGCGTGTAAAAGATCACTTCTGATTCCTCCGCTTCCTCGAGCGTGCCTTTCAGAGTTGATTTACCCCAGGTATTCTCACCGTCGGTAAACAAGATCACTGCTTTGCGTGCCGGCTCGTTTCGCAGGACACTCATTCCAAAGTCAACTGCGTCGTACAGTCTGGTGCCCAGATCTATCGGGCCTGCCTCCATGTTATCGATAGCGGTCCGTAGTGCCTCAGGATCGTTGGTTCCAGCGCTGGTAAGCGACTTGATCTCTCCATGAAAATAAACAGGGCGGACTTTGTCCAACGGACGCAACTGCTCGACGAAGGCTTTGGCTGCGCCCTTAATTTGATCCAGGAAAAGCGCTGTTGAGCTGCTGGTGTCGATTAGGAGCACGACCGAGAACGGACGATCAACGTTGCTGAAGTGAGCGATGGACTGCTCCACTCCATCTTCAAAGACGCTGAAGTTCTTCCGCTGCAGATCGACGACATACTGGCCCTGGCGATTGAGAACGGTAACCGGGACCGAAATAAGATTTGCCGTGATGCGCACCACTTCACCCTCACCCACTTCTTCCCCTGGCTGAAGGGTCGACGGAGTTGGTTTGGGCGCAGCCGTGCGCGGCAGCTCCGAAGGGCGCTGCGCTTGACCTGAGGTTGTCAGTGCCAGAACCAATAAGACAAATCTCGTAAACGTTCTAATCATCGTTGGAGAAAACCTGAGCAGTAAGAAGGCGTCCCTGAGGATCGGTTGTCAGCACCCGCGCTTAACGACAGAGTAGCAGTTATGGATGGTGAGTATCTCCTGGCGAAATACACGCACCGGGTTGACACTGACGATGCTTCGAAGTTAGGCATGCGGAGCGTCTCGTGTAAGATTGATTCTGATCAAGACCCTGGTTTCTTAAAACATGGACACAGCTCTTCTGAGATTCGGTTTGGCAGCGTTCGTTACGCTTCTGGTGGTCGTCGATCCGCCCGGTGTTGTTCCGGCATTCGTGGCGTTGACTAAGAGCGAGACACCTTCGCGCCGTCTAATAATCCTCATACGCGCAGTCTTGATTGCGTTCGGGGTCGCCATCCTCTTCCTGCTCGCCGGACGCGCAATCCTCTCCTACCTTGGCGTCACCGTCCAGGCTTTCTCGATCAGCGGCGGTATCTTGCTTTTTGTGGCAGCGCTACCGATGCTTTTTGGAAATCGCGGCCCATTGCAGGCGCCGGAAGCAAAAGAACACGGTTCGGTGGGCCAGGATATTTCAGTTTTCCCCCTTGCGATTCCGTTACTTTCCGGACCTGGCGCCATTGCTACGATTCTCCTGTTGACGTCGCAGACCGCCGACGACCCGCGAAAGCTGATGGCAGCAGTTCTCGCGATCGGAGCTGTTTTCATCGTCTCGTTTGTGTCTTTGTATCTTGGCGCGCGCTTGATATCGCTGGTGGGTGAAGGCGGCGTACACATTGCGACGCGGGTAATGGGAATCATTCTGGCTGCGCTGGCCGTGCAGTATGTGCTTAATGGCATAACTGGTTACTACGAGATGCTAATGGGCCGATTGTAGGCGCCTCCCTGGTCGTAACACGAGGACCTGCTTAAATAAACAACGCGCTCGCTCGGGGTGATGCTCCTGCAGTCTGACGGTCAATTCGATAAATCTGATATTCTTCGGACGCGCCCGGCACGAGTTTAAGCTTTCCAGCACCGCAAGGATCCTTAATGCAATATCTTAGACGAGAAATGCGTTTCGCACTTCCGCTCCTTCTCCTTTTAACCGCGCTGAGCGGCACTCTGCGCGCTCAATCTCTCGACATCGGCGCGCCGTCCCCAGTACCGAGTAGTGAATTGTCTGGGCGGGTACTCGCGCGCGATATTGGCGATGCGCGTTTCACGAACCACTATTACGCTTTCACAGGCAATCCTGGTGATTTGATAATCACGATCGAAACCACAAACCTGAACGGCGATATTGACCTGTTTACGGCGGGCGCACTGAGACCTTTGATGAAGTTCAGTATCTATGCGGAGAGTACGGCGCCGGTTACCAAGGGAATATTTCTTAGAAATCGTGAAGACTTGATCCTGCGTGTCGAGGCTCGCAGTCCAAACGACGACGAGGGCACTTACCAAATTAGGTTTGCAGGATCGTTTGAGCCGATTGCCCGACCCAGCCTCTCCGAAGAAGCAACGACCACCGAAGAATCGCCTGCGGTCGCTTCCGGAGACAAGAAAGTCAGACGAGTGACTTCTTCCGGAGCTCGAATCTATGAACCCGAACCCCCGCCCGCAGAGGTTGCGGCAGTGCCCACGCCGGAACCAACTCCTGAACCTGTCGCTGAACCGGAACGGACTCCAACAGAAACTCCGGCAAACGTGGAAGAGAAGCCCGCGGAAACACCCAGCGTGACCACGACAACGCCGCGTAGCTCACGTACTCGCCGTCCGAGCAGTCGTCGTGCGCGGCCGCGGCCACCCGTCGAACCGGCGCGTCCCAAAGAAGAAGTCGCCACCGGAACGGAAACCACGACCGAGCCTCAGGAAGAGGTTGGGCCAAGATTGGTAATTGAGACGAGGGATGGCACCTTGATCAATCGCTCGATGATGACGGTACGGCGAGTGATGGTTGAGAACGGCCAGGTGGTCGTTGTCGGCAGGGACGGTAAGGTGCAGCGGGTTCAGTTGGTGGATGTCGTGAAGATGACGATTGCGCCGTGACCGGTGACGGGTGACAATTTAAGACGTGTGGCATCTTAGCTGCCACGCGTGACCCGGATTGATCGAACAGGCAACCCGAGGCGCAGATACTGCCGAGTGTTAAGCGTCACTCTGTCACTTCAGCTGTGCTAATCGCTCTTTAAATCGTGGCAGGTCAACTACGTTGGGATCTGCTTTCTCGAGTTTCGCGATCGCCTGTTCGGCAGCCTTAGCATCACCCTTCTGGAGTTGAGTAAAGGCGAGGCTAGCCAGAAGGCTCACTTCGTTCGGCTTCTTCTTGAGCGCGGCCTCATACCAGTTCAAAGCTTCGTCGAACCGGCCAGCCTGCAAATTCACGTCACCCAACATCGCCACCACATCAACATCGTCGGGTTTTATTTGATTCGCCTTCAGCAAATACTCAATGGCCTGATCGTAGCGCTGGATCTGAAAGTAAAGCTGTGCGGCTTTTACCTGTGCGTCGAAGTTCTTTGGTTCATTGCGGGCCCTTTCCAGTTGCGATGTGACCTCGGCCTGCATTGCCTGGGGATTCGCAGTTCCGCCGGCGCCGGCTTGCCCCGCCGCGTTGAGTGGCGGATGATCGGGCGGCAAATTCTGGTTGGCCGTGGTGCCGGCGCTTGGCGTAGCCGCACGCTGACTCATGCTGCTGGCAAACATGAAACCCACGATAAAGCCGAGCAGGACTCCGATGATTGCGAATAAGAGATTTTCTCTGTTCATTGTTTATCTGGCGTGGTCGCCCTTTCGCTTACTACTTCTCTTCCTCGAATTTTCGCGCTTCGGCGATCTGACCCGCGACTGCCCGACCCAACTCCGAATTGGCATCGGTTCGCTGCATCAGCTTTTGCCAGTGCGCGATTGCCGCCTTGTAGTCCTTCGCCTCGAAAGCAGCGCTGCCCGCGAGTTGTAAGACCTTCGGATTCTCCGGGCTCAGCTTAAGCGCCTGCTGCAACAGCTCCGTTGGACGGCCCCGCAACGACCTGTCGTTCGCCATTCCCAACGCAAAGGCATAATCGGCCAACAGATCGGCGTCGTTCGTTTTGAGCGCCGTAGCTTTTGCGTAGGCGTTACTTGCGTCCGAGTACCGCTCCAGCATCGAGTAAGACTTGCCCAACATCACCCACCCGTCCGCATCATTCGGATTCTGCTCGAGCCGCTTTGCGAGGGCCGCCACATTGGCTGCAACGCGTTGTTGCTCGCTCGACTCCTGCGCTGGACCGGAAGCCGCTGACATGGAACTGGATTGTTGCGGCGAAGCTGCTGCGTTGCCTTTGATTGCGTTTTGATTCCCGACCTGTAAATACATCAACACCGCAACCACAGGTATCCCGAGCACCAGTGAGTAAACCAAGGTTCGACCGCTGCCCTGCTTTTGCGCGGGCTTGACCTCATAGGTAGCCGCCACGTCCTCCAACAGCCGGGTTTCAATCTCTTCGCGATCGAGTTGATACTGCTCCTGACTCATAATGCCGTTGCGCAAATCAGCTTCCAACTCTGAGATCTGATCTCGATAAACTGCGACGTTGGCCTCCGCCAATCCTGGGTCGTGGGAAAAGGTTGCCGGTTGCAGCAATGGTGGAAGAATAAATGCGAAGGCAATGACGACGAAAAGCGCGCAGATAAGCCAGAAAAAGATCATGCACTCTCCTTTTCCGGAGCACTTTTGAGGAGTTCAGCGACGCGGCTACGTTCCTCCGCTGAGAGTGAGCGGTTAACAATAAGCTCCCGACGCCTGCTCAAGGTGCGATACAGAAACGCCAGACCGCCAAGCAGCAGAGCGAAGGGGCCAAACCACAGCAGGTAAGTCGTCGGCTGCACTGGGGGGCGATATAGAACGAACTGGCCGTAGCGCTCAGTCATGAAAGCAATAATCTCTTTCTCGCTTTTTCCAGCGCGCATCTGCTCGCGGATCTCACTCCGCAAATCCACCGCCAAATCGGCGCGCGAATCCGCGAGGGTCTCGTTCTGGCAAACCAGGCAACGAAGCTCGTGCGAAAGGGCCAGCACGCGTTTCTCGAGCTCCGGATCTTCAGCCATCGGCTTTGCTTCTTGCGCCGCAGCCACATGGCCAAAAACGATAACAGTCAGGAATGAAACGATGAAGAACTTCATTTACTTAATTCTTTCGCGAGCGGCAGAATTTGTTCCTGCAAAACTTTCGGCGTGACCGGGCCAATCTGCTTGAAGCGGATAACGCCGCCGCGGTCTATGAGATAAGTCTCCGGAACTCCGTACACACCGTAGTCGATGCTCACTCTTCCATCCGTATCTGCGACGCTGAGCACATAAGGATCCCCAAAGTCGCTAAGCCAGGCGAGTCCGTCGTCTCGTTTATCTTTATGATTCAGACCGTAGATCGGCAACTGCCCGGAGCGAGCGAGTTCAAGCAGCACCGGATGTTCGTCGCGGCAGGAAACACACCACGAGGCCCAGACGTTCAGCAACCAAATTTTGCCGCGCATCTCCTGCGCCGAAAATGTCTTTGATGGATCGTGAAGTTGCGTCAACTGAAATGCCGGCGCCGGTTTATTGATGAGCGGCGACGGCACTTCGCGTGGATCGTGACCAAGGCCGATGGCCAGGAAGACCACGAGGACAACAAATATTGCCAGAGGTATTAAGTAACGCGTCATCTAGTCTTCTACTGCCGCAGCGCCTCGGGGAAACTCACCAGGAACGGTCTGTCAACTGTCCTGATTTCAAAACTCAACTACTGCGTTTCCACCTGCGCAGCGGCGGTCGCCGGTGTCGCCGAACCCTTCACCTGTGAACCGCGCTCTATCGCTTCTCGCTGTTTCCGGGCTGTCAACGCATAACGTCGATCCGTCAAAGCGAGCCCGCCTCCCAGTGCCATCAACGCCGCGCCTCCCCAGATCCAGCCGACGAACGGTTTGTAATAGACGCGGACGCTCCAGGCGTTGCCGCCGACCGGCTCGCCCAGTGAGACATAGAGATCGCGGAACAGCCCGCTATCAATTGCAGTCTCAGTCATAGCATTGCCGGATGCCGTATAGGTCCGTTTTTCGGGGTACATCCTTTTAATGACCTGACCCTTGCGGCTAACTTCAATCTCGCCGCGCGCGGCCAGGTAATTTGGCCCAGCGACCTCACGAATACCTAACAGTCGAAAGTCGTGGCCGCCGACGGAGACTGTTTCTCCCGGGGCCATGCGCACATCTTTTTCGGATTCATAACCTGTTACCATCGTGACTCCGACGATGAAGACGGCGACACCAATGTGCGCCACTTGCATTCCGTAGTAGCTGCGGGTTTGCATACGCAGTTTCTGAAATATGGTGAGTTCTCCCGAAGTCTTCTTTACCCGGTCCCAAAGATTGAGTCCGGCCGTGGAGACAATCCACAGAGCCAGGAGCAGGCCAAGCGCGACCAGCGGTTTCCATTCGCCCAGCACAAAAGGAAGCAAGCACGCCGTTACTACGCTCGAAACAAATGCCCAACGCAGGCGCACTGCCAGTTCAGGCAGACTCGCTTTCTTCCAGCGAGCTATCGGCCCAATACCCATGAGGAAAGCCGTGGGCACCATCAGCGGAACGAAAACGCTATTGAAATAAGGCGGGCCCACGGAGAGCTTTCCCATTCCCAGTGCATCGACGATGAGCGGGTAGAGCGTCCCCAGCAAAACAGAGGCTGCTGCGACTGTAAGCAGCACGTTGTTAGAGAGCAACAGCGACTCGCGTGAGACCACTTCGAACTTGCTGCCCAGACCGACGCTTTTTGCGCGCCACGCATACAGCACCAGGGAACCGCCGATTACCAACACGAGGAAAGCGAGAATAAAGATGCCTCGTTTTGGATCGGTCGCGAACGCGTGGACGGAAGTTAGTACTCCAGAGCGCACGAGAAACGTGCCCATCAAGCTCAGCGAAAAGGCGGAGATTGCGAGCAGGACTGTCCAGCTCTTAAATCCACCACGTTTTTCGGTTACGGCTAATGAATGAATGAGTGCGGTGCCAACCAGCCATGGCATGAATGAAGCGTTCTCGACCGGATCCCAAAACCACCACCCACCCCAACCGAGTTCGTAGTACGCCCAGAAACTTCCCAGGGCGATTCCGCAGGTTAGGAAAACCCAGGCAATGGTCGTCCAGGGCCGTGACCAGCGCGCCCAGGTTGCATCCAAACGGCCACTTATCAGCGCCGAAATTGCAAAGGCGAAAGCGACCGAGAAACCGACATAGCCCATATAGAGCATTGGCGGATGCGCAACCATGGCGGGATCCTGAAGCAGGGGGTTGAGATCTCGTCCATCCACGGCTGCTGGAATCAATCTGTCGAAAGGGTTCGACGTCAGCAACATGAACAGCAGGAACCCAATACTAATTGTCCCCATCACTCCCAGCACGCGCGCCACCATCTCGTCAGGTAAGTGGCGGCTGAAGAGCGAAACCGCAACGGTCCAAAGCGCCAGCATCAAAGACCAAAGCAGCAGGGAACCTTCATGCGATCCCCAGGTGGCGGCGAGACGATAATGAAGCGGTAGTCTGGAATTTGAATTGGTGGCGACGTTGAGCACTGAAAAGTCATTCGTGATGAAACAGTAGGCCAAACAACAGAATGCGATGGTGACAAAGATGAACTGGGCTTGTCCGGCGGGAGCTGCAAAGGCAATCCAACTCTGATTGCCACGCGCCGCGCCGATGAGCGGCACGGTAGCCTGAGTGATCGCGATCAGCAGTGCGATGATTAACGCGAATTGTCCGATTTCAGGAACCATGTTTTGTTATACGTGTCGGACTTGAAACGTTGCGCTCCGCCAGGATCATCTAATAGACCACAGATTTGCCGGCTTCCTTCGCGTGCTTTGCTTTATCGATCGCATCTCCGGCCTCAGGCGGCATGTAGTTCTCGTCGTGCTTGGCCAGCACTTCGTCCGCATAAAAAACTCCGTCGCTGCCGATCTTGCCCTGTGCAACGCAGCCTTTTCCTTCCTTGAACAGATCCGGAAGTATGCCTTTGTAGACCACAGGAATACTCTGAGCGGTGTCGGTTACGACAAACCTGACAGTCAATCCGTCGAGTTCGCGTTTGACCGTGCCTTCCTGAACCAAACCGCCGACTCGAAAAGTCCTGCCGATGGGGGCTTCCTTAGCTGCGACTTGCGAAGGACTAAAAAAGAAGACGAGGTTGTTCTTGAACGCACCAAGAACGAGGGCAGCGGCGATGCCAAGACCGGCAACGCCAACGACGATGAAGCTAATTCGTTTATGACGAGTTTTCATTTGAAAGTACTTCCTGAGATATTCACATGCGAAGCTGATCGCTTGAGCAGGTTTTTCTTCCTGCGGGCCAAAAAGATCACCTCAGCCGCGATCGCGACTAGTGATACGGTGTAAGATCCCCATACATAAAAGGCGTAACCGCCCATTGAAAAGAAATTTGACCAGTCCATATTAGTCGGAAGGCATTCCTTGTCTGTCGGATTCTTGCGAGATCTCAATCTGAGATCCCTGAGAGACAAACAGGAATATCTCTACTACACAACCTCCGCCGCCACCGCTGCCTGTTGTTCGCGCTCCAGTATGATGCAGCGCAACCGCTGCAACACCACCGCGACCGAGTAAAGCCAGCAAGCTGCGAGCACAATCAACATCGGAAGCAGCATTGATTGATCCATCGAAGGCTTCCCGAGCAGCCTTAGTGTAGCGCCCTGATGAAGTGTGTTCCACCACTGAACCGAGTAATAAATAATCGGCACGTTGATTACACCGACAATTGCCACCAGTGCTCCCGCCCTATCCGCGCGACGTACATCGTCAATCGCAGCCTGGAGAGAGATGAATCCAATGTAGAGAAAAAGCAGGATCAGCGTGGATGTCATGCGTGCATCCCAAACCCAGTAAGTTCCCCAGGTCGGTTTTCCCCACAACGCTCCGGTAACCAGCGAAAGAAAAGTAAACATCGCTCCCGTGATAGCTAGCGACGACGCCATCATCGACGCCAGGCGTGCGTTAAACGCCCATCCGATGGCCGCATAGAATGCCATCAGTACGTAAAGAAACATCCCCATCCACGCTGCCGGAACATGAATGAATATGATCCGGTAGGCGTCACCTTGCTGGGCATCTGTCGGTGCGACAAAGAACCCAAGATACAAGCCGATGATGAAGAGCAAGGTCGCTGGAACGGCAAACCACGGGATCAACTTGCCCGCCAACGGGTAAAAAGCAGTCGGTGATGAGTATTTGTACCAATTCATATGCAGTCGGACAGATTGCCTGTCTAATCAAATCAACAGATCTCAGATTTGAGATCGCAAAAACGGGGAGTCAGACAAATGTCTGTCCTACTCAAGAGATATGCGCAGCGCCGCCGCAGTTGCCCAGGGTGAAAAAACCATCGACAGCACCAGCATCGCTCCTAATAAATAGAGATGCGGCGCCGCATCCAGCCCGTTGATACTTGCGTCAACCGCACCTGCTCCAAAGATCAGCACCGGGATATAGAGCGGCAGAATGAGAAGCGCAATAAGAACACCTCCACCGCTCAAGCCCAACGTGATTGCCGCTCCGATCGATCCGATGAAGCTCAGCGCAGGCGTCCCGATGAGCAGCGAAATACAAAGAACAAGAATCGTTTCCGGCGCCAATCCAAACTGAAGTCCCAGCACCGGCGCAATCACTACCAGCGGTACTTCCGAAACTAACCACTGTGCAAAAACTTTTCCCACGACTACGAGATAGAGAGGCTGGGGTGTGAGCAGAATTTGCTCAAGCGTCCCATCCTGAAAGTCGTTGCCAAAGAGCCGTCCGAGAGAAAGCATTGACGCCAACAGAGCTGCTACCCACACAACCCCGGGTGCAATCGTTCGCAACAGTTGCATCTCCGGACCCACACCCAGCGGAAAAAGACTCACAACGATCACAAAGAAGAAGAGCGTTGAAAGAACATCGGAGCGTCTTCTCCAGGCGAGAGTAAGATCGCGCGTTACGATCCAGCGGAACATTGAGAGTGTTGACGGTGAGCTCACTATGCGAGTTCGACCCGCTGAAACGATCCTGCCCCAAATGTAAACTCTTGATGGGTAGCGACTATCGCCATTCCCCCTTCGCTCAAGTGGCCCTCAATTAACCCATGCATTAACTGGGCCGCGGCCTTGTCGAGCGACGTAAGCACTTCATCGAGCACCCAAAGTTTCGTGCCTTCAACCAGAAGTCTCGCGAGCGCCGATCTGCGTTGCTGCCCTTGAGACAGAAATCGAATCGGTAATTCCTCTCGTCCACTAAGGCCCATTTTCGCGAGCGTCTCGTACGCTTCAGTTCGCGTCAGGGCTTTTCCCTTGAGTCCATTCAATATCCGCAGGTTTTCGACTGGGGTCAGTTCTTCCTTCACTCCGTTGCGATGTCCGATGTAAGTGAATGCCGTGGAAAATTCCTCAGCCAACGAGTAAATACTCGCACCATGCCAAAGGACCGAACCCTCCTCAGGTTTCGTTAACCCACACACGATTCGCAGCAAACTGGTCTTTCCGCTCCCATTCGGCCCGGTGATCTGAAGAAAGCTCCCGGGACTCAGCGCGAAGTTTAGGTTGCTAAACAGACGGCGGTTACCGCGCACGCAGCCGAGGTTTCTTACTTCCAATACAGCTACAAGGTCCTTATCGTCTTCGATGAGTTGTGGAAGCATTCCTTCGAGGCGAGTCCTGGAAAGTTTCACTGCATTTAGAAAACCGGGCTAACCAACTGACCCTGGGTGTGATTATCATAGCCGACGAGCTGTAAGGTTGTCATTTAAGCGATGTGCATCCTTGTTCATGGTTTTGGATTTCAGTAACGGATTCCGCCCTGAAGGGGCGAGATATCAATCTGTTCCACTCCTGATCAAGTGCGAATCTTAGAGAACGACTTGGTTCTATAAACATTTCGTCCGACGGGACGCGAAATTTTGTGCAAGCTGCGGCAGGCAATGAATCTATTCCTTGCCGCGACAGGCAATTTCAGTTAAAAGAGACTCCACTCCTTTTTTATGACATCCCGCTCACAGAACCGGTCAGTCCAAACCAGCAGGCTTAACGCGCAGGCAGTCTACCCGTTCTCTGCAATCGTTGGTCAGGAGGAAATGAAACTCGGGCTCATACTCAACGCGATCGATCCGTTACTCGGCGGGGTGCTGATCATGGGACATCGCGGCACAGGAAAATCAACCGCCGTGAGGGCGCTCGGTGAACTATTACCCCAGATCTTCGTCGCACCAGACTGTATGTTCAGCTGCGATCCGGCAGATCTCTCCAACCTTTGTGCAGACTGTCACTCAACTCTGGCTAACAAACGGAAAATTGCCCGTCGGAAAAGGAGTATCAGGGTTGTGGAGCTGCCGCTTGGCTCCACAGAAGATCGCGTGTGTGGCAGCATTGATATTCAGCGTGCGCTTACTGAAGGCACAAAGTCCTTTGAACCGGGAGTACTCGCGCGCGCAAACCGCGGGTTCCTTTACATCGATGAAGTCAATCTGCTCGAAGATCACCTGGTCGACCTGTTGCTGGATGTTGCCGCGACCGGTCGTCACAAAGTTGAGCGCGAAAGTATTTCCGTGGAACATCCCGCGCGGTTTGTTCTGATCGGATCGGGTAATCCAGAAGAGGGTGAACTGCGTCCGCAGTTATTGGATCGGTTTGGCCTGCACGTTGAAATCTCGACGGAGAACAACCTCGATCAGCGAGTAGCGATCGTTGAGCGGCGCGAGTTATTCGAAAACGATCGCCAGAAGTTTCTGGCCGCCTTTTCAGCGGAGCAGGAGGGATTACGAACCAGGATTTCACGAGCCGGGAAACTCTTTGCCTCAGTCAAACTCGAGCGTGGCCTGCTGCGAAAGATCGCGGAGCTTTGTTCCGAGCTCAAGCTCGATGGTCATCGCGGCGAACTGACGATTACTCGGGCCGCTCGGGCCCTCGCGGCGTTGGAGAATCGTCGCAAGGTCTCAGAGGCTGACATAAGAAGGGTGGCTCCGATGGCGTTGCGTCACCGCTTGCGCCGTGAACCCTTCGAAGAGACTGGCACCAAAGAGCAAATCGATCGCGCCTTGGAAAAAGTTTTTAATGGTGTGCCTGGTAATCACCCTGACGAAGGAGATTATGGCGGCGGCGATTCGTCTGGGCAGGCCGAAAGTTCCGCGGGAAGGAAGACGACGCCATCGCAGGCGCGCGCGAGCGGCGCCGGCTCGGGTGCAAGCGCGTCCGTTGGCGATCAGCAAAACTCAAACGGTGATCGGCAGTTGTCGCCACCACGCAACGGTCAACTGGCAACACCGGACTTTGAGAACCTGCGCACGGCGAGTCGCGGGGACAGTTCGGGTCAGTTGCGCGGCCGACGCACGACTTCCGCGTCCCGTATTTTGAATAGGGAGCGTGGCCGTTATTCCAGCGCGGTAATCGACCTGCAAAGCTCACGGATTGCTGTCGACGCGACTCTCCGGGCGTTGAGCTATCTGGGTTATTTGGTGCGAAAGGGCAATGCTCTTTTTATACCCAACCCCTCGCAACCAAAACCCTTTCCGCTCGCTGCAATCCGCCACAAACAGTTCACCAGCAAGCGCGGCTCACTGTACATTCTCGCAATTGACGCATCGGGCAGTATGGCTCCGCAGCGAATCAGCCGGGCGAGGGAAGTAGCGCTTGGGCTGCTGCGAAATGCTTACATAAAGAGAGATTCCGTGGCGATCGTGGTGTTTCGCGGCGACGCAGCCCGGGTTGTGTTGCCACCATCGAAAAGTAGCTTGCGAGCGAAAGGGGCGCTTGATTGTCTGATGGTCGGTGGTGGAACTCCACTCTCAGCAGGCGTGCTGTGTTCGCTGGAGCTGGCGAAGCGATCCCAGGCGCAGCACGGCGAAGCGGTGGTGCTGCTGTTTACTGATGGGCGCGCCAACGTTTCCCTTGGAAGCCGAGGTCAGTTAACGCGCGCTGAGCGTAACCAGCAGATTGAACGGGAGCTGTCTGAGTTGGGACGTGCGTATAAACAATCGGGTGTTAGCGCGGTCGTGGTGGATGTACATGATGGTTTCAGTTCCACCGGCGATGCGCCTGCCGTCGCGGAGAATCTGGGCTGTACCTTAGTTTCTCTCGGGGCCAAGCAAGTGGTTCTGGGAGCGCGGCCGGCCCGCTCGCCTCAACGTTGAGTGCCACGAAGTTGCTGGCATGAATGGTTTACTTGCACTTAACTGGAGGCGCGACCAGGCAGGCGGGCCGCCCGCGCTCCAAGGCGAGCCGGCGAACTCGCCTTCAGTATTATTCGTGAGCGATAGAGCTGATTCATTTGGTACTTTTAGATGAAGCCTTCAACGCCAAAATCACGATCTGCTTCTGAAGCTCGCGATGCGCGCGTGCTCGCACTCTATGATCAACTGATTGAGATCGAGCAGCGTTTGATTCCCACCGGCTTGCACGTATTTGGCCAACCCCCTCCAATTAACAACCGCGGCGACATGCTGAGGATGATTGCCTCCTTTGATCGGCCCGAAGTCGGCGCGCGTGCATTGCCCGATCTCGTTTCGGAATCTCTTGGGCTTCCCAGCTACTCATCAGCGATCGGGAAAGGTAGGACAAGCGAGAGAGGACTTCAGCAGCGAGAAAAGATTGAACAGCTCGTTTCACAATCGCTGGCAGTGTTTCTGTCGGACGGTTCGTCAGCAGCGAGTGAATGGCTCGCGCAAACCGCTGGGGTAATAGCTGAAGACTCTCTTCCGATGTTTTCCTTGCTCGAACAGATCTCGCTGCAACTCGAAGTCAACAATGAGGGCCAAAGTCTTCTGCGTGCGTTGCGTGGAGAGTTTATCCCCGCCGGCCCAGGCGCGGACCTCGTTCAGAATCCGGCAATCCTTCCGACCGGACGAAATACCCATGCTATCAATCCTTACCTGGTGCCGTCCGCCACAGCTTTCGCGCGAGCCGAAGTCGTGGTCGGGAATCTGCTGGAGCGTTACGTTGGTGAAAACGGTCGCTATCCGTTCGCGATGGCGCTCGTCCTTTGGGGATTGGACAACATCAAGACGCAAGGCGAGGGCGTTGCTCAGGCTTTGTGGCTGTTGGGTGTTAAGCCAATGCGCGATTCACTAAACCGCGCCACAGAGGTCGAGGTGATTCCCCTCGCTGAATTGGGACGCCCCAGGATCGATGTGGTGATGACGGTGTCAGGAATCTTTCGAGATCTGTTTAGCCCGACCATGCAGTTGCTTGATAAAGCAGTACGGCTCGTGGCCCAGCTCGATGAGCCCCTGGAACTGAACTACGTGCGCCGGCACGTCTTCGAACAGGTACAAAGCGACTCATGTGAGTTTGACGATGCTGTGCTGCGCGTGTTTTCCAACGCGCCGGGAAACTACGGCGCTAACGTGAACTTCATGGTCACGGATTCGCAATGGGAACGGGAAGAGACCCTGGGCGACCTTTTCGTTACTCGCAAATGCTTTGCTTATGGCAGGGATTCAGAGGGCCGTTCTCTGGAGGGTCGTGAAGCGCGTGCGCAGATGGACCTGGCATTGACGCGAGTCGAGGCTACTTATCAAAACATCGACACGTTTGAGATCGGCATTACCGACGTAGATCACTACTTTGAATATCTCGGTGGCGTATCGAAGGCGGTTGAGAAACGGGCCAGGGCCAAACCTTCGATCTATCTGGCAGACTCGCTTTCCCGCGATGCGCGCGTGCGTTCGCTCGAGGAGACAGTCCGCCTGGAGACGCGCACCAAGACACTGAATCCAAAGTGGTACGAAGGAATGCTTCAGCACGGCTTCCGTGGAGTAGCGGAGATCGAGAACCACGTATCGAACACGTTTGGCTGGAGCGCAACAGCCGATGCGGTCGACGATTGGATTTATGACGAAGTGGCGCAGACGTTTTTGTTTGATTCGGCAATGCTCGAGCGGCTGCGTCAGTTGAACCCACACTCGGCTCAAGCCCTCGTGGGACGACTACTTGAAGCGCAGGCGCGAGGTTACTGGGATGCAAGTGAAGAAACGTTGAGCAGGTTGCGCGAGATCAGCGTGGAAATCGAGGACCAGCTCGAAGGGGTGGCCTAAACTAAGTCTCAAGTCTCAGAGTCCTGAGACCTGATCCCATGAGCCACATGAACATCACAGTCATCTACGTCGGTTCCAGCCTGCTCGCTCCGCTCAAGAACGCCGAGCGGGAGCTCAATCGTGATTACAAGCTCGACCTCGAAATCTCAACTCACAACTTTGGCTCACCGTTAACGCAAGCCGAGTGGGGAGTAGTTGAAGACGACCTTAAGCGTGCGGACGTGGTCTTCGTCATTCATGTCATGGATGGCGAAAACGCCGCGCGCCTGATCCCGGCGCTGGAACAGCATAAGGATCGCCATCGCGCCGTCGTCGTGATCAACTGCATGCCGGATTTGATGCGGCGTGTGCGTATGGGCAAGCTCGATGTTCGTAGGCTTCTTGGTCCGACGGCACCAAAGGATACCGAAGGAGAGAAGGGGACCGAAAACAGTCAGCGTGGGCTACAACTGCTCTCCACCGTGGGATCGTGGATGAGCCGGCAGGCGAAGGCCAGGCAAACGAAACGCGAATCAAGCAAGACTCGAAATGCCTATCATCAATATCTGAAGCTTGTCGATCGCTTGCCAGCTATTCTGCGATTTGTGCCGGCTGCCGGGGCGTTGCGAGACGTACGAAATTACCTCTATCTGTTCTGCTATTTTCTGCAACCCACGCCGGCAAACATCAAAGCGATGGTTTTGTACGCGCTCAGGGGTTATGTACAAGACGAGCGACTAAGTCATCTGAAGCTCAAGATTCCGCCACCGGAGAGAATGCCTTCGATCGCGGTCTACCATCCGGACGCGTCAAGACTCTTCGAATCCTTCGACGCTTATCAGAAATGGTACCTGTCACGTCCAAAGTCCAAAGTTGATAAACCGAATTTCTCGCGACTTGATTTGAGTCCCGAAACTACGATCGGGCTTTTGTTGATGAGGCCGCAGGTTGTAAGCCGCACGACGAAGCACTACGACTCGTTGATTCGCGCCATTGAAGCGGAAGGATTGAGTGTGGTCCCCGCTATTTCAACCTTGATGGATAACCGCCAGGCGTGTGAGATCTTTTTCGTTAAAAGGGATACGTCCAAAGTCCAAAGTCCAAAGTCCAAAGTCGAAAGACAGAAGCGGAAGCTCGAGAGCCAAAAGCCCAAAGAACAAAGGCCTAAGACCGACGCGGCAACTGACAACGGACAACGGACGACGGACAGTTTTCAATCCCGCGTGAGCCAGATAGTTTCGCTGACGGGCTTCAGCTTCGTTGGCGGCCCGGCGATGAATGACAGCGAAGCTGCCTCGGATTTTCTAAAACAGTTGAATCGCCCCTACCATTCCGCTGTCAGTCTGGACACACAAACGATCGAGGCCTGGACCGACTCACTTATCGGATTAAATCCGGTGCAAGCGGGAATGCAGATCGCGATACCTGAAATCGATGGCGCAACTGAACCTTTCGTGTATGGCGGAATTCCCGGTCGGGGCATTGAGCCAGTGGCTTTGGAGGATCGCTGCCGGCGATATGCGCGACGACTCCAGCGTTGGAACCGATTGCGGACGGCGCCGCGCAGCGAACTCAAGCTCGCGCTCACGCTCTTTTGCTTTCCTCCCAATAAAGGAAATATTGGCACCGCAGCGGATCTCGATGTGTTCGCCAGTCTTTGGGAAACACTGAGCCGTCTCCGGACTGACGGATACGATGTGGCGATTCCGGAATCTGTGGTCGAGTTGCGCGACCGACTGTTGGGGGGCAACTCCGAGAAATTTAGTGCGGTGGCGAATGTTGCCTACCGAATGAGCGTGGCCGAGTACCGTACGAACTGCGGTTATGTTGATGAGATTGAAGCTGAGTGGGGAAGTGCGCCGGGACGCATTAACGCTTTTGGTCGCGAGTTATTGATTCAGGGACTTCAATTAGGAAAAGTTTTTATTGGGGTTCAACCAACGTTTGGCTACGAAGGCGATCCTATGCGTTTGATGATGGCCCGAGGAAGCGCTCCGCATCACGGCTTCATGGCTTTCTATACTTATCTTTCCCGCGTATTGGACGTTGATGCAGTAATTCACGTCGGCACTCATGGCTCTCTGGAGTTCATGCCGGGAAAACAGATTGGTCTGTCAGGCGAGTGCTGGCCGGATCGTTTGATTGGCGAGCTGCCTAACATCTATCTCTACAGCGTGAACAACCCTTCTGAAGGGTCCATTGCAAAACGCCGGTCATATGCCGAGTTGATTTCATATCTAACGCCGCCGATCGAGAACGCGGGGTTGTACAAGGACCTGGCCTCTCTCAAGGATCTGGTGAGTGCGTATCGACACACAGCGGATGAAGCCGAAAAAGAGAGGCTATTTGCAGTGATTGAGGAGTGTCGGTCGAGTCTAAGCCTGGGAAGCTAGTCTCTGACTGACACAGATCACAAGGATGTAGCCTGCGAATGCCTGGTCGTTTGCTTCAAATCCGTGTCATGCCTGTCGATCTGCTGATCTTCTTAAGGCGTCGCAAAAGTCCGAAGTTGAGAGCCGATGTCGGAATGCCTCAACGCCATTGATGGTAATCACCGGTATGTCGTTCTGGTAGCGAGCTGACAGTTCCGAGTCCGAATCGATATCAACTTCTTCCAGCACAAACTCGGTCTCGCAGCCGGCAGTTTGCAGAAGCGCCTTGGCCACTTCGCATAGATGACAACCGTCTCGTGTGTAGATGACAACGTGGCTTTTGTTCATCGCAATCCCGGCTCTCGCATTTTAGAAACTCCTTGCCAGAAAATCAGGAATCAGGTTATAAATAGCGGCACCGAGCCAAATCATAATTTATTTAGGCGCGGCGCTCTTCATGATTAAGCTAAAAATTCGCGCAGTCTCGCAGAGAGTGATCCCTGCATCGCGGGGAGTTGTATAGTTCGCTCTCTGCAACTTTGCTGTAGTGTGTGAGTCACAGGTGTAATCAGCCATTCCCGGCGGCATCGCAGATTCCTAATCGTTGGAGGTTTGCTGGTGGATAGCCAGGTCAGTCCAGATCCAAATACTCTCAAGCCAGATGCAAATGCTGGTGGTGTGACCCCGTCGTCTGCCGTTCCTGCGAAACCGGCAACTCCTCCTGCCGCTGCAAAACCAACCGGAGCAATACTCGAAAGCAAACCAGATCCGCCAGTCAACAAGATGCGCCGGCGCATTGTCTGGGCCAGCATTGTCGGTTTCCTGGCCACTTGCTTCTTCATGTTCCTGAGGTTTTTCCTGCCGCGTTCGATTCTGGAGCCCTCCAGCACCTTTAAGATTGGCTCGCCCGGGGATTATGCGTTGGGGGTTGACACGAAGTGGCAACAACAGTATCGAATCTGGGTCACCAAAACATCTGATCGGCTGTTTGTGATTTACGCTGTGTGCACTCACCTTGGTTGTACTCCGGATTGGAAAGCGAGTGAGAACAAGTTCAAGTGTCCCTGTCACGGCAGCGGCTACGACAGCGAAGGCATTGCGTTCGAGGGGCCTGCGCCGCGACCGATGGACCGTGCCCATGTCGAGTTGGATGCCGAGGGACAGATCGTCGTCGATGTCAGTCGGCTTTATGTCTGGCCCAAGGGTGGAACTAACAATTTCGAGAGGGACGATGGCGCTTACATTCCGCTTTAGCAATAACGAACGCAGAACGGGTTTCTGAGAGTAGTCATCATTAGCCTGGCGAGGTTTCATGGATCCGGAAAAACCCGAGCAACAAGAGACAAAGCAGATTACTGCCGGTGATAAGGAGCAGGCAGGACTGGTGCAGCGCGTCCGTGAAGGCAGCTCAGCGCTCAAGGATCGCGCGCTTGAGGAAGCGAAAACTTATAAAGATCCGCAAGACACCCAGCTTTGGAAATCAATCTTTCGTGTTTCACATGACCGTTCGGATCCCCGTAATCGCTCGTTGGCAATTCTCTCGAACGTCTTTCTTCATTTACATCCGGCGAAAATCAACCGCGATGCCGTGCGCTATCCGTTTACGTGGGGGATGGGCGGGATCACGTTCTACTTATTCATCGTATTGACGTTCACGGGTGTGCTGCTGATGTTCTACTACCACCCAACAAAGGCGGATGCGTTTCGCGACATCCTTTACCTCGAGCACGACGTTCCGTTCGGCAAGTTGCTGAGGAACATGCACCGTTGGGCCGCGCACTTAATGGTCATCACCACCTGGCTGCACATGTTTCGCGTGGTGCTGACCGGATCGTATAAGCGGCCGCGTGAATTCAACTGGTGCGTTGGCGTGGTCCTTTTAGTATTGACACTACTGCTTTCGTTCACTGGTTATTTACTGCCGGACGATCAGTTGGGCTTTTGGGCGGTGACAGTAGGCACGAATATGGCCAGGGCCACGCCAATGTTGGGCTCGGAAGGTCCGTTTGGTGTGCAGCTCGGAATGACTCCTTATAACGATGTGCGGTTTGGCCTGTTAGGAGGATCGATCGTCGATTCGAATGCACTACTGCGTTCGTATATCTGGCATTGCATCGGGATTCCGCTGGTGGCCTCGATCTTTATGGCCGTTCACTTCTGGCGCATTCGTAAGGACGGCGGAATTTCAGGGCCGGCGCCGGTGATGCTCGAGTCGGAGATGAAAGCAGTAAAGAAGAAATAGGAAATTAAGATCGTCACATGCAGGCCATAGAGAATCCCAGACCCAAATCAAAGCTCAGGAAGCTGATCGTTATCGGCGGCTCGGTGGCGTTGGTTGTCCTGGCCGGGCTGATGGTCCAGGACTGGCATCAGCTCTGGGTGATTTCGTCTGCGCCGGACAATGTGCCGATTGTCGCGATGCTTTTTCTGGTTCCGTTTTTCACCTGGCTGGGGATCAAGCAATCAAACGCTAATGACAGGTTGATTGAAAAACTGGAGCAGGATCCCAAACTCGCCAAGACACACCATCGCAAAGTTGAACCGTGGCGACCGGGCTGGGCCCGTGAGCTTCACGTTTGGCCTTATCTGGTGCGCATTGAGTTTTTGGCCGCGGTGATCGTTACCGTCATTTTGTTTGTCTGGTCGATTACGCTCAACGCTCCGCTGGAAGAACCCGCAAACCCGAACCTGACAATGAATCCGTCGAAAGCGCCCTGGTACTTCCTCGGGTTGCAGGAGATGCTCGTCTACTTTGATCCGTGGATCGCCGGCGTGGTGATGCCTTCTCTCATCATGGTTGGGCTGATGGTTTTCCCTTACGTCGATTCCAATCCACTTGGGAACGGCTACTACACCATCAAACAGCGCCGGCTGGCCGTGTGGATGTTTGGTGCAGGGTTCCTGCAGTGGGTGCTATTGATTGTTATCGGAACCTTTATTCGGGGCCCTGGCTGGATCTGGTTCTGGCCCGGCCAGACCTGGGACCACAATGCGGTGGTGTTCGATAAGAACGTCGACCTGCACGACATGATTGCCACCAGCCGCTTCGGGAAAGCGCTGTTCCTGGGATTTCTCGCGGACACTCCCTGGAAGTGGATCTTCGGCGCGCTGGTGGTTGGCGGGTTCTTCATTGTGGGTGGATTGTTTTTCCACTGGCTGATGCTGCGCGGTGGAATGGACCGTATTGATCGCAACCTTCCCTGGTGGAAACGTCTCCAACTCTGGGCAACGACACCGGACGAGTTCGAGAAGAAGCTGCTGGCTCGTACCAGCTTATTGCAATACCTGACGTTTCAGTTCTTCGCGATCACGGTGTTGCTGGCGATGCCCGTGAAGCTGATTTTGCGACTGGCACTAACAATTAAGTATGTCTGGGTGACTCCCTGGTTCAATATCTGACGTCCGGAGGGGACCTGAGTGGCGGATTCTCCTGAGCCTAAAGAGTCTTTAATCAAAAAAGAGCCTGCTGCGCCGGCGCACGACCCGATAGTGAGCCGCTCAACGAGCGGCATTATGTTGGTGTGTGCCCTCTTGATGACTATCTCACTGGCGTGGGCGCTTTACGATGAAGCGATATACCAGCGTCCCTGGAAAGGGATGCAGAAGGAGTTTGTCAGTCGCTACACACGCTACCTGAACAGTATCAAAGCAAAGTCGGGCCAAACTGAAGCTGAGGTTAAGCAGAGCGCCGAGTATCAGACGCTCGACGAGGAGGCTAAAGCCGCTGAGGCGCTGGTGAGGCCCGAAGTAACAGAGATCGACAACCGCGTAAGGGCGATCCAGGCCCAGCTCGACGCCGTCACTGATCCTTTTCAGAATCAACGCGGCCGCCTCACGGTGATCAACTACAACATCGAGATGGCCAATGGCTCGGCCAAGGAGAAATACCGGCGACAGGCAGAGGCGAAAAAGCAGGAGTTGGTTGAAGTCGAACTGCCCGCCGAAGACGGAAACGGCATGCAGGTTAAGCGGATGAACTTCATCCAGCTGGAGGAGTTCTATAACAACCTGCGTGATGAGAAGGCCGCGCGTCTTGGTAAGAAAGCTGAGTTGCTCAAAGAGCAGGGTGAGCTCGCCCGGAAGCGCGACGATTACCTGCGACACCACATGACCGGCTTTACGCCGACTCAGATTAATGGTCTGGTGAGAAAGATGGAGAACTTTGACTACTCCATCCTGTCGCACCAGATCAGCGTCACCCAATACAACATCGTCGATCGCTGCGAAGTTTGTCACGTCGGGATACGGGAGCCGCTCGACATCACTCCGGCCGACCTGGCCCCCGGCGGTCCTGGAAAGACACCTGATCAATTATCGCGAGCTTTCGTCAGCCACCCGCGACGGGAGCTAATGCAGATCCATCCACCGGAGCGCTTCGGCTGTTCCGGCTGTCACTGGGGCAACGGACGCGCCACCACCGGTGAGGTGAAAGGTCATGGCCGGCATCGATTCTGGCTCTGGCCCATGTTTGACAAGGAGAACACCGAAGCGGGTTGTCAGCAGTGTCATGCCAAGGACAGAGTTACACAGGGCGCAGATACGCTGAACCTCGGTCGCGATCTGTTTAGCGAACGTGGTTGCGTCGGCTGTCATCGCTACGAAGGGTTCGATCGCGAAACAGACTCTTTGAATGCTACCCGGCAAAGTATCACTCAACTCGAAGATCAAATTACAACCAACGAGAAACAGATTCGCCTGGACACGGAAGCGTCAGGCCAGGTTGAGAATAACGAGGAGGCCCAACAACTTCTGGCGCACGCGGAATCGTTGCGCGTGACCAATAGCTTGCTGGCGGCCCGCATCGACCAGTTGAATCTCCAGGCGAAGTACCAGATGCAGGATCAGAAGAAGGTCGGGCCGAATTTGAAAGACGTTCGCATCAAGCTCAGAAAAGAATGGATTCCAATCTGGCTCAAAGATCCGGAGGGTTTCCGTCCCGGTACAAAGATGCCAGCGTTCTGGCGTTTCAATACGGACGAAGATGGCGAAGATCAGATTAAGGCGATTTCGGCTTACTTGTGGCAGGAAAGTTTTGACGGCCAGCCAAAAGAGCAACCACGCGGTGATGTGGCGAAAGGAAAAGAACTCTTCGACACGCGCGGCTGTTTGGGCTGTCATTCGATGGGAGATGGCGATAGCCGAATAGGCGGCCACTTTGCCGCTAATCTGCAGAGAATTGGCGAGAAGGCGAACTTCAACTATATCGTGCGCTGGATTCACAACCCTCGTGAACGCTGGGCTCCGTATTGTCCGAAAGAGAAGCGAGACCTGACACCTGAGGACTACGCCAGGCACAATCTTGCTTATGAGTTTGACACGGAGTTGCATTCTCGGTGTCCCAATGACGGCGCCGAGCTGCAAGTGCAGAACATGACGGTGATGCCGAACTTCCGGCTTTCAGATGCGGACTCGCGCAACATTGCGAGCTACCTGTTCTCGCTTTCGTCACCTCCGCAGTATCCGGACGCGTCGTTTATGGACGACCCGAACCTCAAGTCAAAGGGACACGCGCTGATCAAGCAATACGGCTGTGCCGGCTGTCATGAAATCAAAGGCTTTGAGGAGGAGCAGCGCATCGGTAAGGAGCTGACAGTCGAAGGCGCGACGCCGATTGAGCGTCTGGATTTTGCCTTACTTACGCACGACGCTCAGAAAGGCCATGAGCCGCTCGACTTTTTGAAGACCGAAGCAGAAAAGGAAGCAGAGGCGGCCGGCAAGCGGTACGAGGAAAAGCCCTGGTATAACCACAAGGGTTTCTTTGAGCGCAAGCTGGCGGATCCTTCTGTTTTTGATCGCGGGAAGGAGAAGGATCCCAGGGATCGTCTGCGCATGCCGAAGCCTTCGCTGTCACCAAGCGAGAAAGAATGGCGCACTGCTTTGACGACTTTCCTGCTCGGCAGCGTTGGCACGGAAGGCGCTAATATGCCGCGCTCGGCCTTCTATGAACCGGAGGACCAGCGTCGCCAGGATATTCAGAACGGTTGGTGGGTAATTAAGAAGTATAACTGCCAGGGATGTCATCAACTCCAGGTGGGCCAGCGCTCGGAGGTGATGGATCTGCCGCTCTATCAAACGCCGGAAGGCAAAGACCTGTTGCCGCCTCGGTTGACGAGTGAGGGCGCGCGAGTCGATCCCAACTGGCTGTTGAAGTTCCTGCACGATCCGTCGCTGAGTCCGCCGAAACCTGGGACCCCGACGGCGCAGCCCACGCCGGCAGCTAATCAAACCAATGGCAATCGGGCTGCGGGACCCGCTCAAACAGCAGGTAGCTTGAAAGCTCAACCCGGGCTTGACCGCAACGGCGTGCGACCTTATCTGCAGTTTCGAATGCCGACGTTTAATTTCTCTCCGAACGAGTTACAAATTCTCGTGAGGTTCTTCATGGCGATGTCCGGCCAGCAGGAACCATATATTCGCGAACCATTGCCCCCGCTCACTGAACAGGAGAAGTTGGTTGCAAGGCAGATGTTCACGTCCGGAACACCGTGCTTGAAGTGTCACATCACTGGCGACCCCGCCCATGACGCCACCGCGATCGCGCCAAACTTCATCATCGCGGGCGAACGGCTCAAGCCGGATTGGACTTTCCGATGGTTGCTTGATCCGGCACAGATTAGTCCCGGCACCGCGATGCCGACAGGACTATTTAGAAAAGAAGGCGAGCGATGGGTAATCAATCTGCCGAACCCGCCCCAAAGCGCGAATGAATACGGGCAGGATCACGCCAGATTGCTGGTGCGATACATGCTACTGATGACCCCGGAAGAGCAGTCGCGCTTGCTCGCAACCGCACCGGTTGCGCCTGCTGCTACGACCGCGGCGCAGGCAAGAGCGCGCCGGACTCAGGATAAACGAGAAGCGGCCTATCATCGGAACAAGAGAAAGAAGCGTTCAGGCGGTGTGGCGCGCTTGTCGGTTAAGGAATTGTAGCCTCGGATCTACTTCTGGCTAACACCGTGTTAAAGTTATGCGAAATACATCTTGATTTGGAGGGATTTGATTATGTTGAAGCAGACGAAGGTCTGGCTGGTCATGGTAATGGTTCTTTCGCTTCTTGCGTTGGCCTCCGCCTGCAGCAAGAGCGAGAGCCCAGACTCAAGCACGAACAGCAGTGCGACGGCGCCAGCCAAAACAGTGCCAACAGGTGGCGAGGGTACGGTTACTGGGGCGATCGCTTATGCCGGCACGCCTCCCGCGCCCAAGAAGATTGACACTTCAGCCGATCCGGTATGCGGTCAGAAAGACCCTAACCTTGAGACTGAGGACACGGTCGTCAAGGACGGTAAACTGGCGAACGTCTTTGTTTACATCAAGGACGGAACGCTGGCCGATGGCAGTAAGATTGGTGAATACAACTTCCCGGTGCCCACAGACGCAGTGACACTCGATCAAAGTGGTTGTCACTACCGGCCCCATGTTATGGGAGTGCAGGCGAGGCAAAAAATCCGGATCACGAACAGCGATCCGACCCAACACAATGTCCACCCCACGCCAAAGGTTAATCCGGAGTGGAATCAGACTCAGCCCAACGGCGCCGCCCCGATTGAAAAGACTTTCGATCGGCCTGAAGTCCTAATCCCGGTAAAGTGTAATCAACATCCCTGGATGAAGGCTTACGTCGGGGTTGTTAGACATTCCTTCTACGCGGTAAGCGGTGAGGACGGGAGTTTTACTCTGAAGAACGTGCCCCCGGGAGCCTACACGGTTGCCGCATGGCACGAAAAGGGTGGCCCAAACGGAACCGAGAAAACGATGCAGGTGACGGTTCCAGCAAGTGGCAGCGCGACAGCTGACTTCTCGTTTGGGGATGCCGCCGCAGCTTCCAGCAAGCCGGGTCTCCAGATGATGCCCGCGCTTGATATCCCGATGTTGGGGAGACACTGAAGTGACGGTCGTTGAAAAGCCTCTGAACCTGAGATCTCAAATTTGAGATCTCAGATTTCAGAGCCGGATTTCGTCGGGAGTCAGATGTCGAAGAGTAATCACTTCTCAAGTTAGAAATCAGAAACTAGAAAACGGAACTCAGTACTCAGCACTCAGTATTCGGATTATGTCGAAGGGGTTATTTCGTTTCGCTTTACTGGTGGCTGGCGCCACGTTCTTTCTAATCATCGCCGGTGCCCTGGTCACCAGCCACGACGCCGGCCTGGCTACCGAGGATTGGCCGTTGTCAAATGGGCAGTTCTTTCCCGAAATGAAGGGAAATCTTTTTTGGGAGCATGGTCACCGAATGGTTGCGACGACGGTGGGAATGCTGACTATCGGTCTAGTCTTCTATCTCTTTCGTAGTGAAAAGCGACGCTGGGTGCGTCGCCTCGGAGTAGCCGCACTGCTAGGCGTGATCGCCCAGGGGCTACTGGGGGGATTGACGGTAAAGTTGCTGTTACCGCTTTGGGTTTCGACCGCGCATGCGACTCTGGCCCAAATCTTCTTCTGCACCACCGTCAGTCTTGCGGTGTTCACTTCGATGAGTTGGCATCAGCCGCGCCGGGTCACTGAGGAGAAGGGCTCTTTACCGATAAGGTACCTTTCGGTTGCTGCGCTCGTTACGATTCTGATGCAACTGGTGATCGGCGCCACCCTGAGACATTCCGCAACGTGGGACAAGCCTCTGCCGACGGAGTTGATTCTGACCCACGTCGGTGGGGCCATCGCGGTTACCGTGATTTTGGGAACCACGGCTTTTCTGGTTCTGCGACGCCACGGCAGTGATAAGTTTTTGACGAGGCCGGCGACGTTTGCATTGGTTTTGTTAGCCGCGCAGTTGGTGCTGGGTCTGGCTTCTTATATGACCCGCCTGGCGTCTCCGCACGATCCGCAACCACTCAATCCCATGGTGGGAATCACGGTCGCGCACGTAGCCGGTGGCGCACTCGTCTTCGCTACCACGATTGTGCTTACGCTGCGGTCTTTCAAGGTATTGCGCTCAAGTGAGGCATACGAGATGGTGAGCGCCGAAAGCATTTAATTGAAGGGTTGAAAGAATCAGGTTAATGGAAGAGTTCGCAATAGATCTGAACACTGCCGGCATGGTCGAGCTCGAACGCTCGCGGCTTTCGCTTCGCGAGCGCCTCGCAGCGTATCTTGAGCTCACTAAACCGCGCATTACGTTTTTGATTGTGCTTACCTCAGCCGCAGGATTTGCGCTGGCTTCACCGGGGCGCGTCAATTTCATTGCTCTCATCAGCGCAATGTTTGGTATCGCTCTGCTTTCATCAGGCATCGCAACGTTGAATCAATACATGGAACGCGATCTGGACGGTCTGATGAAGCGGACCGCGGATCGACCGTTGCCTTCCGGAAAACTGGTTCCGTGGGAGGCACTTGTCTTTGGCGCTGGTCTAACGATCGCGGCAGAAATGTACCTGGCTGTGTTCGTGAATCCACTCTCGGCTCTGCTTGGACTCACGGTAATCGCGGGTTACTTGTTCGCATACACGCCGCTTAAAACAAAGACGACGCTGTCGACTATGGTTGGTGCCTTTCCGGGCGCGGTGCCGCCATTGATTGGTTGGACTGCGGCACGCGGAGATTTGAGTCTCGAAGCCTGGGTGTTGTTTGCGATTCTTTTTCTTTGGCAGTTCCCGCATTTTCTTGCCATCGCCTGGATGTACCGCGAAGACTATGGCCGCGCGGGGATTCTCATGCTCCCCGTCGTAGAGCCGGATGGCCGTGTAACCGCGCAACAGATCGTCGTTTACACCGTGATGCTTCTGCCTGTTAGCCTGCTTCCGACAGTTCTTGGAATATCCGGAAAGATTTATCTCTGCGGAGCCGTGGTCTTAGGATTACTCTTTCTCTACAGCAGTGTTCGCGCGGCGTTGTCGAAGTCAAAGCAGCAGGCGCGTCGCTTGCTGCTGGCCTCGGTGATCTACTTGCCGCTGTTGTTCATCCTGATGGTATTAGACCGGTAGATAGTGAATCGTAAATCGTAAGTAGCGTCCGGCATTATTCGCTTCAGTCAGCTTCTTACCATTCACTATTTGCGATTTACCATTTACTCAAAGGAGATGTAACCGATGGGACGAGTTCTTGCGGTTATTATCTGGATGCTGACCTTAGGCTCGGTGTCTCTCTTCTTCGTCAAGAAGTGGTGGTTCCCCACCGCTATCACGGAACACGCCGCGGCCCTTGACCGCCAATTCCTGATCACAATCATCGTAGTGGGAATCTCCTTTGCTGCGGCCCAGATTGCTCTCGGCTACATGGTCTGGAAATACCGAGACACGGGTAACGCAAGTCGCGCCACCTATACCCACGGCAGTAGTCGCCTCGAGGTTATCTGGACCGTCGTTACGGCCGTGATCTTCATAGGACTCGCGGTAATGGGCCAAAGCGTTTGGGCGTCGTTGCATTTTAAACAGGCGCCTCCGGGTTCTTATCAGGTCGAAGTCGTGGCGCAGCAGTTCCAATGGAACTTCCATTACGCGGGAACCGATCGCGTTTTTGGGCGCACGGATCCAGGCCTGATTGACGACTCGGCCCTGAACTTCATCGGACTCGACGAGGCTGACCCCAATGCCAGAGATGACTCGGTCCACAGTGTGTTGGCGGTCCCGGCCGGAAAACCGGTTGAGTTGATCCTGCGCTCAAAGGACGTAATTCATAATTTCTGGGTCCCGCAACTTCGCTTCAAGCAGGATCTGGTTCCGGGTATGGCCATTCGGGTGCATTTCACCGCCCGCACTCCCGGCAAGTACGAACTGGCCTGTGCCGAACTTTGCGGGCAGCTGCATTTCAAGATGAAAAGCTATTTGCTGGTGCTTCCCGAAGAAGAACAGAACGCGTTGATCGCATTACCGCAGGAGCAATTTCAAACGCGGATGACCGAGTTACTGGCGAAGTATCCGTTACCTCAGAATTAGAAAAGTTCGACTACTCTCAAGTTCCGGCTGGTTCGTCTTAACTACGAGGAGATTAGAGATGTCAGAATCCCACGAAGCTGTTCATCGGCACCCGGCCCCCACAGGCTTCATCCGCAAGTACATCTTTAGCATCGACCACAAGGTCATCGGCATTCAGTACATTCTGCTGGCTTTGGTCGCCGTGCTGGTGGGAATGGCGATGTCTGTGTTAATGCGCATGAATCTCTCCTGGCCCGGAACGAACTGGCCGATACTGGGAACACTGTTTCCGGGAGGCGCGCCCGAGGGCATGATGACGCCGGAGTTTTATCTGTCGCTCGTGACAATGCACGGAACCATCATGGTGTTCTTCGTGTTGACGACAGCCCCACAGGGCGGTTTCGGAAATTATTTCCTTCCCATCCAGATCGGTGCGGACGACATGGCATTTCCAGTGCTGAACATGCTGTCGTTCTGGGTCACGCTGTTAGGATTCATCGTGATTTTGGCGGCAATCTTTGTGGAGGGTAATGCGTCACTGGCAGCATCGGTGGGTCCGGCGCTGGGCGGAGCCAGCGGGGTGACCGTAGGACCAATTGGCGGTTGGACGGGTTATGCACCGCTAAGTGCGCTCGGCAAAATTGCCGGTCCTGGCCAGGGCGCCGGGATGAATCTCTGGATCATAAGCATCGCGATCTTCTGTGTAGGCTCACTTCTGGGCGCACTCAATTTTATTACGACGCTTCTCAATATGCGCACCCGCGGGATGTCTTTGATGCGCATGCCGCTGACCTGTTGGGCCTGGTTTACTACTGCGGTGCTGGCGCTGCTTTCATTTCCTGTGCTGCTTGGCGGCGGAGTTTTGCTGTTGCTTGATCGAGTTGCGGACACGAGCTTCTTCATCCCCGGCGGTCTGTACGTAAGCGGACTCCTCTCCGGTCAAAATCCCAACTTTCCCCTGCACAGCGGCGGCTCGCCGATTCTTTGGCAACACCTTTTCTGGTTCTTTGGTCATCCGGAAGTGTATATCGCAATTCTCCCGGGCATGGGCGCGACGTCACATATTTTGGCCACCTTCGCGCGCAAGCCAGTGTTTGGTTACCGCGCGATGGTTTTTGCTATTTTCGCGATCGGGCTGCTCGGCTTCTTTGTCTGGGGCCATCACATGTTCATCAGCGGCATGAGCCCCTATTCGGCGATGACGTTTTCCATCCTGACGTTATCGATTGGCGTTCCTTCCGCCGTCAAGACGTTCAATTGGCTCGGAACTCTGTGGGGAGGCCGTATACGGTTTACCACAGCAATGCTCTTTGCGATCGGTTTTGTCTCGCTCTTCGTCGCGGGCGGCATTACCGGCCTGGTGCTGGGACAAACCTCGCTGGATCTGCCCATGCACGATACGTATTTCGTGACCGCACACTTCCACCTCGTAATGGGGGTGGCGTCAATCTTTGGAATGTTTGCGGCAACCTATTTCTGGTTTCCGAAAATGTTTGGCCGCATGATGGATGAGCGAATAGGTAAGATCCATTTCTGGGTAACTTTCATAGGCGTTTACTGCATCTTCGTGCCGATGCACACCATGGGCATTGTGGGCATGCCCCGGCGCTTCTCGCAGTTCACTGAATACGAGTATTTATCATCGCTGCATCCGCTGGTCCTTTTCGTCTCGGTGGCAGCGATTGCCACGGTGCTGGTCCAGTTGCTCTTTTATGTGAATCTCTTCTGGAGCATGTTCAAGGGCAAGAAGGCGTCAGAAAACCCATGGGAAGCAACGACGCTCGAGTGGGCTATTCCTTCGCCGCCACCGCACGACAACTTTGCTGGCATCATGCCGACGGTGTATCGCGGCCCCTATGAGTTCGCGGTGCCCGGAGCTGCTCGTGATTTCATCATGCAGACTGAAGCGGAAGCCGAGGTGACAACAGGCAATGGCGACAATGGTCACAGGCACTAGGCCAGTAACAAAGAAGGGAACCAGCGGTCCAAAACTCCCGGGCCCGGGCGGCAATGGTTCGCGCCGGTCGAATGGAGGCGGCCGGATTCCCGAAGAGCCACTGTCGCGGCGTTATCGCATCGGCATGTGGGTGGGTCTTGCCTCTATCTTCATGATGTTTACGTCGCTCACGAGCGCTTACATCGTGCGCGCAGCTTCTGCCAATGATTGGAAGCCGCTCCCGATGCCGCGGATGCTACTTCTGAGTACGGGTCTTATTCTGATCAGCAGTGTTACGCTGGAATTAGGCAGGCGACAACTCCGTGCAGGCAGACAGGCGCGCTACGTGCGCTTACTGCTTTTGACGATGGCACTCGGCTTCGGATTTCTTTTCACGCAATTGAGTGCGTGGAGGGATTTGATTCGGCAGGGCGTCTACGTATCAACACACCCGCATAGCTCTTTCTTCTACTTACTGACTGGCGCGCACGGCGTCCACCTTTTCGGTGGACTCGTCGCTTTGATCTATCTTTTCTTTCGCTGGGGGCTGGGATCCAGGGACAATAGTGCAGCGGCTGGAAACGCGGCTGCTGTGGATGCACTAACGATTTACTGGCATTTCATGGACGGACTGTGGCTCTACTTATTCCTACTCCTATTCTTCTGGAGGTGACAGGTGAGTACTGAAACAAGAGTGGCACATTTTCCCGCTGCCGATTGGGACGGAGGTACGCTGCCGTACCGTGTAGGTCATCGCAAGCTCGGCATGTGGTTGTTCATTGTTTCCGACTCGCTGACCTTCTCGGCTTTGCTGATGGGTTATGCCTACCTGCGAGCTTCAAACGTCTGGCCGACGCCGTTTCCTTTTTACCCGAGCATCGTCTTCTCCTCTGTGATGACCTTGTGCCTGCTCTCTTCCAGCTTGACCATGGTGTTTGGTGTTTCTGCCTCAAGCCGCGGCGACAAAGAGAAGGCTCGCAAGTGGATTTTCGCAACTATCTTTTTCGGTGTTGCATTCATCGTGCTCCACGCCATCGAGTGGAAACATTTGATTGATGCCGGGTTGACGCCTTTCAGTCTGCCGCAGACCTGGGTGACCGCCTTTTCGACTACAGACGGTGTCTATCCATCACCGTTGTTTGGGGCCACGTTTTTTGCCATCACGGGACTGCACATGTTCCACGTGGCTACTGGAGCAATCTATCTGGCAGTGGTGGCTGCCCGTGTAAAGAAGCTCAAACACGAGGACGTCGAGATTAGCGGACTTTACTGGCACTTCGTTGATTTGGTTTGGATGTTTGTGTTCCCGCTGATCTACATCATGTCAGTCGATATGGGCGGACACCTGGCCCACTAAATTTTGCGGAGACAAAGATCATGAGCGCACACGCTGAGGAACATTTTGCCGGCACGAACAAGCTGTTTGTATCGATCTGGATCTGGCTGCTGGTGCTTACCGCGATAGAAGTTGCGCTGGCTTATAAGACAATGCCGCTGGTGCTGATGTTGACGATTTTGATGGGGCTTTCGATTATCAAGGCCGCGCTGATCGTCGCCTATTTCATGCACTTGAAGTTCGAGCGCCTGAGTTTGATTCTGACTATTGTGCCGATGCTGGTGGTCTGCATCTGTTTGCTGTTTGTGTTTTTCCCGGATAGCTTCCGTTCGGCCGGCTTGCGATATCAGTTTAAAGAGCCGCCGCCGGTAGTGGCGCCCGCTGAGGAGAGTTATTAATGTCTTTTGCGAGAATCATCAAGTTGGCCGCGGTGGCAGCGTTTGCCGCCTTCGTCATAACGATGCTTTCAACCGTGGCTGAGGCTCAATGTTCGATGTGTCGCACAGCTCTCGCGGGTTCGGGAAACGCCAACTTCATTCGGAATTTCAACATTGGGGTGCTGGTGTTGTTAGTGCCGCCGGTAGCCATGTTCTGTTCATTCTTCGTGATTCTGCGCCGACACAAATTGGAAGACGATGAGAAAAAACAGGACAGGTGACAGCAAGAGGCGATTAGAAAGAGGCGAACAAGCGTGATCACCAAAGTGTGAATCGAGTACCGAATATCTGAGCAAGGGGTTAATCTCTTGCTTGTCACTTGTCACTTGTCACTTGTCACGTCTTTTTCCGCATGGCAAACGATAACCCTTTAGCGATAGACGTCGACACGCGCACCACGCGTGGTCGCGTCTGCCCGCAATGCGGCGGCAAGATCATTCCTTCAGACCGTGCGGTTTATCAAAGCACCAGCGATTCCACTGCGGTTTTCCCGATCTGGCAATGCGAGCGGTGTGGTTATGAAGAGATGTCTGAACGTGTCAAGCCTGCGGTGAAGGCGAAGCACTAACTGAAGGAGTTGGTTGTGGCGACTGCGGAAGTTAATGGAGAGACCGGTTTAATGAAAAACGAGCTGCGACTTCTCAACCTTCTCTGTTTCCTGGCTGCCATCGGGTTTCTCGCCTTCGCAGTTCTGAACGCCGTGCTTTCCGGCCAGCTACTTACCACCGACAACCTTTTTATTACGATGGTGTGCCTGGTGATGGCACTGGTGTTCGGCGTCCTTCCAATCATGCAGTGGCATTCTGAAGGGCGGCTGCCGATTCCTTTTCAGAAGAAGATCGCGAAACAAAAAGCCGCCGCACAAGTTAGCGTCTCCTCTCCTCCATTGCTCGATGCCAAAGGACGCGCAGTCCCTCCCGATGTGAAGTCGATGATGGCAAACATGCGCCAGACACAAACAAGAGAATAACGAGTCCTGCTATACTCCCGCCGTGGATCCGCTTACTAAAAAAGTCCTCCAGAGTTTCGACCATTGGAAGAGAGAGTCGCTCGATCTGCACATGTTGTTCGAGGCCGGCGGGAATGATGCCGACGCGCGGACGCGGGTCTTTGATATTGTCGAACAGTTGGTGAAAGACGGTTTGCTTGCGGAAGAGGGAAACGACTTTTACTCGCTTACGGACCAAGGAAGAGCAGTGCTAACCACTCCTGATGCCTGAAATTTCATCGCTTCCCCACCTTAATGCGTTTCTTAATTCAACCAGTGCGATCCTGCTCCTGATCGGCTACACATTTATTAAGCGGGGTCAGATCGTGGCCCACCGAAATTGTCAGATTGCGGCGGTAGCCACCTCTACGCTTTTCCTGGTTTCTTACCTTACGTATCACTACTACCATGGAGACACCAGGTTTCTGGGTCAGGGATGGGTGCGGCCCTTTTACTTTACGGTGCTGATCACACACGTGGTGCTGGCTATAGTGATTCTGCCGCTGGTGATGATTACGCTGACCCTGGCCGCGCGCGGTGACTTCAAAAGGCATCGACGCATAGCGCGCTGGACCTTTCCAATTTGGCTATATGTTTCTGTGACGGGAGTAATCGTCTACGTGATGCTGTATCACCTATATCCCACCTCGTAATGTCAGACACCGGAAATAATGGTGAAGTAATTATCGCTGAACCGCCGGTGAAGCGGTTCCGCGCCTCCGGTCCAATTCTGTTGTTGGCAATCCTGTTTGTCGTCGGAGCATTTCTAACCTGGTATTTCACCTGGTTCGGACGCGAATTGAGTGACGCTGATATCGCTGCGTATCTCGCAGACAGCAAGCATCCCCGGAAGATCCAGCACGCGCTATTGCAGATCCAGGAGCGACTCGAGCGTCAGGATGCGGCTGCCAGAGAGTGGCATCCCCAGGTTGTAACACTCGCTGCGAACCCCGAGACCGAAGTGCGGCTGACAGTCGCGTGGTTAATGGGCTTCGACCATAAGTCAGCCGAGTTTCATGAATCATTATTGAAGCTACTTCGGGATCCTGAGCCCGTTGTCCGACGCAACGCGGCACTCGCTTTAGTAAGACACAACGACCCACAAGGCCGTGAGGAATTGCTTTCAATTCTCAGGCCATATGCTGTTTCAATCTCAGGCGAAGGCGTGCTGAGTAGCTCTGTGAAGCAGGGTAATACTGTCGCCCGCGGCTCGCCGCTCGCAAGGATTCGGAAGGTCAGTAATGAGCTGATTGCAGTGCGCTCACCATTACGAGGAACCGTTCATAAGGTGGCGCTTGAAACCGGGGCGAACGTTTCTGAGGGGCAACTGCTTCTCACTCTGCAATCTGATGAAGAGAGTGTGTGGGAAGCTCTTCGCGGTCTGGCATTGATTGGTGAGGCCGAGGACGTCGGCTCCATACAACGCTATCTCGAGCAGTCGCCTTCAATTTCGGATCGCACCAAAGAACAAGCGGCCCTGACGGTCAAGGCCATCGAGAGCCGCAAGCTGAATCGTTGATGTAATGCTAAGCGGGCGGCGCAGGTGGGGCATCAGGAAGTGCAATTGCGTGCACAGCTTCCCAGTCTTCGGTGGGCACCATCTCAATCGCATCCCAGGGACAGCCATCGAGAAACGCGCCGTCGGGGCCTTTGCTGGTGCATTTTTGGCAGCCGATACACAGGTAAGGATCGACTTCAATTCTGCCGAACGGCGGGTGGTCTTCGTCCGGCACCCAAAACATGCACGCCTCGATCGGACAATATTCAACGCAGGCCGGAGAACCCGAACAGCCGGTGCAGCAATCGGTAGTGATCGCCAGGATGCGGGGCTTCTTTTTTCGGGTTGCTTTGCCGTCACCTTCCGACATTGGCCAGTGCTTTTCTACTATGTCGTACAATGTTACTCCCACTCTTAAGTGCTCTTGAGATCAGCAGCGACTGTAACATACCCCTTCAGATTTCCTCAACGATTTGTGTCGATAGCCGATCGCCCTTGCTGGCCTATCACTTGCGCGTTACAAGTGAACTACACTTTCGAAGGAGGATCTAGCATGGAGACAGTAGTGGGAATCTTTAAGTCGCGGGACGATGCCAGGATCGCCATCAAACAACTGCGGTCGCTGGGAGTACCGGACCGGCGCCTGGTGTTGCTGACACCCGGCACAGACGCAGCGGAATTAGAAACCGAGATCAGGACCATTGATGCGGAGGCTCCCGGAATAGGCCAGGCGTTAGGGGCCACGGTTGGTGGGGCCATGGGAGTTGCAGGTGGTTATTCGCTCGGGGCCGCCGCGGCTAGTCTGGTGCTTCCCGGAGTTGGCCCCATCATTGCCGCTGGCATTCTCAGCGCGGCGATCCTGGGTCTGGGTGGCGCTGCCACTGGTGCAGCGGTTGGTGAGAGCATGGAAGAGAACATCGACGTCGGTTTACCACACGATGAAGTGTTCATTTATGAAGATGCCTTGCGAAAAGGTCGAACGGTGGTGCTCGGGTTCGTGGATGATGATGAGAAGGCGGAACGTGCCCGGGAACTTCTGGCCCAGGCAGGAGCCGAATCGATAGACAGCGCACGCGAGGAGTGGTGGGTTGGTCTAAGGGATGCTGAAGAAGAACAGTATCAGGTGCAAGGTAGAGTGTTCAAAACCGATGAAGTAAGCTATCGCCGCGGATTTGAGGCCGCGCTTAATAGGCAGTTTCGCGGAAAAAGTCTTGCAGACGCAGCGGTGGCTCTTGATCAAAAGTTTGCGGGTGCCACTTCTGACGAAGCCTTCCGTCGTGGATATGAGAGCGGGCTTTCGTTTCAGAAAAGGCTGGAAGCAGAACGCAGTAATTGAAGGACTTGCTCTTAAACCTGGCGGTGCTCATTGGGATACTGGGTCTCAGTGCGCTAATTACAAACTGGTTCGCCAGGACAATGTATGTTCGCTGCCGCGCCTGCGGCACGCTCAATGCCAGGCGTCGCTCGAAATGTAGATCTTGTGAGCACGAGTTCACTTGAAACCGCGGTTGTTTTTTAGCGCTGCACTTCTGAAGCAGGTGCTCAAGAGTTCAACTATAGTTTGAGTTGCAGCTTTGGAGAATCCGCAAACCTGGTGAACTCTGATCAACTGCTTCAACCTTCACCGGTATCCGAGCCGGCAAGGCGTAAAGCGAATCTTCTTAAACCGCCTCAACACATCTGAAGCGTTACCGCGTTACCGAATCTCGAGAGGACCTCCATGTCACTCAACCAGGCTCCACCTGTCGCCCACGAATGGCAGACACACGCCGAGCAGACCAACTATCGGGAAACCCCACGCTACGACGCCACAATCGCTTACTCAAAACGACTGGCGGCAGCTACAACTTTGATCAGGTTTGAGAGTTTTGGTAAGAGCGGAGAGGGCAGGGACTTGCCACTCCTGATCGCAGCTACGGACGATACGTTTAATCCGGCGGCGGCCAAAGCTAGTGGCAAGCCAGTGATTCTGATTCAGGCGTGCATTCATTCCGGTGAACCCGACGGCAAGGACGCAGGCCTGGCGTTGTTGCGCGATATCGCCATCCGCAAGGTACACCCCGACCTGCTCAGAAACGTCGTCGTACTCTTCATTCCGATCTACAACACCGATGGCCATGAGCGCAGCACACCCTTCAACCGCATCAACCAGAATGGCCCCGCAGAAATGGGTTGGCGCGGCACCACCACCAACCAGAATCTCAATCGCGATTACATGAAGGCAGATACACCAGAGACGCGCGCGTGGCTCAGTCTCTGGAACAAGTGGAATCCTGATTTGTTCATCGATTGTCATGTCACCGACGGCGCAGATTATCGTTCGCACATCACCTATCACTTCGAACACCATGCAGGCATCGCGCCCCAAGTGGTGGCATGGGAGAGGGACGTGATTGAAAGCAAGGTCCATCCCGCTACGGAAGCCGCTGGCAGCGCTATCTCCTGGTATCTGGAGTTCATCGATAATCGCGATCTGAGCAAAGGAATGCGCGACTTCAACGGCAGTCCGAGATTTTCTACCGGCTACGTTCCGCTAAGAAACCGGCCGGCGATTCTGATTGAGACGCACATGCTCAAAGACTACGAGCCTCGAGTTATCGGTACTTACAACTTCCTCCGCTTCATCCTCGAGGAAGTAAACCGTGAGCCGCAGGAATTGTTGCGGGTGGGGCGCGAAGCTGATGATCAGACAGTGAAAGCCGGTACTACGTATCAACCCGAGCGACAACAACCACTCAGTTTTGACATCGTCGAAGAGTCAAGACCCTTCGATCTCAAGGCAGTCAAATACGAAACCGAGCCAAGCGAAGTGTCAGGTGACGTTCGGGTGATTTTTGGCACTGAGCCGTTGGATGTGACCGTGCCAATGTTTGACCGGTTTCGGGTTAGAACTGCGGTCGCGCCCCCGCTCGCCTACATAATCCCGCCCCAGTGGTCGGAGCCCATTCAGATTCTGAAGCATCATGGAATTGAAGTGCAGACGATCGCGGAAACTCTTGCTCTCGAAGTTGAGAGTTATCGCTTCCTGGAAATGAGTTGGGCGAAGGCTCCCTTCGAGGGACGGTTTTTGTCTAACTTCAAATCCGAGAAGATTCGTGAACACCGAGCGTTTCCCCGCGGATCAGTGGTGGTGCCGTTAGCGCAACCGCTGGCGAGGGTAGCGATCAATTTGCTGGAACCTGACGCTCCTGACTCATTCGTCAGGTGGGGGTTTTTTAGCGCGATATTTGAACAGAAAGAGAATGGCGAGAGTTATGTACTGGAGAAGTTAGCGTGCGAGATGCTTGCGAAGAGTGTGGAACTGCGCCATGAATTTGCGCAACGACTTGAGCGTGATGCAACCTTCGCCGCGAGTCCGCGACAGCGCCTGGAGTTTTTCTACGAACGCTCGCCTTATTGGGATCCGCACATGAATGTCTACCCCGTGGGACGCATCGTTACTCAATCTGACCCTTCGCTGTTCTGATTTCCCAAAGCAAACGCTCTTTGCCGGATTTGCTCAAGCAACCCGACAAAGAGCGTTCATCAGTCCCACCAATTTGTTGATACCACTAAATGGGCGTCCGTCTGCCGCCAATAATGTTGAGCAATAGAACGACCAGCGCTATTACCAGCAGCACGTGAATGAACCCGCCAATCGTATAGCTGCTAACCATGCCGAGCAGCCAAAGAACCAACAGAATCACAAAGATCGTCCACAACATGAGCGCTTCCTCCTTTTGAGCATTTAGCCGATGTAGGAATTTACTTCGTCCAGACTATTTTGACTAACGGCAACGTCTATGCCAGTTTCCTGCATCTTTACCGTGAGAGACGCAAACCTCGTGATACCCGAGTTTGCAGGCCTTCTCCTCCTTCGAGGATCGGCGTCGAGGGCGATACAGTTTTTAGGGTCGTATTGAAACAGTGCCCTGGTAATCGGTGCTGGTATGTTTTGATTCAGACCACATGGGGTGGAAATTTTCAATTGGACTTCGCACCGAGAGCATTGGTAAAGTAGGTCTGCGTTTGCTCCCCCCGACAGCGACCGCACTTTGAGCCTTTTCGGTGCTCGCGACTTGCTCCTTCCAGGATTTCCGTCGCAATAACAATCAGAGTTGTTGGTTTTGCAAATACTGGCGCCCTTAACTGTCCCCACGACGGGTGCTTTGCCTTGGAGATGCTATGCCTTCCCCTGCTTCCAGATTAATCCTACGTTCCCAAAAACTAACTGTCGGTGTCTCAATAACCCTTCTCCTGCTTCTGGCCGCCATCGTTGGCGTCGTGGTGTATCAAAGCCGCAAGGCCCACGTCCTTCCGATAAACTACTCCCAGCTCTACAGCATTGCAGAAGGCAGCGCTGTCGCTGCCGCGGTTACAATCGAAGGCGAGAGCTTCACTGTTGTGGGCAAGGATGGTTCAGTGCTTCACGCGACGGTTGCCAACCCGGCTGTCCAGCAGACCCTGGTTGAGCTATTTCGAAAGAACAACGTGCCCGTTGAGTTTCTGAGTTCCACCGGCACCTGGTCGACCGTTTTGAACTGGTCAATTCCAGTTTTTACTTTGATGCTGATGGGCCTTATCGGTTGGCGTGTTCATGCAGCGTCAAGCTCGCGCGTGGGCAGTGTGAACTTTGTCGACGCAAGTGGAAAACAGTCAGTTACCTTCGATCAGGTCGCAGGAGTTGACGAAGCCAAGGCAGAACTTGCTGAGACGATTGAGTTCCTTCGCGACCCGCTCAAATTTGGCAGACTCGGAGGACGAGCACCGCGAGGACTCTTGCTTTCGGGCCCTCCCGGTAACGGCAAGACCTTGCTCGCGCGGGCAGCGGCAAATGAAGCCGGGGTTCCATTTCTCTCGGTATCAGGTTCCAGTTTTCAGGAGAAGTTTGCCGGAGTTGGCGCAGCACGAGTGCGCCGCTTGTTTGCACAGGCGCGCAAGCTGTCACCTTGCGTAATATTCATCGACGAGATTGACGCACTGGGACGCCAGCGCGGCCGTTCAAACGACTCGGCTTCGAGCGACCAGGATCAGACACTGAATCAACTGTTGATTGAGATGGACGGCTTCGATCAATCAAGCGCGATCGTGTTAATCGGCTCCACAAACAGACCGGATGTTCTGGACTCGGCATTGACCAGACCGGGCCGGTTTGACCGCGAGGTCACCGTAAATCTCGCCGACGTTCGCGGTCGCGAGGCAATTCTGAAAGTACACGCGCGCGGCATTCAGCTTGAACCTGGTCTCGATTTGACCTGGATCGCTCGCGGCACTCCAGGGTTCTCTGGAGCTGAGTTGGCAAATCTTCTGAACGAAGCGGCAATCGCAGCAACCCGAGACAACTCGTTGGCTGTTGGCCGCACGCACATCGAGATAGCGCGCGATCGGATTCTAATGGGAGCGGAGCGTCAGGGTTTCATGATGGATGAGGATGAGCGCTACGCGACTGCGGTTCACGAGGCTGGACACGTAGCTGTCGGTCTCGCAATCGAGCATGGCGATCCAATACACAAGGTCTCGATCTTGCCGCGTGGGCGCGCTCTCGGTGTGACGCAGGCGTTGCCTGAACGCGACCGACTGATGAAGAAGAAAGAGTACCTGGAAGATCAGGTGGCAATGCTGCTCGGAGGTCGGGCCGCGGAAGAGGTTCTACTGTCGACGATGACGGCCGGGGCTTCGAACGACATCGAGCGCGCGGTCGATATTGCTCGCCGGATGGTAAGCGAGTTTGGCATGAGCGCCCTCGGGCCAATTCATCTCGGCGCCGCCGAGAACCCGCGAAGTCAGACCCTGCTGGACCGTGTTGAAGATGCCACTAGCGAGATCATCAACACTCAGTTGAGACGGGCCTACGAAATCGTAAGGGCCAGGGAAGGGGAAATTGGCAAGCTCGTGGAACAACTCATGGAGCACGACACGCTGGATGCCGATGAAATTCTGGAATGTTTTGGCAGACAAGCGGCGCAAGCCGCTTAGAGGCAGATAGTCACGCGTCTGCTCAATGGCAAAGTACACAGCATCGACGCGTCGCAGTCTTGACCGACACGACTGGGCTACGCACTGACATCATCACCCTGCTGCTTACCAATAAAAAAAAAAGACCGGGAGGAGAACCGATCCTTCTTGTGGATGTCTCAAGCCGGGAACTTCTTAGACAATGAGATAAAGTGGATTCTCCAGCATCTTTTTAAAGGTTTGCAGAAACCTGGCGCCCGTGGCCCCATCAATAACGCGGTGATCGCATGAGAGCGTGACGCGCATGATTTGACGAGTGGTGACCTCGCCTTCGCGTACCACCGGCCTCGGCGTCATGGCGCCCACTGCCATGATCGCACCTTCGGGCGGATTAATTACGGCAGTGAATTCATCGATGCCAAACATCCCCAAATTGCTGATTGAGAAGGTTGCACCAATGTATTCCTCGGGTTTCAGTTTCCTTTTGCGAGCTCGTTCCGCCATGTCACGAACCTCGGCTGAAATATCGCGCAGCGGCTTCTGGTCTGCCGCGCGCACGATCGGCGTAATTAAGCCGTCGTCAATGGCGACTGCAACGCCGATGTCGGCACGCTCGTAGTAACGAACCACCTTTTCCTGAAAGGAAGCGTTTACTTGCGGATGCTGCATCAACGCGACCGCCGCGACCTTGATGATGATGTCGTTGATGCTGATCTTCAAATCGGGATCGAGTTCTTTGACGTGGTTCCGCATTTCGGCCGCGCGATCCATCTCGATCTCGGTAGTGAGAAAGAAATGCGGTATCGGCCCAAGCGAAGTTACCAGTCGTCGCGCAATCGTGCGGCGCATCTCGCTCATAGGCTGATCGTGATACGGCGGCATGCCGTCGACGTGAACCTTCTGGCGCTCAACAACGGCTGTGCCGGTTGCGCCGGCCCCGCTGATGGCAGACTCGACGTCTCGTTTGACGATGCGTCCACTTGGTCCGCTGCCTTGGAGCGATCTCAGATCTATACCAGCTTCGGCGGCCATCCTCGCCGCCAGTGGAGAAACGATTAGCCGGCCCGAGCCACCACCGTTTTCTGCGGCATCGCCGGCAGGTTGCGAAGTCGGTTGAGGCGCCGGCGTTGATGCTGCTGGTGGCGCGCTCGATGTTGATTGGGCTTCGGCGGGTGTGCTCAGTTCGGTTGGCGTTGCATCGCTGACGGGCTCAACTGGCTTCTTCTCCGCTGGAGCCGGCGCTTGATTTAGAAGTGCCGAAATATCTTCGTCCGGTTCTCCGATAATCGCGATCATCTGCCCGAGAGGTGCGGAATCGCCTTCGTTGATCAGTATTTTGCGCAGCACTCCATTGGTAAGAGCCTGCATCTCCATAGTGGCTTTGTCAGTATCGATTTCGGCGAGCGGTTCGCCCATCGAGACCTTGTCGCCCTCTTTTTTTAACCAACGCGAAAGCTGCCCCTCCTCCATGGTTGGGGAAAGTTTCGGCATGATCACCTGAGTCGCCATTCGATTCTTCCTTAGAGACGCTGTCGAGAGCTCAACTCGAACCCTGCGGGTTTGTTAATCAAGGTACGCTACCTCGCGGACTGCGGCGATGATCTGTTCCACAGTTGGGAGCGCCAGGTTCTCGAGGTTCTTTGCGTAAGGCATCGGCACGTCCACGCCGCTGATGCGCTTCACCGGCGCGTCCAGATAGTCGAACGCTCGTTCCATGATCTCCGCGCTGATCTCGCCGGCGACTCCACAGAAGGGATGTGCCTCCTCTGCGATCACCACTCGATTGGTTTTCTTTACCGATTCAATAATCGTATCGATATCCAGCGGCCTGATGGTACGCGGGTCGATTACTTCGCATGAGACACCTTGCTGCTGCAGTGTCTCAGCAGCTTTTAAGGCGAGCGGGACGGTCAAAGACCTCGCTATAATCGTCGCGTCTTTACCCTCTCGCTTGATATCCGCGACGCCAAGCGGAATTGTGAAATCCAGATCGTCAGGCACTTCGCCTTTGTTTCCGTACATCCGTTCCTGCTCGATAAAGATCACGGGATCATCGTCGCGAATGGATGACTTTAAAAGCCCTTTGGCGTCGGCAGGAGTGGAAGGCATGACAACCTTCAATCCGGGAAAATATGAATACCACGATTCGAGTGCTTGCGAGTGTTGCGATGAAACTTGAAACGCGGAACCGCCCGGGCCCCGAAAGACGATGGGCACATTGAACTGTCCACCTGACATGTAGAGCATCTTGGCGGCCGAGTTGACGATCTGGTCTGTTGCGAGAATCGAGAAATTGAAAGTCATAAACTCGATTACCGGACGCAAGCCAGCCATCGCAGCACCAACACCGAGGCCGGCAAAACCAAGTTCCGTGATCGGGGTGTCGATGACTCTCTTGGGGCCGAGTTCCTGCAACAGCCCCTTAGTAACTTTGTAGGCACCCTGGTACTCGGCCACTTCCTCGCCCATTAGAAATACGTTCTCATCGCGCAGCATCTCTTCACGCAGAGCCTGATTCAGTGCTTCGCGAATTGTTATCACCGCCATCGAGTCGTCCTTCCAGCTATGCAGCGTGTGAGTCTCAGTTATTGCCCTGGCGTTATTGGATTAGCGTATACGTCGGTATATAACTCTTCCGGAGCAGGCTCGGGACTCTCGTCGGCGAAGCGCACTGCATGTTCCACGATCTCGCGAATGGCCTTGTCCATCTCTTCAAGTTTCGCGTGGTCGATTACTTTCTCTTCCTTGAGCGTTTCACCGAATATTTTGATGGGATCGCGTTGCTGGTAACGCTCGATCTCGGCGCGCGTTCGATAGTTGCCGGGATCGGACATGGAATGGCCCATGAAGCGGTAGGTTCGAACTTCAATGAGCGAAGGCAACGAGTCCTTGCGCGCGCGCTCGACCGCTCGAACCGTCGCTTCACGAACAGCCAGAACGTCCATACCGTCAACAAACTCGGAGGCTATTTCGTAAGCACAAGCCTTCTGCGCAATGTCCTGCAAAGACATTGCCCGCTGTTGCGAGGTGCCCATTCCGTACTGGTTGTTTTCGCAGATGTAAATGCAGGGCACTTTCCAAAGCTGCGCCATGTTCAGCGACTCGTGAAAGGCTCCCTGGTTCACTGCGGCTTCGCCGAAAAAGCAGAGTGTTACCTGATCTGTACCTTGGTACTTGCTGGCATAGGCGACCCCGGTAGCCAGTGGGATCTGGCCGCCGACGATTGCATGACCGCCAAGGAAATTGACCGACTTATCAAACAGATGCATCGAACCGCCCTTGCCCTTTGAGCAGCCGGTAGCCTTGCCGAACAGTTCCGCCATCACCGCGTCGGGCGACGTGCCCTTTGCGATGGCATGTCCGTGATCGCGATAGCTGGTCATCACATAGTCATCCTTTCGAATGGCCGAGATTGAACCAACAGCAACCGCTTCCTGGCCAATGTACAAGTGACAAAAGCCGCCGATCTTACCCATGCTATAAGCTTCGGCGCATTTCTCTTCAAAGCGGCGAATCAACAACATCTGGCGATAAAGTTCGATGAGTGCATCGGGCGCGATCTTGTCAGCGCGTGCCTTCTGCTGCCGCTTCACGTTGGCCTTCTCTTGTTGCAGCGTAGCACCACTCGGCGCGTCATTCGGCAGCTGATCGATCACGCCGGTTGCGCTTTTTTCATCTGCGCCCGAGCGAGAGGCTGAGTCTGCTGTTCGTTTACTCATTTCGTATTGTGCTAACAAAAAAATCCGCTGTTACAGCGGGAGTTCAAAAGAACAGTGGTCTGAAACTGACTTGCTTTGGAATGCCTCGGATTATACGCGACATTTAGAGCATCGTGCAAAAAAGGACAGATCTCAGATCTCTAATTCTTAAAATTGAGACCTGAGACCTCTTAAGACTTTGGGGCCAAGATTCAGCCCAGCGTCTCGATCGCGCTAATTGGCGCGTTCGTCAACGTAAGTACACTTTTTCGGCGGTGCTTATCACGCTGCATGTTCTTAGCCGCTTCGGTCAGCAATTCCTCGGTGGTTTCACCATCATCGGGGAAACAGGCCACACCCATGCTCACGCCAATCTCAACCGTCTTCCCGGTTCGTACTGAAAAGTGCTGCGATTCGACTGCGTTGCGGATTCGTTCGGCGACGCTAACGGCGACGCTGCCCGATGCCATGGGCATGATTGCGACAAACTCATCGCCGGCGTAACGCGTAAGAATGTCCATCTGACGCAACTCTTTGCGAATCACTCCGGCAATGCTAGCCAGTACTCGGTCACCAATAGCGTGGCCGTACTGATCGTTGATCTCCTTGAAATCGTCGACGTCCATGCTGATCAGCGCCAGCGATTCACGGCCCATACGCTGGCCCTCTGCGATTCTTTGCTCGAGCATCATGTAGAAGCCGCGAGCGTTCGGCAGTTCAGTTAGTGGGTCAACGAGTGCACTTTCCTTCGTCTTCTCAAATGTGAGCGCATTGTTTAAGGCACTGGAAGCATGCTGGCAAACTGATTCCAGCAGACGCACATGTTCAGAACTGTAAGACGGCCGGGTCTTCGAATAGAGTGTAAGAGCACCAAACGCTCCGTCTTCTCGGAGTAGCGGCGCAACCAGCACTCCCTTGTATTGCTTGGCAATATCCTCAGGCACCCCTACCAAATCGAGCTCGGGAGACGCATTGCACATCGTTCGAGCGTTGGCTATCACCCAACCGGTTATGCCATCCCCCACATTCATCCGGCGTTTTGAGAAGGACTCGACTTCTTGTCCCGCAACGTGTATTGCCGTTGCTTTTCCCGACTTCTCGTCAACGATAAAAATAATACAAGTGTCGAAGGGAACGATCGCTCGCAGCTTGTTTGACACGAGATTTACGGTGTCGTTCAGATTCAACGAAGACCCGATAGTTTGCGCGATCTCATGAAGGGCGAAGACTTCACGTTGCGCTTCAGTAATCGATCGGAATCCAGCCGAGTCATCGTCTGGTTCGCCCATCGTGTCCGGCGCCAGACCTGCGTCTGGCTTGGTATCGGTCAAGTAATCGGCGGCTGGCGTTCCGGACGCAACCTGTTCCTGAATGTCTTCAGAATTGATCAGATCATCAAAGGCCTCAACGTGCTCGACAAACTTCTCTACCACGCGAGGATCAAAAGCGCTGCCGGCCATGTTGCGCAGCAGTGAAATCGATTCTTCGCGCTTCATTCCCTTACGGTAAGGACGATCGCAACGCGTCGCGTCATAGAAGTCCACCACTGAGATGATCCGCGCGACCAGGGGAATCGCCTGCCCTTTCAGGCCTTTCGGGTAACCGGTGCCATCCCATTTTTCGTGATGGTAACGAACGATGTCCTCCACCGGGTAAGGAAAGGCCACGCGTCGCAGAATGTCGCCGCCTACGGTCGGATGGATCTTCATCTTCGCAAACTCGGCTTCAGTAAGCTTGCCTGGTTTGTTAAGGATGTACTCAGGTACCGCGAGCTTGCCAATGTCGTGCAGCAAAGCGCCCGCAAATAGCGCCTGCACTTCAGGCGGGCTCACGGCGAGCAACCTGCCCAGCTCGCAGGCGTAGATCTGCGTGCGACGAACATGGCCGTGCGTGGTCTGGTCTTTCGCGTCAATAGCGATTGCGAGCGACTCAATCGTGTTCATGTGAATCGTCGCCATCTCTTCAATGTGTTTTCGGCGATCCGCTTCAGCCCGGCGGACGTCTTCAAGTCGCGTTTCGTTGAAACGGTAAAGCATGTGGACCAAACCGGTGACGAGCAGGCCGAGTAGAATGTAAGGAATGCCTGCGCCATGAATGGCAGAGTAGAAGAATACGGCCGACGCGGCGCCGGCGATCTGTGTTGTCAGTGCCCAGACGACGCTTTCCTTTGAAGGGAACTCAAAAGTGCCCGCCTCAAGGCTGACAAAGGATGAGGTTGCGAGCGTACTCAAAGAGTACTGAAGCACTGCTAAAGCGAATATCGGAATCAGTATGACGTTGATCGGCAGTCCCGGTTGCAAGCCCAACTGGGCGCTCTGGGCAAAAACGTCGGCCAGAAATCCGTAACATGATGCCGAAATAAATGTTGAGACCACTGCTATCGCGGTGGTTAGTAGCGATTGCCGGCGGCTCTCGAGCCCGTGAGTGGAGAAGAAGCCGACTATTCCGGCAAGCAGGGTAGCCGGCCCGACTGTGTCAGCAGGCGGGACCGCGTAAAGGATAACCGCGAGAAAGACAAAGGCGTCTGCAACTGATTTCTTACTCTGACTAACGCCGTCGGCGCTGGTAACAGATACGCTAAATCGGCTGACAGCGAGTGTCAGCATGACGAGCACCACCCACGACAAGAGGCCGGCTTTGGTAAAGATGGGTAAGCTGAGAGTTGAAACGAGTGCGGCGAAAATCACCAGCACGCTGACTGCAGCCAGGGCAATCAGCAAGGCATTGCTCTTCCATTTCCCTTTGTTCATTTGATGGATTGCTCCTGTGGATTAGGTCGCAGAGGTTGACCACGAAGCTGAGATTGGAAATTCGAGGGACTTATTCGGTGGAACGGAGACGGCAAACGCGCTGCTAAGCGTAGTTGACATTGTGCCAACAGTGTTTGGCACGGGGCTAACTATAGCTTCATCAGAGGGTTGGAGTCAACAGATGTTTATGGTTTCACTCACGCAGTGCCAAGCGCCGGGGGAAATATTCCCAGAGGGTTAAGCCCAGGCCTAAGGGGCGAGCATTCCCGCGAGTTCTTTTGGAGAATTGACCGGCGCCTGACACGTGTAGTTCTCGCAAACATAGGCTGTCGCGCTGCCTTCTATAAGAGGCCTATCGCGAAGTAGTGGGGTCAACTCCTGCGCCGCGTTGTCGTCGGGTCGACTCATCGCCACAACTTTATTTGGGAGGTAGCGCGACCAAATCTCACGCGCCAATAGCTGCGTGTCAGACGCTTCCAGGTTGCCAATGACGGCAATCTCCTTAGGCCGGCCCAGATGAAAATCAAACGCACCGAGTGCGCGCCCAAAGCCGGACGGATAGCGCCTCGCAGTGTCAGCTATCAATCGCAAAACTGTGATCGCGCGGCGTGTAAGACCTTCGTCAGCAGTGATTAGCCCCAGCCGCAACAGGACATCAGCGGCGACCGAGTTCCCGGACGGTGTTGCGTTATCAAAATAGTCCTTACTGCGCACAATCAGGTTTTCGTGACTCTTGCCGGTGAAGAAGAAACCGCCCTCAGCCTCGTCCCAAAACTCTTCAATCATCTTGTTGGCAAGGCTGAGCGCCTCTTCCAACCAACGCAGCTCGCCGGTCGTTTCAAATAACAGCAATAAGCCGTCGGCTAAAAACGCATAGTCCTCGAGATATGCATTCAGTTTTGCCTGGCCGTCTTTGTAAGTGCGAAGCAGCAAGCCGTCGCGACGAAGGTTCTTCAAGACAAACGAACCATTGCGGCGCGCTACCTGCGCGTAGTCTTTTCGATCAAGCGCCGCGGCCGCCTCCGCAAAACTGGTAAGCATCAGGCCGTTCCACGAGGTGAGGATCTTTTCATCACGAGCGGGCTTGATTCGCTGTTCCCGCACATTGAAGAGTTTAGTTCTGGCCTGCTCGAGATTTTCGGAAAGGCGGGCTGGCGTCGTTTCGTGGGTTGTCGCTACTTCCTCGAGAGAGCGCGTGACATTGAGAATGTTCTCGCCCTCAAAGTTTCCCGATTCAGTGACGTTGTAGTAATCCGCGAAAGGAACAGCCTCAGCTTCGCCAAGAACCTGCTTTATCTCGGCGAGACTCCAAACGAAAAACTTTCCTTCATGGCCTTCGGAATCTGCATCCTGGGTGGAGTAAAAACCACCCTCGCCATCAGTCATCTCACGCACAACGTAATCGAGAATTCCTTCGATAACTTTGCGCGCGAACTCATCGCCGGTGATCTGGTAGTAATGCAGGTACAACCGCGAAAGCAGCGCATTGTCATAGAGCATCTTTTCGAAGTGCGGAACCAGCCACTTTGAATCGGTTGAATACCGATGAAAGCCGCCCCCGAGCTGGTCGTAGATTCCCCCCTCAGCCATTTTCCTTGCAGTGACGCGAACAATATCGAGTGCTTCCGGATTGGCGGTCCGGTAATGGATGCGCAACAGGAACTCCAGCGTCATCGCCGGTGGAAACTTTGGCGCACTCCCAAAACCACCGTTGTTCGAATCATAGTTTCGAATCATTCCCGCGTAAGCAGCGTCGAGCAGATCAGTTGAAAGGAGATCTTTCGATTCAGCCGCAGTGCTCAAACGCCGCAACTCTCTCAGAATCGACTGGCCGGTTTCCGCGATGTCGTCCGGTTTCTGTCGGTATGCTTCGGCAACACTTTCCAGCACCCGCGGGAACCCGGGCATGTTGTAGCGATCTTCGGGTGGAAAATACGTTCCGCCGTAGAAAGGCACACCGTCGGGAGTCAGGAAAACGGTCATGGGCCAGCCACCGTGGTGCGTCATCATCTGCACTGCGTTCATGTAGATCTGGTCGAGGTCGGGACGTTCCTCGCGGTCCACTTTAATATTTACGAAGTTCTCGTTCATCAGCCGGGCAATAGCTTCGTTCTCGAACGACTCGTGCTCCATCACGTGACACCAGTGACATGCCGAGTACCCGATGCTCAACAGGATCGGCTTGTTCTCCTGTCTCGCCCTTGCGAAAGCCTCGTCGCCCCAGGTGTACCATTCGACCGGGTTGTGCGCGTGCTGTAAAAGATAAGGACTGGTTTCGTTGATAAGGCGGTTTGTGAACTGGTGTGTCGACATCCTGAACTCCGTTGCTCGTGCTAAGTCTCTGTAGGCGTTATTCTAACAGTTGGCGGTAAAGATGCATCAACGTGGAGAGATGAACCTGAAGAGCTCCCTTCGATCGGGGATCTTCACAGTGGATAAATCACATCACCTTAATAACATGTATGCGAAGACCGATCAGTAAACGTCGAGGGAGACGCGGTGATTATTAGAGACGAAGAGAATATGGATTTAGCGGCCATCCACGCTGTGAATGCGGCAGCGTTTCCGACACCAGCCGAGGCGATTCTGGTCGACGCATTGCGTGAATTAGCACATCCTCTGGTCTCGCTGGTGGCAGTCGATGGCGAAACTGTTGTCGGGCATATCATGTTCACGCCGGTGTCATTATCCGGTCACTCTGATCTCAGCATCATGGGTCTGGCCCCGATGGCAGTGGCGCCGGGAAAGCAACGCCGGGGAGTCGGCTCGGCTTTGGTTCGTGCTGGTCTCGAACGATGTAGGCAGTTGTTGGTCGGTGGAGTGGTCGTGTTGGGCCATCCTGAATATTACCCGCGTTTCGGCTTCTTACCTGCGACTCGTTTTTCGTTGGTCTCTGAGTACGAGGTGCCTGAGGAGGCGTTCCTGGCCCTTGAACTACGCGCCGGTTACTTCGAAGGCGTTTCGGGCACTATTAGGTATCACGCGGCGTTTAGTGAGCTCTGATCCTCGCTCGGACAACGGTGGGAGAGCGGTCCACCCTGAGACAGTCCACCGTTAAGTTACTGCCCCTCAGTCCTTGAACCAATACGGTGTCTGTTTCGCCCAGGAACTTTTGGGATACCTGCGGTGCAGCAGATCGAACGCGGCTTTGGACCATCGCGCACTCTGTTTGTCGGTGCAGCCGTACCGAGTTGATTTCACGGCCAGATGCAATGCTTCGGGAACTCGCGGGTCCGCCGCACTTTTGGTCGCCCACTGAATTACCTCGCGCGCTAAATAGTTTGGCGCGGCCCCTAAGGAACTGAGCGTAGCAAAATCTTTCTCTCCGGCGAGCCGCTCTGTGTCGCTGAGAAACGCAGGCATTAACTCAGTTCGAGGTGGCGTGGCGTTCGAGCTAGCTGCATCTTCGGGAAACGCCGCCATGCACCACCAGTTGTCACGGTAGGAGTCCTGCTGGTTTATAGCCAGGGTTTGTCTGCCAAGCCCAGCGTCCACCACTGGCTCGAGTCCTGGAAACTTCAGCCACATGTAGATAGCGGCGAATCGTTTTGCTTCCGGCTGCGCCGCTGCGGCATACCTTTCGAGATAGCTCGCAAGCTCCGGCATTAGCTCCTTCAGCATCGGAGTCAACGCGTCAGCTGTTTTGAAGTCGCCCAGCACAACCGCTCGTAAGAAAGCCGCCTGGACAACATCCCGTCGCAGATGCCGTTGCAGCGATTTGCTTTCGGCTGCCAGCCACCAAACAGCCAGTGGAAATTTCTTGTTCAGTAGTTTTGCTGCATCCACATCGAACAACTCTTTGCCGCGAATGTTTTTGGTTTCCTCTGAAATCTCCGCTTCATCAGCCGGAATTTCGCGCCCATCGTCGTCCCAGCTCAGTGCCGCGGGCGTGCGTTGAGCGTAGGTGAGAAACTCGTTTACGTCTTTCGCAACCATCATCCGCTGACCCAGGATGAGATTCAGTGCTGAGGCATTAAATTTGGCACGGTGCGTTGTGAGCAACTCGTCCAGGTTACTTCTCGCAGTATCTACGCGGCCCGCTTCAATGGCCAGTCGTGAAGAGTGAAACGATGCGGAAGCAAAAGCGGGAGAGGCCGGATTCACGTTCGCAGCCGCAGCGACCAACGCAGACGTTTGTGGATGTGTGTGGCTGACTTTGGCTAGCGAAGCCAGCAGCCAGGGAAGTGACGCGGTCGATTGCCATTTCATAACAGCATGCTCGAGCGCTTCGGGCTTTTCGGATTGAAACGCTCCAATCCAGTCAGTCAGCTCGTCTCGAAGCAGTTGCGCCGGGATATCGCGCTCCCTATCTGACTCTGGATCGAGCACGAATTGGTCGAGCAGCGCTGTGTAATCCCAAAGGTTCTGTTTGATAGCAGCGTTTTGGTTCTGCGTGAGCAGCGCCTTGGCCAATTCACGCGTGCGCTCTTCGGGACGTGACCTGAGTCGCACCAGGCTCAAGAGTCGTCGCGCGTCCTCATGAGTTTTCTGCAGCGTCGGGTCCTTGATAATCGCGTTCAGTTGCTTCTCCGCGGCGGCCAGCGGTTCCTGCTTCTTGTCCGGTGCGCCCAGACTTGCCTCGCGCACCAGCGTCCGGGCGATTAGATAGGGCGCACTCTGCTGCCACGGAGAATCCTTGGCGCGAGCGATCGCTTCGAAGCCAGCGCACGCCTCTGCGAAGTTCATGGCGTAGAAGTTTGCCGCAGCGATCTGATAGTCACGGTCACTCTTAATCAAGGCGTCGGCGCCGGACGGGGCAGTTGCCGGAAGGTGACGACCTCCGCCGCAGTTGGCGAACACCTGATCTTGCGCGATGACCCAGTCTTTCAGGAACGAGTTTCCGGCGCCCAGGGTGTATACCCGGTCGTCGAGTGTGGCTGCGGCATTCCTGAAAGCATCGTTCTGGCAGTTAAGAAACGCGTCGTACTCGTTCGGTTTTTCGCGAGTGCGATAGACGTCAATCTGCGGTGGCTCGCCGACGCCAGGTACTTTCGCTCTTGTCTTCAGCCATTGTTCCCTGGCCTCCTCGCCGCTTTCTGACCAGCGAAGATTAAGCCGATCGCGCCACAACTCAACCAAACCCTTCTGCTCTTCCTCATTGAAGCTAATACCTGCCAGGTGGCGATACGCAACTACCAGATACGAGCGCGCATAAGTCGGCTGCACGACGCCGATTTCTCCAGCTGCGAAGCGTTCGAGGGGATACTCAGGATGAACGGTGAACGTGAAGACGGCTGAAAGAGTGAAAGGACCGCACGCGAGTGCCAGCGGCGCAGACGACAGAATGGCAGCCGACAGCGCGAGCGCGATCAACGTCCTAAGGAGCCTGCTAGTCATTTCTGGTTGTTCCTCAACTGAGATTCCACCGCTTCGGGTGACCAGCTATTCGGATTGAAGACGTAGACTCGCCCTGCTATCGGCAGTTCAGCGATGGGCTCGTCGAGAGAGATCCCGATGCTGGTTTGGCATTTCTTTGATCGGAAAGGCTGTCCGGAGCTCAACTGCGAGAGTATCTGCTTACGATCTATCCCCATGCGAAACAGCATTGGCACTGCTTCGTCGATTGGCAATTCCTCCAGCCAACTGTCTCCCTGACACCAGGAGGCGAGCGCCGTGATTGTCAGCGCTGTCGATTCGGGCAAGTGCTTGCGCAGATCGAACAGCAGGTTCCGATAGAAGATCCGCTCACTGACCCTCGCGTCGAAGTCTACCTGCACGCCCACCACTCGTGGTAAACGCGCGAGCTCGGCAATCTCCCGAGCCGCTTGCCTGACTTGTGTCGCAGACAAATTTGGTTGCTCGTGAGAATCGGATTCAATCCTGGCGACAGCTATTACTGCGGTGTCCTCGGCGAGCGTGAGCGGTTGCAATCGGGGGCGAACTACCACCCGGTCAGAGCGAAGGAAGATAGTCTTTGAGAGAAATGCGACGGCGGTTTTTGATGAATCGAGATAGGCCAGGCTTTCCGGTCGTTCCCACGCCCAGAGAATTAAGCCGGGAAGCTGATCCAGGCGACTGGTCGCAGGCGGCGCTCCTTGGGTCCGGCTTTTCGTTCGCTCGCCGAAACCTGCGACGAAGATGCAGATCAATACCAGCAGGACGAGAAGCGAGATGGCAATGGGAGACTTGTGGAAGCGTTCCATAGAGCGAAACCGGCGAAGCGACGGGAGTGTACACCAGCGCACTGCGCAGGTTGAAGAATCCTGCTGTTTGCCCTTCGCTGTTCAGTGTTTACTTCCATGCTATACTCCCCGCAAAAATGAATGGCCATTCATTTTTGGCTGACTGAAAGGTGAAGTGATGGAACGCGAAACTCTTGAAATGGACGTAGTTTTTGTAGGCGCCGGCCCCGCTAACCTCAGCGGTGCGTTCCATCTCGCGCGCCTGGTGAAGGAGCACAACGAGTCCGTCAAGCAGGGAAAGCGCGAAGGGAAAACGCTTGGCGATATCGAAATCGGCGTCATTGAAAAAGGTGCTTACGTCGGGGCCCATATTCTCTCCGGCGCCGTGATGGATCCCAAGGCACTGCGCGAACTGATACCGGATTTTGTTGAACAGGGCGCGCCCCTCGAATCGACTGTAAAGGAAGACTCCTTTCTGTATCTCACTGAGAAGCGCGCGATCCGCTCGCCCATTACACCGCCGCCGCTCAAGAACCTCGGCTATTACATCGTTTCGCTGAATCGACTTACGGCCTGGCTTGGTGAGAAGTGCGAGGAGGAGGGCGTGAACATCTTTCCCGAGTTTCCCGGGGCAAATATGCTCTACGACGAGAACGACCGAGTGATCGGCGTTCGCACCGGAGACAAGGGCATCGACAGGGAAGGGAAGCCGAAAGCGAACTTCGAGCCTGGTGTGGACCTGCTGGCTAGGGTAACAGTGCTGGGCGAAGGGCCACGTGGTTCGTTGACTAAACAGTTGACCGAGCGGCTTGGACTGAACGAGGGTCGCGAGCCACAGGTTTACAGCATCGGCGTGAAGGAACTCTGGGAACTTCCGGACGATCGTTATCCGGCGGGCCGAGTCACCCACACGCTGGGTTTTCCCTCCGATTCCCAAACCTACGGCGGTGGGTGGATTTATGGCATGCAGAACCGCATTCTCAACATTGGCTACGTGACGGGTTTGGACTACCAGGATCCGTTACTCGATCCGCATGCCGAGTTTCAGAAGTTCAAATCGCATCCTTATTTATCTCGTTTACTTGAAGGCGGGAAGATGATCCGTTATGGGGCGAAGACGGTCGCGGCCGGTGGGTATTTCGCGATGCCCCAAATCTATGCCGACGGCGTTTTGCTCGCAGGTGATTGCGCGAGCTTTCTGAACTCACAGCGACTCAAGGGAATTCATTCGGCAATCAAAAGTGGGATGCTGGCGGCGCAGGCAATCTTCGAAGCGTTGCTGGCTGAAGACTACTCTGCGGCACAACTGCAGCGTTACGAGCAATTGGTAAACGAAAGTTGGATCATTCCTGAATTGCGCAAAGTCAGGAACTTTCACGCGGCGTTCAAGAACGGCCGCTGGCTTGGGCTGGTAAATGCCAGCTTGCAGTTTCTGACCGGCGGACGCTCCTGGGGAGTGTTCGAGCGCGCCAACGCTGAGCCGGGCCATGAAGTGATGAGGAAACTCTCGAGCTATGGCTATCATGGCGACAAGATTGAACAGCGCTATAACGGCTTACGTTTCGACGGCAAGATCACCTTCAACAAGCTTACCGACGTTTATCACGCGGCTGTTGGCCACGATGAGGACCAACCCGCACATCTACATGTGCTTGACACCAACATTTGTGCGACGCGGTGTGCGGAAGAGTACGGCAACCCCTGCCAGCGATTCTGTCCGGCAGCAGTTTATGAAATGGTGGAAGACGGGGAAAACGGTAAGCGCAAGCTGCAAATCAACTTCTCAAATTGCGTTCACTGCAAGACGTGCGACATCATGGATCCTTACCAGATTATCAACTGGGTGACACCGGAAGGTGGTGGCGGTCCCGATTACAAGGGAATGTGACGACCGTAGTGCCGCTTGCTTATTTGCTCTGGTCACCATCCCGGACGCTAAAGTGGACCTTACCGCGGATGACTTCTTCGAGGGCTATCCGCGTGAATTTGTGCTTGATCGGGTCGAGCTCAATGCGAGGTGTCGCACCGCGCTGCAACTGTTTGCTGCGCTTGGCAGCGAGAATAATCAAACGATACTTTGAATCGATCTCGGTCGTCTCAGTTTCTTCCATCGTCTTTTCAGATCCTTCAATACCAGTCGGCATGATTGCCTCCTTCCAAGTAATCACAAAATTCATATCAGTCTTTCTCAGTTAACGCAAAGGCCTCAACCACGCGCTGGATGAACGGTTGTTGTCTGGTAAGGCGCACTCGTTCCGCGGCCACTACCGCCGCGAGTTTCGCTGCCGCGATTTCGACGTCGTCGTTGATGATTACGTAGTCAAACGTGGCATAGTCTTTCAACTCCTCGGGCGCGTTTCGTAGCCGCAATTCCAGTTCTTCCGCTGAGTCGGTGCCTCTTGCAATTAGTCTTTGGCGTAAGATTTCAAAGGACGGCGGCAAGATAAAAATGCTGGCTGACTCAGGAATAAGTTTGCGAACACTTGCTGCGCCCTGCACGTCGACCTCCAGAATGATGTCGCGGCCTTCGTTGATCTCTGTAGCAACCTGACTGCGGCTGCTGCCGTAGAGTCTGCCATGGACCTGGGCCCACTCGAGAAACTCGTCACCCGCAATCATCTCTTCAAATTCTTCGGACGAAACAAAAAAGTATTCTTGGCCATTCACCTCACCAGGCCGTGGCCTCCGCGTAGTGTAGGAGACTGAATAGCTGAGGTTCGGCAGGGAGTTCAACACGCGCTGGATTAACGTGCCCTTGCCGCCGCCCGAAGGTGAGCTGACTACAAAGAGTATGCCCGTAGTAAGCGCTTGCGAGGAGTCTCTCTTCTGTTGTAGTCCCTTTGTTTCACTCAACATTCTGGACCTGTTCGCGCAGTTTTTCGACTTCCGCCTTAATCGCCAGAGCGGCTTCTTTGATCTGTAGGTCAGTAGACTTTGAGAGAGTGGTGTTCGCTTCGCGGTTTAATTCCTGAAGTAAAAAATCGAGCATTTTTCCGGTCTCGCTCGTTGAATCAAGAGCTTCGCGAAACTGCGTAAGATGGCTGCGCAACCTGACCATCTCTTCACTGACATCGCTGCGGTCGGCAAGATAAGCAACTTCCTGTGCCAACCTGGCCGGATCAGCTTCAATCAGCTGCCCTTCACGACTAAGCAATTCACCGATGCGCTTTTGGAGTCGGGCACGATAGGCATCGACCAGCCCGGCTGCTGACTTTTCGATCACGGGTACGAGGCTTTCAATCTTTGTCAGCCGTTCGGACATCTCCTGGCGAAGGGCTTCGCCTTCCTGCTCGCGCATGCGTTCCAGTTCGCTGAGGGCTTCGTCAACTGCTTGTTCGACACCCGCCACCATCTCATCACTCAAACCATCACGTGCTGTCTGCAGCGCGCCGGGCAACCGCGCCAGCGAATTAATGTCGACTTCGCCGGGAATATCAAAATCCTGTTGTACCTGCCGTAGCGCATTAACATAGCCGGCGATCAACGGTCGATTCAGTTCGTAGGCCACCATTGAAGAGCGTTCAAAGTTAACAGCGGCGTCAACGCGTCCCCGAGACAGTCGCGAGCTGATGCGGCGTTTGACCGAGGCTTCCAGGGGTGATAGTTCGGAGTTCATGCGCAGATGAACATCGAGAAAACGATTGTTGACGGTTTTCAGATCGACGGCCACGGAAAAGTCTTCACCGACTACCGCCGCTCGTCCATATCCGGTCATTGATTTCATAACGCGCCCCAGATTTCCTAATCGATGCTGGATGTCAGAGCCTGGGTGTTCGTGAAGAACGACGGACAACTGACAACTGACTTCCTAAACAAACAGCCAGCATCTGACCTCGATCATCTATTCAAACGACCAACTGCCCTTCTTCCTCATCCGCAAACTGCAGTTCATAGAGCTTCCGATACTGGCCGCCCACAGCGATCAGTTCTGCGTGGGAACCTGACTCAATGATCCGTCCAGCTTCCATAACCACGATCGTGTCCGCGCGACGAATGGTAGAAAGGCGATGCGCGATGACGATTGTCGTCCGGTTCTGGACCAAATTTGCGAGTGCGCGTTGTACCAGCCGTTCGGACTCAGCGTCGAGCGCTGATGTTGCCTCATCAAGAATCAGGACCGGTGCGTCAACCAGCAGCGCACGGGCTATCGCAAGTCGCTGCCGCTGACCGCCCGAAAGAAAGATTCCTCTTTCCCCGACTACAGTTTCATATCCGTTCGGTAGTTCGAGGATGAAGTCGTGAGCAAATGCGATACGTGCGGCCTCTTCAATCTCAGCGTCCGAAGCCTCGGGCCGGCCATAAGCGATGTTCCGGCGCACTGTATCGTTGAAAAGAACTGTTTCCTGCGTAACCAGCGCGATGTGACGGCGGAGACTCGAAACACGAACTTCGCGAATGTCGACGCCATCCCAAAACACTCCGCCGGAAGTTGGATCGTGGAACCGTGGCAGTAGCTTTGTCAGCGTGGATTTGCCGCCACCAGATTCTCCGACAAGCGCGACCATGTGACCGGCCGGTATCTTCAGACTGACATCCCGCAACACCGCGCGAGACTCATTGGCATATCCAAAAGAAACATTGCGCAGTTCAATCTCATGCTCGAGCCGCGGCAGGTCAATGGCGTCCGGCTTTTCCGGAATCGTAGCGTGCTCGTCCATTACTTCCCAGACGTGCTGCGCGGCTGCGAGAGACTGTTCCATTGCGTTGTGCAGCCGCGAAAGCTTGCGCATCGGATCATAGCTACGAAACAGAAAGACCATAAAGGCGAGGAACTGGCCGTCCGTCATGCGTCCGGAAATGATCTCTTGCTGGCCAAAGAAGAGCAGCACGACAATGAATACGATGCCGATTAACTCAATGGTCGGCGGCGCAAAACCAACTATGCGTGCCGTGCGCCGGTTGGCACTGACTATTCTTTTAGCCACCGTCGTAAAGCGCTCGGATTCACGGCCCTCTGCTCTAAAAGCCTTTACGATTGTGTGATTCGAAAGCGCTTCCTGGGCCGTGTCGGTCAGCTCTTTGCTGCCCTCAAAGGTCTCGCGTGAAAGGTTCCTCAATCTCGTGCTGAACTTCGCAGTCAACAGGGCGATGATTGGTGCGATGATCAGCGAACCGAGTGTCAACCGCCAGCTGTAATAGAAAGCGGCCGCGAGAAACGCGATTAGAGTAAAGCTCTCGCGAAGCATGTCGCGCAAAACACTGGTCACAGCTGTTTCAATGGCGGCCGCGCTGGAAACGAGTCGCGAAACAAGATAGTTGGTTCGATGTCGTTCGAAGAAACTTGCCGACTGAGAAAGCACATGATCATATAGATCCTGCCGCAGCTGCAAAACCGCAGATTGTCCGATCCGCGCCATGAGGTAGGTCGAAAAGTATTCGGCTACTCCCTTGGCCAGGGTGAAGACCAACAACAGAATCGAGATTGTCTGCCACGCTGCGAGACCGCCCTCGGGTATTAGATTTTGCAAGCCAAAAATCGTGGGAGTGCGTTGGCCTGAAGTTGAGAATGCCTGATCAAAGATGGGGACGATCAATCCGCCGACAGCTGTTTCGAGCAACCCTACCAGCACCATCGCGAAGGTTGCTAGAATGAAGATCGCCCAGTGAGGCTTTAAGTACTTCAGCAGTCTTCTGAGGTCACGCATCGTTATTCTGGAAACAGTTGTTACAGGAAGGATATACGGGCCAAAAAAGTAAAAAGTGACTATACGTAGGCATGTCTGAATACGTCAAGGATGGTTTTTAAGGCGGTGCGATTTCAATTGTTGAGCTCTCTCATTCAAACCCACAGTTGAACCTGTGCGGAGCGACCAGCCTAGCTGCTGGCGATTGGGGGAGGCTCGCCAGAGAGATTTCAGGGTTATTACACCAGCACCTAAAACCTGTCCTGTTAGACCATTTCAAACTGAGTTATAATCTGCCTCGATTTCGCGGTCTTAAATCAGTCTCCCGCAGGTCAACGAAATTGTCACAACAGCAAGCCAGTAGCAAATACTTTGGAAAACGACTCCTGATCGTTGACGACGACGCTGATATGCGTCTTTTGCTCGCGGAATACTTTCGCCGCCTGGGCTTTAATGTCGATGAGCGCGAGAGCGGCTCGGCCGCCCTCGCGCCGGCGATTACAGGCGACTTTGATTGCTTCATTTTCGACGTTTCCATGCCCGAAATGACGGGTTTGGAACTGCTGAGGCGTGTTCGGGATCGAGGAGTAAAAACACCGGCGCTGTTCCTGACTGCCCACGACGCCCTCGACGACAAGGTGGCGGGATTTGAGGCGGGCGCCGACGATTATCTGGCAAAGCCCTTTAGTCCACGCGAACTCGAATATCGGGTGGAAGCCCTTTTGAGGCGATCAACCGAGGTGCCCCAGTCGAACGATGGAATGAGGATTCAGGTCGGGGATCTGGTGATCGACAAACGTCGCCATGAAGTCAGCAGGCAAGGGCAACGCATCGATCTGACGCCCCTCGAGTTTCAGATTCTCGAGCTGCTGGCGTCCGAACCCGGTCGTGCCTGGTCTCGCAACGCGTTGCTGGACAAAGTGTGGAGCACCGATTATGAAGGATACCAACGTAACATTGACCCGCATATCAATCGCTTGAGGAAAAAGCTGGAAGTTGATCCAAAGAACCCGAACTATGTGCTTACGGTTCGTGGTGTCGGTTACAAGCTTAACGAAGCGCCTTAACCGGCAAACAACGCGAAAACGGAATATGTATTAACCATTGCACGCCAATAATTGCACGACAGTACCTCGCCTTCTACACGCACCACACTGCATCTTCTCGCTGCTGGTTTTAGTTCTCAGTTTTATTCCCGTCACGGCCCTATCACAAAACGCGACCTCTTCGGGTGATGCCCTTATTGCGTGGGGGCGCCAATCAGGTGTCACGCGGTACCGTTTACAAATTGCGGCGGACGAAAAGTTTCGCGATGTGGTGCTGGATCGGTTAGTCACGGGACATTACTATCGATCAACGGAGCTCACGCCGGGAAGGTACTGCTGTAGGTAGCGATCGTTCCGGAGCGGGCCTGCGAGCGATAGAGGTAAAAGGCGCTGTGACGCGTCGATAGTTACGTTAGGAGGTTCTCAGGAAATGAGGGTGTGGGTGCTCGGCATAGCATTACTCCTGGTGTGGTTTGTCCTCACTGTTCTGCTGAGCAAATCAGGCTTTGTTCACATCCTCTTACTTACTGCTATTTCGCTCTTTGTAGTTCAATTAACCGCCCATCGGAAAGCCAAATACCACGAAAAGTCGTTGAAGTGATTCCTTGACCTGCCAGAACCCATCGGCAACAATGATCGGCGTTGTTGCATCAAGTAAGAAGTAAATCGGCAGCCGTGCCTGCTAATCTCTAATCAATACTGGTCAAAACTGTATTCAGGAGTTTGAGTGATGAACCTTCGCCATTTTCATATTGCTACCGCTGCCGCACTTTCTGTACTGCTTTGCTCTTTCATGGTTTTCGCGCAGAGCGATCTGCCGCGCCAGACCATAGCCGTCACCTATCCACTGGATGAAACAGTGAACGTCAAGTTTCGAGGCACTACATTGTTGCCACGGTTGAAAGGAGAGGCAAAAGTGAAGCGCGCCGGTCGCCGAGGAACTCGGGTTGAGTTGAGTGTGGACGATCTGCCGCGCGCGTCTGAACTCGGCGGTGTTTATTCAACTTATATCCTGTGGGCGATTTCACCTGACGGCAGAGTCGACAATATGGGTGAAATCAAGCGGAGCGGCAGCTCGTTTGTTAACTCAAAGATCGATGTCACTACACCGCTGCAAACCTTCGCTCTGGTGGTTACGGCCGAACCACATTTCCTCATGAAAGTACCCAGCCGCATGGTGGTGCTCGAGAACCTGCCGCCCCAACGTCCCGGCAACAGCCAAATCGCGACAGTCAATGTGCAGTACATCGGAAACGCGAGTGATTACTTTCGCGACCCGCGAGTTCCCGAAGTTGCCGATGCTGATTACCGCTCGCTTCCCGTATCACTGCTTGGTGCCCGCCAGGCTGTAAACCTGGCGAAGTTTGCCGGCGCAGCCCAGGATGCAGCCAATGAACTACAGGGGGCTGAAGACGAACTGCGTGCTGCCGAACAATCGTGGCGTTTGAACGAGGGGGAAGCGGCAGTTGACCTGCTCGCCCGCAAGGCTACGTCCTCAGCGGCTCGCGCTGAAGAAGTGGCGGCAGTGCGAAAAGCTGCGCGCCTGCGCCGCGATGAGACACGAGTTCGCGACGAGGCCCTGCGATCGGCGGAGAGGACTACTGAGCAGGCGCAACGGGAGATCGATCAACTGCGCACCGCGCTCGATCGTGAACAGCGCGCGCGCGAGCTGGCAGAGAGCAACTCAGAGACGGCCAACCAACAGGTGCGCGAACAGAGAATAGAGATCGTTCGGCTGCGTGATGAGTTACATACAGTACGCACCGAAGGTGACGACGCGAAACTTCGCCTTGCTCGACTCGAGGGTGAGAAACAGGCGGAGGAGAATCGCCGGCTTGCGATTCAAAGTGAGCAAGACAGGCGAGCGGCCGAAACCACTCTGAAACAGACACTCGCAAAGTATGGCGCCGTGAAAGAGACAAGCAGGGGAGTCCAGTTAGTCTTGCCGGAAACGATTTGGGCGAATGCCCGTGGCGCCGACTTGAAGTCCGTCGCCGCGGCAAAGCTGGAACCGCTTGCTGCGCTGCTCGCCACCCATCCTGACTACCAAATCATGATCGAAACCTACACTGACAACCGCGGCGATGAGGTCTCACTACAGCAACTCACACAGCAGCGAGCAAGAGTCTTGTCCGAGCGTTTTCAAACCGCCGGCGTTGAGCCATCGCGAATTCAAGCTAACGGCATGGGCGCGTCAAACCCAATCACGTCGAACACCTCAGTCGCCGGCCGGAGCAGGAATCGACGAACGGAGATCACGCTGACAGTGCTGACGCGGAATACGGCGAGTAGTCAGTAATACTGGTTAGTCGGTGGTCCGTTTGTCAGTGGGTCCGTGGGGACCTTGGACTTTGGACCTTGGTCTTTGGATTTTGGTCTCTGCATTTTCAGGTTGAGACTCCATCTGAACTGTGGATCGAAACCCTGGGTAGAAGAAATCAAAGACCAAAGACCAAAGACCAAAACCAAAAACCGTTTGTCCAACTGACCAACATCCAGCAACCGACATCTACTGTGTCCCCCCTCGAAGTTCTACAACTCGTCGGCTACAGCATCGGGGCAGTATTGCCGCTCTGGATGGGCGTGCAACTGCTCACCCGCCGCCGCAAACTCACGGCACTGGAGCGGGTCTTATTTGTCCTCGCGGCTAGCATGGCCGGCTGGCATGGCAGCAATCTAATCATTACGCTGCACGGACTCTTTGGACTCGGCTTTGACAGTTGGACCGTGCTGTTGCGCTTTGCAGACACTGTTGCGGTCGTCAGTATCACCTTCGCCTACTCCTTTCTGCTTCACGTTCATCTTCACCTGTGGGCCAACGCCTCAGGGCGCGGTCTCACCACCAGCGAAAAGCTCCGCGTTTATCTTTCGTACTTTCCCGCTGTCTTCCTGGTTGTTTCCGTGCCGCAGATATGGACCGGCGATTACGCACCGATGTTTGCGAAGCTTTCGTTTTTTGTTCTGCCTTTCGCCTTCTGGATTGCCTACGTGCTTGGTTTGATTGCCGTCACGGAGCTCTTGATATCCAGGAAGACGCAGAATCAGAGCGAACAGAAGATCATGCGCGCGCTGGCTGCATCTTTCATCGCAGTTGGCGTTGTAATTCTTCTGGCCCTGGCGTTCGGCCTGGGCGAGGGGACACCGGTTGGTCTCTACCTCAAGACGATCGCTAATCTGGGTTCGCTACTGCCTTCGGCGCTGCTCGCTTATTACATCTACCGCTATCGCTATCTGGAACTGATTATTGAAGAAAGTTTGATCGTCGCGACCTTCGCCGCGGTGGTGCTGACGATCTACATCTACGGAATTCGCACCCTGGGCGACTGGATGACTTCGCGCTATGGCGTACGCCCCGGCGTGCTGGAGGCGCTGCTGATTCTGGCATTGACGTTGGCGGCGGCGCCGCTTCGTCGCTGGCTGGGAGCACGGTTTCATCAACTCTTCGAACGTGAGGCCGCGCTGTATCGCGAGATAGTTTCCCGCGTTGGATCTCACGCGGGACAGTTCAAGCAGTTGCCTGAGCTGTTGCACTTCGTCGAGGAGAAGACCGCGCTGACACTCGGCCTTCGCCGTGTGAAGATTGTGATGGGTATCGCTCCCGAAGCTATGGAACCAAACGGCAATGGCGCTGCGGGGAACCCGGTCGGCTCGCGGGTGATAAACGAGCCATGGGTAGCTGAGGTGCTGGACTCATCTGAGCAGCACGATTGGGCGCCTGTTGAGGATGATCAGGCATTGGCCGAGCAGGGGTTCAATGTTGCGTATCCGCTACGGCGCGAAGACCGGGTCGCGGGTCTGCTGCTGATTGATGCTCCGGCTTCCAGTCTGACCATCGACGCGCGCTCGGTATTGGAAATTCTGGCGAGTCAGGTAGCGATTGCAATCGAAGACTGGCGGCTGGTTGAAGAGAATGTGCGGTTGGAACGAAGGCTGGCTGAACGCGAACGTCTGGCAGCGCTCGGTCAGATGGCCGCTACGGTCGCCCACGAGATTAAGAATCCTTTATCGGCGATAAAATCTATTGCGCAGGTGATGCGTGAGGATGAAAACCTCAACGCCGAGTACTCGCGCGACTTGAGTTTAATAGTCGGGGAGACAGACCGTCTTAGTCAGAGCGTGGCCCAACTATTGAGTTTTGCCCGGCGGCAACCGCCGGCTGAGCGGCCGTTGCGGGTGGACGAAGTAGTGCGTTCTGTCACCGGTCTTTTTCAGGCAAGCGCGCAAAAGCAACGAATCAACCTCAGTTGCCGCGTGGAGGCGGATCATGAGCTGACGGGTGCGGCGGTCGCAGCGGTCCGGGATTCGTTATCGAACCTGATACTGAACGCGATGCAAGCCACACCGCCAGGAGCGCAGGTAGAAATAAACGTAGAGTGTGATGACGCTGAGTTGCTGATTCGGGTAAAGGACACCGGCGCTGGAATACCGGTGGAATTGCGTGAACGAATTTGGGAGCCCTTCTTCACCACGAAGCAGCGCGGTACCGGACTGGGACTGGCGATTGTTCGCAAGCGTATGCAGGAGGTCGGGGGATCGGCGAGGCTGGCCTCGGGTGATGGGGCCGGTGCGAGCTTTGAGTTGCGGGTACCTTTTAAGGACGAAGTACTGAGTGCTGAGTACTGAGTTCTTATGAGGAGCGCGTTTTTCCTGCCGCGCACTCGAAACTAGAAATTAGAAACTAGAAACTAGAAACTTCTTCTTTATCTTCGCCTGGAACTTTTCGCTCCTCAATGCGTGTTAGCCATTGGCAGTCAAAAAGGAACTAAGTACTCGTACTCAGCAATCAGCGCCCGCAACGAACCAGAAACTGGAAATTCGAAACTCGAAGCTTCGTGGAACTCAGCACTCAGTAGGAGGTACGACATGACTCTACGCAAAATTCTGTTCATCGCCCTATTCACAACTCTAGTGATCGCCGGAATCGTTGAGACAAAAGGCGTCCTGGCCCAATCGAGCAATCAGGACTCAGCGACCAGCAAGAAAGATGACGACACAAACCTCGACACACAGCTTTATCTCATCGTTGCCACTAATCAGGTGGTTGACGATGCCAGGATGCCCGCGGCGCTTGATCCTGTCATCAAGCAGTTGCGCGCATCATTGCCCTTTAGGAACTATCGCGTCTCCGCTACCCTCATCAATCGAGTGAAGAGCGAAGGCCGCTTGAATCTGAAGTGGATTGGCGGACCATTGCTCGGCTCCGCAGCCGCGACCGCGCAAACCCCCAGTTTCAACGAATTCAGAGTCAACAACGTCCGCCTCGTCCGCAACGCGGAAGGTCAACTGCTCGTGCGTATGGAAGGCTTCGGGTTTGGCGCGCGCATCCCAATTCAGAGCGGCACCGCGATCGCCGCAAACGGTCCCGCGGCGCCGATTATCAATTACGAGAACACCGGCTTGAATACCGACATCAGCATGCGAGAAGGCGAACCCGTGATTGTCGGCACCCTGAACGTAGGCCCGTCCGGCGACGCGATCATTCTGGTGATGTCTGCGAGGCGAAGCGGAAGCTAGATGCGGAGGACTGAGTACCAGGCAGGGTCTAGTTTCGAGTTTCAAGTTTCGAGTTTCCAGTTCTCGGCACCGAAGCGCTCTGTCCAAGAAGCAGTCGGAACTCAGCACTCAGTACTCAGCACTCAGTACTCAGCACTTTTTTCCTTTTTCTTCCTTTGGCACGCAACGCGCTAGAGAATTCCACCCGAAGGTCCTAAACTACGGCGAAGGTGAGAAAAGACGCGTTGCGATTATTGATAGTGGACGACGAAGAGGCCGCGCGCTACGGCATGCGACGGGCCCTCAGCACTTTTGGTTTCAGCGTTACCGAGGCGGATTCCGCAGAAGCTGCCAAGGCGCTGATGAAGCAGCAGGAAGCGGACCTGATGCTGCTTGACGTAAATCTTCCGGGATTAAGCGGGCTCGATTTCCTTCGCGAGATGAAGAGTGCAAATGGAAACAGCCCGCTCGTGATCATTATTACTGCCCATGGCTCAGAGCGGATGGCCGTCGAAGCCGTTAAATCAGGCGCTTATGACTATCTTTCCAAACCGTTCGAACTCGACGAGCTGCGCCTCGTCATCAAGAACGCTGCCGAGAATATCGAGCTCAAGCGCGAGAACCTTTCGTTACGCCGGCGCATCGAGATCGAGCGTTCGCAGCGCGGCGCCCTGCTCGGCAACTCTGAAGGAATGAAACGCGTCCGCAGCATGATCGAGAAGGTGGCTGAGACGGATGCAACGGTCTTGATTCGCGGTGAATCCGGAACCGGTAAAGAGTTGGTGGCCCGTGAAATTCACGAGCGAAATAGTGTTCGGCGAACCGGCGCCTTTGTCGCTGTCAACTGCGCAGCGCTGCCTTCCGAGCTGATCGAGTCAGAGCTTTTTGGCCATGAAAAGGGCGCATTTACGGGGGCTGCGGCACGCCGGCTAGGGAAGTTTGAGCAGGCCGACGGCGGCACGCTGTTCCTCGACGAGATCGGCGATATGAGTGCCAACGTCCAGGCAAAACTCCTGCGCGCGCTCGAGGAAAGACGTATTGAAAGGCTCGGCAGCAACGAATCGATTCCGGTGGATGTGCGAATAGTGAGCGCCACGCACCGACCACTCGAGCACGAAATAACCACCGGAAACTTCCGCGCTGATCTCTTCTACCGCTTGCGCGTGGTAACGATTGAGATTCCTCCGCTTCGCGACCGCCGCGAGGATATTCCATTGCTTGCGGAAACCTTCGCGCGCGCCGCCGCAGAGCGATACGATTTGCCGCAACGGCCAATTGCGCAAAGCTCGCTGCGGCGGTTAGTCGATTACGATTGGCCCGGTAACGTTCGTGAGCTAAAGAACACGATCGAACGCGCCGCGATCATGGCAGAGGGTGACGAGTTGGCGTCTGGGGACCTTCCGGAAGAGATCACTCCGTCAGTGCAGAAGAGCAGTGTTGGTGACAGTGAAGAGGGCGGATTGCGAGTGCCCTTTACGGCGGAGTTTCGTGAGGACCGGAAAGAGTTCGAACGCCGTTACATTAGTCGCTGCCTGGAGCACACTCACGGAAATGTCACCCGGGCCGCTGAGATCCTTGGCATGCACCGTCAGTCGCTGCAACACAAGTTGCGGCAGCTTGGTCTGGGCCGCCGCTATGTCGCAGTCGCACCCGACACGCAGGAAAATCCGGACATTTGACGTGAATCGGAATCCGACGCCGAAGGTCCGTTACTCCACCCTGCTCAGCCCCACTCATGGCCACCGTCAGTGTTCTTTGTCTCGCCGTAGTGCGGCGGATGTGATTCCCTTCTTATACTCAACCCTCCCTAAGTAATTGCAAGCCTCAGGTTGTCGCCGCAAGAGCAGGATTGCGGGATCCTCATGTCGCCGGGAGGGGACAACTCGGAAATGCAAACAAAAGAGCGCTCAACCAGCCTTCAGCACACGCCCTCGCTTCCGCTTAACCAAGTTCTTAGTTAACCGCAGGCGACATCTGCACAGCCCGAAGTCCGCTTTCATCAACAATTTCCACCGGTTCGTCATGGCACGAGCCTTGTAAAGGTCAATGTCGTTCGCGAGGCACCATGCATCGCAGTTCAACGTAAGACGCAGAGAACGATTATGAAAAAGTTGACCACCAAAGAGCTCATCTCGTTAGCAGGTATTGCCATCGTCAGTCCTGTGTTTGCTCTGGCTTTTCTAGTCAGCGCGCGCACGGTGGCGGTCGTGGATAGCGAGCTGACGCTGTTGGCGTTGGCCCTATGTGGTGCTGTCATCAGTGGAGTGACTGGCTTTGGCCGCTACACGTCCAAAGCGCACGCTTATTGCCAGTCCGGCAAAAAGAACCAGGCTCTCGCTAGTCAATCCTGAGCTTACCTAACCCGTCGCTGATGCTTGTCGCGTTTTAGCAGTCAAGTGAACTCAACGACATGAACCCACAAAACCATAAGGAGCAACAACATGATTAAGAAATTTCTACGCGATGAAACAGGTCTTGAGTTGTCGGAATATGCAGTGGCCGCAGCATTGGTTGCGATCGCGGTCGTCGGCGCCTTCCAACTGCTTGGCGGAGCCATTACCACCAAGATCGGCGAGCTTACCACCGCCATCAATAACTAGTAGTTCGACTGAGCGCAACATGACCGGGCGCGCTTTAGCCGAAGGATTGAATTCGGATAAAGCGCGCCAGTGGTCTTTGATGCTCCCAAGGTCAGACCGTTTCCAACCTTACTCCTGAATGAATCCAGCGGTGACCAAAATGAGAAAATTTCTTCTAGATGAGACAGGCCTTGAGCTGTCCGAATATGCAGTTGCAGCAGCCCTGGTTGCGATCGGCGCTGTTAGCGCGTTCAGCTTGTTAGGTGATGCAATCGGCGCAAAGCTTACCGAACTCGCATCCCGAGTCGGTGGATAAGAGCGGCGTCGAAACATTTACAGCTTTGTCCTTCCCAGAGAACGTACCGCCGAGGTAGCACACCAGATGTCCGAAGCACTTGCAAACATGACTCTACTTATCCCCCTGGCGATCATCATTACTTACTACGATGTTCGCTATCGGCGTATTCCGAATTCGTTTGTTCTGGCAACGCTCATTAGCGGCATCGCCGTGAACACGATATTCGGTGGGCTGGAAGGTCTTTACGCGAGCCTCGGAGGCTGTGCACTGGCATTCATACTGATGTTCATGTTGCACCTCTTTGGAGCGATGGGGGCCGGGGACGTCAAGCTTTTCGCGGCCATTGGGGCGCTCACGGGTGCACATCTGGTGCTCCCCACTTTTCTTGTGGTGATCCTTACCGGCGGGTTGCTCGCGATTATTTCCATCATCCGGGGTGGCGTTGTGCGCCCCACGATGCATCGGGTCTTACAAATATTGGTCGGAATCTTACCGGGGTGGGAAATGCCGAGGTTCGCCGTTCCCGCCGATCGCCGACAAACAATTCCCTACGGAGTCGCAATCACAATTGGCGGTCTTATTTCAGTAGCGATGTTTCGATAACTGGAGCCGATGGGCCATCGCTCAAATTCAGCAACACTGTTTCAAACGGAGAGTCAATCAATGCGAAACAAACGTTTCTTCATAGTGCTTACCGGAGCACTCCTGTTTGGAGTGCTCGCCGCTGTGTCAGTGAGTCGTTACTTGTCGAGTGCGCAGGCCTACACAAAGAACCTCAACCAGGTTGCTGTGGCAAAGGTTGCGATTCCCCTCGGAAGCAAGATCGTTGCTGAGCAGGTAATGGTGGTCCAGTTTCCGAGAGAGTCCACACCTGATGGCGCTTTCGACAATCCGGAAAAACTCGTGGGACGAGTAGCGGTGATGAACATCGGCGCGCGTGAACCTATTACCGAGTCACGTTTGGCGCCCGAAGGAACCGCCGGCGGTTTGTCCGCCGTGATCCCCGAGGGCTACCGCGCTATGACGGTGAAGGTTGACGACGTGGTGGGCATTTCAGGATTCATCATGCCAGGAACGCTGGTCGACGTGGTCGTCACGATCAACCCCGCCGATAAAGCGGGCATGCAGGATCCGGTTTCGAAGATCGTGTTGCAGAACATCAAGGTTCTTGCGAACGGTCAGAACATCGACAAACCCGACGACCAGCGCGAACCCAACAGCGTTAAGGCGGTCACTTTGCAGGTCACACCCGAACAAGCTGAGAAGCTCGCGCTCGCCGCTACAGAAGGAAAGCTGCAGCTGATGATGCGTAACTCCGTAGATCAGGGTGACGAGCAGACCAAGGGCGTCAACAAACGAGACCTCCTGGGCGGAGACCATGCCAGACCCGCGCCGGAACCTGGCTCGCTGAAGAGTGAGCAACCAAAAGTTGAAGCCAAGCCGGCTCGCCGCGCTTCCGCTAAACCAGTGGCAGTGGCAGCTCCCGCTCCGCAAGCACCGCGTACTTCGGTCGAGGTGATTGAAGGATCGAAAAAACGGAGTGTCGACTTTCCATAAATTGAACCAGCACGAAAACGACTGAGCATCAGCCAACTTGGCTTGATGCGTGCCGCTAATCGATTTAGTTAATCAAAGGAGCAACAGATCATGCAGAGCCGTTCCCCGATTACACGCCGAGTCAGTTTGGTACTCGCGTCACTGATCATTCTTCTCGTCAATTCTCTGGCCCAGGCCCAGGAGACTTCTTACAAGGCTGCCTTTAATCAGAATCAGGAATCCATCGCGGTGAATGTGCTGGTCGGGCAATCTCGCGTGATCAACTTCGACAGGCCGGTTGGCCGCTTCTCGGTTTCGAATCCCGAAATCGCGGAGGCAGTCCTGGTTACTCCTGATCAAGTGCTGGTGAATGGCAAATCGTTCGGTCAGGTCAACTTCATCGCCTGGGAACAGAGCGGTGGCCAGTATCTCGTCTTCGACGTGTACGTCCGCGCCAACCTTTCGCTGATTGATTCACAGATGCGCGCACTGTTTCCCAAAGACGATATTCGCCTGAGTCAGGCGAACGGTTCGGTGGTCATCTCGGGCAGCGTTTCGGATACGAAAATTTCCGCCCAGGTGCAGGCCGTAGTAGAAGCAGCGGGATTTAAAGCCGTGAACATGCTGTCATCACCTGAAAAAGATGTGAAGCAGGTCCAGCTCCAGGTCCGCGTCGCTGAAGTCAGTCGCAGCCGGCTGCGTGATTTAGGAACCTCTTACGCTTATCAGGGCGGCAGCTCTGGCGCCTACGCAAACAGCGGCGGTGGTCCCAGTGCGTTGCGGGAAGTAGTTGGCGCAGCCATGTCCGGCACATTTACCAATGCGCTGAACTTGTTTGTGGTAGGAGGCAACTTGTCTACCATGATTCGTGCGCTGCAGACCCAGGGTGCTCTTAGGCAGTTGGCTGAACCCAATTTGATCGCCATGGATGGCGAGCAGGCCAGCTTCCTCGCCGGTGGTGAATTCCCCATCCCCGTAGTTCAGGGTGGTTCAGAGCGCAGCACCGTAACTGTGGTTTTCAAAGAATATGGAGTGCGCTTGAACTTCAAGCCAACCATCATCGACGAAGATCACATCCGCCTCATACTCGAGCCCGAGGTTTCAACGATTGACTTTGCCAACGGAGTCAAGTTCGACGGATTTGTCGTTCCGGCATTGCGCACGCGTCGCGCCAAGACCGGTATTGAGCTTCGCGATGGCCAGTCTTTCGCGTTGGCCGGTCTGCTCGACAACAGCGAACAGAAGTCGCTTTCCAAGATTCCAGTGTTGGGCGACATACCTGTCCTCGGAGCATTGTTCAAGTCGAAGTCCTATCAGAAGCAGGAGACCGAACTGATATTCATCGTGACGGCGAACCTGGTTAAGCCGGTCAATCGCGACGACTTGCCACAGATGCGTGGGATCGATGGTCTGAAAAATGGCTCGCCGCTGGGTGTCGAGCCCAAAGGCGAGGGCATTCAGGGACAGTCAGGTTATTCGATAACCGGTCAGAACACGGAAGCAACTCCTGTTGCCTCGCCGAAAGCTCCTGAAGTCCAGATCGAAGCGCCTAAGAAAGAGAGCGCGCCAGCCAACGGCGGCGAGTCAACCACTGACGCCGCTGCCAGCACCTCTCCACGGATTAACAAAGCCTTGCCCCCGGCGATGGCGAGAATCACTCCTATCGATTTCGTCTATGAACCGGTCAAACCGTAATCGAGAGCTGAGTTGTTCGCGATGACAGTTAAGGGGGAGGGAACAATGATAGTGAGTAAAGGCAGATGCCGGGAATACAGGAAGTCGGAACGCGGTTCAATTCTCGCTACTTCGGCGATGGGCATGCTCTCGCTGCTGTTGGCAGTTGGTCTGGGAGTAGACATAAGTCGCCTCTATCTGACTAAGGCGGAGTTGCAGAATGCAGCGGATGCGTCCGCCCTGTCGGCTATCTCCGGACTGAACGCTACCGCGACCGGGGTTACCGAAGCGACTAACCGCGCGGTAGCAGGCATGAACAAGTACAACTTCAACAAGGTGGGCGTGTCGTTTCCCAGGGCAAACGTCTTGTTCGCGATTAATCTTGGCGGGCCGTATATCAGTGAAGCGGCCGCCCAATCCAATCCGGCGAACATCCGCTTTGTCCAGGTGACGACGCCTCCTACTGCCGTACCAGTATCGTTCGCGGCACTCGTACTGGGTAATAGCAAGAATCTCAGCGCGACAGCCACCGCGGGTTATTCAGTATCGCTGAATGTGATCTGTCCGTGGCTGCCTGCCTTTATTCTCGATAATCCCGCAAGCCCGATTTCTCCCGGCGGTGTTTATAACTTTCGGCTCGACGCGGGACAGCATATTTCTCCTGGCAACTATCAGCTTTTGTCCCCCGATGGACCGGGCGGATCCGACACCAGATTGGGCATGGCGAATGGAGTTAACGTCTGCGCCTCGCCCGGGGACGAAGTTGCTACCAAGCCTGGTATGACCGCTGGCGACGTGCGCCAGGGACTCAACACCCGGTTTGATATTTATCAGGGGCCAGTCGATCCCGCTAAATCGCCGCCGGACACGAACGTCGCAGAGAATATCAACTACACGCAATATCGCAACGGAACCGTCACCAAGACACCCGGAAACGTTGGTACACCCGGCCGTCGGGTGGTCTTCATTCCCATCTCTAAAGACCCGCCGGACGGAGGTCGCAATTCCGTTGTGATTGATCGGTTCGGCGTATTTTTTCTGCAATCGTCCGTCGGCGGAGGAAATGGTGGCGAGATCAAGGCTGAATATGTCACTGATATCGTACTCGCCGGCAAAGGCGGTTACGACCCGAACGCGGGCCCAGGCAACGATCTCCTGACGGTGCCGGTTCTCTACAAATAGGTGGTGACTAATGCAAGTACGCGTGAGAAAAATTCGTTTACTCCGCAGGTTACGACGAGTAGCTCGCCCGTCACAGTTGCGAAGGGATGAGCGGGGAATTCAACTCGCAGAACTTGCGATTGTGCTCCCACTATTTCTGCTCCTCTTTGCCGCGACTGCAGAGTTCGGACGCTACTTTTACGAGTACACGACTCTGGCAAAAGCTGCTCGGATAGGAACTCGTTATTTAATTACGTCTCAAATCAGTCCCTTGAATCCCGGAGTGTTTGCAGGCGAGGCTCAAGCCAAGAATCTCGTCGTGTATGGCAACCCAAATGGCACCGGTTCGCCATTGCTGACCGGCTTAAAAACGTCGCATGTAGTTATCACCAAAAGTGGTGGCTCAGGGCTTATCCCTAAGTTGGTGAAGATAGAGATCGTTGGTTACAAACACCAACCGATCTTCGATCTGGGGGCGCTCACGAAGAGTCCATCTCTTTCACTGAACGTCGATGTGAAGCCCAGCGTCACAATGCACTATCTGATCACACAACCGGCAGTCTGATTGGGAAGGATGATCAATGCGCGTATGAGAGTTCTGAACAAGTCTGAACGTGGAGGAACGTTGGTAGAGTTTGCGATTGCTGCCACTGTCTTCCTGACTGCAATGTTTGGGGTAATTGAATTTGGCCGGGCATTGTGGGTTCACAATGCCTTAAGCGATGCGGCACGTCGCGGTGCACGTTATGCCGCTCTGAATCCGGCCTCAAGCGCAGCGAACGTGAAGAATGTGGTGGTTTACGGCGATCCGGCCGGTGGCACCAAATCCCTCATCAATAACCTACAGACTGCGAACGTGAATGTTGCCTATTCCGATTTTGGCTTAAATGACGGCACCGTCTCCGTCAGCATTACAAACTATCAATTCCAGTTTGTACTCCCACTGCTCACTACATCGATCTCAATGCCCGCCTATTCAACAACGCTGACTGGTGAAAGTGCGGGGCTGATACCGCCGAATAGGTGAGGTTCACAAGTTTACTTTCGGATACTGCTCCAGGGATGTGCCCCAGGAAAAAACCATGACCAAACCAACGAACGCACTCACTTTTGTAGTCCTCAGTACGGGCCTTGATAACTTCAAGGAGATTCGCACGGCGTTGACCGCTGACAGCCGCATCAGTCTGCTCGCCGGCGGCAATGATTCCGAACAACTATCGGGAGAGATAGTGAGGTTGAAACCCTCCGCGGCGATTATCACGCTCGGCTCAAATTCCGAACACGCGATTACGTTGATCCAGAAGCTGGCGACAGAGTGTCCCGCAACGGCGATCATCTCAGCCGCCGCAGACGCATCGCCCGATATGATTTTGCAGAGCCTGCGTGCTGGTGCGAGAGAGTTCCTGCGCCTTCCCATAAGCACTGATGAGCTGCGAACGGTGGTCGAGCGCGTAAGTGAGTTTTCCGCCGGACAGGTTGAAGTCCCAAAGAAGAAGGGACGAATGATCGCTGTTTTCTCGAGCAAGGGCGGCTGCGGCACTTCGTTCATCGCCACAAATCTCGCAGCGGCCAGTGGTAGTAAAACGGTCCTTGTCGATCTCAACCTGCAAGCAGGTGACCTGCCGTTGTTTCTGGGCGTTGACCCGAAATACTCGATCGCAGATATGGTGGAACACAGGGCCAGACTCGATGATTCATTGATTGCCAGCTTTGTGGCGCCGTGTTCGCCAAACTTATCGCTGCTTGCCGCCCCGAAAGAAGCTGACTCCGCCGATGAAATCGAGCCCGAGCATATCTTTGAAGTGTTGCAACGCTTGCGCGAGTCTTACGATTACCTCGTGCTGGATCCGCAACACACGTTTGACGCGATCACGCTTGCGGCGCTCGACCAATCTGACGAGATTGTGCTGGTGCTCACCCTCGATATTCCTGCCCTGCGCAGTACTCAACGAGCTTTAGAAATATTTGACCGTCTCGGTTATCCCCGAAAGAAAGTGCGCATCGTGGTTAATCGTTGGAGTAAGCAGATTGACCTTGATCTGCAGCAAGTTGAGAAGTTTCTGGGAGAGCCGGTAGTTGGGTTCATTCCCAGCGATTACCAGATTGCGGTGAATTCAATCAACCTGGGCACTCCCCTCGTAAGCTCCAACCCGAATTCCAGCATCGCGAAAGAGATCAGGCGTGTCTCGGATACCGTGGGACTTGAGACGGCACCGATTTCGACTGCCAAACCAGCAAAAACTTTCTGGAACTCATTCCTCAAGCGCGATGCGGCCCAGTCGCATGCTCACATTTCGCTACACACATCAATGGAAAAGGTTTAGCTCCAGCTAACAGGAAAACAAAATGGCACTTCGTGAACGATTGATTAGAGACATTCCGGTTCCCGGCGTCGGCAACGGCAACGGCAACGGCAACGGAAATGGCAATAGCAATGGGACCGGCAATGGGTCTGAAACCAACGCGGGCTACGGGTTCCAGGAGATGAAGTCGCGGTTGCACCGCGCCTTGATCAACCGGATGGATCTCACAAAGCTTGCGACACTCACGCCGGAGCAAGTTCACGCGGAAGTCTCACGTCTGGCAGAGACTGTACTTGCCCAGGAGAAAATGCCCCTGTCGACGTCAGATCGAGACCGGCTGGTCAACGACGTTCAGCATGAACTCTTCGGTCTTGGACCTTTGGAACCGCTGCTAAAGGATTCGACGATCTCAGATATCCTCGTTAACTCTCACAATACGATCTACATCGAACGCCATGGCCGGTTGGAAGCCACCGATGTCACGTTCAAAGACGATGAGCACCTGATGCGAGTCATCGAAAGAATCGTGTCGTCCGTTGGACGTCGCATAGATGAGTCTTCGCCGATGGTTGACGCGAGATTGCAGGATGGGTCGCGCGTAAACGCCATCATCCCACCGCTGTCGATCGATGGTCCGGTGCTTTCAATACGGCGTTTCGGCGCGGAGCCATTGCGCATGAGCGCGCTGGTCGAAAACAACGCCCTTACCAAAGACATAGCTGACATGCTCGACATGTGTGTCAACGCACGACTGAATGTGTTGATTTCAGGTGGTACCGGGGCTGGCAAGACGACTTTACTCAACGCACTTTCCGCCTTTATTCCAGAGACCGAACGAATCGTTACGATTGAAGATTCCGCTGAGCTGCAACTCCAGCAACCACATGTGGTCAGGCTTGAAACCAGACCGCCGAATATCGAAGGCCGAGGCGAAGTGGGACAACGCGACCTGGTTCGAAACGCTTTGCGCATGCGGCCCGATCGAATCGTAATTGGCGAGGTACGTGGCGGCGAAGCGATCGACATGTTGCAGGCAATGAACACAGGCCACGATGGCAGTTTGACCACCATTCACGCTAACACCCCACGCGACGCAGTCGCTCGCCTCGAGACGATGATTCAGATGACAGGAATGCGTCTGTCAGACCGGGCGATGCGTCAACAGATCGCATCAGCGCTGGATCTGGTGGTTCAGGTCGCGCGCTTGTCGGACGGCTCTCGCCGCCTGACTTCTATTTCCGAGATAACGGGTATGGAAGGCGACACCATCACGATGCAGGAAATCTTCATGTACGAGAGAAGCGGTGTAGATGCGCAGGGCCAGGTTATCGGTCGCTTCCGGCCGACGGGCATCCGACCACGCTTTGCTGAGCGGTTGAAAGCGTGCGGACTAACGCTGCCGCGTGTTTTCTTCGAGGAGATATAGAGACCATGTTGATCTCGTTCCTGGTTTTCCTCTTTGCCCTGTCGCTGGTGCTGGGCGCTTACCTTGCGGCTACCCACGAGTCCGATTCCAAGCGCCAACGCTTGCAGCAACGGCTGTCAGACGCGCTGTTGCATTCAAGCCATGTGGAAGACGTGGAGGTGATTCTCGCGCGCAATGAATTGATGAGCGAGATTCCCTGGATTAATCGCGAGCTGGTGCGGATTCAGGCCTTCCTGCAACTCAAGCGGCAACTCGACCAGGCAGATCTGCACATTACCCCATCGCGACTCATTATGTTTTCCGGGTTAGCGGGTTTACTGGGCGCGCTGGCGGCCTCAGTCATAACGCCATTCTGGTTGATCATAGTGGTGTGTGGGCTGACCACTGCGATTTTGCCATTCGTTCACGTTTGGTGGAAACGGAAAAAGCGGCTTGATGCGTTCCTGTCCCTGCTGCCGGACACCCTCGACCTGATCAGTCGGGCCTTGAGTGCTGGTCATGCATTCTCTGAGTCGCTGCAGATGGTGGCTACCGAAATGCCGGAACCGATCGCAACCGAATTTCGAAAAACCTACGAAGAACAGAACCTCGGGCTCTCGATGAAACTGGCTTTAGAGAACCTGACTCAAAGGATGCCGTTATTGGATCTGCGGATGTGTGTTACCGCGGTGTTGATTCAACGCGAAACTGGCGGCAACCTGGCTGAGATCCTTGAGAAGGTTGCCTACACAATTCGCGAACGCTTTCGCATCATGGGCGATCTGAAAACGCTGACGACGAGCTCGCGAATGTCCGCCTGGATGCTTTGTGCTTTACCGATCTTCGTAGCGATAGTGGTAACTGTGATGAATCCGGAATACATGAGTGTGCTGTGGATAGATTCACGAGGTCATTACTTGATTGCCGCGGCAATGCTCATGCAGGTTACGGGGATGCTGATTGTGAAGAAGATTTTGAATATTAAGATTTAGGCCGGTCTTTGGACTTTGACCTTACTCAGCCACTCGCAGTCGTAATCACAGCGCCCAAGATCAGACAAAGACCAAGGTCCCAGGAGCCGAAAACCAAAGACTACAAACTAAAGACCAAAGACCAAAGACCAAAGACCATGTTGCTATTAATCGCCATCTCAACCTTCGTCTGCATCTCATTAGTTCTAATGGGTCTTTACTGGCTCGTGGCTCGCCCCCAGAGCGCCGCCACCGAACGGCTCAAAAAGCTCGGGGGTCAAATGGTTTCGTCCACGGCCAGTTCAGGTTCGCTAACCGACGAGCGCCCTGGCTCTGACCTAGCCGCACGTCTCGCCAGCCCGCTCAACCGGCTTTTGCCTCCCTCTGCGCTCGAGGCGAAGAAGTTGCAAAAGCAGCTAATGCACGCGGGATTCCGTGCGCCCAATGCGCCGGTAATCTACAGAGCGTTGCAATTAGTTTCGCTTGCGGGTTTTCCTGCAATTGTTGCTTTTACCTGCGCAGTATTGGCAAGACCCTTGAACACTGCGGTGATCTGGATTCTGGGGGCCTTCGTTTTGGGGTTCATGCTGCCGCGATACGTGCTCCGGAGAATGATCAAATCGCGACAAATGCGTGTGCGCTGGGGACTGGCTGATGCTTTGGACCTAATGGTCGTGTCGGTAGAGGCCGGACTGGGATTGAATGCGGCGATCTTAAAGGTCAGCAGCGAACTCAAAGACGTGCATCTCGATATCGCAGAAGAGTTTGAAATGGCCAACCTCGAGATTCGAGTCGGTCGCGAGCGCGATGAGGCACTCAGAAATCTGGCCGAGCGAACTGGTGTTGACGATCTCCGCAGCCTGGTTGCAACCCTCATTCAAACAGACAAGTTCGGTACTTCAGTCGCGCGTGCCTTGCGGGTCTTCTCTGATTCGTTGCGCACCAAGCGCCGTCAGCGCGCCGAACAGGAAGCGCAAAAGGCGGCAGTAAAACTCTTGTTGCCGCTCGCCTGTTTCTTGTTTCCAACACTCTTCATCGCCATTCTCGGGCCAGCAGCCCTTAACCTCATGGACGTTCTGGACAAGATGTAAAGGAGCTGATTATGCGTAGACATAGATTGATTGCTTTTTCACTGGCACTGGTTTTGACGTTGGGAGTCTCGGCCATGTGGAGCGCCTCGACGGTGGAACGCGACGGCGACAGCGACGCGAACCTTATCGCGGATGCCGGCTCAGACGCCGGCACGACGGTAGAGAAGAAGAAAGGCGGCAACAAGGTAGTTCGCGTAATGGCGGCTCCTTTCAAAGCATTCGGAAAACTCTTCCGCGGCAATGATGATCGCAAGTTCAAGCGCATGACCGAAAAAGACGCCGAGAAGTTTGAGAGCGTCGGAGTCGCTCGCGTGAACGACAGCCGAGATCGCGGGGCCGCGCCGGTTACAGTCACAAATTCAGCTAAAGAGCATTTGATGAGTGGACGAGAGGCGTTACAAAGTGGTCGCCTCAACCAGGCAATATCCGAGTTGTCGACAGCCGTTTACCTCGATCCGAAACTGAGCGAGGCGCATAACCTCCTGGGCGTGGCTTACGCGCAGAAGGGATTGCAGGACCGAGCGAAAGAGTCATACGAACGCGCGGTAAAGGCAGATCCGGATGACGCGCAGACGCTTAACAATCTAGGTTTCTCGCTTTATCAAAATGGAAACTACCGTGCTGCGGTCGATCGGCTGAAGCGCGCCGTGAAAAAGGCGCCGACAGATGAACGCATCCTGAATAATCTGGGTTTGGCGTTGTGCCGTCTGGGCAAGTTTGACGATGCTTATAAGCACTTCGCGCGTGCGAATGGCGAACTGACGGGCAGCCTGAACACCGCCAAGTTGCTCGAGAGATTCGGGCGAGAAGATGACGCGATCAAATATTACGAAGGGGCTCGCCGGGTCGATCCCTACAACTCAATCGCATTAAGGCGACTCGCCGACCTTTACCAACGCGTGGGCCGTACGGAGGAAGCGAAGCTTGCCGCGAATACCCTGGCCAAAGCTTCAGCTCAAGCCGGCACTGCGAGTGGCAGATAGAATCAAAAAGCAGACAGCTGAGGAAGGGCAGAGGTAATGTCGCAGACAACAATTCTCTCGCGAGCGGAAATTGAAACGATGGGGCCACCAGTTCCGGAGGAGCTGGCAGACACCGGCGTGGCTGAAGGGTTCCTTTGCGACCTGGCGTTAAAGCATGTCGCGATGTTGCCTGAGCCGACTACCACCGCCGTTGCGGAACGGATTCATCTGCCGCGGACGCTTACCGAAGATATTCTGCAAAAGCTGTATCGGGAAAAGCTGATCGAAGTACGGGTGCAAACAACCGAAGGATTCACGCGCTACGCAATGCTTGATCATGGCTGGGATCGATTGACCCGGTTACTTTCAGTTTCGGGCTACACGGGGCCTGCGCCGGTTTCTCTGCGCGACTACACGCACATGATGCGATTGCAGTCGATTCCTGCTGAGCCGGTAGCGATGGACACTGTTCGCGCGTCCTTCCACGATCTCATCCTGCCTGAGTCGCTCCTTCAAACGCTTGGTTGTGTAATCAACTCGCGGAGATCGCTTTTCTTGACCGGTTTGCCGGGAACGGGAAAAACGGCGGTTGCCGAGCGCATCAATGGGGCACTGGCGGGAGGCATTTGGATTCCATATGCGGTTGAGATTGATGGACAGGTGATCCGGGTTTTTGATTCACACTGCCACCGTACCGCATCCGAGGAGATCACGCCTTACGACTACGACCGCCGCTGGGTATTTATCGAACGACCGCTGGTAGTTGTTGGTGGCGAGCTGACTTTAGAAAATGCAGATCTCACCTGGAGTGAATCGGCGAAGTTTTATGAAGCGCCATTTCAGATGAAGTCCAACGGAGGCACGCTGGTTATTGATGACTTTGGCAGGCAGCGCGTGGCGCCACAGGACCTCCTGAACCGCTGGATCGTGCCGCTTGAACGTCGAGTTGATTATCTGGCGCTGCACACGGGTAAGAAAATTGAAGTCCCGTTCGAACAACTGGTGGTCTTCTCGACCAACCTCGATGAGAAGGATCTCGCGGACCAGGCGTTCCTGAGGCGAATGGGTTATCGGGCGCGCGTAGAGCCGCCGACACCTGAGGCTTACAGTGAGATATTCAATCGAGTTGCCTCGAATCGGGGAATTCGCGTTGAGCAATCTGTACTGGATCACGTGCTGAACAAATATCGCATCGAGCGCCGCATGTTAAAGGGTTGCGAACCACGGGACCTGCTTGATCGCGCCACTGATATTTGTCTCTTCGAGGGACAACCACTGGCACTTTCGAATCACGTGATTGACATTGCCTGGCGAAATTACTTCGGCACGTCCCATTCGTTCGCGCCGGTGCAAACGGCGGAGACGATGATTGAACGCACGCTGGCGGACCCGTTGGACTTGTAAGTAAAAGTCTGATGCCTTCAGAGTGGCAGCCAGCCCGCGGCGAGTTCGGTGCCGTATCTCGACTCAAAGGGTGAGGGTCTCGTCGGAAGTCCAACTCTGCAAAGAAAACAAACGAATCCTCGGCCTGGCGTTCTCGCACTCGCCAAAAGTTCCGCGGAAGACCCATAAAAGACCACCAGGCAAACGATGACTTCCACTCTAAGCAGACTCCGACACATTCTTCTTCTCAGTATTGCGCTGGTCCTGTGCAACTGTCTGATGGAAGCCCAGGCTCAAAGGCGCAGAAAACACAAACCAAAGCCTGCAGTGATTGCAGTCGAGTCAGAAGAAGAGTCAAAGGCAGGTTTTGACGGAGTACGCCTTAAACTCGCCGACGGCAGCTTCCTGCAGGTAGACGATGCCTGGGAAAGCGAAAACGGCATCTGGTACAAACAGGGCGGCATAACTCAACTGGCCAGTCGCGATCGAGTGAAGGGAATTGAGCGAGGCTCCGGCAGTAAGCCAAAATCCGAACCGCAAATCGCAGTCGTGAAAGATGCCAGTACAACGCAAACCCCAATCGAGGATCGGCCTGCCTGGATCTACTTGAAAGGTGGTGCCCGATTTGAAGCCGACAGCGTTTCTGAATCAGCCGCCGGCGCGTGGTATCGACGTGGGCCGCTCGCAGTGTTCATCGAACGCACGCGGATTGAGAGGATTGAGCGCGAAGATCTGGAGACCCTCGCGAAATCCGACTCTTCAAAAGCGCGTGGCTGGAGTACCGGCAATCAGAAGATTGACAACCTGATTCGTCAGAACGGAGCGAAGCATGGGGTCGATCCATACCTGATCTTTTGCGTGATGGAGCAGGAATCGCACTTTAATTCCCGCGCCGTTTCGCCGAAAGGGGCTCGCGGCCTGATGCAATTGATGCCTGGCACTGCCGCGCGATTCGGCGTGCGGAATTCACATGATCCAGCGCAGAATATTGCGGCTGGGACCCGATATCTAAAACTGCTGATGAATCAATTCAACGGGAAAGTGGACCTGGTGCTGGCCAGTTACAACGCCGGTGAAGGGGCGGTGATGAGATACGGAAATCGCGTTCCACCATACCGCGAGACGCGAAATTACGTGAAGCGCATCGGCTTCCGGTATCGCCGGGCGACAGTTCCGCTTAAGACGGCCGCGAACCATGTGACGGCAGAGGGCAGGTGAACCGAAAGCCAGGTTGATGAAGAAACTCCTAAGCATCGTTTTTCTCTCGTGCGCGTTGGCTGGAATTGCCGGCTCAGTCTGCGCACAGCAACGATCAGAGACGCCCCTCAACAACACGGCCGTCATAAAACTCGTACGCGCCGGTTTCAAAGAGAAGACCGTCATCGCAATTATTAATAGCAGGACAACCAAATTTGAGCTGGGTCCCGACCAACTCATTCAACTGAAGAAAAACGGAGTCAGCGAGGGCATCATTCTGGCCATGCTGTCGCAGGAGTTTGGGCAACCACTCGAAAATGACCTTTGGGACGACGATGCGTTCTTTCGGCGCGGCAATTCGACCCCAAAGACGAGCGATGGTGATTCGAACAGCACTAACATTTTCGGTTCGGGTGGCGGAACAAGTAGTCAGACGCGCAATAAAGGATTGAAGGGTTCGGGCCAGGAGGACACTATCACGACCGGCAGCGCCAGGGTTCGTATTATTCGCCCGCCATCCGAAGCCGGCGAACGGCAGTTGAAACTGGAGAAGACCCCAACGCTCAACAACGAATCGATCGTTCAACTGGTTAACGCAGGTTTTTCGGAAGGCACGATTATCAAGCGGATTGAAGACTCGCCTGCGGAATTTGATATTTCTCCAACAAAGCTTCAGGAACTCCGCAAGCGTAGGGTCAGCGAGCCAATAATCTCAGCCATGACCGCAGCGATGGGTGAGTCATCTCCATCGTCAAACAGTCCAGGTCAGGAGAGGTAAGCGCGATGAACCGCGTGGTTCAGGAACTGATTCGCGTAAGCACTTCATGGCTAACCTCTTTATTAGTGCTGGCTTGCTTCTCAGTTGAAGTATTGGCCCAGCGACCGGCAACCTCCACACCGTCACCCGCGCCCGCTGAACAAGAAGAAGAGATTGATCCGGACGACGTGATCTCGGTGAACACGGCAGAGGTGCTCTTGCCTGTCACTGTTCGCGATAGTTCGGGGGCCCTGGTTACCAGTCTCACCAGGAATGATTTCCGAGTATTTGAAGACGGTCTCGAGCAACCGCTCAGCGAATTGAGTTTGCGGCAAGTGCCGGTCGATGTCGTGTTGATGCTTGACGCGTCATCTTCAGTCAGCGAGAACCTTGAAGACTTTCGTCGCGCTGCTGAAGGATTCGCTGCTCATCTTTCGCCCGACGATCGTCTTAGTCTTATTCAATTCGATGATCGCATACAGCTCTTGCAGGATTGGACCAGAAGTCGAGTGCAACTGCGGCGGGCGCTCAGGCGATTAGCGCCGGGGATGTTCACCCGTTTCCACGATGCGGTACTGGTAGCCACGCGCGACCAGTTCCCGCGCAATAGTGCTCGCCATGCCATTATCGTTCTTACCGACGGCATCGACAGCGGTCGCGGAATCTCATTTCAAGCCGCTTTGAAGTCGGCACTCGGATCGCAAACCGCTGTTTACGTCATTAGTAATACGGAGATCGAAAGGGCTGAGAAGCAGACTGAACTCGAGAACCTGCTGGCCGGCTCGGCCGCGTCGGTTAAATTTAATGAACTTCGCATCGGCGACTTGCGCCTGGGACTGGACGCTCTCGCGGCCAGTGAACGAAATCTCGATCAACTCACAGGATCAACGGGCGGAAGATTATACAAACCGAAGTCGTTCATGGATCTGGAACGAACCTACGCCGAGGTAGCCGAGGAACTGCGTCACCAGTACGCGCTCTACTACACTCCCCTCAATAAAACGAAAGACGGAAAGTTTCGCCTGGTCAGCGTGCGGACCTCGAATACAACCCACCGCGTCTCGGCCAGAATCGGTTACTTCCCACCAAAATAGCCGCCCGCATCCCCTCAGTCCAAAATGCTACACCCACCCCGCAGAGATGGAGTGTGTAGCCCAGGGACACACGTTGGTATGGCGCTTTTTGCACGACACTCCTATCTCTGAAAAGTTAACCCCAATCATTTCTCCAGTTAGCCTTCCAACTCTGAGGTGGCATAGTCATTGCCACTTTTCAAGGGCAATCTGTGAGCGCCTTGTGTAATTCCCCAGCTTGCAGGCAATAATTCAACATCCATTCTGAACGCGATAAAGGGAGACTCGAATGCGACCGATTAAACACGTGGAAAAGGGCTTGACGTTGGTTGCGGGAGGCGTCCACAGCGCCATCCAGGCCGTGAACAAGTACAAACCAAACCCCTCTTTCACTCCGAAGTGGTCTGAAAAGCCGTTGCTGAAATCATGGCAGAAGAGCAAGCCAACCCTCGGCTGGCCGCGAACGACCGACTCACTCTGTCCCAATTGTGTGATCGAAGCGCGAGAGTCCATTCTCAGCGGCAAGAAAGATGTCTCCATCCTGATCAACGAAAAGGTTGGCGAAATCAAAGCGCAGATCATCGAGCGCGATGGTGAAATCTGGATGGTTAAGGATTGCCCCATTCATGGTCACTTTGAGGACATGATGGCGATTGACGCTAAGTTTCTGACGCATATTGAGAAGATGTTTCCCGGCCGCGATATCGACGCTCATAACGACGAGAAACTTCATAATCACGGTTCCAGCACTGTTAAGTACGGCCGTGGCGCGGTGCTCACTGTCGATCTTACTAACCGCTGCAACATGATGTGTGACCCGTGCTTTATGGACGCCAATCAGGTTGGTTTCGTCCACGAGTTGAGCATGGAAGACATCAAAGAAATTCTCGACAACGCGATCACGATTAAGCCGCGGCGTCAGATGTCGGTTCAGTTCTCGGGCGGCGAGCCTTCCATTTCACCGCACTTCCTTGAAGCTATTCGTTATTCGCGAAAAGTTGGTTACAACAGCGTGCAGGCAGCGACCAATGGAATTGAGTTTGCCAAGAGCAAAGAGTTCTGTCGTGAAGCGGCCGAAGCTGGACTACGTTATGTCTACCTGCAGTTCGATGGCATCGGTAACGATGCAAACAGTCACCGGCAGGTGGGCAATTTGTTCGACGTTAAGATGAGGGCCATTAACAATCTTCACGAAGCTGGAGTCGAGATCGTTCTGGTCACAACTTTGGTCAATGGTATTAACAATGACCAGGTAGGTTCGATCGTTCGTTTCGCTTTAGATAATCCCAAGAAGATTGCGTTTCTTTCATTCCAGCCGGTGTCGTTCACCGGTCGTGATGAAGAAATCACCGCCCAGCGCAGGCTACAACAGCGCTACACGCTTTCGCACCTGGCACATGACGTGAAGGATCAGGTCGGAATCACGGAGCCGACTCGCGATTGGTTCCCACTCTCGCTGATGGGCGCGTTTGCTGATTTTGCTGATCTCGTCCACGGCCCGGAAGCCGAATGGGGACAGGTATCGTGCGGTTGTCACCCGAACTGCGGTGTGGGCACCGCGGTCATGGTCGACAAGGAAACTCGCGAGATGCGTCCGGTTCCAGAATTCCTGAACATTCCTGGGCTGGTAAAGGACATGCAGAAGATCACCGACGCAGCTCGCGGTAAGTGGATGTCCAACCTGATGATGGGACTTGCCCTGCTAAAGCATTACAATCCATATAACTCGCCGACGCAGTTCACCTTGTACGAGCTTTTCAAGAAGTTCGATAAGTCGTTCGGCCTGACCGGCAAAGACTACGGTAAGGTCGACGGTGCTCGTACGAAGGAAGATATTGAGAAGCGTCGTTCTGATCGTTGGAACTTCCTGTTCATCGCCGGCATGTGGTTTCAGGACCTCTTCAATTACGACTTCCGGCGTACTGAAATGTGCATCATTCCTTACGGCACGCAGGAAGGTGAGATTTCCTTCTGCGCTTACAACACTGGGATCGGCTGGCGCAATATCATTGAGAACATGCACCAGAACGCAACCGTGGCCAAATGGTACGAAGAACACGGACGTCACGAGATTTTTGCAGGCGGCAAGGCTGTCAACATGAAAGATCCGGGGCATGATTTGGTATTGAATCCAATAGACCTGAAACGGCCGAATAAGCCCGAGATGGAAGGTCCCAAGACCGCCCATGAGGAAGCCGTGATGATGCGCAAGATGTACCAGGAGATGGTGCTCAAAACGCAGCAACTCGATGCGCCTGCTGCCGAAAAGCCCGTTCAGATCATGGGCCTCAGTCGCAAGCCTGCCGCCGCTAAGGTGGAGGCTAATGTTGAGGATCGAGAAGCTGTTGCAGTCTAGTTCGCCGGCGAAGTAACGAATCCGCCGGGTCGATACAAGAACCCCGCGAGGCTAATCAAGTTCGCGGGGTTCGCTTTGGCCACAGGGCGCAAGTCCTCAGCCAACTTGACCATATCCGTTGAGGGCGTGTTAAATAGCCCCTGCCGAAACGTTGGAAATCAATTTTGAGACGGAGAAGGAATGGCAATAGTTACTGTAAATCAAGGTGAATCGATCGAAAGCGCACTCAGACGGTTCAAGCGTAAGGTAATGACGGAAGAAATTATTAAGGACGCCAAGAAGCATGCGTTCTTTATCCCTCCGGGCCAAAAGGCGAAGTTGAAGTCGGCGCTGGCGCGAAAGCGCAACAAGAAGAAGGGCCGAATGCGCACAGCCCCTCGAGACTAGTTGACTCTGCTGACAGATCCCAAAAGCACGCCACTGCTTTTTATTCTCACCAGTCGTCTACAGCCGAAAATCCGAGTAGTGGACACTCCTCCGGTGGACGATCCAAAACGCCTTCGTGTGGGATGTTTGTGAGTGATTCATGCTCCCAGAGGGACGAGATTCTCATGACGCGAATTCTCCTGACCAATGACGACGGGATTCATTCCCAGGGACTTATCGAGTTAGAGGCAGCGTTGAAGGAAGTTGGCGACGTTTACGTTGTGGCGCCTGCCTCTGAGATGAGCGGGGCCTCCCATAGTCTGACTCTTGCCCGGCCTCTCCGTATTCGGCAGATTGATGAACGTCACTGGACCGTAGACGGTACTCCCACCGATTGCATAACGCTCGCGCTAAACAAAATCCTACCCGAAAATGAACGGCCGCATGTGTGTGCTTCCGGAATTAACCACGGCGGCAATCTGGGGGATGACGCCACCTACTCTGGAACAGTTGCGGGAGCGCTCGAGGCAACGATTCTAGGAGTGCCTGGCGTGGCGCTGAGTCTCGTCGCGCGTGAGAATTTTGATTTTCGTGAAGCCGCCAGATTCGCAATCACTGCTGTGCGAAAGGTCCTTGTAGACAGGTTACCGGACGGCACGTTGCTGAACATCAATCTTCCACCTGGCGAGATCAAAGGGGTGCGGGTCACACGACAGGGAATTAAGAACGCTCGACCCGTAATTTCCGAGCATATCGATCCGCGTGGCAAAGCCTACTTCTGGATTGGCGAAGAATATTTCAACAAGAACTCTGCCGATGGAACCGACTACCAGGCAATCGAACAGGGTTACGTTTCAGTGACTCCTCTGAAGAGTGACATGACCGATCACCATGCGCTCACGGCGATTGAGACATGGAATTACATTACCGGCGCTGAACTGGTGCAGAAGAGATAGTCAATTAAGAGTCCTTCCTGCGGCGCCGATCGATCGCAAATAGTTTAGAATCACACCTGTGCAACAGCAGCCCGGTCGACAATCAATTGAACGTCAACAGGACTATACGATTCCGCGCGATCGGATGATTGCGAGGCTGCGCGAGCATTACGGCATTAGCGACGAGCGAGTGTTGGATGCGATGCGTTCAGTTCCGCGCCATGCATTTGTACCCGAAGCCCTACAAGGTCGCGCCTACGGTGATCATGCTCTACCGATAAGCGCCAACCAGACCATCTCGCAACCTTACATTGTGGCTCGGATGACGGAGTTGCTGGAGGTGAATAGCGAGAGTCGCGTGTTGGAGATTGGCGCCGGCTCGGGCTATCAGACGGCGGTGCTCGCAAAGACAGCAGGTCAGGTTTTTTCCATCGAGCGAATTCCGGATCTGGCGCGCAGCGCGCAAGCTTCCATAAGAAACCTTGGAATCTACAACGCGACCGTAAAATGTTTCGATGGCACGCTGGGTTGGGCCGCGAACGCGCCGTATGACGCGATCCTCGTGGCGGCCGGTGGGCCAGTCGTTCCTGAACCCCTCGTGTCGCAATTGAGAATCGGTGGTCGGTTGGTAGTTCCGGTTGGCGATTCAAGAGAAGCGCAACGTCTGATTCGCGTCATCAAGTACGAGAGAGGAACGAAGATTGAAGATCATGGCGCGTGTGCGTTCGTGCCGCTAATCGGTCAACACGGTTGGGCTAGTGCGAAGGGCGAGGGTTAAAGGATGAGTGGACTGTGAATCTCGCGGTTCCGGCTTCATCATCACTCAATTATGGAAACGATTTACGAACTGTTTCACCAGCTCAAAGAGCTGCTGAATCCAAAACAAATTATCGAAACGCTGCTCGCGAAGGGCGGTGTCTTTGTCTACTTCGGACTGATTGCCATCGTCTTTGCTGAGACCGGGTTAGCGGTGGGGTTCTTTCTGCCGGGCGATTCGCTCCTGGTAGTTGCTGGACTTTTCGCTGCAACCGGGAAGCTCAACGTTACAATTCTGCTCTCCACGCTCTTCGTTGCCGCGGTGGTCGGTGATGCTGTTGGGTATTACACCGGAGCGAAGATGGGGCCGCGCATCTTCACCCGTCAGAAGTCGCTGCTGTTCAAGCCAAGTCATCTGCAGAAAGCCCACGCGTTCTACGAAAAGTACGGGGGGAAGACGATTGTCATCGCTCGTTTCGTGCCCATCGTCAGGACGTTCGCGCCCATAGTCGCCGGTGCGTCCGCGATGCCTTATCGGCGGTTCGTATTCTTCAATGTACTGGGTGGATTCCTTTGGGTCTTTAGCATGATCCTGACTGGTTACTTCCTGGGGAACCTGCTCAAGTCAAAATTTGGGGTCGATTTGGAGGAGCACATCGAGTGGGTCGTGATAGTAGTAGTGCTGCTTTCGCTGATGCCACCCTTCATTGAGTACCTGAAATCGCGACGTGAGAAAGCGCGCGCCGCGGAGGCTCAGAATGCAGAGGTTTGACTTAAACCCGGGTGAACCCTAGAATCCACGAGCGCTTTGAATTTCAAGGTCGCGTTGAAAAAGTTGGTAATGAAGTTTTTGTCGGGGCGTGGCTCAGCCTGGTAGAGCGCACGGTTCGGGACCGTGAGGTCGGAGGTTCGAATCCTCTCGCCCCGACCAATTAACTCAACAACTTACGAAGACACTTCACACTACCCTCAACTTCCATATTCCACGTGTCCATTTTGTGTCCGGCTGGTGAGTTGCGCGCGGACCCAGCATAGCCGGCTACACTGCTGCAGGCCCGTTGCGTCCGTTCCTCGCACGTGATGCACGCTGCCTGCGGACACGATCCTACCGCCATACTTTGTTGCCGATATGGGGCCCCAAAACAATCTGGTACCCTCGTAGGCTGGTACCCCAAAAAACTGTGTCAAAAAAATCTATGTCAAAAAAATCTATTGACTCTGCGCGAGGTCTAGAGTATATCACCACCACAAAATACACTCATGGAGGAAAACTCCGTGAGTTATTCCTTAGAGCCCGAGAACAAAACAAGTGCCCAGAACCAAGCACATCGCGCCGGCAAAAGCTGGCTGCTTGCTGCGAATCAAAAGCGCAATGGAGATGTTTAAACCCTCTGAAAGAGCGGTTGCTCTGTACGTTCTGAGTCAACCGGAAGAAGTAATGAACATGTCCATCTCTGAAGCAGCCAGAGATATCAATGTAGGCGAATCGACTGTGATCAGATTCTGTCGCGCGCTCGGTTACAAGGGATATCAGGAGTTCAAACTCAGACTCGCACAGGACCTTGTTGAACCAGTCGAGTTCATTCACGAAAACATCAGCTTCGCCGATAGCACCGCCGACCTCGCTCAGAAAGTCTTCCAAACAAATATCAAGGCCGTTGGAGACACAATGAAAGCGCTCGATCCGGAGATGGTGGAGGTGGGTGCTAAGGCGTTGGCCGACGCCGGGCGCGTTGATATTTATGGAGTCGGCTACTCATCGTTTACGGCTCTCGACGCCAAACTAAAATTCGTTCGACTTGGTCTGACGGCAGACTCCTATGGTGATGCGCACTTGCAGGCTATGGCGGCTGCATCTCTTAAGAAGGGTGACGTTGCGATAGGCATCTCGCACTCAGGCAGCACTACGGATGTAGTCGATTCGTTAACCGCCGCGAGGAAAGCCGGCGCCACCACAATCTCAATCACAAATTTTAGTCCCTCGCCGATTACCAGGGCCTCGGACGTTGTGCTCTTGACGGCATCACCGGAATCTCCTTTAGGCGGTGAGGTGCTCACTTCAAGAATTGCACAACTCTGTGTTCTCGATGTTCTTTCTGTTGCTCTGGCAGTCACGCTGGGAGACGGATGTCTGGATTTGATCAAGAAGACTTCCGAAGCAGTAAAGAAGAAACGTTACTAGTAGCCTTCGCAAGGCGCGTCCGCGTCAGGTGCCAACGGGATTGCTGAAGGGCACATACGTGACCACCGAAAATGCTGGTCGCATACCAGACTTACCGATCCCGCAATCGATGATTCCGAACGGCGACGAGTACTTCCCCAAAATCTTAGCGACCGGTTAAGCCCAGGAGACATCTCATGAGAATAAATGCAGCCCCAACACTGTTCGTTCTCTTTTTGCTTTTGGTACTGCCTATAACGGTTCCCGCTCAATCGGAGAGAGGTGCGATCGTGGGCATTATTACGGATACCACGGGAGCCGTTGTTCCAGGAGCAACTGTGACGATCACAAACCTCGGTAACAGGACGGTTCAAACTCTGGTGACCAATAACGAGGGGTTGTACGAAGCCCCGTTTCTACCTCCCGCAGCGTACGAAGTCTCCGCCACAGGCCCAGGCTTCGGCAGGACTGTCAATAACAACGTAGTCGTCGGAGTGGGCCAGCGGGTTTCGTTAAATCTCGAACTAGCCGCGGGCGGCGTAGAGGGGAGCGTATTGGTAGTAGATACCCCGCAGTTGTTACAGACTGAAACTGCCAGCATCGGCCAGGTTATCAATAACAAACAGTTGACCGAACTGCCGTCAGGTGACCGCAACATCTACAGCTTTATTCTGCTCAACTCGAATGTTACTCAACCGCCGGGAGGGAATGGGCCCGCATTCCGATTGGAGAGTGGCGGCTCTTTTTCGATTTCGGGAACCAGACCCTCGACTGCGACTTTCAAGATCGATGGCCTGTCGAATACGGATCCGACTTTCGGTACCCCGACCATAACTCCTTCACTGGATTCAGTGCAGGAGTTCCAAGTCCAAAATAGCGCCTACTCCGCAGAATACGAAGGCATCGGCCAAATCAATGTGGCAACGAAAGCGGGCACCAATAGTTTCCATGGGAGTTTGTTTGAATTCTTACGCAATGATGTTCTTCAGCCGCGCAATCCGATCGCGGCCCCGGACAAGAGTGGAAAACCAAGCAGAGGAAAACTGCGCTTCAATCAATTCGGCGGCACCGTAGGAGGACCGCTGTGGCTACCTCGTTTTGGCGAAGGTGGTCCAGCAGTTATCAAGAGTAAGACATTCTTCTTTGTAAGCTATGAAGGCCGTCGTCATAACACTGTCACTACCGGTCTAACTCGCGTCCTGACGCAGGCTCAACGCGCTGGTAATTTTTCAGAGAACCTCGGCGCGTGTCTGGTGGTGGGTGGCGCACAAGTGCCGTTGCTCGATACGGGCGGCAACCCCACGGGCAATTGCGTGCGTGCCGGGCAAATCTTTGATCCGGCGACAACCGTCGCGAATCCGCGATTCAATCCCGCACTCGCTGAATCAGCCACAAATCCCCGCACGATTCGCCAGCCCTTTGCCGGCAACCAGATCCCGTCACAGAGATTGAGTCCGACAGCGCTTGCTTTGATTGCCGCGCAACAACCGTTGCCAAATGCCTCGTCAGGCAACAATAACCTCATTGCGCCAGCGGGGGCGATTCTTGAGAACAATCAAACCTCAGTCCGAATTGATCACCAATTCTCGCAAAGCGACAGCATCTACGGACGATTCGCCTATCAGAACAACGCCAGATTCAACAAAGGGGTGCTGCCATATACCACTAAGAATCTTGTGGGTAACGGACGAGTGTTCAATTCGTCATGGACTCATGTCTTCAGTCCCACGCTCATAAATGAATTCAGACTCGGTTACGTTCGCGGGGTCTACGGCGAGAGCATTGATGAGATTGATCCGGTGCAGTTCGGTATCAACAACACCGGGTTGCAGACACTTCCCGGGATCACCCTCACTGGAAACGTGCCCGCAGCTTATGGTGGATTCAGTGCATCAATTTTGCAGACGGTTCAAAATACTTACCAGCTCTCCAATAACCTCTCGATGGTGCGCGGCAACCACAGCTTCAAGTTTGGTTTCAAAGGCGATCACAACCGTTTTAAAAATGGAGAGTTGGGTAATGGCTCGAATGGCGTTTTGACATTCAGTGGGCTTTACACCAAAGCCAGTAGCGCCTCGCAAGTTGGCTCTAACAACATTAATTCAATTGCGGACTTCCTTCTCGGCGTGGCTCAAACCAGCTCACGCGCGACTCCGTCCATTGCGAATGTACGGAATACTCCCTGGGCCGTTTACTTTCAGGATGACTGGAAGTTCTCACGTCGAATTACGCTCAACCTGGGTTTGCGCTATGAATACCATCAGCCGTATAGAGAACAGCTGTTGGGTGGCGCTCGTTTTGATCCTGCTAACGGTGGTCGCTTGATCGTTGCGAGTCAGGCTGTGGCAGATAGATCGAACACTCCACTGGTGGTCTGCTGCACAAGTCCGCAGGTGGTTGAGGCGGCCAAGACCGATTTTGGTCCACGGATTGGAATCGCGATTCAACCGTTCGAGAAGGACCCAATGGTTATTCGTGTTGGTTACGGGATCTTTTACGCCGACTCTACGCAGTTCTTTCACTGGCGTGCATACGAGCCACTGCCCGATCGCTCCTACACCACTCAACAGGGTGATTTCCTAACGCCCGGCGTGACCCTGGCCAATCCATTTCCCACTAGTGCTTTTACGGTAGGCGCCGGTTACATTCCAACTTTCGGCGCCGTGCCGCCCGCGATATTGAACAATCAGCCCTTCATCGGGAGTGGAAACTCGGGCGCACTATACGATTACGACACCCCGTACTCGCAGCAATGGAGTGTTAGCATCCAGCGTGAACTAAGTCGTCAAATGCTGCTCGAGGTTAACTACACAGGTTCAACCTCCAAAAATTTGCCAATTCAATGGATCTTCAGCCAGCCTTTCCCCAGTGCGGTTGCAGCGAGTATCACCAGCCCCAGCGCAGCAGCAAATCCTTACTTGCGACGTCCCTATCCGAACTTCAATATAGGCGCGTTCGCAACGACGAATGTTCTGCAATCGAACTACAACGCCGCTACCATCAAACTTGATAAGCGCTTCTCAAACGGATACAGCTTCCTCGCGACTTATACCTGGTCCAAGAGTATCGACCAGGGCAGTGAGGTCTTTGCTCTCGGCGGAACCTTCAATATTAGCTCCAACAACAACGACCTCAATCGTGACAGAGGACTTTCGACTTTTGACGTACCGCATCGTTTCGTTGTTAGTGGGATCTACGAGTTTCCCTTTGGTCATGGTAAGACGTTTTGGAACAAATCGGGTTGGGTGAATAAGCTGGTCGGCGGTTGGCGAACATCCGCCGCTTTCCAAATACAGTCCGGTTACCCATTCTCGCCTAACATTCGCAATCGACGTGCAAACACTGGCTATGCCCTTTCCACGGAGCGGGGAGACCTTATCGGCGACCCGAACTGGTCCGAAGAGGAGTGGCAGAGACGACTGAGCAACTGGGAAGCTGGAATTGGTGGGAATCTATTCATCATTAACCCTGCCGCGATCAGTCTGGATTATGCGCCTGGAACCTTCGGAAACATTGCACGCAACGTTTTCCGCGCTCCTTTTGCTCGCAATCTTGACTTCTCCGTTGCCAAGGTGACGGGCTTGGGAGAGGACGCGAGGCTGGAGCTTCGGATCGATGTGATCGGCGCCACCAACGAGCGGCTGCACCGCTTTGATACCGCCAGTCGCATCCTGGGCAATAACGCGCTCACCAACGTCAACATGGGAAGCATTGGGCCTCGCAGTTCCATTTTTGGACCACGCATCATTCAGCTCGGGATGAAGTTCATTTTCTAACACACCACCAACCCGGAGCGGCATACTCTGGTAGTTGATCGGCGCTCTCACTTCCAGAGTGGCTCGTGTCTGTCACGCAAAACCGTTTTGCCTGGCACAGCCCATCTCAGGAGAAACTTTGCTCAAAGCAGGATTCAGTAAGTCGTGTATCTCGCCCCCGGTCGGCGCCCCCCTTGCCGGATTTGCCGCCCGGTTGGAGGTATCCAGCGGTATTCACGACGACCTGTTCTCGCGAGCACTAGTGCTGGGGAACGAGGAAGCTGCGGTCGCAATCGTCAGCGTCGACGTGCTTGCGCTCCCTGGCGATTTTGTTAGTCGCGTGCGAGCCGCAGTTCAAGAGAGCACCGGGCTCACACCAGACTCCGTGATGATTGCGGCTACGCACACGCATGCGGGTCCGGTAACTATTACTACGTTCTTTAATCCTGATGAGAGTGTGAATCAGGCTTATATGAATGAGCTGGTCCAAAAGATCACGGAATCCGTGACAGACGCTTGGCGTAACCGTTTCCCTGCGCGTATCGGAGTCGGAGTTGGCCACGTCGAAGGTGTTGGTGTAAATCGTCGTAGTCCGGATCAGCGACCAGTAGACGAAGAGATCGGCATCCTAAAAATTGAAGACGCGAGCGGCAGAACTCGTGCTGTTTTAATTAACTACGCGTGCCACCCGACGGTTTTGGGACCCGATAACCTGCTGGTCACCGGAGACTTTCCCGCCTTCGCTTTAAAGGAGATTGAGGAGAGCCTTGGGTTGGGAGGCTTTGCCATGTTCGTGAATGGAACTCAGGGAAATATCAGCATGGGCCATTCATCAGAACTGAGTGCAATCGGCATCATCACGCCAGGTCGGACATTTGATCGTGCAGCTGAGCTGGGACACTTGTTGGCGGCCGCGACACAGAAGGCGTTGCCGGAAATCCGGGCGACAGATCAAGCGAGCATGAGCAAGTTGTCCATATCTACTCAGTTGCCGCTTAAGCATTATCCGCCACGTGAGGAAACAAGCCGGCTCTTGAAAGAAGCGGATGAGCGCTTAGCCGAAGTTAGTGCTGCCGACGGCGATGTAGGCGAAGAACTTCGACGGGCCAAGTCGGCGCACCTCTATGCCTCGATCACCAACTTTTATGCGAAAGAGACCAGCACACTAAAAGACGGGTTCTTACCACTGGAGCTTCAGGGAATCCGAATTAATGGCGCTGCGCTGGTCGCAGTTCCTGCGGAAGTATTCGTCGAGATCGGCCTGCGCGTGAAAAAAGCGGCTCTCCGTCCTATCTTCATTGTCGGAATTGCAAATGGATATATCGGATACCTACCGACAAGAGCTGCGCACGCCGTTGGGGGCTACGAAGTTGTTTCATCAAAATGCCAGCCGCACGCAGAGGACGTTTTGGTTGAAGAGATTCTGGATCTGGAGGCGAAGCTCTTTACGGAGGCTTCAGGGAATTGAGATTGGGATCCAAAGGTCCCAGGGCTGTTAATAGCTAAATGACAAACAAAGTGCGCATCGGCGTCATTGGGCTCGGCATTATGGGCGAGCAGTATGTCCGTATCTATAACTCTCATTCGCTTGCGATGGTGACTGCGATTTGTAACAGAAGCCGCGGTCGACTTGATGAGGTAGGCAACAAGTACGGCATCGAAGCGCGCTATACCGACTATCAGGAGTTGCTGGCTGAAGGGGAGGTTGATGCTGTTTGCATTGCCACTCCCGATTTTGCTCATTTCAAACCCACGAAGGCTGCACTCGAAGCTAACAAGCACGTACTCTGTGAAAAGCCTTTTACTACTGAACTAAAGGAAGCTGATGAATTGCTCGCCTTGAGCCGGGACCGGCCGCAACAAAAGCTGCAAGTGGCTTTCAATCATCGTTGGCTTTCTTCCTACTACCACGGCTTTTTCACGATTAATAAAGGTGAGATTGGTCAGCCACTCGTGGGTTATGCGCGAAAGAACGACACGATTCACGTGCCGACAGAGATGATTAGTTGGGCAGCGCAGACAACGCCCACGCATTTCCTTGGGGCGCACGACATCGACCTGATGCGCTGGTTCATGGCAAGTGAGCCCGTTACCGTCTTTGCCAGCGGGACGAAGGGCGTTCTCGCAGCGCGGGGGATTGACACTTACGACGTTATCCAGGCCCAGGTGAGGTTCAAGAGCGGCGCCTTCGCAACCATCGAATCAGGGTGGATCTATCCCAATAGCTTTCCGACCATTGTCGACTCGTTTGTCGAAGTTATCGGGAGCCGAGGCCACGTTCACTTCGATCGGAAACGCGAATCAATAGAGCTGAGTACTGAGAAGCAGTTTACTTATCCCAAGACGTTTCTCAACTATGAAATATTCGGAAAATTGCGCGGTGCATTTGTCGAGTGTCTCTCTGATTTTCTCGATGCGGTGATGAATGATACCGAACCAAAGGTCACCGCTTTCGATGGCCGTCAGGTTTCGGCGGTACTTGATGCCGTAAGCCGTTCTCTGCTCTCCGGCAAGCCAGAGGCAGTGAAATAGAGATAGTTCTCCCACGCGGTTTGCGTCACGTTAAACCGGCGCCCGCTAGTCTCCCGAAAAAGAGAGTCGTTGTTGTTGCGGTCCCTTGGGACTGAGAGGAGAAGTGTTTTCTGAACTAAGTGCGATGCATAAAGGCCTGCAACTTGCCGATCACATCATAATCGCCGGCTACTTCCTGTTGCTGACGGCGATTGGGTTCTATTTCTGGAAGCGCATGCGTCATGTGCGTGACTTCTTCACCGGTGGAAACGCGATTCCATGGTGGCTTGCGGGTGTGTCGTTTTACCTAACAGGTTTCAGCGCGTTCACCTTCGTTGCGTATTCTGAGATGGCCTATCGCTTCGGATTCGTGGCTGTCACGCTCGCGTGGAGTTCTGCGGTCGGGATGGTCGTAGGAACGCTGCTGCTCGCTAAGCGTTGGCGACGCGCGCGAATTCTGAGTCCCATCGAGTTTCTTGAAGCACGTTACAACAAGCAGATTCGGCAGGTGCTCGCCTGGGCAGGCTTGCCACTTAAAGTGATCGATGACGGGCTTAAGATTTACGCTACCGGAGTCTTTGTTTCCGTTGGACTCGGCTACGACCTCAAAACAAGCATCATCGTGAGCGGTGTAGTTATGCTGCTCTACACCTTTATGGGTGGATTATGGGCCGTCGTCGTCACCGATTTTATCCAGTTCATCATCCTTACCCTTGGCGTGCTGGTCCTTTTCCCCCTCGTGTTTGCGCACGTAGACTCCATCAGTTTCTTCACGCAGGGAGCGCCGGACGGGTTCCTTTCGCCAGTGAGCGCGCCATTCTCACTCCTCTACGTTTTCGCTTTCTATCTGCTCATCATTCTTAGTTACAACGGCAATTGGGCTTTTGCGCAGAAGTTCTACAGCGTCCAGGACGAACGCGCCGCGCGGAAAGCAGGAATGCTGGCAGTAGCTCTAAAGATCATTGGACCACCGCTATTCATCCTTCCGGCGATGGCTGCACGCAGTTTGATGCCAGAGTTGTTGCAGCCACCAAACTCGCCTCAGTTTACTTATGCCGCTCTCTCTCTAAAGTATCTTCCAGCTGGCCTGATGGGGCTCATGATCGCAGCGATGTTTTCGGCGACGATGTCTACGCTTAGCGGTGACTACAACGTCATGGCGAGCGTCATAACGGAAGATATCTATCGCCGCCTCTTTGATAAGGAGGCTAGCCAGCGTCGATTGATTATCGTCGGGCGGCTGGCGACGTTATTCGTAGGAACACTGACCATTGGCATCGGCATCAGCTTAATCGCTTCTGCGCGGAAGGGATTGTTCGAGGTGATGGTTACTGTCTTTGGTCTCTTTGTGGGACCAATGCTGATTCCGATGCTGGCCGGACTCTTGATCCGCCGCGTTACCTGGCGCGGCGCCGCTGCCGGCATTGGCACGGGTTTCTTCTGCGGACTTTCACTCTACCTATATAAGGCGTTTGTCCTAACGGGCCAGCCAGGCATCGATCCAAATTGGCTGCGTTATGACTTTGAGGCGATCAGCATCCTTACCAATTTCGCTATGACCATCGGGGCGATGTCGCTCACGTCGTTCCTTGAGAAAGTGAGTCCGGAAGAACGCGCAAAAATCGACAGCTTCTTCGAACGACTGTCGACGCCGGTCGATCGGGAAACAACGCACGCGAAAGTCATGGGTGAGGTCTTCTCTCCCTTCTACATCATTGCTTGGATCACTGCCGGAACTGGGTTGTTGCTGCTTATTGCGAGTGTAGTGCAACCAAGTCTGATAGGACGGGTCGTGAACATTGTCTCAGGAGCAGTGTTGGGTTTGTTGGCCCTCGGATTTTCTCGATTGCACAAGAGATTCATGCGCAACGAAGAGACTGAAGCGGCCGCACACGTGGTGTCCATTCTCGAAAGCGACACCAAGCTGGCGTCGTAATGGAAGCAGCATGAGAATTGCCAACTTCAAACTTGGAAACGCTGAAGGTCAAGCAGTGCGACCTGGTCTAGTAGTTAACGACCGGGTTCTGGATATTGCGGAGCAATCGAATAGGTTTGGCCCAGGCAAGTTTCCGGTTCCCAGCGACACAATCACGCTTATCTCGACGTTTGCGCAGATCCGCGACCACCTAGTCGACATGATTGAGCGAAGTCCGAAAAATGATGGAGGCATAAAACTAAACCAAACCAAACTCGCCGCTCCGATTGAGCGTCCGGGCAAGATTATCTGCCTCGCCGGTAACTACACCGAGCACATCAAGGAGAGCGGCTTCGTCGCGCCCGAGCAGACTGATGTAATAACTCAACAACTGTTCCTTAAACCGGCCAGTTCAATCATTGGAAATGACGACGAGATAGTGATCGGTAAGAACAATGTGAAAGTTGGTTGGGAGACGGAGCTTGCAGTTGTGATCGGCAAGAGGGGAAAGAATATTTCTTCGAGCGACGCCCTTGATCATGTCTTTGGCTATACGGTTCTCAACGACGTTTCGGAACGCGGGCTCAACTCCAGAATCAAAAATCGCCGGCAGCGTGAAATGGATCGCTTCCTGGATTGGTTGGCGGGCAAGTGGTTTGACACATTCGCACCTTGCGGCCCATGGATCGTGACAGCAGATGAAATCAGAGATCCGCACAACCTGGAGATCACGTTAAGAGTCAACGGCAAACTCAGACAACAAGGCAATACTCGCGACATGATTTTTTGCATTCCCGAGCAGATCGCTTGTGCGTCCTCGATCATGACGCTTGAAGCCGGCGACATTATCTCGACCGGAACTCCGGCGGGTGCTGGCATCGGTGGCGAAGATACTTCCTTGCATGACGGCGACGAACTTGTTTGCGAGATCGAAAAGATCGGCGCACTGACAAATAGGGTGAGGTACGTTGCATGAGAACGCTGGATTGGGTCGTAGTGGGTCTCTACTTCCTCTTCATGCTGGTCGTGGGCCTCTATTTCATGCGACGTGCGAGCCGGAGCATAGCCGACTACTTTGTCTCAGGGCGAGATCTTCCATGGTGGGTAATCGCGCTTTCAGCGGTGGCAACTTACACGGATGCTGGATTGGCACCCGCCGTAACCATGCTGACTTATCAGGGCGGGTTGCTGGGCAACGCTGTTTGGTGGATTCCATACGTCGTCTGGATGCCCATTGGCGCGGTGCTGTGGTCTAAGTACTGGCGTCGATTGGGAACAGTCACTTCCGCGGAACTTCTCAACATTAGATACAGCGGAAAGTTTGCTCACGCTTATCGCGGTATCTACGCAGTCTTCATGAGTTTCGGTTTTATCGTCGTGCTGATGGGCTATGTATCGGGTTGGCTTGGCGCCGCCTTGGGACCGATTCTTGGTTGGGAACCGATCAGCCTCATTCTCTTCGCCGCTGTGATAACGGCTGCTTACACAGTCGCTTCAGGTCTCTCAGGTGTGGCGTACACGGACGCCTATCAATTCGGAATTTTTCTAATTGGCAACATCATCCTCGTACCAATCGTGCTCTCAGGTGCCGGCGGAATGGAGCATGTGTACCAAACAATTGAGGCTACTCGTGGCGCCGCCGGTGCGGAGACTTTTTTGCGAGTTATTCCGCCCGCCGACGGATTGGGCGGCCTTACAATTCTTGCCTTCGTAGTCCAGGGACTCTTCTTCGCGGCCTCTCCCACCGGAGGGGAAGGGTTTACCGCCCAGCGTTTCATGGCGGCTCGCAATGAATTCCATGCGCAGGTGGGACAGCTTTTCAACACGATACTGACGCTCGTCGTGCGCGTCGTTCCATTCCTTTTCCTCGGGCTGATTGCCGCAGCGCTCTATGCTCCCGGGACCGTCGCTGAGCCTGGAGAGATCTGGGCGAAGATGGTTCGCAGCTATGCGCCCGTTGGATTGTTGGGTTTGTTAGTAGCCGGAATCTTTGCGGCCTACATGTCGACGATAAGCACGTTGATGAACTGGGGTGCGTCATATGTTGTCAATGACTTTTACAAGCCATTTATCCGTCCCTCAGAGACTGAGCGTCACTATGTTTGGGTGGGACGTCTGGGTTCGATTCTGATCTTCGGGCTCTCGCTATTCGTGGCCTACTACTTCGTGGAAGGGTTGAGAAAATGGTTTCTTTTCATCAACTCCGTTGTCTTCGCATTCATCCTCCCGCTTTCGTGGCTCAGGTTCTTTTGGTGGCGACTCAACATCTACGGCGAAGCTGCGGCCCTCATTATCGGTCTCCCGTTAAGTTACATAGTCTGGTTCCCGCTCGGATTTTCTAACGAGCAAGAGCATCCGTTTTGGCAGGGGTTCCTGCTCCTGTTTGGTTTGGGTGCGGTGACGATTATCGCGGTGACATATCTGACTCGACCTGAGCGAATCGAAACGCTTCGGGAATTCTATCGCCGCTGTCGGCCGCCCGGATTCTGGGGACCGGTGGTGAAAGATTTCGGAAGTGAGACGCGCCAGCAGATTCGTCGAGAGACGCTTACGGATCTGGTTGACTGTGCGCTTGGGGTGGTGTTTTGCACCGCGGCAATCGAAGCGGTGATCAGTCTTCTGGGAGGTCACTGGGGAGTTTTTGCAGCCGCGGTGGCTATTGGATTACTGAGTGGCGGAGTGTTCATCGGGAGATGGAAGCGCCGAGGAGTGTTTCGCGGACTTTCGCAAGCGGGAGAGTCGGAGACAGAGATCGCCGAAAACGTTGCTTAGGAACAACCAGCACATGTGGTCAGGGGAATTACAGAATGATTAATAAGTTGAGGGGCTTGAAAATGCAGTTCGGACCACAAAACTATAGCTCGCGCTCTCTTTGGATTGCCGCGCTAATGGCAATAGTGATAGGGGCACAGTCTTCTGTGTCTATCGCGCCGGCCGCGAACAGTAGTCAGCCGAAGCGCGAGGCGCATGCCATTTGGGCCCACCCGCCCGCAATCGGGGCAAACATCGAAGGCGTGCGTAAGTTCGTTGACCATTGCAAACGCGCGAACATCGACACCATCGTGATTTTGGTAAAAGGAGCTGTGGGTGAACTCTATTGGAAGAGCAAGCGCTTTCCGCAGGCAATTGCAAAGGGTTTTGAGAACTTTGACTTCCTTGAAAACCTTACCCGCGAAGCCCATGCGCAAGGCATAAAGGTTGATGCCTGGCTTTGCGATTTCCTCGAAGGAACGGATAGCCCCGCTTATCGCGAACATCCTGAGTGGGCGCAAATCAATCCTGACGGCGGTACTACCGCAAGCGAAAAGCTGGGCCACACGAAACCCTACCCTTATGTCTGGATGTGCCCATCGCGTCGTCCCGGTTATGTCGACCAATGGCTGATTCCGATGTTCGAGGAAGTAGTCAGAAATTATCCGGTTGATAGCGTGCATCACGACTATGTGCGTTACCCGGGCGATGTGGCGCCTGATGGCTACTGTTTTTGTGACTACTGCCTCAATCAAATTCCGAAGTACGCGATGCTCAGCTATGAGACTAGATCCAGCGAACGATATCGGGTGAAGTTTGCTCAGCCACGGATCGAGGCAAACTGGTGGAGTGATCCGACGATGTTGCCGGCCAATTGGGACCAGATGGACCGTCGCGAGAAAGCTGATTTTCTTTTGAACGGTCGCACGATCCCTGGTGGTCCTCCTGACATGCGCTACTTTTTCTACGACTACCGGGTGAACCAGATGGATAACTTCGTCCGTGAGGTAGCGTTGCACGTGCGGCGAGTCAAGCCCAAAGTCGAAATTTCGGCAGCGGTCTTCAAGAATCCGGTTCAGAGTGGACGCTTTATTGGCCAGCGCTGGAATGACTGGGCATCCTGGATCGATGTTTTCATGCCGATGACGTATCGGAGTCATTTCGCGGGTAGCTTCGAGAGTTACCTCGACCACCTCACGGAAACGACGGCCCGCCAAATGGCATGGGTGAATAAGGAAAGGCCAGTCTACGCCGGAATCGCGTCAACCTATCTCTATAAAGAAGAGTTGCAACCAATTGAGGACATCCGTGAACGCGTAAATGAAATGAAGAACCTGCATTCGACTGACATTCGGAATCGAATGGAGAAGGCTCGCGCGATTGAGGTGAGCTTCGAAGCAATGAGAAAGCGGCTGGCAGAGACGGCTCCTGAAGTTGAACGTGAAGTTGCAGCGCTGGTCACTGCCGTTAGTAGCAACGATGGACGCGATGCAACTCCTGCAGCAATCGAAAATCTGGGAGCACGAATGTCGAAACTCCGAAGCGATCTGCCGCCGGGTTACTTTTCTTCAGAGAAACTGCTACGGGCGATAGAAGCAGCGCGCAAAGCGAAGCCCGATGGCATCGTTATTTTCTCGTCCGGAAACCTGACCATTGAAAAGCTTTGGCCGGCGCTGGAAACGGCTTTCAAACGCTAAATATGAGCCTCAGAAGACATGCGCACCGTACACTGAGCCTGGTTATCTGCGGGTTGCTCTTGGGTATTGCGACTAATAACGCGTCTTTACAGACGCGCCAGGGAATGATGAGGGAGCCCAATACGCTTCGTGACGATTTTCAGAATGAGAGCCTGGGCCAGTGGGCCAGTTATCCACCGGCACAAGACATCGGATATGAGCCGAGCCTATCGCCCACTCGAGACTATAACGCCCCCGGTGGTCGCGCGTTGATGCGAGTAGTCAAGCCGAACCGCCAGGGTTTTCAACGCTTTGGCTTCATTAAGAAAACAAGAATGATCGTCTCTGGCGATTCTCGGCTGCGATTTGCGTATCGTCTCAATTCGGCAACTGGTGGAGCATCGATCGAGGTGGGGCTTGCCGGGAGTGACGGCAAGCGCTACAGCACGCGACTGTCAGCGAAGACAAGCGAATGGAGCATTGCGGATTTCCCGTTCACTGAACTTCGAGCGCCTGCGGGAATTGGCGCCGAAGCCGTCTACATAGTCGTAGAAATTCCAAATGCCAATCCCGACGTTGTCTATCGTTTCATGATTGACGACGTCCTCTTTTCAGCAACACGAGAAGCGCGGTTTGCCGTAATGACTCCGAAAACAGAAGTGATCGAACCCTGGGCGGAGGCTATCAGCGCGCGAAGCTATAGCACTGCAGAAACAATCGGCGTCGAAGCAAATGCGCCGCGACGCATTTCCGCAGCCGATTGTGTTCTGGAGACAAATGGCCGAGTCATTTCCACAGGAAAGCTCTACGACGATGGCACGAACGGTGATCGAGTGGCGGGCGATGGTGTCTGGTCAAACAATGCGCTGCACAAGTTGCAACCATCGGATCCTACCGGTTTGTGGATGGCAAAGTTGCGCGGAACCTCCAGCGATGGGCTTTCGATCAACACTGCCGTCCGTTTGATAGTTCGCCCCGAGAAATTCTCCGGGCATCCGCGACTATTTTTTGGTGGTGCTGACAGGCAGAAGTTGATCGAGCGAACGCGTGATCCCAAGCTCGCGAACCTCTGGGCACACTTGCTAACAACTGCAAAAACAACGCGTGCGAGCGGCGATGTGGCCCATGGTGGCAAGGTGTTTGAACAGCTCGATAGTGAATATCTGCTTCCTTCGTTGCTGGGATATTTCGATGTTCTCAATCGCGCGCGGTCGCGGATTGCGCATAACGCTTTGGAAGGCTACCTCACCGGAAATGCAGAAGCTCGAACCGCGGCAAAGTCTGCAATGCTCGCTGTCGCAGGTTGGAAACGATGGGAACCGCCATGGTTTCGAGCGCACGGACAACACACTTATTATCCGGCCGGCTTACTCGCCGCTGACGTCGCGTTCGGATATGACCTGCTATATGACGATCTCTCCGACTCTGAGCGACTGCTAATTCGTCGCGCGTTAATCGATAAGGCAATCATTCCCACATTCAAAGAGTACGTGGTCGACAATCGCGTGATGGCGAATACAAGCAACTGGATCTCGCATACCGTAGGAGGTTCTCTGATCGCAGCCGCGAGTATTGCCAACGACATTGGCGAGACTGAGAACGATGGTCGATTTGAAGTTTACGTCGGCGGTCTCTTAAGCAAACTCGAAGACCATATGGCGGCGAGCTTTCTGGCCGACGGTAGTTATGGCGAGGGAATTAGTTACTACGAATTCGACGCCGAGACTCTTGGACCTGCCTTATTCGCAGTTGAGCGTACCTTCGGTATCAATTACTGGGACCAGACGCATGTTTTGGACGCCTATCTGTATCCACTGTACACGTTGGTCCATCCGATCAGCGGGAGTCCCGACATGGGTGATACACATCCGCCCGCCGGTCACGGTATTCCTCCGTTTGTTTATCGATCGAAGGAACCAGTTGTGCGCTGGTACTTCACAAAGTTTGACCGGCCATTGATCAGTAAATTCATCTTCTACGACGACTCCATCCAACCTGCGGCGCCTTCGCTTCCTACGTCGAGAATCTTCAGCGAGAAGGGGAATGCGATCTTTCGCACCGGTTGGGCTGGTGATGATATGGTCTTCATGTTTCGCGCTGGGCCAAACTTTAACCACCACCATGCGGATCAAGGGTCATTCTTACTAACTGCGTTCGGTGAACCATTGATCACTGAAGCAGGCTGGTCCGACTACTACAAGGACCCCTACTACGCAACTTTCTTTACGCAAGCCGTCGGACACAACACGATCCTTATTGATGGCAATCCGGAAAGCCAAACGATCGCCGACACGCCGCAATTCAGAGCACTCAACAACTATCCGCGCATCACGAGTTCAGTCACGAGCGAGTTTTACGACGGAGTTAGTAGTGAACTGTCGTCCGTTTATCAAAACGATCTATCTCGCTACGTGCGCAGTATAGTCTTTGTTAAGCCCCACTATTTTGTCGTCTTTGATGATTTGAGAGTTAAGGAACGGCCTACGAAGTTCGAGTTTCTGCTGCATCTGCCGAATCGCGACAAGATAAAGACCAAAGACCTAACTGCCGTTTACACCGGCGAAAAAGCTGCGCTCGCTGTGCGTTCGTTCCCTCCTACCGGAACAAAATTGAGCGTTGAAGACGGGCGGATCCCGTACCACGTTTTTTCTGCGCGAACGCCAGCCGAAACCCCTGCGCTACCGGCATATCTATCTTTCAGATCTCCCGCTCCGATGAGCGAAGGCCAGTTTGTGACGGCAATCGTTCCGGCAGGAAATGAAGGCTCTGCACAAAACTTGATCAATCAAATGACTGAGGTCACCGGCCCACATTTGAAAGGAATTAGAGTCCAACGAGGCGAGGAGTCTGATCTGGTGATGTTTCGCAGCGGCGCTGTTGCGCAAACGATTCGACAAGGCGAGTGGTCAACCGACGCGGCAACTCTATTGGTTACGAACAGCGCTAATCATTTAAAGACATTTGCGGTCCATGATGCGCGTTCGTTGCGGCAGGGGAATCAAGTCTTGTTTTCCGCTGATTCTCCTGTAAGTGTTGCTGCCAATTTTGGTGCGAACGAAATCCAAGTTGTCTGCAGCGCCGCACTGGCGGCCAAACTTACTCTGTTTGTTAGCAGTGAGCCTGTTCGGGTTTTGCTTGATGGTAAGAATTTAAGCGTCGGCGCTTTTAGTTTGAGCAAAGCCAGCCGGACGATCTCTTTAACTATTCCTCCAGGCCAACACAATCTCAAGATCATGTTTCGCTAACGGAGAAAGTCCATGAAAAAACTTCTGACGACAGTCTTGCTTTTGGTATTTTGGTTTTCGATGCAGAGTTGGCCCACTGCCCAAACACCTTCGCCGACCAAACTCAAAGGATTTCTTGGCACCTATCATCCAATTAATGGTACTGCTTACGGCGGCGCCAACGGTTGGGAAGAGGGCGAATTGATTCAGCACGCCTTCAACTTCGGCCAGAACGCCATCCTGGTGAAGGGATCACACCATGGTTATACCTTCAAAGAAAACATCACCAACAGTTGCGACGAATGGGACGTCAATAAGGTCTACGCGATCATCCTGCCGCCCAGCGAATTTGGCGCCGTCAATCAACCAAAAGATTCGGATATTTGGAAACCGTTTGAAAAGAATCCGGGAATGATCCAGGCGGCGCATCGTTTTTCTGAACTGTCGAAACGCTGTCCGCAGATCGCGGGCGTGATCATCGACGATTTTTTTAATGACTATCCGAAGGATATGAGTCTCGACGATCTGCGCGCCATGAAAGATGCGTTGATGGGAAAACGAATCGACGAAAATGGAAAGGTTGACAGTTCATCGCCTGCCACTACTCCTGATTTAAAACTCTACATCGTGGTGTACGAGCACCATCTCGAACTGAAAGTCGATCCTCAAGCACTCGATTTACTTGACGGTGTCTGTTTCTGGATGTGGAAGCAGACTGAGAACTACAAGAACTTCGACAGTTACATGGACACGGTGAATCGCATCTACGCGAACAAGGATGTGATCGCAGGTGTTTACGTGCGGCATTCTGTGCAGGTTCCCGTTGTTCCCAGCGTGCATCACCTCCTCGATCGAGCGATTGATATGTATGCGAAAGGAAGGGTCAACGGAGTGCTGATTTTTTCAGCAGTATGGTTGGCGCGTAAGGAATTGAAACGAGAGCGGTGGAACGACCTTGGTCTCCCGCAATTCCTGGGGCGAGTCTATTACCCTTTTCTCGGGGAAGGAACCGGACGGGTGGTTGATGCGAGAACGAAAAAACCCATTAAAGGTGCACTGGTGTCGATCAACCGAGTAGTTGATGGAAAACGGCTGCTGACGACCAGGAAGCTGACGAATGAGCGCGGCGAATACCGATTCGGCGGATGGGCGGGAAATGCCCGGAATGAGCGCGTGGATTACGAGATCACTATTAAGGGCGAAGCGTTCAAACCAAAGACGATGCGGGTGCGTTTGCGCGCCAATGAGCACACAAGTTTTACCGATGCGCGTTTGGGCCGATGAGGCTTAAGAGACAAAAGTTGAGAATCGAGCGAAGAGAATTTTTACAATTAATGGGAGTAGCTGTCGCGGCTGCGGAGTTTCTCAATCCGCCGCGAGCTATAGCCCAGCGACCTCTGCCAAAAAGTGAGTACGACTACGTTGATTGGAATTGGGACAAGTGGCGCATGATAACCAGGGCCGTGCGCCCGCGGGTTTCAAGTGAGCAGGCTGGCAAAGCAGAGTTGCTTGATCTACTCGCAAGCCGAAATGAAAAGATCACGACGGCACCAGCTTGGGAAACACAGCGGATAGATATCAAGAGACGATTGCGAGCTGTCCTGGGCGATGCGCCGCATGCAAAACCGCCATTAGCAGTAAATGAAGGCAAAGAAACTTCATACGATGGCCACACCGTACGGAAGCTCGCCTTTCAAACTGAGCCGAATGAATTTGTGCCGTCGTATTTGCTGGCTCCGAAAAATTTACGAGCGAAAGCTCCGGTCGTTATCTGTCCTCATCAGACGACACAGGCGGGAAAGAAGGAACCCGCTGGACTGGCGGGTAATCCAGAGCTGCACACAGCCGTCCATCTTGTGCGTCGTGGCTACGTGACGTTTACTTACGATGCCGTTTGTTTCGGTGAACGACATGTTCCAGCGAGCGGCCACTACGGTGATGCGATCCCTTTTTATCGCAAGCATCCTAACTGGTCGCTAATAGGTAAGATGGTTTGGGACCTGGGGCGAGCCATCGATTATTTGCAGACGCTCGATTTCGTTGATTCAGACCGTATCGGTTCGATCGGCCACTCACACGGCGGTATCACGACACTTTTCGCGATGGCGTTTGATGAACGAGTGAAAGTAGGTGTCAGCAACTGTGGCTTCGATACATTTCGCATTGATGGCAACGTGTGGCGCTGGTCCCACGCGACTGCACTCATGCCGCAACTAGGGTTCTACGTTAAGAGCCCGTTTCTCAACATGGATTTCTATCGAGCGGTACCCGATTCGGAGGTCATTCAAACTCCCTTTGAGATGCACGAACTGCTTGCGCTCATCGCGCCACGTCCGCTCTTTTTGTCCACGTCGGATGAAGACTTCGTTTTCCCAAACGCTGGTTGGAGTGCGCGACGTTCGCTTGCTCGACTCGAACCAGTTTACGATCTATTGAGTGCGAAGGGGAAGATAGAGGGTCATTTTTTCAAGGGAGGCCACTCTTTTCCAAACGACATTTCCGGTCGCGGCTATGAATGGCTTGATCGCTGGTTGAGACCGATGTGAGGAAGGGACGCGCCTTCATGGAGATGGAACTCATTCTTGCAATCGATGGAGGTGGAAGCCGGACGCGTTGTCTGGCCGTAGATCGCACTGGAAAGGTCGTTGGTGAAAGTGTAACTGGCCCATCGAATCATCTGCTCATTGAACACAGTGTTGTCAAAGAGTCGCTTGCTCAGGCGATCGACCAGGCCCTTCGCGACGCCGGGGTCAATCGAACCCAGGTTCGCTGTTTGTCTGCGGGGCTCGCCGGAGTGGATTTTGACGGAAAAGGTGCCGCTGAAATGGAGCAATTGCTCCAGGAGTTGGGATTTGAAAACGTTCTCATCAACGGGGATATGGTTATTGCTCACGCGGGCGCGCTGGGAGTAGAGCCCGGTGTCATCGCTCTCGCTGGAACAGGCTCCGCAATTCTCGGGGTCGGGAAATACGGCGACCGCGTGAAGATAGGCGGTTGGGGACCAATCTACGGTGACGAGGGAAGCGCTTACATCATTGGACAAAGGGCACTGCGCGCGGCTGCCAGCGCATACGACGGCCGGGGTCCTGCAACGGCTCTTACTGATCAACTGGTAAAGGCTCTGGGCCTGACCGAATTTCGGCAATCTGTAGCACGTGTCTATTTGATAGGAATGGAGCCGCGTGAAATTGCCGCACTGAGTCGGATCGCATACGAAACTGCCGAAGCCGGGGATGAAGTAGCCTGCAGCATCTTCTTACGCGCGGGCGAAGAACTTGCCGAAGCCGTGGAGGCAGCGCTCCGACGGCTTGAAATGACTGAACAGTATGTCGCGATCTCATATCAGGGGTCGGTAATTGAATCGTGTCGATTGGTATTAAGTCGATTCGTAGAATCACTGAAGCGAAGCGTACCCAGAGCCAAAGTTGTTCCGCCAGAGTTCGAACCGGTAATCGGCTCCTACCTACTTGGCTGCAGTGCCATGGGGTGGGAAGTTAACGCAGCGATGCGGGAAGAGCTGAGAAAACGATCGCACCAGAGGCAAGGAGTAATGGCCGGCAGGGAAGGGGGTTAAATGATCTTCCTGGAGTACATCGAGGGTTTGCAACGGGTGCTCGAAAGAATAGGGGCCGAGCAGGCAAACACCATCGGCCGGGCCGGCTTGATCGTGGCTGATTCGCTTTCCGCGGGAGGCATCATCCACACTTTCGGCACCGGACACTCGCACTTGATAGCCGATGAGGCATTCTTTCGCGCCGGTGGGATCGCGGCCGTCAATCCTATCCTTCATGAGCGGTTGATCTTTCTCAAGGGAGCCCTCGAGAGTACTCGAACCGAGCAGGAGACCGGCTTCGCACGTCGTTTGTTGTCTGAGGAAGATGTTCGCGACGCAGACACTGGCATCGTCATCTCGAACTCGGGTCGCAACGCTGCTCCTATCGAAATGGCCCTGGAGATGAAGGCGTTGGGATTACGAGTGATCGCGATCACCAACGTCGAACAATCGAGTCATTCGACCCCGCGCCACCCTTCCGGAAAGCGCTTGTATGAACTAGCGGATGTTGTAATCGACAACTGCGTGCCGGCTGGCGACGCGCTGTTGGAACTACCGGGACTCGACTCCCGCATTGGGCCTTCGTCAACGGTAGCTGGTGCAGCAATCATCAATTCCATAATCATCGAAGCCGTCAGCGAACTTTTGAGACGGGGCGAGCCTGTGCCGGTATTACCCAGCGCTAACACGGAAGGTGTTAGTGAACAAACATTAACCGATTTGTTAAGCAGCTACCGGTCTCGTATCAGGTACCTCGATGTTTGATTAGAAGAACTTCGGAAAGTGAGCGTTCAGACGAATGGCCGTTATGCTTGAGGTGATTGCTTGTTCTGTTGAGGACGCTTTGGAAGCTCAGCGAGGCGGTGCCGGGCGCTTGGAGATTATCAGGGACCTGGCACACGGCGGTCTGACACCGCCCCTTGAATTGGTTCAACAGATTATCGCTGCTGTTTCCATACCAGTGCGGGTAATGCTCCGCGAGAGTGAGGGCTACGAAGTTGCAGACGAAGAGGAAAGACAGCGCTTGTGCCTGGCCGCTCAAGAATTTTCTCCACTTCATATCGACGGCCTGGTGCTTGGATTCCTGCGAGGTAGAACTGTTGATGTGGAACTTACGCAAAGGGTCCTGGCATGCGCGCCTTCCTTAGAGGCCACCTTTCATCACGCTTTTGAGGCGACGGCTGATCCATCTTTATCTATTCTCGACATCAAAAAGATAAAAGCGGTGGATCGAATTCTGACACACGGAGGTGACGGCGCCTGGTCCACCAAGGTCAAGAATCTCGCGCATTATCAGCAGCAGGCAGGGCCAGAAATCGAGATTATTGCCGGTGGAGGTTTAGATGCGGAGAAGATCGCGACGATAAGTAGCACAACAGTTGTCCGCGAATTTCACGTAGGACGAGCAGCACGAGAACGCGGGGAAGTGGATGGAGCAGTAACCGCCGGGCGGGTGAAGAATCTGGTAGATGCGGTGAAATTACCCACGGTGATTGGCTGACTGAAAATCTCAGTTTCAAACCAACTTCCAGAGACGAAATGTTGCCGCATCGAAGGAGTATGGACCGAGTGTTGGCACAAGAGAAACCAATCAAAAGTGAGTCTGACTTGAGGATTCGCGCGGAGCAACTACGAGAACGGCTCGTTGGGATTCGGCGTCAGATTCATGCCTGTCCGGAGTTTGGATTTCAAGAGCATCAGACTGCGCGATTGATCGTTTCAACTCTCAAGGACTTAGGAGCGCGGTCAATTACTCAAATCGCGAAGACCGGGGTCATGGCTGAGTTTGGAAGCGGAGCACCAATGGTTGCCATTCGCGCTGACATGGATGCCTTACCGCTCAACGAAGCCACTAATCTGCCCTTCGCTTCACAGGTTCCAAACATGATGCATGCGTGTGGCCACGACGCGCACGTCGCCTGTGCACTGGGGGCAGCAATGCTGTTGGCGGAGGAGTCATTCGACGGAAGAGTCAGGCTCCTTTTTCAGCCTTCCGAAGAGCAAAAGGATCAAGAAGGCAAGAGCGGCGCGATGCGGCTGCTGGAGGAAGGCGCACTTGAGGGCGTCGAGTCGATTATTGCGTTACATACTCGTGCGCTTCCAACCGGCTCAGTAGGAGTTACGCCTGGTCCAGCAATGGCTGCCAACGACACCATCAAGATCACGATTCGAGGTCGGGCAGCACATGGGGCTCATCCGGAAGAAGGTCTGGACGCCATCGCTATTGCCACGCAAGTGCTGGGCACTATTAACCAGATCGTGTCCCGCAAAGTGCCCGCCATTTCACCAGCCGTCGTCAGTATTACGACCATTCACGGGGGCATTAAGGAGAACATCATCGCAGACCGCGTAGAGCTGGGAGGCACCATTCGCAGCACCGGCGGAGATGCGCGCCAGCGTTTGTTGGATGAACTTGAACGAGCGCTGGATGTTGGCCGGGCTCTGGGAGCCGTGTGCGATCTTGAAGTGCGCGAAGGCTATCCAGCAACCATCAATGACCCTTTCGTCACGGCCGCAATTCGCGAGGCTGCCAGCGAAGTGCTTGGCCCAGCGCGCGTGATTGAGATGCCTTTTGATCCGTGGGCGGAAGACTTTGGCTATCTCACCGAGCGTGTGCCGGGTGCAATGTTCTGGCTGGGTGTAACAAGCGATCGGGTTCCCAATCCGGTTTGGCATAGCCCTTCGTTCGATCTCGATGAGGATGCGCTGCCCGTTGGAGCTGCTGTGCTTGCCGCATCGGCGTTGCAGCTCTTGAGAGTTCGTTAGCGGTGATGCAGAAAAGAGGCTCATTCACACCGTGAAGGACAGGTAACGGTTGGGGAGTGAACTTAAGAACGGTGAATACGATGTCGAAACAGATCAACAAACAGATTGCTAAGCTGGCGCTACTGGGAGGAATACCCGCCCTCACCCGGCAACCTCCAGCGTGGCCCTTCTTTGATGAATCAGATCGCGCGGCTCTGCTCCGTGTTTTGGAAAGTCGACTCTGGGGTGGTTATCACGAAGTAGTTGGCGAACTTGAAAAAGACTTTGCCGCTTACCACGGAGCCGCCCATGGCATCGCGATCGCCAACGGAACCCTATCGCTCGAAATCGCATTAGCTTCCGCAGGCATCGGTGCAGGCGATGAAGTGATCGTTCCGCCTATAACCTTCGTTGCTTCGGCTGCGGCGGTGGCTCGCGTTGGTGCAGTTCCGGTCTTCGTTGATGTGCAGCCAGATACTATCAATTTGGATCCGCAGCTTATCGAGTCAGCCCTCACGGAACGCACTCGGGCGATTGTCCTGGTGCACTTCGCTGGATGCCCTGCCGATCTGGATAAATTTACGCAACTTTGTCAGTTACACAATTTGGTACTGATTGAGGACTGCGCCCACGCTCATGGCGCTGAGTGGAAAGGTCAACGTGTCGGCAGTTTTGGTCACTTTGGATCATTTAGTTTTCAGGGTTCGAAGAATATGACGTCGGGCGAGGGCGGTATCTTGATCACCAGTAATGCTGATCTAGCTGAGAGCGCACGTTCGATTGCGAATCAAGGACGACGGACGGGCGGCGCCTGGTACGAACACGTTAATCTCGGCACCAATGCTCGTCTGACCGGTTTCCAGGCAGCTATTCTTCTCAATCAGCTGGAAAGACTTCCCGAACAAGTAACAACCCGGATGGACCGGGCAGCGAAACTACGAGCCGGTATCGCCACGACAAAGGTGTTGCAAGCGACGCCCGCCGTACTGGACGAGAGGATAACAGCCCACGCATTTCACCTTTTTTCCATGACCTACGATGGGCAAATGTTGGGCGAACTGCCGCGCGAACAATTTGTCGCGGCTTTGGCAGCCGAGGGCCTGCCCGTTACTACCGGATACCCGTACCCAATCTATCGCAATCAACTATTCAAACATCGACCACACACAGTTCACCCATGTCCGGTGGCTGAGGCCTACTGCAGATCTTCGGTCTGGTTACCACAGAACACGCTGCTTGCTGATGATGAATGGATTGGTGGCGCGAATGACGCAATCCGCAAAGTGTGCGCTAACGCCTCTCACTTAATCGATCAGTCTGATAGTCGCTCAACGCTGTCTTCCCGGGTAATTGGCTGATGAATAGACGAATGTTTTTGCAGGGTTCGACGTCCGGAGCCGCACTGTTGGCGCTTCCAAGTATGGCTGCGCGTGGTCTTGCTCAAAGAGCTGAACGGGCTGTGTCACAAAGCCGGAAGTACGGCGGATTCACTTTACGCGAGCTTAGAGATCAATATCGGAAAGATCTCTTCACAGACTTCCTCCCGTTCATGAACAAGTTCGTCATCGATCATGAACTGGGCGGCTTCATGTGTAACACCGACCATACCGGCGCTCGTGTCAATGAGAACAAGCTGAGTTGGTTCGAAGGCCGCGGTACTTGGGTGTACTCGTTTCTCTACAACAATCTGGCACGGGAAGCGAAGTACCTGGAGGTTGCACGCAGGTCTGTTGAGTTCACGCTCAAATGCAAACCGCCAGGCAACGAGCTCTGGCCCAAGGAATTGACGCGAGAAGGGAAGGCGATTACTTCGGCCGATGGGGAGATTTATGGCGATCTCTTCATTGCTGAAGGACTCGCGGAGTATTCAAAGGCTACCGGTGAGCGACGATACTGGGAGATCGCCCGCGAGATCCTGTTCAAGTGCGTAGGCATTTATGACCGTCCTGATTATCGCCCGACGATCGGCCAGACTTACCTGGGCCCAGGCGCAAAGTCTTTTCCGGGGGCGCGGATACAGGGAGTCTGGATGGTCCTGATTCGCCTGGTCACTCAAATGCTCGAGATGCGTTCCGATGCAGACCTTGAAAAGGTAGCAGCCCGTTGCGTAGATGCAATCACGAAGCAGCACTACAACTCTGAATTCGGACTTATCAATGAATTGTTGAATCACGATCTGAGCCGACCCACAGACGAATACGGGCAACTCGTTTACACCGGCCACTGTATTGAAAACCTTTGGATGCTTTTGTACGAGGCAGTAAGACGTCGCGACATGCAGCTATTCGAAACCCTGTCGCTCTGGTTTAGGCGTCACGTCGAAGTCGCGTGGGACGACGTGTACGGGGGAGTTTTTAGAAACTTGCGGGATGTGGAGAGGAACGTGTGGATAGTCGACAAAGTTTTATGGGCACAAGAGGAGGTCCTCATCGGTTCGATGTTCATCTACGAACACGCCAACGATGAATGGGCCAGAGAGATGTTCGACAAAGTCTACCGGTATGTGCGCGAGAAGTATCCGCTTGCGCGGCATGGCTCACCGCTCTGGATATACGCGTCCGATCGAAAGGTGAGTTTGGAAGCGTTTCTCAAGATGCCCAAGCGAGTTGAGAACTTTCACCACCCGCGCCATTTGATGCTGAACTTGTTGAGCATCGAGCGAATGATCAAGCGAGAGACCACCGAATAGTTTGAGCTGGTTTGATGATCCTCAGGACATTTAACGTATGCGTGCTGCTTGCCTTCTTTGCAGTAGCTTCATTCAGCTCTGCGGCCGCAGAAGCGAATCCATCGATAGATGTCTTGTTGAGTCACACAAAAGCTCAACGTGGTGACACAGTTGAAGTGACCGTACGAGTTCCTACTAAAAACACAGTGCGCGCTGTTCTTTTAGTTCCAACCGTCGGAGTACAGCCTCTATCCCTTAAGCCGGTTCCAGCCCGACCCGGCGCGTATCGCGGTGAGGTGGTTCTGGATGGCCAAGCTCCGCAAGGTCTGTACATCGTTCATGTCTGGGGCGGAGAGATTTCAAAACCAGTCGGTGTGGGCAAGGCAACATTTCTGCTGGGCCGAATCATTAACGACTTCTTTATTGCTTCGTATGTGGATTCCACGCAGGCGGTTGCGGATATCGATGCCTACCTTAGAGAGTTTCAGCGAATCGGCGGAAACTCACTTATTGCTCATAACCTGATTAGCCCAACCAAAGCCCTTTACGCATCCAGAATCATCAAGACGGATTTGCAGCCGGGATCTCCGAAGGATCTGGTTGAGCTGATCCTCAGTCGCGCTGACAAACAGGGAATCGCAGTGCTGCTTTCCGTAAGTTGGGATATGACGAAGCAGTCTCCTTTTAAAGACCGGATGAACGAGATCAAAGCAATCGCGACCGAATTGTATGAACTCTACCAACATCATCCCTCTTTGGCAGGCTTCTACTCCTATCAGGAAGGCAGCGGTACTTATTACATTCCGTACGTACGCGAGTTTAGTCAGTTCATCAAGAGTCTCAATCCGAATCTGTTAACCGCTTGTGCGCCTCATGTGGACGATCCGCTGCTGGCTGGTTATCTCAGCGCGGTTGAGGAATTGGACGTCATTATCTATCAAGCAGGTGTGATGGCGAGCTATCGCACCGATAATCGAAAGAAGTATCCATTTCGCCGCGTCAAAGATTTTTGCGCTCTGGGAGCAGGAGCCAAACTTCTCCAGAACAAGATCGCCATTAACCACGTCGAGCTGTTTGGCTACCTGGAAAATCGTCTAAATCCTCAAACTACCGCAACGACCTACGAGAACATCTATTCACAAATTCTAAGTGCGGCGACCGTAACTAACGCGGATGGCATTTCGTTCTTCACCTTTCACGCTCACATTCATGACGCGTTAAAAAAACAGCCCGGAGTTGAATGGAGTCGTACGGCCGTTGCTGACGGCATAAAAGCGTTCGATCTTATTTCGTCTCGAATCTCGTATGCTCGCAATCCACTGGTGGTCTATTTTCCTTATTCAGACTGGGTCCTCGAGCGTTGGCCCAACTACTTCCTTCCCGCGCTGGATGCGTTTCGTGTGCTTGGTGTCCCGGTGGATGTGCTGCCCTATGCGCCGCCACTTGAAGAGTCGGTCTATCCCTACTACCCGTTTCACCTGAATAAGGATGTGCTGGCGCGCTTGCTGCGCGAACGGACGGTGCTTGTCTTACCTAACGTGTCCGGATTTCAGCAGACAGACAGTGACTTACTCAAGATCTTTATCGAACAGGGCGGAGTAGTCATAGCTTTTGGGCCGCAGATCCCAATGGGACGCAGCTACGAGCGCGATCAGCTGTTTGGCGGCGACGAGGGTGCCGGCATCTCGACACATGTGGAACTCGTCGTTCGAGACGCGATCGGCGATCGGGTGAAAACCGGAGAGCGTTTTGCGCTGGGCCAACTGCAACTTCCTTCATGGATCGCTAAAGGTGCTCGCACAGTTGCGTCGTTCGCAGATGGCTCTGCGGCAATCACAATCAACAAACACGGACTCGGGACTGTTATTACAGTTCTTCCCGACGCTTCAACCGCAGCGCAGAAAATGCCGGAGCTTATGCGTGACTTGTTGGACTACTCAGTTTCGCTTCGAGGGGGCAAACCCGTCGTTGATATTGTTGGAAGCAGTGAGAATTCTGATGTTGCAGTGGCAATGACTCCAACTGGGTTTCGCGTTGTCGTCATCAACTACAACCCAGGAGAAATTGAAGTTGCGCTGCAACCAGCGAGATCTGACGGCGCTTCCCAGTGGGTTGATCTAGTCAATAACCTAGAGATGGGTAGTGCCCGGTTGCTCAAGGTGAAAATACCGAGCGGTGGTTTCCGTGCGCTCGAATTTCGCGGAAGGTGACTTTCACGCAACTGGTGAGATCGTCGTGATCCGCGACGCGTGGTTGGAGATGCAAAGAAAGAGTTGATGACTGAAGACTTATCAACGCACCATTCTCTTGTCGGTAATCTTTTTGAGACGCCGGCGCGCGCCGAGGACTGGTCGCGTTTTCAGTTGAGCGCCGCGCAGGTGGAGTTCTATCAAGAAAACGGCTACCTGGCTGGAATCCAGATGCTCAATGGCGAACAGGTTGAGACGTTGCGGGAAGAGGTGGCAGCGTTGGTTAATCCTGATCATCCGGGCAATCACCTGTTCTATGAGTTCAACTCAAACGAATCCGCCGACCCACAGAAAATCCTCTTTCATGCTTTAGGCGCCTGGCGCATCTCACCAGGGCTGCATGACATGCTTTGGAACCCCGCTTTCACCGTTCCAGCTTCGCAGTTACTGGGAGGTGCAGTGCGATTCTGGCACGACCAAATCTTCTACAAACCGGCTTACCACGGAGGAGTGGTCATTTGGCATCAGGACTATTCCTACTGGACAAGAACCAAACCAATGGCCCACCTGTCATGTTGGATTGGTCTGGATGATTCCACGCGAGAGAATGGTTGTGTGCACTACGTTCCGGGCAGCCATCGCTGGAATCTGCTGCCGCGAGCGGATTTCGCCAACGACATGAACGCGATTCTGAGTGCGCTCACACCGGATCAAAGGAAAGAGTTCAAACCTGTGCCGATTGAGCTGAAAAAAGGTGAATGCTCATTTCATCATCCGTTGATGGTCCATGGCTCATACGAAAACCAAACAGATAAGTCGCGACGGGCCGTGGTACTCAACGTCTTTCGAGATGGCGTCGTTTCAGCGTCAGACGCGCCGCTGCTTGATGGTGTTCCGCCCGTTCCGATAGGCGAAAAAATGGGTGGGCAGTTCTTTCCTTTGCTATTTGATCCTCAAGAAATGTGAAGAGTGGAGGTTAGCGAACCCCTGTGAATTCCTCAGAACTTCGCATCTGGCACGTCGGAAACTGGTGCATCCACATCGGTCAAAAGTATGTGGAGTCACCATTCGAAGCGCCGAGCAAGGATGTTGAAGTAATCAACTATGCCCAACCATTCGTCGATGCACTCCAGGCTATTCCTAAGGCACAGGTGATTTCACAACCTTCCTGGGAGCTATATCACATGTCTCCGGAAGGTTTTGACGAACGACTGCTTTGGGCCAGTGTCATTGTCTTCGCTGACGTGGAAACCAAGTGCTTGATGTTGCATCCGGATTTTTTTCAGCGGGCCAAATGGGGTGGCGAGCCACTGGTCTTTCCCGACCGGTTCGATCTGTTGCGGGCATGGGTGATAGGTGGCGGCCATTTTCATATGAATGGCGGTTGGCTCAGCTTTGCTGGGGAGCTAGGCAAGGGTGGATGGGGTCGATCGCGTTTTCATGACGTACTTCCGGTTGAGTGCTTGCAGGGTGATGACCTGGTGGAATCAACAGCGGGTTACAAGACGCGCTGCGCTGTTCCTTCCCATCCTTTTGTGCGTGGGCTGGACTGGTCTACTGCTCCACCACTGCTTGGTTTTAACGAGTGCCGCATCAGAACGGACGCCGAGTGCATTGTTGAGATCCAGAATCAGGGTAAGTGGCATCCGCTTTTAGCGGAACGCAGCGCCGGTGTTGGGAAAGTAACCTGTTGGCTGAGCGGAGCAAGTCCTCATTGGGGTATCAACTTCATGAAATGGTCACAGTATCGCAAGTTCTGGTCTCAGGTTTTCGCGAACGCCTAAACAGTTCTGCTAGCTCAATAGAGAGGAAAATCGTTCGATGAATTTTAGCCTCATCGACTGGATCATCTTAGTGATCTATTTGGGGCTAACAGTCGGTGTAGGCATTTGGGTCAAGCGTTATGTAGAGAATCTGAGCGGATATCTCGTCGCCGGTCGCAGGATAAAGAGCTCACTCGGTGTTGCGACGTTTGCCGCTACAGAAATTGGAACAATCACCTTCATGTACTTCGGAGAACTTGGATACGTTTCCGGGTTCTCATGTTTCATCATCGGCCCACTTGCCATGCTGGCCTACATGGTTGTCGGCAAGACGGGGTTCATTATCGTTCCGCTTCGTCGTCATCAGGTGATGACGATTCCAGAGTACTACGAACTGCGATACAGCCGCGGCGTGCGGTTGTTGGGAGGAATCATTCTCTTCCTTGGTGGCGTGCTTAACATGGGTATCTTTCTGAAGTTCGATGGCATATTTCTTTCCGAGGTGATGGGCTTTGGTCCAAAAGCCGTCTCGCTAATCATGCTGGTGATGGTCGTAATCGTCATCGCCTACACAGTGCTCGGCGGTATGTTTTCTGTTGTAGTCACTGACTATATTCAGTTCGTTGTTCTTTCAGTGGGAATGCTTGTAGCCACAATCGCGATTCTTTTGGAGCTCGACCTGGTTCAAATGGGGACGATTGTTGGTCAGCAGTTCGGAGAGAGCGGGTTCAATCCACTGGTGAATTCGCGTTTTGGCTGGATGTTTATCGTATGGATCTTTATCAGCAACATTGCCGCCGGCGCGCTTTGGCAGCCTGGCACCTCCAAAGCTTTAGCCTCGGAGAGTCCGCAGGTAGCAAAGAAGGTCTTCTTTTATACGAGTCTGACCTTTGCAGGTCGCGCGATGATCCCAATGTTCTGGGGCGTGGCCGCGCTGGTTTTGCTTGGTCCCGGTGAAAGCTCAACGGCGGCAATGCCCAAACTTATCGGAGCCATGACACCCCGCGGGTTTCTGGGCCTAATCGTTGCCGGGATGCTGGCCGCTTCTATGTCAACGTATAGCGCCTACCTTCTGGCTTGGAGTTCCGTTGCGACGCGGGACGTGATTGCGTGTTTTCGAACTACCGATTTGAGTGAATCTACAACGATCTGGCTAACGCGAATACTTGCCGTACTGATTGGATTGTTCCTCCTGATCTTTGGACTCTGGTACCAGATTCCCGATACGGCGTTTCAATACCTCTTTATTACCGGCGCGATGTATACGGCGGGCGCGCTTGGCTGCGTGGCCGCTGGTATCTATTGGAGAAGAGCGAACACGATCGGTGCTTACAGCGCGTTGGCGATGGGCGCCTTAGCGCCGGCCGCTTTTCTCATTCTCGAGAAATCACGCAATTCATTGCCTTCGTGGCTTGGCTTTGCGAGCGACGTAAATGTATCCGGTATGTTGAGCTTTGTTCTGGCATTCATCGGCATGATCGCGGGTTCACTTCTGACGCAAAAGATCTGCCGGCCAGTATGCCTCGATCGCAATAAGACGATGGAGACCATGCATCCCGAAGACTCCCAGACTTCGGCTTCGTTGGTGACGGGTGACTGATATGAACGTTGGCGCTCTTTTGTGGTTAATCATCTTTGGAATTTCGGCAGTTGTGTTTTTCGTTATAGCCGCAGTTGTAGCGGTAAAAGGCTTTGGTGATCTTCTCGATTTTCTACATCATTCGCCTCAACCACCAGAGCGCGAACTGTGAGAGTGTCTACGCGCCGAACGTTTCTGAAAAATCAACCCGGGAACAAGCGCTTTAGCGTCGTGGCACTTCATTTTCGACCAACGATAGGTTACCGGAACCCGATCAATCTCGTTGCCCGGAGTCGCCTTTACTCTGCTGCGAAGCGTTCAACCAGGAACATACTCTCAGGTAACCAGAAGCGGATTTTTACAAATCCCTGGTTCTGGGATTCGGGACCGTAAAAAAGTCGTAAGTTCGAATCCTCTCGCCCCGACCAAAAGATTAAGCAGAACAAAAAGGCCACTCGATAAGGGCGGCCTTTTAGCGTTTATCTACCCGCTCTGTCGTTAGTCTGTTATTATTCGCGCCCCAATCCAGTCGCACCAATCAAATAGGAGGTCGCTAATGAAAAGGAAAGTGATCGTGCTTAGTCTATTCGTTTTCGCTGCCGCCTCGGCTGTGGCGCTGCCACAGGGTGGTTTCAAGCAGATTAAAGAATTCTTGACCGGATACGAGGAAGTGCCTTCCGTATCTACCGCAGCCAACGGCCAGTTCAAGGCCAAAATCAGTAACGATGAGACACATATCGACTGGGAATTGAGTTACTCCGATCTCGAAGGAAGTATCCAGCAGGCCCACATCCACTTTGGCAACGTGGGAGTCAATGGCGGTATCGCTGTGTTTCTTTGCACGAATCTCGGCAACGGCCCGGCAGGGATTCAGCCATGCCCAGCGTCACCCGCTAACATTTCAGGCACTATCTTCGCCGCCGACGTCAGTCCGAACATCCCGGCCACAGCCGCGGCGAGGAATCAGGGGTTGAACACCGGCGAGCTAGACGAATTTATTAAGGCAGTACGTGCCGGCGCAACCTACGTCAACGTTCATAGCACCACGTGGCCTGGTGGCGAAATCCGCAGCCAGATTGATGGCAACAACAGCCATAAACACTGACTGCCTGGCAAGACTTTCCATTGGCGGCCAAGGCGTTTGGGGGCATAGCCCCCTGAAATTCGGGCGCCTTACAGCGCGGCAGAACCCGCTTCACACCCGGCGGCGAAGCCGAGATACGGCCCGGGGTGTGCGCGGTTTCGCGCTTTTCCCCGGGTCAATTGTCGAACGGCTGCGGCGGCTTCCCGCACGATTACATCAACTATTTTTGTGGCGCTAGTTTGAAGATCCGCGATCGCGTGACTATCGACCTGGCCTGATCCGGTTCGGTCGCACTAAGGAACGCCTCAGTTATTTCGCCACGCTCCTTTTCTGAACGCGCCGCGCGATCGGCAGTGAAGGCTGGCCCAATCTTGTCGGCGTCGGCCATGGTTGCTGTTGCAATCCAGATGAAGTGGGTGAAATTACCGTCAGTCTTTATTTCCTCAGCTGCCAAACCGTAGGCCAGTACCACACGATCGGCAATGAGCTTGTCGAAGACCGGTTTATTGTACTTCTCCCAGGTGCGACGATAGTCCCCGCCTTTCCCAGGTTTTACTTTGACAAAGTTATAGCGGGTGAATGGGAGCACTCCTGCGGCAGGAGGCGGACCAAACCCGGCGACGAGATCGCGTGTCAGCCAATCGCGCGTCTTGGTCATGTCAAACACAGCGCGGCTGCGTTCGGCTGTGGTCATAGCTGGCTTCTGATTACCGCGCGCCGCCTGGGCCTCTGCTGCGGCCAGCTTCGCGAGCTGTGCTTCCATGCCGTCCAAGACTTTTTCCACGCCTGCGTAGTTTGCCACCGTAAACCAGATCAGGTGTGTCGTGCCGCCGGGATGGCGAAGGATCGGAGTTTCTACTCCCCAGGCAATGACGACGCCTTCCGCCATTAGTTTGTCGCGCACTGGTGCGCCGACGGTGTTGATTAAGGTCGTCAGGTCCTCTTCCTTGCCGGGGTGGACAGTGTAGTCGTAATAAAAAGTAAGAGCTCCGGGAGTCGGGGATGGCTGTTGAGCCACTGCGGCAGCGCAGAGCAAGAGAAGTGTTAGGGAGACTAATATCAGTTTGCGCATTGTTTATCCTCTGAGACGGAAGGAACCGCCTCGGTTTCTTGGGGTGGAAAAACTGAGTTAGGCATCCGGGCGCCCGCTTGTAACCAGGTTTGGAAGATTGACGAAGTTCTTCAGCTCAAGAAATCTAATCCGGCTGGAAGGCCGTTGCACGGTTGGAAATCAAAATGAAGCACCGCTTTTAATCTATCTTCAGCGTGCAGTCAAGTAACGACAGATCGCGCCGTTCGGCTACGCAGGTCGTGAGACGCTAATTTGGGAACTCGTTGGTGTCCTCTGTCACCCGCTAAAGCGGCCTTCTATTGGAGAAAGAAATGCGTTGAAACGGTCGGGCTCAGGGGAGCCTGCCGGCACCGGCTGGAGCCCGGTGTGAATGAGAGAAACCGAGGCACTGGAAATTTAACCAGAAGCTGCCGTTGGATTACTTGCCCTCGAACGGCATTACTTGCCCTCGAACGGCGGCGGTTCGGCTGGCACCGTTCCCAGCGGCACGCATGCCACTACCTCAGTTTCCAAAACATAAACATCATCCAGGTATTTGTTTTGTGAGTCGTAAAACGCAACTACGTCCGCGCCAATTCGGAAATAGGCGGCTCGAATGTTGACGTGTGTTCCGCCCTTCGTAGTGACGCGGAAAACCTGTCCACCATTCGCGCCATCATTTCCCTCAGCGGGCACAATGATGGCAACAAACCCATGCCTGACGTAGATGTTTGCGTGCTTGCCGTCTTCACGGAAGAAGTCAAATCGCAGCCGCTGATTCGCATACTCCAGCTTGAACGAGGCAGCCGTCACCGTGATGACGTCATTGTTTCCCTCTCCTTTCAAATAAATGCGGAAGTCGCGCAGATTGCTTGTCATTGCAATGACACTCCTAAAGTAAAGGGATGGTACGAACAAAGGCTTATACCATTCCTTCAGCCTAAGCTGCCAACATTATCTTAATGTCCACACTTGGCCAGAACTCATGAGTAAGAGTGACCCAGAACAGGAAGGTTTCTGTGAGGTGGTAGCTGACTCAGCGGATTGCACGGACTGGGTAACCAGCCGAGGGAACCGCATCAGCGCCACAGTTCTTGACGACTCAAATCATCGGGCCTAATGTGTCCGCAACTGAATCTCCAGCGATCCCGAATTCGAATTGATGGTTGAAGCACGACGTACCGAGGTGAATGTCTTGACTTCCAGTGGTCAAAGGATCAAGGCAAACTGACTATTAAGCCCCCCATAACGCCATGACAGATGCGCCGATCAGTGCTCGAGCGGACCCTCCCAATAAAGGAGATCCATGTTTTGTGGATCTACGATCCTCATCGCTCGCGGAGACCTCGAGCTCGAGACCGACATTGAAAGCGAAAGCGCTCCGCTCAATTCGCTCGTCCAGGAGATCATCGCAGAGGCAAGTAGTCGTAGCCTCGTGGACGGTCTTCATTGCCTCCGTCGATCCAACGCGCGGAGGAGTCGCCACCACGCTGAACGAGATCGCGATGAGCTCCGAAATCTGCATCGAGATGAGTGAAGGAGCAATTCCAGTTCGCGAAGAAGTTAAGGGTGCCTGCGAAAATTCTCGGTCTCGATCCACTGTATGTGGCAAATGAGGGGAAGCTGGTCGCGATTGTTGCTCCCGAGCTTGCCGAGCCATTGCTCACACGAATCCGCAATCATGAGCACGGTCGCGCCTCCTGCATCATTGGCGAAGTAAAAGCGGCGCCCAAAGGAATCGTGGCAATGGTTACCGGCTTTGGCGGAACAAGAATTGTCGATATGCTGGCGGGCGAACAATTGCCGAGGATCTGCTAGCGAGACTTAATGGACTCATTAGGAACATTTGGAAGCCTGACGATCGGCCTGGTGTTTGGCTTGAAGCATGCCACTGAGCTGGATCACGTGGTGGCGGTGTCTTCGATTGTGAGCCGGCACCGCAGTCTGCTGGGTTCTGCCTTGGTAGGTGGCCTATGGGGGCTGGGGCATACGGCCTCGCTCTTGACCGTCGGCCTACTGGTTCTGGTTTTGAAAATAGCAATACCGCTGTCGCTGGCGAGCTGGTTGGAGTTTGGCGTTGCATTGATGATCATCGCGCTGGGAGTGAGTGCGCTGTTGCGAAGTTTTCGTCGCCAGACAAACGTTCATGCTCACCAGCACTCTCACGATGGTCAGGCGCACGTACATATACACTTCCACGATGAGCCCACTGAGCACAAAGAGAAAGTGCCGTCACATTCGCACGATATCGCTCGCGTAGGCATCAAGCCATTCCTGGTTGGGGCGGTGCACGGTCTGGCCGGTTCGGCTGCGTTAACAATTCTGGTTCTTACTCAAATTCCTTCTGTTTGGCTCGGGATAGGCTATCTCGCGTTGTTTGGTATGGGGTCAATCGCCGGCATGCTCGTAATGTCGAGCTTAATCGGTTTGCCTTTCGTGCTTACCGGCAGGAGACTGAGCGGCGTCAATTATGGGCTGCAGGCAGCGGCCGGTTGCCTCAGCATCGCGTTTGGTTTGTGGTATGCGTATGAGACCGGCGTAATGGATCGCTTTGGTGAGTTCATCCGCTTGGGCTTTGGTTAAGCAATTAAGCATCCGATTGTCCGGGAAAATCTCCGGCAACGACATTACGGCGCGCTCTGCGTTCGTGGAGAAGTGGGGCAGGTTGGCCCGGGGCCTTGGCCGAGAGTTTCGCAGCACTCGGCGACGCGTTGGACTTCAGAGTGGCTGTTAATTCCCTGAGCAGGTTCTTTTTCTCCCACTCATGCCAGCACTCGAGCGCAGCGCGAAAGTGCTTTGCACGTAATCGCGTAAAGTGGCCCAGTAACCAGACCACCGCGTTCAGCTCCAGTAATTGCCCTGCTTCCGGAGCCTTCTTCCTGGCGAGCTTGCTTAAGCGGTCACCGCAGTAGTCAATCCAAAGATCGCAGTCATGCAACTCGCCCAATGAAGCTTGCAGTTTCGCCACCTGTTGCGCGTAGGCGTTCAGCGAGTCACTCCAGCAGGGAGCAAACAGCTCTACTGCGTAGCGCAAACGCTTAGCCGCAATCCGCATCTTGTGCAGCGGTTTTATCGTGTGCGGTCGGTGCAGGCTCGTGCTGAGTTTCTGCAACTCCCGAATACGACCTCGGATCGTCTGCACCGCAAATTTCTTAAAGCTCAATCCGGACTTGCCGGACCTTGCGCTTACTGACGCTGTCAAAGCTTCGGTAAACCCAGTCTGCAGTTCGCTAAGGGTACTAAGGGTCAGGCAGCTGACGAGCTCTCTCTGCTCCTCCTTTCGCCGGGATTTCATGGTGGCAATCAGTTGATGCAGTCCTTCTGACAGCTCATGGGGAGCCTTGGCGACTAACTTCTCGAGCGCAATAATCGCGACATCATCATCGCGGACCTCGCCCAGACAATCTGCGAGCGCCTTTATTCCTTTAAGCTGGCGCGAGAGTTTTGCGCGCCGCAGATGAGGAGCGAAGTCTCTTAGGGCGCTGCGCAAGCGACGCGATGACACGCGCATGTCATGCACCCCTTCAGGATCATTAAAGTTAAGCGCGCGCCTTCGCAACGAGATCATCTCGGCAAGCCGGCGTCCGAGTATCAGGGGAAGTACGTCCTCGACGGGCGCGTTGCAATCAAGACCTTTGATGGGTTCTGCTTTGGCCATAGTTATGCTCGTTGAGCTCTCGCGCGGTGCGCGGTCAAGTTGAGTTTGCAATCGAAAGCCTGCTCAAAGAGGGCACGCTTGCGGTCGGCTTCGGAAAGTTCTTTATCGCAGCTGGTTCCGGTCCGGAGAGTAATAGTAATGGAACCGTCCAGCACTTCACAGTCGAGATCGTGAATGCGCGCTTCGTGGCTGCGGTCAAAAGCGTCCGCCAGGCGCAGGATCGCGCCAAGCTTTAGAACAGATTCTTGATCAGCTTTGTTCAGCGCTGCAAAGTCGAAATGACGATTTTTGGGCGAGGTACCGCGGTGGTACCGCGCGATGTTTGCAATTACAGCCCGCTCGCCTTCGGAGAAACCCGTTAGTTCGGAATTCTTTATGAGATAGAGCGCGTGTTTGTGATGTGCGCGATGGGCAATGTGATAACCAATATCGTGAAGCAAAGCCGCTGCCGACAACAACGTCCGCTGGTGACGAGTAAGATTTTCGGTGGGGGCAAGACTGTCAAATATCTTCTCGGCTAGTTTCGCGACTTGCAGCGAATGTGCCTCTTCGTATCCAAACCGCCGCCCTACGGCGTAGACGCCACGCAGATTTGGATCGGCGAAATCGGAGACAGGAGGGCGCGATTCAGCCTCGAGCTCTCTCAAACGATCAATAATAGCGCCCTCACGCAGAGCCCATTCGCAGGTTATCAGCGCATTGATCCCCAGCGCACTCATCGCGCCTTCCAATATCTGTCCACCCGCGATGATTATCTCGCTCCGCTGCGCGCTGATCCCCGCCAAACGCTTCCGTTCCACGGTGCTCAGCGAGGCGAGATTTACATTAAGCTTAATCAGTGGCCCCAGGGGTATGTCTACCGATGCCGGTTGCGCGGGCTGGTTCTTTCGTTGCGAGTCACTCTCCATTCGCGCGCGCAAGACAGCGCCGATGGCGAGAATGGTTCCGGACGTTCCAGTAGCATGTTGCCAGGATGTGTTGCGCAATTCACGCGACGGTCGCTCAAATGCCGCTCTTACCTCGCGTCGCAATTCCCCCATCTCCCGCGACTTTGGCGGATCGCTCTTCAAAAATCTTTCAGACAACCCGACAGCACCGAGGTCGACCGAAAAAAGAGCCAAAGGCAAGCCTTTGCGAAACACCGAGATTTCGGTTGAGCCGCCGCCAATATCGATGTTCAAGTTGGTCTGGTGGTTATCCGAGGAACATTGGCTCGCAGCCAGCCCAATCAAACGGGCCTCTTCGATTCCGGAAAGCACCTCGACCTTGATGCCGCTCTTCTCTTCAACTTCGCGTACAAATTGATTGGCATTGTTGGCCTCACGCACGGAAGCAGTCGCGATGGCCACAATGCTCTCGGCCCCGCGAGTTTCAGCGATGGAGCGGAAGCGCTTAAGGCACTCCACTGAGCGATCCATGGCACCGCGACTGATGTGACCCCTGCGCAGCGTTTGATGACCCAGGCGAACGAACTCTTTTTCGCGAGCAAGTACGGCAAACGAGTCACTGGCTGCGGCCTCAACCACCACCAGTTTGATCGAGTTAGAGCCAATGTCTATGGCGGCAAGTTTCAAGATATGGACCTAACTGGCCTCATGCGACGTTTCGACTTTCTCGGTGGCAGTGGCCACCCTTACCGAACGAGGGGGTTTCGCGATCGGACTCTTGAAACGACTGTCACCCTCGATGACTCGCGCGACAACGCGTCGAAGCGTGGCTCCTACGCGGCGCACCGAGGTTGAGGCGTCGACAACATGGAAACCATACTCCTCGGTCATGTCGTCGAAAACAGTTAACATTCTGCTCTGATACTTGATGAAGCTATCGTAAAAGTCGTGTCCAGGATAGACATCCATGCCTGATTCCCAGTAGTCAAAACCACTTCCTGAGGTCAGCACTCGGCCGACAAGTTCTTCAGCGGAGTTGATCCGCAGATAGAATACGGCGTCAGGAATAACGGCAATCTCATAGATTGAGCGAATCCATGCGGCGTCCAGACCCCGGACCTCTGCGCGCGCGATCGCGGAGTAGATATAGCGATCGGTCAGCACGATGAAACCGGACCTCAATGCCGGTAGAATCTGATTCTGCAGTCGATCCATGAAATCAGTGGCGTAGAACAACTGCATGGTGAGCCGGCCGAGTGTGTGACCGGTTTTAGCTTCCTTAATGCCACGGCCTGCCAGTACCGAGCGAGTCATTCCGGTATCAAGCACAGCATGGCCACGAGCTTCCAGCCACGTACGCAGCAGAGCAATCTGAGTCGAACGGCCAACACCATCGGTGCCTTCGATCACGATCAGTTTGCCGCCATACTCTTCATCCTCTATTCCGGGAAGTGGTGTTCCGTAGAATAGTCTTTTGTTATTTGTGTTTGAACCTGTTTCCAAGATGGCTGGTCACCAGCTTTCTCATCTCTTTTTGCTGCGCTTCGATTGTACGAGTCGCATCGATCTCGGTGAGTCCGAACTCTCCCACCATTCTGTCGTACTCAGTCATAATCTTACCTTGAAAAATTTTAAAGCTTTCTTCCGAATTGTCGGCCCACCCCATGTCCATTCCCGCTTCGTAGTATTTCAGGTTCGGTCTGCTCGAGATGATGCGAGCGATGGCCACATCGAGAGGCGCTCTGAAGTAGAAGGCGATTGTAGGCTTAACGGCAAACTTATACATTTCGCGTACCCATGGCCTTTCGCATCCACGAGCAACGTCCCGGGCAAAGGCGGTGTAGATATAACGATCGGCGAGTACGATCGCGCCTGCCTTCAACGGCGGTATGATGTCGCGCTCGGTGCGATCCGCAAAATCGGTGGCATGGAGCAATGAGAAGGTGGCTGGGGTGAAAAGATGTCGTCGCTTTGAGCGCTTGGTCGTATTCCTGACCAGCGGTGAAGAATTCCATTCCGAGAAGAATACCGGGTAACCTTCAGCCTTCAGCCATTGGTAGAGCAGCATCAATTGCGTCGATTTCCCGCTGCCGTCGGTGCCTTCAACCACAAAGAGCTTTCCTGGGAAGCGATGCCTTCCGTAGTTAATCATATGTTGCCATTCTGGGACTCAGATGTTACACGAGTGTAAACCAAACCAGCCGAGGTCAAGATCCTATGAAAACACTTATGCTACTCCGTCATGCCAAGTCGAGTTGGAACGACGCGAGCCTCGCTGATTTTGACCGCCCTTTGAACGATCGCGGCCGCAAAGCCGCCGGAACCGTCGGAAAGTTTCTCGCCAGGCAAAAATTGGCCATTGATTTGGTCCTCTGTTCTCCCGCCTTGCGCGCTCGTCAAACGGTTGGCCTGGTTCTAAAAGCGAGTGACGCCTCACCTGAAACGCGATTTGATCAGCGAATTTACGAAGCCAGCTCGGGCAGGTTACTGGAAGTTGTATCGCAGATCGACGACGATCGGAAGATCGTTTTGCTGGTCGGCCACAACCCGGGAATGGAAGACTTGCTTTCTGTACTCACGGGAAGAGAGGAACGGATGCAGACGGCGGCCCTGGCAAAAATCTCCTTTAACCTCAAGAAGTGGGACCGTGTCACGGCCGGCCGGGGGGTGCTGGATTCGCTGGTTCGAGTAAAGGATCTGAAGCCGACAAAATAGCCGCCTTGTGCGTAAGGCCTCGGGAAAACTCAAGTTCAATGGTATTCGGAATTCAGGCTCGGATTGTCCAGCCGTTCACCAAGCCTTGCCACGAACAGAGCGTCGGTTTTGAGTCATTAATCAGATTTGGTAGCATCCGGAAGCCGCAATGGACTAATTGAGCCGGCCAGCGCGCTGGATTTCTGGACGGAGGGTTTAGATGGCATCTCGCACAATCGTCGTTGGCGACATTCATGGCTGTTACGACGAACTAATGGATTTGATGGACAAGGTAGGGTTTGAAAGCACCGACCGGCTAGTCACTGTGGGAGATCTGATTACAAAAGGTCCAAAGAGTCGCGAGGTGCTGGAATTATTCATGAGTGACCCCCGCCTCAGCTCCGTGATTGGAAACCACGACCTCGCTCTGCGGCGGCGCTGGCACGGGGAAGATATCGAGTTGAAGCCGGCCCAGAAGGAAACCCATAAAGAGTTGAAGGGCGAGAAGGATAGCTTCATGGCTTTCCTGAATTCGCTTCCCTTTGTCATTGATCTCGAGACGCACCTGGTCGTTCATGCCGGCTTGAGACCAAGCGTCGCCCTTCATTCCCAAACAACCGGCGACTTGACCCGCCTTCGCACTCTCGGCCCAGATCGCGAGAGCGAGGTGGGAACACCCTGGTACCACGTGTATTACGGCGACAAGACCGTCTTATTCGGCCACTGGCCGGCAGCAGAACCCCGCCGTTCACAAAAAGCCATCGGTTTGGACACCGGTTGCGTCTACGGGTACAACCTGACGGCCTACATCATCGAGACCGATGAGTTTGTCAACGTACCGGCTCGCAAGGCGTATGATCCGCAATAAGATCCCTGATCGAGCGTCTTTGAATTGAAGATCAGGAGCGTGATACAACTGCCCCTCCATCCGGCGTTGGCACTTAAGAGGCTTTTGTGGCAGCCGTGGGCTTGCGAGCGATTCAGACTCCCTGGATATTAAGAGAAGTCATGACAACTTTTGCAAACCAGCCGGAACAAGACCTCAACGCATCAGGCACCAGGGAGCCGCGAAATTCACATTTTCTGGCTTGGTCTGTCTTCAACCGAGATCTGATGCAGCTCGAGTTCTTTCGCAGAGTGCTTGAAGAAGCGACCGACGAATCCGAGCCTTTACTCGAACGCCTAAAATTCCTCGCCGTCTTTGCCAGCAATCTTGATGAGTTCTTCATGGTTCGTGTCTCTGGTCTGAAAGAGATGCTCGAGATTGATGACATCGCGCCCATGCCGGGCGAGTTACCTCCCCACGAGCAATTGCGGGTGATTCGTGAACGCGTCCTGCCGATGGTAAAAACGCAAATGGACTGTTTGCGCGAAAGCGTGATGCCTGGGCTCGAAAAGCAGGGCGTTGTTATCGCGCCATATGAATCTCTCAACAAGAAAGACCAGAAGCGGCTCAGCGAATATTTTATGAAGTCCGTTTTTCCGGTGTTGACTCCGCTCGCAGTCGATCCGGCTCACCCTTTTCCCCACATAACCAACTTGAGCTTGAGTATTGGTCTAACGGTTGGACCACAACACGGTCTCATCGAGGAATCCACCGGTGAGTTACCGCGCTTTGTGCGGATCAAAGTCCCGCCGGTAGTTCCGCGATTAGTTCAGGTGGGCGACAAAGGTACGAATTTCGTGCTGCTCGAGCAGTTGATCGAAGCCAATCTCCACAATCTGTTTCCGCGAATGCACTTGAGCAAGGCCCATTTGTTCCGCGTGACTCGCGATGCCGATGTCGAGATTCGTGACGACAAGGCCGCCGACCTTTTGGGTCGTATCAAGGCCTCACTTCGCGAGCGCAGGTTTGGGCAGCCGGTTCGCCTGGAGGTCTCAGCCACTATGCCGGCGGAGATGGTGCAGTATTTGACTAACTCACTGCGGATTGAGGCAGCCGATGTTTACGTTCTGGACGGCATTCTGGGCATCAATGATCTAATGCAGCTTTACAGTCTTGACCTTCCCGATTTGAAGGACCGGCCTATTACCACGACTGTGCCCGGCCCGATTAGCAAAAAGAAGAACCTGTTCGAGGCGATCAGAAAGCAGGACATTCTGCTGCATCATCCCTATACCGCATACACTACCGTCACGGACTTTATTGAAACTGCGGCCAAAGATCCGCAGGTATTGGCTATCAAGATCTGCTTGTATCGGACCGGAAAGCATTCCCCTATTCCTAAGGCGTTGATCGAGGCGAGCGAACAAGGCAAGCAGGTTACCGCCGTGGTCGAGATCAAAGCGCGATTTGATGAAGAGAACAACATTGGTTGGGCCGGCCGGCTGGCGGAGTCAGGCGTTCACGTGGTGTATGGTCACGTAGACTTGAAAACCCATAGCAAAGTGGCGCTGGTGGTTCGTGAAGAACAGCACGGCTTGCAGCGGTACGTCCACGTTTCAACCGGTAACTACAATCCGACAACGTCAAAGATCTATACGGATCTGGGTCTGTTAACGTCGGATCCGGAGATTGGTGACGATGCCACCGACCTGTTCAATTTTATGACTGGTTTCTCGCGGCAGCGGGAGTATTCGCGGCTGCTGGTTGCGCCTGTGAATCTGCGTTCGCGCATGATGGCCTTGATTGAGCGCGAGGGCGATCATGCTCGCGCTGGCCGATCTGCCCGCATTATCGCCAAGATAAATCGGCTTACTGATCTGGAAATTATCGAAGCGCTCTACCGCGCCTCGCAGGCGGGAGTGGAGATTGATTTAATCGTTCGTGGTTCATGCATGCTGCGACCCGGAGTCACCGGGCTCTCGGAAACTGTTCGTGTAAGAAGTATCGTAGGACGGTTTCTCGAGCACAGCCGCATCTTCTATTTTGCCAATGGCGGCGAGGACGAGGTTTACATTGGATCTGCGGATTGGATGACTCGTAATTTGGATCGCCGGGTCGAAGTTGTAACACCACTACTTGACGGCAATCTCAAACGGTATATGAAGGAAGTTGTGCTTGCTTCGTATCTCAAAGATAACGTCAAAGCGCGCGTCTTAAACTCCGACGGCGTTTACGAGCGAGTTCCCATGGTTGAAGGTGAAGCCCCCTTTAATAGTCAGTTGCACTTCGAAGGCAGCATCGGCTTGAGTCCAGGAACGCATAAAGCCAAGCCAGGTGCTCATTTCGGTGCCGCCTGAATCAAGGAGAAAACATGTACCAGAGAATGACTTTGGCACTCATGCTTCTGCTCTGCATATCTGCCGGAGCCGTTGCGCAGAAAGACGACAAGAAGGACGACAAGCAGAAGGTACCGCCTACCGGCACGCCGGTGCTTTGGCGACAACCAACCAGCATCGCAACCCGCGACCTGTTTCGTGGTCCAGGCGGCGACGAAATGAGACCGGATCTCTCAAGTGTCACATTCGTTGAAGACCAAAGCCATGGATATTCGATTAACTACCGCGTGCGGGATGGCAAAGGAAAACTCTGGCATGCGAAGCTTGGAAAAGAATCTCAGCCTGAAACCGCGTCGGTGAGATTAGTCTGGGCCGTGGGTTACATGACGGAGATAAACTATCTGGTTCCATGTCTGAAGATTCAGGGCGCTCCTAATCCGAGCCGTAACCTGGATCGTTGTGAAGGAAACGGGTTTGCGAATGTTAAGCTCGAAGCCCGTCCGGAGAATATCAAGCGGCTGGATTCCTGGAAATGGAGTCAGAATCAGTTCACGGGGACGAAAGAATTTCAGGGCATGGTGGTGTTGATGTCGTTGCTCAATAACTGGGACCTTAAGGACGACAATAATAAGATCCTCTTTGTAAAGAACGGCCAGGGCGGACAACCCGAGCTGCACTACATCATCAGCGACTTGGGCACAACATTTGGAAAGACTGGTGGCGTTTTCTCTCGCAACCGAAACGAGCCTGAGAGCTTTGCTAAAACGAAGTTTGTTGAGCAGGTCGAGAACGGCAAAGTGCGCTTTGCGTATGGTGGTAAGAACTCCGGACTCTTCAAGAACATCACAGTGGCAGAATCAAAGTGGATAGGCAGTTTGCTTCAGCAGCTTACGGACCAGCAACTCAGCGATGCTTTTCGTGCCGCTAACTACAGCCCGGCAGAGATTAGTTTGCTGACAAGGGCAACGCGCGAGCGAATAAATCAGTTGGTAAATTTGCAAGGGTAAGATCTGGAGAGCTCCAATCTGAGATCTTAGAGATCTCAGAAACAAACAAGACCCATTCCTGGATTAAGGAGTCGAACAGATGACCAGACCCGCCATAAGGCTTGTGGTCGTTTTTATTGCCGTCTTACTTGGTAGCGGTCTGCTCGTCTACCTGATTCTTGACCGCACTGGCGGTCGTCGCGACACGAGCGGCACCGAGGCTGGCGCTAGCCAGCCGGCGCCGACCCAACCAACCGCCAGCCCGCAGACCGGGTCGACCTCTGACAGCAACCGTTCATTCTTTTCGGAGTTTTTCGGTCAGGATCCCGACGCCACAGCGCCCGAACAAAGAGTATCCGCGTTACGAATCATCGTGCGGTTCTCGGTGGCCGCAATGTTGGCCGCGTTACTCGCCTTTGCCCGGCGCCGCGTCAACGTGCAGAAGCGAAATCCTTTCGTGGCGCAAACTCAGATTCTTCTGGCGGTAGTTGCTGCAGCCATGATGATGATCGTTGGAGATAGCGCCGCCAGGGCCTTTGGTATTTTCGCTGCTGCCTCACTCGTCCGTTTCCGGACCAACATACGTGATCCGAAAGAGACGACCGTACTGCTCATTTGTTTGGGCGTCGGCTTGGCTTCTGGTGTCGGCAGGCTCGAGATGGCAGCCATTCTGACGTTCTTTGTGTTGCTGATGCTTTTCGTAATGGAACATTTCGAAGAGGCTCAGGTTTTCCGAGCGATGCAAATCTGTGTAGCCACTCGCAAGGTTGAGCTGACGAACGAAGCAGTGAAGCGGGTATTTGCTGAGCACAACTACGAGATCGAGTTGCGTGAATTAGACAAAGAGGATCAAGATAAGCCGTTGGGCAAAGTTGTTTACCTGGTGAATCTGGATTCGAACATCAGCACCAACGAACTGAGCGAGGAGATTTTTAAGGCCGACCCCGCGAACATCGACCGAGTCGAATGGGATCAGAAGAAGAGCACGACATACATTTACCGCTAAGAATCGCGGAATTTCAGAAGACAAAAGCAAAAGGCCACCCTAGCCCGGGTGGCCTTTGTCGTTCTTGCAGATTGGTCTCTTCTAATTCTTTCCGTTGGCAGTTGCTGTTTCCGCCGCTGCCGAACTCTGCAGCGACGCTTTGGCCGCCAGCTTCTGAGTGTAGTAGTCCTTTACAAAGTCCTTGAACCCGCCGTGGCCCCAGGCTGTGTAAAAGTCGAACTGCTTCATTTCTTTGTAAGCCTGATCATAGTTCCAGTCATAGAACTCATAGCGGTACACCGCGCCCATTGCTCCCGTGCGATGGCGACCTCCAGCACAGTGTACATAGAACTTACCTGTTTCAGGGTTGCCAACGGCTTTCAGAAAAGCCTGGGTCGCCTCTTCAGTAGGATACTTTTTGCCGATCATCGGGATGTTGAGGTAAGTCATTCCCTGGGCCTCGACGGCGGCTCGCTCATAATCCTCTGGGTCGGCGCGCAGATCTATGATCGTCTTTATGCCGAGCGCGGCCAGGGCTTTAAAGTCTTTAGCTTTGGGTTGGGCACCACGATAAAAGCGCTCGTCCATGCGCCCAAAATTCTTAATGTTGATCTCAATGTCTGCTGGTGTCTCAGAGGTGACAGATTGCTGCGCCTGTCCCAGGATTGCCAGGGCCAGGACCGCGAGAAGCGAACCGGCTACATTGCGAAAAAGTCTTCGATTTACCGGCAAATGCATACAAGAGTTCTCCTGATTAGTTTGCGGCCAGCAAGTCCTCGGAATCCGAGGACGTCGTTGACTAGTGGCAAGGTTAACACCACATTCGGGCGGTCTCAACCTCTTCTTGAAGACGTTGAAAACTGTTTGACCGAACTACCCCTTGATCGGCCTCTTTTCAATTGTTGCAAACCAAATATTGTTAAGAGCTGTAAAAACCCAATCCTTAACCTTGATGCTTTTAGCCTTCAATGCGCTGTCTGGAATAAAGTGAATTCGGAGTGATATTATCTCGCTGCCACTCTTCGCGTTATTAATCCGACGCCGGACCCGTACCCCCGAACCGTTGATCCGGGCCGTCTGAACCCCTGAGGAGGAACTTGAGAATCATGTTAACAACCGGTGTGAAAAAGGCACTTGCCCTTTCCTTCGGCCTGATTCTGGTGGTCTCCGCCACAGTCATGGCCCAGAGTAAGAACGCTAAAACCGCCCCTGGCGTTCCGGTTATCTGGCTCGATCCCGGCCGGATTGAATCGCGAAACCTGACCAATGGTCCGGGCTCACCCGCTCTGGCGCCGGTTTCCCCATTTACGTATGTCGCCGAAGAGAAAACCGGAGAATCGCCAAAATTCCGGGTGACTGATGCGCGGGGAATTACCTGGGTAGTTAAGCTTGGTGTTGAAGCTCAGGCGGAAACGGTCGCCAGCAGAATCGTATGGTCGGTGGGATACTTCGCCGACGAAGCTTACTACTTCGATCGCGCTGAGATCCGGAACCTCCCTCGCCTGTCGCGCGGGCAAAACTTTGTGGTAAACAAAAATACTGTGGTCGGAGCTCGCTTCGAGCCAAAGCGTAAGGAGATTGTGCGAGGTGACGTCTGGGATTGGGAAGCGAATCCGTTCCTCAAAACTCGGGAACTCGATGGCTTGAAAGTACTGATGGTGCTTCTGGGAAACTACGACACCAGCATTCGCAACAATCGCGTTCTCTCAATGAAAAATGAAAAGACAGGCCGGCTTGAGGTGCGTTACGTCACGACCGATGTGGGCGCCACGTTTGGCAAAGTCGGCGGCCTCGGTGGAAAACGCTCCAAGAACTCGCTGGAAGATTTTCGGTCCAGCAAATTCATTCTCGGCGTCGAGAATGGGCTGGTGAAGTTTGACTACGACACGACGCCTAAGAAGATGGGTGCGTTCGCCTCAATCTTCAAGCCCAGCTACCGCGACAGCCAGGAGAAGAAGGCACGAGCGATGAGCACTGTCACGGTTGAGAATGCGCGATGGATTGGTTCGCTGCTGGCGCGTCTAAGCGACGAACAGCTGCGTGACGCTTTTCGTGCGGCGCGTTACGATACCGACACGATGGAAGGGTTCGTCCAAGTGCTGCGCAGCCGCATCAAAGAGCTGAACCAGGTTGGAACTGTGACTGCGTCCGTTAGCAGGTAAGAGTACGATTAAACAGAGGCAAGCTCATGATTCGCATAACACCTCAGAAGTTCCGCGACCTGTCACTTATGGCCATGCTGCTGGTGATCGGTTTTTCGGCGGTGTACGCTCCGGCCGCTCCCGTGCCAGTAAAGGTCGCCGGAACCTCGGGTTCGAGCATTAAGAATTTTGGGAAGGTAAATGAGAATTACTACCGCGGTTCTCAACCTACCGAGATCGAGTTTGAGCAGTTAGAGAGAATAGGGATCAAGACAGTCATAGACTTGCGGAAAGACAAAAAAACTGGGGCAGTTGATTGGGTGACAAAAGCGGGAATGCAGTATTTCAACATTCCGATGAAGGCCAGCCGCGCAGCAACCGAGGAACAGACCAATTACTTCCTGAAGCTCGTGAATGATCCTGCGAATTGGCCAGTCTATGTTCACTGCAAAGGCGGTCGTCATCGGACGGGCGCGCTGACTGCGGCTTATAGGATTTCGCACGACGGTTGGACAGCGGATCGGGCTTTCACCGAGATGAAGGAATACGAGTTCGACCACGGGTTCTTCGGCGGACCGCCTGCGCAAAAGAAGTTTGTGTTCTCGTTTTATCAGAAGTACCGGGCGGCTAACGATTAGAAAGGCCATCTTGACCACCAGCTGTGGGAGGCCCCTGTCGCGCAAGCAATAGGGGCCTCTGTGTGTTTGAGCAGATGACGCGGAACGCTGTTGGGAAGCCGGCTAATTTAGAACCGGTGAGGAGTGCGACAGCGCAGGGCCGAGTTGCCATGACTCGCGCTTCTGAAATTTCCGAAAATTCATTGGAAGCAACGAATTTTTGTGATAGAAACGTCGCCGTTCACAAAGCCGGATAACTAACCAGTGGATGATCGTCGATCCCGATTCCAACTTCGGTCGACTTCCTTGTTCAAGGAATATCCCAAATACAGTCAGATCCTTATCTGACACCGTTGCCCCCATCGAATTACCTCGTAGGATGAGTTGCTGCTGGAAGACTTCTGGCGTCATTTCCGAAGGAGGCTCAAATGAGAAGGATCACCTGTTGCTTCGCGGTTCTCGCGATAGTCTTCTTTAATATCCAACTGCAAGCGAGCGCAAAGGATAAGTCTGCGCGGGCTCTCAAACTGCAGGAGCGCTACAATGTCTCCCTGGCCCTGGAGTTTCGCAAGAAGAATCAGAGCGGACTTGAGCGCGTTCTGGACTTTCTGAACCAGGAGGGGCCCAACGGTTTTGCCAGTGGCTTCATGGTTGGTGAGGGCCTGGTGATGACCGCCTACCACGTTGTATCAGGTGATCTGGGCGATTCAAAGAAGAGGGTTCTGGGTTTTAGTCCACACGATGAACTCGACGTCCGAGTCTTCGTCAATGGCTGCAGGGCCACGGTAATTAGGGTCGATAAGGAAGCGGACCTGGCCTTGTTGGAGGTTTGCGACTTCAAACACTATCGAACGCCCTCCTTTCAAACCAGTCTCACCAAGGACGAGCGAATTGTCTTGATCGCCAGTCCACACGGCTCGCGTATTGTAAGTCGAGGAGTCTTTCACGGACCATACTCGCTCCGCGGTTTGGACTACCTGTCCGCGAAGTTGGAAGCCCGTGATGGATATTCAGGAAGTCCTGTCTACAATCAGAATGCTGAGGTAGTCGGAGTGTTCAGTGGTTATGATTGGTCAAAGAAGGTCGCACTTATCACGCCTGGAGAAAGAGCCGAGAAGCTGCTTGCGGACTACATGGCAGAGCCGACGACTAAATAAGTCCCACTTTTGGTTCCACGAACAAACGCGAAAGCACACGAGATAGCGGTAAGTGTTCTTTCGCGTTTATTCGTGGATTGGGATGTTCAGCTGACGAGATCAGCCCAGTTATTGATTTGAATTTCGGCTCAAGCGCCAGTAACTATGAAAAGTTCCCCAAAAGGAAGAATCGCTAAGCTACTTTTTCAGGTTCGAGATTTTCTCACTGAAGAGGTTTATCCGCTTGAGAATGACTTTCTCCGCAGGCCATTTCGCGATCTGCTGCCCGCGCTCAATGCAAAGCGGCAACGAGTAAAGGAGCTGGGCCTGTGGGTGCCGCATCTTCCTGAGCAGTATGGTGGGCTGGGTCTCCAACTGTCGGAGTTCGCTTACCTAAGTGAGGAACTCGGGCGGACTCCCATTGGCCACTATATCTTTAACTGCCAGGCTCCCGACATCGGCAACATGGAGGTACTGCTGACGCACGCCACGGCGGAACAGAAGGCAGCTTATCTCGTTCCACTTACCACCGGTGAGATTCGAAGCTGTTTTTCCATGACTGAACCCGAACACGCAGGCTCAAATCCCGCCTGGCTAAGCACTAATGCGGTTAAAGATGGAAATGAGTATGTAATCAATGGTCACAAGTGGTTTACGTCGTCGGCTGAAGGCGCGAACTTTGCGATTGTCATGGCGGTCACCGATCCCGATGCCGAAAGTCCTTACAAGCGTGCCAGCCAGATCATCGTTCCGCTCACTACTCCGGGATTTAAACTCGTTTGCAACCTTAACGTGATGGGCGATGAAGGCAGCGACTATGCGAGTCACGCAGAAGTTAGATACGAAAACTGCCGTGTACCGCAATCGAACTTACTTGGGCGCGAGGGAGAGGGGTTCACGATTGCGCAAGAGCGGTTGGGTCCGGGTCGGATTCATCACTGCATGCGGTGGGTGGGCATCTGTGAACGCGCGTTCGAGTTGATGTGCGAATACGCCGCCCATCGCGAACTGGCTCCAGGCGTCCTTTTGGGAAGTCGTCAAACTGTGCAGGCCTGGATTGCTGAGAGCCGCGCTGAGATCAACGCAGCCAGGCTGCTGGTGCTGCAAGTAGCTAAAGAGATAGACGAGCAAGGCGCCGCGGCCGTTCGAGAAGATGTTTCACTAATCAAATTTTTTGTTGCAGACATCTTACTCAAAGTGCTCGACCGTGCGATTCAGGTTCATGGAGCGCGCGGTCTGACTGATGCGACGCTGCTCTCGTATTGGTACCGGCACGAACGCGGAGCGCGAATCTACGACGGGCCGGATGAAGTTCACAAAACCGTGGTGGCTCGAAGTGTACTCAGGAAGTATGGCGTAAAGGTTTAACCTGGCACCCAACCTTTTTGAATTGCGGCCGGTTCAAGAGTTAACGTGCAACCCGCTTTCATAGATACTGCGCAGAGAGTTCGCCCGGGTGAAGAACTCGACACCGGTTGTCTGCTTGCCTATCTCGAGCAACACCTTCCTGGGATCAAGTCCCCAATCGTTATCGAGCAGTTTCCTTCAGGGTTTTCCAATCTGACCTATCTGTTGCGACTAGAGGACAGGGAATTCGTTCTGCGGCGTCCTCCGGTTGGCGCAAAGATCAAAACCGCGCACGACATGGGCCGTGAGTTTAGGATCCTGTTGCACCTGCATCCGGTCTACCAGAAAGTCCCTCGGCCATTGCTCTACTGCGACGACGAGTCCGTCCTGGGCGTTCCGTTTTATTTGATGGAGCGTGTGAAAGGAATCATCCTCCGCTCCACACCACCGGCTGGTCTGGACTTATCGCCTGCGATCATGCGAGGTCTTTCCGAGGCCTTCATTGAGAACCTTATAGAGATTCATCAGGTCAATTATCGCGCAGCGGGGCTGGCGGAACTCGGTAAGCCTGAGGGTTACGTGCGGCGACAAGTAGAGGGTTGGACGAAGAGGTATTTCAACGCTCGTACGGACGACTTTCCCGCAGTGGAGCAGTTAGCGAAATGGTTACAAGAAAACCAGCCTGCTGAATCGGTGCGCAGCTCTCTGATTCACAATGATTATAAGTATGACAACATCGTGTTTGCGCCAGACGATCTGACTCGGGTGGTCGCGATTCTGGATTGGGAGATGGCGACGATAGGGGATCCGTTGATGGACTTAGGCGCTGCGCTTGGTTACTGGGTGGATGCTGAAGATCCCGAGGAGTGGCAGCGGCACGGGTTCGGACTTACGAAACTACAGGGAAGTTTCAGCCGCCGGGATTTGGTGGAGAATTATGCTGCGAAGACCGGCGCCGAACTCTCCCACCTCGTTTTCTATTACGCTTTTGGCCTGCTAAAGATCGCAGTGATTGTTCAGCAGATCTATTTTCGCTATCGGCAAGGGTTGACCAAAGACCCACGGTTTGCGCATTTGGATTCCCTGATTGCGGCTTGCGGCAACATGGCTCAACGAGCCATTGAAAAGAAACGCATCGACCGGCTGGACACGTGACGGGTGGCAGGTGACGGGTGACAAGTGACAGGTAACAGTTGACGGGTCACAGTTACGTGTCCCTTGTCACTCGTTCTTTCTTCCGTATTTATCATTTCAAAACTTCCTCTGCTATCTTTACGTTTAAGCCGTAGCAATTAAATCCAGAAGAGCATCGAAGGTGAAATGTCCGCGACGGAAACTCCCATTACAACTACAACCAATTCACAGGCACTCGACGCCTGGGTCCGCGAGGTCGTTCAATGGCACTTCGATCCGGCCACTGGCTGTCCTTTCTGGCTGGAGTTTGCGAAGACGCTATCGTGGGATCCACGTAAGGAAATCAACACTTACGATGATCTTTCGCGGTTTGGGCCGTTTCAGGACGAGTGGTTGCGTGGTGGCCCGGTCCGCCGTTGGGTGCCAAAGGGCTTCACCGGTCGTCCCGTTTACACGTTTGAGACAGGCGGTAGTACGGGCGTCCCGAAATCTCGGATAAACATCGAGGATTTTCGGTTGGACTACGAAGCCTTCAGCCCCACCTTGCCGGATGATTATTTTCCCAGGGGCGCAGACTGGTTGTCTCTTGGCCCAACCGGCCCACGACGTTTGCGCCTCGCCGTAGAACACCTGGCACAATTTCGGGGTGGTATCTGTTTCATGGTCGACCTCGATCCGCGTTGGGTCATCAAGTTGATCAAGATGGGCCAGACGAAGATGGCAGAGCAATACAAGCAGCATGTGATTGATCAGGGACTGACCCTCTTGAAAGCTCACGACGACATCAAGTGCCTGTTCACGACACCAAAGTTGCTGGAAGCACTCTGCGAGCGAGTGTCGCTTAAGAAACTGGGAATCACGGGGGTGTTCTGTGGGGGGACGGAGATGACGCCACAATTTCACCGTTTTGCGGTGGAAGAGTTGCTGGAGGGCGCATATTTTGCGCCCACCTACGGGAATACCCTAATGGGCCTGGCAGTTCACAAGCAACGCGATCCGAAGGACAACTACGCGGTGATTTACTATCCACCGCAACCGCGCGCTGCCATCGAGGTAGTAAATCCTGACAATCCCGATCAAGTGGTTGAGTATGGCGAGACTGGGCGCGTTCGGCTGACAACTTTGACGAAAGAGTTTTTCATGCCGCGCTTTCTGGAACGCGATGCGGCAGAGCGAGAACCTCCCTGCGAGCAATATCCCTGGGACGGAGTACGCAACGTACGCCCTTTCGCAGGATTGCAGGGCACAGTTGTCGAAGGCGTGTATTGAGAGAGCGAATAGCAAACAGCAAGACAGGGAACAGCATTTCAGATCAGCGTACCTGCGTTACTCCGCGGCTGGCACAACAACATGATCAAGATCCCAATCCTACGGCATGGTGAGCCCTACACGAGTCTCGACGTTGCTCGTATTCCGCATCATCAAACTGGTGAGCTGTTTGTTGAAGTAAGTCAGGCCAATCCGGGTCTGATTCGGCGGGACCAGCGCGAGCAGTCGAAAACTCGCGAGCAATTCGCACAGTATTCGACCGCTGATCTGGTGGCAATCTGTAAGCGCGCGGCCGGCCACTTCATGAATGACACGCTCTCTCTCGGTGACGACGACCAAAGTGCCGAAGACTACGTGCGCCAGGTCTCCGCCAGCACGGGACTGCCAAACGTAATGGTGCGAAAGAACATGTCGAAAATTCGCAGTATGCTTGCCGAGATGGAGCACGTGCTGAATGGGCTGACCCGGAATATCGATTGGAGAGTGTTGGATCAGGGGTTTGGCGAAGTGAAAGGACATGCAGTCAGTTTCTTTCCCTGCGCCGATTCGCTCGGTGTTGTGTTGCCGAACAACTCGCCGGGCGTGCACTCACTGTGGATACCGTCGTTCGCTTTGAAAATTCCACTTGTGCTTAAACCGGGAAGTGCAGAGCCGTGGACGCCCTACCGAATCGTGCAGGCCCTGATTAAGGCTGGGGCGCCGCCGACCGTATTTAGTTTCTATCCAACAGATCACGGCGGTGCCAACGAGATTCTGCGAAGCTGCGGCCGAGGGATGATGTTTGGTGACGTCTCGTCTGTCGGCGCCTGGGAGAACGATTCGCGAGTCGAGATTCACGGCCCAGGCTACAGTAAGGTCATAATCGGTGCAGACTGTCTCGATGAATGGGAGCGATACCTGGACGTCATTACCGCCTCGGTTGCCGAGAACAGCGGGCGCTCTTGCGTTAACGCGTCTTCAGTTTGGACACCAGGGCGCGCTGATGAGATTAGCGAAGCGCTCGCCGAACGGTTGGCGCAGATCCAACCACGCGCTGCAGACGACGACGCGGCGCAACTGGCGCCCTTCGCCGACGCAAGTGTCGCGAAACGCATCTCTCAGATCATCGATCAAGGACTTTCGGATGGTGGTGCTCGTGATGTGACCCTCGCGCACCGAAAAACTGAAAGGCTCACTAACTGGAACGGCTCAACTTATCTCTTGCCAACGATCATTCAATGCGAAGCGCCCGATCACGCTCTGGCCAACAGAGAGTTCTTGTTCCCGTTCGCAAGTGTTCTGGAAGTTCCACAAGCCGACTTGATACAGCGACTGGGACCGAGTTTAGTTGTCACCGCCATCACGCGTGATCCCGACCTAATTCAACGACTGGTTTCCTCGCCGCACGTTGATCGTCTGAATGTCGGTCCGTTGCCGACCAACCAGATGAGCTGGGACCAGCCTCACGAAGGCAACTTATTTGAACATTTATACGCTCGACGCGCTTTCCAGCGCGCGGCTTCATTCTGACGGGTGCCCGTGAGGATCCTTTACTTAACAGGCGGCGCAGGCAACATGTATTGCGGGAGTTGTTTGCGCGACAACGCACTTGCTACAGAGTTGCTCGCTCGCGGTCATGAAGTAACGCTCCTGCCCGTTTACACGCCAACACTCACTGACGAGACAAATGTGAGCCAGGACAGAGTCTTCTTTGGCGGCATCAGTGTATACCTTGAACAGTATGTACCCTTGTTTCGCAGATCACCTCGGTGGCTCGATCGCCTTTGGGATTCGAATGCGATGTTGCGGCTCGCGACTCGACGTTCAATTTCCACGAGTCCGAAGATGCTTGGTGAGATGACAGTCTCGATGTTGAAGGGTGAGACCGGCTTTCAACGAAAAGAAATCTTCAAATTCATTGAGTGGCTGCGTCATGAGTCGCTACCGGACGTGGTCAGCCTCCCCTACACGCTGCTCATTGGGCTTGCGAAACCGATCAAGCAGTTGTTGGGCCGCCCGATTTTTTGCACGCTGCAAGGGGAGGATCTATTCCTTGAGGGGTTACACGAGCCATACAAAACACAGGCGCTGGATCTCATTCGAGCGAACATCAAGCACGTCGATGCATTCATTTCCGTGAGTGAATACTATGCGGAGTTCATGCCTCGATATCTCGGCATTCCGCCGGAGAAAATTCAGGTAGTGCCTTTGGGAATCAACATGCGCGGTTATGAAGAACGCGCGCCTGCTCGTTCCGGACCGTTCAAAATAGGCTTTTTCGCGCGCGTTGCTCCTGAGAAAGGATTGCACGTTCTCGCTGAGGCCTATCGAATGTTGCGGCTTAACAATCGCATGCCGAATGCCCGGCTCGAGGTTGCGGGCTACCTTGCTCCGGAACACCAAAGCTATTTGATGAAGATCGAGCAGGGGATGACAGCTGCCGGGTTGGGGGAGGAATTCGAATATCGCGGCATTCTTGATCGCAAACAGAAGATCGAATTTCTCAAGGGCCTTGACGTGCTGTCTGTTCCGGCAACCTATGACGAGCCCAAAGGAATGTTTTTATTGGAAGCGATGGCCTGCGGGGTGCCGGTCGTGCAACCGAGACGTGGTGGCTTCACTGAGATTGTTGAAAAGACCCGGGGTGGTTTGCTCGTCGAGCCTGATGATCCGCAAAAGCTGGCCGATGGCATCATGCGGATCTATGAGGATGAAGAGCTGGCAAAGAGACTTGGGGAGCAGGGGTTTCAGAAAGTACGTGAACACTATAGCGTCTCGTGCATGGCTGAGCGTGCACTGGAAGTTTATGGGGCCTTAAGTAAGGCAGCGAGCGCGGCTCAGCCTTATTCTTTGCGGTAAGCCTGCGGATTACCGGTCTTCATTTCTAAGCCGTTGCTGTTGGAGGGTAGTTTGCTGAAAGTTGAGAATGTCTCGAAGGAGTATCCCACTCCCAAAGGGCCACTCAAAATAGTCACTGATGTTTCACTGACGTTAGCGCGTGGCGACGCGTTGGCGATCATGGGCCCATCCGGCAGTGGCAAGAGTACGTTGCTTTATATGATGGGCGCACTTGAACCTCCGAGCTCGGGGACGCTTACACTTGACGGTCAGAATCCGTTTCAACTGAAAGAGAAAGAACTGGCTGCTTTTCGTAACAAAGAGATTGGGTTCATCTTTCAGGATCACTGCCTGTTGCCACAGTGTTCGGTGCTTGAAAACGTTTTGACTCCCACATTGGTTTCAGAGCGTAACGGGCACGAGAGCGAGCGTGCCCGGTCGTTATTGAGCGAAGTTGGCTTGAGTGATCGCCTGGATCATCGACCATCGGAACTTTCGGGAGGCGAAAAGCAACGAGTAGCGCTAGCGCGCGCTTTGATCAAGAAACCGCAGCTGCTCCTTTGCGACGAACCCACCGGCAATCTCGATCACAAGGCAGCCGATGTCGTCGCTTTGCTGCTTCTCGAGCTGCATCGTCAACAGGAAACGATCCTCGTTGTGGTTACGCACAACGCGGAACTGGCCGCCCGCTTTCCCCTCCGCTACGAGTTGATTGACCAGCACCTGCAACGCGTCTGATGCAAACCGCGCAACTTCTCCAGCGCAATTTGATCTATTACTGGCGAACTAATCTCGCTGTGATCACAGGCGTGGCCATCGCAGTGGCGGTGCTCGCAGGGGCGTTGCTGGTTGGTGATTCGGTGCGAGGGAGCCTGCGGGATTTGTTCCTGGGGCGCCTGGGAAATACGACTCACGTTCTCAGCGCGCCCGGATTCTTCCGCGAGCAACTGGCGGCCGAGATTGAAAATCACCAACAGTTCAAGTCCGGCGGCTTTGATACTACCGCTCCGCTCATCGCACTTGAGGGAACGATCACGCACCAGGAAAGCAGGCGACTCGCCTCCGGCATTCGAGTCTACGGGATCGATGACAGATTCTGGAAATTTCATGGACGCGAGAATCCAGCGCCAATCAATCAGGAGATATTGATCAGCGAGGAGCTGGCTCGTGAGTTGGGCAGCAGCACTGGAGACGCGTTGCTGTTAGGCGTGCAAAAGCCTTCCTCTATTCCGGTTGAATCGTTGCACAGCAAGAAGGACGATCTGGGCCGTACGTTTCGGCTGACGATGCGCGAGAGACTCTCGGCGGATTCGCTAGGCGAGTTTTCGCTGCAACCACAGCAAGGAGGGGCGCGTTCGGTCTTCGTCCCATTGAAACTGCTCCAGAAGGACCTGGAGCAGGAGGGTAAGGCCAACCTGATTCTGGTGAGTGAGGATCTCAGCGTAACACAGTCGGGAATGCCAGCTCGCCAGATCGAGGTGCTGGGTAAGATTCTTAAGGACAGCGCATCGCTTGAAGACTACGGGATCAAGCTACGAGTTCTAAACGAGCAGAAGCAGTTGTCAATTGAGAGTTCTTCGGGGTTCATCCCTGACGAGTTGGCCGACAAGGTAAGCCTGACAGCCAGGTCCGCCGAGACGACTGGCGCCTTGCCATATCTGTCCTATCTCATCAACAGCATACGAAAAGATGACGGTCGCGAAATTCCATACTCGATTGTCACAGGCGTTGATCCCGAATTGCTGGAGACGATGCAGCACGATGAACGCGGGCATCTTGCCGGTTGTGAAGCGTCGCTGCCGGCGGGAAGGGGAAGTGTAGCGGCGACGGCTGAATTACCCGCAATCATGCTTAACCAATGGGCCGGGGCTGATCTTCAGGTCAAGCGCGGCGACCAGGTTACGCTCGATTACTACGTCTGGATGGATGAGGGAAAGCTTGCAACCCGTTCGGTCGAGTTTCGTGTGGCCTGCATTCTCCCAATGACGGGACGCGCGGCAGACCGCGATTTGGTGCCGGACTATCCGGGTATCACCGAGTCGGAAAGTTTTAGCGACTGGGATCCGCCGTTTCCCATTGACTTGAAACGTGTTCGCCCGCAGGACGAGGACTACTGGAAGAAGTATCGAACGACTCCGAAGGGGTTTATCTCAATCGGGGTGGCACAGGAGCTCTGGCAGTCGCGTTTCGGCAGGCTCACTTCGCTGCGCATCGCACCCAGTGGCGGACAGTCGCTTGCGGAGGCGCAATCCCGCCTCGAGCTGGGTCTGCAAGAGACACTCGAGCCGTTAAAAGCCGGCTTCGCAATCTTGCCTGTACGCGCACAGGGGCTTGAAGCTTCGCGTGGGGCCACAAACTTTGGTGAGTACTTTTTGTACTTCAGCTTTTTCCTCGTCGTTTCGGCGCTGCTCTTGACAGCCCTCTTCTTCAAGCTGGGTGTCGAACAGCGTCTGCGCGAGATTGGAGTTCTGCAGGCCATCGGTTTTCCAGCCTCTCGAGTTCGCAACCTGTTTCTTCTGGAAGGGGTAGCGCTTTCACTCATCGGCACCCTCGCCGGGCTCGCTGGCGCATGGGCATATGGCCAGTTGATGATGCGTGGTCTGCGTACCTGGTGGGTCGATGCCGTTGGAACTACGATGCTCAAGCTGCACGTCGTGCCCTCGACTTTGTTAATCGGAGCCGTGGGCGGAATTATCGCCGCCGTGATCTGTATCGTCTGGACGTTGAGACGACTCAGACGCGCGTCAACACGAAGTCTGCTGATGGGAAGTCTTAAGCCGGAAGTAGAGACCGGGAGACTCAGAGAACCGAGCCGCCGATTGTTTAAGTCATTGAATTTCGCTGTGCTGTTTTCAGTCCTGGGCCTCGGTCTGTTGCTCGCTTCAGCGTTGGATTTGGTGGGACAGGTGGGAGGGTTTTTTGGAGGCGGAACGCTCTTACTTGCAGCAGGCCTTTGCTATCAGGCAGCCTGGCTCAACAATAATCGCAGAAAAACAATTCAGGGAAATGGTTGGTCCTCAGTGCTCCGTCTGGGCGTCCGAAACGCCACGCACCGCCCTGGCAGAAGCGTGTTGTGCGTAGCCCTGATTGCTTCGGCAGCGTTCATTATTGTTTCCGTTGACGCCTTCCGGCGTGATAGCACGGGGACTCTGCATGATCGCAAATCAGGAAGCGGTGGCTATCCATTGGTCGCAGAATCGCTGGTGCCGCTGGTCCTGGATCCGAATTCGAAGGAGGGCAGGGAAGCACTAAATCTTTATACTTCCGATCCGGGTGTTCCGCTGGCCGCGATGACAATCGAGAGATTTCGACTCAAGCCTGGTGATGACGCAAGTTGCCTGAACCTTTATCAACCTCGCAACCCCAGGATACTTGCGCCGAGGAATGAGTTCATTGAGGGCAACCGTTTTTCGTTTGCCGGATCTTTGGCACAGACGAATGAGGAGAAATCCAACCCGTGGCGCTTGTTGAACCGAAAGTTTTCCGACGGTGCTGTTCCGGTCATTGTAGACGCGAACTCGATGAACTACGTCTTGCATCTAAAGCTCGGTCAGGACTTTATTTTGGATCGGCAGTCTGGCCCGGTGCGGTTGCGTATAGTCGGGTCGCTCGCTGACAGCATCTTACAAAGCGAGCTCATCATGTCTGAAGAGAGCTTTCTGACTTTATTTCCGGAGCAGGAAGGTTATCGCTTCTTCCTGATCGATACGCCTGCACCGGGTGAGCTCGCAACGGTATTGGAAGAGCGGCTCTCGGATTTCGGTTTTGATGTAGTCTCAACCGGGGAGCGACTGGCAAGTTTCCATCGAGTTGAGAATACCTATCTCTCGACTTTTCAAATGCTCGGTGGTCTGGGATTGTTGCTGGGAACCCTGGGACTGGCAGCCGTCTTATTGCGTAATGTTCTTGAACGGCGGCGAGAGTTGGCACTGTTGCGAGCGGTCGGTTACAACTCGTCACATCTGACCTTGATGGTACTTGGAGAGAATGCGCTGCTGCTCCTGAGCGGACTGGTAACCGGAACGGCGAGCGCGCTGCTGGCAATTGCTCCTGTTTTTCTGGAACGTGGCGGTCGATTACCAAACATTTCGCTGGGAGTTTTACTCCTCGCGGTATTGGTATCAGGACTCGCTGCCTCGATCGTCGCGACATGGGCGGCCCTGCGGTCGCCGCTTTTACCGGCACTAAGAGCTGAGTAAAATCTCCAGAGGGCAAACGGGTTCACTGCGTAGAGGTTCGACCACTGGATTTAATTCTATGGGGAGGCAAACATATGCATAAACGCATCTCATCGGTCCTTTTCTTAATCGTATTGCTCGTCTCTGTCGCCAACGCCGAAAACTGGCCGCAGTGGCGAGGCCCAAACTTGAACGGCCTCAGCAACGAGAAAAACCTGCCACTGACATGGTCAGCCGAACAGAACGTTTCATGGAAACTGGCGATGCCCGGATTTAGCGGCTCGACTCCGGTCATCTGGCGGGATCGGATTTTCCTAAACGTTGCTGATAACAATGACCTCTACCTGTGGGCCATCGATCGTAACAAAGGAACAGTTGTCTGGAAGAAGCTGCTCGGTACCGGTAACGTCAAAATGCGCAAGCAAAATATGTCGTCGCCTTCCCCGGTAACCGACGGCAAGGGTGTTTACGTCATGACCGGGACGGGCATCCTCAAAGGGTTCGATTTTAGCGGCAAGGAGCTTTGGTCCCGCGACATTCAAAAGGACTATGGCGAGTTCGGTTTGAACTGGGGTTACGCATCCTCCCCGCTTTTGTTCGAGGATTCGCTGTACGTGCAGGTGCTGCATGGTATGAAGACCGACGAACCATCGTACGTGCTTCGGCTCGACCGTAAAACCGGAAAGACCGTGTGGAAGGTCGAGCGACCGACAGATGCGGAGAAAGAGTCGCCTGACTCTTATTCCACTCCTGGCCTCCTGCGGTACGGTGGAACCACAGAAATCGTAATCACGGGCGGCGATTGCGTCACCGGTCATGACGTCGCTACCGGAACAGAGCTCTGGCGCGCAAACGGTCTCAATCCCGAAAACAATCCCTGGTATCGCATCGTTGCGTCGCCGGTGATCTTTAACGACTTGATCTTTGTGCCGACACGCGTCAAGCCGCTGCTCGCGTTGCGCGCCGGCGGCCGTGGCGACATCACAAAGTCACACGTGCTGTGGTCTACCGCTAACGGTCCCGACGTGCCAACCCCGGTGACTGATGGAAAGCATTTCTATATCGTCAACGATAAAGGGATCATGTGGTGCCTCGATGCAAAAACCGGCGCAGAGATCTATGGCCAACAACGCTTGAAGCCTGGGACCTACAGTTCCTCGCCGGTTTTGGCGGATGGCAAGATTTACGTGACAAATGAAGACGGACTAACGACGGTGGTGAAGGCGGGGCCACAGTTTGAAATCCTGGCCGAGAATCCGTTGGGAGATTATTGCCTCAGTTCGCCAGCCATCTCAGAAGGCCAGATATTCATTCGCACCACTTCAAATCTCTATGCGATTGGTAAGAAGGCTTAGGCGCAGACCGAGAGCGGCAGCGACTGCCCCTATTCCAAACAGTAGTTCTTAAGACAGTGCAGTTTCAATAGAGGCTTTTAACAATCAGGTTGAGTGCACGCAACGGATCCGCACGTTTTCGGTTCATCCGCTTTGACCCACAGTGGTTATCACTTAGGTCGGACGGAAATTCTTGAATTGTCTACTTTGAAAAGAGGGTGTCGAGATGCTTAGTCGATCCAGCTGGCAGCAGCGAATCCGGGCTCTAGTCTTTACCATGGCCTTTCTGCCCGTCGTCTGTGGCCAGGATTCCCAACTCGGCAAAGTCGAGTTTTCAACCTCCGGTTTGCCCGAGGCCCATGCCCACTTCCTGCGCGGCCTCGCAGCATTACACTCGTTTTGGTATGAGGAGGCCCTGGACGAATTTCAGCAGTCGACCCGAATCCAGCCTGATTTTATGATGGGATATTGGGGCGAAGCCATGACCCATAATCACCCGCTTTGGAGCGAGCAGGACTCGCCTGCAGCACGCGCCGTCCTCGCAAAGATCAAAGACACAAGCAAAGTGACCGCGCGCGAAGGCGCCTATCTCAGCGCTGTGAAGTTGCTCTACGGAGAAGGCCTCAAGCCTGAACGCGATCAGGCCTACTCGACGGCCATGGAGAAAATTTACCGCGACTACCCGAACGATCTCGATGCCGCTGCGTTTTACTCTTTATCGTTGTTGGGCCTGGGGGAAAGCGGTGCGAAGAGTTTCCGGCTGCGAGCCAAAGCCGGCGCGATCGCGCTGGAGGTCTATCAAAAGAACCCGAATCATCCGGGCGCCGCCCACTACATCATCCATGCCTTTGACGACCCTGAACACGCCATCCTCGCGCTGCCGGCGGCGCGTCGCTATGCCGGCATCGCGCCAGAAGCGCCCCACGCTCGCCACATGCCTTCACATATCTTTCTGCAGCTGGGTATGTGGCCCGAGGCAGCAGCTTCGAACGAATCAGCATGGGAGGCTTCTGAGACGTGGATGAAGCGCAAGAACCTCTCACCGAGCGTGCGCGACTATCACAGCCTTCATTGGCTGACCTATGTCTACCTGCAACAGGGTCGCTTCACAAAGGCCCAGGAGCTGGTCGCGCTGATGAAGAAGACGATGACCGAAACGACATATGACAATAAGCTTCGCCCGGGCTACTACGAGAGCAACTATGCCAGCATGGCGGCGACGTTTGTTATTGAAACGGAACGTTGGGATCTGGCCGCTACCCTGTTTCCTGATACGAGCGTTGCAGCGCAAGTCGCCACGTCCAACGGAGGTTCGCACGGGAGTCACGGCGCAGCGCCGGCAGCGAGCGATGGCCAGGTGACTGTACGCACGTGGAATAGCGGACAGCGTCTACCGCTCTTAGTGAGAGGGCTGGCGGCTGGCGTTAAGGGTAACGTTTCGGGAATTCCCAGCGCCGAAAGCGATAGACCGAGTATCGGTGAGTTGAAAGTTCTGGCGCTCGCCGCCTCCGTGAAAGGCAATCATGAACAGGCCCATGAATTGATGAAACGGGCGGTATCTTTCGAAGAGGAATCAGGCCCACCGTCAGGCCCGCCCGGCTCAATCAAACCCGCGCATGAGTTGTTTGGCGAGATACTGCTGCGCGCGGGAAAATCTGAAGAGGCCGCGGCGCAATTCAAAACTTCATTGCTGCGACAACCGAATCGTGCGCGGTCATTGTTGGGTGCGGCTCGGGCGGCAAAGGCGATGCGAGACGAAAGAGGCGCGGCCGAGTTCTATCAACGGATTCTCGAGCAGTGGAAGCTGGCTGACGCTGATTTGCCGGAACTGGCTGAGGCCAGGACGTATATCGAGACCAGGCGACGTTGACGATGAAGCATCGCAGGTAACGACGGGTAAGACGGGGGCAGGGAATTCGGTAACACTATTGCAGTCGTTAATGCCCGCGAACCGATTGATCCCATCTAAATAGTTTTCATTCCATACCCAGGGAGAATTCCCGTGACCAGAAGAACCTCGTTGCCAGTGAAGGTGATGATCGTTGGCCTGGCGCTGCGAACTTCCGATTCGATTCTTCAATCGATTCCAACATCTTCCGGAGCTTGAACCTATTTCAGGCCCTCGATCAGTACCGCTTCGTGAATCCATTTGCCTCGAATAAAAGCCAGACTTCCGTCTGCAGGCGAAAGCGCAAGATCTGCAATCTCGTCGTCTCCCAAATTTGCTACCTGTTGCGGAGCGCTGGCGCCGTGGAGCGATTGAAGCCACAGTAGACTTTCCGAGCCGTTGACGGTGACATAGTAGAAACTTTTGTTGTCGGATAACCAGGCTATTCGCCCTTGTTGAAATGAGTTGTTCGTTAAGTTAAAGGTCTTTATCACTGCACCGGTATCAAGCCCCATGACACCAATCTTGAGACGATTGGTTTCATCGCGGAAAAAGTAGGCGACTAACTTTCCGTCGTTGGAAAATGCTGGGAACGATATCTTTACTTTGGAGACTTCAGTCTCATCGCTGCCTGTTGTGGAAACGCGCCACAAGGTTTGATGTAGTCTGGATTCGAAATAGACCAACCTTCCGTCGGCAGTAATATACTTTGGATGTCCACCCTCACGCCTTGTGATTTGAACTTGATCGCTACCGTCGGCGTTCATACGCCATACCTGAGAGCTACCGCTGACCGTTGAAGTAAAAAAGATGTACCTACCGTCTTGAGACAGTCGTGGAAATACGTCACTAAAAGGACTGTTTGTTAATTGCCGGCGCTCACCGCCATCACTATTGATCATCCAGAGGTCGCCGTCATTTCCTTCGTAGACGATCTTGCCATCTGGCCCAACGGCAACACCAACCCGCCCCACTGCCAGGCTCTTGGCCTTGCTTAGGTCCTCAATTCTCCCTGTGAACAAATGAAAGTTGTTGCTCGTGTAAGTGGCAAGTAGTTTAGCAGCGGCGTTGTCTAAGCTGAGAGTTATGTAATCAATCGCGTCTTTTGTTAAAGGTCGAACTTCTCCGGTTAGGGTGGAAACGTACCAAATCCTCAACCTTCCGTCGTGAGTCTCTTTCGCTGCCAGAAGCAACTCGTTTCCGTTTGGTAACCACTTCAGACTGGTGACAACGAAGAATGTTTTCGGGAAAAGCTGACGTTCCACGCTGGTCGAAAGGTCAAGAAGCATTACACGAAAATTGCTGCCCCCGTTAGATGATTCTCCAGAAGCAAAAGCGATCGAGCGACCATCGGGTGAATACTGAACGGCAGAGAGGCGAATCGGATGTCGTCGAGTCAAAAGTGTTCGTTCATTCTTGCCATTTGAATCGATAAGCATCAGCGAACAGAAATCTTCGTTCTGGTATCTGCAACGTATGAATGAAATGTCCTTGTCGTCAGGAGAAAGGCTTACGGTTCCTTCTGTGTGCTGAGTAATTTTCACGGGGATTCCGCCGAAGGTCATGACGCGATATAGCTCTGAGATCGGTGGATCGGCTAAGGCACGACGAACAAAGTAGAGCGAATTGCCGTTTCGTGAAGTTGCCATTCCTAAATATTGGTCATCCGTCGGAGGAACAATTTGAATGCTTTCCGATGTCTCAAGCTGCCGCAGCCAAATACTCTGCTTGCTCTGAGTCTCAACCGTGTAAGCGACATACTTACCGTCAGGCGTGATTACAGCACGAACGAAACCGCTACTCGCAAACTTCTCTGATTTGAAAGGGGTATTGAGCAGAGGCGCAGATGACCCAGCGAATGGCGAAGGTTTTTTGACAGACCATGACGCGAAAACAACTGCGGCCACAAGCAGAATTAAGCTGGCCAATACGAGGGGCAGATAAGGTCTCTTCAGTGCAGGTCTAAACTCAGCCGCTCTTAGCTGCTCGGACTCGACAGTTGCTGCGCCATTAGATTGAGTCTTGGTGACTTTTGCAATAAATCGATATCCGCGCTTGGCCACCGTTTCAATGAAGCGGGGCTCTCGTGCATTGTCTCCAAGGATCTTTCTTACCTGCTGGATGTTAAAGGTGAGATTTGATTCTTCTACAAAACTATTGGGCCAGAGTCGTTTGATCAACTCATCTTTCTCAACAAGCCGTCCATTGTTATCAACCAGGATAAGAAGCGTATCGAAGACTTTAGGCGCCAGAGATAACGGACTACCGTTTCGTAGTAAGACCTTTTGGTCGCAATCGACGGTGAACTCGCCGAACTGATAACAATGTCCAATTGCAAGAGACATCTGAAGCACTTAGAACTTTCTTAGAACTTTCTCTTCGATTCCTTAGGACTTTTTCAAATCCTCTTAGGTAAGCTCCTGGGCAAGTTAGCCAACTGGGTTATCGATTTGCGCCTGAGTCTAGCACCAAAACGAAGGTGAAGAAATGCCCGTGTGTCTGGTGGCGAGGATGACAATGGATAGCAGGACTCTAACCAATTTCAGGAGAGGTATCGCCGACATCCGCTCCCAGTCACTCCGACTGGCAGGGTTGCTTCCAACGCTGGCGCTAGTGAGTTTCGTCTTTTCAACCGGTTGTCGAAATCAATCAGCCGGTGCCTCGCCTGCGTTGCCGGTCAATACGTTGGTCAGGGAATACGAAGAATCCAGAGCCGAAGTACGCCGAAAATACGATGGCCACGAAATAACTGTCCGAGGTTACGCGTCGTCTGCCCCTATCATGCCTCGAAATGGTGCAGATCAAGGTTCAGTCATGTTGGAGGAGACCGACATAAAGCAGCCACGACACGTAGCTTGTTGGTTTAGTAAGGATCAGTCTGAGCAATTCTCTCAAGTCAGAGGCAATCAGTATTTAACGGTCAAAGGGGTTTTCAATGGCGAAGCGGACGCAGAATTGAAGTTCTGCAAGCTCGTCAGGATCGAATAGAGCGAGAAGTAAGAAGGAGAGTTAATGAAAAAACACACAGCGTTAGTCCTGGCTGGGTTTTTGTTGCTGTTTATTGCATTGGCGTCCGCCAATTCCCGAACGACCAACATTGAGACGTGCGCCGCGGGAACAGGGAGTGAACCAAAGTCAGTGCCGGGCACCATCAACCGCGGTAACGGAGCAATAGTGAAACCCGGCTACACCTTTGTTAGACGGGGAGATGAAGTCGACGTCGTCAGAACGCGCGGAATCAAGACTGGAACTTACGTGTGTTCCTGTCGCAGCGGCAAGGCGAACGAAAAATGCGAACTGCTTTTTTCGCCGAAGCAGATCCTTTGCAGGCAAGGCTCATGCAGCGGAGCAAGTTGCCTGCTGGTGCCGGTCGAGCCGGCTGCGACTCAATAGGCTGAGAGTGCTACGAAGCTACTGGCGAATGATTCTGAGGGAGAACAAACCATGAAACGCACACATTTAGTTGCCGTAGTTGTTTTGAGCTTGATCACGCTGATCTTCGCCTACAGTCAGTCGCCAACGTTAAGCCCTCAATCCAGGCAAGCGACTACGACTGCTCAAACATTCACGATCGAGAGACAGGTCAGCACGCAACAACGTATCAATCGTCATTTCCACGGAGACGTAGTTCCAAAACTAAAGAACTGCTGGAAGAGTATCCGAGGCAAGGGAACGATTTCTCTCAAGTACACCTATACGAAAGCAGGTACGCGATGGAGTTTTAGCAAGCTGGAAGGCAGCCAGTCGACTTTGCCACGTGGTCAGGAGCGCGTCGCCCTCAGATGTATGTCGGAGGCCGTGCGAGGCACGTCGTTCCCCCTCGATGCAGCAGAGAGCACTCAAAACACGTTCGTACTTAACTGGACTTGGCCGGTTCCTTTTCCGGGGAATGCCCTCCAACTTACAACCGCAATGTTTACGGCCAAGCCGACGAGTGGTGGAAGTGGCGGTTGCGACGGTTGGGGAACGGCGGCCAGTTGCTACACCTGCAAAGGCCCCACCACGTGTGAGAGGGTTTGTGTGGGTTGGAACGAGTGTGCGAGCGTCGAAATCGGTGGGACCACAACATGCTCTGGTTCTGGAAAGTGTGCTTCGGGCGGACCCTTTGGCGTGAGCGGCGGCAGCGTCATCTATTAAATCACGATAAGGAGAGCAAATAGGGATCGACTTGGCGCTCGGAAGATTTCTCGGCAGTTTCGATTCTATCTTGAAAGGGAGAGATACATC